>JAFKKV010000072.1 GCA_017304475.1 Hyphomicrobiales bacterium | reverse complement strand
GCATCTCCTGCGCGCCGCTGCGGAACGCAAACTGGAAGACACCTGGCGGCGCATCGGCATCACCCTCGAGGCGTTCGCCCCGAGTGAATGCGCCAACTACCTCGCCAATGCCGGATATGCTTCAATCTGAGGCGATCATGCTCTAGCCGGCGCGGCATGCCTCATCAGCGGTGCGGCTCAGGCTCAATCCAGCGACGCGGTGCTCGACCGCATCAGGCAGAAGAACGTCATCACGATCGGCTATCGCGAAGCGTCCATTCCGTTCTCCTATCTCGACGACGCCCGCAGGCCGGTCGGATATTCGATCGCCATCTGCATGAAGGTGGTCGAGGCGGTGAAACTGAAGCTCGACCGGCCGAACCTCGCGGTGAACTTCGTTGCGGTCAATCCGCAGAACCGCATCGCGCTGGTCGCCAACGGCACCGTCGACATCGAATGCGGATCGACGGTCAACACCATCGCGCGACAATCGCAGGTCGATTTCAGCGCGACGCCGTTCATCTCGACCACGCGCCTGCTGGTGAAAGCCGGATCCGGCATCCGTGAGGTCGAGGACCTCGACGGCAAGGCCGTCGCGCTGCCGATCAACACCACGCCCGAGCGCCTGATCAAGGCGCTGATCGAAGCCGCCAAGCTGAATGTTCGGATCGTTCCGGTCCGGGATAATTCGGAAGGCTTCCTGGCGCTGTCGACCGGGCGCGCCGATGCCTTCTCGACCGACGACATCCTGCTGTTCGGCCTGCGGGCGTCGACCGCCAATCCCGCCGACTACGCGGTGGTCGGCCGACCGCGGTCGTTCGACCCCTACGGCATGATGATCCAGAAAAACAGCACGGTCTTCCTCACCCTGGTCAATGCGACCATCGCCCGGATGACCCGTTCCGGCGAACTCCAGGCGCTCTACGACAGTTGGTTCAGCCGTCTCTCCGTACCGCTTTCGCCCGATCTCGCGGCCGCCTTCAAGCTCCAGGCGATCCCTGAGTGAGACGCTGGCCGTCGCTGGAGGTGCGCCATGAACTATGCCTGGAACTGGTCGATCCTGATCGAGCCGCCTTATCTCGGGTGGCTGGTTTCAGGGCTCGGGCTCACCCTCGTCATATCGCTCGCCGCCTGGCTGTTCGCCCTTGCGGCGGGCACGCTCGTCGGCCTGGTCGGCACATTGCCGAGCCGGCCCGCGCGCGCCATGGCCGGCCTCTATGTCGGGCTGTTCCGCAACGTGCCGCTGCTGCTCCAGTTGTTCCTGTGGTTCTTCGTCGTGCCGGAACTGCTGCCGGCGCGGCTGGGGTTCTGGTTGAAGCGCGAATTGCCCTATCCGGAATTCTGGACCGCGATCGTCGCGCTCGGCCTGTTCACGTCGGCGCGCGTCGCGGTCCAGGTCAGCTCGGGTGTCCAGGCGGTGTCGCGCGGCCAGAGGATGGCCGCCCTGGCGAGCGGCATGAGCCTGTTCCAGGCCTATCGCTTCGTGCTGCTGCCGCAGGCCTTCCGGCTGGTGCTGCCGCCGATGACCTCGGACTTCCTGACCGTGTTCAAGAACTCGGCGCTGGCCTTGACGATCGGCGTGTTCGAACTGACCGCGCAAAGCCGGCAGATCGAAAGCTACACCTTCCAGGGTTTCGAGGCCTTCACCGCGGCGACCGTCATCTATCTCGTCATCGCGCTTGCCGTGACCGGCGTCATGCGCGGCCTCGAGCGACGCACCGCACTTCCCGGCGGCGTGGAGCCAAGATGATGGCGGATGCTCGTTTCGACCTCGCGGTCATCGCGAAGGCCCTGCCCTTCCTGGTCGAGGGGCTGGCTCTCAGCCTGTTCCTGACGGTCGTCGCCATGGTCGGCGGCATCGTGCTCGGCCTCGGCCTCGCCACGGCCCGCCTGTCGCGCCGGCCGGTGCTCGCCGCCCTCGCGGCGGCCTATGTCAACGGCTTCCGGGCCATCCCTCTCGTCCTGGTCATCTTCTGGTTCTATTTCCTGGTGCCGCTGCTGCTCGGCCAGGCCGTCGGCGCGCTGCACGCCGCCCTCATCGCCTTCGTGCTGTTCGAGGCTGCCTATTATTCGGAGATCATCCGGGCCGGCATCCAGGGCGTGCGCCGTGGCCAATGGCATGCCGCCTTTGCCTCCGGGCTCAGCTATGTGCAGACGCTGCGTTTCGTGATCCTGCCGCAGGCCTTCAAGACCATGCTGCCCTTGATGATCACCCAGGCCGTCGTCCTGTTCCAGGATACCTCGCTCGTCTACGTCATATCGCTCCGAGACCTCATGACATCGGCGAGCATCATTGCGAACCGCGACAACCGCCTCATCGAAATCTACGTCTTCGTGGCGGTCATCTATTTCCTGATCTGCGCCACGGGCGCGTTCTGCGCCGGCAGGCTGCGGCAAGGGAGGACCGAATGAACCTGGCACCAACAGGCTTGACGCCGGTATCGGCACCGGGCGAGGCCGGCAACAGGCCGCAGCGGGACGCGCGCGATCCGATGATCGTGATGACGGGGCTTTGCAAGAGCTATGGGGCGATCGAGATCCTCAGGGGCTGCGATCTCACCATCGAACGCGGCGAGGTCGTCGTCATCTGCGGCCCGTCGGGCTCCGGCAAGAGCACCCTGATCAAATGCATCAACGGCCTCGAACCCTTCAACGGCGGCGCGGTGACCGTCGACGGCTTGGATATCGGCGCGCGCCGCGCCGACCTGACCGCCTTGCGCGCCCGCATCGGCATGGTGTTCCAGCATTTCGAGCTCTACCCGCATCTCTCGGTCATGGAGAACATCTGCCTTGCTCCGATGCGCGTGCTGAAGCGCCCGCGCGACCAGGCCGAAGCCAAGGCCGAGACATTGCTTGCCCGCGTTGGGCTGCCCGACAAGGCCAAGGCCTATCCGGCCGAGCTCTCCGGTGGCCAGCAGCACCGCATCGCCATCGCCCGGGCACTGGCGATGGATCCGGTCGCCATGCTGTTCGACGAGCCGACCTCGGCGCTCGATCCGGAAATGATCGGCGAAGTCCTTGGTGTCATGCAGGAACTGGCGCAGGACGGCATGACCATGGCGGTGGTCACCCATGAAATGGGCTTTGCCCGCCGCGCCGCCGATCGCGTCGTCTTCATGGACCAGGGTGTGATCGTCGAGGTGGCGCCGACCGAAGCCTTTTTCGCCACACCGAAGTCCGAGCGCGCCCGCCTCTTCTTGTCGCGCATCCTGTCACATTGAGGGGGACACCATGACCATGCGACTCCCGGTTGCCGCCGATATTCTCGACGCGCGCGCCCGGCTCGCCGGTGTCGCTATCCGCACGCCCCTGCTGCGCTCCGAACAGCTCGACGCGGTCAGCGGCGGCAAGGTTTTCGTCAAATGCGAAAACCTGCAGCGCTCCGGCGCTTTCAAGTTCCGAGGCGCCTATAACTGCATCTCGCGTCTCGACCCGGCGACATTTCCCGGCGGTGTCGTCGCCTATTCGACCGGCAATCACGGCCAAGCGGTCGCCGGGGTCAGCCGCATGCTCGGCCTTGAGAGCACCATCGTCATGCCTTGCGACGCACCGATGGTGAAGATCGCGCGGGCCAGGACCGCGGGCGCCAGGGTCGTGCTCTATGACAGATACACCGAACGGCGCGAGGATATCGCCGCCCGCATCGCCGCCGAAAATGCGGTCGCCCTGGTTCCGCCGGGCGACGACCGCTTCGTCATTGCCGGCCAGGGCACCGCCGTGGCCGAGGCGCTGGAGGACCTGGCGGCGGCCGGCATCGCTGTTGATGTCGCCATGGTGCCCTGCGGCGGCGGTGGCCTCGCTGCCGGCACCTGCCTTGCGGTCGAGGCGCTCGGGTCCCGAGCCGAGATCTGGGCGGTGGAACCGGCCGGCTTCGAGGACACCAGGCGATCGCTGGCTTCGGGCACCAGGGAATGCAATGCGCAGATCGCAGGCTCGATCTGCGACGCCCTGCTCGCGCCGACGCCCGCCGAACTGCCCTTCGCCATCAACAGGGACAGGCTGGCCGCGGTCGCGGTCGCCCATGACGGCGAGGTGCTCGATGCCATGCGCTTCGCCTACGAGGAGTTCCGGATCGTGGTCGAACCGGGGGGCGCCGTCGCGCTCGCCGCCCTGCTGGCGCGGCCGGGCCTCCTGCAGGGCCGCACGGCGATCGTCGTCGCATCGGGCGGCAATGTCGATCCGGCCATCTTCATGCAAGCGCTTCAGCGCAGCCCGGTCGATCGCGCCGCCGGCTGAGGCGTGGCTGCTCGCCATGGAGACGGCGCAGCGCCGTCTCGGATCGGGCCTGGTGGTCAGCAGCCTTGCCGATATCATCTTCGAGCAGGCGGTCCGGACCCATATCGGCACGCTGGATGCCGAGAAGGACGCCGGCTGGCTCGCCGCGCTCACCGACCGTCGCATCGGCGCGGCGCTGAAACTGCAGCACAGGGAGGTGGCGTCGAACTGGACCGTCGAGACCTTGGCGACGGCTGCGGGCATGTCGCGCTCCGGTTTCGCACTGCGCTTCAAGGAAAAGTCGGTCAGTCGCCGCCCGACGACCTGACGCGCTGGCGCAGGTTCCGCGCGGGCCATCTCTTGCGCCATTCGGAAAAGCCGCTGGTGGAAGTCGCCTGCAGCATCGGCTACGAATCCGAAGCCGCCTTCAACAAGGCCTTCAAGCGATCGTCCGGCGTGGCGCCGGATGCCTATCGCCGAACCGCCCATCCGAAGGCCGCCTGAGTTCCGACCTCGCCCGCATCAGAGCATGACCTCGACGGGAGCCGCACGATGACCGCGACGCTGCACGGCTACCATTACAGCGTCTATGTCAGGATCGTCAGGATGGTGCTGGCCGAAAAGGCCGTTGCCTTTGAGCATGTCGAGGTCAATCCGTTCGCCGAGGACATGCCGGAAGCCTATCTCGCGCTGCATCCGTTCCGGCGGGTGCCGACCTTTGTCCATGACGGTTTCGTGCTCTACGAGACCGCCGCCATCAGCCGCTATGTCGACGAGGCCTTTGCCGGGCCGGCGCTGCAGCCAGTCTTGCCGCGCGAAAGGGCGCGCATGGCGCAGATCATCTCGATGATCGATTCCTACGGTTACATTCCCCTGGTGCGGCAGGTCTTCGCGCAGCGCGTGTTCGGCCCCCGCCTCGGGCGCCCGGCCGACGAGGCGATGATCCGGAGCGGGCTCGACGGCGCGACGCGTTTTCTCGCCGCGCTCGACGACCTGGTGGCTGCGGATGACGGCGGCGCGGGACCACTGGTCGGCGGCGCCTGGTCGCTTGCAGACCTGCATCTCGCGCCGATGATCGCTTATTTCACCGCGGCGCCGGAGGGAAGCGCCCTGCTCCCGGACTATCCCCGGCTGGCGGCCTGGTGGCGCGTCATGCAAAGCCGGCCTAGCCTCGGCGCGACCGAGCCGGGCCTGCCGGGCTAAGCCGGATCGGCGGTCGGATTTGGGAGCCGGACGGCCTCTACCCCTGGCCATCCGCGGCGGAGCCGCCGATGGCCGCCTCGGGAAAGTCGTAGAGACGCGCGGGATTGCGCCGCAGGACCATGTCCCTGACATCGTCCGCGCCACAGGCTTCGAGGACCAGCCGCAGCGCCGCACGATCATCGACCTGGCGGTAGGGGTGGATGTCGGTCGGGGCCAGCGTCGAGAGCCTGTTGGTATGCGGCCAGTCGCTGCCCCAGAGCATCCGGTGCGGCGCTGCCTCGATCAGTGCGCGTGCGATCGGCGCGACATCGGCATGGGCGGGATCGCGCGAGATCCGGTAGGGCGCTGACAGTTTGACATGGACATGGCCGGCCTGAACCAGCTCGACCAGACAGCTGAAATTCTTGCCCGTGATGCCCTCATCGGCCGCCGGCATGCCGAAATGGTCAATGACGACTGGTGCCGGCAGATCGGCGATCAACTGGGCGAGCCTCGCCACGACCTCGCCGGCCGCGAACAGCTGGACATGCCAGCCAAGTGGCGCCACCCGCCCCGCGAGCGCGCCGAGCCGTTCGGCCGCGGCCGTGGCGTCGCGGTCGTCCTGGCTTTCCAGATTGATCCGGACGCCACGGACGCCGTGGCCATGAAGGGTACGTAGCGCGGCATCGGCGGCATCGGGCGCGATCACCGCGACGCCGCGCGCACCGGCCCCCAGCTCGTCGAGGGCTGCCACGAGGCAGCGATTATCCGTGCCGTAGAAGCTCGGCTGGACGATGACTGCGCGTTCGATACCGAGGTTCTGCCGGAACGCGACGAGCGCCGCGACCGAGGCCTCGGGCGGCGTATAGCCGCGCTCCGGCACCATCGGGTAGCGCTCGCGCGGGCCGACCACGTGAACATGGCAATCGCAGGCGCCGGCAGGCAGTCTTGGCTCGGTCGGGCTGGTCATGGTGCGGCGGTGATCCCCTGCTCGCGGATGACCTTGCCCCAGCGCTCGATCTCGCTGGCGACGAGGCTCGCCAGATAGTCCGGGCGGCGCTCCTCTAGCGAGGGAAGGTCGGAGCCGAGCTCCGCCAGGCGCGCCCTGGTCCTGGGATCGTCGAGCGCGGCGGAGACCGCGGCCCGCAGCGCGGCCAAGACCTCGGGCGGCGTGCCCTTGGGTGCGAAAAAGCCGATCCAGGCCTTGACTTGGAAATCCGGCGCGCCCGCTTCCACCGCGGTCTCGACCGCCGGCACGGCAGGCGAACGCACCGGGCCGGCCAGGACGATGCCCTTGAGCGCGCCCGCGGCCACCTGCTGGCTGACGGATGAGAGGATGTCGCAGGAATAGTCGACATTGCCGCCCATCATGTCGTTCATCACCGGGCCCGTGCCGCGATAGGGCACATAGGTCGGCGTGAAGCCGCCGATCGAGGCCAGCATCGCGCAGCTCAGATGCGGGATTGAGCCGGCGCCGTTATGGGCCGCGTTGAGGGCCGGCCCACGCGTCCGGGCATAGGCGATGAATTCGCGCAGGTTCGATGCCGGGAAGTCCTTGCGGGCATAAAGCAGGATCGGCGCCGATGCGACCAGGCCGAGCGGCTCGAAATCGACGCGCGGATCATAACCGAGCGCGGGATAGAGCGAGACGGCCGCGGCCTGGGTGCCGACATGGCCGAACACGATGGTATAGCCGTCGGGCGGCGCCCGCTTGGCCCGGAGCGTGCCGATGGTTCCGCCGGCGCCGGGCATGTTCTCGACGACGACCGTCTGGCCGAGGCTCGGCCGCATGGCTTCGCCGACGATGCGGGCCGTGCTGTCGGCCGCCGCCCCCGGGGCGAAGGGCACGATCAGCGTGACCGGACGCGTCGGATAGGTCTGCGCCGAGGCGGCCGAGGCCGCGGCGACGAACAGGGCGGATAGCGCCGCCAGGAATTGGTTGCGCCTGATGGCGACGATGCGCGTCATGGCATTGCCTTCTCTTGTTCTTGCTTCGGCGGTCATGGGTTGGCCGCGTCGTCCGCCATCGCCGCGGGCAAGGCCTCGATCAGGCAAGCGGCGAAGGCTTTGGTGCCGAGCGTGCCGCCGAGATCGCGGGTGCGGCTCGCCGGGTCGGCGACGACTCGGTCGATGGCCCGTTCGATCAGGCCGGCTGCGGCGAGCAGCCGCGGATCGCCGCGCCGCTCGCCGAGCCAGCCGAGCAGCATGCCCGCCGAACCGATGAGCGAGCACGGATTGGCGAGATCCTTGCCCGCGAGGTCCGGGGCGGAGCCGTGCTGGGCCTGGGCCACGGCATGATCGGTGCCGGCATTGAGCGAGGCGGCGAGCCCGAGACTACCTGAAATTTCCGAGGCCTGGTCCGACAGGATGTCGCCGAACATATTGGTCGTGACGATCACGTCGAAAACGCCGGCGTCACGCACCAGCAGCGCCGCCATGGCGTCGATGATCTTCTCGTCATAGGCGACGTCGGGATAGCGCGCGGCGACACCACGCACGCATTCGAGAAACAGGCCGTCCGACACCCTGAGCACATTGGCCTTGTGCACGGCGGTGACCTTGCGGCGACGCTGCGCGGCGAGCGCGAAGGCGCTTTCGGCGATCCTGGTCGACGCCGCGCGCGTCACCTTGCGCAGGGATATGGCGAGATCGGGGGTCGGCATGAACTCGCCGGGGCCCTGATGCATCGAGCGGTCGGAATAGAACCCCTCGGTATTCTCGCGCACCACGACCAGGTCGAGCGGCTTGCCGCAGCGTGGCGGAAAGCCCGGCCGCGAGAGCGCCGGCCGGATATTGGCGTAGAGGTCGAGCTGCTTGCGCAACTGGCCCGACGGATTGAGCCCGCCCTTGTCCGCCGGCGGGTAGTCGTTATGCGAGACTGGCCCGAGGATGATGCCGTCGGCCTGCCGCGCGGAAGCCAACACGGCCTCCGGAAAGGTCGAGCCATGCTTGTCGAGCGCCGCGAAACCGATCTCGGCCCGCTCATAGGCGATCGGGAAGGCGAGCAGCCGGCTCACCTGGTCGAGGACCGCGACCGTCGCGGCGCTGATTTCGGCGCCGATGCCGTCACCCTCCAGCAGCAGCAGCCGGATATCTCCCGCCATTTCCGTCATCGTCCGATCTCCATTGCCGTTCGCATCACTCGATCGTCATCCCGGCCTCGGCCGTCACCTTGGCCCATCGCGCGCGCTCGGCCGCGACGAAGGTTGCCAAGGCCGCCGGCGTATTGCCGACCGGCATGGCGCCCTCGAGTTCGAGTAGCCGCCGCAGGTCGGGCGCATTGATGACGGCGGCGACCTCGTCATGCAGGCGATCGATGATCGGCTGCGGCGTGCCCTTGCGCACGAAGACGCCGTACCAGCCGCTCATCTCATAACCCGGCACGCCGGCCTCGCTCATGGTGGGAATGTCGGGCGCGCTCGGCGAGCGCTCGGCGGTGGTCACCGCCAGGGCCCGCAGGGCGCCGTTATTGACGTGGCCGATCGCCGAGGGCAGCGTCGCGAACATCATCGGGATGTGGCCGCCGAGCAGGTCGTTCAGCGCCGGCCCGGCGCCGCGATAAGGCGCATGCCGGAGATTGGCCTGGGTCATCAATGCGAACAGCGCGGTGGCGATATGGTTGGCCGAGCCCTGGCCGGCGGTTCCATAAGTCAAGCCTTCGGCACGCGAACGCGACAGGTCGACCAGTTCCCTGATCGAGCCGACATGGGCGGAGGGGTGGACGAGCAGCACGAGCGGCGCCTTGGCGATCAGCGTCACCGGCGCCAGGACATCAGCGGGATCGTGCCGCAGGTTCCTGAACAGGCTCGGATTGACGGCGATCGGCCCGATATTGCTGATCAGGACCGTGTAACCGTCCGCCGGCGCCTGGGCCGTGGCTGACGTGCCGATATTGCCACCCGCCCCCGGCCGATTCTCGACGATGATCGTGGTCTTCAGGCGTTCGCCGAGCTTCTGCGCCACCGCCCGCGCGATCACGTCGGTGCCGCCGCCGGCGGCATAGGGCACCAGCATCGTGATGTTGCGGCTCGGCCATTGCTCGGCCCGGACCACGGGTCCGGCCAGCGTCGCGACCAGCAAGGCGCCGAGGCCGGCGAGCGTAGCCCGGCGCAAGGCGCGCCGGAAACAAACCACCATCTGCTCCTCCCGTTTTATTGTATACCGAGTTATACCGAACATACGGAAAGTGAGAAGCGATGCAAGGGGCCCCATGCGGCGAGAGCGTGGATGACGGGCTCGCGGGCGCGTATGACAAGGCAGGCGCGGCCGGGATGGTGCCGGAGCGATTCCGGCGCCAGGCGGCGGTCCGCGGCAAGGGTGGGGCCATGAACAGGGAAGACCAGGGATTGCCCGACTTCGTCGCCGCCGAGCCGGCGCCGTCGCTGGCGGTCCGCGCCTATGAGCGGCTGCGCAGGGCGATCGAGACCGGACAGCTCCCGCCCCGCACCCGGCTGCGTGAGGAAGCGCTGGCCGAATGGCTCGCCATGAGCCGCACGCCGATCCGCGAGGCCGTGCGGCGGCTGGAGGCCGAAGGCTTTTTCTCGCGCGATTCACGCGCGCTGGTCGTTTCGTCCCTCGATCAGCAGGGCGTCGCCGAGCTCTATGCCATGCGCGAGGTGCTGGAAGGAACCGCCGCGGCCTTCGCCGCGCGCCAGGCATCGGATGTCGAGATCGCCACGCTGCGCGAACTCTGCGAGATCGAGCTGGGGCTGTTCGACCGCCCGGAAGACCTGATCCGCCACAATGAGCGGTTCCATTCCGCGCTCTATGGCGCCGCGCATAACCGCTATCTGCTGAAGACGCTCGGCGCCTTGCGCGATGCGCGTGCCCTGCTCGGCGCATCGACGCTGACCAATGCCGACCGGGCGATCACCGCCCATACCGAGCACGAGGCCATCGTCTCGGCGATCGAGGCGCGTGAGCCGGCGCGGGCCGACGAGGCCGCGCGGGCCCATATCAGGGCGGCGCAGCGCGAGCGCCTGCGCCGGCTGGACGATCGCTGACGGGCGGCTGGCCCAGGCCAAAGGCTCCGGCCGATTGCCCCGGGATCAAGTCCCCTCCCCGCTTTCCGGACCTTCATCTGGCGCTCTCCCGGCGGCGAGCGCGCCAGCCCATTGCTTCGACCAGGCACCCAGCGGCCTGAGCAGCAGATAGAGCTCATGCCCCTGGGCGGTCGCGGCGTAGCCGGCATCCGACAGGCCGACCAGCCCGGCCTCGCGCAGTTCCTTCAGCCGGACATTCAGGACGGTGGGCGACATGGCATCGCAGCGCGCCTGCAAGGTGCGGAAGCTGCACGGGCCGTCCTTGCACAGGGTCCAGACCACCCCCATCGCCCAGCGCCGGCCGAGCAGATCGAACAAGGCCATGATCGGCACGCCGGAGGCCGAGCCACGCACCTTGCGGCCGGGAATGGGAACGGTGGGCATGGCGCAGTCTCCGAGGCGGCAATCGCTACATAAACAGTAGCGCCTATCTAAAGTCCATGCTACCTCATCGCTACATTAAGTGTAGCGCCTGGGAGTATCGGGCCGTGGCAATGTTCGGACTGGCGGCCGGCCTCGGCGCCTCGTTCTTCTGGGCCCTGGGCGCCATGCTGGCGCACCGGCCGGCGAGGCATCTCGGCGCCTTCGAATTCACCCGGGTCCAGCTCGTCACCTGCAGCCTGCTGCTGGCGGTCGCCACCACCGCCACGGATGGCTGGCGCGGCCTGTCCAGCGCCTTCCTGTGGACCTTCATCGTGTCCTGCCTCGTCGGCGTGGTCGCCTCGAACCTCGCCATGGTCACCTGCCTCAGGCGCGGCGGCCCGAGACGGACCCAGCTCCTGCTCGCCATGAGCGCGCCGATCTCGACCGCGCTGTCCGTCCTGTTCCTCGGCGAAAGCCTTTCGCCGCTTCGGGTGGCGGGTGCGGCCCTCGCCATGACCGGCATCGTCGTGGCGATCCTGTTCGGCGCGCGCGCCGAGCGAGACCGCGAACCGGTCGTCGGGAGCCTCGCTTCGATGATCGGCTTCGGCCTGATCGCCGCCGCCAGCAAGGCGATCGGCCTGGTCGTGCTGAAGCCGGCCCTTGCCGCCGGCGTCGATCCCATGGCGGCGACAGCGCTACGCACCGGCGGCGCGGCCATGCTGCTGTCGATCGCGACAGTCTGGCCTTTGGCGGCCTTCGCGCCGGCAACATCATCCAACGGCCGCATGGTGCTCGCCGCCATCCTGCCCGGCATCCTCGGTTATGTCGTGGCGACCGCCCTCCAACTCTACGCGCTCGGCATCCACGAAACGGCGATCGTCGCGGTTCTCGGTTCCGCCGCCCCGGCGATGATCCTGCCGATGATCTGGCTCGCCACCGGCCAGCCACCATCGGCCAGGGCGTGGTCCGGCGCGGCCTTGGTGGTGATCGGCACCATTCTCATCGCGCTGGGCTGACAGGCGCGCCTTGCCCCGGCGCGAGCGAGCACTGGCACGCATCTTTCGGATGAGCCTGAATGCGTCGCCCTTCGAGATCTCGCGCCGGAACCACCATTCCTTACCTCTCCCCGGCGGGGAGAGGTCGACCGCGCTAGCATTGAGAGAACGCAT
>JAFKKV010000028.1 GCA_017304475.1 Hyphomicrobiales bacterium | reverse complement strand
ATGTCCGGCTGATGATGGAGCGGATCGCCGGCCGCTATCCGCTGCCGCCGGAAAAGCGCATCGGCTATCGCCACGCGGCCTCGCTGACGGCGTGAGGGACCGGCGGGTTGTGATCGTTTCGAATTGAAGTGCGCGGCAGCAAGGACGGCTTCCCTTGGTGCAGTCCGCTCGCGTCAAAGCGATCACGCGCTAGCCGGCGTCCGGCTTGCTCGGCGGCGGCTCGTCTCCCGACCAGCTCACCCCCGACGTGATCAGGCGGGCGCTGCGGCCGAAGCTGACATAGGACCAGATCCAGTCGAGCATGACCGAAAGCCGGTTGTGGAAATCGATCAGGAAGAAGATGTGCACCATGCCCCAGAACCACCAGGCGATGGTGCCCTTGAGCTGCAGCCGGCCGAGATCGGCGACCGCTTCGCCGCGGCCGATGGTGGCGAGATTGCCGCGATCGACATAGCGGAACGGCTCGGGATGGCCCGCGCCAGCGAGCCTTGCGGCGATGACGGACGCGACGTAGGAGCCCTGCTGCTTGGCCGCGGGCGCGATGCCCGGCACCTGCTTGCCGTCCTTATCCGCGACATGGGCGGCATCGCCGACCACGAAGATCTCGGGATAGCCATGGACCGACAGGTCGCTCTCGACTTCGACGCGGCCGGCGCGGTCGAGCTTGATGTCGCCGCCGAGCCAGGCGCCGACGGGTGATGCCCGCACGCCGGCGGCCCAGATGATCGTGCGGCAGGCGATCGCGTCGGCGCCGACCTCCACCCGGTCGGCAAAGCAGCCGGTAACCGCGAGATTCAGGCGCACGTCCACGCCCAGGCGCTCGAGCCCCGCCTTGGCCGCATCCGACAGCTTGGCCGGCATGGCCGGCAGCACCCGCGGGCCGGCTTCGACCAGGATGATGCGCGCCTGCCGCGGGTCGATATTGCGGAAATCCGCGGCGAGCGTATGGCGCGCCAGCTCGGCGATGGAGCCGGCCATCTCGACCCCGGTCGGCCCGGCGCCGATCACCACGAAGGTCAGGAAGGCCTCGCGCTGAACCGGATCCGCGGCGAGTTCGGCATGCTCGAAGGCTTCCAGGATGCGCCGCCGGATGGCGGTCGCATCCTCCAGCGTCTTCAGGCCGGGCGCGTTCGCGCTCCATTCGTCATGGCCGAAATAGGCATGGGTCGCGCCGGTGGCCAGAATGAGGACATCATAGGGGATGGCGCCGGCATTGCGGCCGTGGATCTGCTTGCGCGCCCGGTCGACCCGGACGACCTCGTCGAGCAGGACGGTGGCATTGGCCTGTCGCCGGAGGATCGAGCGGATCGGCTGGGCGATCTGGCCGGGCGACAGGCCGGCGGTCGCCACCTGGTAGAGCAAGGGCTGGAACAGATGGTGGTTGCGCCGATCGACCAGGACGACGTCGACCGGCGCCTTGGCCAGGGCCTTGGCCGCCGTCAACCCGGCGAAACCTCCACCGACGATCACCACCCGTGGCCGACTCATGATGCCTCGCTTCGCGACAAGCCTCGACAGGTCCAGACCTCACCCTATCATGGGCCGCGTCGGCCAGAGCGTCATCGCGTCGCAGCAGGGAGATCCGCGTGGGCACCGCCTTTTTCATCACGCATCCGGAGGTGGTGATCGACCCGGGCGTGCCGGTGCCGCGCTGGCATTTGTCGGACAGCGGCATCCGGCGGATGCGGTTCTTCGCCGCCGCGCCGGAGCTCAAGGATCTGACCGCCGTGTGGGCGAGCGACGAGACCAAGGCGATCGAGGCCGCCGGCCTCCTGGCCGGCCGCACCGGACTGCCGGTCGGCGTCCATCGCGGGCTTCACGAAAACGACCGCAGCGCGACCGGCTTCCTGCCGCCGGCGGAGTTCCAGCGTGTCGCCGACCAGTTCTTCGCGAGCCCCGAGGAGAGCGTGCGCGGCTGGGAGCGCGCGGTCGATGCCCAGGCCAGGGTCGTGGCCGCCGTCGATGATATTCTCGCGCGCCATCCCGGCGGCGACCTCGCCTTCGTCGCCCATGGCGGTGTCGGCACCCTGCTGCTGTGCCACAGGCTCGGCGTGCCGATCAGCCGGGCTCTCGATCAGCACTTCGAGGGGCATTATTGGGCCTTCGACATTGCCACGCGGCGGGTTCAACATGCGTGGCGACCAATCGCACCGCGCTGACGGCGGGGCGCAACGCTTTTCGTCGCGGGATAAAGGGCATGAACTCCCGGCCAAGAGCCCGGTATGCCTAGTCCTCGCTCTCGTCCCGACGCGGCGCCAACCCGGCCAGACGCTCGCGCTCACGACGGGTTGCGGCCTCGTTGGCCCAGAACTGCGCCATTTTTTGCCGCTCGGCCGCGTCGCGCGCCATGTTGGTCTGCATCAGGCAATTGGCGTAGCCGTCGCTGCCACGGGCAAATCCGTAGCCGGCGCAAGCCGAGTTGTCCTGGGCACGCTGCTGTTCCGGCGAAACACAGGCGGCGAGACCAAAACCGACGAAGACGCCCAGCGCCGACACATGAGACAATTTCAAAATCGCACCTCCCGAGACCTCCCGCACCGCGGGAGGCCGATATTGATTGGGCGCAACCAGTGGCACGGCGCTCGGGCATGTCTCAATCGCGATTAATCGCTTTTTTTGGATTTTGGGGCGTCCGGATCGCGCGCTGCTCCCGGTTGCCGGACAGTCGGATGCGCATCAAACTGCTGATGCAACTCCGCCAGCGCCTTCCGCCCTTGAGAGAGCCCGGTCTCATCTTGAAAGCGGCTTCATCGCGGCAAAAATGTCCTCGTAGCGACCGTCCCGCTCAGCCCAGCGTCGGGCGCGGTCGCGCTCGACCAGCACCTCGCCTCCAGGATGGTTTGCCGCCTCCAGCAGTTGCATGACCTCCGCGACCTAGGCGGCAACCGGCATGGCCCGTGGATCGGACGCTTGCCGATCGCCGGTCAGTTCCGTCTGCACATAAGGCGGCGCCAGTTCGAGCACGGCGACGGGAACGTTGCGAAGCTGGTGACGCAGCGACTGCAACCAGGAATGCAGGAAGGCCTTGCTGGCGCAATAGGTCGGGAAGTCGGCGCGCGGAATGAAAGCCAGGTTCGAGCTGGTCGCCATGATTGTCGCGCCCGGCCGGGTTTTCAGCAGGGGCAGGAACGCCGCCGTCACGCGCAGGGCGCCCATGATGTTGGTCTCGATGATCGACCGGGCGGTGGAAACGTCCCAGCCACGCCCTACCCTATCAGCGCCTTGGCGACCGCCATGAAGGCCGGCAGCGTCACCGGGTCGTTGGCGACATTGCCGGCCTGCGGGTGCGAGCCGTAGCGCACGATCACCATCTCGGCCTTCGGGTCGACATAGATCGACTGGCCGTGAATGCCGCGCGCCATGATGACACCGTGCTCGTTATGGCTGACCCACCACATGTTGCGGTAGGACCAGCCGGGCAAGGTCGCATAACCCGCCGGCTTGAATTGCGCGGGGTCGCCGCCACGCTCGATATCGGCGATCGCTTCGGCCTGGATGATCTGCCGGCCATTGAAATGGCCTCGGTTGCGCAAACATTCGCCGAAACGGGCGAGGTCGCGCAGCGTCGTGTTGAGCCCGCCGCCGCCCGATTCCGTGCCGATGCTGTCGACGCTGAAAAAGGCGTCTTCCTCGGCGCCGAGCTTCGACCAGATGCGGCTGGACAGGAGGTCGCTCAGCGACTGGCCGCTGGCGCGCCTGACAATCCAGGCCAGCACGTCGGTATTGACGGTCTTGTAGGCGAAGACCTGGCCATGCTCGCCCTGCTTCTGCTGGGTGACCAGGAAGTCGTAGAGCGTGGTGGCGCCCTGATAGTCCGGGTCGCGCGCGGCCATGCCATTGGCCCGGCGAAGGCCCCAGACGTCGGAATTGGCGTCGGTATAGACCTCGGTGTAGCGCAGCCCCGTGGTCATATCCATGACCTGGCGGACGGTGGCATCGCCAAAGGCACTGGCGGCGAGTTCCGGCACGTAAAGCGTCACGGGTGCCGCGGGATCGACCGCGCCGTCGGCGACCAGCATGCCCGCGAGCACGCCGACGAAGGACTTGGTCACCGACATGGCGATGTGCTGCTTGTGGGCTTTGAGCGCACCGAAATAGCGCTCGTAGACGATGCGTCCCCGGTGCAGCACGCAGATGCCGTCGGCATAGGTTTCCGCCAGCGCCTGGTCGAACGTCATGGGCCGGCCGTCCATGGTGGTCGACCTGACCGTGCCGAGATCCTGTTCGTCGCGCGGCAGCACGCAGACCGGGCCGTCGCCGCGCCAGACATTGGATGTCGGCACCAGCTGGCGGATATTGCTCCAGGCCCAGCGGAATTCCGGAAAGCTGCGGAACGAGCCGTCGGCGAAGGCAATGGTCCGGTCGGCCGGCGGCGGAAAGCCCCGCATCATGCCGCGCGCCACGGGATCGCTCTCGGCGGCGGAGAGCGCGGCGGGAGCGGTCGTTACGGGGGTCGTCATTGGCATGAACTCCAGGACCGGGAATGCGAACCATGGTTCGCGGCGTGACTGTCCGGTGGATCCGGCGCCCGCGCAACGGCTATGCCGGCGACCCGTCCATGCGCTGAGGTCACGGCCCTGGTGAGATCAAGTGCTATCGCGTCGGATCGAAGCATTGCAGTTCGGTCGGCCGTCCTTCGAGGCTCGCAAGAGCTCGCGCCTCAGGATGAGGAATGTAGGGACCTGCAGCAACGGTGGTGACAAGCGCGCGGCACGCCTCGGGCTTCATGAGCAACCCAGATGCCATTCACCACCAACCTCATCCTGAGGCGGGAGCGAAGCGACCCTCGAAGGACGGCTAACCTTGATGCAACACTTTCATCTGACACGAGAACACGAAGTGCTCGGACCTCAACGAAGCGTATGTCCGACAAAAAAAGAGCGGGGCCCTGCCCCGCTCTCCTCTCGTCATCCGATCGCTGCTCAGTTGCGCTTGGGCGGGCTCGCCGGCCAGGAGCGGATCAGCGCGTCGTAATCGACCGTCTGGCCCTGCGGTTTCTCGTTGGTCAGCTTGCGCTGCGGCGCCACCGTTCCCGCGGTCTCGGCGCGACGGTACCATTCGTCGGCCGAGGTCTTCGGGTTGATGCGCGGGCCGCAGGCGCCCTGGACGCCCGACCGCTCGAGCCGGATCATCACGTCGTCCATGGCGTCGGCGAGCGAATCCATCGCCGCCTGCGGGGTCTTGGCGCCCGACGAGGCGTCGCCGATATTCTGCCACCACAGCTGCGCCAGACGCGGATAATCCGGCACGTTGTTGCCGGTCGGCGTCCACTGGGTGCGCGCCGGCGAGCGGTAGAACTCGACGAGGCCGCCGAGATTCTTTGCCCGGTCGGTGAAGCTCTGGTGCCAGATGTCGCTCTCGCGGATGAAGGTGAGACCGACATGGCTCTTCTTCAGGCTGGTCGTCTTGGAGACGCAGAACTGGGCATAGAGCCAGGCGGGCTTACGCCGCTCGACCGGGGTCGATTTCATCAGCGTCCAGGATCCGCAGTCCTGATAACCGAGCTTCATGCCGTCGCGCCAATAGGAACCCTTGGGCGACGGCGCCATGCGCCATTTCGGCGTGCCGTCGGCATTGACCACCGGCAGGCCGGTCTTGACCATGTCGGCGGTGAAGGCGGTGTACCAGAACATCTGCTGGGCGATATTGCCCTGGGCCGGCACCGGTCCCGACTCCGAGAAGGTCATGCCGGCGGCACCGGGAGGCGCATATTTCTTCAGCCACTCGACATATTTCTCGACCGCATAGACGGCGGCCGGGCCGTTGGTGTCGCCGCCGCGCGCGATATGGGCGCCGCGCGGATTGCAGCCTTCCATGCGGATGCCCCATTCGTCGACCGGCAGGCCGTTCGGAATGCCGCGATCGCCATTTCCCGCCATGGACAGCCAGGCGTCGGTGAAGCGCCAGCCGAGGGACGGGTCCTTCTTGCCGTAGTCCATGTGGCCATAGACGCGGACGCCGTCGATCTCCTTCACGGTGTTGGTGAAGAACTCGGCGATGTCCTCATAGGCCGACCAGTTGGCGGGCACGCCGAGGTCGTAATTGAACTGCTTCTTGAAGGCGTCGCGGATCTGGGTGCGCTGGAACCAGTCGTACCGGAACCAGTAGAGATTGGCGAATTGCTGATCGGGCAATTGATAGAGCTTGCCGTCCGGCCCCGTGGTGAACGAGCGGCCGATGAAATCGTCGATGTCGAGCGTCGGCAAGGTCACGTCCTTGCCCTCGCCGGTCATCCAGTCGGTCAGCGGCACGGCCTGCTGGTAGCGGAAATGGGTGCCGATGAGGTCGGAATCGTTGACCCAGGCGTCATAGACATTGCGGCCCGACTGCATCTGGGTCTGGATCTTCTCGACCACGTCGCCTTCCTGGATGACGTCGTGCTTGATCCGGATGCCGGTGATCTCGGTGAAGGCCTTGGCGAGCGTATTGGCCTCGTATTCATGGGTCGTGATGGTTTCCGAGACGACGTTGAAATCCTGCCCGCGATAGGGCTGCGCCGCCTTGATGAACCATTCGAGCTCGGCCGCCTGCTGATCCTTGGTCAGCACCGAGGGTTGGAATTCGCTGTCGATCCAGCGCCTGGCGGCGTCGATCTGAGCGCGTACCGGCGTCGACAGATAGGGCGCCGCGACGAGGCTCGAGGTTGCTGCGACGAATGCTCTTCGATTGATCTTCATCGTCTCCTCCTGGGTTTGTCTCGTGTCCGGTGTTCCGGATTTTCTTGGTGTCGCGCGTCAGACGTATCGGAACACTCCGAAGGCCCAGACGAGCGAAAAGAGCGTCGCGCCCCAAAGGCTCGAGGCGCCCAAGACCGCGATCCACAGGATGTGGATGATCGCGGCGCTCAAAAGCGATAAAAACAGCCGGTCGCCGCGGGTCGTGGCGATCCTGAGCACCCCTGTCCGTTCGACTTCGGGGTGATTGACGGCCAGCACCGTCATGACGACCAGCGTGCAGAACAGGGCCGAGAAGAACAGGCCGGTCTGCCAGGTCCAGGCCATCCAGGCGAAGGTTTGGGCGAACCATTCGGCCATCACACCCTCCCCAGGGCGAAGCCCTTGGCGATGTAGTTGCGGACGAACCAGATCACCAAGGCGCCGGGAATGAGGGTCAGCACGCCGGCGGCGGCCAAGAGCCCCCAATCCATGCCGGCGGCCGAGGCGGTACGGGTCATGATCGAGGAGATAGGCTTGTTGTTGGTCAGCGTGCGCGCCAGCAAAAGCTCGACCCAGGAGAACATGAAGCAGAAGAAGGCGGCGACCCCGATGCCGCTGGCGATCAGCGGCGTGAAGATCTTCACGAAGAAGCGCTGGAAGGAATAGCCGTCGATATAGGCGGTTTCATCGATCTCGCGCGGCACGGAGGACATGAAGCCTTCGAGGATCCACACCGCCAGCGGCACGTTGAACAGGCAATGGGCGAGCGCCACCGCCAGCGGCGTGTCGAACAGGCCGATCGCCGAATAGAGATTGAAGAAGGGCAGAGCGAAGATCGCCGGCGGCGCCATGCGGTTCGACAAGAGCCAGAAGAACAGGTGCTTGTCGCCGACGAAACGGTAGCGCGAGAAGGCATAGGCCGCCGGCAGGGCGATGCCGATCGACAGAAGCGTGTTGATGACCACAAAGGTCAGCGAATTGACATAGCCCATATACCAGGACGGATCGGTGAAGATCTTCTCGTAATTGCGCAGCGTGAAGCTCTGCGGATAAAGCGAGAAGGCCGTGGTGATCTCGGTATTGGTCTTGAAGCTCATGTTGACGAGCCAGTAGATCGGCAACATCAGGAAGACGAGATAGACGATCAGGATGGTGCGACTGGCTCTCATGGCTCGCCCTCCCGCTGGTTCTGGTCCTGGGTCATGACCGTGTAGAAGACCCAGCAGACGGTGAGCACGATGACGTTGTAGATGATCGACAAGGCCGCCGCCTTGCCGAGATCGAACTGGCCGAGCGCGATCTTGACGAGGTCGATCGACAGGAAGGTGGTGGTATTGCCCGGGCCGCCGCCGGTGACCACGAAGGGCTCGGTATAGATCATGAAGCTGTCCATGAAGCGCAGCAGCACGGCGATCAGCAGCACGCGGTTCATCTTGGGCAGCTCGATCTTGCGGAACACCGCGAAGCGCGAGGCGCCGTCAATCTTGGCCGCCTGGTAATAGGCGTCGGGGATCGATTTCAGGCCGGCATAACAGAGCAGCGCCACCAGGCTGGTCCAGTGCCAGACATCCATGACGATGATGGTGACCCAGGCGGCCAGGGGATCGCGGACATAGTTGTAGTCGATGCCGAGCTTGTTCACGACGAAGCCGAGCAGGCCGATGTCGCCGCGGGCAAAGACCTGCCAGATGGTGCCCACCACATTCCATGGAATGAGCAGGGGCAGCGCCATCAGGACCAGCGTCCAGGCCACACCCCAGCCGCTCTTCGGCATGGACAGAGCGACCAGGATGCCGAGCGGCACCTCGATGGCCAGCACGATGGCCGAGAACATCAGGTTGCGCCCGAGCGCGTCATAGAAGCGCTGGCCGACCGAGGAATTCGGGTCGAGCACCTCCTGGAACCAGCCGATGCCGTTCCAGAAGAACTGGTTGTTGCCGAACGTGTCCTGGACCGAATAATTGACCACGGTCATCAGCGGCACGAGCGCGTTGAACGCGACGATAACCACGACCGGCAGGACCAGGTACCAGGCACGGTTGTCGGCGATCTTGTGCATGGTCAGACCTCCCGCTCGGGCGTGACGAGCCGTCCGTCGGCATAGATGTTGACGCGGGCCGGATCGAACAACACCGACACCGCCTCGCCGCCGGGCATGGCAGCGCCTTCGGGCACGGTCACGGCGAGCGCCCGGCCGGCGACCTCGACGCGGGCCAGGCGGATCCGGCCGAGATCCTCGACCCGCAGGAGCCGCGCCGGAATGCCCGCCCCCGCCGGCCCGAGCCGGGCATAGTTCGGCCGGATGCCGATTTCGACACCGCCCTGCAACGGCCCATAACCCTGGGCGAGGTCGAACTCGGTTCCCGCCACCAGCGCCTTGCGGCCGGCGACCGAACAGGGCACGAAGTTCATGCCCGGCGAGCCGATGAAATTGCCGACGAAGCTGTGAGCCGGCCGCTCGAACAGCTCCTCCGCGCCGCCCGCCTGCAGCACGCGCCCGTCCGACATCACCACCACCGTATCGGCGAAGGTGAGCGCCTCGGTCTGGTCGTGGGTGACATAGATCATGGTCACGTCGAGCTGGCGGTGGATGACCTTCAGCTTGGAGCGCAGTTCCCATTTCAGATGCGGGTCGATGACGGTCAAAGGCTCGTCGAACAGGATCGCCGCGACGTCGGACCGGACGAGGCCCCGGCCGAGCGAGATCTTCTGTTTGGCATCCGCCGTCAGGCCGCGCGCCTTGCGGCCGAGGTCGCGGCCAAGATCCAGGAGATCGGCGATCTCGCCGACCCGCCGCTTGATCGAGGCCTCGTCCAGGCCGCGGTTCTTCAGCGGGAAAGCCAGGTTCTCGCCCACCGTCATGGTGTCGTAGACCACGGGGAACTGGAACACCTGAGCGATGTTGCGCTGGACCGTGCTCGCCTTGGTAACGTCGCGGTCGTCGAATTTCAGCTGGCCCCGGGTCGGCACGACGAGGCCGGAGATGATGTTGAGAAGGGTCGTCTTGCCGCAGCCGGAGGGCCCGAGCAGCGCATAGGCGCCGCCGTGGCGGAAGGTGAAGTCGAGCTCCTTCAGCGCCCAGTCGCCGTCGGCGCTCCCCGGCGCGCGCAGGTAGGAATGGGCCATGCGCTCGAGCGTGATCGCGGTCATCGCGCGCCCTCCCCGCCGGAGCCCGCATCGGCCCGGTGCCCCAGCGCGTCGAACAGGAAGGCCTGCTGCGGATCGAGCCAGACGGTGATCGCCTGGCCGGGCTCGAGGCTGCGCACCCCTTGCGCCAGGGCCACCAGGAGATGCGCGCCGGCCGCCAGATGGACGAAGCTCTCCGAGCCCGTGATCTCGGAGACGCGGACCGTTGCCGGCAGGGCCAGCGCGACGCCACCGAGCGGATCGAGCGACAATTGGTGCGCCCGGAAGCCCATGGCATAGGCGCCGTCGGCGACGTTCGAGAAGCGCCCGGCGGCGGTTTTGCCGAAGGCGCCGAAGTCGAGCACGCCGGCCTGTTTGGTCACGTCGATGACGTTGAGCGGCGGGTCGGAAAAGACCCGCGCGGAGGTGATGTCGCGGGGCTGCCGGTAGACTTGGCCGGTCGGCCCGAACTGGGTCAGCCGGCCCTGATGCAAAGTCGCGGTCGAGCCGCCGAGCATCAGCGCCTCCGCCGGCTCGGTGGTGGCATAAACGAAGATCGCACCAGAAGCCTCGAAAATGCGCGGCAATTCCTCGCGCAGCTCCTCGCGCAGCTTGTAGTCGAGATTGGCGAGCGGCTCGTCCATCAGGACGAGATCGGCGCCCTTCATCAGCGCGCGGGCGATTGCGGTCCGCTGCTGCTGGCCACCCGACAATTCCAGCGGCGTGCGCTTCAGATAGGGCTCGAGCCGCAGGAGCTTCGCCGCCGCCGCCACCCGCGTTTCGACCTCGGCGCCGGCGACGCCCTTCACCCGGAGCGGCGAGGCGATGTTCTCGAACACGCTGAGCGTGGGGTAATTGATGAATTGCTGGTAGACCATGGCAACGTTGCGCCGGCGGACCGGCACGCCGGTCACGTCGGCGCCGTCCATCAGCACCCGCCCGGCGGTCGGCGGATCGAGCCCGGCCATGATGCGCAGCAGGCTGGTCTTGCCGGCAAGCGTCGCGCCGAGCAGCACATTGAGGCTGCCGCGCTTCAGCGTCAGCGACACGCCGTCGAGATGTTTCTGGGTCGCGACCGATTTCGAGACATTGTCCAGGACGAGGCTCATGACGCCCCCCGCTGAACCGTTTCGCTCTCGGCCAGGCCGCCGGCGGCGGCGGCCATGAAGGCTTCCAGCGCCACGATCTCCCCGGTATTCATGCGCAGCCCCAGTTTCGAGCGGCGCCAGAGCACGTCCTCGGCGGTGACCGCCCATTCCCGGTCGATCAGATGGCGCAGTTCGGCTTCGCTCAAGGTGGCGCCGAAATCCCTGCCGAGGTCGTCCGGGCGGCGCGCCTTGCCGAGGATCGCCAGGGCTTGGGTCCCGTAGGAACGGGCCAGGCGCGCGGCATGGGCGTCGGTCAGGAACGGATAATCAGCGCGCATCTGCGCCGCCAGCGCCTGGCGTCCATCGACCGGGAAATCGCCGCCGGGCAAGGCCGCATGCGCGGTCCAATTCGCCCCCAGGGGACCGGTTCCGATGCCGAGCTTGCCGAGCGCATCCTCGGCGAGCCGGCGATAGGTGGTGATCTTGCCGCCGAAGATCGACAGAAGCGGCGGCAGGCCCGGTGCCTCGTCCAGCTCGAAGACATAGTCGCGGGTTGCCGCGCGCGCTTCGCTCGCGCCGTCGTCATAGAGCGGCCGGACCCCGGAATAGCGCCAGATCACGTCGGAGGGTTTGACCGCCGCGCGGAAATAGACGCTGGCCGCCTCGCAGAGATAGTCGACCTCGTCCTGCGTCGCCTCGACCGCCGCGGGATCGCCGTGATAGTCGCGGTCGGTCGTGCCGATCAGGGTGAAATCGCCTTCATAGGGGATGGCGAAGACCACCCGCCCGTCGGCCGTCTGGAAAATGTAGCAGCGCTCGTCGGTGAACAGCTTGCGCACGACGATATGCGAGCCCTGGACCAGCCGGACCTTGGCGCGCGCCGCGACCCCCAGCCGTTCCGACAGCACCTCGGCGACCCAGGGACCGGCGGCATTGACCAGCATGGCCGCCGCTATCACCTCGCGCCGGCCGGTTTCGGCGGCTTCGACGGTCACACGCCAGCCCTCGGCCGACCTCTCCGCGCCGACCACCCGGGTGCGGGTGCGGATGACCGCGCCGCGATCGGCAGCGTCGCGCGCATTCAGCGCCACCAACCGGGCATCGTCGACCCAGCAGTCGGAATATTCGAAAGCCCTGGTGAACAGGCCGGGCTTCAGCGGCAGGCCGGCGGGATCGGCGGTCAGGTCCAGGGTGCGGGTCGCCGGCAGGCGCTTACGGCCGCCGAGATGGTCGTAGAGGAACAGGCCGGTGCGCAGCAACCAGGATGGACGCAGGCCGGCATGGTGCGGCAGCACGAAGCGCAGCGGGCCGACGACATGGGGCGCGATGCCCCACAGCACCTCGCGCTCCCTCAGCGCCTCGCGCACCAGGCGAAATTCGTAATATTCGAGATAGCGCAGGCCGCCATGGATCAGCTTGGTCGATGACGACGAGGTGCCGCTGGCCAGATCCTCCATCTCGACGAGGCAGACCGACCGCCCTCGCCCGACCGCATCGCGCGCGATGCCGCAGCCGTTGATGCCGCCGCCGATCACCAGGAGATCGAATGGGCCCTGCAAGCGCAACCTCCGGTAGGACCGTCTGACGCGGCCTGTACCAGACAAAGGCTAAAACGAAGATCGAAACGCGCGCAAGCGAAAATAGATCCGAAGAACCACGAACCTCAATCGACCTCGGCCTGGATCAGGATACCGGCAGGATCGGCCTCGATCAGCGCGACCTGCGCCTCCTCGCACATTTGCCGGATCTCGGCCGAGGGCACCATGTCGATGACGAAACTGTCGATCTGGCTCATATGGCCGATGCGCACCGGCGCCTTGCGGCTGAACTTGCTCTGGTCGGACACCAGGATCACGTGGCGGGCATTCTCGATGATCGCCTGGGTGACCAGCACCTCGCGATAGTCGAAATCGAGCAGCGTGCCGTCGCTGTCGATGGCGGAGACGCCGATCACCGCATAGTCGACCTTGAATTGGCGGATCAGGTTGGTGGCCGCCGCGCCGACCACCGCGCCGTCGGCCTTGCGCACCGGCCCGCCGGTGACGATCACCTCGATGCCGGCATGGCGGTAGAGTTCGTTGGCGACATTCAGATTGTTGGTGATGACCAGCAGGTCGTCACGAAACGCCAGGGCCTTGGCCACTTCCTCGGTGGTCGTGCCGATATTGATGAACAGCGAGGAGCCGTTGGGCACCAGCGCGGCGGCGGCACTGCCGATGGCGCGCTTGGCGGCGGCGGCGGCGAAACGGCGGGCATCGTAGGACAGGTTGGCGACCCCCGAGGCGACCACCGCGCCGCCATGGACACGCTGCAGCACGCGCCGCTCGCAGAGCTCGTTGAGGTCCTTGCGCACGGTCTGCGGCGTCACGTCGAAGCGCCTCGCCAGGTCCTCCACGCCGACCTTGCCGGCGCCACGCGCCAACGCGAGGATCTCCTGCTGCCGCGGCGAAAGCTCGCTCATCGTTGGCCCCACGCCTCCACCCTGTCGCCTCGCCTGGCTCCCGAGCCGGCAAAGTTCATTATCCCTTCGATATTGTCACATTCGAACTATTTACGAAATGCCACTGTGGGAGCCGTGTCACCCCCCTTCCCACGAAGGCGTGGGCGAGGGTTGACGCTCCGTCGGCGCGGCATCATCCCCTCTTCGCCATTCGCCCTACAACAGCCCGAGGTCACGCGGGCGGACCGTGGCGAAGACCCTTTCGAGGCCGTTCTGGTCGAGCCCGTACATGCGCTGGAACAGGCCGCCGAGCAGCGCGCGATAATCGGTCAGCACCGGATAGTCGCGATTCTGGAACAGCTGCGCCTGGTCGACCTTGACCTGCTCGCCGACGATGCGGCCGCCCTTCAGGCCGCCACCCAGCACCCAGTAGACGCTGCCATGGCCGTGGTCGGTGCCCCGGTTGCCGTTCTCGCGGAAGGTGCGGCCGAATTCGGAGATGACCACCACGACGGATTCGTTCCAGGCCGGACCGACCTCCTCGGCGAAACCGGCGAGCGCACGGCCGAGCTCGCTCAGCCGATCCGCCAGATAGCCGGTGGCGCCGCCCTGGTTGACATGGGTGTCCCAGCCGCCGACATCGACGAAGCCGAGATTGAACTGGTCACGCATCAGCCGGCCGATGCGCCGGGCCGAGAGCTCGAAGCCCCTGGGCGACACGGCGCCCCGGCTCGCCTCCATCATATGTTCGGAAATCGTGCGGAACACCTGGTCGCGCACACGAAAGCCCTCGCGCACCGAGGCGCCCAGCGGGTTCGCCTCATACATGGCGGCGATCAGCGCGGCCTGGCGGTCGTCGATGCCCGGCCGGCCGACCGCGTTGATGGCGATATTCGGCACCGGTTCGCCGCCCTGGAAGGTCAGCGGCATCTGGTCGGTGAAGGCGATCGGCCGGACCCGCGTCAGCTCCTTGGCGAGCCGCGCCATGAAACCCGAACGGTAGTCGCGCGAGCCGCCGATATTCTGGCCGAGCTCGATCGTGTCCTGGGTCTCGAAATGGCTGCGGGTGACGTCGTCGGTACCGGCGAAGGGAACGAAGGCCGCCTGCCCCTTGGCGAAGAGCGGCAGAATGGTCTCGCGCAACGCCGGGTGCAGGCCCCAGTCGGCATCGAGCGGCGCGGCCGCACCGGCGACCGCCGGATCGGGCCGTGCAATGGCGAGCGTCGGCCGCGACGCGTAGTAGAAGTCCGAGGCGACGGGAATGACGACATTGGCGGCGTCATAGGCGCCGCGCAGGAACACGACCAGCAGGCGCGCATTGGTCGTGGGCGCCGCCCAGACCCGCCCCGCCAGCGTCAGCGGCAAGGCTCCGGCCATGGCTTTGAGGACATCGCGACGATCCATGATGGCATCCTCCCATCCGTTCAGTGCATGAATTCCGGCGAGGACAGGAACAGCGTGTTCCAGTCCTGCGGCGAAATCGCCTTGGCCAGCGCGGCCGTGGTCGGCCCGCTCAGGCCATGGCGCAAGCCATTGAAGAAGAGGGCGTTCTGGAGCAGCGGAAAGGCCGGCTCCTCGGTCCCATTCGGCCCTTCCGGCTTGAACAGGCCGGCCGCGCCAGAGCCGATCTGCCGGGCGATCTCGAAGCGGACCATCATTTGTCCCGGTCCGTTCCAGGCTTGCGAGACCAGCGAATAGCCGTCCGGCGTCGCATGATTGTAGAGGCCCTCGCTCAGGCGGTTGAGCCAGTTCTGCACCGGCACGGTGTTGAGGATGACCCGGTCGTCATAGGCGAGCCGCACGGCCGAGAACACGAACCGGACCGGATCCTTGAATTTCGGCGCGGTATCGATGGCGGTGCTGAATTCCGGCGCGCGGATCATGGCGCCGAGCGTCGCGGCGATATCGCCGTCGCTCTGCCGGAAGGCCTCGGCCATGCGCCGGACCAGGCCCTCGGGCGGCGTGTCGGCGACGAAATAGGTGGCGATCTGGCGCGCGACATGGGTGGCGGTCGCCGGCTGGCGCACCAGCATGTCGAGCGCTTCCTCGACCTCGGCGAAGCCGGTTCCCTTGATGGTCCGGCCAAGGAAGACCTTGTCGCCATAATCGTGGCGCGCCGGGTTGAATTCGAACAGGCCGTTGCGGACGAGCTGGGCCTGGAGCTCCGGCCTGAGCCGGGGATTT
Source organism: Hyphomicrobiales bacterium (assembly GCA_017304475.1). GTDB lineage: Bacteria > Pseudomonadota > Alphaproteobacteria > Rhizobiales > Phreatobacteraceae > Phreatobacter. The sequence goes on along the minus strand of JAFKKV010000028.1, from coordinate 133,697 downwards.
TCCGGCCGCGCGTCGATGCCGACGCCGGTCAGGATGCGCGCCAGCTCCTCGACGTCGTGCTGGGTATAGCCCGAGCCGACGCCCAGCGTGTGCAGCTCCATGATCTCGCGGGCATAGTTCTCGTTGATGCGACCGGCGGCATTGTCGGCATTGTCGAGATAGCGCAGCATGGCCGGGTGGCTCAGCGTCGCCGCCAGCAGGTCGCGGAACCGGCCGAGCGCGTGGGGCCGGATCGCCCGCGCCTCATAGTCGCCGAGCATGGCGCGGATGTTCGCCTTGTACTGGTGGACGTTGAAATGGTTGAACCAGAACCAGGCCATGCGTTCGCGCAGCTGATCCGGCGCGTAGAGGGCGCGCAGGATCGAGGCCGTCGCCGCCGCCCTGGCCTCGGCGTTGAGCGCCTGCTGGAAGGCCTGTTGCGCCGTCTTTTTCTGCTCGGGATCGCCGATCTGATTGGCCTCGCGCCCTTGCTGGTCAAAGGCCGTCACGGCATCGAACAGCGAGCGGGTCCCCGGCAGCGCGGCGGCGATGCCGGCCTGGGCCGCGGCCGGCAGAGCGGGTTCGGCGGCCGGGTGCAATTGCTCGGCAAGCCAGCGCTCGACACCGACAGCCTGGAAGCGCGCCATGGTCGAGGGATTGGCGCCCCAGGTCAGCGCGTTGACCAGCGCCAGATCGTGGGCGGAGGGCGCGAGATGCACCGGCTCGGCCGCGTTCAGGTGTCCCGGCGCGGGGGCGAGAACCGCGAGAGCGAAGGCCAGGAGGGTGAGAACCGGACGTCGCGGCATGATCGGCCTCGGTGCCATGCAAGCCATGATCGAGCCCAGGCGGCGAGACAAGCAGGCCCTGGATTCGGCCGCTATTTGACCTCCGGCAATGTGAACACCGCCTGACGAACCGGTTCAGGCAGCTGTCGGCGGCCGTGTCATGCGATCAACTCCGATTGAAGACCGGCTTCAATCTCCCGTGAGAAGGCGCCGGAGCGGCGGCGGGACCGCGAATGGGCCAGGTGGCAGCTTTCAGACGAAACGCCATGCGAGCGCTGTGGGTCCGCCCGCCGAGCGCCGCACGTCACCCCAGCCGAACGCGGTGCGTCACCCTCGGCCGAACGCTGTACGTCACCCCCGGCCGAGGCGAAGCCGAGGGGAAGGGGGTCCAGGGGCCGACACGCTGCGCTTTCCGCGCATGAGATGCGGATGAAGATCTCAACTGGAGAGGTTTCGCAGCGTTGGGCGATCAGCCCTGCGGCCCCTGGCCCCCCTTCCCTCGCTTCGCTCGCCGGGGGTGACGTACTACGCTCGTCTCGCCGCGCGCCAACCGCTCACTCCGCGGCAACCCGCGCCCGATCGATGATCCCGTGCATGTCCAAGCCCTGCGGCATGCCACCGAAGGCCTGGCCTCAATCGCCGCAGATATCATGCGCCATCCGGTCCCTTCCCGCCGCGACGATCGTCGCCAGGGGATCGGAGACTGGCGCCGGAGCGGCTGCGAACCCGCCTAAGGGACCAGGATGGACGGTGCCGAGATGCGCGCCCGGAACATGTTCTGGTGGCCGGGACTGCCGGCGCGCGTCACCTCGGCGCTGTCGATATCGAGCTGCAGGCCCCGATCCGCCAAGGCCTCGGCCACCTGGTTCAATGCTGCGATCGCAGCAACGATCTTGTCGCGAATGTCTTGGGGAATGGCGTCCATGAGGGGCTCCGGCCGGACGGCTGTGAGGGGCCGCACGAACGGCGCGGACGCCGTGCGACGACCTCCATTCAACATAATCCATGGCGTGCAGTTCCGCTCCGGAATGACCGGCATGCGATTGCGTCCGATCGCCGCGCCGCCGCCCGGGCAAGTGTTCCGGCGGAACAAAGGCGGGCGCGGCGGGTTGCTGAACCGGACCGGTCGAGGCGGCCGCAGCGTCGCGGTGTCCCGGCATGGTCTCGACGGAGGTTCATGCCATGCGCGAACAGAACCATGAACCGGACCCGCGCTGCCTCTATTCTCCGGAGGACATCAAGCGGATGCGGCTCAAATTCGACCAGACCTGCGAGGAACTGGGCCTCTTCTGCGAGGATGTGGCGGCCCGCGCGGCCGTCGGACGCGCCGTCGTCAGGGCCTTCGCCACCGGTCTCGTCGAAACCCCTGCCCCGCCATCGCGCATGGTGGTTCGCTTCGAAGGCGAGGAAGAGGTCGTGCGGATCCTAACGGGTTGACGGCCGGCTCTCGACGGCCCGCTGTCCGGACCGGGCGGCCTATGGCATCCGGCAGCGCTGCCGGATGCTGTCCGCATAAGGCTGGAGCGGGGTCAGATCGAAGGTCTGCTCCACCCCGGCGAACTTGATGAACAGGCGCCCGGCGCCGGCAATGTCGCGCAGGAACACCTCGGCATAACGCGCGCTGACATAGGCGGTGCGGCCCGGCGTGGTCCAGGTGATCGGCTTCGATGGCCCGTCGTCGATCTGATAGATGCCGGCAATGGGACGGTCGCGCGGCCGGTCCACCCGAAAGCCCGCAGAATAGGAAACGAAGACGCCGGTTTCGCTGCAGACGACGGTGAATTTCTCGCCCGAGCTCCGATAGGTCAAATCAAGAACTGCACCGCTGCCGGGCTTGGCCGCGATGTCCTGAACCAGCCATTGCGCCTGCGCTGAACCAGCGGTCAGCAGCATCCAGGCCAGGGCAACGAGACTATGGCGCGTCGGCAGGGTCACATCCTGGGCCAGAACTTGGAAATTCAGCGGCCATCAACGATCCCGCCATGATTCAAACTTACATGATCAGCCCCATCACGGTCGAGTGCGTTGCGGCACATATCCGCCATTCCTGTGTGGATCTCGCTCTCTTTTGCGCCTGATCTTGGCGGCCATGCCGCCGGATCTCGAAACTGCGCGCCAGCCACGGCGACCGGGGCGGCCACGCCATGATCTCAGCCGGCAAACAGTCCGCGCCATGACCGGCCCGATCCGGCGCTGCGGCCCGGAACAATCGGGCGAGACCAGGCGTTGATCGGGCGCCCGGTCCATGGCGGAACCCGGCAAAGGCCACGACCATGGTGTGGGACAGCTTCTTGAACTCGCTTGCGCGCTACGATGCCACCCCGGATGAGACGAGCGAAGACCGGCTCGACGATGTCGCGATCGTCGAGCACGACCTCGTGCTGCGCTACGCCGTCCTCGGCATCTTCATCATTCTGGCGACCGCTGCCCTCAACATCACCCGTGTCATCGCGCTGCCGGTGACCGCCGGCGTGATCCTGGGCCTGGTTCTCGGTCCGGTCGTCGATCGCCTGGTCCGGCGCGGCGTTCCCCAGCACCTCGCCGCAGCGATCGTCGTGCTCGCGAGCATCGCCATCACGCTTGCCGCGCTGTCGCTGCTCGCGGTGCCGATCGCCGCCTGGAGCGACCAGTTGCCGGCCATGATGACGGCACTGAGGACCAAGCTCGCCGGCCTGTTCGCGGTCATCAAGCAGATCGAGGGCGCGATCGAGAGCTTCTCGACCTCGTCGGGTCTTCAGGTCAGCGTGGCCGACAACAGCCCGTTGATGCATTTCGCGATGTCGTCCTCGGCGGCGGCCGGCGGCGTGCTCATCTTCATCGCCACCACCTATTTCTACCTGGCCACGCGCCGGGTCCTGAAGGCGCGGATCCTGCGTCTTTGCCTCGGCCGGCAGGCCCGCAGGTCGGCCGGCGGCTTCTTCGAGGAAATCGAGGAACGGGTCGCCGCCTATCTCGGCATCGTCACGCTCATCAACCTCGCGCTGGGTGCGGCAACAGCGGTCATCGCCTGGATCGCCGGCCTGCCCTTTCCGATTTTCTGGGGCGCGCTCGCCTTCCTGTTGAATTACCTGGCCTTTGTCGGGCCGATCATGGTCGCGGCGTTGCTGTTCGCGGCCGGACTGCTCAGCACCACGACCACGCTCGGCGCACTGTGGCCGGCGGCCGCCTTCTATGGCCTGCATCTCGTCGAGAACAACGCCCTGACGCCGGCCATTGTCGGGACGAAGCTGACGGTGTCGCCCTTCCTGGTGTTCATCTCCTTCATCTTCTGGCTCTGGCTGTGGGGGCCGGTCGGGGCGGTCCTGTCCACGCCGATCCTGCTCATCGCCATGGTCGGTTACGAGACCTTCGCCGAGTACCGCGCCCTGGAGCGTTGCGAGCCGGCGCCTACCGCGCGGTGACGCGGATCGCCGGGAACCGATCGGCGGCGCGAGCGTTCATCATCCGATCGAGGCGGCGCGACCCTGGGTTGGGTCCGGCGCCATCCCCACCACCACAGCCCAGGAGAGCCAAATGGCGAGTGTTCCGACTGGAAAGCGTCTGTCCGCAGTCACCGACGCGGCCGAAGATGTTGCTGACCGCGTGGCCGAAACCGCCGGCAAGGCCCGCGAGGAAGCCTCCGAATTGCAGGACACGGTCATGCGCAATGCCGAGGAGATCGCCTCCAATGTCAACCAGAAGCTGAAGGCCGCCGGCGTCGACACCGACGTGATGGTCAAGGCCGCGAAGGGCCAGGCGAGCGAATTGCAGCGGCTGGTCTCGGATGAATTGCAGGCCCGCCCCCTGCGTGCCCTGGGCATCGCGGCGGCCATCGGCCTGGTCGTCGGCTTCATGACGGCGCGCTGACATGTTGAAGCTGCTCGGGGCCGTGGCCATGGCCGAGGCAGGCCAGTCCGTCAGGAGGAGCCTGATCGTCCACGGGCTCTATCTGGTCGCCGTTCTGATCGGCCTCGTCGCTTGCGGTTTCGCCCTTGCCGGACTGCATACCATGCTCGCGACCCGCTACGACGCGGTTGTCGCGAGCATGGTGATCGCCGCCAGCCTGTTCGTGCTGGCACTGCTGGTCTTCGCGATCGCGGCCTTCATGCGGTCGCGCCCGCGCAAGACCAACCCGGTGGCCGCCACCGCCTTGGTCGCGGCGCCGCTCGCCGCGACCGCGCTCGCCTCCAGGACCGGCCTCAAGGTCGCCACGCTTGGCGGCATCGCCCTGCTGGGGGCAGCCCTCGGGCGCCATCTCGGCCGCTGAGCCGGCGGACCGGCGAGCGCGCCGTCCGCCGCGACGGGGTGACGGCGCGATGTCTTTTGACATAGGCCGAGGCGTCGCCTTAGCCTAACCCAGTCCGATGACCGGTTCGATAAAGACATCCGCCGCGATGACCTTTCCATGGCCAATTCAACGCGCGCGGTCATCGGCCGCCCTGGTCGGCGGCATCCTTGCGCTGGCCGGCGTGGCGGTGACCATTCTCCTGGTCGCCTGGATCAATATTCAAGCCCTCGAGGCGGTCCGCCTGGTCGTTCACTCGCTCCAGGCGCGCGAACATGCCGAACGGTTTCTTGGCCAGTTGCGCGACGCCGAGACCGGCCAGCGCGGCTTCCTGCTCACCGGCCGCCGCGATTTTCTCGAGCCCTATGACAGCGGCAAGCGCGCCATCGAGGCCGAACTCGCCGGCCTGGCGGCGCTGGTCACCGACAATCCCGCGCAGAGCATTCGCGTCGCCCGGCTCAGAAGCCTCGCCCGGGCCAAGATCGCCGCGCTCGATACGGCCATCGCCGCCTACAATTCAGGCGACATGGCTAAGGCCCTCGATCAGGTCAGCCAGGGTGTCGGCAAGGGCCTGATGGACGAGGTGCGCGTCACCGTCGGCGAATTCCAGGCGGAGGAAACCCGCCTGCTGGCCGAGCGCAATGCCGCCGAGAACCAGCGGCGCTGGCTGAGCACGCTCGGCATCGGCCTCGCGCTGATCTTTCTCGCCGTCGCGGCCTGGCGGCAGCTCTATGTCGGCAATCGCCGCAATCTGAGCCTGGCGCAGACCAATGTGCTGCTGGACCGGCGGGTCGCCGAGCGCACGCGCCAGCTCGAAAACGAGAAGCTGCGGGTCGAGACCCTGCTGCGGGACGTCAACCACCGGGTCGGCAACAATCTGGCCATGGTCTCCGCCCTGCTCAACGTCCAGGGCCGGCAGGCGCGCCAGCCGGAGGTCAAGACCGCGCTCGCCGAAGCCCAGTCGCGCATTCAGGCGATCGCCGCCGGACAGCGGCGCCTGCGCATCGACATCGAGGCCGACGAGATCGATGCCCGCCCCTATTTCGAGGACCTGCTCGCCGAGATCGGCAAGGCCGCGGAAGGCCGGCCGATCAGCCTGCGGCTTGCCATGGCGGACATCCGGCTGCCCGGGCGCGACGCGGTCTCCTATGTGGTGCTGGTCAACGAGCTCGTGACCAATGCCATCAAGCACGCTTTCCCGCCCGGCATGGAGGGCACGATCACGGTGGGCGTGCACTCCGCCGGCGATGATCTCAACGCGGTGCTGCTACGCATCGAGGACGACGGCGTCGGCCTCATGCCCGAGGGCCAGTCCAACGGCCTCGGGCAGACCATCATCGCCAATCTCCTGCGCAGCATGCGCGCCACCATGGCGGTCGAACCGGCTGCCCCCGGCGCGCAACGCCCGGGCACACGGGTGACCCTGGTCTTTCCGAGAAGGGAGGCGCCTGCGGAGGCTTAGATGGCCTCTGTCAGTCGGCGGCCAGGGCCTTTTCGACCAGGCGCAGGATCTCCGGCGGCGAGAATGGCTTGCGGATGAATGGCCTGTCGCGCAACAGCACGGGCAGATCGGTCGGCAGCGAGCCCGAGACGAAAGCGAAGGGCGTGCCGTCGCGCGCCAGGCTCTCGGCCAGTGCGAAGGTCTTGCCGCCGATGACGTCGACATCGAGCAGGGCGAAAGACACCGGCGCCCGGACGGCCCTGCCCGCTTCCTCCAGCGAGCCGACGACCACCAGATCCGCCTTGTCGCCCAGCCCGTCGCCGATGGTCGTTTCGAGATCCATGGCGATGAATGGATCGTCTTCGACGATCAGAACTCTTGCAGCGGCCAAGGTCCCGTTTCCCTCTTGAAACTTCGATAATAGCGCTATTTCTACCGATTCTGGCAGAAATAGATTAGCTTCGCGTTATCTGATAGTGTCGGGCGAGCTTGCGAGACCGGCCGCCGGTTGCGACCGCGCGCCTTTCGATCGACGGCCGATACGATCCGGCCTCGCGGCTTCGGAGAAGCTCGACATTCATGCAAGGCGCGTCCGCGCCAGCCGTTCCCGCGACCCGACCGACGAAATGTCGCCGGCAACGCTTCCGTTTCAGCGGGCGCCCATGAGGCAAGAGGGAGGATGCGCGGCGTCCCCCCGGCGATGACCAGGTCGATGCAGGAGAGACGCCATGGCGGTGATCAACAGCATTCTGATCGTATCGGTGATCCTTTGCGTCATCGCCACGGTGATGGGCTTTCTGAGCGGCTTCGGTCACCGTCCCCGGCATTGACCGCGAGGTCCTGCCGCAGGCGGGCGTGACCGGCCCCGGCGCCGAGCATTCCCTTCAAGGCCACAGCCTGCCCGCCCATTCCGGCGAGCCGGAGCGCGGAACCAAAGGCGGCAAACGACGTTTTCCTGAAGAGTTTCATCACCAGCACAGGAGAAACGTCATGTTCGGCTGGGCCATCATGTTCCTGATCGTCGCGCTCGTCGCCGCAGCCCTCGGCTTTGGCGGCGTCGCCGGAACCGCCATGTCGGCGGCACAGATCGTCTTCGTCGTGGCGCTGATCGCCTTTGCGATCTCCGCCGTCATGGGCCTTGCGCGCGGACGCGGCTAGCACCGCGGCCACCTCATGATCCCTGACAACTGGAGACGACGATGCGTTGGATCGGACTGTTGCTGCTGGGCGTGCCCCTGCCCCTCATTCTCTTGATGTATTTCATGCATTGGTGAGGGCATGCAGGCGGAACGCCCGCAAAAAACCCCGCGCCGGTGCAACCGACGCGGGGTTTTTATTCATCGATTCCCGACGAAAGGATCAGGCTGCCGCCTTGCCGGCGCGTCGGTCGAAGAACAGAGCCTGGCTGATCGCCGCCTTCACCGCATCCTGCTGGAACGGCTTGGTGATCAGGAAGGCCGGTTCCGGCCGGTCGCCGGTCAGCAGGCGCTCCGGATAGGCGGTGATGAAGATGACCGGCACCGAAATCGACCGCAGGATCTCGTTGACGGCATCGAGACCGGAGCTGCCGTCGGCGAGCTGGATGTCGGCCAGCACCAGCCCGGGACGCTTGGCGGCGACCAGGGCGACGGCCTCCTTGTGGGTGCGCGCGATGCCGGTGACGCGGTGGCCGAGCTCCTGCACCATGGTTTCGATGTCGAGCGCGATGATCGGCTCATCCTCGATGATCAGGACGTCGGTCGCCATCTGCTCGGCGATCTCGCGGCCGGCGCGGTCGAGCAGATCGGCGGTCTCGACCACCGGCTGGGCCATGATGGTCGCGACCTCGGGCAGCGAAAAGCCCTCGACCGTGCGCAGCAGGAAGGCCTGGCGCGACCGTGGCGTCAGCGCGTCGAGGTTGCGCTCGGCGAAGGAGCGGTCGCCGGCCGCCTCGACATTGATACCGACGGAGGACCAGAGCTTGAGGAAGATCCGGTAGAGGGCGATGCGTTCGCCGAGATTGCGTTCATAGACGGAGGGATCCGCGATCAGCGCCTCGAGCGTGGCGACGACATAGGCGTCGCCGCTCGCCTGGGTTCCGCACAGGGCGCGGGCGAAGCGCCTAAGATACGGAAGATGTTGCGCTATTTCCTTCGCGATCGACATCGTTGCGTTCTCCTTGATGGTCGGAAGGCGACCATTTGCCACCCTCGCTTGGCAAGCACTTTATTTTTGCCCGAGCATGGAACTTTCATCAGCGCGATAGGTTCCATGACCGGATTTGTGTATCTGCGCGCCGCCGCCGCCGACATTGCCGCGAGCGAGCGGCGGCAGCGGATCGGATCGCGCAAGGCGATGAAAGAGGACGAGCATGGCAAAGCCGAGAGACGACGACCCGACCCAGGATGCCGAGGTCTTCGAGACCGAACCGGTTCTCGATCAACGCGTCCAGGATGCCATCGGACGGTCGCTCAAGGCCCATTACGACGATCTCGTCAAAGCGCCGATCCCGGATCGCTTCCTGGTTCTGCTGGCGCAGCTCGAGGCCAAGGAGCTGAAGGCGCAGCGCAACGGTGACGCCGATGAGCGGTGATGCGTTCAAGGACGGCCTGGTCGCGGAAATCCCGAACCTGCGAGCCTTCGCGGCGTCGCTGTCGGGTTCCATGCAACTGGCCGACGACCTGGTTCAGGACACGCTCCTGAAAGCCTGGTCGAATGCCGAGAAGTTCGAACTCGGGACGAGCCTGCGCGCCTGGCTCTTCACCATCCTGCGCAACACCTATTTCTCGCTCTACCGCAAGCGCGGCCGCGAGATCCAGGACAGCGAGGGCACCTATACCGAACGCCTGTCCACCCAGGGCAATCAGGAAAGCCATCTGGACCTCGCCGATTTCCGCAAGGCCCTGGCGACCTTGCCCGAAGAGCAGCGCGAAGTGCTGATCATGGTCGGCGCCAGCGGACTGTCCTACGAGGAGACCGCGGAGATCTGCGGGGTTGCCGTCGGCACGGTCAAGAGCCGGGTCAATCGCGCCCGCGGCAAGCTTGCCGAACTCCTGCAGATTCACGGCGCCGATGAATTCGGCCCGGACCGGAGGACCACGGCGGCCCTGCAGACATCGGGCGCTTCGGGGTCCGGCAACTGACGAAGCCAGCCGCGCATGAAGCTTTCCCAGTTTCAGACCGTCCGAGGCCGCCTGATCGGACTTCTGGTCCTGATCGCGGTGCCGATGGCACTGCTGTCGGCGACCGCGGCGGTGACCACCTACCGGTCGGTGCTGGGATCGATCGAGGATCGCCAGACCGAAGCTGTCGCCAACTATGCGGTCAGGACGCGCGTCTGGTTCGACGGAACGCTGCGCATCCTTCAGGCAACGGTCGCCGGCGCACAGGCCGCTGAGGTCCGCAGCCCGGATTGCGATGCGATCGGCCGGCGTGTCCTCGCCGGCGCCCCGGACTATCAGGCCCTGCGCATCCGTTTCGCCAATGGCACGGAGTGCCTCGCAAGCCGTAGCGAGGCACTGTCGGCGGCGAAGATCGATGCCATGATGCCGGCCCCGCCATCGGCCGCCGCGACGCCGTCCCAGCCCGCGGCGGCGCGCTACGATTATGTCGAGATCGACGGAAAGCGCTATTTCGCGATTCATGCGAGCGGCGACGGCCGGACCGGCACCGCCTGGCAGGCCCTGCTGCTGACCGATGTCGCCGCGCTGGAACGCACTTTCGATCTCGGCGCCCTGGCATCCGGGGCGGTGATCGGTCTCATCGGTCATCGCGACGAGGTGCTGATCGCACGCGGCAGCGAGGAAAGCGATGCCGGCTGGCTGCCGGCGATCGAGCCGATTCCACGCACCGGCACACGCTTCGACGCGCCGAGCCGCGCCGGCGCCAGGCGATCCTATTCAGGGGAATGGATCGCCGCGCCGAACCTCTATGTGCTGGCGAGCCTCGACCAGACGGCGGCGCTTGCCGCGCGCGCTCAGTTCCTGGCGCTGCTGATCATTCCGCTGGCGACGCTCGCCCTTTTGTGCACGGTCTACCTGCATGCCATTCACAGCCATATCCTGCGCTGGCTGCGCGGCATCGAACAGGCGGCGCGGCAGGAAGAACAGTCCTCCTTCACCGCGCGTGCGCTGGTCGCGGAGGAAATGCCGTCCGACATCAAGAGCGTGGCGCGGGCCTTCAACGCCATGGTCGACGCCCAGGAACAGCGCCAGCATGCGCTGCAGGCGGCGCTCGACCAGAACCGCCTGCTGGTGCGCGAACTGCACCATCGGGTCAAGAACAGCCTGCAGATCGTTCAGAGCTACCTGTCGCTGGCCAAACGCAACCACTCGGCCGAGGCCAACCGTGCGCTGAGCGAGGCGGAATGCCGCGTCCAGGTGCTGTCCATCGCCTACCGGTTCTCGCTCGCCCATGGCGAGATGCATGCGGTGCGTGTCGATGTCTTTCTCGACGAGGTCCTCGCGGCGATCTCACGGCTGCTGCCCCGGTCCGGCCAGACGATCGACGGCGATATCACGTCGGACCTGAGCCTGCCGATCGACCGTCTCATCGCGCTAGGCCTGCTAGTGGTCGAGGCCGTCTCGCGTTGCCTGTCGACGGTGCCGGAGGTGCGCGTCACGCTGCACGTGGCCGACGACGGCGAAGATCCTGACGTCAAGGCCTTCGAAGTGCGGCTGACGGCTGATCGCGCCCTGGTGCCCGGACCACAGCCGCGCATGCTGGCAGGGCTCGCTGCCCAGGCCGAGGCGGTTCAGCCCGCCCCGGCGACGGCGAGCGAACTCGGCACGTGGCGCATCACGGCCTGATCCGCATCAACGCTCGACGACCTGGTGATCACCGCCGTTGGGCAGGACCAGAGCCAGCGTATCCTTGGCCGCGGCCGCGTCGACCGCCAAGCCGCCGGCCGGCATTTGAATGAGCTGATCGGTAGCGCCGCCCAGCACGGCCGGCCGGTAGACCGGCTGGAGCATCATGCTGACCAGACAGATCGCCAGGATCACCAGGATGGCCGCGGCAAACGACAGCAGCGGCAGAACCGGACGCGATGCGATGGACATGAACATCTCCTGCCTCGTTTCGGATCGATGCAGTCTCAACCCGCGAAATGGCGGGTTGTTCCCGGGCAGCAGCCCCTGAGGGGCGAGCTGCCCCGCCGCTTTCGTCGGGGATCGTGACCGGAGGCCGGTCGTGGATGGCTGTGACAAGCACGGCCATGACGGGGGCAGAGCTGGCGAGCCGAGGTCGCCGGATAGGCCCCTGCCCGGCCTGATCGCCCTGTCCGTCATGGCCGGCCTCGTACCGGCCATCCACGAATAGCCTTGACCGAACAGACGTGGACAGCCGTGACAGGCACGGCCATGGCGATGCGAAACCGGAACGCAAGCGATGATCGGCGCCCTCTCCCTTGCCGAGTCCGCTGGACATGCCGCCCCCCAGGCGGCCTCGACCAAACCGTCCCTCAGGCGCCGGCCTTGTTCAGCCCGAAGATGCGCCAGAGCGGATTGGTCAGCCGTTCCGAGGTCAGGCGGGCGCCGGCCGGCCGGCGCTCCAGGGTGATCTTGCGGTCGTGGAACTCCTCCAGGCCGGCGCGATGGCCGACGCTGATGACGGTGGCGGCCGCGAGGTCCTCGCGCAGCAGGCCGAGCAGCCCGTTCTGGCTGTCCTCGTCCAGCGCCGAGGTCGCCTCGTCCATGATGATGATGTCCGGCTTCTGGATCAGCAGGCGCGCGAAGGCGATCCGCTGGCGCTCGCCGCCCGACAGCGTCTGGTCCCACTTGTCATTGTCGTCGTCCAGGCGCCGGCTGAGATAGCCGAGCCCGCAACGTTTCATCGCCTCGACGATGACCTCGTTGCCGACAGCCATGTCGGCATGGGGATAGACCAGGGCGGCCTTCAGATTGCCGGTGGGGATATAGGGTTTCTGCGGCACGAAGGCGATGTCCTGGCCCGGCGGCACGCTGATCGAGCCCGATCCCCAGGGCCACAGTCCGGCGAGTGCGCGGATCAGCGTGCTCTTGCCGGTGCCGCTCGCGCCGGTGATCAGCACCTTTTCGCCGGCCTTGATGATCACCGATGCGTCGGCGATGACGACGCGGCCGTTGCGATGGGCGAGCGACAGATTGTCGATATGGATGGCGTCGTCGGCGCTGGTGCCGAGCTCGACCTGCCCCTCACCCTCCATGATCGTGCCGATATCGAGATCTTCCAGCGTCTCGACCAGCTCGTCGACGCGCTCGAGCGAGGCATACCATTCGGCGAGCTTGACGAAATTGTCGACGAACCAGATCAGCGCCGACTGGACGGCGCTGAAGGCGGCCGTCACCTGCATGACCGCGCCGAGCGACAGGTCGCCGGAGAGATATTTCGGCGCGATCAGCACCAGCGGGATGATCGGGAACAGCGCACCATTGGTGTTCATCACGATGGCGATGACGCCCTGCTGGCGAACGATATGGATCCAGGAGCGCACGACATTGCGGTAATTGTCCTGGACCGAGGCCCGCTCGTCGTCGTCGCCCTTGATCAGCGCGATGCTCTCGGCATTTTCCCGGAGCCTGGTCATTTCGGCGCGAAACTGCGCTTCCATCTGGTTCTTGTGCGACACCTTGGCGACCAGCGGGCGGCCGGTGAAATAGGCCGCGAGCGAGACCGTGACGGCATAGAGGATCGCCGCGATCGCCATGTAGAAGGGAATGACGACCGTGGTTCCGGCCAGCCGGAATTCGATCGATCCCGCCACCTGCCAGAGAATGGCGGCAAATGTCAGCGCCGTGACGGTGGCGGTGATCAGGCCCAGGGCGAACTCGACCAGCGGCTCGACCGACAGCCGGACATCCTCGGCGATGCGGAATTCCGGAGCGGTCTGTTCCTCGGCGATGAAACCCAGCCGGTAGTAGCGCTGGTCGGCGATCCACCAGCCGGCGAGATGCAGCGTCAGCCATTCGCGCCAGCGCGTCTGCAGGAGCATGCGCGTGACCACCACGCCCGACAGCGTGACCGCCGAAAAGCCGACAATGACCGGCACCCAGCCGATGGCGCCGAGAACCTCGCCGACGGATTTGCGCTCGAGCGCGTCGAAGAACAGGCGTTGCCAGGCATTGATGCCGAGCTGCGCGCCGAGCTGGGCGGCGGCGAAGGCGAGAACCAGCAGCGTCAGGCCCCAGGCACGCAGCCTGGAGCGCCCCCGCCAGAACCCCAGCGCGGTGCGAAAGAATTCACGCGCCCTGGAACGCTCGCGGGACGGACCGGACGGACCATCGTCCCGCGGCAGACCTTCCTTTTCAGCCATTATGACCATCCATTCGGAGGAGCGCGACCGCGCGGGAGAGCCGCACTCGACCGGAGCCGGACAGGCGTCGCCAGTGTCAACGCCCGATGCCCGCACCGGTTCCGCCGGATGCGCGGAACTTCCGGGCCGCGCCGCCGTTGTCGTGCTGTCCAAGCAGGGAGACCCGAATGCTCGTGATAAACGACAAAAGCCGCCTGCCGCGCGCCGGAATTCCCTGCGCCGCCTGCCCGCTTCGGGCAAAGCCGGTCTTTGCCGACAAAAGCGATGCCGACGTCTCGTTCATCCAGTCGATGAAGATCGATCACCGCCTGATCAAGGCGGGCACCGACATCATCAGCCCGGGCGAGACCAATGCCGAGCTGTTCACGCTGTTCGCCGGCTGGGCCTATCGCTACAAGACCTTGCCGGACGGGCGGCGGCAGATCCTCAATTTCCTGCTGCCCGGCGACATATTGGGGCTGCAGGCCTCGCTCCTGAGCGCGTCGCAGCACGGCATCGAAGCGCTGACCGACGCCGAGGTCTGCGTCTTCGCCCGCCGCCATATCTGGGACCTGTTCGTCAAGATGCCCGCCATGGCCTATGAGCTCGCCTGGCTCGGCTCGCGCGAGGAGAGCATGGTCGACGAGAACCTCGTCTCGGTCGGCCAGCGCAATGCCGCCGAACGGGTCGCCGCGCTGATCATTTCGCTCTATCGGCGGTCCGACGCGCTCGGCCTGGTCAACGACCGCACCTTCCAGTTCCCCCTGTCGCAGCAGCACATGGCGGATGCGCTCGGGCTGTCGCTGGTCCATACCAGCAAGACTTGGTCCAGGCTGCGGCGCGCCGGCCTGTTCACCTTTTCCGGGGGGCGGCTGACCCTGCTCAACCCGCGCCTGACCGCCCGCATGGCGGCGCAGTTCGAACGCGAGGCGACGCCGCGGCCACTGATCTGACGCGGCCGGCAACCATCCGCTATCGACCGCGACCGGGAACCCGGCCGCTGCGGGGGGCGTTTCCTTGTTGTCCACCCGCCGAGCGGGTTCAGCAGCAAAACCTGGAGATTGCGAAATGGCCAACCAAGCCACGGGAACCCTGTCCGGCGCGGCCCGATCCGCCCATTCCATCATCGCGGCGGACCAGGTCGTGGGGACCGAAGTCTATAACAGCGCCGGCGAGCATCTGGGCGAGATCCACGACATCATCCTCGACAAGGAATCCGGCCATGTCGTCTATGCCGTCATGTCCTTCGGCGGCTTTCTGAGCATCGGCGAGAAATACCATCCGCTGCCCTGGAGCGTGCTGAAATACGATACCGGGCGCGGCGGCTATGTCGTGCCGCTGACCCGCGACCGGCTGGAAAACGCGCCGATGTATGACAGAGCCGGCGAGCCGGACTGGAGCGATCGTACTTACGGCAAGCGCATCTACGACTATTACGGCACCAGCCCCTACTGGATGTGAGCCTCAGCCATCGAGCCGATCGGGCGCGAGCTTGCCGCTCGCGCCCTTTTTACGAAAGGATGGCGCCAACCCGCGCGTCCGTGCTGTAGCATGGCGTCGCGGTTCCCCGCTTTTTCCGCCGCCGGAGCGTGCAATGCATATCCGTTATGGCTTTCACATCGACATCGCCTGCGACGCTCCGACGCCATTGATCACCTTGCTCGACATCCATCCCGGGCGGCGGCAGGACCTGACGGAAGCCCATGACCTCTCCGCGCTGGCGCTGGCCGACCCGGCCATGCCGGTCGAGCAGTCGCTGCACGAAGACCAGTTCGGCAATCTCAGCCGGCGCATCACGGCGCCCGCGGGCGGCCTGTCGCTCGCGGCCGGCGGCGTGATCTTCGACCCCGGCTTTCCCGACACGGTGGCGCCTTCGGCCGGCGAGGTCGCCCCGGAAAACCTGCCCGCGGAGACGTTGATCTTCCTGCGCGGCAGCCGCTATTGCGAAACCGATCAATTGTCGGCCATGGCCTGGCAGCGCTTCGGCGCGGTCGCTCCCGGCTGGGGGCGCGTTCAGGCGATCACCAGCTTCGTCCATGACCGGCTCGGCTTCGGTTATCAATATGCCCGCGACACGCGCACCGCGGCCGAGGCCTATGAGGAGCGCGTCGGGGTGTGCCGCGACTTCGCCCATCTGGCGATCACGCTGTGCCGCTGCATGAACATTCCCGCCCGCTACGCCACCGGCTACCTGCCCGATATCGGCGTGCCCAGGGATCCCGCCCCGATGGATTTCTGCGCCTGGTTCGAGGCCTTTCTCGACGGCCAGTGGTACACATTCGACGCGCGCCACAACATGCCGCGCATCGGCCGCATCGTCATGGCCTATGGCCAGGATGCCGCCGACGTGCCGATCATCAATTCCTTCGGCGCCCATAGGCTGACGCGTTTCGAGGTCATCGCCGAGGAGGTTCTCGGCCAGCGCTTCCCGGTGAGCGCCGAAGATCGCCGCGCCCACGCCGCCCAGACCGCCTCGCAGCGGCACCGCCCGGGGCGTTGAGGCTTATGACCTGACGTGGAAGCGCCGGTCATTCGCGAGCGCGCCCACCCTCACCGCGTCTGGCCCGGGCTTGTCCCGGGCATCCACGTCTTGCGCGGCCTCAGGAGAATTCGTGGATGGCCGGGACAAGCCCGGCCAAGACGAGAGCGCGCGCGGACGCCGGTCGCTCGCAGATCAAGCGAAAACAAGCATCGGTCCTACCGCGCGTTCCACACGCCGACCACGAAGCCGATCGCCGCGGCGATGCCAAGCGCCCGGAACGGCCGGGCGGCGATCTCGTCGATCAGCAGTTTCTGCAATTCGGTCGCCTGGCCCTTGGCGGCATCGACCATGACATCGGTGTCGACACCGACGGTCTTCAGCGTCTTGCTCGCGGAGGAGGCCAAATCGCTGGCGCCGCGGACGATCTTGTCCTCGAGCTCGGTCGGGCCGTCCGCCCCTGCCCCCTTCGGTCCCGTGCGGCCTTGCGCATCAGCCATGACATGCCTCCATCGGATCGCGACAATGCGGGCCTCGCGCCCGTCAAGGATGCAACCCGATCGAAGGCGGGAGGTTCCGGCCGCGCTGCCGGCCAACCGGCCGGCCCCGAGCCTCAGCGCCACATGCCGCGCATGCGCTGGCCGATATCGACCTTCAGGGGCGCGGTGGCGCGGGAGGCGCCGGCCTGATCGCGCGCCACCGGCCAGGTGCCGTGCTGGAACAGCGCCAGAATGGCCGGCGGGATGAAGCGCGTGCGCTGGGCATAGACATGCCGGTCGCCGCCGGAGGACTGCTGATGGGTGAAGAAGCGCTGCGGCACCATCAGATGCAGGTCGTCCTTGGCCCGCGTCATCGCGACATAGAGCAGCCGCCGCTCCTCCTCGATCTCCGAACTGGTGCCGGCGCCGAGATCGGAGGGAATGCAGCCGTCCACCGCATTGAGCACGAAGACCGATTTCCATTCCTGGCCCTTGGCGGAATGGATGGTCGACAGGATGAGATAGTCTTCGTCGAGCAGCGGCACGCCGGCCTGGTCGCTGGTGGCGTCGGGCGGATCGAGGGTCAGTTCGGTCAGGAACCGCTCGCGCGAGGCATAACCGCCGGCGATCTGCTCCAGTTGCAGGAGATCGGCGCGGCGAACGCTCGCGTCCTCATGCATGCGTTCCAGATGCGGCTCGTACCAGAGCCGGGCCGCGCCGAGTTCGGCCGGCCAGCCGCACCGGCCGGCGCGCAGATCGCCGACAAGCGCCACGAAGGCCGGCCAGTCGGCGGCGGCACGCGGCGGCGCGGGCGCGCCGGCCAGCGCGGCGACCGGGTCTTCGGCCACGGCCATGTGGTCGAGCAGGCGCCCGGCCGAGCCGGCGCCGATGCCGGGAATGAGCTGCAGCACCCGGAAGCCGGCGACCCGGTCGCGCGGGTTCTGCACCAGCCGGAGCAGCGCCAGGAGGTCTTTGACATGGGCGCTGTCGAGAAATTTGAGCCCGCCGAACTTGACGAAGGGAATGTTGCGCCGGACGAGCTCGACCTCCAGCGGACCGCCGTGGTGGGAGGTGCGGAACAGCACGGCCTGGGCCTTCAGCGCCGTGCCCGCCTCGCGATTTTCCAGGATCCGGTCGGCGACATAACGCGCCTGGTCGATCTCGTCCCGGACCGTGATCAGCCCGGGACGGGCGCCGGAGGCGCGCTCGGTCCAGAGGTTCTTGGTGAAGCGCTCCTTGGCCTCGCCGATGACCGCATTGGCGGCGGCCAGGATCGGCTGGGTCGAGCGGTAATTGCGGTCGAGCGTGACGATCGCGGCCGGTGGATCGAACTGGCCGGGAAAATCGAGAATGTTGCGCACCGTCGCGGCGCGGAACGAATAGATCGACTGGGCATCGTCGCCAACGACGGTCAGGCCGGTGCCGCGCGGCTTCAAGGCGACCAGGATGGACGACTGAAGCCGGTTGGTGTCCTGGTATTCGTCGACCAGGATGTGGTCGAAACGGGCGGACAGGTCCTCCGCCAGCGCCGGTTCGGCGGCCATTTGCGCCCAATAGAGCAGCAGGTCGTCGTAATCGAGCACGTTCTGGCCCTGCTTGGCCTCGACATAGGCTGAGAACAGCTGCTTCAGTTCGGCGGTCCAGGCGATGCACCAGGGGAAGGCCAGCCGAAGCACCTCCTCCAGCGCCATCTCGGCATTGACCGCGCGCGAATAGATGGCAAGGCAGGTGCCCTTGGTCGGAAACCGCGTTTCGGTCTTGGAGAAGCCGAGCTCGTGCCGGCAGAGGTTGATGAGATCGGCCGAATCCTCACGGTCGTGAATGGTGAAGCCGGGATCGAGGCCGATCTCGCCGGCATAGTCGCGCAGGATGCGCGCGCCGACGCCGTGAAACGTGCCGGCCCAGCTCAAGGCATCGGTCATCACGCCCGCCTTGGCGCCGAGCGCTTCGGCTGCGATGCGCTCGACCCTGCGGGTCATTTCGGCCGCCGCCCGGCGCGAAAAGGTCAGCAGCATGATCCGGCGTGGATCGGCGCCGCCGACGATCAGATGGGCCACCCGGTGCGCCAGCGTATTGGTCTTGCCGGAGCCGGCACCGGCGATCACCAGAAGCGGCCCGCCGCCGGTGGCAGCGCCCGCGCCATGTTCCACCGCCCGCCGCTGCTCGGGGTTGAGCTTGGTCAGATAGCTGGCGGCAGCGGACAAGGCCGAATCATCCCCTCGGTGGCATCAGCCCGTGGATGACACGTTTCCTGTTTTGTTCCAATCGCCGCGCGGTTGTGCCCGATAGCCCGGGCCGGCCGGATCAGCGCTGCTGGCCGGCGGGCCCGCTTTTCTGGCCGCCCTGTTGTTCCTTCTCGCGGCTGCCGGTCTGGGTCTGCTGGCCGCGCTTGCCGTCATCGGGCTTCTCCGGCGCCTGGGCATCCTGCCAGCCACCTGGTTCCTTCGGGTGCATCATCATCGCCTCCTCTGGGTTCCCCTCAACAACCCAAAGGCCGGGCCGACAGTTCCCGTCCGCTGCCGATTTCAAGCCCTCGCGGCGTCCCCTTCACAAGCCCGGGCGATCGGGTTCCTCGACGGCCGGCCGCCATGCGCTAGAATGCGCGCCGGAACCTCGCCGATGCACCGGCGTTGCGCCCCATATCCCAAGACCGGAATTCCCCGGCCGGCCGCCCTGCCCCGGACGGCCCCGCCGGATATCTCTCCAACAGGCTGCATGATGACCGACGCCTCCAGATCCCGATCGCTGCCGGACCTGCTGGTTCCGCAGATCTGCCTGCGTCCGGACGACTATGCCGTCTATTTCGACTTCGACGGCACGCTGGTGGACATTGCCGACACGCCCGAAGAGGTGATCCTGCCGCCCACCCTGACGCCCGATCTCGCCCGGCTGCAGCAGCGCCTCGGCGGTGCCGTCGCCGTGGTGACCGGCCGGCATCTCGCCGATGTCGCGCGCATGATCGCCCCCACCCGGCTTGCCGGCTCAGGCCTCCATGGCCTCGAATTCAGCTTCGCCACGGCGGGGCCGGTCGAGCCCCTGCCGCCCGCGATAGCGCCCGCCCTGCTCGCGCGTGCGGTTGCGCTTGCGGCAAGCCATCCCGGCGTCCGGCTGGAATATAAGGGGCCGATCCTCGCCGTTCACTTCCGCCAGGCGCCGGAGGCAGGACCCGCACTGCTCAATACGCTGGCCCATCTCCTGGTCGAGCTCAATCTCGATCATCACCTCAAGGAGGGCCGCGCGGTGATCGAGGTGATCCCCAACGGCACGTCGAAGGCGACCGCGCTCAGGGAAATCATGCGCCGAAAGCCCTTTGCCGAACGGATCCCGATCATGATCGGCGACGACCGCGCCGACGAGGATGCCTTCACTGTGGCCGAGGCCGCCGGCGGCTTCGGCCTGAAGGTGGCGGGCGAGCATTTCCGCCACGCCGACGCGGCCTTCCAGCAGCCGGCGGAGGTGCGGTCCTGGCTGTCGCGCATCGCCAATGGCAGGCCGGCCTAGGCGCCGGCGGGGCCAGGCACCAGGACATGCAGGGCCGCCGGGCTCAGTTCGAAGCGTAGCGGCGTCGCCAGGAGGCGGACCTCGCCGTCGTTCAGGACGGTGATGCGCCTGCGCCGCGCCGCGATCGTGACGGCGGGCGCCTCGTGATAAACGATGCCGGCATCGTCGCCGCCACGCCCGGCGAGAATGGCCGCGGCCATCCGCACCAGCGTCAGGCGGCCATGGTCGCGCGCGGCATAGACGGCCAGCCGGCCGCCATCGAGCCGGCCGCGCCTGGGAATGCGCGACGGCTGGGTCAGGAACGGATTGACCGAGACGATCACGCCGCGGCTGTCCTCCCGCCAGGTGCGGGCGCCGTCGCCGAGAACCAGATGCATGGGTCTCAGGCTGAAGGCCTTCAGCAAGGTCGTCGCCATGGCGAGCAGCGTCGCGGGAAGCCGGCCGCGCGCCTGTTCGCGATAGCGCTGCAGCCGCGCGAGCGGCCCGACCACGCAGGTGCAGAGAAAGGCCTGGCCGTTGACCCGTCCGACATCGATGCCCTTGACCGTGCCGGCCGCCAGCGCCGCCATGGCCAGTTGCGGATCCAGGGGAATATCGAGGTCGCGGGCGAGCTGATTGACCGTGCCGAGCGGCACGATGGCGAGCGGCGTCCCGGTCTCGAGAAAGGCTTCCGCGGCGGCGAGAATGGTTCCGTCACCGCCGATGACGATGACGAGATCCGGATCGTCGCGCCGGCAGGCCGCCAGCGCTTCGCCCAGCCGGCCGCGCTTCGCCATGAACAGCCGGGGGTAAAAGCCATGCGCGGCGAGCATCGACACCGCGATGTCGACGGCCTGCCCGGTGCGCGATGTGAGCCCCGAACTGCGATTGGCGAGGATCGCCACCGAGGCGCCCGGCGCCAGTCCAAATGCCATGCTCTCGGTCAATCGCCCCCTCGAAACATTGCCGGTCTCTTCCCGATCGGAGGTCGGCCGCCTGGACAGATCCTGGTTCATGGCGAGATCAGTCATGCCCGGATCAATCATGGCCGGATCAATCATGGCCGGATCAATCGGGCCCCTGGTCATCGCCCGTCCGCGGCTCGCCCGGCGGGTCGTCGACGCCGTCGATCGGCCGGTCGATCGCCGGGTCCTGGTCGGGATGGCGTGTCGGATCGATCACCGCCTCGCGGTCGTCGTCGGGCACCCGCCGGCGGCGGGCCGGATCGTCCTCGTCGAAACCGGGACTGTGTTTCGGGATCGGATGGCCCATCACGGCTCTCTCCGGCGCGTGGCGTCGTCGACGGTTGCCTCGGGCCGGTCGTCGCCGGCCGAACGCTCCTTGTGCCAGCGGCCGTCGCCGTCCTCATATTCGATCTCGACGGCCTCGCCGGGCGTGCGCTGGCGGGCCGCCGCGCTTTCGGCGGCCACCAGGGCCTCGTCCCGCGACGCGAAAGTCTCCGAAATGACCTCGCCCAGCCGATAGGCCCAACCACCGTCATGCTGGATCACCGCATAATGAACCTCAGGCATGGCCGCCCTCCCTCGTCACCAGCGACAAACCCGTCCGGCGCGCGGAAGTTCCCGGGTGCGACATGGCCTTCCCCTGGAACCGATCGACGTGCCCTCAGTTGATGATGAACAACAGGAGGACAGTATGGCTCATTCCGGAAAATCGCTTGCCGACCGCAAGGCCCAGGACATGCAGGCCGAGGGAACGCGCGAATTCGAGGAAGCCATCGCCGGATCGGGGCCCACCATGCCGCCGAAACATGGCGATCATGAAGCAGACAGTGACCTGACCAAGGCGCTGAAGGACACATTCCCGGCAAGCGACCCGGTGGCCGCCACCTCGTCGGAAACCAAGCCGGGCGCGCCGTCGAAACCGCGTCGCCAAGCCTGAGGCCGTGGGCCGGGCTTCGCCCACCCACACCTGATCCGGAGGAGTTTCACATGTCGCCGCTGCTGCTGATCATCCTCATTCTCCTCCTGCTCGGAGGTGGAGGCTATTTCGGCCATCGCGCCTATGGCACAGCCGGACTCGGCGGAGGTCTGGGCACCGTGCTGGTGATCGTGCTGATCATCTATCTGCTCGGGGGCCTCGGCGCCGGCGTCTAGCCGGCCATGCCGAGCCAGCGCCGCACGCCATCCGGGCTGGCCGCGATCGACGGCCGGCCGACCGGATCGGCAAGGCCCTGCCGCCCGGCGTCATCAGGCGGGTTCGCCACCGCGTCGATCAGGGGCGCGGTCATGCGCTGGCGGGCGCGGGCAAACACCGCCGCCATCCGCGTCTCGATATTGTGGCGCAGATCAGCCAGCACCGCGGGCGGAATATCGTCCTGCTCGCCGATCTCGGCCACCTGCTCGCGGATCGTCTCCTCGAACCGCGCAAGAGCCGCCTCGGCCGCCCCCCTGTCCAGCCGCGCGAAGGCTTCGGCGAGCCGCGCGAAGCCGTCTTCCAGGAACAGGCCGGTAATCGAGAGGATATAGGGGCGCATCCATGGTTCGTCGGTGGGCATCGGATTTCCTCGGCGCATCCGTCTTCCAAACGCGCAGGCGGGCCCGCGGTTCCAGACCGAAACAGGGATGGGGGAACAACCGGGCCCACCGGCGGTTGATTTGCAAGGGGCGCCGGGCACCGTCGATCGGGCGTGTGGCTGCTGAAGCGCCCGACAGGAGGTCGTCATGTCGAACAGCCCGCATCCCGGTGGATCGCGCCGAGACGTCAATCGAGACGAACCCAACAAGACGGGCGGGACGTCCCGCGGCAATCAGGGACAGGACCGCAACCACGGCGACATGGTCGGAGCCGGGACTTTCGGAGACCAGCGGGACCGTGACGTCGAAGGCCTGGTGCGGGGCCCTCCTCCGAAACCGCACAAGCGCTATAGCCAGGCCGGCTAGCGTCGCTGCACCGTTGCCGCGCCGGGTCGATCCAGCGCCCATCGCTCCAAAGACAATTCTCGTCTTGGCCGGGCTTGTCCCGGCCATCCACGAATTGATTGCCGCACGTGGACAAAATGCGTGGATGCCCGGGACAAGCCCGGGCAAGACGACGTGGTGCGAGCATGAGGAAGTGGCGCCAAGCCACCATTGCGCCGCTGTCTCAGTCAGCGCTGCGCCTATTCAACCGAGGAGCCGTAATCACTGTCCCGCGACACCCGATTTGCCGGCCCTTTAGACCGTCAGGCCAAACCGCGGTCGCGCGCGCGTCGCGCCTGACGACCGTTACCGGTCGACCTCCCAGAACATCGGATAGGACGAGCGGATGAGATTGTTGAGGTGGCTGCGGTAGCCCGCAGGAATGGTGAACTGGCCCCACATGACCGATGGCGTCAGTTCATAGGCGAGCGTCTGGATCTCGGCGGCGACGCGCTTGCGATCCGCCTCGCTATCCGCCTTGGCGAAGCTTTCGAGCAGCGCCGGCATACGCTGGTCGCAGGACCAGCCGGGATAGTCGGCGCAGGTCGACGCGATGTAGAAATGCGACAGCGGTGAGATCATGTCGGTGCCGTTCGAATAGACCGAGAACATCGACCAGCCGTCCTTCTTGGCCCGGCGCGCCAGCACCGTGCCCCAGTCCATGGTCTGCTCGTCGACCACGAAACCGGCATTCTTCATGTTCTGCGCCAGGACATTGGCAGCCGTCTGGCTGATCGAGCCGGCGACCTCCAGCAGGATGACCGGCTGGCCGCGATAGCTCGTCGCCTTCAGCTCGGCTTTCGCCGCCTCGATGTCGAGACGCGCGGCCTGCGAGCCCGCCGTGGTCGACAGCGGTGCGTCGCACATCCAGAAAGATGGGCATTGCGGTGCCCGGAACTGCTCGGGAATGCCGATGGCGGTCAGGATCGAAGACTGATCGGCGAGTTTCCACAGGACCCGCCGGACCGCCGGGTCGTCGAAGGGCGGGAACTGGTGGTTCAGCCTGAAATTGCCCTGGAACTGGTGAATGCCGCCGAGCCCGAGCAAATTGACGCCGCGCGCCCGCTGCAACAGAGGCAGCATGTCGAACGGCAGATATTGCATGTAGTCGATCTCGCCGCGCATCAGCGCATTGGCGCCGGTCGACTGGTCGGGCATGACGCGCAGTTCGAGCAGGTCGATCTTGACGGTCTTGCCGCCGGCGAGAAAATCCGGCGGCTCCTGGCGCGGCACATAGTCCGGGTTGCGCTCGAGCACCATGACATTGCCGGAGCGCCAGAGGTCCGAGCGGAAGCGGAACGGCCCGGAACCGATGGGCGTGGTGATGCGCTGGTCGCCGGGCGTCTTGGCCAGCCGCTCCGGCATCATGACAGGCAATGGCGCATTGGCCTTGCCGAGCGTCGCCAGCATGAGTGGGAAAGGCTGTTTCAACTGAATGGTGAATTTGCGCGGGCCGTCGGCGATGAGCGAGGCGGTGGCGGCGGCCAGCATGCGGCCAAGCGCGTCGCGCGGCGCCCAGCGATTGAGCGAGGCGACACAGTCGGCAGCCGTCACCTGCTCGCCGCTATGCCAGCGCAGACCATCGCGCAGCTTGAATTTCCAGATGAGCTTGTCGGCCGAAGTCTCGAAGCTCTCGACCATTTGCGGTTGAATGTCACCCCTGCCGTCCATCGCGAACAAGGTGTCGAAGACATGGGTTCCGAAGGTGCGGGTGATCGCCGCGGTGGTGAAATGCGGGTCGAAGATGACGACTTCGGATTCCAGCACGACGTTGAGCGACTTGGCGGCGCGCGCCTCGCGCGGGCGAATGATGCCGGCGGCGGCGAGCGCCGCGCTGCCGGTCAGCAGCATGGACCGACGGGACATCGACTTGCCTGCCATGCTAGTCTCTCCTTGGTCTTCGAACCTTAGAAGCGGCTGCCGTCAAACGATTGCATGCACTGTCGGACGAGCAAGGTGACCCGGCGGCCGGCCCGACGCAACCGCCGATCATGCCTGGCGTTCATCTGTCGCAGGGCAGCCCTGAACCGGGCCTTGTGCGCCGCACCAAGCCTGGACGAGCCGACCCGGGGCGGACACTCTGCGGCGGGCCAAGATCGATGTGGCGAGATCGACGCGCCGAGATCGATGCCTGCCGTGCCGTTTGGTCTCCCGGAGCTCCCATGCAAGACGCCGACCTCCTGTTCATGCCGGCAACGAAGGCGGCTGCCCTCATCCGCGCGCGCAAGCTCTCGCCGGTCGACTATGTCGAGGCCGTGCTCGGCGCCATCGCGCGCCAGCAGCCGCGCATCAACGCCTTCGTCACGGTGACCGCCGATCAGGCGCGCGCCGACGCCCGGCGCGCCGAACACGCGGTGATGGCCGGCGACAGGCTCGGTCCCCTGCACGGCGTGCCGGTCAGCATCAAGGACCTGGTCGACGTCGCCGGCGTGCCGACCAAGCATGGCTCGGCGATTTTCCAGGACAATGTCGCGACAGCAGACGATGTGCTGGTGCAGCGCCTGAAAGCGGCCGGCGCCATCATCATCGGCAAATCGACGACACCGGAATTCGGCAATAAGGGACTGACCGACAGCCCGAGCCACGGCATCACGCGCAATCCCTGGAATCTCGGCCGCACCTCCGGCGGGTCGAGCGGCGGCGCGGCGGCGGCGGTCGCCGCGGGTCTCGGCCCACTCGGCCTCGGCACCGATGGCGCCGGTTCGGTGCGCGGTCCCGCGGCCTGCTGCGGTGTCGTCGGCCTCAAGCCGACGCTTGGCGCGGTACCGGCCGACACGACCCGCGACGCCTTCGGCAACAATATCTATGCCGGCCCCCTCGCCCGCACCGTCACCGACGCCGCCGTGATGCATGCCGTGCTGACCGGTCCTTCGGCGAAAGACCCGTGGAGCATCAAGGGCGAAGACCAGAGGCAGCTTTCGCCGAAACTGATCGGCAGCGACCTCGCGGGCATCCGCATCGGCACCATCGCGCGCTGCGCCAATCCGCGCGTGGCCGCCGACGTGACCGCCAATACGCGCGCCGCCCTCGACGCCTGGGCAACCCTTGGGGCGGACGTCGAAGAGGTCACCGACGCGATCGACTGGATCGAGCTCGAAGGCCGTGTTCTCTACCAGGCCAATTTCACCGTGTTCTGCGCCCCCTATCTGCCGCGCTGGCAAAACCAGATGGACCCGGTGACGCTCGCCTTCATGGAGCGCGGCGCCAAGTTCAATCTGGCCGATTTCCGCAATGCGCAATTTGCCCGCACGCGCCTGTTCCGCGCCATTCAGGGCCTGTTCGAGCGTTATGATTTTCTGGTCACGCCGACCAATACCCGCTCGGCCCTGCCGGTCGAATTCGACGCGGCCAATGACGAGGTCGAGGTCGACGGCGTGAAATGCGGCATCACCCGCCAGGGTTGGACCTCCTATCAATACCCGTTCAACCTCACCGGACATCCCGCCCTCTCGGTCCCTTCCGGCTTTGCCGCCGACGGCCTGCCCACCGGCGTGCAGATCGTCGGGCCCTGGGGGGCGGAGACCGATGTCCTGCGGCTCGGCGCCCTGCTCGAACAGGCGCGGCCCTGGGCGCAGCATCGCCCGGCGGGCTTGTGAGGACAGAGCCGTGATGAATGAAGCCGACTGCTTCCTGACCGTCGACGAACTCGGCAATCGTTATGCCCAGGGCATGCTGACACCGACGGCGGTAACGCTCCTGCACCTGCAGCGCATCGCCCGGCTCGAACCCGCGCTCAACGCCTTCCAACTCATCGATGCCGAGGGCGCGCTGAAGGCCGCAGTCGACAGCACCGCCCGCTGGCAGGCCGGCCAGCCGATCGGACCGCTCGACGGCGTGCCCGTGACGATCAAGGACAATGTCGATATCGCGGGCCTGCCGACACGCCATGGTTCGCGCACCTCCGAGGAAACGCCGGCGGCGGCCGATTCACCCGTGGTGGCGCGGCTGCGCGAGGCCGGCAGCGTCATTCTGGGCAAGACCCGCCTGCCTGAATTCGGCTGGAAAGGCCTGACCGACGGCCCGCTGCAGGACGCTCCGACCCGCAACCCCTGGAACCCCGGACGGACGCCCGGTGGATCGAGCGGCGGCGGCGCGGCCTGCGTCGCCGCCGGCATCGGCACTTTCGCCTTCGGCAATGACGGCGGTGGATCGATCCGTATCCCCGCGAGCTTCTGCGGCATTTTCGGCATCAAGCCGACTTTCGGCCGGGTGCCGCATCATCCGCAGGAAGGACTGTTCGCGACGCTGGTCTCCGGCGGGCCGATGACCCGGACCGTCGCCGAAGCGGTGACGGTGCTGGAGGTCATGGCGCGGCCCGACGACCGCGACTGGTTCGCGCTGCCGCCGCCGGAGGCCGGTTGGCTCTCCGGATTGCGGCCGCGGCTTGCCGGCCTGCGCCTGGCCTATTCCCCCGACCTCGGCGGCATAGCTCCGGATCCGGACGTGCGCGCCGGCATGGAGACGGCCATTGCCGGCCTGCGCGCCGCCGGCGCCGCCATCACCGAGGTCGGCCCTGTCATCGGCGACCTGAAGACGACGTTCAACGCCTTTTGGCTCGCCGGCTTTGCCCGCCGCCTGCGGTCGATCCCGCGCGAGCGCTGGGACGAGCTCGATCCGAAGTTCCGCGAGGTTGCCGAGAGCGGGCTCGCTATCGATATCGACGCGGTCCTGGCGGGCGAAGCGGCGCGCGCCGCGCTCGGGCGCGAATTCGCGGTCCTGCACCGCGATTTCGACCTGCTCCTGACCCCGACCATGCCGCGGGTGGCCGCCCCCGTGGAGACCGTCTACCACTCGCAGGGTTATGACCGCTGGCGCGACGGCGTGCCCTATACCCTGCCCTTCAACCTGACCGGCCTACCGGCCGCGACGCTGCCCTGCGGCCTGTCGCGCGACGGCCTGCCGATCGGCCTGCAGGTCTCGGGGCCGAAATATTCCGAACGGCTGATCCTGGAGGCCTGTCTGGCGATCGAGCAGGTCCTGGCCTTCCCACAGCCGCACCCGGTGCTGACGGATCAACTAGGCAGGCTCGGTTGAATTCGTCTTGGCCGGGCCTGTCCCGGTCATGCACGAATAGCCTTGGCCCCGAAGGAAGACGTGGATGCCCGGGACAAGCCCGGGCAAGACGCGGCGAGGCGCGAAGCGCGCGACCGATCAGCGGCTTTTTTTTCGCGCTGGACCATCGGGCCGGCCGCCGCCCGCCCTCGTGCCCCCTATCGCGCCCCACCCCTTCGTCTTGGCCGGGGTTGTCCCGGCCATCCACGAATGGCCTTGGCCCCGGAGGAAGACGTGAATACCGGCGCAAGGGCAGCAAAGGGCAAAGTGGCGCTAGCGGGCAGCCGGCCACACCAGGTCGCAGGATCCCAATCCAACGACCCCAATTGTTGATCAGCAGCTTTCAGCCGGGGGCGATGTCCTCAGGCTAAGCCGGTCGCGGATCGTTCGCGCGATATTCAGCCTCCCTCGATCCCACGCCGAGGCTCTTCCTGCAATCGCGGCAAGCACAACCCGACGCCGCAGCTCCGCGCGCCGCCAGTCCCGTTGACACCCGCTCAATTTCGCATTACATGATGTAACACCAAATTGAGAGCGATACCATGTCTCCGCGAGCCTATCGCCAATCGGCGCGCGCCGATGCCGTTCAGGATACCGAACAGCAGATCGTCGACGCGTTGATCGCGCTCCTCGAAGAGCGCTGGTTCGACGAGATCACTCTCGACGACATCGCCGCCGCGGCCGGCACCACCCGCCAAACCGTGATACGGCGTTTCGGCAGCAAGAGCGGCGTGCTCAGCGCCATGGCAGCCCAGATGGACGTCTCGATCCGGGCCCAGCGCTGGAGTACGCCGGCCCAAAGCGTGGCGGACATCGTGACGCTGCTGACGGACGATTACGAACGCACCGGCGACGTCCTCGTGCGGACGCTCGGACAGGAGGCGCGCATTCCCGAATTCGCCGCCGTCCTCGACCGCGGACGCAAGGGCCATCGCGAGTGGATCGAGGATATGTTCAGGGGCTGGCTCGACAAGCTCGACAGCCAGTCCCGCGGGGACCGGCTCGCGCAGTTGTTGGCCCAGACCGATGTTTGGATCTGGCATCTGCTGCGCCGGGCGCAAAGACATTCGGCGGCGGACACACACCGGCTCATGACGCAGGCGATCGAGCGCCTGCTGCGTGAGGATGGGACGAACTGATCCGGTCTCCATCCAGAAAGGACCAAGGCGATGATCAAGACGACAGGTGCGGCACCGCATCTGCGCATCCTGGCGGCCTGCTGGGAAGGCGGCGGCAATGTGCCGCCGACGCTCACGGCGGTGCGAGCCCTCGCCGGCCGGGGCCACGACGTGCGCCTTATCGCCGACGACACGATGAGAGCGGAGGCGATCGAGGCGGGCGCTCGGTTCCTGCCATGGAAGCGCGCGCCGAACCGTCCCGACCGCTCACCCGAAAGCTGCTTCGTGCGCGATTGGGAAACCGCCGATGCTCTGGCCGGCTTCCAAAGAGGATGCGAACGGATCTTCGTCGGACCGGCGCAATCCCACGCCGAGGATATTCTCGAAGCGCTGGCAACGGAGCCGGCCGATATCCTTCTCGGCTCGGATCTGCTGTTCGGCAGCATGCTCGCAGGCGAAATTGCGCAGGTTCCGACGGCTCTGCTCGCAAGCAACATCTCGCTCTGGCCTCTCCCCGGACATCCGCCGTTCGGTCCGGGCCTCCAGCCCGCCCAGTCGGCGGCGGACCGAGCGCGCGACGCCGAGGTCTCCGCAATGGTCGAGCAATTGTGGGACGGCTTCTTGCCTGGCCTCAACGCCGCCCGTGCTCATTTCGGCGCTGCACCGCTGGCCCATGTCCTCGAACAGCCCTTGAGCGCCGGCCGCCATCTCCTTGCCACCAGCAGCAGCTTCGATTTTCCCACCGCGCGCCTGCCCGACCATGTGCGCTATGTGGGGCCGCTTCTGGAGATGCCGAGCTGGGCCCGCGAACGCTGGACGAACCCACCGGCGGGCGAGATGCGGCCACTCGTGCTCGTATCGTTCAGCACCACCAATCAGGGGCAGGCCGATGTGCTGCAGCGGGTGATATCCGGTTTGGCCGGGCAGCCGGTCGAGGTGGTCGTCACCCTTGGCAAAGCGCTCGAAGGGCTTCGTCTTCAATCGCCGGCGAATGTCACGATACTGCCCAATGCCGCGCATGACGACATCCTGGCCAAGGCCCGCGCTGTCGTCACTCACGGCGGGCACGGTACGATCATGCGATCGCTGTGCCACGGCGTCCCCCTCGTCGTTCTCCCGATGGGGCGCGATCAGAACGACAATGCCGCGCGTGTCGACTATCACGGTGCGGGCCTGCGCCTCGATGTCTCGGCATCGCCGCATGTGCTCGGCGAGGCCGTGCGGCGCGTCTTTTCCGAACCGGGCTTCACCGAGCGGGCGGTGGCTCTTGGACGCGCCATTGCCGACGAAGGCCCGGGGCCCGCACGCCTCGTGGCGGAAATCGAGGACTTCGCGCTCAGGACGTCCCAAAGAGCCCTGTCCGCGGCGTGATCGGCACCCGCTGATCGGGCCGATCTAACGCACCCTGCACCGCGATCGGGCAACGGGCCTCCTGAAACACGGCATCGGAAACCTCGAAAACGGTCCCGCGAAAGGAAATCCAGGGATGACGCACGCCTCCTCGAGCGAAAGTGGAATGACCCTGACATCAGGCCAACTGGACGCCTATCTCGCCAGGATCGGGGTCGGCCGGCCGGTTTCTCTCAGTATCGACAGCCTGTCGGAACTTCACCGCGCCCATCTCATGGCCTTCACCTGGGAGGCGCTGGATGCTTTCATGGGATGGCCGTCCTCGATCGCCCCGGCCGCCGCCTTCGCGAAGATGGTGGAGGGCAAGCGCGGCGGCTGGTGCTACGAGATGAACGGTCTGTTCGGCGCGGCACTCGCCGCGCTCGGCTTCCGCGTAACCCGCCTGTGCGGTGGCGTCGATCGTGAAGTGATGGGCGACATCGCCGTCGGCAACCATCTGACGCTGCGTATCGATCTCGACCGCCCATACCTTGCCGAGGTCGGCCTGGCGGACGGCATCGTCGAACCGGTACCGCTTGCCGTCGGGCCCATCAGCCAGCGCGGTTTCGATTTTTCGATCATGCCGGCGGATGACGGCTGGCTGCGCTTCAACAACCATCAGCATGGCCTTGCGCGCAGCTTCGATTTCCGGCCCGATCACAGCGACGAGGCCGCCATAGCCACTACGCTCGGCTGGCTGACACAGGATCCCGGCTCGCCGTTCACAAACGCACTGGCGATCCTCCGGCACACCGCGGATGGTTATCTCGCCCTGAAGAACGATTGCCTGCGCAGCGTGACGGCAGATGGCGTCGGCGAACAGAGCATCACGAGTGCGGATCATCTTGCCGACACACTCGATACGATTTTCCACCTCGACATTCCCGAGCCAGGAAAGATCTGGGAGAAGATCCAGACGATCAGCCGCGACAAGGCCAGCTGAACAGGCTCTTTCTCCGATGAAGCGGAGTGGACCGTCTTCTTTGCGGTCGCACAGCCGAAAAATCGCGGCGCTCCGCTCCGAAGACCCGCTCAGCCTTGCCCGCCTATGACCCGCTCAGCGCCAGCAGGTATTTGCCGTAATCGCTTTTCGACAAGGCCTCGCCGAGAGCCGCGAATTCGTCCCGGGTGATGTAGCCGAGCTGGAATGCGATCTCCTCAGGACAGCAAATGCGAAAGCCCTGGCGCTTGGTCAGGGCGCGGACAAATTCGCCGGCTTCGAGCAGGCTGTCCGGCGTGCCGGTATCGAGCCAGGCGAAGCCGCGGCCGAGGCGTTCGACACGCAGGTCGCCACGGCTCAGATAGGCGCTGTTGACGTCGGTGATTTCGAGTTCGCCGCGCGCGGAGGGCTTGATCGAGCGGGCGATCTCGACCACCTCGGCGTCGTAGAAATAGAGCCCGGTCACCGCCCAGTTCGAACGGGGCCTTACCGGCTTCTCCTCGATCGACAGGGCCCTTCCCGCCGCGTCGAAGGCGACGACCCCGTAACGCTCGGGATCGGTGACATGATAGGCGAAGACGGTCGCGCCCGCCGTCAGCCTCGCCGCCTCGGTCAGGATGACCGGCAGGCCGTGGCCGTAATAGATGTTGTCGCCGAGGATCAGCGCCGAAGGCCCGCCACGCACGAAATCCGCGCCGATGATGAAGGCCTGCGCCAGGCCCTCGGGGCGCGGCTGCTCGGCATAGGAGATCTCCAGGCCCCAGCGCCGGCCGTCGCCCAGCAGGCTGCGGAAGGCCGGCAGGTCCTGCGGCGTCGAAATGATCAGGATCTCCCGAATGCCGGCCAGCATGAGCGTCGACAGGGGATAATAGATCATCGGCTTGTCGTAGACCGGCAAGAGCTGTTTCGACGACACCATGGTCATCGGGTGCAGGCGCGTGCCGCTGCCGCCGGCCAGAATGATACCCTTCATCGCGTGGCTCCGATCGTGGTGTTGGCCGGGTTGGCTGCGAGGATCCGCGGAACGCAGCGTTCGAGCGCGTCCCGGACCTCCGGCAGGCGAAGGCCGAAGCGGTGCTCGATCCTGCTGCAATCGAGCCGTGAATTGGCCGGCCGCACGGCCGCGGTCGGATAATCCGCCGTGCCGATTGCCTGGACCGGCACCGCTGGACCACCGTGACGTGCCGAGACGGCGAAGATCTCCCGGGCAAAAGCGCACCAGGTCATGGCCGGTGCCCCCGCGAGGTGATAGATGCCGGCGAAATCGTCGCACCAGGCCGGCCCCGCCAGCCTCGGCGCCAGCGCCAGCAAGGCGTCGGCGAGATCGGGTGCATAGGTCGGCGATCCCCATTGATCGTCGACCACCCCGAGCGAGGGCCGCTCGCGGCCGAGCCGCAGCATGGTCCTGGCGAAATTGGCCCCGAACGGCGAATAGACCCAGGCCGTGCGGATGATCAGATGCTTGGCATTGGCTTCGGCGACCGCTTGCTCGCCGGCAAGCTTGGACCGGCCATAGACGCTTCGCGGACCGACCGGATCGTCTTCGCGATAGGCTCCTTCGCCCGCGCCGTCGAAGACGTAATCGGTCGACAGGTGAATGACCGGCACGCCAAGGCGCCCAGCGGCCTCGGCCACCGCCCGCGCGCCGTCGCGGTTCACCGCGAAGGCGGCGGCGCTGTCAGTCTCGGCCCTGTCGACCGCGGTATAGGCCGCTGGATTGATCACCACATCCGGGCCATGCCGTCGCAGCAGGTCGTCCAGGCGGTCCGGCCGTGACAGGTCGAGTTCCGGGCGGCCGAGCGCGGTCAGCACGATGCCACCGCGCGTCTCCGCGCGTTCGATCAGCGAACGCGCCACCTGCCCTTGCCGGCCGATCACCAGAATATGCATGACGTGGAGCCTTCAGCTCTTCACCAGGCCGAGCCGCTCGCCGCCATAGGCGTCGCGCCTCAGCGGTTCCCACCAGTCGCGCCGGTCGAGATACCAGCGCACGGTCTTGGCCAGGCCGGTCTCGAAAGTCTCCTCGGCGCGCCAGCCGAGCTCCGCCTCGCTCTTCGTCGCATCGATCGCATATCGGAGATCGTGGCCCGGCCGATCCTCGACGAAGGTGATGAGATCGGCATGGGGAAAGGCCTTCGGCATCATCTGGTCCATGATCGCGCAGATCTGGCGGACGACATCGATGTTCCTGATCTCGTTGCGCCCGCCAATATTGTATTTCTGGCCCGGCCGGCCGCGCGTCAGGACCTGGAACAGGGCGCGCGCGTGATCGTCGACATAGAGCCAGTCGCGGATGTTCAGGCCGGCGCCATAGACCGGCAGAGGTTTCGCCTCGATCGCGTTGAGGATGATCAGCGGAATGAGCTTTTCCGGGAAATGATAGGGCCCGTAATTGTTCGAGCAGTTCGACACGACGACAGGCAGGCCATAGGTGCGGTGCCAGGCGAGCGCCAGATGGTCGGAGGCCGCCTTGCTGGCCGAATAGGGCGAGCTCGGATCATAGGGCGTGTCCTCGCAGAACAGGCCGTCGGCGCCGAGCGAACCATAGACCTCGTCGGTCGAGACATGCAGGAAGCGGAAGGCCGCGCGCTGCTCTGGCGACGCCTTGGCGAGATAGGCCCGCGTCGCCTCCAGCAAGGTGAAGGTGCCGACGATATTGGTGTCGACAAAGACCCGCGCGCCGGAAATCGAGCGGTCGACATGGCTTTCGGCGGCCAGATGCATGACGGCATCGGGGGCATGGGCGCGGAACACCCGATCCAGCCCGTCGCGGTCACAGATATCGAGCCGCTCGAAGGCGTAGCGGGGATCTGCGGCCACCGTTTCGAGCGAAGCGAGATTGGCCGCATAGGTCAGCTTGTCGACATTGACGACGGACACGCCGAGATCGTTGACGAGGTGCCGGCAAACCGCCGATCCGATGAAGCCGGCGCCGCCGGTAACGAGAACCCGCATAGTCCAACTCTCCCTCACGATCCCGCCGGCGGTCCGTCATAACCGAAGACGTCGCCGAGATCGGCGAGCCTTGGATGGTGCCGGTCGCGCGCCGACAGGATCGGCGGATGATCCAGGTCCGGCCAGGCGATCCCGAGCGTGGGATCGTCATAGGCCAGACCACGGTCGCATTCCGGGGCGTAATATTCCGTGACCTTGTAGAGCACCTCGGTATCGGTTTCGAGCGTGCAGAACCCATGGGCGAACCCGCCGGGAACCCAGAGCTGGCTGCCGTTCTCGGCCGACAATTCGACCGCGACATGCCGGCCGAAGGTCGGCGAGCCCGTCCTGATGTCCACGGCGACATCGAGGATCCTGCCCCTGGTGCAGCGCACCAGCTTGCCCTGGACATGCGGCGAAAGCTGGAAATGCAGGCCGCGAATGACCCCCTTGTCGCGGGACAGGGAGTGGTTGTCCTGAACGAAGACGACGTCGGCGACCTCGGCCCGGAACAGCCGGTCGACGAAAACCTCCGAGAAAAAGCCCCGGGGATCGGCGTGCCGCCGCGGCCTGACGAGAACGACCTCCGGAATGGCCAGTGTCTGAATGTCCATCGACGATCCCCTGATGTCCTCATGTCTGCGGCCGCCCGGGCGGCGCAGGCAGGAATGGCTGTTGATACCCATGACACGGAAATAGACCATAGAGATTCTCGACCGGACTGGCCTCGAGGGAACCATGCCGGCCCTGCCCGCGGACCATGCTGGCATGACCGGGGCCGGCCTGATGCGCTGCTCGTGCCCTTCTGCGCGCATGACCTGCGGTCCTCGGGTTGTCGATCGACGGAGGCTGCACGGCCCGAAAAATGCTCGCCCCGGATGACAGAGCCCGTCCGGGTCTATTGCGCCGGCGGCGGGCGGCTCCATTTCCCGGTAAAGAACCCTGACCGGACGAGATAAGCGGTCATGGCGGCGGAAACGAAGGCTTCCGTGATGCAGAGCGAAATCGCGGCGCCCTCGGTCCCCTTCCATGCGATCAGGGGCACGATGATCATCAGGCTCAAAGCGCCCGCCGCACCCAGAATGATGTTGAAGACCTTGTTCTTCTGGTTCGGCAGCAGCACCTGCAAGCCGAAAAAGGTGGAAAAAGACATGACCACGGGCAGCATGGCGAGCCAGCAGAGCACCCGGCCCGCCGGCAGGAAGGCCGGGCCGCCGACAAGCGTCACCAGGTGATCGGCTCCGACGAACAGTGCCGCGCTGATCAGCGCGGAAACGCCGAAAATGGCGGCGCCCGAGCGCCGCAGCATGGAGCGGGCGAGCAGCGGATCGGTCGCGACCAGCCGGCTGATGCGCGGAAACAACGCATTGGACACCGGCGCCAGCACCGATTGCGCGGCCTGGCGGATGCGGTCGGCCAGAACGAAATATCCGGTGGCGGCAGGTCCCATCAGCGCTCCCAGGATGATCGGCGTCAGATTGACATAGAGGCCGATCGCCGTAGTCGACGCAAAGATCGTGCCGCCATCGCGCAGTTCGCCCCGGATTTGAAGGAGCGTCGGCCGCCGCCAGGCCAGCAAGGCGCTGCGCCTGAGCCAGAAAAGGGTCGCCGCACCGGCGCAAATTCCGGCAATGGCATTGGCGGCGATCATCAAGGGAGCGTCGGAGGGCTTGTGGACCAGCACCACGACGAGCCCCAGCGTGACGAAGCGGGCGGAGATCTGGATGATCGAGAAGTCGCGCATGCGCTCCAGGCCGGTCAGCAGCCAGGTCGGAAAGACCGCCGCGCCGAGCAGCACGCCGATGCCCCAGAGATAGAAGGCCGCGTCGCGCGCAAAAAACGGCACCGACAGCACCAGGATCACCAGCACGAGCGCCATGGCGGCGGCGAGCATGGCCTGCCCGGCCATGGTGGCGACGGCGACCCTGGAGATCTCCGCCTGGTCGTCGTGCAGCGCCGCGATCTTGCGCGTGGCGCTCCACGAAAATCCCCAGCCGATGACAAGCGTGAAATAGCCGAGCACCAGTTGCACCAGCGCCACGCGGCCCCAGGCCTCGATGCCCAGCACCCGTGTGGTATAGGCGGCGATCGCCACCGGCAGCAGATAGGACGACAGCTGCAGCGCGCCGAGCGAGACGATGTTCTCGGCGAGGCTTGGCCGTTTGGCCTCGGGGCGCGGGCCCGCCTCCACCGTCACGGCGCCGGATCCCCGATGCCGGGTCGATTGCTGATCTGCGCGGTCTTGTGCGGATGCTGCACGTCGCGTCCTCCTGATCGATAGGATCGAACGGTCATCCCCTCGCTTGCCCAGCAAACATCGTGCCGCACAGGCCGCCCCGACGATGCACTGATCACAGGGCCGGCGCGCCTCCGCGCGGCGACCGACGCGCCGGGCCGGGTCGGGCCGCCGAGGCGGCGCCGGTGGATCAGGTGGGTGGCCTCGCGACCGAAGTA
Source organism: Hyphomicrobiales bacterium (assembly GCA_017304475.1). Taxonomy (GTDB): domain Bacteria; phylum Pseudomonadota; class Alphaproteobacteria; order Rhizobiales; family Phreatobacteraceae; genus Phreatobacter. Next base: position 96,733 of record JAFKKV010000028.1, on the reverse strand, counting down.
AAGCATGCGGCCGCCGCGGGCTGAACCCGGTTCGTGCGGCACGGATTATGCTTCGCCTCCGGTCGAGCGGCACCGTCATGCCGGGCCCGGCGCGCAAGCCGAAAAGCCCCGATCGCGGCTGGGCAGTCATTCAGTGCAGCCCGTCCGGCCGCGATCGCGCCGGAGATCTTTCAGGCGTCACCAGGTCAGCGGCTGCGTTGATCGACACGAGTGTCTCGACCATGACCGTCGCATCCCTCGTTCCCGCCATTTTCACCCGGCAAACTCGTCAGGCGATCGTCGACCGAGGCTGGCAGCGGGCCCGGTTTCGCGCCCTTTGCCGCCACGGCGTCGGGAGACCCTGACATGACCGACCGGCCCATCTTCATCGGGATCGCGACATCGGGGCGCCGCGAGGTCCTGACCGAGACGCTCAAGGAGCTGGCCCGGCAGACCCGCAGCCCGGATCATGTCTTCGTCTGCCCTGCCGCCCCCGACGATTTCGACGCCGAGGCCGCCGCCCGCCTGCCGCTCCCGATCACCGTGGTCCGGTCGTCCCGGGGCACCTGCCATCAGCGCAACGCGATCCTCGGCGCCTTGCCCGAAACCGCCGACGGCCTGCTCATCTTCTTCGACGACGACTTCTTCCCATTGCCGAGCTATCTGGCCGAGGTCGAGGCGCTGTTCGACGCCGGCGACGATATCGTCGTGGCCTCGGGCCTGGTGCTCGCCGACGGCGCCACCGGTCCGGGGCTGAGCCCGGAGGACGCCCGCGCGATCATCGGCCGCGCCGGCGACCAGGGCGCCGATCGCCCGCCGCAGCCGCTCTATAACGGCTATGGCTGCAACATGACGGTGCGGCTGAGGGTCATCCATGCCCACGGCATCCGCTTCGACGAAGACCTGCCGCTCTATGCCTGGCTTGAGGATGTCGACCTCAGCCGCCGGATGGCGGCCTACGGCCGGATCGTCGGCAGCGCGACCATGCGCGGCGTCCATCTCGGTTCGAAGAGAGGCCGATCCTCGGGTCTCCGGTTCGGCTATTCGCAGATCGCCAATCCCTGGCATCTCCTGAAAAAGCGTACGATGCGGCCAGACCGGGCCCTGATCCAGGCGGCCCGCAATGTCGCGGCGAATATCGCGGGAACCGTCAGGCCGGAACCCTGGATCGATCGCAAAGGCCGGCTCTACGGCAATGCGCTGGCGCTGCGCGATCTCTGCCTCGGGCGGCTCCATCCGCGCAATATCCTGGAATTCGAGTGAATATCGGGAGGAGCCGCATGGCAGGCAGCGCCGACCATCCCCCGACCACGTCCCGGTGGTCTCGCCCATGACCGGCCGGGAAAGGCCCTTCCCGCCACGCGCCTGGACCAGGCCCGCGAGAGCCCGGCGCAGACGGGCGCTGGGATGGTCGGCGCTGTTCGCCGTCGCGGTGATCACGGTTGGTGTCTTCACCGGCTGGTCCCAGCAAGCCGACAGCGCCGAGCCGCTGGACCTGACCGGCTATACCCTGACTTTCGCCGAGGAATTCGACAGTCTCAGCGTCTCGCCATGGGGCCCGGGCAGCCGCTGGATCGCCCATACGCCATGGAACGGCGATTTCGGCGATGCCCGTTTCGTCGATCCGAGGCCGGGCTTTCCCTTCACCGTCGAAAACGGCGTGCTCAGGATCGAGGCCGCCAAGAATGCCGAGGGTGTCTGGGAGTCCGGCCTGCTCGCCGCCAACGACCTGAAGGGCAACGGCTTTGCCCAGATGTACGGCTATTTCGAAATGCGCGCCAAGCTGCCGCCGGGCAAAGGCGTCTGGCCGGCCTTCTGGCTGATGGGCACGGAGCGCACGCGCTATGCGGTCGAAATCGACGTGATGGAATTCTACGGCCACGATCCCAGGATCTTCCACAGCGTCTACCACGTCTGGTCGATGGACAAGGTCTATCCGACCCGCCACGTGCCGCATGTCATGCGGCTCGAGTATGACCTCTCGGCCGACTGGCACATCTTCGGCGTCATGGTCGAGCCGCGCTGGACGACCTTCTATCTCGACGGGCAATCGTTCTGGCGCATCGAGACGCCGCCCGAATTCGCCCAGCCCTTGTTTCCGCTGGTCAATCTCGCGCTCGGCAGCGGCTGGCCGATCACCGAGACGCCGAACCCCTCGCATATGTTCGTCGATTACATCAGGGTCTATGCGAAATGAGCGGGTGGCAGTTCCGATCGAGGCCGGCGCCATGAAAATCCTGCACCTGGTCAATCATTGCCGGCTCGGCCACGGCAATGTGCATGCCGCCGTCGACCTCGCCTGTATCCAGGCGGCTAAGGGCGATGTGGTGGCCTATGCCGGCGAAGGCGGCGAATTGCGCGACCTGCTGGTTCGATCCGGGGTCGACCATATCCCGCTCCGGCAGCGCACCGGCAATCCACGGGAATTGCTCCAGGCGATCGTCCGCCTGCGCCGGATCGTCCGGCAGCGCCGGATCGACATCGTGCACGCCCATATGATGGCGGGCACCGTGCTGGGCTATTGCGCGACGCGGCTGACCCGGGCCGCGCTCGTCGCCACGGTGCACAATTCCTTCGACGGCCATTCGGCGATCATGCGGTTGGCCGACGGCATTGCCGCGGTCAGCGAGGCCGAACGCGTCACGCTGGTGCAGCGCGGCTTCGCCGCGCACAAGCTGGTCACCATTCTCAATGCGCCGCTCGGCGGCGCGCGCAGCCTCTATTTTGCCGATGAACCGCCGGCTGCGCTGGCACGGCCGAGCATCGCCACGGTCTGCGGCCTGCACGAGCGCAAGGGCGTCGACACCATCATCGCCGCCTTCGCGCGGGTGGCGGCCGCGCATGCCGCCGAACTGCATATCGTCGGCGACGGCCCGGACCGGGCCAAGCTCGAGGCCGCCGCGGCTGCGACCGGCTTCGGCGCTCGCATCCATTTCCACGGGTCGCTCAACGACCCGCAGACGGTGCTGCGCAACACCGACATTTTCGTCCTCGCCTCCCATGCCGAACCGCTCGGCCTGGTCAATATCGAGGCCCGATCGGCGGGATGCGCCATTGTCGCGTCCAATGTCGGCGGCATTCCCGAGGCCCTGGACCATGGCGCCGCCGGGCTTCTGGTGCCACCCGGCGACGTCGCGGCCTTCGCCGAGGCGATCAGCGGCCTGCTGCGCGACCCGGCCATGCTGGCGCGGATGAAGATGCAGGCGCGCGGCAATCTGGAACGCTTCACGGTCGAGCGTCTGCATGCCGATTATGACCGGCTATATGCCTCGCTTTTGGCCTCCGGCGTGGCGTCGTCGCCTTGGCTCCGCGGCGCTTGAGCGTGCAGACGGCTCAACCCGCCCGTTCGCGGAGGCCTGTCCGCAACCCGGACCAGCCTGCCCGGCCGCCGGCGCTCCGCCGGCCGGCAAGCCCGGTGAGCATGCCGTAGACGGCTGCGATCCCGACGCCGAAATCGGCCGAGGTGCCCGCCAGGGCGCCCATGACCAAGGCGAGCAGCAGGACCGCCTTGAACGCCCATGTGAATTCCGCCCGCAGGGGATCGCCCGGCGGCGGCTTGCGCATGAAGCTCTGCGCCACGAAACCGAGCATGAGCGCGGCGCCGATCGCCCCGGTATTGCTGAGCAGCGCGATGAACCAGTTCGACGCACGCGCCGAGCCGAGCCCGACGCCGAGCCCCAGGGTCGCCCAGAAGCCGTCCATGGCCGTGTCGTTCCAGCGCATTCGCTCGATATAGGAATCCGACGAGACCTTCTGGAACAGCATGAGGTCGATCATGTCGCCAGCCTGGTCGAACAGCCGCGTATCGACGAGCAGCAGGGCGAGTGCGGCGATCACCAGCGACATGCCGACGACGAATTCGATCTGGCCGCCGGTCGGCCGGAGCGAGGCCGGCGACAGCAGGCGGCGCAACCAGTTAGCCGCGATCAGGCCTGCCCCGACGGCGAGCCCGACAAAGGCGGTCGACGAGGTCGACAAGGCCGCCATGACGAACAGCGTGAGCGCGATGGCCGCCGCGAACCGCCGCGTGGTGCCCTCGAAGCAGGGATAAAGCAGCCCCGACGCGGCGCCGTAGAGCACGCAGAGGGCGCCGAAGGCCGAGGCCTCGGGCATCAGGCCGGTCAGGCGGCGCAGCCCGAGCGCCTCGTCCTCGGTGAGCAGCACATAGGTCACCGTCCTGAACGGCTCCAGCAGCGCGCCCATGCCGCTCGCATCCGCCAGCATGCTCGCCAGGCCGGTCGCGGCAACCGTCGCGCCGCCGACGAGAACCGCGCGGCCCACGGTCGCCATCATGGCGCGATCAGCCGCCGCCACCGCGAATGCGGCAACCGTCAGCACGGAGAGGCCGAGATAAGCGATCTGGGTCAGGTTGAACGTGCCGGGCGCCAGGGGTTGCGGCCCCTCGGTGACGCCGGTCATCGAAACCACATCGACCGTTCCGGCGAACAGCCGCGGCATGAAGACGGTGACCAGGACGCTCACCGCCAGGAACAACGACAGCAGGCCGAGCCGCCGCATGTCCGCCATGGCCTGCACTGCCTGCGAGCGCCCGCGCGGATCGAGCGCCAGGCGCAGGACGATGGCGCTTGCGCAGACCGGCTGCGGCAGGAGATTGATGCCGCCGACCATGTCGACCGGCACGACGGCGAGCGTTCCGAAGGCGGCGGTCGCGAAGAACAGGTCCATCAGCACCGGCCGGCGGCTCAAGAGCCCCCAGGCCAGCAGCAGCCAGAACATCCCGACAGGCCAGGTCATCGCCGTGCTCCCGCCGGCGGCGACGGCTCAGTTCGCGACAAAAAAGACATCTCGCACCTGCTGCGCGAAGATTTCGCGCTCGGCTTCGATGATCTGGCGATAGGGGCGCTGCGCGGCCTGATGCGTCGGGAAGTCGGCCATGATGGCGTCGATCAGGGCGCGGAACCTGGCCGCCAGGCGGTCGTCGATCGCCAGCTTGTAGGCCGCCGGCAAGGTGACGTCTTCGTCGAAGGCCGCGGCGCCGCGCATGCCGACGACCACGACCGTCCCCATCATGGCCGCTTCGCGCGGCAGCCGGTCCTTGCCCGGATGCTCGCCGAAATCGATATAGACCTTGGCCCGCCGGAACGCCGCCTCGACCTGCTGCCTGGTCATGTCGACGATCGGCAGGAAAGCCAGGTCGGGCCGTTGGCGGCGCAACCGCTCGGTGATCTCGATGCCTTTTTTCGGATTGTACAGGATCAGGTCTTCGCGCGGCGCGGCGTCGTCCGGCGGCGCGCCGGTCAGGAGATAGTCGGACAGGAGCGCGCCATTCATGCCGCGGCTGAGCAGCCGGCTGCGGGCATAATGCGACTGGAACAGATGCCTGGTGCCGAGCCGGGTCAGGCACCGGATCAGGCCTTCCTTGTAGAGATTGGCCAGGATGCGTTCCGCCCTGCCCCGGTGCCGGCTCTGGAAAAAATCGAAGCTGAGCCACCAGATATAACGCGCCGCCGGCGACCAGAGCGGCAGCCGCCGCACCATGGTCTCGGGCACCACGATGCAGTCGCCTTCCGCCGGATCGACGGTGGCCAAGGTCTTGATGTCATAGACCCGGTATCGCTCGGGAACGGCGGCCAGGGGATCGGGCACATAGTGGATCGCCGCCTCGCCGCCATTCGCCCGGATTTCGTGAACCAGCTGGTGCAGCAGTTCCGGGCCGCCGGTCATCGAGGCCGAAGGAGCATAGACGGCGACCCGCCGGTAGCGCGGCGCCAGCGCCGTCATGACTTGTCCTCGACGCGGATGCCCGACTTGCCCCTGCGGTGCCGGGCCGGTCCCGCCCGCGACACGGGAATGCGGAACAGCCCGAGCATGACATCTTTCATCAGCACCTTCGTGCTGATCGCGCCGCCGCCCGTGCGATAGGCGCCGCGGCCGACCAGCCGGGCCAGGGCCGACCGGCGCGCGCCGAAGGTCGTGCCGTCATAGAGGCGCGCACGCAGGGCATAGATGTCGCCGAGCCGCCGCCAATAGGCCGCGGCGGCGCGCGCCTGGTCCGCCACCGCCCCGCCGGCCGGCGTCTTGGAGAGCTCCGCCAGCACATGCGCCCGGTGCAGCGCCATGGCCTCGTGCTTGCGCAGGATGTCGGCCGAGCCGACCAGCTTGCCGCGCAGCCGGGTCATGAGGCTCTTCTTCAGCCCGCCATAGGCGTTCTTGCCGTGCTGGCGATAGGCCACCAGGGGATGGGCGAGCGTCACGACCTTGCCGAGGCTGTGGGCGAGAAAATAGACCCAGCGGTCATGGGCGAGCTGGCTGTTCAAGGTGTGGCTGTCGAGGCCGCGGTGCTTGATGTCGATCAGGCCCAGGAGATCGCGCCGGAACACCTCGGTCATCCCGAAAAACACCTCCCAAGGCGGCAGGTGCAGCGGCGGATAGGTTTCGGTGCGGGCAATTCCCTGGTCGAAATAGCCGAGATAGCGCGATTCAGCATCGATCAGCGTCGCGGTATGGGCGCAGAGAAGCGCGCCTTCCCGCTCCAGCGCTCCGACGCATCGCTCGAGCTTTTCCGGATGCCATTCGTCATCCTGGTCGCAGAACGCGATGAACTCACCCTCGCAGAGCATGGCCGCGCTCAGGAAGTTCTCGCCATAACCGAGGCGCTGCGTGTTCATCCGGATGCGTACGGGAAATCGCGCGCGCTCGGCAAAGGCGGAGACGATGCGCAGCGTGTCGTCGCTCGATCCGTCATCCGTCACCCATAACTCATGCGGAAGATGGGTCTGTCGGCCGATGCTTTCCAATTGTTCCGCAATATAAGGCGCCCCGTTATAGGTCGCCATCAAGACTGACACTTTACTCATGGCACGTCCTTACGCATAGGAAATGGAACGCATGCGTATTTCGGCCTCTTCGCTCCCCCTTTTTTCGTCTATGTGACGGCCAGTTGCTTTTCGAACAAGGCGAGGGCACGGCCGCAGGCCTGGTCCATATTGTAATAGGCGTAGTCTCCGAGGCGCCCGGCGAACCAGACCTTCCCCTTCAATTGATGGGCCATGGCCTGGTAAGGCACCAGGGCGGCTGCGGTATCCCCCGTCGGTATCGGATAATAGGGCTCGTTGCGCCCCGGCACGTAGGCTTCCGGATATTCCTCGATCAGGATCGTGCCATCGGCCCGCTGACCGGTCAGATGCTTGAATTCGGTGATGCGCGTGAAATCGAACTCATTGGGGTAGTTCACGGTTCCGACCGGCTGTGCTTCGGGCCCGGGACGCTCGAACAGGCGAAACCGCAGGCTGCGATAGGGCAGCGCGCCGTGCTCGAATTTGAAATATTCGTCGATCGGTCCGGTGAACACCACCTTGGCGCCGGGATAGAGGCCCCTCACCGCCTCGAATTCGGTGGAGGTCGAAACCGTGATGTTTTCATGCGCCAGGATGCGGGCGAACATCGCCGAATAGCCGTCCACCGGCATGGCCTGGTAGATGTCCTGAAAGTACCGGTCGTCCCGGCTGACATGAATGGGGACACGCGCGCTGACGGAGGGGTCGAGTTCCTCCGGCTTCAAGGACCACTGCTTGAACGTGTAGTTCTCGAAGACCTTCCTGTAGATATAGTCGGCGAGGTAGCGCAGTTGCTCAGCCCCCTCCTCCCGCATCCTGAGGATCGGCACCTTGGCGCCGTAGCCATAGGTATCGATGAGGCCTTGCGTCATCGCCTCGGCCATGCGGCGCGGGAAGAGATCTTCGATCGTGTTCAGGTTGAACGGAATGGGTGCGTATTTGCCGTCGATATGCGCCACGACGTGGTGGAAATACGGACGCCACTCGGTAAAGCGCGACAGGTAGTCCCATATCTTCTTGCTGTTGGTATGGAAGATATGGGGCCCGTATCTATGGACCAGGATGTCCCAGGGCCCGCGATAGTCATAGGCGTTACCGGCGATATGATCGCGCCTGTCGACGACCAGGACGCGCCGGCCCGCCTGAGATGCCAGGCGCTCCGCGAGGACCGCTCCGGTAAAGCCCGCGCCGACGATGATCCAGTCAGGTGATGTCACGCGCATGTCCGCACTGATGGACCAGGAATGGCCGCCCGTTGGAAGCGTGGTCGATCGAGACGTCGCGAAAGCCCGCTTTCGCTATCCGTTATCAAGCAAACGATATGCCACGGCCGGTGCCGCCACGGACGGCCCGGTCATCCCAGAGCCCGTTCAGGCCTCGTCCAGGTGCGCCATGGCACCGAGATAACCCAACGCGGATTCGCGCCAGGAAAAGGCCCTGGCTCTCGCATGTCCCCGCTCGATCAATGCTGCGCGCAACCGCGGATCATCCCGCAGCGCGCAAAAGGCCGAAAGCCATTGGTCGGGTCGATCGGGCGCGGCATAAAGCGCAGCCTCACCGCAAACTTCCGGCAGGCTGGCGCGGTCAGACGATACCACCGGGCAACCGATCGCAAAAGCCTCCAGAGGAGGTAGGCCGAACCCCTCGACGAAAGACGGGAAAGCCAGGCAATGCGCGCCCTGGAGCAAGGCCGCCAGTTCGTCGTCGGAGATCCGGCCGACCGACACCACATTGCCGGCCTCACCGGCTGCCGCCCCCTGGAAAACATGGGCGTCGGCGGCTCCGGCAATGGCGATCCTGAAGCCTTGGCCCGCCAGCGCGCCGGCCAGGCCCAAGAGCATGCCGAGATTCTTGTGCGGAGCACGGCTGCCCAGCACCACGATCGTGTTCGGGCCGGCAGCCGCCGCAATCGCGGGCGAGGCAACGGCCCGCCAGCGCGCGACATGCTCATGGCCATTGGGCAGCACGGCGATCGCCCCTCTGTCGAGGCCGAAGCGCGCGATCCGGCCGGCCGAATAGGCCGATACGGTCGCCACCATTGCGGCCCCACGCGCCACCGGCGGCACCAGCGCGCGGTAGAGCAACCGGAACTGGCGCGAATAGCTCTCCGGATAATCAGCGACATTGGTGTCGTGAATGCAGACGATGTTCCGGCGCCCCAGCAAGGGCGCGGTGTTGCACAGGTTCAGAAGGCCGCCGCGCGCATACCTGGGCAGCGAGACCTGCTCCCAGGCATGGCCGCGCAAACTGCCGACCACGCGCTGCTCGATCATCCCGAGCCCGGGCAAGATGTCCGCATGAGGCGGGGTCACGAGGCAGAGGCGGCGCCCCCGGGCGAGCGGATGGCCCTCCTCCAGCAGCGCGTCAAGCGACCGGACGATCTCGCGTGCATAGCGCTGAACACCTGATGTCTTCTGGGTCAGGAAGCGCCCGTTGATGAACCAGTCCGGCTTGGCCATGCCTGCATCCCTCGCCGCCCCACCTTGTCATGCAAGCTCCGGTCCGCGGAGACACGAGGACCGCCTCGCGGCGTCCGACACAACATCGTGAACAACCGGTAAATGGCCGTTTGACGGCTCCAAAGGGGCCTCAACCCGGCCAGGAGAGCGCCCCGATCAGCGGGTTCGGCGCCCTCTCGCATGGTGGCATGGCGTCACCGGATGCAAGCACGGCGATTTTCTGTATAATTGTTGGGCGCCTCATTCGTAGGTAGCCAGAAACCGTCCAAATCTTGTGCACCGCACAAACTGACTTGATGGCCAGTTAAAAAACCGTTAATTCTTATCGGTCGCAATGTTTGAGAGGCGTGCGTTCTGTGTCAAAGACGCTTCCATCTCACGGCATCATGCTGGTATTCGCGGCCGATCGCGCCGCCCTGCCATCGTATAGCAACATCGCAAATCTGTGCCTCAAGCGCACAATAGATGTTTGCGGCGCGCTCGCTGCCCTGGCCTTTCTATGGCCTCTGTTCATCATCATCGCCTTGTCCATTCGCATGGCGGATGGCGGACCGGCCGTCTTCGCGCAGACGCGGATCGGCAAGAATGGGCGACCGTTCAAATGCTTCAAATTCCGGTCCATGGTTCGCGACGCCGATGCGGCGTTGAAGGCCCATCTGGAGCACTGTCCACACGTGCGGCGGGAGTGGCAGGAGAACCAGAAACTGACTGATGATCCGAGGATCACCCGGCTCGGCGCCTTCCTGCGCAGGACCAGCCTCGACGAATTGCCCCAGCTCGCCAATATCCTGATGGGGCAAATGAGCCTGGTCGGCCCGCGGCCGATCGTGCCCGATGAAATCCATCGCTACGGCGAGAATTTCTCGCACTGTTTTTCGGTGCCCCCTGGCCTCACCGGCCTCTGGCAGGTGAGCGGCCGCAGCGATTGCGGCTACGACGGCCGCATCGCCCTCGACCGCCGCTATGCCAGCAACTGGAGCATCTGGCTCGACGTCGAGATCATCGTCAGGACCATCCCGGCGGTCCTGCTGCAGCAAGGAAGCCGCTGATCCGCCGACCGGCGGCCGCTTTCATTCGCCGACCTTCATTCCCAGACTTTCATTCCCAGACTTGGAGCATGGTGCAGTCACAATGCTACACGTCCCGGGCCCGGACGGGCTGATCGCAACCAAGGCCCGCCCACAACCCGATCCCGAGATCGATCGGCGCGATCCCGAGCCCGCTCGGGATCTGGTCGTGGCCTTTCGTCTGCACGCGCGGATGATCCTCGGCGCCGTCGCGGCGGCGCTGGTGGTGGGCATCGTCATCGTCGCGACGTCGCGGCCGGTCTACCAGGCGAGCGCGCGCGTGCTGTTCGACCCGCGCCGGCCGGACACCTCCCGCCAAGCCTCCGACCGGGAACTCGTGCAGGTCTCCATCGACGCGGCCCAGCTCGAAAGCCAGATCCAGCTTTTGAAATCCGAGCAGGTCTATCGAAGCGTCATCGCCGCCCATGACCTGGAGCGCGATCCGGAATTCGCCCGCCCCTCCCTGTCGATCCCGGCATGGTTCAAATCGCTGATCAGCCGTGGCGGCGGCGCCGGCAGCTACAGCACCGTCGTCAGCCAGTTCGACCAAAGACTGGACGTCCGCCGGCTCGGGCAGTCCTACGTGCTTCAGGTCAGCTTCCAGTCTATCGACCCGGAAAAGGCTGCGCGCCTCGCCAATGCGGTGACCGCCGCCTATATCGGCCGGCAACTGGCGCCACGCATCGAGGCGGCCCGCCGGACCGGCCAGTTCGAGCGGACCATGCGCGAATTGAACGCCGACGGCGAGGCCGCCGCCCAGGCGCTGAAGACCGGGATCATCGATGTCGGTTCGTTTCCCGCCGCCGACGCCCGGGTGATCACGGCGGCACTGCCGCCGACCGGGCCGTCGGCCCCCCGGACCTCGCTCATTCTCGGCCTTGCCGGCGCCATCGGCCTGTTCATCGGCGGGGTCGCGGCGCTGACCCGGTTCCGCCTGCTCAACGTCATTCGCGAGAGGTCGCAGATCGAGCACGAACTCGGCCTTGCCTATCTCGGCTCGATCCAGGAACTCGGCGAAGACTTCACCGACATGGACGGCGTCATGGCCGAGGGCGCGGAGAGCTGGGGCGTCAATATCATCGTCGACCAGCCCTCGGCGCCGGTCAGCACCGGCATCCGCGAGATCCGGACCACCTTCGAGATGACGCTGCGCTCGTCGGGGCGGCAATGCATCGGCGTCACCTCGACCCTGCCGGGCGAAGGCAAGACGGTCATCGCCTATCACCTGGCGCTGGCCTTCGCCGCGGCCGGCCGCAGGACCCTGCTGATCGATGCCAATCCGCAAAATCCGAGCCTGACCAGGAGGCTCGCCGCCAGCATGCCCGACGGCCAGGACAGCGGCCTGGTCCAGGCCATGGCGAGCGGCGCGCCCGAAGGCTCCCTGGTCGCCACGCTGATCCGGGGCCTGTCCTTCTTGCCGGTCGGGCGCGACCATCAGTGGATCCATTTCAGCGACGTGATCGACAGGCCCAAGGGACGCGAGCTGTTCGAGGCGCTCCGGGCCAAATATGACCGGATCGTCGTCGACCTGCCGGCCTTTTCGGTGCTGCCCGACGCCTTCGCCATGGGATCGCTGCTCGACTCCTACATTCTGGTCGTCGAGGCCGGCCGAACCCGGCAGCGCGACGCGGCGGAGATGGTCACAGCCCTCGGCTCGGCCACCACCGCGATCGCCGGCGCCGTGCTGAACGAGCGGATGAACTAGTGTCGCGACACGACGACTCTTTGACTGGATAGGCGCAGCGCTGATGGAGACAGCGGGGCAATGGCGGCCTGGTACCTCTTCCTCGCAACTCGCACCACGTCGTCTTGCCCGGGCTTGTCCCGGGCATCCACGTATTCGTCCGCTCACGGCGATCACGTCGTGGATGGCCGGGACAAGCCCGGGCAAGACGAAAATTGTCGCCGGTACATCCGATGAAGGTCGCCATCGTCCACTATTGGCTGGTCGGGATGAGAGGCGGCGAAAAGGTCGTCGAATCCCTGTGCCGCATGTATCCAGACGCCGACGTGTTCACCCACGTCCATGTTCCCGAGGCCATTTCCGAGACGATTAATCGCCATCGGGTCAAGACCAGCTTCATCAACCGGCTGCCGCGGGCCGGGCGCTATTATCAGCGCTATCTGCCGCTCATGCCGCTCGCCCTGGAACAGCTCGACCTCCGGGGTTACGACCTGATCATCAGCAGCGAGTCCGGTCCGGCCAAGGGCATCATCCCGCCGCCCGGCTCGATCCATATCTGCTATTGCCACTCCCCCATGCGCTACATCTGGAACATGTTCCACGATTACCGCAACAGGTCGGGGGTGCTGACCCGGACCCTGATGCCGCTCGTCGCCCATTACATCCGCAACTGGGACGCCGTTTCGGCCAATCGCGTCGATCACTACATCGCCAATTCCGCGACGGTGGCGGCCCGCGTGCAGCGCTACTACCGCCGCGACGCCGAGGTCATTCATCCGCCCGTCGACGTCGATGCCTTCGACGTTCTGCCGGACGAGCAGATCGGCGATTTCTACCTGATGGCCGGCGAGTTGGTCGGCTATAAGCGCCCGGACCTGGCGGTCGAGGCCTTCAACCGGACCGGCCGGAAGCTGGTGGTGATCGGCGGCGGCGAAATGCTCGGCGAATTGCGCAAGCTGGCGAAGCCCAATGTGCAGATCCTGGGATCGCAGCCATTCAGCGTCCTGAAGGATCACTATTCGCGCTGCCGGGCCCTGATCTTTCCGGGCGAGGAGGATTTCGGCATCGTGCCCGTCGAGGCCATGGCCTCCGGGCGGCCAGTGATCGCCTATGGACGCGGCGGCGCCACCGAAACGGTGGTCGACGGCGTGACCGGCGTGTTTTTCGACAGGCAGACGGTGGAGGCGATCATCGACGCCGAACAGCGGCTCGGCGCCGGTCAATTCGACCCCGCCGCCATCGCGGCCCATGCGCGGCGCTTCTCGGCGGAGATTTTCGAGACCCGGATGGCCAAGCACATCGCCGCCTTGAGAAACGGCCAGGGCTCGGGTGTCAACGCATGAGATCCCGCGCGCCCCGTTGCTAACGGCTCCCGGCCGACTGCCTCTGCGCGAAATTCGCCGCCGCCTCGCCGCTCGACGACCGGTTCATCGCCGGTCGCTGGATCTTGATGATGTCACCCGGCAGGACCTCGGCCGAGGCGTCGGCGCCGATTTCCTGAAGGCGCCCGTCCTGCCGCCGGACGATCTGAAAGCTCAGCCTGGAGGCTTCGTCGGCCTGCAGCAATTGCTGGCGCGGCCCGGTGACCTGGGAATCGTAGAGCAGAACCTGGAAGGTCGAGATCCTCTCGGTGACCTGGTCGAGATTGACCTGGGTCTCGCGCAGCTCCTTCAGCACGTCATTCGCGCGCTGATTGCCGAGTTCGATCATGTTGCGCTGGTTGCGGCTGATGTCCTGCCGGGTGCGCGCCTGGGCAAGCGTCAGGTCGAGCATCATGCTTTCCATCTGCGCGACATTCTGCTCGACCGACACCTGCCGACCGCTGACGGCGAGGCCGCGCGCCATCAGGCTGTTGATGCTCTCGAGCTCCCGGCGCGCCAGGTCATATTGCTTCTGCTGGGTGACGCTCTTGGCGGCGAGAGTCCTCAGCTCCTCGTCGAGCAGGGCGTTGGCCTGAACCAGCAGGTCGACCTGCGCCTGCAGCGACTGGCGCCGGGTGGCGAAGATCATGCCCTCCTCGCGCATGCCCTGGGCGATCAGGGCCTCGCTTTGGCGCTGCATGATTTCCTCGGAAAAGAGCAGATTGCCGTCGCCGCGCGCTTCCGCGCCCAGCCGGTCGCGCCGCATGATCAAGGCGAGCCGCTGGCTCTCGCTGACCTTGATATCACCCTGGGCAATGATGCTTTCCCGCTCGAAACGCGACAGATTGGTGTCCGGGCGGTAGAAGCCGCCGGCGATGCTGACCGCCTGAAGCACGCTCATGCCCGGGCGATAGGGATATTCGCCTGGCCGCTCGACCGTGCCGACGATGTAGAACGGCCGGTACTGGGCAATTTCCACCGCCGCATTGGGGGCCTTGACCAGCCCTGCCACCGCCTTCAGCCGGTCGGCGATGATGCCGGCCACCTCGCCCGTCGTCGCGCCTTCCGCGTGAACCGCGCCGATCAAGGGCATGGCGAGAATGCCGGCGGAATTGATGGTGAACTCGCCGTTCAGCGCGGTCCACTCGAAGGTGTCGCCCGAGGCGGCGCGCCATTCCCAGACCTTGACGCGGATCTTGTCCTGGGGCCCGAGCCGATAGTCCGCTTCGACGGCCGAGGCCGCCGACGTCGCCGCGAGCAGGGCTGCGAGGAAACACAGCAGCATGAGCCAGGCGCGCCGCGCCCGAGACAAGGTCGACATCATCAGCGCGAATTGCAGAGACCTGTCGCGAACCATCGGACACTCCCTTTGCATGGCCGCCTGCCCGGCGCCTTATGCGGCCGCGACGGCTTGGCCGCAGACGCATCGCGAGCGCCTCGGCCGCCGAGGCCGCCTATCGAGCATCAAGCAATTTTGCGGCCACGCTGCGGCGACGTCTCAATTCCTCTTGACGTTCCTCGAATAACAATACCGACAGTGATGGCTCTGCTATGGAATGGATTGGCGGCTTCGCTGCTGGTCCGACGCGCCGGTGATGCATTCGCTCTTCTGGGCGAGATCGTCTAGGCTGTGTCGAGATCGACGAGAAGATCGCAACGCTTGGCATCCAGGTAAGGCCCCGCCCGATGATCGTCGTATTGATTGTTGCCGCAATCGCCATCGGGGGCCTGACGACCATATTGCTCTGGCCCTATGGCGCGCTCGTTGCTCTCATCGGCGCGCCGGTCGTCGTCAGCGCGGTGGTATTGCTCGGTGCAGTTCTTATGACGTTCTGGCTGCCCCGCCCGGCCAAGGAGAACGGCTCCTTCGCCAGTGCCTTGCTGCAGGTGCTGAGCAAGCTTAATATTCGCTAACCACATTTGGCCGCCAAATGCCCGGGTGCGGCGACCTCCGCCACGCGGCATCGGGCATGGCGCTGGCTTCACCGACCATGCCGGTCGAAGGCTTGCCGGACCGGCGAAGCGATCCGGCGTGAGCCCGCATGGCTGATGTCGGGCGGTGAGCCTCCGAAATTCCGCCCACCGGCCATGTCTGGCGGGCGCCAGGCGGAGCGCATAGGCCATGGCACTGTTCCAGCGCTTCCGGACGGTGGCGCGCGCGCTGCGGTTCGGCGGCGCCGGCGATCGCGAAGGCCATGCCGACCAGGCGCGCCTCGGCGGCATCAGGACCGCGGTCCGGCAGGCGCTCACCTCGCTCGCATACGAGGAACAGGCGCTGAGGCGCCAGCTCACCGAGGCCTCCGGCACGGCCGCCGCCATAGCCGGAACGGACAGCGTCGACCATGGCGAGCGGGCCCCCGCCGACGAGCGCCTTCTGGCCGAAGCCGAGCGGCAGATGAAGGCGGCCGCCCGGCGGCTCGATGCCCTGCGGGCTCAGCGCGCGCTGTTCATGGCCATGCTCGATCTCGCCGGCGGAGGCGCCGCGCCCGGGACGCGAGCTCGGCCACAATGATCAGGCTCAGGCAAGATAGTCATGGACGACCTCGCCGAGATCGAGGGTGAGATCGGCGATGAGGTGGACGCCGGACAGGATCTCCAGCACCGGCAGGTCGGCCACCGGCGCCAAAGCATGGGGGCTTAGCTCCAGTGCCGCCGGGCCGCTCCAGGCGCCCTTGAGGTTGAGGTCGCGCAGGTAATAGCGCACGAGCTCGCAGACACGCGGGCTGCCGTCGACATCGGGAATGATCTTGAGCAGGAAGCCCGGCTCCTGCAGCGCATGCAGGGCCTTTTCGTCGGGCACGCGCTGGTGCTTGTAGCCCATCGTGCCGGTGGCGATCCGCGCCGGCCCGAAATCGAGCGTGCCGACCAGCGTGTCGCCTTCCACTTTCAGGCTCGGCGCGGCGAGCTTTTTCGGAAAGCCCCAGAGCTCCCGGCCGCCGGCGATCGGCGGGTCGTCATCCAGGAACATGGCATGGACGAAGCCGCCGGTCTGGTAGCCGCCCTGCCCGTCCGGCAGCCGGACTGGAATGACCTGTCCGGACTCGGTGTAGTCGCCGAAGCCGGTGGAGTCGGGCATGCGAATGAACTCGTATTTGACGATAGGCTCGACGATCTCGAGCGGCGCGGGAACCACGCGCTCCAGCGCCTCGCGGCTCGTCCGATAGGTGATGATCAGGAATTCGCGGTTGACGAAGCGATAGGGCCCGGGCGGAAAGGACGGGTTCTCCAGGGGCATCGCATAGGCTTTGCTGAGGATGTCGGCGGGTTCCATCAAAACGGTCCTTGGTGCGGCGTCGGCGCGGCAGCGTGAAGGGCGAGGTCGGCAGCTCAGGCGAGGTAGTCGTGCACGACCTTGCCGAGATCGAGCGTGTAATCGGCGATCATGTGAAGGCCGGTGACGGGACCGGCGATCGCCAGGTCGCCGAGCGGGGCCAGGGCATGGGGGTGAAGCTCCAGCGCGGCCGGGCCGGTCCAGGCCCCCTTCAGGGTCACGCCGCTTTTGGTCACCCGGACGAGCTCGCAGATGCGCGGCCGGCCGTCGACATGGGGGATGATCTTCAGGAGGAAGGTCGGCTCGACAAAGCCGGCTTCGGTCGCCGCCGCATCGGCCCGCACATGTTTGTAGCCCATCGTGCCGGTAGCGACCCGGATGCGGCCGAAATCGAGCGTGCCCACCAGCGTGTCGCGCTCGACGCCAAGCTTCGGCCCGGCGAGTTTCTGCGGGAAGCCCCAGAGTTCCCGGCCGCCCGAGATCGGCGGGTGGGTGTCGAGGAACATGAAACGGATATAGCTGCCCTTCTCGCCGCCGAAGGTCACCGGGATCACCTGGGCCGCGCCGCTATAGGCGCCGAAGCCGGTCGAGTCGGGCATGCGGACGAACTCGATGCGGACCGTGGCGTCCGCCACTTCGAGCGGTTTCGGCACGACGCGCCGGAGTGCGGCGGGATCGCAGGGATAGCAGACCGTCAGATATTCCCGGTCGACGAAACGGTAGGGCCCCGGCGGGTATGACGGCCGGTGCAAGGGCATGGCGAATGCGGATGCTCTGACGTCCTGGGCTTTCATCGGGTCACCTTGCGCCTTGATGAGGGGCCGGCACGTCTGGCCTGCCCTGCGAAACACAGCTGATCATGCCGATCTAGGATGGCGGCCACGACAGGCGGATGTCAGATCCTGCCGATCGACGCCGCAGCGCCCGCGCCGCCGCCCCCGTCACATGACGGATAGCTCGGCCGCGGAAAGATCGCATAGCCTGGACTGCCGGCCGACAAGCGCGTGAACATGCCATGACGCCAGCACAATCGGCCGGAGCATTGCCGTCCAGACAATAATCCGCGATGCGGAACCTGCGGGGAGAACCGTCATGGGCCTTGTCGATCCCTCGGCGTCACGGCCGTACCCGGCACGTTTGCCCGGCGGCGGCGGCCGCGACCGCGACCGCGTCAACCGCGCCTGACCATCCCATGGATATCAACCCGACCGACGAGCAGCGCCTGCTGCGCGACAGCGTCGAGCGCTTCGTCGCCGACACCTATACGGCGGACCTGCGACGCCGCAACGCCGGCGAGCCGGCAGGCTTCAGCGCCGACACCTGGCGACGCTTCGCCGATCTCGGCTGGCTGGCGCTGCCGATCGATCCGGCCCATGGCGGCCTCGGTGGCGGCGCCGTCGAGACCGGCATCGTCATGGAGGCCTTTGGCCGCGGTCTGGTCAGCGAGCCCTATCTGGCAACCGTCATCCTCGGCGCCGGACTGGTCGCTGCCTGCGGGAGCGAGACGCAGAAGCAGGCCATTCTGCCCGAGGTCGCCGCAGGCAAGCTGCATCTCGCCTTCGCCCATTCGGAACGCGCCGCGCGTTTCGACCTGGCAACGGTTGAAACCCTGGCGCGGCGAACGCCCGAGGGCTGGCGCATCGACGGACACAAGATCGCCGTGCTCGACGGCCGCGCGGCCGGACGGATCATCGTCTCCGCGCGCCTTGCCGAGGAGGACGGCCGGCCGCTGGCGTTGTTCCTGGTGGCGCCCAATGCGGCCGGCCTGACGATGCGCGACTATCCGCGGCTCGGCGGCGGCGGCGCCTGCAACATCGATCTCGCCGATGTCCGCCTGGCGCCCGATGCGCACCTCGGCGAGGTCGACCCTAGTCCGGACAGCCTGGAAGCGATCGAGACCGTGGTCGACCGGGCGCTGGCCGCGCTCGGTGCCGAGGCGGTCGGCATGATGCAGGCCGTGCTCGACCGAACGCTCGACTACGTCAAGACGCGCCAGCAGTTCGGCCGGCCGCTCGCCGCCAACCAGGTCGTCCGCCATCGCCTCGTCGACATGTCGGTCCGCTGCGAGGAGGCTCGGTCGATGGCCTTGCGCGCGGCGCTCATGGCCTCCGCCGCGCCGCGCGACCGGAGCCGCGCGGCCTCCGGCGCCAAGGCCAAGATCGGCAAATGCGCCCAGTTCGTCGCGGAACAGGCGGTGCAGCTCCATGGCGCCATGGGCGTCACCGAAGAGCTCGATATCGGTGCCTATTTCAAGCGGCTGCTGGCCTTCGAGACGCTGTTCGGCGGCAGCAGCCATCACTACCGCCGGCATGCGGCCCTCGGCCGCGCGGCCGGGGCCACCGGCTGAACGGCTCCGACGGGAGAAAAGCGGATATGGATCTCAGTGTCGACGACAAGGCCTTCGCAGCCGAGGTCCGCGGTTTCATCGCCGAGCACCTGACGCCCGAGATCAGGCGCGCCCAGGCGCTGACGCCTTCGGTCTTCTCCGATCCCGAGATCATCGCCCCCTGGCAAAAGGCGCTCCACGCCAAAGGCTGGGTCGCGCCCGGCTGGCCGCGCGACCATGGCGGCACCGGCTGGACGCCGATCCAGCGCTGGATCTTCGAGACCGAATGCGCCCGCGCCGGCGTGCCCTCGGTCTCGCCGATGGGCGTCAAGATGGTCGGCCCGCTGATCATCGGTTTCGGAACGGCGGAACAGAAGGCTTTTTACCTGCCGCGCATCCTGTCCGGCGCGGACTATTGGTGCCAGGGCTATTCGGAGCCAGGCTCGGGCTCGGATCTCGCCTCGCTCAAGACGCGCGCGGTACGTGACGGCGACCATTACGTCATCAACGGCACCAAGATCTGGACGACGCACGCCCATCACGCCAACCGCATGTTCGCGCTGGTGCGCACGGAGACCGGCGCCCGCCCGCAGGACGGCATCAGCTTCATCCTGATCGACATGAAGAGCCCGGGCATCTCGATCCGGCCGATCCTGACCATCGGCGGCGACCACGAGGTCAACCAGGTCTTTTTCGACGACGTGCGGGTGCCGGTGGCCGACCGCGTCGGCGAGGAAGGCAAGGGCTGGACCTATGGCAAATATCTGCTCGAATTCGAGCGCGGCTCGGGCATCGCTTCGGCGAAGCTGCGCCAGGGCCTCGACGCGGTGCTGGCGCTGGCCCGCTCCGCGGCGACCGGACACGCCATCGAGGATCCCGACATCGCGCTCGGCGCTGCGGAAATCGAGGTCGATATCGATGCGCTGGAAATGACCGAATTGCGCCTGCTCTCGGCCATGCAGACCGGCCAGAACCCGGGCGCGGTCTCCTCGCTCCTGAAACTGCGCGTCAGCGAAATCCGCCAGGCCGTGACCCGGCTCGGCGTCGAGGTGATCGGCCTCGACGCCCTCGCCGTCGAGCCGATGCGGCCGCTCTATGCCATCAACCAGGCGCCGGCCATCCCGGAAGCCGCCTTGCCGATCGTGCCGGAACATCTGAACGGCCGCGCCTATACGATCTTCGGCGGCACTTCGGAGATCCAGCGCGACATCATCGCCAAGCTGATGCTCGGCCTTTGACGCGGGAGGCATCATGATCGACAGCCATGAGCCGGCAACACTCGTCGACATGGTCCGCCTGCAGGCGCAGGCGCGCGGCGAGGCGGTCGCCTTTCATTTCGAAGGCCGCGAAACCAGCTTCGCCGACCTCGACGAACACACCAGCCGTATCGCCAATGGCCTCGCGGCGCTCGGCATCCGGCCGGACGAGCGGGTCTGCTATCTCGGCAAGAACAGCGACAGCTATTTCGAGCTGCTGCTGGGCGCGATGAAGGCCGGGATCGTGATGGCGCCGGTCAACTGGCGGCTCGCCGGTCCCGAGATCGCCTTCATCATCAATGACAGCCGGGCCGCGGCGGTCTTTGTCGGCCCCGAATGCATCGCGCAGATCGGCGCCATCGCAGCAGGTCTGCCCGGCGTGCGAACCTTCATGACCACCGAAGGCGGCAAGGACGACTGGCCGGATTTCATCGCCTGGCGCGACGCGCAGAGCCCGGCCGATCCGCATCGGCCGGTCGGCGAGAGGGATGTCGCGATCCAGCTCTACACATCGGGCACGACGGGCCATCCGAAAGGCGTCATGCTCAGCCACCTGAACTTCCTCAGCCTGAGGCGGCAAGGCAAGGTCGACACGCCGGACTGGAACCGCTGGTCGGCGGACGACGTCTCGCTGGTCGCCATGCCGGTCTTTCACATCGGCGGCTCCGGCTGGGGCGTGATGGGCCTCTATCACGGCGCCAAGGGGGTGATCGCCAGGGAGTTCGACCCGAGCCGCGTACTCGACTTCTTCGAGACCTTCGAGGTCACCAAGCTGTTCCTCGTGCCGGCCGCCATGCAGATCGTGGTGCGCCATCCCCGGGCGCGGCAGGTCGATTATTCTCGGCTGCGCTACATGCTCTACGGCGCCTCGCCGATCCCCGTCGCCCTGCTCAAGGAATGTCTCGCGGTGTTCGGCTGCGGCTTCGTGCAGATGTACGGCATGACCGAAACCACCGGCACGGTGGTCGTGCTGGCACCCGAGGACCATGTCGAGGGCCTCGCCCGCATACGCTCGGCCGGCAAGGCCATGGCAGGCGTCGAGATCGCTATTCTCGATGCAGCCGGCCAACCGCTGCCTGTCGGCGAGGTCGGCGAAATCGCCACGCGCTCGGACGCCAACATGGTCGGCTACTGGAACCAGCCCGCGGCATCCGCCCGGACGCTCGGCCCGGACAACTGGCTGCGCACCGGCGATGCCGGTTACCTGGATGCCGACGGCTATGTCTATATCCATGACCGGATGAAGGACATGATCATCTCGGGCGGCGAAAACATCTATCCCGCCGAGGTCGAGAACGCCGTCTGCTACCACCCCGACGTCGCGGAGGCCGCGGTGTTCGGCGTGCCCGACGACATCTGGGGCGAAGCGGTGAAGGCCGTGGTTGTGCTGAAGCCTGGAGCGAATGCGACGGCCGCCGACATCATCGCGGCGACGCGCACGCGGATCGCCGGCTTCAAGGCGCCCAAATCGGTCGATTTCATCACGGCCCTGCCGCGCAATGCCGCCGGCAAGATCCTCAGGCGGCATTTGCGCGATCCCTATTGGGCGGGCCGCGAGCGCGGGGTCAATTAGGCCTGTTCCATTGCCGCCCGGCCATGGGCGGATCGACGTGCGATCGGCAGCTGCCTTCCTCGGCATATCAATGCTAGAGCGGATCGCGGCCAACCGATCATCCGCCTCGGCGCGGTCGACAATGACCGAAACCGCCGAGAACGCGGACGACCACGTGATCATCGCCGAAATGGCTGCGCCGAGGTGAGCCCCATGGTGTTCTGGACAGCGAGTGTCGCCGGACTGGCGGTTGCCTATCTCCTCGGCTCCATCCCCACGGGCTATTGGGCGGGGGCACTGCTCAAGGGCATCGATCTGCGGGAGCACGGCTCCCGATCGATCGGGGCAACGAATGTCCTGCGTACTTTGGGGACATGGCCGGCCGTCGTCGTGCTGCTGGTGGATGTTCTGAAAGGCGCGGCGGCGATCGTCTTTGTCCGCTGGTTTTATCCCTGGCTCGCCACATTGCCGTCGGTCACGCCGCCGGCAGCGGCGGATCTGCAAGCCTGGATGCCCTGGGCCGTGTGCCTGGCCGGACTTGCCGCCCTGCTGGGGCACGCCCGTTCGATCTGGCTGAATTTCACCGGCGGAAAATCCGCCGCGACGGGGCTCGGCGTGCTGCTGGCAATATCCTGGCCGGTGGGACTGGGAGCGGCAATGGTCTTTGGGGGCGCGCTGGCGGCCTTCCGGATCGTCTCCGTCGGTTCGATGCTGGCGGCGCTCGCAGCCATCGCCCTCATCTGTGGTCTGGAGCAGCCCCTGCCCTACCGGCTCCTGGTGATTGCCGGCGGCCTCTACGTGATCCTGCGCCATCGCGCGAATATTCGCCGGCTGCTGGCGGGAACGGAACCTCGCTTCGGGCAAACCGTCTAGACGCACGGACCGACGCCGCCTCTCACCGCCGATCGAGCCTGTTGGTGATGCGGGAAACGCCCTGGTTGCCGCGATCATGCCGGACGCGGCCAGCGATCGCCGATTGCAAGACGTGGCCCGCCCGCGATCTGCTATAAGCAACAAGACGAAAGGGCCATTGGGACAGGCTTCGCGGTCGCCCATTAATATTCGGTAGAGCCATATCCGGCATTATCCCGGATTCTGCAGGGAACAGTGCAAGACATGCCGCGCGGGCGTTGGATGACACACTGGGCAAGCGAGAGGCCGACCTTGCGTTGGGTCGTGCCGATCGTCGTGATTGCCGGTTGCTTCTGCGCGCTGTGCGCCCATGTGCTGACCGAGGCACGCCACGCGGCACTCGAGCGTGCGGCGCTGACCGCCACCAGCCTGGTCGCCGCGATCGAGGCGGACACGGTGCGCAACATCGAGAGCGTCGACCTGTCGCTGTCGGCGGTCGTCGAGGGACTGAAGCGTCCCGACATCAACCAGCTCGGCCCGGAGCTGCGCCACATCATTCTGTTCGACCGGTCGGTCACCGCGCGCCATCTCGGCGGCATCATGGTCATCGACGAGACCGGCGAGGTGCAACTGGATTCGCGAACGCTCTATCCACTGTCCGTCAATCTGAGCGATCGCGACTATTTCCAGTTCCACAAGGCCAATCCGTCGAACGAGCTCTATATCAGCCGGCCCTATGAGGATCCGATCACCGGGCAGCTCAGCGCAGGCGTCAGCCGGCGCCTGTCACATCCCGACGGCTCCTTCGCCGGCGTGGCGCTGGGCGCGCTGCGCCTGGAATATTTCCACACGCTGTTCAAGGACACCTTTCTCGGCACGGACGGCCTGATCACGCTGGTGCGGACCGACGGCGTCATGCTCATGCGCTGGCCCTTCCGCGAGGATCTGCTCGGCTGGAATCTCCGGCCGACCGAGCTGTTCAAGAACTATGCCGAGGCAAGGGACGGCCGCTACGAGGTCCGCGTCGTCTCCGACGGCATCGACCGGCTGATGGTCTATAGCCAGGTCGGCGACCTGCCGCTGGTCGTCGTGGTCGGCCAGTCGCTGGCCGACATCTATGCCTCCTGGCGCCGTTACGCCTCGATCGTCAGCCTGCTGGTCGCCGTGCTCTGCGCGCTGACCGTCACGCTGGCCGTCTATCTGGCGCGCGAACTGAAGCGGCGCGCGGAGACCGAAGCCGAGCTCGAGCTGCTGGCCACCACGGACGGCCTGACCGGCCTGTCCAATCGCCGACATTTCAACGAGACGCTCGATCACGAGTGGGGGCGCGCCGCACGCGCCCACGAACCGCTGGCGCTCGTCATGCTCGATGTCGACCATTTCAAGACCTATAATGACCAGCATGGCCATCAGGCCGGCGACAAGCTGCTTCAGGCGCTGGGATCGGCGATCAAGGGCAGTATCCGGCGGCCGGGCGATCACGGTACGCGCTACGGCGGCGACGAATTCTCGATCCTGCTGCCGGGGACCTCGGCCGAAGGCGGCGTGCGGGTGGCCGACATGGTGCGCCAGCGTCTCGCCCAGGCCGAGCCCGGCGAGGCGCCGTCAGGACCGCGCCTGAGCGTGGGGGTCGCCTGCGTCACGCCCCGGCTGGAAGGTTGCCCCGAGGAACTCATCGCGCTGGCGGACCGGGCGCTCTACCGCGCCAAGGAGCTCGGCCGAAACCGCACGGAAATCGAGGAACACCGCCCCGGACGACCATCACTCCGGCTGATGGACGGACCGCATCAGGGCATGAACTCGTAATAGCCTGGGATAAGCCTGCCCTGGGCTGGTCTCTGGAACGCCATCGGGGGCCGAGCCGCGTCCGGGACAGGCCAAAGGCAGATCCGACCGGCCTTACCCAGATCGGCAGGCATTCGAGGGGCCGCGGCGGGACCGGCAACCGCGGGCGAGCATTTATTCGCGTCTTTGGTGCCAGTCGCCGGCGCGAGGCTCATACCGCATCGCCACCGCCCCGGAGCCGAGCTCGAGCCGGCTCACGAGCTTCAAGTCGATATGCCTCGATAGCCCCGCGAACAATGTCGGCCCATGCCCCGCCAGCCTTGGGTGAATTACGAACTCGTATTCGTCGATCAACCCCAGCGCGGCCAAGGCCAGCGGCAGCTTCACGCCGCCCACGAGCAGTCCCTTGCCGGGCGCCCGCTTGAGCTCCCGGACGGCGCTCGCGAGATCGCCGCGCACGAGCTCGGCATTCCAATCGACTCGGTCCAAGGTGCTCGACACGACATATTTCTTCGCCGCGTCGATCGTCCGGGCGAAGGCCTCCGTCCAATCAGGCCTCGCTCCCGCCTGCGCCGGCGGCCGGAACGCGGCCTCCATCATGGCGTAGGTCAGCCGTCCGAAGAGGAGGGCGTCGGCCCGGTCGAGGTTCTCGACCGCGTGGCGATGCAACTCCTCGTCCGCGGGAATTGCCCGATGATCGCAGCAGCCGTCCAAAGTGACATTGATGGAATACCGGAGAGGTCGCATCGCGGGAGCCTGACAGGATCAACGCCGGATTGGAAGTTCTGGCGACAGCGCCGAGCCGGTATGTCGGCCGCGCTTTGCCGCATCATCCGGCCAGCCATAAGAACGCACGACGCAGAAAGCCCCGGGCATCGGTCTCGACCGGTGTGCCGTGGGCCATCAGCACCTTCTCGGCGGGCCATGCGAAAATGCGCTCAAGGGAGGCCCGCGCCGCGCGCCGGTTGACGAAAGCGAGCCGAAACTTGCGTGGCACCGAAGGCTCGGGCGCGACCATGAGATCCAGCTTCGCGACGACCGACCGCCAGCCGGAAAACATGCCCGCGGGAAACTGCTGGATCAGGTCGGTGAAGAGCACGGTGCCGCTGCCGACATGGAAGAACACGACCTCCGTAGTGATCAGATTGCCTTGGACTTGGACCTGCTCGATCGCGCCGGCCCAATCCGGGCCCGGCACATCCCCGAGGTCGGCATCGAAGGCGATATCCCGGCGCTTCCTGCGCAGGCCCGGCGGGGCATGGAGCATGGCGTCGGGGTAAGCCTCTCTCCACGGGGCGAGAAACAGATGGTGAAGCGAATTGGGGGCAATGACGTGCCGGACCTCGCCGAGACCATCCACCGCGGCCCGCAGCCCCTCCGTCAGCGCTATCGGGGACCAGATGAACAGGTGCCCGTTCGCCAGCCTGATGACGGCCATCCGGGTCGGATAGTGAAACCCGGCAACGACGACGTCCGTGCCATCGGCGATCCAGATATCCGGGCCGAATTGCTTCAACATCGCCTGCCCCGAACATCTGAGACCGACCGCCGCCATGGCGCTGAAGGCTGCGCGTCCAATGGCCATGAGCGTCTTGCCGCGCCTGTGTGCCACGGCCCTCCGTCATCATCAACCGGAGGTTCGCGCTACCGTGGCGTGGCAGACAGGGATTGCGACGGCGCTGGGCCTCGAAACACTCCGGGCCAGGGCCGGAAGACCCGACGCGGCGCTTGCCTCCAAGGCCGGGCTGTGGAGACATTCGCGCCGGATTCGGAAAGGACAGTGCTTTGAGCGAGAACCCCAGCCTGCGCGAGACCGAACGCGACGTCGCATTGAACGGGCCCCTGGAGAGCGTCAGCCTCTCCGGCCTCGGCACCGGTCCGGCCCTGATCGTGCTCGGCGCGGTCCACGGCAACGAGAATTGCGGCCCCAACGCGATCCGCCGCGCCATGGCCGCGTGCCGGTCGGGCGAGCTCCTGATCCGGCGCGGCGACGTGACCTTCGTGCCCGTGGCCAATCCCAAGGCCTATCTGCAACAGACCCGCGAAGGCGACCGCAACCTCAATCGCGACCTGCGCGAAAAGCCCGCGCCGGTCGACTATGAGGACCGGATCGGCAATCGCCTCTGCGCCCTGCTGCGCCGGCATGACGTGCTGCTCGACGTGCACTCGTTCCGCAGCGAGGGCGAGCCCTTCGTGTTTTTCGGCCCCGAGAACAATCAAGGCACCCTGGAAGCCTTCCGCCATGCCGAAGCCGAGGGTGCGCTGGCCGCCTGCCTCGGCACCGGCATCGCCATTCACGGCTGGCTCGAAAACTACGCACGCCTGCTCGCGGCGCGGGCGCGCATCGGCCTTCCCGCAGTCGCGATATCCGAGGGCTACGGGACGACCGAATATATCCGCTTCTCAGGCGGCTACGGCGTGACGCTCGAATGCGGCTCGCATGACGACCCGGCCTCGACCGAGGTCGGTTATGCGGCCATCGTCAACACGCTCGCCCATCTTGGCCTGACCGACGGGCCGCGCCCGGAACGGCGGCCGCAGACGGTCATCCATGTCGTCGACATCATCGTCTGCGAGGCGGAAGGCGACCGCCTGGAAGGCAGCTGGCGGACCGGCGACGCGGTCGCCGCCGGCGCCCTCATCGCCCGGCGCGCCAATGGCGAGCCGGTGACGGCCCCCTGCCCGGGCTACATCATTTTCCCCCATGCGGCTGCCAAGCCCGGCGAAGGCATCTGCCATTTCGGCGTGGCGAGCGCGCGGCGGATCTGAGGACGCCCCGGCCCTAGCGTTGCGGGCTGAGGGCGAGCTGAGCGGGAACACCGTCGCGCTCATAGACGTCCTGCCGGAACCGCACCACGCCGCCGGGACTGGCCCAGGCGGTCACATAGACCCAATAGACCGGTATCGGCTGTGCCGGGCGCGCGTCGATCCGCTCATCCGTCTGCAGGACCTGGTCGATCTCGCTGCGGGTCCACGGAGTGCCCTGCAGGGCCCAGGCGATCAGGCCCCGGATGTCCTGGATGCGGGCACAGCCGGAGGAGTGAAACCGCTGGTCCTCGTCGAACAGCCCCTTGGCCGGGGTGTCGTGCATATAGACCGCGTGGACGTTCGGAATGTTGATGCGCACATTGCCGAGCGAATTGCCTTCGAACGGGTCCTGGCGAAACCGGTACCGCAAGGCCTCAGTCGAATTCCAGTTGACCGAGGCGGCGTCGAGTTCCTGGCCCTCGGCGTTGAAGATCCGGATCCGGTTCCTGAACAGATAATCCGGCTCGGCCTGCATTTTCGGGATGAGGTCGCGGCGAATGATCGATGGCGGGATCGTCCAATAGGGATTGAAATTGATATCGGCGATGCGGCTGGAAATGACCGGCGACTGGCGGTCGGCCTTGCCGACGATCGCGACATGGCGCGACACCACGACATTGTCCTCGACCGCCTCGGCCTCGGCCGCGGGAATATTGAGAACGACATAGCGGTGGCCGAGAAAGCCCGAATAGGCCCGCACCCGGACGAGATTGGTCTCGAGCTGCCGCAGCCGCGTCTCGGCCGGTACATTCAAGGCGGCAAGCGTCGATGCGCGCACCTGGCCGTCGGGCGATATGCCGTGGCGCATCTGGAACCGCCTGACCGCCGTCTCGACCGCATTGTCGAAGAGATCGCCGCCGCTATTGCCGCCGAGGTCGCCGGTCACGGCCAGGTGTGCCCGCAGCAATGAGACGCCCTGCCCGCGCGCGCCGATGCGCAACCTCTCAGCCCCGGGGACCGGCCGCCACCCACCGCGGGAGACGATGCCCGCATAGGCGTCGATGGCGCGCTCGAGGCCTGCCACGGTATCCGTTCCCAGGACCGGAGTATTGTTTGCTCCCGCCTGCGGACGATAAGGCGCCGCGGCGTTGCCGCTTCGTCCGGCATCGCCCGCCGGGCGCCGGGGCCCCTGCGCCAAAGCCTGCTGGCCGCCGCCGACGAGCAAGGCCGAAACCGCCGAACCGATCAGGAGCCGGCGCCGGTCGACCCTGATGCCCAGGGGACAATGGGACGTTGCTTGCTGCACGAAAACTCTCCGACGCTCCGACGGGCCTTGCCCTTGCGATAATCGCGGAGATTTACCTCTTTTGTAGTTAACAGCGGCGCGGCAACGCTACGTCCGGTCGCACAAATTCTCGCCGCGCTGCGTCATCCCATGCCCGTGTGGCGCTGAAACAAATATCCCGGAGATCGCCCCCCGGGAGCGCAAGATCGGCTACCCTCAGTGTTTATGTTTCATAAATCATAACATCTAAAATTGAATCTTTTCACGCGGAAGCAACTCTTCGCGAGCGGCGGATGGTGTAATTTTTAAAGACGCATTGGCCGTTCGGGCAAAATGTCACACCGAGACGAAAAACACCTCTCGTTGCCGCACAGACGATCTGAATGAACATACGCGTTACTTATATCGCCGCCCTGCTGTTCGCATGTCCCGGCCTCGCCGGATGCGCCGTCAGCTCGCGCCTCGAGGCCGCCGACCCGCAACAATCGCCCGTCGAAACGACAGGGTCGGTCGCGCGGCCGGTGGCGGCCGCCCCCGCGGCGGCGGCACCGGCGTTCTCCGAGGAGAGGCCGACGCCAGTGTCGATGACGACGGGCACATCCTATGCGCCCCTGCCCGTCAGCCGCCCGACCCAGGTGGCCATGAACGGCGCCCCCGCGGCCATCCGGCGGCTGGCGGCGGATGCCGTAGAGGTGCATAGCCGGCGCTTTCGCGATGCCAAGCCGATCAATTTCGGCGCGGCGTCGCCACGCAGGCTGGCGGTTCACGGTGTCGACGTCTCGCGCTGGCAAGGCGAGATCGATTGGGTGAAGCTGCGCAGCCAGGGCGCCAACTTCGCTTATATCAAGGCTACCGACGGCGGCGATCACCTGGACCCGATGTTCCACCGCAACTGGCACGCCGCCGAGGCCGCAGGCCTGAGGCGCGGCGCCTATCATTTCTTCTACTGGTGCAGGTCCGCGAGCGAACAGGCCGCCTGGTTCATCCGCAATGTCCCGCGCGTCGAGGGCGCCCTGCCCCCGGTCATCGACGTCGAGTGGAACGGCGAGTCCCGCTGCACGCGGCGTCCGTCGCGCGAGCAGGTGCTGGAAAAGATGCGGGTCTTCATGGAGCGGCTCGAGGCCCACTACGGCCAGCGCCCGATCATCTATACGGCCCCGGACTTCTACCGCGACAATCTGCGCGGCGCCTTCCAGGACTATCCGTTCTGGCTGCGCGCCGTGGCGCAGCATCCCTCCAGGGTCTATCCGGGCCGCAACTGGGTGTTCTGGCAATATTCCGGGTCGGGCCTCTCGCATGGCGTGACCGGCCGGATCGACCTCAACGTCTTCCATGGTGACGAGAACGCCTGGCGCACCTGGCTCGCGCGATCGTCGCGGTCGGCGCGATCGTAGAAGCCGTTCGCGGCCGTCTTCCAGCACGCCCCGCGTCGCCCTGGCCGGGCTCGTCCCGGCCATCGGCAACCGTGTCGAATTCGTGGATGGCCGGGACAAGCCCGGCCAAGACGAGAATAACCGTCAGGGAATGCGTGCTGGATCGACCTTCGTGCCGGTGGCCGGCTCGCGGTTCAATCCCGGGCGCCGGGCAGCATGTTCAGAACGGCGGAAGGCGGCGCCCCTGTCGCGGAGAGGCGGTCCCCGGACAGAAGGACAATGGCGAAGATAGGAGCCAGTATGGGTGTTCCGACCAGTGCCAGGACCAACGACGCCCGCACGACGCACCTGATGAGCATGTCCAGAACTCGATACCGACACATGCCCCAAAGTAACCTGGCAAGATCAAACGCGATTTGAACTGTAGGTTCAGCCGGCATTCATGTCGGAGCCAGCGTTCCCGTCGCGGTGGCTATGGCTCTTGGGTCGGGCGAATGAGCTGACGCCTTTTTGGTACCTTCGAGGGCGAACAGCCGAATGCGTGGATGGCCGGGACAAGCCCGGCCATGACGACCAGAGCGCGACGATGACGGCTTGGCACAAACTCACTATTCGGGCGCCGCTTCGTCTTGCCCGGGCTTGTCCCGGGCATCCACGCATTGATCCGCTCGCGGCACTCAAACCGTCATGATCACCCTGCCGCAACACTAGTCGATGATGGCGATCGCCCGCGTCCATCCGGCCGAGGCGCGTTCGATCTTCACCGGGAAACAGGACACGGTGAAACCGGTCGACGGCAGCTGCTCGAGATTGTGCAGCTTCTCGATATGCGAATAGCCGATGTGCCGGCCCGCCTTGTGGCCCTCCCAGATCAGGCTGGCGTCCCCCGTCTCGGCATATTTTTTTGCCGTATAGACGAAAGGCGTGTCCCAGCTCCAGGCATCCGTGCCGGTGACCCGGACGCCGCGTTCGAGCAGGTACATGGTCGCCTCATAGCCCATGCCGCAGCCCGAATTGACATAGTCCTGCCGGCCGAACTTGACGCCGGCGCTGGTATTGACCACGACGATGTTCAACGGCTTCAGCGTGTGCCCGATCCGCTCCAGCTCGCGCTCGACATCGGCGGCGGTCACCACATAGCCGTCGGCGAAATGGCGGAAGTCCAGCTTCACGCCCGGCTGCAGGCACCATTCGAGCGGCACCTCGTCGATCGTCCAGGACCTCTCACCGCGGTTCATCGTCGGGTGATAGTGCCAGGGCGCATCCAGGTGGGTGCCGTTATGGGTCGAAAGGGTCACCCGTTCGACCGCCCAGGCCTGGCCGTCGGGCAGGTCCTGCGGCTTCAGCCCGGGGAAGAATTTGAGCATGCGATCCATGCCCTGCTGGTGGTCGATATATTCGATGGTCGGATGGCCGCCGGGCGGATCGGCCGGCACGTCGTTCTGCAAGGGCACCGAAATATCGACCAATCGGCGTGACATGGCGTTTCTCCTGGGTTCCTGATTGCTGTTTTCTTGGTCGTGACGGCGGCCGGGCGCGGGATCGCCTTGAGGCATCATCCCGGACGAGCGGCCGCCGCAATCGTGTCAGGCCGCGCTCGCGTCAGGTGTTCTGTCGCTCGACGCGGTTCTTCAGGACGCCGATCTTCTCGATCTCGAGCTCGACCGTGTCGCCATGTTCGAGAAACAACCCGAGCTCCAATCCGCAACCGTTACCGACGGTGCCCGAGCCGATGAACTCGCCGGGCATCAGGGTCTCGTCGCGCGAGATATGGGCGATCAGCTCCTCGAACGAAAACAGCATGCCCTCGCTGGTGGAATCGCAGCGCGTCTCGCCATTGACCCGCGCCTTCATGGCCAGGCGATAGGGGTCGCCGATCTCGTCGGGCGTGACGATCCAGGGGCCGATGACATTGCCGCCGTCGAAGCTCTTGCCCTTCGAGGGGCCGAGCCGGCCGGCCATCTCGATGCGCTGGGCGTCGCGCGCCGAGAAGTCGTTGAAAATGGTGAAGCCGAAAATATGGTCCTTTGCCGCCTTCGCATCGATATCAGATCCCCTGCCCTTGGTGATGCAGGCGAGCTCCAGCTCGTAATCCATGATCTGGCTGTATTTCGGCCATTTGACCGTCGCCCCTGTGCCGGCGACGCTGAAGCGATTGGTGATGTAATAGATCGGCACCTGCCGGTAGACCTCGGGCAATTCGCCGAGTGGCAGGGCATTCAGCCGCGCGAGCTCCGCCATATCGCCTTTCCGGCGCGCGGCGTTTTTCTCCATGCCCCGGCCGCCCTGCAGAATGTGCTTCTGGAACGACATGGCGTCGCGCATCTGCCGGGGCTCCGGCAGCGGGGAAAGGAGCTCGACGGCCGCGAGGTCCCGGGACAGGTCGGCCTCGCCGGAGCGGCTGTCGAACAGCCGGCGCGCCTGGTCGAGCGCGGCATCGCCACCGTCGATCAGGTCGAGCATCGACTGGAAGGCCGGGTTGGGCGCACCGGCGCGATCCGCCGCCGATGCCAGGTCGAAGACCCGGCTGTCGCCGGAATGAACGATGCCGATACGGGCCTTGCCGCTGTGTCGAAACGTCGCGAGTTTCATGGTCGCTCCTTCTTGCCTAAATAAATATATACGTACAGAATATCGATAAAATGAACGAGTCAAGCCAAAGGCTTGATCATCTGGGAGGAGCCAGACACATGTTGAAATCACTCATCGGGACGATCGCGGGCGTGACCATGCTGCTCGCCGGCGCGGCCCAGGCACAGCAAAGGGTCAAGATCGGCTGCACCGCGACCACCGACTGCGCATCCGCCATGGTCGCGATCGATCAGGGGATCTTCAAGCGGCTCGGCCTCGACGCCGAGATGGTGCTGATCGGCATCAACTCGAACATCCCAGCGGCCCTCATGTCCAACTCGATCCAGATCGGCGGGCCGACCGCCACGGTGTTCCTGCAGGCGGCCGACGGCGGCCTCGGGCTGGTCGGCATCGCCGGCGCGTCCGCCATGACGCCCGCCAACAACCAGTTTACCGCGGTGGTCGTGCGCAACGGCCTCAGCCTGACCAAACCGGCCGATTTCATCGGCAAGAAGGTCGGCGCGCCCGGCTTCGGCGCCTATCTCCACGTGCTCTTCGTCAAATGGCTGATGGACAATGGCGTCGATCCGGCCAAGGTCAATTTCGTCGAAGTGACCTTCCCGACCATGAGCGACATCCTGCGGTCCGGAGCCGTCGATGCCGTGCTGTCCGGCGAGCCGATCGTGACCCGCATGCTCAATGCCGGCGTCGGCTCGGTGGGCGCTCGTTATGTCGCGGAACTCGGCCGCAACGACCCGATCATCTTCTATGCCGCGTCCCGGACCTGGGCGGCGCAAAATCCGCAGGTCATCAGCGCGTTCCGCGCCGGCATTCGCGAGGCGGCCGAGATCGTCAACAACGATCCGGACAAGGCCTCGGAATCGATCGCCCGCTTCACCCGGCAGCAGATGGATCTCGTCAGGTCGAGCCCGCGCAGCCATGCCGCGCCGGCCTTGACCAGCTCCATGCTGTCCTGGTGGGTGACCGTCATGGCCCAGCAGAACCTGCTGCAGGGCAATCCCGATCTCGGCAAGCTCATCCTCGAATAGGAACCAGGCGATGACGTCCCCAGCCAGCGACCCCGCCCAGGACGGGCATTCCAGCGACACGCTGACCGACCGGGCCATTGCCCTGGTGCAGCGCGACATCCTGGCGGGGGCGCTGACGCCGGGCGCAAGGCTGAGGATCGTCGAACTGGTCGAGCGCTACGAGATCGGCGCGACGCCGCTGCGCGAGGCCCTGTCGCGGCTGGTCTCGCGCGGCCTGATCCTGGCCATCGGCCAGCGAGGCTTCCGCGTCGCGAGCGTCAGCCGCGAGGACCTGCTCGATATCACGCAGGTGCGCGTGCTCGTCGAGATGGAGGCGCTGCGCCTGTCGATCGCGCATCGCGCCGACACCTGGGAGGCCGGCATCCTGGCCAGCCTCCACCGCCTGCGCCGTTATGTCGAACGCCAAGGCGAGAGTTTCGGCGAAGGCACGGAAGAATTCGACACGCTGCACAAGGCCTTTCACTCGTCGCTGATCAGCGGCTGCGGATCACCCCGGCTGACCGAGGCGATCTCGAACCTCTACGACCAGGCCTATCGCTATCGCCGCGTGATGATGCGGAGCCTTTCCGATCCCGACCGGTTCATCCGGTCGCACCAGAAGCTGGCCGACAGCGTGCTGTCGCAGGATTTCGCCGCCGCGAGCGAGGCCCTGTCCTCGCATCTCAGGACAACCCTCGACATCGTCTACCCCCAGGTCCCCAAATGAACGTGTCCAGCCCGAGCCAAAGCCAGCGGACCGCCGAGCCCGCGCCCCGAAGCCCGGGAATCGCCGAGCCGCATTTCGACTTTTCCGGCGTCAGCCTGACGCTCGGCGCCAAGACGATCGTCGAGAATATCGATTTCCAGATCGGCAAGGGCGAGTTCGTCTGCATCATCGGCGCATCCGGATGCGGCAAGACCACGGCGCTGCGCCTCGCCGCCGGGCTCTACCAGCCCACCGGCGGCACGGTCACTTTCGCCGGCGCGCCTATGCTGTCGCCGCGCCAGGACATCGCGATCATTTTCCAGGACTATGGCAAGGCGCTGCTGCCCTGGCGCACGGCGGCCGGCAACGTGTCGCTGGCGCTGGAGGCGGCCAAGGTGCCGAAGGCACGGCGTGGCGCGCTGATCCAGGACTACCTGACCAAGGTCGGGCTGCCCGACCATGCACACAAATATCCGACCGAGATGTCGGGCGGCATGCAGCAAAGGCTGCAGATCGCCCGCTGCCTGGCCCAAGACCCGCGTGCCCTGCTGATGGACGAGCCGTTCGGCGCGCTCGACGCCATGACGCGCCAATCGCTGCAGGACGAGGTCCTGTCGCTGGCGGCCGCGACCGGCGCGACCGTGCTGTTCGTGACCCACGATCTCGAAGAGGCGATCTATCTCGGCGACCGGGTGATCGGGCTGCTGCCGCATCCCGGCCGCATCGGCATCGAGCTCAAGATCGACCTGCCCCGGCCGCGCGATCAGCTGACGACACGCGAGGATCCCGAATTCCTGCGCCTGAGGCGCACCCTGTTCGATTTCATCAAGGCTTCGGAAAGCTGAGGGGCCGGCATGAACAACGACCGACTGAAGGGACTGCTGCTGCCGCTCGCCGCCGTGCTCGCCATGGAGGCCTGGCTGCGCTGGTCCGGGATCCAGAGCGAGTCGCTGGCGCCGCCGAGCCAGGTCATCGTCGCGCTGGCCGCGGCGCTCGCCGACGGCTCGATGCTGGCGGCCACCGGCGAGACCCTGATCGGCGCCTTTACCGGCCTGGTGATCGGCGTCTCGATCGGGCTGGTTCTCGGCCTGCTGCTCGGCCTGCTGCCGCCGGTCGACCGGCTGATGGAGGTCACCGTCGAATCCATTCGCCCGATCCCCTCCGTCGCCCTGCTGCCGATCGCGCTGATGGTCTTCGGCTTCGGCTACATGATGGAATTCTCGATCGTCGCGAAGACCTGCACCTTCGCCACCCTGATCATGACCCGCGCGGCGGTCCGCGGGGTCGAGCCGAGGCTCCTGGAGGTGGCGCGGGCGCTGCGCCTGTCGCCCGTCGCGCGCATCTGGAAGATCGTCATCCCGGCGGCGCTTCCGCGGATCTTCATCGCCTTTCGCCTGGCGGCCGGCGCGGCGCTGATCGTCGCGGTCACGGTCGAAATCACCATGAATCCGATGGGCCTGGGCTTTGCCATGATGACCGCGCAGCAGGCGCTTCGGCCGGACCTGATGCTCGCCTATCTCGTCTGGATCGGCATTGTCGGGTTCCTCTGGAATGCGACGCTTCTGTTCGCGCAGCGCCGCTTCTTCGGCCGCGCGGCCATTGTGGAGGGCGAGCTGTGAGCCTGTCGTCGCAAATGCTCTGGCGCCTCGCGAGCCTCGCCGTCGCCGCCGGCTTTGTCATGCTGTGGCAATGGCTGGCCAATTCGCAGCTGATCTCGCCGGTTTTCCTGCCCGGCCCGGACCGCGCCTGGGCGGCCCTGGTGCGCGGCTTCACCGCGCGTGACCTCGGCGCCAAGGTCCTTGGCACGCTGCAGCACATGGCGTTCGGCTGGCTCGCCGCCTCGCTCGCCGCCATCGTGCTCGGCTCGCTGATCGGCTCGTCCAGGCGCGCACGCATCTATGTCGCGCCGTCGCTGGAATTCCTGCGGCCCCTGCCGGTCTCCGCCATCATTCCCGTGGCCATCGCGCTTTACGGCCTGAGCGAGGCCATGGCGATCTTCGTCATCGCCTTCGGCACGCTCTGGCCCATGCTGCTCGCTACCATTCACGGCTTCGCGGCGGTCGAGCCCCGGCTCTACGAGGTCGCCCGCAGCCTGAACCTGTCGCGCCTGGAGACCATCTTCAAAATCGCCCTGCCCTCGGCCATGCCCGACATTCTCGCGGGCATGCGGATCAGCCTGACGGTTGCGCTCATCCTCTCCGTGGTCTGCGAGATCGTCGCCGGCCTGAACGGGCTCGGCCAATGGATCCTGATCTCGGCGCGCATGTTCCGCGCGCCCGACCTGTTCGCCGGCGTCATGCTGCTCGGCCTGATCGGCTATCTCGCGGCGGCCTGTATCGGCGAGGTCGAGCGGCGACTGCTGGCCTGGCGCATGCGCGGGCATTGAGGCGGCGAGGCAGGCGAGAAGCGGCGGACCGGATGGCCCTGGACAACCGCCGTACACAAAAAAAGGCCCACGTCCGCTTCGGGCGTGGGCCAATGGAAGTCTGCAATCGCAATCTATGATACGGCCCGGCCGGCTGTCTGGATCATGACAGAGCACCACATTGCCCATGCCGCCGTGAAATCTGGCCCCGTAAGAGCAACGGTTTGCTGCGCCTTGCCTGGTGGCGACCTGGCTAGGTGCGACGATCCGTGAGTTCGGCGCGGTGGCGCGGCAGGCAGGCCGGATGTTCCGCCTGCAGATAACCGATGATCTGTTCGCGAATGGCGCAGCGCAGGTCGAACGTGCGCCGCGAATCAGAGGCCGAGGCGAGAATCCTGAGCTCCAGGCAGGTCTGCCTGAAGTCGGTGACCTGCACGTTGACGACGCGCCGGTCCCATAGCGGCGAGGACGCGACGACGGCCTCGACCTTGGCGCGGATCGCCTGAACCGGCGCGGTATAGTCGAGATAGATCATCACGGTTCCGATGAGGCTCGCCTCCTCGCGCGTCCAGTTCTGAAAGGGACGCTCGATGAAATAGCTGAGCGGCAGGATCAGGCGCCGGAGGTCCCAGACGCGAACGACCACATAAGTCGCGGTGATCTCTTCGACATTGCCCCACTCGCCTTCCACCAGCAGGGCGTCGTCAATCCGGATGGGCTGGGTGATCGCCAGTTGGATGCCGGCGAAAATATTCTTCAGCACCGGCTGCAGGGCAAGGCCGGCGATCACCCCCGCCACGCCCGCGGAGGCCAGAAGACTGACGCCATATTGCCGCACGCCATCGAAGGTCATCAGGCAGGACGCGATCGCCACCGCCACGATCAGGATCGTCGCGACGCGCTGCAGGATATGGGTCTGCGTCACGTGCTTGCGCGCCAGCAGGTTGTCGCTCGAATCGAGCTTGAACCGCCGGAGATAGACGACGGTCCAGACATGCAGCGCGGTATGCGCCGTCCAGGCCAGCAGGACGACCGAACCGAGCACGACCACCTGGTGAACCATCGCCGCCTGTTCCGGCGTCAGCGGCGCCAGCGGCTGAACGATCAGCACCGTCGCGACCACGAAGGCGAGCCGCAGCGGCCGCCGGTTGCGCGACACGATCGACCGCCAGAACAGGTCGCGGTTGCGGACGAGTTCGGTGGCCATGCGAAAGGCGATCCGGTGAGCCAGGACCGCCGCCGCGATGGCGATAAGAAGCAGGAGCCCGCTGATCAGCCAGGGCGGCATCCAGGAAAGGTGATCGAAAAGCTGTCGGCAACAGGCCATGAAACTCCGCGGTGCTATCGAGGTCGCCCCAGATGATCGCGACACGGCGATCACCGGGAACAACCCCTGTCGGCGGGTTGTGTTTCATGCCCCTGCCCCGTGGCCTGCGTGCACGACACGATGCGGTGGCCGTTCACGGGCGCCGCGGCGCGGCACCGACGGCCGTGGGGATCCCCTCTTCGATCCTGGCCATCAGATAGGGAAAGAACGGGTTCGACGTCATCCGGAGCAGGGAATCCAGATTGATGACCAGAGCGCCGCTTTCGCCCCGTGCCGCGAAAGAGCCGAGGCGGACGCCGTATGTCTCGCCGGCATCGGGATCGGCCCCGTAAAGCGCGTCGCTTGTCGGGAAAGGCAAAGCGATATGCGACAGCGAATAGACGTCGCCGGGATAGGACAGGTCGAGGCGCGCGGCTCGCTCCGTCACCGCATCGGCTTCCGTCGTCCGCGCCTCCATCCCGCCCGTTCCGGCATCGGCATTCGCGATGACGGTGGTGCGAAAACGGCGCGGCGCAACTGGCAGCAACCGACTGAGCACGGTCTCGGTCGCCGGACGGAACAGCAGGCCGAGCTTGGCGGCCCGGTTGAGATCGAACAGCACCAGTTCGCTGCCATTGGCGGGGAGCTGGGCATAGAGCGCCGAGACGACCGCCTGGGTGCTGACCGTGGAATCGATGACCGACTGGAACGTCAGGATCGGCGCAAGGCGGCTCAATTTGCCCGCGCCGGCGGCTTGCGCAATGGCCCGCTGGAGGGCTGCGGTCAGGCGGTGCGACTGGCGCGCGCCATTGACCGGAAAGGAATTGTATTTGAACGGATTGAACTCCGGCAGGACGTTGAGCCATGCGGCCTTGGCAAAGGCCGGGAAGACCGCAGGCAAGTCGGCAAGCCACGCGAAGCGGGCAAAGCCGGTGACCCCGATCATCGGCGAGATCAGCACGAGCCGGTCCGGCCGGCTTAGTTGCGGGTCATCGAGCGCATCCAGCGCATATTTCAGCGCCAGCGCCCCGCCATTGGAATAACCGACAAGGTGCAAAGGCCTGGACGGCCCGACGCGCCTGCGCGCTTCCCGCACGGCCAGCCGTGTCGCCGCCAGCCAGTCCTCCCAGGCAATATCGGTCAAAGCTGCGGGAACCGTGCCATGGGCGGGCAGCCGCACGGCAATGGCCAGATATCCACGGGCGCGGTAGCGCTCGGCGATGTGGCGGACGCTGTAGGGCGAATCCGTCAGCCCGTGGAGCAGCACGACGGCGCCGCCCGTCGCTCCCGCCGGCTCCAGCACGAAGGAGCGGTTCCAATCGCGGCCGAAGCGACCCGGATAGACCGGGCTGCCGTCGAAATAGCGATTGATCGGAATGCGGTCCACCGGGTCGAGCCTTTGCGTGACATTGATCCGCAGAGCTTCGAAGACCCTGGCTTCGGCGGCGAGATAGGCCGCCCAATCCGCCTTGTCGATCTCGGCCCGGCTCAATTCGGGCGGCACATAGACGTGCCAGGGCTCGAGCTCCGGCCCGCGTTCCGAGTCATAGATGCGCACGCCCAGGATGGTCGCGGCCACCACGGCGAG
Organism: Hyphomicrobiales bacterium; assembly: GCA_017304475.1. Lineage (GTDB taxonomy): Bacteria > Pseudomonadota > Alphaproteobacteria > Rhizobiales > Phreatobacteraceae > Phreatobacter. Next base: position 57,374 of record JAFKKV010000028.1, on the reverse strand, counting down.
CACGACCAGCCCGCGTTTCACCGACCTGATCAAACCGGCCTCCTCCCGATGGGCTGCGGGTTGGAAGCACAATCGGGGCCTTGGCGGCTGCGGACAAGGCCATCGCGCGGCCGGCGGCGATGCAGGCCGGTCGCGTAGTTTAGTCCGCCGGGGTGTCGCGGCGGTCCTGCTCGGCTCCGACATGATCGCCCAAGGCTGCCCGCACCCGCGCGCGCAGCTCCCAGGCCGGCCTGAAATCGGGTTTCAGGTCGATGACCTCGTCGAGATCGAAAGAGGCCGATGAGAGCCTGCCCGCTCCATGCATCGCCTCGGCGCGCGAGAACAGCGCGTAGACGAGGTTGGTTTTCTTCTGTTCGTCGGTCGCGGAGGCCTCGCGCACGAATTCGGCAGCGGCGGTGAAGTCGTCGATCGCTCCGGCCCGATTGCCCCGCGCGACCCTGATATCGCCGCGCAGCATGAACAGCGCCCAGCTTCGCTGCCCGGCCGCCGCCCGATTGACGTCGGCCTCGGCCTTCTCGAATTCCCGCAGCGTCCAATATCCGTGAGCCCGGTAGAAATAGTAGGCGCTCAGGTCCGGATCCCCTCGCCGGCTCGACCGGATGAGCGCGTCGCAGCCGCGGACCCGATCGGGTGGGGTCAAGGTTTCGCCGACGCACCGCTCGACGGCCTGCTCGCGGCTGTTCCGGGCGAGAACCGGACCGGCGCAGGCGATCACGGATGAGGCGGCAAGGACGAGGGAGAGAATCCGCGAGCTCATTGACGATCCAGTTCGTTTCGCCCCGCGGAAAGGCACCGAGGGACGCTCCTCGTCGGATGCGACCCAGGCCCGGTATTCCGACGCTTTGTCCCGCGAAAGAGGCCGGTGAACGGCAGCGCTCACCGGCGTTCGACCGCCGCCGCCAATCTGGCGGCGTCAGATTGCCGGTGTTTGTCGCGCCCGGATCGGGTGCACGTCCCCAGGGAAACACGAGGGGTATCCGCATGCCGCGGGACGCCGCTGCGAGTTCGCGGCCGCGCGGTGAGTTGCCGGCGATCGGTCATGGGGGGTAGATGTATCGGGCGCTCCCGATGACGGCCTATCTCTGTGTCTCGGCGCTCATCAACATGGTGGAGGGTTGCCGCAGGGGTCAGCAGTCGAAAAGCGCCAATGAATCAACCCTCTCCCAGAGGGAGAGGGTGGCGCCGTCAGGCGCCGGGTGAGGGGCGTAACGTTTCGGAACTGATGCCGATGCTCCTCGCGTACGCCGCCCTGTCTGGAGAAGGACGTCCCCTCACCCGGCAACTGACGCTGCCACTCTCTGTCTCTAAGTCTGCCAAAAAATCAGGCTAAATCTTGTACGTCTCGCTGATGGCTAAAATCGGTAGTTCACACCCAAGCGGACGTCCTGCCCCTGAAATGAGAAGGAGTCATCGGGGCCGAATAGATAGGGGCGGAGCGCCGTATATCGCCACTCAATCGTCGCAGAGATCTTGTCCGTAATCATCGCCTCAGCACCAAGACCGACCGTCCCACCGTATTGGGTGGCCGTTCGGGTTTCGCCGTCTGTGCGAACCCCCAGGTCAAGAAGCCACGTCCGCATGGTCTGGGCCACGACAGGCCCTCCGGTGACGTACAGCAAAAGACGATCAACCGGGAGGAACCCAACCCGCGCACGAATGCTGGCCGAATAATTCAAGCGGGCCCGCTCGCTCATGTTGGTCACCAGCCCGATAAGAGCCGGGTCGCTCCGACGAAAGCGACCAATGCTCGACAGATTGGCATCTCCGGTCACACCAAGAACGAACCGACCAAATTGCCAGTCATAGCCAACTTGCAGACCGCCGATTACACCACGAGGCGTTCGGTCCCAATTGTTGAGCCAGCCAGAGGATCCAATGTTGCCGGAAAAGCCGTAGCCCACATGCGCACCGGCATAAAAGCCCTGCCAATCAGCCGCGGCCGGCGTTGCCGCCAGCAATATCATCGCAGCCAGTGCTTTGCGCATCCCACCCTCCAGTGTTTCAGCCAGAGGTAGATCATCGTCAGTCTACACGCAACGCGGCTACCTGGCCCCGGGTCGCCGCGGTGCTTCCAACACTCTGTCGAGCCGATCGCCTAGCCGATTGATGGCGTCGACCTCCCTGCCCTCAAGCTTGACCAACATAGCGTCCGTGACGAATTGCTGGGCGGCATGCAGCTTGTATTCGGCTAGATCGCACTCGACGCTCTCTGCTTTGGCCTCGGCACGGTCAGCCCGCTGTTCGGCGCGCTCGGACCGATGCCTGGTGACGGCGAATGCACCGGCAACAGAAGCGACGGCGGTCAGGACGACCATGGCAGTCGCGATCGAAACGGAAACCGAATCCATCACGGCCCTCCAACAGCAGCGCGACGACGGGCTTCCCACGTCACCAGGGCCCCGATGGGCCGGGATGCGTTATCACGGGATACAATTTCGAGTTGAGATCCGCTCTGCTGTTAGCCAAACTGCGACTAATACGCGAGTTCGGGCAGATAGATGCGCATCTGGATAATTGGATTTCTTGCGGCGGGAAGCGCTTCGATCGCGCCCTTTGCCAAAGCTCAGGATGCCCCAGCCTGGTCGTGGAGCGGGTCATATCTCGGCATTCACGCCGGGATGATATCTGGTGCTGTCGTCGCCCTCGAGGACTATCGAACACCGGCCGTCGGTCCATTGGTCGGCGCCCATATCGGTCGCGATTGGCAGCATGGCCGGCTCGTCTTCGGAATGGTGGCAGATCTAACGGCTTCCTGGGCGGACAACCGCCGCCAATATGATCCGGTATTCAAACTGCCGCCGGTCGAGCGACATACCCAGCTCGGCGCTTCGATCGCTCTCCGGGGACGAATCGGGGCGCTCATCGCAGAGCGGGTCCTGATCTACGCCACTGGCGGACCGGTCCTGGCTTTGGTCAAGCAATACCAGGCAGCGATGTCCTTTGGCACGCCCGCGGTCTGGCCTACGCCCTCCGTCTCAAGAGCCCTCGGACATTACGGCGTGACCATGGGCGTCGGCGCGGAGCTAAGGGTGACGACATCCCTATCGATCGTTTCGGAATACCGACATACGTGGCTGAACGCGCGGGCTTACAGCCCCATGCTGTCGGATCTCAACACCAGCTTTCAAGGCCATGAAGGCCGGATCGCGTTGAACTATCGCTTCTGAGCCCAAATGGGCAGGTCGACTTTCGAGCCAGCCCATCGTTCGCATACCGCAAGGTAAGTACTGGCCGCGGAGGTAGGTGCCTCCGCTCGCTAAGCTTGCAACCTGTTCGGAAAGGGACGACCCCTCACCCGGCAGCTGACGCTGCCACCCTCTCCCTCTGGGAGAGGGTCAATTCACAGGCGCTTTGCTTTCGGCAATCGGCCGAAACGCCTGGGCTTCAACGTCGCGTTCGGATGATCGCTCGGCGGACTTGCGAAAGTGGCTGGGGGACCTGGATTCGAACCAAGACTAGCGGAGTCAGAGTCCGCTGTTCTACCATTAAACTATCCCCCACCAGCGGACCTTGCGGCCCGTCGCCGGTGCGAGGCGCGGTCATAGTCGATCAGCCGGTGGGGTGCAAGAGCCCTCTGGGGAGAAATGCATCTCAAGGCAGCCTTGCGCGCAAAGCTTGCGGCGCGGGCCTCGGCTGATACACTCAACGGCAACTGAACAGGATCAATCGGTTGGCCCGTCGAGCGTTCACGCGTTCCGGGGCAAACGGTGGAAAGGTCGCCATGGCCCACGAACCGCAGAACGGCGGTTCGCCGGGAGAATCGGGCGTGCAGCCGGCAAACCCGGCCGCAGGCGCGCGCGACGGGCATGGGGCTCCGGCCAACCGCCCGCCGCGGCGGCTCTATGCCGCGCTCGATCTCGGAACCAATAATTGCCGCCTTCTGGTCGCCAAGCCGGAAGGCGCGAGCTTTCGCGTGGTCGACGCCTTCTCGCGAATCGTCCGGCTCGGCGAAGGCCTGGGGCAGACCGGCCGGCTGAGCGAAGCGGCCATGGACCGGGCTATCGAGGCCCTCAAGGTCTGCCGCAGCAAGTTGCAGGACCGCCAGGTCGCCCGCGCCCGGCTAATCGCCACCGAAGCCTGCCGCGCCGCCACCAATGGCGCCGAATTCATCGCCCGGGTGAAACACGAGACCGGCCTGGCGCTGGAGATCGTCAACCGGCAGACCGAGGCTCATCTGGCGGCGCAGGGCTGCGTGCCGCTGGCCGATCCGCATGCGCGCGGCGTCATCCTGTTCGATATCGGCGGCGGCTCGTCGGAACTCGTCTGGTTGCTGCCGCGCGGCCCCGGCAAGTCGGGCGGTCCGCCCACCGCCGACATTCTCGGCTGGACCTCGCTGCCGGTCGGCGTGGTGACGCTGGCCGAACGCCATGACGGCAAGCGGGTGACCCGCGAGAGTTTCGCCGTCATGGTCGACGAGGTCGCCGACATGGTCGGCCGATTCGTCCACCGGGATGCCATTCGCGGCCAGTTGCAGCATCTGCACATGCTCGGCACCTCCGGCACGGTGACGACGCTCGCCGGCGTGCATCTCGGCCTGCCCAAATATGATCGCCGGCGGGTCGACGGCGCCTGGCTCGCGGCCGGCGAGGTCGACACCATCCTCGACCAGCTGCTCGACATGACCTATGAGCAGCGCATCGGTCATCCCTGTATCGGCGCCGAGCGCGCCGACCTGGTGCTGGCCGGCTGCGCCATCCTGGAAGGCATGCGCCGGCATTTTCCCTGCCAGCGCCTGCGGGTGGCCGACCGGGGCCTGCGCGAGGGCATTCTCGTCGGGCTGATGCGGGCCGACGGCGTCTGGCGGCGGCCTTTCTATCGACCCCATGACGGAGGCCGGCGATGAGCGCCAAATCGGGTGGCGGCGGCCGCGAACTGACGGTCAGGCTGAAGACCGCCAAGAAGCGCACGACGAGCCAGCAGCGCTGGCTGGAGCGCCAGTTGAACGACCCCTATGTGGCGCGCGCCAAACGCGAGGGCTGGCGCTCGCGCGCCGCCTTCAAGCTGCTCGAGATCGACGACAAGCTGAAACTGCTGAAACCCGGCCAGCGCATCGTCGACTTGGGGGCAGCTCCCGGCGGCTGGCTGCAGGTGGCGGCCAAGCGCATCGGCCTCGAAAAAGGCCAGGGCAAGATCGTCGGCATCGACCTGCTCGCCATCGATCCCGTGCCGGGGGTCGAATTCATCCAGGGCGACTTCACCGACGACGACGCGCCCGACCGGCTCAAAGCACTGCTCGGCGGCGAGGCCGACGTGGTGCTCTCCGACATGGCGGCCAATGCCATGGGCCACAAGCAGACCGACCACCTCAAGATCATCTACCTCGCCGAACTCGCCATCCACTTCGCCCGCGAGGTGCTGGCCCCCGGCGGGCACTTCCTGTGCAAGGTGCTGCAGGGCGGCACCGAGGGACAATTGCTGACCGACCTGAAGCGCGACTTCACAACCGTGAAGCACATCAAGCCGCAGGCGAGCCGCGCCGATTCGAGCGAGCTCTATGTGCTCGCCATGGGCTTCCGGGGGCGGCAGGCCGATCCGGAGTGATCCCGCGCCCGCGACACGCGGGCTGAAGCCCCCTCACGGCAGCCGGCGCACCCAGCCGATGATCGCATCGGCGACCGCCACGGGCTGTTCCGGGATCAGCGCGTGGCTGGCATCCGGGATCACCACCAGGGTAACGCGATCGCCGAATTCGTCGCGGATCTCGTTGCGGCTCGCCTCGGGCTTGAACGGGTCCATGCCGGCCTGCAAGTCGAGTAGCGGCGCCCGGCCGGCGGGCCACCATTCGGCCTGGCGGCTGCGCTCCGAGGCCAGGCGCTGGCTGCGGCTGACCGCAGGATACCAGCCGGCAAGCCAGATCGAAGGGTCGTGGCCCGGCGCGAAAAAAGCCTGCTGCAGGTATTGCCGCCGCTCGGTCTCGGGAACCGTGGGGTCGGCGACCTTGTTGACGGCGATGCTCAGGCCGGGCGGATAGGCCTTGGCGGCGGCCGCCGCCAGCACCACGCCGCGCACCAGATCGGGGTGGTCGACCGCCGTCATGCGCGCCACCCAATTGCCGAAGGCATGGCCGACGATCACGGCCGGCCCGGCCCGCTCGGCGCGGATGACCGCGGCGATATCGCCGGCGAAATCGTGCAGCGTCAGATCGTCCATCGGGCCGAGGCTCTGGCCGATACCGCGCGGCTGGGGCCGCAGCACCCGGAAGCCCTGTGCCGCGATGGCTTCAGCCACCGCGTCGTAATCCTCGGAATCGCGACCGCGCGAGGGCAGCATCACGACGACAGGCCCCTGGCCCTCGGCGATGACATCGATGCGCACCGCGCCATGGGCGACCAGGTTGCGCGTCCGGCCCGGCTCGGCGCTCGCGCCGGTGGTGAGAAGCCAAAGCCCCGACACCAGAGCGAGCCACGCCTGAGCGATCTTCATGTCTCACTCCCGTTGGGTCCCGCCCAATGGCCTCAGGTCATTGCAAAGACGCGCGCGGCAGCCGCTCGACAGTCTGGAGATATTCCCAGGCGATGCGCCGGACCAACTCGCCGGCCGGCACGAGATCACCGACCAGGCCGGCCGATTGCCCCGCCTCCACCTTGCCCTCGGCGACATCGCCGTCGAGCGCGGCCATCTTGAGCGAATGGGCCGCGAAGACCGCCTTGCGCTCGTCCAGCGAGGCCCCGGCGGTCTCCAGCGCGACCATGCGTTCGGCGAAGGTGTTGGACAATGTCCTGATCATGCCGAGGCCACGCCCGACGGTGCGGGTGCCGGTCGTGCCGGCGGCCAGCACGGCCTGTTTATAGGCGGGATGAACATTGGCCTCCGGCGTCGCGATGAAACGGGTGCCGAAATTGGCCGCGCCCGCGCCCAGCGCCAGCGCGGCGGCAAGGCCGGCGCCATCGGCAAAGCCGCCGGAGGCAATGATCGGCACGGTGTCGCCGACGGCCCGCGCCACCGCCCGCACCACCACCAGGGTGGAGACGAGTTCGACGGGCGGATGGCCACCGGCTTCGCCGCCGACGACGACCAGGCCGTCGACCCCCGCCTCGACCGCCTTCAGCGCGTGCTCCTCGCCGGCCACGACGTGGATGCAGATGGTGCCGGCCGCCTTGAAACGATCGAGATAGCGCCTGGGGCCGCCCTGCGAGGCGATCAGGATGGGAATGCGCCGCTCCAGCAGCAGGTCGAGCACCTCGTCCGCGCCCTGGCGGTAGAGTGGCAGATTGACCGCGAAGGGCCGCTCGGTGGCCGCCCGGACCTCGTCGATCGTCCGCGCCAGGGCGTCGGGATACATCGGCCCGGCGGCGATGACGCCGAGCCCGCCGGCCTCGCTCACCGCCAGCGGCAAGGCCGCGCTGGACGAAGCCCAGGACATACCGGCCTGGATCACCGGCAGGTCGATGCCGAGCAGCCGGGTGACATTGGTGACGATCTTCATGGCGCGCCCACCTGATCCAGCCCCAGCAGGCGCCGGGCATGAGCGGCGAGCGGCTTCTTCTGCACCTTGGCGCTGGCGGTCATGCCGATCGCCTCGAAATCCTCGACCACCCAGAGATGCCGCGGCACCTTGAACCCGGCCATCTGCTCGCGGCACCAGGCGATCAAAGCCTGCGGGTCGCAGGCGACACCCGCATTGGGGATGACGAAGGCGACGACCACCTCGATCAGGCGCGGATCGGGCACGCCCACCACCGCGGCCTGTCGGATCGCGGGATGGCGATGCAGGATGTCCTCGATCTCGGCCGGCGAGACGTTTTCACCGCCGACACGAACGATATCCTTCGCGCGCCCGAGGAACTCCAGCCGGCCATCCTCGCCGAGCCTGCCGAGATCGCCGGTGGCGAGCCAGCCATCGGCGCTGAGCGTCTCGGCGGTCTCCGCGGGCTTGTCGAAATAGCCACGCATGACGTTCCAGCCGCGCACCACGATCTCGCCGGGCTCGCCGATCGGGCATTCCGCCCCGTCTTCGCCTAGGATGCGCACCGCGACGCCCGGCTGCGGGCGCATGCGCGCGCCGGTGCGCACCTCCACGGGCTCCCACCAGCAGGATTGAGCAATGTTGGGGGAAGCCTCCGACAGGCCATAGCCGGCAACGCATTCGCGCGCGCCGAGCTCGTCGACGATGCGGCGCAGGATGGTCGGGGAGGCCGCGGCCCAGCCGCCGCGCAGGACCAGGCGGCGCGCGGCACGATCAGGATCGTTCAAGAGCAACAAAGCCATGGTGTCATTGCCGGAAAAATGCGTGCAGCGCTCCGCCTCCATCAGGCGCAGCGCCTCGCCCGCCTCGAAGCGATCCATCGTCACCAGCGTCGCGACGTGCTGGATCGAGGCCAGGACCGACAGCGAGCTGCCGGCGACATGGAAGAAGGGGCGCGCGGAGTGGAAGCGATCGGCGATGCGAAGCCCCATGCGGCCGCCGGAAAAGAAGCCGTTTCCCAGCATATTGGCATGGGTCAGCATCACCCCCTTGGGGCGGGATGTGGTGCCCGACGTATATTGGATCAGCAGGATATCGTCCGGGCGGCAGCCCGGCGCCACGGGTGCAGCGGGTGTCGCGCGCAGCGCCTCGAACGACGAGGCGGCAGCCGGGATATCCTCGCCCAGCACGATCACGCGCTGAAGGTCCAGCAGGCGTGGGTCAGGCAGTGCCGTATCGATGCCCGGGCAGATCTCGCGCAGCATGGCGATGAAGTCGATGCGCAGGAAGCGGTCGGCGATGAACAGCGCCTTGACCCGCGATTGCCGCAGCGCATAGGCCATTTCCTCGCCGCGAAAGCGGGTGTTGATCGGCACCGTCACCGCGCCGATCGAGCCGAGCGCGAGGAACAGCGTCATCCAGCGGACGCCGTTGCCGAGGCACAGCCCGACGTGATCGCCATGCCCGATGCCGGAGGCGACGAGCGCCGCGCGCAGCGCGGCGACGTCACGGCCGAGCTCGGCATAGGTCAGGCGGCCATCGGACGCGACGATCGCCTCGACATCGGGTCCGATCGTCAGCGCGCGCGCCAGCGCGTCGGCTGTCGTGACGGGGCAAATGGCTGACAGGTTCATGGGCAGGGTCTCACGCTTGTTCGGCCGGGCCGCCGACTTTGGCCGCGAAGGCCTCGATGCCTTGCCGCCATTCGCCCGCCGCGAGGCAGCGCTCGATATGGGCGAGCTCGATGCGAATGCCGTTGGCCAACGCCACCTCCTCGCCGAGATCGACGGCCTGTTTGGTCAGGCTCATGGCCAGCGGCGGCGCTTTGGCGATATCGGCGGCAATGGCCTCGCCCGTCGACTGCAGCGCTTCGGGCGCGACGACCCGCGCGACCAGGCCGAGGCCAAAGGCTTCCTCGACCGGCATGGCGCGCCCGGTGAACAGCAATTCCTTGGCGCGGCGCTTGCCGATCACCCGTTGCAGGCGCTGGGTGGCCCCGACAGTGCCCCATTGCGGCTCGGGGAAACGGAAGGTGACGACGCTCGCCGCCACGATGAAGTCGCAGGCCATGGCGATCTCGCCACCGGAACCGACAACCGGACCTTGCGCCAGGGCCACCACGGGCTTGCCGCAACGCTCGATCGCCTCATAGGCGGCGAAGGCGGCGAGCCGGCGGCGGCGTATCCAGGCCTCGTCCTTGCCCTGGCGCTCCTTCAGGTCGGCGCCGGCGCAGAAGACCGGCCCGGCCGCGTCGAGCAGCACGACACGGACCGCGGCATCGCCGTCGAGCCTCTCGAAGGCCTCGCGCAATGCGTGGCACATCGGCAGGTCGAGCGCGTTGCGCGCGCCCGGCCGGTTGAGCGTGACCCGCGCCACCTTGCCCCGCTGGCTGATGAGAACCGGTTTGTCGTCCATGTCAGACTACCCCGTCTTTGCGCAGTGCCGCGATCTCGGCCTCGTCCAGGCCCAGCGTGCTTGCCAGAATGGCCGCCGTATCGCTGCCGAGCAGCGGCGGCGTGCCGGTTTGCGGATCATCGAAACCGTCGAAGCGCAGCGGATTGCGCAGCGCCGGAAACCGGCCTTCGCTCGGGTGATCGAAAGCGCCGACCATCTCGCGCGCATGGGTATGGGGATCCTCCAGAATCTCCCGCACGCTGTTGACCTCGCCGGCCGGCACGTCGGCGGCACGCAGCGCCTCGGCGAGCGGGCCACGATCGCGCGCGCCGATCGCCTGTTTCATCCGCGCCATGACCCTTTGGCGCTCGGCCACCCTGCCCTCATTGCTGGCGAGCCGCGGGTCGGCGGCGAGATCGTCGAGGCCGAGCACGGCGCAGATGGCCGCCCAATGCTGGTCGCTGCCGCTGACATGCAGCCAGCCGCCGTCGCGGCAGGCAAAGGCCGCCGAGGGCACCCGGCCGGGATGCTCGGTGCCGCAGCGCCGTGGATCCTCGTCGAGCGCAAACAGCCTGGCCGCCGCGATGGTCAGCAGGCTGACCTGGGCGTCCATCATGGCGAGATCGACATGGCAGCCGCGCCCCGAGACGCCCCGGCCGACCAGGCTGGTCAGGATGGCGATGGCGATCCACAGCCCCGAGGTCAGGTCGGCGAAGGGCACGCCGACCTTGGCGGGCGGCGCGTCGGGATGGCCGGTCAGCGCCATCACGCCGGACAGGGCCTGGAAGATCGTGTCGTAACCCTTGCGGTCGCGATAGGGACCGGTCTGGCCGAAGCCGGTATTCGAGACATAGATGAGGCGCGGGTTGGCTTCGGCCAGACGGGCGTAACCCAGGCCCAGCCGCTCCATGTCGCCGGGCAGGAAATTCTCCAGCACGACATCGGCCTCGGCCGCCAGCGCGCGGGCGATCTCCTGGCCGCGCGGGCTCTTCAGGTTCAGCGTCATCGACCGCTTGGCCCGGTTGAAGGCGAAGAAATAGGCGCTCTCGCCGGCCGGCAGCTTCGGTTCGAAACTGCGCGACTCGTCGCCGGTGCGTGGCCGCTCGATCTTGGTCACCTCGGCGCCCAGTTCCGCCAGGATCTGGGTCGCCATCGGCCCGGCGAGGACGCGGGAAAAATCGAGGATGCGAATGCCTGCGAGCGGTTTCATCGGCCGGCCTCGCGGAAGCCGCGCATCAACGCGTTGACGTCGCGCCCGGCCGCCATGGCGGCGTCATAGGGCAGATCCGCGACGCGGTAGAACAGGCTCTTGGCGGCTGCCATGGCGAGCGGGTTCGCGCCAGCCCAGGCCTCGGCGATGTCGAGCGCCGTGTCGAGCACCCGGTCTGCCGCAACCACCCGGTTGGCGAGCCCGAGGGCCAGCACCTCCTCGGCGCCGAGCAACCGCCCGAGGCTGATCAGTTCGAAGGCGATCTTGCGGCCGAGCTGGCGCTGCAAGCCGGTCATGACGAGGGCCGGCACGATCGAATGCTTGAGCTCGGGATAGCCGAATTTCAGGTCGGCCCCGGCCACCATCATGTCGCAGCCGATCGCAAGGCCTGCGCCACCGCCAATGGCGGAGCCCTGCACCGCCGAGACGATCGGCTTGGCGAGCTTCTGCAGCATGGACTGGGTGCGGCTCGTCAGATCGGCGCGCTTCACCACGAGGTCCTGGCGATCCGGCGTCAGGTGCTTGAATTCCGCGAGGTCTGCGCCGGCGCAAAAGCCACGGCCGGCACCCGCGAGCACGATGGCGCGGATGCCCTCGTCCCTGTCAGCCGCCTCGAGCGCATCCAGCAGCGCCTGGGTCAGCTCGGTGTTGAGCGCATTGAGCTTGTCCGGCCGGTTCAAGGTGACGATCCGGACGGCGCCTCTCGTCTCGGTCAGCAGCACCTGCGTCTCGGCTGTCGTCTCAGACATGTTCCATGCTCCGTTTCGACGGCAATCCGTAGCCGGAGCGCGCCACCATGCTGTTCAGCTCACGGCCGAGCGCCTGTTCGCAAAGGCGCGAGGCCGCCATCACCGCATCGAGGTCGAGCCCGGTCGAGATCCCCTCGCCTTCCAGGAGATTGACCAGGTCCTCGGTCGCGACATTGCCGGTGATCCCCTCGCCATATTTGATCTGGGTGGGATGGCCGCCGACGCCGCCGAAGGCGCTGTCGAAGAAGCGGCAACCGGCTTCGAGCGCGGCCATGCAATTGGCGAGGCCGAGGCCGCGCGTGTTGTGGAAATGCGCGACGGCGGTCGCGCTCGGCACCTCGGCGGCGATGCGCTGGAACAGCCGGCGCACCGCCATGGGCGTTGCGAGACCGGTGGTGTCGCCGATCGCGACGAGTTCGACGCCGAGCGCGGCGAAGCGTGCCACATCGGCGACGACGGAAGCAGGATCCACCGCCCCCTCGAAGGGACAGCCGAGCGCCATGGAGATCACGCCGACCAGGCGAAACCGACCGCCTGCCTTGCCCACCATCGCGGCGACATTGTCCCATTGCGCCGCCCGGGTGGTGCGCAGGTTTTTCGCGGTATGACTTTCGGTCGCCGAGACCAGCAGGCTGATCTCATTGGCGCCATGCCCGGCATCGCGATCGGCCAACGCGCGCTCGACCGCGCGCGGATTGGGGCAAGTGGCCTTGTAATAGACCCCGTCCCGCCTGGCGATGCCGGCCAGGACCTCGGAGGCATCCCGGAACACCGGGACATGGACGGGATGGCTGTAGCTCGTCACCTCGATCCGCGCGAAACCGGCGCTGGTGAAAGCGTCGATCAGCGCGATCTTGGTGGCCGCCGGCAGATCGACGGCCTCGTGCTGGAGCCCGTCACGCGCGAAACACTCGCAAAGGGTGACCTGGTCCGCCATCGCTTTCCTCGTGTATGTGCGCCGACGCCGGCGGCGCTTCCATGAGGGACTCGTAATGCAGAGTGTTGATTAAATCAACACAGGAGAAGATAGATTTGGCGCCGTCACGTGGCGGTTGAGGCGGACCCGCAAGGACATTGTGGTCACGCCCCAGCCCTCCATGCACCGTCGCCCATGAGCAAGCGCGCTAAAGTCGTGGATGCCCGGGACAAGCCCGGGCAAGACGATGCGTGAACCTTTGGCGTGCAGCGACACGGCGTCGGTCGCAGGTCCGTTCGATCCTGCGCGCCTCCAAGAGCTAGCTCTCGTCTTGGCCGGGCTTGTCCCGGCCATCCACGAATTCAGCCCGATTTCTCATGGGAATGGCAGCGGACCCTAGTCCTCGACCGACCGGCGCCGCCCGCCCGACGCGCCGACAGCCGGCGCGGTCGCGTGCGACAAGGCGCGCGCCACCGCGTGGAGCTTGCCCAGCGCCGCGTCGAGAACCCGCTGCTCTTCGCCACTCAGACAAGCGCGAAAAGCCTCGTCACGCTCGGCCGCCGCCGTGATCAGGTCCTTGTACAAGGCCTCGCCCCGGCGGCTGAGCGTCAGGTCGATGGAGCGCCCGCCGGCTTCCGAATCCTTGCGCAAGACCAGGCCGCGCTCGACCAGGGAGGCGATGGCCCGGCTCATCTGCGCCTTGTCCAGCCCGGCCGAGCGGGCCAACTGGTTCAGCGCCTGGGGCGATTCCGCCGCCAGCAGGGCAATGGTCCGCCATTCCTGCAGGGTCACGCCGAATTGCTGGTAACGCAGCGCCGCGCTGCGCGACATGGCATTGGCGGTGCGGCTGATGCGATAGGACAGCAAATCCCTGATCGTCAGCGGCGCATCCTGCTTCGGCGCATCATGGTTCGGTCTTGCGGCTGATTTCGCCTGCGGCATTCGCCCCTCCGTTCATGCCGAGGGTAACCTCCCCGCCTTCTGTTGACAACGACAACACACTGTTGATACCAACAACACGCAAGCCACGGGCAAACGCGGCGCTGGACATGACGTGGGAGGACGGGATGAATCAGGCCGCGACGGCGCCGATCGCTTTCGACGCGAGCAAGAGCCGGGATGCCGTCTACCGCAAGGTGGCCTGGCGCCTGATGCCGTTCATCCTGCTCTGCTATGTCGCCAATTACATCGACCGCACCAATGTCGGCATCGCCCAGATCCACATGCGCACCGACCTCGGTTTCACCGAGGAGATCTATGGCATCGGCGTCGGGCTGTTCTTCGTCGGCTTCATCCTGTTCGAAATTCCGAGCAATCTGCTGCTCGACCGGATCGGCGCGCGCAAGACCCTGCTGCGCATCATGATCGGCTGGGGCGCGGTCTCGGCCGCCACCATGTTCGTGCGCACGCCTTTCGAATTCTACACCGCCCGCGTCCTGCTCGGCATGGCGGAGGCCGGCTTCTTTCCCGGCATCCTGCTCTATCTCACCTACTGGTTTCCCTCGGCTCGGCGCACGCGCATGACCGCGCTGTTCTTCCTCGGCCTGCCGCTGTCGGGCATTATCGGCGCGCCGCTGTCGGGCTGGATCATGCATGCCTTCGGCGGCCTCTACGGCCTGAAGAGCTGGCAATGGCTGTTCCTGCTGGAAGGCCTGCCCTCGATCCTGCTCGGCGTCGTCGCCTTCTATTACCTGAAGGACCGCCCCGCCGACGCGACCTGGCTCAGCGCGGACGAAAAAGCGCTGATCGCCGCCGATCTCGCCAGCGAGCAGAGCGCCAAGGGACATGAGAAGCACTCATCGTCGTTTCTCCACGCGCTGCGCGACCCGCGCGTCTATGTGCTCGGGCTCGTCGGCTGCGGCACCTATACGCTGGCCAATGCGGTGTCGTTCTGGTCGCCGCTGATGATCAATGCCTCGGGCGTCAAGAACATCCTGGATATCGGCCTGCTCGCCGGCATTCCGCCGCTGTTCGGCGTGGTCGCCATGCTGATCGTCGGCTGGCACTCCGACAAGACGCTGGAGCGGCGCTGGCACGCCGCCTGCGCCGAATTCGTCGCGGCGGCCTGCCTGGTGGCGCTGTCGCTGACCGTCGGCAACCCCTATCTCACCGTCGCCCTGATCGCGGTCATGACCGCGGCCCATTATTGCGGCCTGACGGTGTTCTGGTCGGTGCCTTCGGTCTATCTCTCGGACCGCGCCAAGGCCGGCGGTATCGCCATGGTCACCGCCATCGGCTCGACGGCGGCGGCGATCTCGCCGGCCATGCTCGGCTGGATCAAGATCCATACCGGCAGCCTCAGCCTCGGCCTGCAGGTTTCCGCCGGCATCATCACGCTCGCCGGCATCGTGCTGCTGGTCGGCATTCCCGCGCGCCTGCTCAAAGAGCGCGCGCAATGAGGCTGCGGCAGGCGCCACGCCGGCGCCTGCCGTCCCCGGCTCAGGGCTGGCGCAGCGGCTCGTTGCGCGCCAAGACCGCTGCGGTTTCGCTGATCATGCCGTCGCTGGCCATGCGGCCGAGCACCCAATCGCGCCGCGAGCGGGCCCGCCCGGCATTGTCGGCGAGATCGATGCGATAGAGGTTCGGCGCTCTCGGCAGCGCCGCGAGCGACGCGGCCTCCGCCATGCTGAGCGCGCCGAGCGGCTTGCCGAAATAGGTGTCGGCGGCGGCCGCGACGCCATAGGCCGCGCCGCCGAAATAGATCTGGTTCAAATAGATCTCCAGGATGCGTTCCTTCGACAGCGCCGCCTCGATCCGGCCGGCCAGGATCGCCTCGCGCACCTTGCGGCCGAACGAGCGCGGCTGGTCGGCGAGCAACAGGTTCTTGGCGACCTGCTGGGTGATGGTCGATCCGCCGGCCGGCTCCTTGCCGAAGCGCATGATGTTCTGCGCCGCCGCCCTGAACATCGCCGGATAGCTCGTGCCGCCATGGTCGAAGAAGCGCCGGTCCTCGGCTGCCAGGAAGGCTTTCACGACATGACCGGGGATCATGTCGAGGGCGACGAAATCGCGCCGCTCCAGCAGCCGGCCATTGGCGTCGCGGCGCGTGACGCTTTCCGGCCGATAGGTGGCGAGCTGCCCGACTTCGGGCAGGTCCTGGCCATAGGTCACAACCAGCGCGCCCATGCCGCCGCCGACCAGCAGCGCCAGCGCGGCGGTCGCAATGCCGGCACGTTTCGCCCAGCGCTTCAATTCGCCGCCGGCGAGCTGATAGGGCCGGCTCAGCAAGTCGAGCGGAATGGCCCAGGCGCGTGCCAGCTTGTCGGCCATGCTGCCCGACAGCGCCCGCCGGCGCGCCAAAACCTCGGAAGCGCGCGAGCGCGAGCCAAGGACCTCGGCGAGCTCGGCCTGCGAGCGCCCCTGTGCCTGCATGGCGAAGGCGATGACAGCGACCGGATCCGGCGCGCCGAGATCGGCGGTCTTCTGTTCGTAATTGGCCACCAGGATCGCCAGCACCTCCAGACGGTCGGCCTCCGGCGTGCCCGGCGCGGCGCCGAGAAGCGCGCGGATTTCACCAAGCGCGCGCTGATGGTCCTCGGCGGAACGGATCGGCTTCAGCGGTTCCATGGACTGACCTCCTGATATCAAGGGATTTCAAGGGAAATGGCGTCGATGACGACGAGCCGGGCGGCGAAATGCACCGACCAGCGCAAGGTCAATGGCGGGTGATCGAGCACGAGCCGCCATGGCCCGCCGGCAGCGTCCTGCCGGCTGCGCGGCAAGGTGGCGAGAAGATCTGCGGCGCCGGACCAGTCGGCCGCCGCCACCAGCGCGTGAAAGGCACGCAGCATCGGCCCGGCCTCGCGGTGCTGGCGAATGGCGTCGTTGAGGAGAGGCAAGCCGACAATCTGCATGGGCGCATGCTTGTTCCCAATTATGGGAACATTATGGCCAGAACATCGACCTGCATTTAGGATAGCCGTCCTTCGAGGCTCGCTGCGCTCGCTCCTCAGGATGAGGAATGTAGGGTATTGCAACAGCGACGGTGCGGCATGCGCGACAAGAGCCGATCCTCATGAACAACGGCGATGCAGTTCTCCTACCGCCCTCATCCTGAGGTGTGAGCGCTCTTGCGCGAGCCTCGAAGGACGGCTGACCGAACTGCAGCACGCCTCTTCGAAACGCCCCTCTTCTACCCGCGCGGCGGGCGCCCCTCGGCGAAACGCTTGCGGAACCAGTCGCGCAGCATGGCCTTCTCATAAGGCAGCCATTCGCTCGAATTGCGCGCCTGGACATTCATGAGATAGTCGAGATCGGAGACGGTCTCTTCGGCGCTGGCAATGGTCCGGCCGGCCATTTCGAGCCGGTAGCGCAGCTTGATGCGCGGCGGGGTCATGTCGCGCATTACCCTGATGTCGTTGAACCGGGTGTTGAACGGCTCGTAGCGGCCGGCGAGATCGACATCGAGGATCTCGATGCTGAGCGTCTGGCCGGGCCTCAGGTAACGCTCGCCCATGCGCTGCAGATAGCGCTCGAACTCCCTGATCAGCGGTTCGCGCTTATAGGGGCTGCGAAAGTCCTGATCGCCGAAACGCTCGGGGGCGATGAAGCGGACATTGACGCCGGCAAGCGCGGCGCCCGGCAGGAGCAAAACCATGAGGGCGACGACGGCGACGAACCTGGATAGGCGCATGATCTCTCCGACATTATCGTCAAAGCCCCGCGCCCATCATAAGCCGTTCCCGCGCCGCACTGAAGAGGGCGCTTCGGCGCCGGCCGCCGGACCTATGCCGAAGCGGCCGGCCGCTCGCCAGCCAGATCGGCCAGAAAGTGCGGGATCGGCCTGCCGACCGAGATGAGATAGGCGACCATAGGGCCGACGACCCTGCGCACGGCCGGCCGCTGCGTCATCCGCGCGCGCCAGGCGATCAGGTTCGGGTGGTCGGCGGTGAGCCGCGCGCCCATGCGCTCGCCGAAGAGTTGCGCCATGAAGAAGGCGATATCGGCAAAGGAAAAGTCGCCGGCGAGGTAATCCCGGCCGTCGATCTGCCGCTCCATCTCGGCATGGAACCGGCCGCCGGCCGTGAGCGCGGCCACCGCCGGCGCGTCGCCGAGCCGGTCCTGCAGGCTCATCAACCTGATGATGTCGGGGAAATAGACCTCGTCGGACTTGTGCTCGATCAGGCGGGCCCGGGCGCGCGCCGCCGGATCCGCCGGCCAGAGCGCCGGCTCGGATTTCAGATGTTCGAAATATTCGCAGATCTGGGTCGAATCGAAGATTTCGAGATCGCCATGGATCAGCACCGGCACCTGGCGCTTCGGATTGATGCGCAGCACCTCCGGATGTTTCGGCTCGTAGAGCCGGTCCATGTCGAAGGGCACCATGACGACGTCGAAATCGAGGCCTTTCTCAAAGGCGGCGATCTGTACCTTGGCGCCGAACATGTTGAGCGGACCGTAGAACAAGCGCATGCGGTTCATCCTCATCTCCCCTGGCTGTCGTTTGTCGTGGTGCCGGGCCGGTCGAGCAGCCCGGCCAGCTGGACGGCGCAGGCGCGCAGCGGCCGGGCGCTCTGTTCCGCCTTGGCCATCGCCATGGCGCCGGAATAGGCGGCGACCACGAAGGTCGCGAGACCGTCGGCGTCATCGGTCCGGTCGGCACGAAACCGCTGCACCAGCGCCTCGCGCCAGCGCTGGAAGATCGCTTCCGTCGCCATGCGGAACTCGGCATCGGCCAGCGACAGTTCGAGCGCCAGATTGTTCAGCGGGCAGCCGCGCACGCCGCCCTGCCGTTCGAGATCGGTCGCGATGGTGTCGAACACGTCAAGGATGCCTTGGCGCGCCGAGGCGGCGCCGGTCACCGGGGCAATCCAGGTGGCCTCGACGGCCTGCGCGACTCGCTCGTTCAATACGCCGAGGCCGAGCGCCTTCTTGGTCGGGAAATGATGGTGCAATGCCCCACCCGTGGCACCGCCGAGCCGCATCACGTCGTGAATGCTGGTCGCGTGATAGCCGGTGCGCTGGAAGGCGTCGAAGGCGACATCGAGCAGCCGGCGGCGCAGCCCGTCCGGGTCGTTGGTACGCTTGAGCCCTCGCCTCTCGACCGTCGCCATCATGCTTCTCCACTGCACGAACGATAACACGAGAATAAAACCGGACAACCGGTCTGTTTTGAAAAACACAAGAATTCGATGGACATTTCCGGTTCTCACCGCGTCACGGCCGTGCCCGCCCCCGCCATCCACGTCTTGCGCGGCCAAAGTCATTCGTGGATGGCCGGGACAAGCCCGGCCAAGACGGATGGGGCGGTGGGACGGTAAGGCGGTGAGCGCCAATGCCGGCCGCCCATCCGGGCGGATCAGTTCTCAGGAGGCCGAAGTGGCCGATGGTGCCGCGAGATCCTCTCCCGCCACCTTGACGCAATCGGCGAAGTCCAGCCCCTCGCCGGCGCGCTGCGCCATCACCATGACCAGCTTGGTCAGGAACAGCGCTTCATTGGCCTCGCCGGCCCGGTCGATGGCTTCGGCCAACTGCTCATAGACCTGTTCGAGCCTGGCGAAAGGCAGAGGCGCAGGCGTGGACGTCATGGCGCCGTTCTCCCGAGACAGGCCGACAGGGTCGCGATGATCTCGGCCGGCACGGCGTGACGCCAGCGGCCGGCGACATGAAGGTCGGGGCGCAGCAAATAGACCGTGCCCGGCCGCGCGTCATAACGGGCGGCAACCGCGCCATCCGGATCGGCGATTGTGCCACCCTGCCCGTCCGGAGCGATGATCACCGCCTTGAAGCGTCGATCGAGGCACGCCAGGGCGGCGAGACAATCGGCCATCGCGGCATTCACGGGACCATCGGCAAAGACCAGCGCGGTGAAGCCGTCGCCGGCCAGGTCGAGCAGGAAACCGCCCTCCGCCAGTCTGACGCTGGTCGCCGCCGCGCCGCTTGCCGGGCCGCCGGCAAAGGCGCGGTCGCGCTCGGCAAACGGCGTCAGCGGGCTGTCGGCATAGGTATAGGGCGCCATCTGGCGCGGATCGGCGAAGGCCCGGGCGAAATCCTGGCTGAGCGCCAGCGACAGCACGGCCTCGCGCACCAGCGTCCAGCCGCGGGTCGGCGGCGTCATGAAACGGGTGCTCTTGGTGGCATTGGCGAAAACGTCGAGGGTGGCGCCGCGCCGTTCCGGCGAATAGCTGTCGAGCAGCGGCTCACCGGCCTCGCCGTTCAGCAGATAGGCCAGTTTCCAGCCGATATTCTGGGCGTCGGCAAAGCCGTTGTTCAAACCGCGCACGCCAAAAATCGGCACGATATGGGCGCTGTCGCCCACGAAGATCACGCGTCCGTGGCGGTAATCGTCCAGGCAGAGCGTGTTGGCGGAATAGACGCTCCACCATTCCAGCGCCCAGTCGCCGTGGTGGCCGATATCGGCGAGGATGGCGCCGACCCGTGCGCGGATCGTCTCCTCGCGCATGGCCAGTTCCTCGTTCTCGCCATCCTTCAACTGGTAGTCGACCCGCCAGATCCGGTCTGGTTGCTTGTGCACCAGAACCGTGCCGCCCGGATTGGAGGCGGGCTCGAAAAAGGCGCGCCGCTCAGTCGGATAGTCGTGGTCCATCTGGACGTCGGCGATGACATAGCGGCCTTCGTAATTCTCGCCCGCGAGCCTGAGCCCGAGGCGGCCGCGGATCGTGCTGCGCGCACCATCGGCGGCCAGCACGTAATCAGCGGCGAGCCGATAGGCGCCCTGCGGCGAGGCGACATCCAGCGTCACGCCGTCGGCGCGGGCCTCCATATCAGTGACGGCACTCTCCCAGCGCAGCTCGATCAGCGCGCTTTGCGCCACCGCCGCATGCAGGAACTGCTCGATATATTGCTGCTCGAGATTGTACATGGGCATGTACTTTTCATGCGCGCCATGCGGCATCTCGAAGGTGTAGATCTCGCGGCCGCGATAGAAGCTGCGTCCGCGCGTCCAACCGAGCGACTTGTCCAGGAAAGGCGCCACCGCGTCGAGCCGGTCGAGGATCTGGAAACTCTGCCTGGCGATGCAGATCGCCCGGCTGCCGTCGTTGAAAGTGTTCTTGGCGTCGAGCAGCACGCTCCTGACGCCGTAACGGGCCAGCGTCAGGGCCGCGGTCATGCCGATCGGGCCGGCGCCGACGATGACAACCGGATGCGGCCGGGATTGCCCGGAAAGCTCCGGAGCCGGCTTCGCGTCGAAGACCGGATAGTCGAAATAAAGCGACTCGCGCGGTCCCCGGCCCTTCGGTCTCATGTCTTCCCCGGTCTCGTGCGATCCCCGATCAGGCGGCCGCCTCGAAGCCCCCCAGCACGGCTGCCAGATTGGGCCCGAGATTGTCGGAGAGATAGCCCCCTTCCTGGACGAACAGCGTCGGCAGGCCCATCCGCGCGATCGCCTCGCCGGCCTGGCGGAAGCCCTCGGCCGTCACCTTGGCGCCGCCGAAGGGATCGTCAGCGGAGGCATCGAGGCCCAGCGCCACGACGAGCATGCCCGGATCGAAGGCGGCGATGGTGCGGGCCGATTGTTCGATCGCACCGACATAAGCCTTGTCGTCGGCACCGAGCGCCACGGGAATGTTCAGGTTGAAGCCTTCGCCGGCGCCCTCGCCGCGCTCATGGGCATAACCCCAGAAGAACGGATAGAAGCGGTTCGGATCGGCATGAACGGATATGGTGAGCACATCCGGCCGGTCGTAGAAGATCGCCTGGGTGCCGTTGCCGTGGTGGATGTCGATGTCGAGCACGGCGATCCGGTCGTGCACCGAGCGCAGATATTGCGCGACCACCGCGGTGTTGTTGATGAAGCAATGGCCGCCGGCCATGTCGCGATAGGCGTGATGGCCGGGCGGACGGCAGAGCGCATAGGCCGCCCGCTCGCCTTCGATGACGAATTCGGCCGCGGTGATCGCCACGTCGGTCGCCGAGGACGCGGCGATCCAGGTCTCCGGTCCGATGCCGCAGGCCATGTCCTGCATGTACCAGCCGGCCCGGCCGGTGAGCGATTGCGGCATGGTGCCGCCGCGCCGGACCGGATGGACATTGCCGAGGACCTCGTCGGAGGCATCGGCGAGCTGCTTCCACTCGGCCGCCGCCTCTTCGAGGAAGCGCAGGTAATCGACCGAGTGGACGCCGAGCCGCGGCCCCTGGCCGAAGATCTCGGCCGGGTGGAGTTCATGGCGGCCGGCCTGCAGGCCGGCGGTCAGCCGGTCGGCACGCTCAGGCCGCTCCTCGCCCTGGGCGAATTTGCCGCGCAGGACGAAGCGCTTCGGGTCGTGGCCACGGTGCAGATCGGTGAAGACGGCTTTCATCGGCGATATCCCGGCCAATTCTGGAATCTATCAGGTCTGGCCGGCGACCAAACACGCTCGGGCCGAGGCTCGCAAGGGCCGATCTGCGGAGCAAGGCTGCGTCATCCGCGCTTGTTCACCGCGGTTCCCCCGCTAGGCTCGCCGCCGAATGGAGCCTCCTCATGCCGCTTGACGCAGCCCTTGCCGCCAAGATCCTGAAAGCCGTCGACGACAATTTCGACCGTCAAATGGACCTCACCAAGGCGCTGGTGCGCTTCGCCTCACTGCGCGGCGCGGAAGCGCCCTGCCAGGACTTTGTCTTCGCCGAGATGGAAAAGCGCGGCTGGGCGATGGACCGTTTCGCCATGGACGAGGACGCGATCAAGCGCCACCCCGGCGGCTCGCCGTTCTCGCCGGATCATTCCAAGGCGCCCATCGTCGTCGGCATCCACCGGCCCCGCGCCGAGACCGGCCGCAGCCTGATCCTGCAGAGCCATGTCGACGTGGTGCCGCCGGGCCCGGACACGATGTGGTCGCGCCCCGCCTTCGAGCCGCATATCGAGGGCGACTGGTTCTATGGCCGCGGCGGTGCCGACATGAAGGCCGGCCATGCCGCCATGTTCGCGGTGTTCGACGCGCTCGAGAGTATCGGCCTGCAGCCGGCGGCGACCGTCACCGTGCAATCGGTGGTCGAGGAGGAAGCGACCGGCAATGGCGCGCTGCAATGCCATTTGCGCGGCTATCGCGCCGAAGCCGTGCTGATCCCCGAGCCGGAAGAGGAAAAGATCATTCGCGCCAATGCCGGCGTGCTGTGGTTCCGCGTCGAGGTCGCCGGCTTGCCGGTCCATGTCAGCCATGCCGGCTCCGGCCAGAATGCCATCGAGGCCGCCTTCGGCCTGATCGGCGCGTTGCGCGGGCTGGAAGCACAATGGAATGCCAAGAAAGGCGAGCATCCGCTGTTCGCCCGGGACCCACATCCGATCAACCTGAATATCGGCAAGATCGAAGGCGGCGACTGGGCCTCCTCGGTACCGGCCTGGTGCGCCTTCGATTGCCGCATCGCGATCTATCCGGGCGAGCGGCCCGAGGTGATGCAGAAGGCGGTGGAAGCGACGATCGCGGCTGCCTCGCTCAACGACCGCTTCCTGTCCAACAATCCGCCCAAGGTCGTCTGGAACGGCTTCACCACCGAGGGCTATGTGCTGGAGCCGGGCTCCGAGGCCGAGGCGGTTCTGGCGCGCGCGCATGAGACCGCCACGGGCAAGCCGCTGGAAGAGCTGGTGACGCCGGCTTATCTCGATACCCGGGTCTATGCGCTCTACGACAAGGTGCCGGCGCTCTGCTACGGCCCGATCTCGGAGAACATTCACGGTTTCGACGAGCGCTTCTCGATCGCCAGCATGAAACGCGTCACCCGCTCCATGGCCCTGTTCGTCGCCGAATGGTGCGGCGTCGAGCCGATCTGATCATCCTCGCGCGGGCTTTGTGCCGCGTTCCTTTCACTCCCTTTGCCGAACCGCCCGGAGCTTTTCATGCCGCTCGATGCCGCGCTCGCTGACAAGATCCTGAAAGCCGTCGACGACAATTTCGCCGACCAGCTCGAACTGACCAAGGCGCTGGTGCGCTTTCCCTCGCGGCGCGGCGAGGAGAACGCCGTGCAGGACTTCATCTTCCGCGAAATGAAGACGCGCGGCTGGGCGATGGACCGTTTCGCCATGGACGAGGAGGCGATCAAGCGGCACCCCGGCGGTTCGCCCTTCTCGCCCGAACATTCCAAGGCGCCCATCGTCGTCGGCATTCACCGGCCGAAACAGGAGACCGGCCGCAGCCTGATCATGCAGGGCCATATCGACGTGGTGCCGGAAGGCCCGACCAAGATGTGGACGAGCCCGCCCTATGAGCCGCGCATCGACGGCGACTGGTTCTATGGCCGTGGCGCCGGCGACATGAAGGCCGGCCACGCCTCGATGTTCGCGGTGTTCGACGCGCTGAAGCGGGCCGGATTGCAGCCCGCCTCCACCGTCACCGTGCAGTCGGTGGTCGAAGAGGAATCGACAGGCAACGGCGCGCTGCAATGCCACCTGCAGGGCTACAAGGGCGAGGCGGTGATCATCCCCGAGCCCTCGGGCGAGAAGGTAACGCGCACCAATGTGGGCGTCGTCTGGTTCCAGATCGACGTCGCCGGCTTCCCCGTCCATGTGCGCGAGGCCGGCAATGGCCAGAACGCCATCGAGGCGGCCTTCGGCATCATCCGGAAATTGCGTGAGCTCGAGGCCTTCTGGAACACCAAGGTCGGCGACTTCCCGCTGTTCAAGGACACACCGCACCCGATCAACCTGAATATCGGCAAGATCAAGGGCGGCGACTGGGCCTCCTCCGTGCCGGCCTGGTGCACCTTCGATTGCCGCATCGCCATTTTCCCGGGGGAAAAGCCCGAGCAGATGATGCGCGCTATCGAGGACGCGGTCGCCAAGGCGACCCGCGAGGACCGGTTCCTGGCCAACAATCCGCCGCGCATCACCTGGAACGGCTTCACCACGGAAGGCTATGTGCTGGAGCCCGGCTCGGAAGCCGAAGCCGTGCTCGGCCGGGCGCATCAGAAAGTGAACGGCGCGCCGCTCACCGCGCAGGTGTTGCCGGCCTATCTCGACGGCCGGGTCTATGCGCTGTTCGACAAGATTCCGACGCTCAATTACGGGCCCTATTGCGAATTGGCGCATGGCTTCGACGAACGCTTCAGCATTGCCAGCCTGAAGCGCTCGACCGGCACCATGGCGCTGTTCGTCGCCGAATGGTGCGGGGTCGAGGCGATCTGACGCGGCCGGTCGGCTGGCGAAATTCCGGAGGCCCGCCGCGAGGCGGGTCTCCTTTCGTCAACTTGACCGCCGCCGGTCCCTCCCCGACAGTCCGTCATCCCATTGGAGAATCCTGATGTCCACAGCCGTACGTGACGCCCTCGAAGCCTCGCTTGCCCGTATCGATGATCCGAACTCGGACGGCCGCGTCACCTACACCAAGGTCTATACCGAGCGGGCCCGGGCCGAGGCGGACGCCGCGGATGCGCGTGCCAAGGCCGGCGTCAGCCTGTCGCCGCTCGACGGCTGGGTCATCTCGGTGAAGGACCTCTTCGACGTCGCCGGCGAGACCACGACGGCGGGTTCGTCGATCCTGCGCAACCGGCCGGCGGCGAAGAGCGATGCACCCGTCATCGCCCGGCTCCGGCAGGCCGGCGCGGTCATCGTCGGCAAGACCAATATGAGCGAATTCGCCTTTTCCGGCATCGGCATCAATCCGCATTTCGGCACGCCCGGCAATGCCGCCGACAAGAGCCGGGTGCCCGGCGGTTCGTCGTCCGGCGCCGGCGTCTCGGTCGCCGAAGGCACGGCGCGCATGGGGCTCGGCTCGGATACCGGCGGCTCGATCCGCATTCCCGCCGCGCTCAATGGCTGCGTCGGCTTCAAGCCGACCGCCAACCGGATCCCCAAGACCGGCGCCTTCCCGCTGTCCTATGCACTCGACTCGATCGGCCCGCTGGCGCGCAACATCGCCGATTGCGCCGCCACCGATGCGGTGCTGGCCGGCGAGGAGCCCTGGGCGCTGGAGCCGGCGCCGGTCTCCGGCCTGAGGCTCGGCGTGCCGCGCGGCCGGCTGTTCGGCCAGACCGAACCCGAGGTCGAGAAGGCCTTCGAAGCCTCCGTCGCCAAGCTCGCCAAGGCCGGCGCGCGCATCACCGACGTGTCGATCGAGGATCTGCTGCAGGAGCTCACCGACGCCATGGCCAAGGCGCCCTTCGTGGCGATCGAGGCCTCCGCCGTCCATGCCGAATGGCTGGAGGAGCGGGCCCGCGACTTCGACCCGCGCGTGCTCGCCCGCATCCGCATCGGCGCCAAGGCAACGGCTTCCGACTATATCCGCCTGATCAACAAACGGACCGAACTGATCCAGCGCATGCGCGACCGGCTCGCCGATATCGACGCCTTGATCCTGCCGACCACGCCGATCCGCGCGCCCAAGATCTTCGACCTGATCGCCTCGGACGACCAGTTCTGGGCCGCCAACGGCCTGGTGCTGCGCAACACCACGGTCGGCAATATCTTCGACTTCTGCGGCGTCTCCATCCCCTGCCCGCAGGTCAAGGGCCTGCCGGTCGGCTTCATGATGACCGCGCTCGCCGGCCAGGACCGGCGCATGCTGCGCATGGCGGCAGGCGTGGAGGCGCTGTTCCAGGGGTGAGTGTTCTGGGGCCGAGCCACGGTTGACGCCGAAGTTCCCCTGAAGCCGGAAAACACAGGTTGATCAACCCTCTCCCTCTGGGAGAGGGTTCGTTGAAGCGCGCAATCCTGACCCGTCTCCAATCCCACAAAAAAGCCCGCCGCGGCCTTGCCCGGCGGGCTTTCAACTCGTGAATCCGGAGCGAATTACGCCGCCTTGACGGCTCCGAGGAATGTGCCCACCGCGTCGCGCAGCGCGGTGACATCGCTGTCGAGACCGGTCGCGACCTGGTTGAGCGATTGCACGGCCGAGCCGACCGCGCCGATACGCTCGGACACCGTGCCGATGGCCTGGCCGGCTTCCTGGGCGACCGCGGCGGCACCCTCGACGCTCACGCCGATCTCGCGGGTCGCCATGGCCTGCTGGTCGATGGCGCCGGAGATCGCCTCGCTGGCATTGCGCATCTTCAGCACGGTGTCGGAAATGCCGGCCATCGACGACACGGTGCGGCCGGTGGCCTGCTGGATGGCGGATACCTGGCCGGCAATGTCCTCGGTCGCGCGGGCGGTCTGGGAGGCCAATTGCTTGACCTCGCTCGCCACCACCGCAAAGCCCCTGCCCGCTTCGCCGGCGCGCGCCGCTTCGATCGTGGCATTGAGCGCCAGCAGGTTGGTCTGTTCGGCGATGGCGCGAATGAGCTGCACCACCTCGCCGATCTTCTCCGCGGTCGAGGCGAGACCGCCGACGTCGCCGGATGCGGATTCAACCGCCCGGGTCGCCTCCGCCGAAACGTTCAGCGCTTCCTCCGTCTGGCGGCGGATCTCGACGATCGCGGCATTGAGCTCCTCGGTCGCGCCGGCAATGCCGGTGACGCGGCTGAGCGTCTCCTCGGTCGCGGCGATGGTCTCGCGCGCACCGGTCCCGGCCGCCTCGCCCGAAGCGCTCGCCGTGCCGGAGGCTTCGCCCACCGCGCGGGCGCGCGCGGCGACATGGTCGACCACCCCGCCGATCGCCGTATCGAAAGCGCCGATGGCAGCCTCGATGCGCCGGCGGCGCTCCAGTTCGGCGGCGGTGCGGCTGTCCTCGCTGGCGCGCATTTCGGCGCGTTCGGCAAGCCGGGCGGCGAGATTATCGACGGCTCGGGCCATCAGGCCGATCTCGTCCTGGCGGGCGGCATATTTCAGCGGCTCGACCGCCTTGTCTTCGGCCAGGGCGCCAATGGCGTCGGCCACCTCGCGCACCGGGCGCAGGAAACGGGTCAGCATGACGAAGACGCCGATGGCCGCAGTCAACGTCAGAATGGCGAGCGCGATCAGCACGCTGTTGCGCATGTCGGCAACCGAAGCCTCGGCATCCGCGCGGCTGATGCCGGCGCCGATGGCGCCGAGCACCTTGCCGTCGGCGGCAACGATCGGCAGGTAACGCGCGATCCGCGCGACATCGGCGACGACGATGTGATCGGTCATCACCTCGCCGCGGTTGACCGATTGGGCGACGCGGCTCGCGGCGGGAATGCGGGTTCCGACGACACGGCGGCCATCGGCGGTCTTGACCGAGCTCGAATGGCGGATCAGGTCGCCCGTCGCGGGATCGACCCGGAACATCGAGGCGGAATCGGTGGCATGGTCGACGATCCGGTGGTCGCCTTCGGCCGGCAGGGCCGGCGCCTTGATCCGCAGCAGCTGGCCGCCGGCATTGCGCTCGATCCTGGCGCCCTCGATGCCCAGCTCGACGGCCTTGGCCATGGCAATCATGCGTTCGGTGATCTGGGCCTCGACCATCGCATCCATCCTGGCGTGGATCTCCCGGACGGAGAACCAGGCGGCGCCGGCGGCGACGACGGTAATCAGCAATGCGGCGAGCGCGGCAACTTTGGCCGCGAGCGGCAGGCGATTCAGAAAGCGCATGGGTTCCCCGTGGTTACAGCCCAGGCGCACGATCAGACAGCAGCCTTAACAAACAGTTCCCGAATTGCTTCGAGACCTGAAAAAGCCAGTTATCCGAGTATCTTGCGGCCTTGGACTCAACCACAGGGATCGATTGGGGAAGCTCATCCCTCCCGACCCACCGGGACGGCACGATCAAAGCGGCTTGGTCATCCTGACGAGCCAGGCCAATGCCGAACCCTCGAGCTGACGGGCCAGCGCCTTGGCCACGCGGGCATGATAGGCGTCGATCCAGGCCCGCTCCGCCGCGTCGAGCAGTCCGACATCGATGGCGCGCCGGTCGATCGGGCAAAACGTGATCGTCTCGAACTCCAGGAAGCCCTCGGCCGCAGCCTCGCGCACCACCAGCAGGTTCTCGATCCGGATGCCGTGGGAGCCGGTCTTGTAGTAGCCGGGTTCGTTGGACAGGATCATGCCGGGATCGAGCGGCACCTGGCTGAGCGGCGAGATGCGCGCCGGCCCTTCATGGACGCCGAGATAGCTGCCGACGCCATGGCCGGTGCCATGGTCGAAATCGAGCCCGTTGGCCCAGAGATGGCGCCGCGCGAATGCGTCGATGGCGACGCCGCCGGTGCCCTTGGGAAAACGCGCCGTGGCCACCGCGATATGGCCCTTCAGCACCAACGTGAAATGCCGCTTCAGCTCGCGCGGCACTCGGCCGACCGGAATGGTGCGGGTGATGTCGGTGGTGCCGTCGCCATATTGGCCGCCGGAATCGAGCAGGAAGAACGTGCCTGTCTCGACCCGCCGGGCGGTCTCCTCGGTCGCGCGGTAATGCACGATGGCGCCGTTCGGGCCGGAGCCGGCAATGGTGGTGAAGCTCGAGCCCCGGTACATCGGGTCCTCGCCGCGCGTCTCCTCGAGCTTGGCCATCACCTGCAATTCGCTCAGGCCCAGCGCCTCGGCGTCGAACCAGGCGAGGAAGCGAACCATGGCCGCGCCGTCGCGGATATGAGCCTTGCGCGTGCCGGCAAGCTCCGCCGGGTTCTTCCGGGCCTTGGGCAGGACGGTCGGATCGGCGCCCCTGACGACCTTGGCGCCGGCCTGTTCGAGCCGCGCCTCGATCCAGGCCGTGGCGGTGTCGGGCTCGATCGAAACGGTCTCGCCCGCCAGATCCTTCAGGCCGTCGGCAAAGGCCTCGATCGGGCGGATGGTGACGCCGTTGCCGAGATGATGGGCCAGGCCCGCCGTGAGCTTGCGCTGGTCGACGAACCAGGTGGCATGACCATCGGCGGCGAGCACCAGGAAGCTCTGCACCAGCGGCGTCGAGGGCGTGTCGCCGCCCCGGACATTGAGGAGCCAGGCGATCGAATCGAGCTGGTTCAGCACCGTCGCCTTCGCGTCGCGCCGAGCGATCTCCTCGCCGAGGCGGGCGCGCTTGTCGGCACTCTTTTCGCCGGCAAAGGCCAGCGGATGGGCGTGAACCGAGGCGAAGGGATCGCCCGGCTGGTCGGTCCAGAGCTGGTCGATCGGATTGTCGTCGAGCGCCACCAGTTCGGCGCCGGCCTTGGCCAGCGCATCGCGCCAGCGCTGGGCCTCGCTGACCGGCGTGACACGCGGGTCGTAACCGACGCGGTCGCCGGCCTTGACCTTGCCGGCGAGCCATTCGATCGCCGGAGGTTTCTTGAAATGCCGGCATGCGATGACGCTGGCATCGGTCTCGGCCGGCGCCTGCAAGGTGTAGCGCCCGTCGACGAAGAGCGCCGCCTCCTTCCGCAGGACGACGACGAAACCGGCCGAACCGGTGAAGCCGGTCAGCCATTTCAGCCGTTCGGCGCGTGCCACGATATATTCGCCCTGATGTTCGTCGGCGCGCGGCACCAGGAAGGCGGCGAGTTTCAGCTTGGCCAGCAGCTTCTGCAGCGCCGGGATGCGCCCGGCATCGCGTTCGAAGGAGGGCTCCGGCGCCTCGGCCAGCATGGCCCTGAGCTGGAAGCGCTGTTCGACGGTCGCCTGCGGACAAGCCGCCGCCATCCATTCGTCGGGATGCGCGCTGGCGGGCGTCGCCTTGACGCGGGCAAGGATCGGGCGAAGCCCTTCGATATCAACTGGCATCAAGAACCTGTCTGGCCGCCTCGGCCCCCGCGATGCGTCCGAGGACGACGGCGGTCACGAGGCCATTGCCGGAAAGATAACCTGACGAATGCGGACCTGACACCCCCACCGCCGCGCCTCCTGCCGCGAAAAGATTGGGCAGCGCCGAACCGTCGGGCCGGCAGGCGCGCGCATGGCGATCGACGCGAAGCCCGCCCTGGGTATGGAACAGCGCGCCGGTCACGCGCACCGCCCGATAAGGCGGCGTGAGCTGCGCCACGCCGGACCAGTCCCGCCCGAGCCAATCGGTCGCACCATTCCGCTTGAGATCCGCGACGGATTCGAGAGTCGCGCGAATCGCTTGCGGGCCGATCTTCATGGCCTGGGCGAGCGCTTCCGGCGTCTCCGCGGAGAGGATGGCCCCCTGCGCTTCGGCGCGCCTGAAATCCTCGAACTGGCCGGCAATGCCGGCGATGCGCCCGTCGAAAATGTCCCAGGCGATGCCGCCGGGCTGGCCGAGCACGGCGACGCCGGCTTCCGAATAGCCCTGGGCCTCGTTCCAGAACCGCTCGCCCGCGGCATTGACCTGGAAGCCGCCCTCCATGATCACCGCCCAGGACACCAGGATGCCATGGGGATGGGCGACCGAACCATGGCCCTGGTGACCGGTCATGTGCTTCAGCCCGGCGCCCAGAGCCTCGCCCCACAGGACCGCGTCGCCCTGGTTGCCGGCATGGCCGAAATAGAGCGCCTGTTCGAGCTCCGGGATATGTGTCGCGACCAGGGCCTTGTTGCCGCCATAACCGTTGCAGGCCAGCACCACCGTCTCCGCGCCGATCCGCTCGGTCGCGCCATCCGGCCGGGTCAGCTCCAGGCCGCGCACCGTGCCGTCAGGTCTGGCGACCAGCGCAGTGACATGGGCGCCGGTCATGATCGCGACGCCGGCGCTTTCGACCGCCGCACGCAGCCGGTCGATCAGCTCGGCGCCCGAGCGCGAGGCAAGCCCATGCATGCGCCGGGCGGAATGGCCGGGATAGGAGAAGTCGCCGATGACGGTGAAGGCGAGGCCGTGGCGCTCGGAAAGCCAGTCGATGGCCGGCCCCGCGCCTTCGGTGGCGAGCTTCAGCACGGTGGGATCGGCCTCGCCATGGGCCTTGGCCTGGATATCCCCGGCGAAGAGTTCGACGCTGTCGGCGATGCCGGCGGCAAGCTGCGCTTGGGTCGCCGGCGCCGGGATCAGGCCGGCGGAGAGCGATGTCGAGCCTTGCGGCAGCGGGTCGCGCTCGAAGACGACCGGATCGACGCCGGCTTCGGTCGCCGCGAGCGCCGCGCAAAGGCCCGCGGCCCCGGCGCCGATAATGGCGACGGGAATGGTGGTGTCGAAGGGCAGCTCATCGAAGAGGACGCGGGACATGGAGGGTTCTCGCTCCGCCGAATAACCCTCTCCCAGAGGGAGAGGGTGGCGCCGTCAGGCGCCGGGTGAGGGGTCGTCCATTTCCGGAGGGGACGGCATGCGGCGTGAGCGTCGGCGTCAGTTCTCAGCGCTTACGCCCCTCACCCGCCCGCTGACGCGGGCACCCTCTCCCTATGGGAGAGGGTTGGTCGCGCGTTGTGCTATTCCCCCTCACCCACCAATCTCCGCCATCAGCTCCGCGACCGTGGCGATCCGTGCCACCGGCCGCAAACCAGCGATCGCTTCCGCATGGATCTGGGGCGAAAAAGCCGCGCAGCCGTCGGCGATGACGGTCACCTCGAAATCGCGGACATGGGCGTCGCGCACCGTCGAGGCGACGCCGCCATTGGTGACGATGCCGGCGACCAGGAGATGGTCGATACCGGCCTTTTTCAGCACCCATTCGAGCCTCGACATGTAGAAGGCGGAAAAGGCGACCTTCTCGACCTGGATGTCGGCCGGCTGCAGCTCATCGACCAGGCCGTGCCCCCATGCGCCGGGCAGGAAATCGCCCTTGGCCAGGAACGGCCGCAGCTTTTTCAGATGGGCCGAGATGAAGGGTTCTCCGCCTCGGCCGGGCACCAGCGTGAAATGGGTCGAGACGATCCAGCCGCCATGGACGCGGACACGCTCGGCCAGCGGCTTCAGGCGGCCCGGCACCGCCGCGATTTCGGGCGCTGACTGGCCGGCGCGGCCATAGGCGCCGTCGGGATGGATGAAGTCGTTCTGCAGGTCGCAGATGAGCAGAGCCGTCGTCGCGAGGTTCATCAGCCGCGCTCCACGATCAGATTGCCCAGCCGGTCGACCCGGCCGCGCTGGCCGGGCGGCACGACGGTGGTCGCATCGGGTTGTTCGAGAATGGCCGGACCTTCGACGACAGCGCCGACCGGCAGGTCGAGCCGCGACCAGATCGCGGTGTCGCGCCAGCCGCCGAACCAGACCTTGCGCTGGCCGAGGCGCGCCTTGGCGACCGAGGCGTCCGGCCCCGGCGCCAGGGCGTCGAGATCGACATGCGGCCGACGGCCGATCGCGGCGGTGCGCAGATTGACGATGCGGATGCCGAGGCCCGGAAGCAGGCGCGAGAAGGCCCGGGAATAGGCGGTCTCGAATGCCCTGGCGGTAATTTCGGCGGTAATGCCGGTCTGCCCCCCGTCGAGCGTCACCGGCAGCGGCACGGCGACCGTGTGGGTCTGGCCGAGATAGTGCATGTCGAGCTCGAAGGTGACATCGATCCGCTCGACGCTGAGGCCGGCCGCGGCGACCACCGCACGCGCCGCCTCGCCCTCGCCGACCATGCGCCGGTCGAGCGCTGCGGCATCGAGCCCGTCCAGCGCCAGGTTCAAGGTCTGCACCTGGTCGTGCCTGATATCGGCGATGACGCAGCCCATGGCCGAGGTGACGCCTGGAAAGCGCGGCACGAGGGCGGCCTTCAACCCGATATCCGCGATCAACGCGCCAGCATGCAGCGCACCGCCACCGCCGAACGGCACCAGGGCGAATTTGCCGGGATCGTGCCCGCGCTCGATCGAAACCAGACGGATGGCACCGGCCATGCGGGCATCGGCCACACGAATGATCGCTTCCGCCGCCTCCTGCGGCCCGAGACCCAGGGGCTCGCCGACATGCCGGCGGATCGCGTCCGCGGCCGCCTCGACATCCAGCCGCGCGAGCGCGCCGCCGATCGGACGTTCGGCATTGATCCGCCCGAGCACGACATTGGCGTCGGTCAGGGTCGGCCGGTCATTGCCCTGGCCATAGGCGACGGGGCCCGGCCGCGATCCCGCGCTTTCCGGGCCGACCTCCAGCAGGCCGCCCTTGTCGACATGGGCGATCGAGCCGCCGCCGGCGCCGATGGTGGTGATCTCGATCATCGGATTGCGGATCACCATGCCGAAATCGATCGTCGTCTGGGCGGCGAGCGCCGCCTCCCCGCCCGCGATCAGCGAGACGTCGAAGGAGGTGCCGCCGAGATCGCCTGTGATCACGTCGGGATAGCCGGCGGCCCCGGCGATGGCCGCGGCGGCGATGACGCCGGCCGCCGGCCCCGACAGCGCGGTGCGCACCGGCAGGCGGCGCGCGGTTGCCGTCGACATGACGCCGCCATTGGACTGAACGATGTGGAACGGGCCGCCGAACCGCTCGCCGGCGAGCGCCGCCTCCAGCTTGGCGAGGTAGGAGCCCACCACCGGCTGGAGATAGGCGTTGAGGGCGGTGGTCGAGGCGCGCTCGAATTCGCGGATCTCCGGCAGGATCTCCGAAGAGACCGAGACGTGCTCGTTCGGCCAGACGGACCGCGCGGCGGCGGCCGCCGCCCGCTCATTGGCCGGATTGGCGTAGGAATTGACGAAGATGATGGCGAGCGCCACGACGCCCTTGGCGAGCAACGCCTCGGCTGCGACACGCACCTCGTCGGGATCGACCGCATGGCGGATCCTGCCGCTGGCGAGCGTGCGCTCGGCCACTTCGACGCGCACGTCGCGGTCGGCCACCGGCGTGAAATCGCCCCAGAGGCCCCAGGTGTTGCGGCGATCGCGCCGGCGCATTTCGAGCGCGTCGCGAAAGCCCGGCGTGGTGATGACGCCGACCCGCGCGCCCTTGCGCTCGAGCAAGGCATTGGTGCCGACCGTGGTGCCGTGGACGATGGAGCCGAGCTCCTCGATCGCCCCGAAGGCCTTGAGCCCCTCGAGGAAACCGACCGCCTCGTCGCCGCGGTTCGACGGCACCTTGGCGGTGAGGAACGTGCCCTTGGCCTCGTCCATGAAGAACAGGTCGGTGAAGGTGCCGCCGACATCGACGCCGACGAGCCTGTTGCCGCTGCCATTCCCGCTCATGACACGGCTCCCGGCAGGTCGCAGGAGCCCGAGGCATAGTGTTCGTCGAGATGGGCGGGCGTGACATATTCGAAGATGACGTCGCGGGCGATCGCCTGCGGATCGCGCTTCGTCGGATCGCCGAAGCCGCCGCCGCCGGGTGTTTCCAGCCGGACGCGATGGCCTCGCTTCAGCTTCACGCCGGTGACCTTGGAGGCCATGGGCGGCTCATGGGTGCCGCTGTCATCGGTCCAGGAGAAGCGGTTGAGCGCCGCCGCCGAACCGCCATTGACGCCGAACGGCGCGAAACGGCCGCGCTCGCCGAGAAGGAAGACGTCGGCGCCGCGCTCGTCCAGGAGCTCGATCTCATAGACCGCGCCGAGGCCGCCGCGATGTTCGCCGGCTCCCGCGGAATCCGGACGCAGCGCCCATTGGGTGAACATCACGGGATAGGCCGCCTCCAAGATCTCGACCGGCGGAATGGTGGCCGTCGAGATCGGGTTGTTGGCGTGGCTTAGGCCGTCGCTTTCCGGATTGCCGCCAAGGCCGCCGCCGAAAAAGGAGAACATCACCCAGCGCGCGCCATCGGCACGGTGGCCGGCGATCGACAGCGCGTTGATCGTGCCGAACGGACCGGCGGTGGCCCGCTCGGGCACGGCCGTCGCGAGCGCGCCGAAGACCACGCCGATCAGCCGCAGGATCGTCTCGGTATAACCGGCCATGGGCTTGGGCGCGCGGGCGCCGAGCAAGGTCGTGTCGGGGATGACGAAGGCAATCGGCCGGAGGCAGCCGGCATTGGCCGGCACTTCGGTGAAGACATGTTTCAGGGCGACGTAGCACGCGGCGACTGTGGTAGCGGTCGAAATGTTGATCGGCCCCTGGCAAGGCGGCGAGGAGCGCGAGAAATCGAGCGTCATGGCGTCGCCCGCGATCGTCAGGTCGAGCGCCACCGTCAGCTTCTCGTCGGTGATGCCATCATTGTCGAGATAGTCCTCGAAGGCATAGCTGCCGTCGGGCAGCGCCGCGATCGCCTCGCGCATCAAGGCCTCGGCCCGGTCGGAAAAGGCGGCGAAGGCCTGGTCGACGACGGCCTCGCCATAGTCGTCGAGCAAGTGGCCGAGGCGCTTCTCGCCGAGATCGAGCGCGTTGAGCTGGCCGTTGAGATCGCCCCAGTTGGAATGCGGCAGGCGCGAATTGGCGGCCAGGATATCGACGATGTCCTGGCGCAGCTCGCCCTTGGCGACGAGCTTGACCACCGGGATCAGCACGCCTTCCTGGAAGCTTTCGGTGGCGACCGGATTATAGCCGCCGGGGACATTGCCGCCGATATCCAGCCAATGGCCGGCGGAGGCCAGCCAGCAGAACAGCCGGCCGTCGCGAAAGATCGGCCGGACGAGGCGGAAGTCGTTGAGATGGGTGCCGCCGGCATATTGGTCATTGAAGATGAAGGTGTCGCCGGGCGCGAGACCGCCCTGCAGCTTCACCTTGTCGATGACCGCCTTGACCGCGAAAGCCATGGCGCCGACGAAGATCGGCAGGCCCTTGGTGCCCTGTACCAGGGTATCGCCGGTGTCGCGGTGATAGAGCCCGTGACAGGCATCGCGGGCTTCCGCGATGATCGGGTTGAAGGCCGAGCGATAGAGCGTCGCATCCATCTCGTCGGCGATCTGCTCGAGCCGGCCCTTCAGGACCGCCAGGGTGACCGGGTCGAGCGTGCTCACGACCCGCCCCCCGCCGCATCGTATTTGCGGCCCTGCTCCAGGAGTTCGGTGGTGCCGACGATCTCGGCCAGCTCGTCGAAGGAATACATCTTGTCGCGAATGGCGTCGGAGGTGCCGTCGGCCTTGAGCGTGTCGTAGAATGACTGCGCGGTCTTGGCCATGGCGCGCACCACGCCGGCCGAGAACACCACGAGGTCGTAACCCATGGCTTCCAGCTCGCTCACCGGGGTCATGGGCGTGCGCCCGCCCTCGACCATATTGGCCATGAGCGGACGCTTGCCGCCGAGTGCCTTGGGCACCGCGGCCAGTTCCTCGGTGGTGCGCGGAGCTTCCACGAAGATGATGTCGGCGCCGGCCTCGGCATAACGCTCGGCCCGCTCGAAGGCGCGCTCGAAACCCTCGACCGCGCCGGCATCGGTGCGGCCGATGACCAGCATGCCGTTGATGCGGGCATCCACCGCGGCCTTGATCTTGCCGACCATTTCCTCGACCGCCACCACGTCCTTGCCGCGCAGATGGCCGCAGCGCTTGGGGAAGGTCTGGTCCTCGATCTGGATGGCGGCCGCACCGGCCCGCTCGAAGAAGCGCATGGTGCGCTGGACGGTGATGGCATTGCCGAAACCGGTATCGCCATCGACGATGAGGGGCACGTCGACCTTGTCGGCGATGCGGGCGACGACCTCGGTCACTTCCGTCATGGTGGTCAGGCCGACATCGGCCATGCCGAGGCGCGAATAGGCGATGCCGGCGCCGGTCAGGTAGAGCGCCTCGAAGCCGGCATTGACCGCCAGCACCGCGGTCAGGGGATCGATGACGCCGGGCGCCACCAGGACGGGACGCTGGTTGAGCCGCGCGCGCAGGATCTGGGCGGGGTTATGCATCAGGCGTCTCCGGATATGTGCAGGAGCGCCAGAAGGCGCTGGGGGTCGAAATCTGTGTCGAGCGCCTTGACCGCGGCGATCACCCGCCGCGCCTTGGCCTCGCCCCAGAGCGGGCTGGTGATGTCGACGAACTTGGCTTCCACCTCATCCGCCGCATAGGGATCCTCGGTATCGCCCTTGTTGGTGATCGCGGTCGCCGTCAGCACCCGCCCGTCGGCGAGCCTGAGCGTGACGCGTGCCGGACGGGCCGCCGGCAGCATGGCGGTCAAGGCCGGGTCCTCGTCGACCCGGACCCGGCTCGCCAGCGCCTTCGTCACCTTGTCGGTGCGCGCGGCATCGCGAAACGCCTCGATCGAGGCCCGGCCGTGAACCAGCGTGGTGGCGAGCGCGAAGGGCAGCGAGAATTTCGCCGCCAGCATGGTCTTGGGTTCGGGATCGTCGAGCTGGGCCGCCCAGACATAGGTCGCAACGTCGACGCCGAGCACGGCCTGCGGATCGATCTTGCCGCCGGCCTGCCTGACGATATCGGCGAGCGCGTCGAGGGCTGCATGGGTGTAGCGGCAGGCCGCGTGGCGCTTGAAATAGTTGCGCGCGATCTCGTAGCGCTCGCCGAGCGCCTCGGTCATCGCCTCGGGCCGGAAATCGCTCGCCGCCACCGCGCCATAGACGGTGGCGACACCGTCGCGCTCGCCGCCGAAGCCGGCGGCGACCATTTCCCAGGCGAGCAGGCCGAGCTTGTTGGACAGGCCGGCGAAGGAATTCCGGACGGTCGCGCCCTCCAGCATGGTCTTGCGGCTGGTGGTCAGTCCCAGCGACGAGGCGACATTGATGATCTCGATCATCGCCTCGGGATCGGCCTCGTGCAGCCTGGCAATGGCCACCGCCGCGCCGACCGTGCCCCAGGTGCCGTGCGGATGCATGGCGACATTGAGCTTGGAGGCGATGCCGATGCGCGCGCCGATCTCGTAGCCGAGCACGACGGCGGTGATCAGCTCCTCGCCGGAACAGCCCATGCGCGCCGCGGCGATCAAGGCCGCCGGCACGACATGAATGCCGGGATGGCCGCGGGCATATTGGTTGCCCTCGTCGAGTTCGAGCATGGTGCCCGCCGTGCCGCCGAGAAAGGCGGCATTGGAGGCCGAGAGCCGCTTCGAACTGCCGATCACCTGGGACGAGCCGACGCCGTCGAGCGCGCCGAGGCGCATGACGAGCGCTTGCATTTCAGGTTCCGCCATGCCGGCGGCGATCGCGCCGATACAGTCGAAGATCACCTGCTTGGTGCGCTCCACCACCGGCTGCGGCAGGTCGTGAAAGGTCAGGTTGGCGGCGAACCGGCCCCATTCGGCGAGCCAGCCCGAACGCGGCTCGGCGGCGAGTTCCGTCGCGGTCTTCACCCCAGGCGTGACGATGCTCATGATCAGAGCCCCAGATAGGCGCGTTTGAGTTCGGGATCGGCGGCAAGGTCCTGCGCCCTGCCCTTCAGGGCGAAGACGCCGTTTTCCAGGATGAAGGCGCGGCTCGCCAGTTCCAGCGACTGCACGACGTTCTGCTCGACCAGCATGACCGTGAGGCCCTCGGCATTGATGCGGGCGACGAGCTCGAACATCTCCTCGACCAGCAAGGGCGAGAGGCCGAGCGAGGGTTCATCCAGAATGAGCAGCCGCGGCTCGGCCATCAACCCGCGGCCAATGGCGAGCATCTGCTGTTCGCCGCCCGAGAGCGTGCCCGCCAATTGCCCCACCCGTTCGTTCAGACGGGGAAAGATTGCAAATATCTTGTCCAGATTGGTCAATCTGTTGGCTTTGCCGCGCCGGTAGGAACCGAGCTCCAGATTTTCCTTCACGGTCATGTTGGGGAAGATCTTGCGGCCTTCCGGCACGTGGATCAGGCCGAGATCGACGATGGCCTGGGACGAGGCCCGGGTGATGTCCCGGCCGAGGAAGCGGATGCGCCCCGATGTCGCCGCGCAGACGCCCGACAGGACCTTGTTCAGCGTGGTCTTGCCGACGCCGTTGGAGCCAAGCACGGCGACGATCTCGCCCGGCTCGACCGTCATGGTCAGGCCGCGCAGGATCTCGGTCGCGCCGTAGCCGGCATGCAGGCCGTCAATGGCGAGCAAGGGTTCAGCCATGGGCGGCCTCCGGGTGGGTCAGAGCGGCGGCGCGCATGTCGGCGTCGTGCCGCGCCCCGACGTCGGCCGGCGCACGCTCTACGTCATCCCCGGCCGAGGCGAAGCCGAGGGGAAGGGGATCCAGGAGCCGACGGGCTGCGCTTTCCGCGCGCGAAGGAAGCGAAAGGTTCCGAGGCGACCGGGATATCTCGACACTCACCGCACCTGCATGGAGGTGGTTTCGCGGTGTTGAGGCCGCTGCTCTGCAACCCCTGGATCCCCTTCCCCTCGCTTCGCTCGGCCGGGGATGACGTAGAGGTTCACGTGCCTCAGCCGGTTCGCGGTGCTCCGATGGCCCCCCTCCAAATGTGGTTTGGTGCTCAGCCATGGGCGGCCTCCGCGCTCAGTCGCCTGGCGGCGCCGTGACCGAGATAGGCTTCGACCACACCGGCATCGCCGACCACGCTTGCCGGCGTGCCCTGCGCGATCGTGCGGCCATTGGCGATGACGTGGACCGCCTCGCAGAGGCTCATCACCGCCTGCATGACGTGCTCGATCATCAGGATGGTGACGCCGGTGGCGCGCACCGCCCGGATCACCGGCAGGATGTCGCGGATCTCGGAGGGATTGAGGCCGGCCAGGACCTCGTCGAGCAGCAGCAGGCGCGGCTCGGTGGCGAGCGCGCGGGCAAGCTCCAGGCGCTTGCGGCCGGCCACCGTCAGGGAGGCCGCGGGCTTGTCGAGATCGGCGCCGAGCCCGACCCGGGCTGCGACCGCCCGGGCCTTGGCCAGCGCACTGTCGCGGCCTTGATGGCGCAGATAGGCGCCGACCGCGATGTTCTCGCAGACGTTCAACCCGGCGAAAGGCTGGACGATCTGGAAGGTGCGCGCGATGCCCATCAGCGCCAGCGCCTCCGGCTTCTGCCCGGTAATGTCCCGGCCTTCGAACAGGATGCGCCCGGCGGTCGGCCGCTCGAAGCCCGAGATCATGGTGAACAGCGTGGTCTTGCCTGCGCCGTTCGGCCCGATCAGCCCGGAAATCGTGCCGGCCTCGACCCGCATGGTGACGTCGTTCACCGCGACCAGGCCGCCGAACCGCTTGGTGACCGCCTCGACCTCCAGCATCAGCGGCCTCCCCCGAATGCGAGGCGGCGGGCAAGCCCGGTCACCCCCTGGGGTGCGAAGGCGATGGCGGCGATCAGCAGGAGGCCATAGACGACGAGGTCGACGCCCGGCACCGCCGTGCCGAACAAGGCGTGAATGCCGATCTTCGCGAGCTCACCCAAGCCCAGCAGCGTCAGCGTGCCGAACAGGGGCCCGAACAGCGTGCCGATGCCGCCGATGATCGGCGCGAGCAGCGCCTCGACCGAGATCCACGAGCCATAGGCGATATTGGCGTCGATATAGAGGAATTTCTGGGTGTAGAGCGCGCCGGCGACCGCCGTGATCGCCGCCGACAGGGTGATGGCCTGGAGCTTGACCTTCAGCGTATCGACGCCGAGCGCGCGCGCCGCATCCTCGTTCTCGCGCACCGCGACCAGGTAGGCGCCGAAGCGCGACAGTTCCATGGCCCGGTTGATCACCAGGACCAGGGCGACCAGGGCCAAGGCGAGGTAAAAGAAGCCTTCGCGCGCGGCGAACTGGAAATTGCCGATGCGGACATCCAGCGGCAGCAGGATGCCGGCGGCGCCGCCGGTGATCGGCGCGGCATTGGCCAGGATGCGGAACACCTCGGCGAAAGCGAGCGTCACCAGGGCGAAATAAGACCCGCGCAGCCGCGCCCGGAAGGCGAGATAGCCGATGACGAAGCCGGCAAATGCGCCGGCGGCGATGGCAAGCGGCAGGGCCGCCCAGGGATTGATGCCGAAGCGCGTCTGCAGGATCGCCTGGGCATAGGCCCCGGTGCCGAAAAAGGCGGCGTGGCCGAAGGAGAACTGGCCGCCATAACCGCCGGCAATGTTCCAGCCCTGGGCGGCGAGCGTGATGATCAGCGCGAAGACCAGCAGGTTGACCAGGAGATTGGCGCCGGCGGCAAGGCCGGTGCCGACCAGCAGCGGCACGGCGAGCGGCAGCACCGCCAGCAGCGCGACCACCAGGATGACCGATCGGAAGTCGCGCAGCCTCATGCCTTGGCTCCGAACAGGCCGGTGGGGCGGAACAGCAGGACCAGGATGAAGATCAGGAAGATGCCGATCTGGCCGAGGCTTTCGCCGAGATAGAGGCCGCACAGGCTCTCGACCACGCCGATGGTCAGGCCGCCGATCAGCGCGCCGGGGATCGAGCCCATGCCGCCGAGCACGACGACGGTGAAGGCGACCAGGACGAAGGCATTGCCGACGCGCGGATTGACGTAGAAGGAGGGCATGAGCAGGCAGGCCGCGACCGCGATGCAGGCCGTGCCGAGCCCGAAGGTGACGGCATAGATATGGCGGACATCGATGCCGACCAGCGCCGCGCCGAGCTTCTCCTTGGCGACCGCCCGGATCGCCTTGCCGGTATCGGTCAGCGCCAGGATCGCCCAGAGCAGGACCGCCACCAGGATGGCGACACCAAGGCCGATGACCCGGGGCAGCGACAGCAGCGCGAAGCCGAGATCGACCACCTGGAACGAATAGTCGAGGGTCAGCGCGCGGGTATCCGAGCGGAAGATGGCGAGCAGCGCGTTTTCCAGCACAATGGAGAGGCCGAGCGTCACCAGCAGGATCGAGCCGTCGTCATTGCGGCTCGCCGGGCCGATGACCAGGCGCTGCAGGCCGTAGCCCAGGCCGTAGAACAGCGGTGCCAGCACCGGAATGGCCCAGTAGGGATCGAGGCCGAGACCGAGATGCACCATCAGCACGGCGAACATGGCGAGCGTCAGGAGCGCGCCATGGGCGAAATTGATGATGTGCAGCACGCCGTAGACCAGCGTCAGCCCGAGCGCGACCAGGGCATAGACCGCGCCGGTCAGGAGCCCGTTCAGCACGGCTTCCAGCACGATCTGGGGCGGGTAGGAATGAAACACCTGAGGGTCCTGCTTCTTTTTCGAAAACAAGGCATCTCGTTCTGGCCGGACGGGTCCGGCCAGCGCTGATCGCGTCAGGGTCGTCTCGTGTTCGGCACGCCCGGCGCGGGACCGCGCGCGCCGGATATCAGCCGGTGACCGGGAAGACCGGCTTGGCGTCGGCGAATTCGGACGGGAAGATCACCTTGATGTCGCCCCCCTGGACCTGGGTGTTGACCGGCCCTGCCCCCATGTTCTGACCGTTCTCGAACCTGGTCGGACCATAGGGCATGATGTGATCGGCAAAGGTCGATGCGGTGATCGCCTCGATGATCTTGACCCGGTCGCGCGAGGCCGCCCGCTCGATCGCGTCGGCCACCAGCCGCACGCAGGAATAGTTGAGCGGCGTGTTGTAGAGCCAGAAGCGGCCGGTCGCTTCCACCTGCTTGCGCAGTTCGGCGGTCTTCGGCTTGCGCGGATCGGCCCAGTGATTGCAGTCCATGACATTGGCCGCCGCGTCGGGGAATTCCTTGACGAAGCGGAAATTGGAGGCTGCCCCGTTGAGCACGGCATAGATGCCTTTCGGGCGAATGCGCTGCTGCTGCATGGTGCGGGCGAGCAGGACGAATTCGCCGTAATAGCTCGACGGGATCACCAGATCGGGGTTGAGCGCCCGGATGCGCAGGGCGACGTTCGACATGTCGCGCGCCGGCGTCGGATGGGCAATGGTCTCCAGGATCTGGAAGCCGAGCGCCGAGAGCCGCTCGTTCATCAGCTTGGCGAGCCCGGTGCCGAACAGGCCGTCCTCATGGACCAGCACGACGGTCTTGGCCGGCTTGCCGGCGGCGTCGTTCAGCTTGACCAGATTGTCGATCGCCGCCTTGGTGACCGTGCCGAAGCCCGGACCGAAGCGGAAGGTGTTCTTCAGGCCGCGCGAGACGATGGCGTCGGAGACGCCGACATCGACGACATAGGCGAGATCATAGCGGGAGGCCGCCTGGGATGCCGCCAGGCAGATCGGCGAGGCGAAGCCGCCGACCACCGCCGCGACGCCCTCGGCATGCATGCGTTCGACCTCCTGGGTGCCGCCCTCCGGATTGGAGCGGGCATCGCCGAAGACCATTTCGATCTTCGCGCCGCCGAGCGACATGATGCCGCCGGCCGCGTTGATTTCGTTGATCGCCGCCTCGGCGCCGATACGGCCATATTCGCCGTCCTGGGCCAGATTGCCGGTCACCGGCTGGAGAATGCCGAGCTTCACCGGCGCTGCCTGGGCCCGCAGAAGACCCGGCGCCGAGAGCAGCGTCGCCCCTGCCGTCCCCGCTTTGATCAGGCTGCGCCGCGACAATCCACTGAGAGAAGTCATCCCGCTCATCTCCGTCTTTCCCGTTACCCTGGAGGCGCCGGCATTAAGGGCCGGTCGTTGAACCATTCAATCCGCAGTTGACCGCGCGATGACGCGCGACCTGCCTTCCATGACCGCGCGATGGCGCGCGATCTGTCAATCAATCGGCCGTGGCGGTGCCGTTGAAATTGTTGCCACCGCGGAACCGCTCGACCGGCGACCACAAGCGGTCGCCACCGGAATCGATGCGGACGAGATCCATCTGGAACGAATACCGGTCCGGACGGTAGAGCGCGACCAGATGCTCGATGCCGCGCCGCCTGACGTCGTAGACGACGCGGGTGAGCGCCAGCAGCGGCGCGCCGATGTCGATGCCCAAGGCCTCGGCCACGTCGGGCCCGGCAAGGGTCGCCGAAATGGTCTGGGTGGCGCGGTCAACCTTGACGCCGGACCGCTCGATCAGCGTCAACAGCGGCTGGGCGGCCAGCTCCTGCTCGGTATAGGTCGTACCGATGCGCGCCGGCACGTGGGTGACCAGGTAGCTGAACGGCTCGCCGTCGATGATGCGCACGCGCACCGAGCGCTGGGCCTTCTCGTCGGCATCCAGGCGCAGGGCCTCGGCGATTTCGAGGGTCGGATCGAGATAGCCGAACTGCAGCAGCCTGACATCGGTCGAGCGGCCCATTTCGACGAGATGGGCCAGCGCGTTGGACAGATCTGCGACGATCGGCCGCTTGATCATGCGCGC
This sequence comes from Hyphomicrobiales bacterium, assembly GCA_017304475.1. Taxonomy (GTDB): domain Bacteria; phylum Pseudomonadota; class Alphaproteobacteria; order Rhizobiales; family Phreatobacteraceae; genus Phreatobacter. Next base: position 13,219 of record JAFKKV010000028.1, on the reverse strand, counting down.
GGTAATGAAGGTGCCGGCGCCCGGGCGGCGCGAGATCAGGCCTTCCCGCTCGAGCTCGGCGAGCGCGCGGCGAATGGTGACGCGCGACACGTCGTGCAGATCGGCAAGGTCGGGTTCCGACGGCAGCCGGGTTCCCGGCGTCAATTCGCCGGAGGTAATCCGATCACGCAGGGTCAGATAGACCCGTCGCGTCTTGGAGGTCTCGATTGCGTCTGCCATGATTGTCCCGCCACCCCGATGACTATCAGCGCTTCGTGCGCCACAACCCCTTGCGGAGTGTGACATTTCTGCAATCGTTTGCGCCTGGAAGTCCATCGACGTCAACCACACAGTAGCAATTTCCCGGTATTGTCTACTCTATGATACAATCTTTCCAGGTCAAGCATTGATCGAGAGTATTGCGCCGTGAAGGCTCCCCTCACCCTCTTCGACAAGCTCTGGAACAGCCATGTGGTGACCACGCGGGACGACGGATTGTCGCTTCTGTGGATCGACCGGCACTTCGTCCATGAGGGATCCCATCACGCGTTCGGCCAGCTCAAGGCGCGTGGCGCGCGCCTCGCCCGGCCCGACCTCACCTTCGGGGTGGCCGATCACTATGTGCCGACGCGCGGGCGCGGCGGCCCGATCCCGGACCCGTCGATCGCCCGCATGGTCGACATGCTGGCCGCCAATGCCGCGACCCATGGCATCACCTTGTTCGGGCTCGACGATCCGCGCCAGGGCATCGTCCATGTGGTCGGCCCGGAACAGGGACTGACTTTGCCGGGACTGACGATCGTCTGCGGCGACAGCCATACCTCCACGCATGGCGCCTTCGGCGCCTATGCCTTCGGCATCGGTGCGTCCGAAGTCGCCCATGTCCTGGCGACCCAGACCCTGTGGCAGCAGAAGCCGAAGCGCCTGCGGATCCGCGTCAATGGCGCAACCGGCCCCGGCATCTCCGCCAAGGACATCATGCTGACCGTCATCGCCACGATCGGCGCCGACGGCGCGGCCGGCCATGCCATCGAATATGCCGGTGCGGCGATCCGGGCGCTGACGATGGAAGGCCGGATGACGCTATGCAACATGTCGATCGAAGCCGGCGGCCGCTGCGGCATGGTGGCGCCGGATGCCGCGACATCCGCCTATGTCCGGGGCCGGCCCTTCGCGCCCGAGGGCGCCGCGCTGGAGGCGGCCGAGGCCGCCTGGGCCGCGCTTGCCGGCGATCCGGACGCGGAATTCGACCGCGAGATCGTGCTCGACGGCGCCGAGATCGCGCCGACCGTCACCTGGGGCATCAGCCCCGAACATGCCTTGCCGATCTCGGCGACAGTGCCGGACCCCTCCCGCATCGACGACCCGGTCAGGGCCGCGGCGGTCCGTGACGCGCTGGCCTATATGGACCTGGCCGCCGGCCAGAGGATCGACGCCATCGCCGTCGATCGGGTGTTCATCGGCTCCTGCACCAATGCCCGGATCGAGGATCTGCGCGCGGCCGCCGAGGTGCTGCGCGACAAGCGCGCGGTGGTGCCGGGCGTGGTCTCGCCCGGCTCCTCCGCGGTGAAGCGGCAGGCCGAGGAAGAGGGCCTCGCCGCGATCTTCCAGGCCGCAGGCCTGGAATGGGTCGCGTCCGGCTGTTCCATGTGCGTCGGCATGAACGGCGACCTGGTCGGCCCGGGCGAGCGCTGCGCCTCGACCACCAACCGCAATTTCAAGGGCCGCCAGGGACCGGCGGCGCGGACCCACCTGATGTCTCCGGCCATGGTGGCCGCCGCCGCCGTCACCGGCCGGCTGACCGATGTGAGGCGCATGCGATGAGGCCGTTCAAGACCGAGACCGCGCCGATGCTGCGGCTGGCCGCTGCCAATATCGACACCGACCAGCTGATCCCGGCACGCTTCATGAAGGAGCCGCGCAAGCCCGAGGGTTACGGCCGCTTCCTGCTGCACGACCTGATCGCCGAGGCGAAACTGCCCGCGCCCCAGGCCGGGCAGACCGTGCTGGTGGCGCGGCGCAATTTCGGCTGCGGCTCGTCGCGCGAGGCGGCGGTCTATGCGCTGGCCGATTTCGGCTTCAGGGTGGTGGTCGCACCGAGTTTCGGCGATATTTTCGCCGCCAATTGCGTCAAGAACGGCGTGGTTCCCGCCCTCATCAGCGAGGCCGACGCCGAGGCGCTGATCGAGGCGGCGGCCTTGCCGGTGACGGTCGATCTCGAGGCCCGGCGCATCACCGCCGGCAATCTCGCGATCGACTTCACCATCGACCCGATCTGGCGCACCCAGCTGCTCAACGGTTTCGACGATATCGACATGACGCTTGCCGAAGCGCCGGCGATCGCGGCGTTCACGGAGCGGGATGGCGTGGTGAGGGGCTGGGCGGTGCCGCGGCGGTGAAGGGGCGAGGGTCGACGCGCACCGCGCGGAACCCTTGCAATAGCGTACGCATATACGTACATTATTGCCATGCGCACGACCTCTTATAGTGACCTCCGCCGCAACCTTGCCGCCACGCTGGATGAGGTGACCAATGATCACCAGCCGGTCATCATCACGCGCGACCGCGGCAAGCCGGCGGCGGTCCTGATGTCGCTCGAGGATTTCGCATCCTATGAAGAGACCCGCTACCTGCTGCAGAGCCCGCGCAATGCCGACCGGCTTCTGAAAGCCGTATCGGATCTCGAAGCCGGCCTCGGCGAAGCACGGACGCTGACCGAGTGAAGCTGATCTTCAGCGAGCAGGCTTGGGAGGATTACCTGTTTTGGCAGGAGCATGACCCGAAGCTCGTTCAGCGGATCAATGGGCTGATCAAGGAATGCCTGCGTACCCCCTTTGCCGGAACCGGCAAGCCCGAGCCGTTGCGCGGCTCGCTCGCGGGCTGGTGGTCAAGGCGGATCACCAAGGAGCATCGCCTGGTCTATCGCCCCGGCGAGGCGGGGCTGCTGATCGCCCAATGCCGCTACCACTATTGAGGTCCCGCTGACCGATGCGGCCCGGAACGCACTGGCAGCGTCGACGCCCCCTCCCCCTAAGAAGACATGGGCGAGGGTTTACGCGTGAACCCTCGCCCGCTAGCGGGCGAGGGTTGACGCGCCTTCGGCACGGCGCAGATCTTGAGTCATAAAAAAACCCGCAACCTTTTGAGGTCGCGGGTTTTTCAGTCAAGTCGAAGCGACTATCGCTTACGCGTCGCCGGCGATCGCCCGCTGCACCGCCGGCCGCTCCAGCATGCGCCGCATGTGGTCCTGGACTTTTGCAAAGCGGGCGATATCGACGCCGTCGCCTTCGAGCCAGCGTGCCATGGTGAAGAGATAGGGATCGGCTATGGTATAGCTTTCGCCCATGGCCCAGGGACCGGCGAACATATCGCGTTCGATCAGCGCGAAGCTCTCGGCCATGGTCTGCGGCACCTTGCGCTTCATGTCGGCATAGGAGCTTTCCTCGTCGGCCCAACGGTAGCCGCGCATCTTGTGGGCGTGGTTGATGTGGACGGTCGAGCAGAGATAGCTGTTGAACGACTGGATCTGAGCGAAGGCATAGGCGTCGTCCGACGGCGCGAGCTTCGCCGCCGGATAGGCCTGGGCGATATAGGCCAGGATCGCCGGCGTCTCGGTCAGCACGCCCCTTGGCGTGACGAGCGCCGGCACCCTGCCCTTCGGATTGACCGCGAGATAATCGGGCGTCCGCTGCTGGCCGCCGGCCATGTCGAGACGCACCGCCTCGTAGGGCGCGCCGGCTTCTTCCAGGGCGATGCGCGAGGCCAGCGCGCAGGTCTTCGGGCCGAAAAAGAACTTCAAGGTCATTGGCGTCGTCTTCCCCGTCAGCCGGCCTTGACCAGCACGTGCTTCTTGCGGCCGAAGGACAACTTCAGCACGCCGTCCTTCAGCATCTCGCGCGTCACCACCAGTTGCGGATCGGTGATCGCCTCGTCGTTGAGCCGCAGGCCGCCACCCTGAACCTGGCGGCGCGCCTCGCCATTGGAGGCGACGAGGCCGGCGCGGACGAACAGCGCGAGCGCGCCGATGCCGGCGGCAAGCTCGGCATCCGGCACGGTGACGGTCGGCAGGTCGGCGGCGGCCTGGCCTTGCTCGAAGGTCTGGCGCGCCGTCTCGGCGGCGGTTTCGGCGGCCTGCCGACCATGGATCAGCGCGGTCGCCTCGGTCGCCAGGACCTTCTTCGCCTCGTTGATCTCGGCGCCGCCGAGCGCCGCGAGCCGGGCGATCTCGACGAGCGGCAGCGTGGTGAACAGCTTGAGGAAGCGCTCGACATCGGCATCCTCGGTGTTGCGCCAGTATTGCCAGTAGTCATAGGCCGACAGCATGTCGGCATTCAGCCAGACCGCACCGGCCGCGGTCTTGCCCATCTTGGCCCCCGACGACGTGGTCAGCAGCGGACAGGTCAGGGCGTAGAGCTGATGGGTGCCCATGCGCCGGCCGAGATCGATGCCGGTGACGATATTGCCCCACTGGTCCGAGCCGCCCATCTGCAGGTTGCAATTGTAGCGCCGGGCCAGCTCGACGAAGTCATAGGCCTGCAGGATCATGTAGTTGAATTCGATGAAGCTGAGCTCCTGGTCGCGGTCGAGCCGGAGCTTGACCGAATCCATGCTCAGCATGCGGTTGACTGAGAAGTGCCGGCCGATATCGCGCAGCATCTCGATGTAGTTGAGCTTGGTCAGCCATTCCGCATTGTCGGCCATGACGGCATCCGTCTTGGCCTCGCCGAAACTCAGGAATTTCGAGAACACGCCCTTGATGGCATTCTTGTTGGCCTCGATGTCCTCGAGGGTGAGGATCTTGCGCGTCTCGTCGCGGCCCGAGGGGTCGCCGACCCGGGTGGTGCCGCCGCCCATCAGGGTGATCGGCTTTCCGCCGCCGGTCTTCTGCAGCCAATGCAGCATCATGATCGACAGGAGATGGCCGATATGCAGCGACGGCGCAGTGCAGTCATAACCGACATAACAGACCACATCGCCCTTGGCGGCCAGCTGATCGAGGCCGGCGAAATCGGAGGACTGGTGGATGAATCCGCGCTCGGTCAGGACGCGCAGGAAGTCTGATGTCGGGGTGGTCATGATCTTTCCAGACAGGATGAAACCGCCCGGGCCTCGCGCCCGGCGGGCAGCCGGTGTAGCAGAGGAAACCCATGATTTCACCCTTTGAGTCGTCCTGATCGGGAGAGCCGTTTTGACCGGAAAACCCCTCCGCGCGATCGGCCTGATGTCCGGCACGTCGATGGACGGCGTCGACGTCGCCCTGCTCGACACCGATGGCGAGACCATTTCGGGCTTCGGCCCGACCGGCTACCGTGGCTATAGCGAGGACGAACGGGCGCTGCTGCGCGAGGCTCTGAAGGAGGGTTCGCGGCTTCAGGACCGGGTGAGCCGGACACCGCTGCTGGCCAAGGCGGAAGACCTGATCACCCGCGCCCATGCCGAGGCTGTGGAGAATTTCCTGGCGGCCAACGGCCTCAGCCGTGCCGATATCGGCGTGGTCGGCTTTCACGGCCAGACCGTCATTCACCGGCCCGATCTGAAAATGACCGTGCAGATCGGCGACGGCCTGGCGCTGCGCCAGCGCCTCGGCATTCCCGTGGTCTATGACCTGCGCCAGGCCGATATCGCCGCCGGCGGCCAGGGCGCGCCGCTGGTGCCGGTGTTCCACCGGGCGCTCGCCGCGCAAAAGGCGCTGCCTCGGCCGCTCGCGGTGGTCAATGTCGGCGGTGTCGCCAATGTCACCTTCATCGGCGCCAATGACGAATTGACCGCCTTCGATACCGGGCCCGGCAACGCCCTGATCGACGACTGGATGCGCGAGCGCACCGGCCATCCGCTCGACGATAATGGCGTGATGGCGGCCCGCGGGCGTGGCGACGAGGCGCTGCTCGCCTGGCTGCTGGTGCACCCCTTCTTCGCCAAATCGCCACCAAAATCGCTCGATCGCAATGCCTTCGCCCACCGTATCGTCGGCAATGTCTCGACCGAGGACGGTGCCGCGACCTTGACCACCTTCACCGCCCGCTCGATCGCGCGCGCCGCCGACTTCGTGCGGGAACGTCCGGTGCTGTGGATCGTCTGTGGCGGCGGCGCGCGCAATGCCGAGCTGCTGCGGCTGCTCGCCTACCACGCCCGCGCCGAGGTGAAGACCGGCGAAGCCGTCGGCTGGTCCTCGGACTTCCTCGAGGCCCAGGCCTTCGCTTTCCTCGCCGTGCGCTCGATGCGGGGCCTGGCGCTGACCTTTCCCTCGACCACCGGGGTCCGGGAACCGGCCACCGGCGGCGTGCTGGCCGGCGATTGATCCGCGGCAATGCCGCCGCCCGGGCAACGCTCCCCCTTTTGCCCCTCTCGCTCCGGCCGGATCCGAGGGCTATCCTGCCTCTGACGAGGAGTTCGCATGTCCTATCCAGTTGAAGACCTCAGCCCCGAGGATGTCGCCACGGCGCTGGCCAATGACGAGATCTTGCTCGTCGACGTGCGCGAGCCGCACGAGCTTCTGATGGCGCGCATTCCCGATGCAGTGAACGTGCCGCTGTCGCGTTTCAATCCCGCTGATATCCCCGACCCGCAAGGCAAGCGGGTGGTGTTCATGTGCGCCGGCGGCGTGCGATCGGTGCAGGCCAGCGAAATCGCGCAGGCCCACGGCCTGCCCTATGGCCAGCATTTGGCCGGCGGCATCAAGGCCTGGGCCATGGCCGGCCAGGATTTCGAGCGCGGATGATGCGGGCACTGGTTCTCAGCCGCTTCGGCCTCGACGGCCTCGCCTTCGAAGAGCGCGAAAGTCCTGCCCCCGGTCCCGGCGAAGTGGCGATCCGGGTCGAGGCGGTGACGCTCAACCGCCGCGACCTGCTGCTGGTCGAGGGCGTCTACAATCCGCGCCAGAGCTTTCCCGTCGTGCCGGCCTCGGACTGTGCCGGCACGGTGATCGCGGTCGGGCCCGGCGTCACCGGCTTCAGGCCGGGCGCGCGGGTCGTGCCGGCCTTCTTCCCCGACTGGGTCGACGGCGAGCCGACCATGGCCAATCTGATGTCGTCGCGCGGCGGCCATGGCGGTGACGGCGTGCTGGCCGAGACGGTGATCTTTCCGGCCCATGGCATCGCCCGGATCCCCGACCATCTGAGCGCGGCCGAGGCGGCCAGCCTGCCTTGCGCCGGGCTGACCGCCTGGTCGGCGCTGGCGACCCATGGCGGGGTCAAGGCCGGCGACACCGTGCTGATCCAGGGGACCGGCGGGGTCGCCATTTTCGCCCTGCAATTCGCCAAGCTGCTCGGCGCGACCACTATCGTCACAACCTCGTCGGACCGGAAGGGCGAGGCCGCCCGGGCGCTCGGCGCCGACCACGTCATCAATTACGCAGCCAATCCGCGCTGGGCCGAAGCCGCGCGCAAGCTTGCCCCAGACGGCATCGACCACGTCATCGAGGTCGGCGGCGCGGCGACGCTGGAAGGCGCACTGCGCGCGGTCCGTCCCGGCGGCACCATTTCGCTGGTCGGCGTGCTCTCCGGCGCCATCGCGCCGTTGAACCTGCCGCTCGCGGTGATGCGGCGGGTGCGCCTGCAGGGCATCACGGTCGGCTCGGTGCGTGAATTCGAGGCCATGCTCGCGGCGATCGGCAAGGCCCGGATGAAGCCGGTGGTCGGCGCGACCTTCAGCTTCGCGGAAAGCCTCGGCGCGTTCCGGGCGATGAAGGCCAATAGCGTGTTCGGCAAGATCGCCATCGACCTGGCGGGCTGATGCCGGTCCCGCATAGGCAACGATCTGCTGCGGATCGGTGACATCCATCCCGGGCAGCGGCTCTTCCGGAAGCCGCCACCTCTGCCCGCTGCCGGCTCGCCCTCAAGGCGGCCGGCCACGCTCCAGACAGAACTTGACCCAACGTCACCCCCATGCAGGATCGATGCGGGGCAGCCTGAAAGGATTCAAGGTCTCTGCAGCATGCGCATGATGAAACAGACGGCCATCGCCCTCGCCTTCTCCACCCTGGCCCTCCCGACATTCGCCACGCCGCCGGCACTGGCCCAGGGCGCCGCCGCTCCCTTGGCCGGCTTCTGGGCCCAGCATTCGAGCGGACCGGAACTGGTCGCCGTTCCGGCCATCAGGCTGGTGCCCAATTCCGGCGGTTCCGGCCTGTCGCCCGCCCTGCGGCACGAGACGCGGCCCGTCACGGTCGACCGCACAATGAGCCTCGAGGTCCGGCCGGACGGCACGTTCCGCTGGCGGATCGACAAGACCAGGGCCGGTTCGCAAAGCGATGCCTCCTGCCGGGTCGCCACGCGCGAGGAAAAGCTCGGCCGTGTCCAGGTCAGCGGCAGCCAGCTGATCGTCACGATCACCGGCGGCACCGCCAGCGCGGCCGATAGCTGCAATCCCGCCCGGAACCAGTCCTCGCCCGTTCCGCCGGGGGAGGAACGCTATGTCGTCGCGATCGGCGGCAGCAGCCTGCGCATGACCGGCTCGGGCGGCGTCGACTGGACCTTCGCGCGGCGCTGAACAGGACAGGTTCAGCCGCGGCCGCACCCGGCCGCCTCCGGTCCCTGGCCCCGCCTCCCACATCCCGACGCGATCCGCTCCGAGCTCCACGCGAAGAACCCGCGACAAGCCTTTGCCATCGCAGGCCTTGTTCAGCATGTGCCCGATTGCGGCGCCATCTGGCGCCAGCCCCGGTCAGCGCAGCGTGTTGCCACCCTGCTCGTCCGGCCGCACGACGCTGCGGCCGCGGAACTCGAACATCTTGCGCAGGAAGCCCGGTGCCACCGCCGACAGCGGATTGACGGTCAGCCGTGGCTGGCTGACCTGACCGGCGATCTCATAGGTGATGCCGATAACCCCTTCGTCCGGCGCACCACCCAGGAAGAAGCCGAGCACCGGAATACGGGCGAACATGTTGTTCAGCGCATAGGCCGGCACATAGGTGCCGCGCAGCCTGAGCTGATTGCGGCCCGGATCGAACTCGCCCTCGACGGTCGCGCCGATGGCGGCGCCCCAGAGCAGGCCGTCGCTCACCGTCACCTTGCCGTCGGCGCGGGTAAAGCCGGCCCGCAGCCTGGAAAATGCGAAAGCGTCGTTCGGCTGCTGGCTGCGACTTGCGCCCGGCGCCTCACCGGCGGCGGCGACCATCCCTGATATCGCGCGGTCGCCGCGAATGGCGAAATTGGTGATCTCGATATTGCCTTCGCGAATGGTGCCGTCGGGCCGGGTGGGCGTCATGACCAATGCGAGGTCGCCGCCCTGCAGCGTGCCCCAGAGGTCGAGGAAGCGCAGCGTCGCGCCGGCATCGCCCGAACTGACCACCAGGCGCTGGCCCGCCCCCTGCCCGCGCAACTCGATGGCGAAGGGCGCGTTGCGACCGACCCGGCCGCTCGCGGCGAGCGACCGGATGTCGGAGCCGCGCTTGACCGTACGCAGCTCGAATTGCCTGATCACCTCGCCATTGCCACCGGCAATGGCATTGGCCTTCATGTCGATCTCGAGCTCGCCGCTCTGGCCGGGTCCGGTGGAGCCGCCAGGCCGCGGCGGCTCGGTCATCTGGCGCAGCAGCTGGCGCGCATCCATCATGTCGCCGCGCACCGTCACTTTGTGGCCGGTGCCGGCCCGTTCGACCCGGACATTGATCCGGTCGCCATCGGACAGGTTATAGGCGGGGAACAATCCGGAGACGAGGCCGCCGCTATTGTCGAGCACGGCCGAACCGCGGACCAGCACGCCGCGGCCCTCCACCACCATATCCTCGAGGCGCCAGCCGTCATCGGTCTCGACCGCCACGAAACGCGCCTTGGCCGCCTGCCCCTTTGGCTTGTTCCAGCCCGGCAACAGCTCGGCGAGCACAGCCTGGGTCAGGTCCGCCTCGACCGTGTAGCGGCCGGAATCGTCCCCCTCCGTGGTCAGCTTCAGGGGCGTGGGGCCAACCACGCGGCCGCCGATATTGAGGCCGAGCCGGGCGCGGCCGGCGTCGTCCAGCGTCGCGGTCAGACGGATCACCGGCTTGGCGTCCGGCCGGGGCTTGCGATATTCGAAACTGGCCTGCGCGCCGCCGAGCCGGCCCTCGCCGCGCATCAGGAAGTCGCGCGGCGTGGTGATCACCTTGAAGCTGGCATTGTCGACCCGCATGTCGCCAAAGGCCTTGTCGCCCGAGAAGGCGGAAAAATCCGCCTCGACGCGGTAGTCGATCTGGCTCGGCTTCAGCTTGTCGGTGATCGGCACGTTGACCGTGACATTGGCCACGACGGTGCCGCGCACCGGGCCGGTCGGCAAGGTCGGCCCGGTCGCCGCGCCCTTGAACGCCTCTTCGCCGAGCAGGGCGAAGGCCGCGTCGGCCGCCCCTTCCAGGCGGAAGCGGCTGGCCGAGAGCGGATCGGCCACCCGGTGCTCGGCGATCACGAAACTGCCCTGGCTCAGCGTCAGCCGCTTGCCGGGCGCCGGCTCCACCGTGCCACGCAGCACCGAGAGCCGCGTCGCCTGACCGTCGACCAGCACGTCGATATCGGCGTCCCGGAGCGGCGTCAGATTGGGCAACAGCCTGAGCGTGGTGCCGCGCAGTTTCGACTGGACCAGCAAGGCGTCGGGTTCGAGCAGCACCGGCATGGTGGCGAGCTGTCCCTCGGCGATCTCGACCCGCACCGTGGTCGCCTCGGCGGTGCCGCCGATCATGTTGTCGACCACCCAGTCGCGGACATAGGGATTGGTGATGCGCGGCCAGAGCTTGACCGCCTGCGCCAGCGGCATCTTGCGGGCATCGACCCTGAGCGACACCGCGGGCGCCGCGCTGGTGAGCGTCGCCTGGCCGGTCACGGTCGCGACCGTCTCGGCGCCCTGGTCGACATTCAGCCGCTCGATGGTGAGGACCCGGCTCTCCGGCTGGTAGACGAAACGTGAATCGGTCAGGCCGATCGGCACCGGCGGTTCGTGCGGGTTCAGCAGCGACGCGACCGTGCTCGCCTTGGCGATCTCGACGATGAGCGGTTCGCCCGGATGCGCGGGAGCCCAGACCGTGCCGTTCAGTTCGCCGCGATTCTGCCCCGCGACGATCTGGACGCGCTCGACATTCAGACCGCGCATGCCGGCCTGCCAGCGTACCTGCGCGGTCGCATGGTCGATGGCGATGCGCATGTCCGGATTGTTCAGATCGCCGACCGTGCCGGCGCCGAGCATGACCCGTCCGGAAAAGCCGGAGGGATCGCCCGAGGCGTCGAGCATGGCGGTGAGCGAACCGGAAATCGGCGTATCGGCGTGGAACATTTCCGGATGCTGGACCGCCAGGCTCAGATCGCGCGGCGACAACCCGGCCATCACCAGGTCGATCTTGCGCCGGCCCTCGGCATCGCGCGGCGTGATCAGGGCGGTCGAGGTCCAGCGCGCACCCGAACCGGATGCGCCCACGCCCAGCGTCAGGCCGCCGTCGCGCGGCGCGGTGAGGTCGAAATCGATGCCGCCGAAGACGAAACGCTTGCCGGAGCGGACATCGTCGACGATGAGCGTGCCGCTGCGCAATCCGATGCCGACGAGGCGGTGGCCGTCCAGGCCGGACTTCTCGATCAGGTCGAGCCAGATGCCCAGCCGCCTGAACGGCGACATTTCCGGCTCGGGCAGATTGGACGTGAGTTCGGCCTGCGGCGCCTGATTGCTCTCCGCCTCCGGGCGCGGCCGCGCCCCGGCCGGCCCGGCGCGGAACTCGCCGGCGGCAAAGGCGATCTGGCCGTCCTCGCCGACCTTCAGCGCCACGGAAGCGCCGACCAGGTCGATGCGGCGGACCGAGGGGCGGCCAAACATCGGCATGCCGTCGAGGCCGAGCGCCACGCGCGGCATGGAAATGATGCGCCGGCCGTCGGCATCGAGAATGGTGACGTCCTGGGCCTCCACCTCGACACGTCCGGAGGCGTCGCGCGCGGCGACCGCCGAGCCGATGGTCACCGAGCGGCCGTCACCGAGCTGGCTCGACAGCGAATGCGCGATCCAGGGTGTCAGCATGTCCAGCGCGACGCCGCCGCCACGATGGATCTGCCAGGCGAGGAAGGCGCAGGGGGTGGCCAGCGCGACGAACACCGCGGCGAGAATGCCGACGACGATTCGCCGGCGGGTCGACCAGCGCCGGCTCAGCCAGCGCGACAGGAACGGCGGAACACGCCGATTGGACCACAATGCGGCGAGCCGGCTCGTTCGAACGGGCCCGGACGCGCAAACGCGGCCCTGGTCGGCACCAATCTCCATTCCGTCTCGTCCCCCACTTCAGCGACCCTCGAGGTCCGTGACTTGCTGTGGCGCGATCACGCCGAATGATTCATTCTGCCCGCGCTCTGTTAACCGAACGTTGGTCACGAATCACGAGGGCGGACCAACAAAACTTGGCCCACCCGAATCTCGCCGACCATCGGGGAAATCCACCGGCTATGCGTGGGATTCCACTGTCGGGCCCCATGGGGCGCCGGACAGCCACTGTCACACTCCTCTACAAACCTGACAAAAGGAAGGCATCATGGCCCTCTCGCCCGGCGACCTCGCCCCGGATTTCTCGCTGCCCGCCGATCGCGGCGGCATGGCGAAGCTCTCCGCGCTGCGCGGCCGGAAGGTCGTCGTCTATTTCTACCCGAAGGCCGATACCCAGGCCTGCACGCTCGAGGCGCAGGATTTCACCCGGCTGAAGCCGGATTTCGACAAGGCCGGAACGACGGTGATCGGGATTTCGCGCGACCCGCTGAAGGCGGTCGACAAGTTTCAGAAGAAATACGAGCTCGGCGTGCAGCTGGCGACCGACGAAAGCCTGGAAACGCTCGGCGCCTATGGCGTCTGGGGTGAGAAGTCCATGTATGGCCGGACCTATATGGGCATCGAACGCTCGACCTTCCTGATCGGCGCCGACGGCAGGATCGCGCGGATCTGGCCGAAGGTTCGCGTCAAGGATCACGCCGAGGAGGTGCTGGCGGCCGCCAGGGCGTTGTGAGGGCGCGCGCGGCGAATGGCGAATGGCGATGAAGCGAGGCGCTCAGTGCGCGTGAACCCTCGCCCGCTTGCGGGAGAGGGTGGCGGCGGAGCCGCCGGGTGAGGGTTTGACGAGGGCCGGCCGTTCAATTCGACCTGGAATGCACTGATAGCATCGACGAAACCACCCTTGCATGTTGATCGGGCCGACTTGGTGCAAGCTGAGAGGTGCGTCGAGGCCGGTGGCCACCGGCCTCGACGCGGATGGCCGGGACCGCAACACCCTGGGAACAGAACCGCGGGTGAGCATGGTCCGGTCGTCCTCTGGCTC
>JAFKKV010000027.1 GCA_017304475.1 Hyphomicrobiales bacterium | reverse complement strand
ACGCATCTCGCGTTCGCTCAATGCTAGCGCGGTCGGGAGAGGGGGCGAGGCGCTCGACGAGAAGTCACCATGCGAAGCGCATGAAGCCTTGTTCTGAAGCTACAATTCCCCCTCTCCCGGCGCTGTCGCGCCGACCTCTCCCCGCCGGGGAGAGGTAAGGAGTGGTGGTTCCATTGCGAGATCTCAAAGGGCGACGCGTTCAGGCTCATCTGAAAGATATGTGCGAACCTTGCCCCCGCCCCGTCACAGCGCCACGAGCGGAAGGCCGAGCTCGCCGCCGAGCCAGGCGACGAAGACCCGGAGCGCGGCGCGCTGCCGGCTGGAGGCCGGGAACACCAGGTAGTGGCCGACATAATCGATGTCGCGCACGCGGCCGGCAAGCGGCATGACCAGGCGGCCGGAGGCGATCTCGCGCGCGGCGAGCCGGGTCGACTCGAGCGCGACGCCGAGATTTTCGACCGCCGCGGTGATGGCTAGGAAGCTGCGGTCGAAGCGCGCGGCGCGTGGCGGGATCGACGAGAGGTCGTTGGCGGCGAACCAGTCCGACCAGCGCACCTTCTTGAAGTCGCTGTCGATCAGAACGCGGTCATAGAGGTCCTCGACCCGGGTGATCGAAGCCGCCAGGCGGGGCGAACAGAGCGGCGTCACCGTCTCGGTGCCGAGCGGGATGACCACCACATTGTCCTGAGGCGGCGGGCCATAGACGATGCCGGCGTCGAACTCCTCATTGGGATAGCGCGGATAATCGACATCAGCCGACAACCGAACCGCGATGCCCGGATGCCGTTCCATGAAATCGGCGAGCCTGGGCGTCAGCCATTGCGCGGCGAAACTCGGCGCGCAGTGCAGCCGCAGCAATTGCGGGCCGCGCGAGGCGACCAGTTCCATGCCGCGGCCGATCTCCTCGAAGCCCCGACTGACATGGCGCAGCAGCGCCTCGCCTTCGGCGCTGAGGCGGACACCCCGGCCGTCGCGTTCGAACAGGGTGACGCCGAGCGAGGCTTCGAGCTTGCGCACGGCATGGCTGACCGCGCTGATCGACAGGTGCAGCTCCTCGGCCGCGGCGCGGAACGAGGCGTTGCGGCCGGCCGCTTCGAAGGCGCGCAGATTTTGCAGCGAGAAAGGCAGCATGGTTCACTTGAACAAAATTCAACCGTCCTTGCAAGACTTGCAATTGATCGCTCTGTAGATCGCGACCAATGTTTGGAAAATTTCAACAACGCAGAGGGAAACGCCATGTTGCTCAAGGGCAGAACCGCCGTCATTTCAGGCGCCGCCAGTTTGCGCGGGATCGGCCTCGCCACCGCCCGCGCCTATGCCGCCCATGGCGCGCGGGTCGCCATTCTCGACCTCGACGAGACCGCCGCGAAGGCGGCCGCGGCCGCGCTCGGCCCCGATCATATCGGGGTCGCCTGCGACGTCGCAGACCGGGCCGCCTGCGACCGGGCCATTGCTCACGTGCTCGCCGCCTTCGGCCAGATCGACATTCTCGTCAACAATGCCGGCATCACCCAGCCGGTGAAGATCATGGAGATCGACGGGCCGAGCTGGGAGCGGATCATCGACGTCAACCTGACCGGCGTGCTGCATTTGAGCCAGGCGGTCATTCCGCATATGCGCTCGCGCAAGTCCGGGTCCATCGCCTGCATGTCGTCGGTCTCGGCGCAGCGCGGCGGCGGCATTTTCGGCGGCCCGCATTATTCGGCCGCGAAAGCCGGCGTGCTCGGGCTCGCCAAGGCCATGGCCCGTGAACTCGGGCCTGACGGCATCCGGGTCAATTGCGTCACGCCTGGGCTGATCCAGACCGACATTACCGGCGACAAGCTCACCGCCGAAATGAAGACCAAAATCGTCGAGGGCATTCCGCTCGGCCGCCTCGGCACGGCGGACGACGTCGCCGGCATCTACCTGTTCCTCGCCTCCGACCTGTCAGCCTATGTCACCGGGGCGGTGATTGACGTGAACGGCGGCATGCTCATCCACTGAGCCCTTTCCGATCCAGCGGTCACCGACGGACCAGGACCCGACCCATGCAAGACCAACCCCATGTTTCACCGCTGGCGCGGGCCAATGTCAGCCTGGAAGAGCGCGCCTACCGCATCCGACGCAACGCGCTACGCATGGGCGAGGTGCAGGGCCAAGGCTATATCGCCCAGGCGCTCGGCATCGCCGACGTGTTGGCGGTGGCCTATTTCCACGCGCTGCGCTACCGCCCCGACGACCCGGAATGGGAGGGCCGCGACCGCTTCCTCCTGTCGATCGGCCATTATGCCATCGCGCTCTACGCAGCCCTGATCGAGGCCGGCATCCTGCCCGAGGACGAACTGACCACCTATGGCGGCGACGACAGCCGCCTGCCGATGTCCGGCATGGCGGCCTATACGCCGGGCATGGAAATCACCGGCGGCTCGCTCGGCCAGGGCCTCGGCATCGCCGTCGGCATCGGGCTCGGCCTGAAGCGCAAGCGCTCGGGCTCCTTCGTCTACACCCTGTTCTCCGACGGCGAACTCGACGAAGGCTCAACCTGGGAAGCGGCCATGGCCGCCGGCAACCACAAGCTCGACAATCTCATCGGCATCGTCGACGTTAACAATATGCAGGCCGACGGGCCGTCCAGAGAGGTGTCGAATTTCGAGCCGCTGGCGCCGAAATTCGAGGCCTTCGGCTGGCATGTCCAGCGCGTCGACGGCAACGACATCGGCGCCGTCGTGAAAGCCTTCGACAGCGCGCGCGCTGGCCGAACCGAAGCCGCGCATCGTCATCTGCGACACCCGGATGGCCAAGGGCGTGCCCTTCCTGGAGGCGCGCGAACGCAACCACTTCCTGCGCGTCGAAGCCGACGAATGGCAGAAGGCGATCGAGGTGCTCGACGCCGGGAGGACCGCATGAAACGCTCGAAATATGATCGCCCGGTGCCGCAAGCCAACAGCGCAGGCGTGCGCCTGACGACCTCGGCGATGATCGCCTCGCTGGCGACGCCCGATCAGCGCACCGCCCCTGCCCCCTTCGGCCATGCACTCACCGCGCTCGCCGAAACCCGGCCCGACATTGTCGGCCTCTCCGCCGACCTCAGCAAATATACCGACCTGCACATTTTCGCGAAGGCCTATCCGGACCGCTTCTACCAGATGGGCATGGCCGAGCAGCTCCTGATGAGCACGGCCGCGGGCCTGGCGCGCGAAGGCTTCACGCCGTTCGCCACCACCTATGCGGTTTTCGCGGCGAGGCGCGCCTATGACTTCATCTGCATGGCGATCGCCGAGGAGAGCCTGAACGTCAAGATCGTCTGCGCCCTGCCCGGGCTCACCACCGGTTACGGCCCGAGCCACCAGGCGACCGAGGACATCGCGATCTTCCGCGGCCTGCCGAACATGACCATCATCGACCCCTGCGACGCCCATGAGATCGCCCAGGCCGTGCCAGCCATCGCCGCCCATCAGGGCCCGGTCTATATGCGCCTCCTGCGCGGCAACGTGCCCCTGGTGCTCGACGAATACGGCTACACCTTCGAGCTCGGCAAGGCGAAGCTCATCCGCGACGGCCGCGACGCACTGATCATCTCGTCGGGTTTCATGACCATGCGCGCGCTGGAGGCCGTCGAGGCACTGGCCGCCGATCGCGTCGATGTCGGCGTGCTGCATGTGCCGACCATCAAGCCGCTCGACGAGGCGACGATCCTCCGGGAAGCCGCCCGCTCGGGCCGGATGGTGATCGTCGCCGAGAACCACACCATTGTCGGTGGTCTCGGCGAGGCGGTCGCCGGCCTGCTGATGCGCTCCGGCGTCACCCCGCCGTTCCGCCAGATCGCGCTTCCCGACGAATTCCTCGATGCCGGCGCGCTGCCGACGCTGCACGACCGCTACGGCATTTCGACATCCGCCGTCGCCGCCAAGATCAAAAGCTGGCTCTGAGGGGATCGGGAGCCGGCTCTGAACCGACCGGGGCCCGTCATGGCCTCTATCAGCGGTGAGCGGGCCGCGCTAACGTGTCGGCGCCTCTTCGATCGGCAATAATGGGCCATCTCATGAGCGTCGTTGAATGCGAGATCCCTGCCCTCAGCGCGCTGGATCGCCGCCAGGTCGAGGTCGCCTATTTCTGGGATTCCTATCGCGCTCCGTTGCGCCATGGCGATACGAGCGTCACCGACATCTTCCTCGCCGTCTTCGCCCATCACCCCATATGGATGAAGGTCATCCTGATGGCCCGAAACCGCGTCGCCTCGCTGTTCGGGCTCGACGCGCCGGCAGCCTCCGAGATCCTGAATCCGGCGGTCGGACGGGACTACCGGGTCGGTGACACGATCGGCGTCTGGCCGATCTTTGCGCTCAGCGAAACCGAACTCGTCGCCGGGCGCGACAACAAGCATCTGGACTTCCGGCTCTCCGTGCTGAAGTCGAACGACGACACGACGGCCAGCGTGACGGTTTCGACGATCTGCGTGGTGCACAACAGAGCGGGCAAGATCTACCTCTTCTTCATCGTCCCGTTTCACAAATGGGGCGTCAGGTGGCTGATCTCGCGGGCGATCCGGACGGGACGGCTGTGATCTTCGCCGCCGGGCCGGCCGGCTCACCCATGCCGCCAGCGGTCCGTCACTCCGTCGCCCGATGTCGATCGAAATCGCGTCACGCCGGCGGCCCGCGCGACTAGCCCGGGTTTCCCGCAAGGGCTAGCCTGCCGAGGACCGGCCCAGGCTCCGGCTTGCCGATTGCATGGCGATCGGCTTCCGTGGCCGGATTCCTGGGCACGCACCGCCGTGCCCGATCCATCCCGGGCGAGTTCTTAGAGAGACGAATGGCCGATATTCGCAGCCTCGAGATCTTCTATTGGGTCGCTCAGTTGCAGAGCTTCAGCAAGGCGGCCGAGCGGCTCAATACGACCCAACCCGCGGTATCGCAACGCATCGCCGCGCTGGAGAGCGAGCTCAGGGTCAAGCTGATCGATCGCTCGCCGCGGTCGATCAGCCTGACCGACAAGGGGCGCATCCTCGTCGATTATGCCGAGCGGTTCCTGCGCTTGCGCTCCGCGATGCTGAATGCGGTTGCCGAACCCGAGGCGATGAGCGGGCTCGTCCGCCTCGGCGTATCGGAGACCATCGTCCAGACCTGGCTTTCCCGGTTCATGGAACGTGCCCATGCCGTCTACCCGAATGTCGTCATCGACATCACGGTCGACGTCTCGCCCAATATGCGCGACGCATTGGTCAGCCGCGAGCTCGACCTCGCCTTTCTGCTCGGCCCGGTCAGCGAGCCGAATATGATCAATCAGAGACTTTGCGACTATCCGCTCAAATTCATCGCGGCGCATAACCTCGATGTCGGCAAGGAGCCGCTTTCAAAGCGCGACGTCGTGAAATATCCGATCATCACTTATCCGAAAACGACTTATCCCTACACGTTCTTGCGGGAGATCCTGAGCATTCCCGAGCTTGGAATGCCCCGCATCTTCACCAATTCGTCCCTTTCGACGATCGTCCGCATGACCCAGGATCGCATTGGACTGAGCGTCATCCCACCCGACGTCATTCGCGACGAGCTGGCCTCGGGGGAGCTGAGGATCGTCGAGGCCGAGCTGGAACTGCCGAACCTCGTATTCACGGCGACCTATCCGATGGCCCTCGAAGGCGGACTGGCGGCACCGCTGGCGCAACTGGCCTGCCAGATCGCAAACCAGGAGCGGCCCGAGGACGATAAGTGATCATTATGCGATTTCATCAAAATGCATAATTTGAACGCATAGCCAGGGCATGTTGTTCTGCAACTCCGTCGACCGGAGGCACCGACATGCAGGATCTCACGCAATATTCGACCGAAACGGTTCAGGCCACCGAAGACTTCACCCTTCATATCGGAGACATCGAGGCCGCGGCCGAGCGTCTGAGCGGCAATATCGTTGCGACACCGCTGATCGAAAACGACGAGATCAACCGCACGCTTTCGGCGCGCATCCTGATCAAGCCGGAAATGCTTCAGACCACCGGTTCGTTCAAATTTCGCGGCGCCTATAATCGTGTCTCGCAACTGAGCCCCGAGCAGCGCAAAGGTGGCATCGTCGCCTGGTCATCGGGCAACCATGCGCTGGCCATTTCTGCGGTCGCGGCACGGCATGGCGTGAAGGCCACGATCCTGATGCCCTCGGACGCGCCGCGCACCAAGATCGCGGGCGCCGAACGTTGCGGCGGCACGGTTCGCCTCTATGACCGCCTTACCGAGGTGCGCGAAGAGATCGGCGCCGACATCGCGCGCGCCACCGGCGCGGTGATCGTGCCGCCCTATGATGACCCGCATGTCATTGCCGGCCAGGGCACGGTCGGCCTCGAATTGGTCCACCAGGCCCGCGACAAGGGGCTGGAGCTCGACCTCGCCTTGCTCAGTTGCAGCGGCGGCGGCCTCGTCGCCGGAGCGGCGACCGCCATCCACGCCCTGTCGCCGGCCACCCGGGTCTATTGCGTCGAGCCTGCCGGTTTCGACGATACCGCCCGGTCGCTGGCTTCGGGCAAACCTGAGCGCAATGCGCCGGGCGCCCGCTCGCTTTGCGACGCGCTGCAGGTGCCGACGCCGGGCCAGCTGACCTTGCCGATCAATCGCAGGCTGCTCGCCGGCGGCGTCGCCGTCACCGATGCGGAGGTGAGGCATGCGATGCGGGTCGTCTACGACACGCTGAAGCTGGTCGCCGAACCCGGCGGCGTGGCGCCGCTCGCCGCCCTTCTCGCCGGCAAGCTCGACGTCGCCGGCAAGACCGTCGCGGTCGTGCTCAGCGGCGGCAATGTCGACCACGACACGTTCAGCGCCTGCATCGCCGGCTGAACCTCTTCCCACCTCGTTCTGAGCGGAGTGTCCCCATGCTCGCGAAAGATATGGCGCATTACGACCGCGTGGCGCGCACCATCGACGACTTCATGACCATCGACCTCACCGGCGTCGGCCTGATCGGCAAGATCTATGACGCGGTGCAGGAGCGCCAGCCGGGCCCCGTCTGCATGGGAGCGGCCGAGATCATCGCCGCCGCCTTGCGAGAACAGGGCGGACCGGTGCTGATCGCCACCGGCTTCCCGGAAGGCGGCGGCGTGCCGGAAACCGACGGGCCGGTGGGCGCGGCCTTGCTGGCGCGGGCGCTTTTCCTCGGCTTCGGCGTTGAGAGCGTCATCGTCGTCGACGAGGACTGGGAGGCGATGATGCGCGCCACCTGCCTCGGCGCCGGCCTGGTGCCCATGCCCTTCCCGGCCTCCGGCGTGATCGAGCCGATCGCCTTCCTGCGCCCGGTCTATATCCGGACGGTGCCGAAGGATGCCGAGGGATGCCGAGGGATCAGCGACGAATTGCTGGAACGGACCAAGCCGCGCCTGCTGATCGCGATCGAGCGGCCGGGCTGCAATGCCAAGGGGCTCTATCACGGGCTCGGCGGGCGCCCGCTCGACGGCATGGTCGGCGACCTCGACTACCTGTTCCGCACCGGCAAGGAGCTGGGCCTGCCCTTCATCGGCATCGGCGACGGCGGCAATGAGCTCGGCATGGGCGTGATCGCCGAGGATCTGCCGCGGTTTTCGCCCAAGGCGGCCGATTGCGGCATTCCCGGCCGCGGCGGCGTCGCGGCGGCAACCGCTGCCAGCCATCTGGTCGTCTCCAACGTGTCGAACTGGGGCGCCACCGGCATCATCGCCGCGCTCTCGGCGCTGATGAACAATCCGGTGATTTTCCACGAAGCGGAGCTGGAGGTGCGCTGCATCGAACAATGCGTCGCCGGCGGCGGCGTCGACGGCATGTTCATGGCGCCGGAACCGGCCGTGGACGGCATTTCCGCCAGGGAATGGGCCGGATTGATCGGCGCGCTGCGCGCCTCGGTGCTGCGCACGCTCGGCCATGCCGTCAACTGGAAGGGCGATCAAGGCGACTGGCGGCAGGTGAAATGAGGTGGGCGGGGCGATGCCCGCTGCCGGTCCAGGGATAAGCTGCGCTTATGCGGATCGATCCTGAATGACCATTGGATCTCGCTTGCACCTGATGCCCTAATGGGCGTGACGAGAAACTGAGCAGAGCGGGTGACCACGACGGGATCGCAGCTGCGGAAGAAACAAAAAGTGTCATTTCAAGAGGTGAAAAGACGCTTGTCCCATTTTCCGCTTGCGCCATTCTGATCGGACGCGAAGCGCCAGGGGCACCCGCCCCATTCATGAGCAGGTCGGCCGGGCCGACCATCGCCATCAAACAGGAGATCGCCCATGGCGGCCGTCGCGTCTGTCGAGCCTATCGACCACGACCTTTCGCCAAGCCGGGCCGTCAGGCTGGCCTGCCGCAGTGGCGCGATATCGGGATCGACCGCCGGCATGGCGCCCGGCTATGTCCAGGGCAACCTGGCTGTCCTGCCCAGTGACCTCGCCAACGAGTTCCTGCGCTTCTGCCAGGCCAATCCGCGTCCATGTCCGGTCATCGGCATGTCCGAGGTGGGCAGCCCCTACATCCCGGCGCTCGGCCGGGATCTCGACATCCGCACCGATTTTCCCGGCTATCGGGTGTGGAAGGACGGCGAGGTGGTCGAGGACACGGCCGATGTGTCGGGCTGGTGGCGCGACGATCTCGTCGCCTTCGTCATCGGCTGCTCGCTCTCCTTCGAGGAAGCCCTGCTGCAGGAGGGCCTGCCGCTCAAACATGTCCAGCGCGGCACCAAGGTGCCGATGTTCCGCACCAATGTCGCCTGCGTGCCGGCCGGGCGCTTCGCAGGGCCGATGGTCATGTCGATGCGCCCGCTCAAGCCCGCCCACGCCATCCGCGCCATCCAGGTCACCTCGCGCTTCCCGGCGGTGCATGGCGCGCCGCTCCATATCGGCCTGCCCCGGATGATCGGCGTCGCCGACCTGATGAAGCCCGACTACGGCGACCCGGTCGAGGTGCTGCCCGACGAGCTTCCGGTGTTCTGGGGCTGCGGCGTGACACCCCAATCGGTGATCACCGAGGCCCGCCCCGCCTTCGCCATCACCCACGCCCCCGGCTGCATGCTGGTGACCGACCGCCGCAACACGGAGTTCTCGGTCATCTGACGTCTTCACCCCAGTTTCAAACGGCAATGGGTCGACAAAGAACCCGCCACTTCCAGAAGGGACATTTCCATGAACCGCAGAGAACTCCTCCTCGGCGCCTCCGCGCTGCCGATCGCCGGCGCGGCCGGCTTCTCCTCCCGGGCCTTCGCCCAGGGCGCGCAGGAGGTCGTGATCGGCGTCCTCTATTCCATGTCGGGCGCCAATGCGCAGGTCGGCATCGACGCGCGCCACGCGATGGAGACGGCCGTCGACATCATCAACAACAGCCATGACTTCGACCTGCCGACCGCCAAGAACGCCGGTCTCGCCGGTCTCGGCAACGCCAAGGTGCGCCTGGTCTTCGCCGACCATCAATCCGATCCGCAAAAGGGCCGCGCCGAGGCCGAACGGCTGATCACCCAGGACAAGGTGACGGCCCTGATCGGCTGCTACCAGTCGGCCGTCTCGGCGACTGTCAGCGCCATTGCCGAGCGTTACGGCGTGCCGTTCCTGTGCGCGGATTCCTCGTCGCCGAGCCTGCAGCGCCGCAACCTGAAGTTCTTCTTCCGCCCGGCCGCCCAGGACGAGATGTTCTCCGCCGCGATGTTTGACTTCTTCGACGCCGAGAAGGCCAAGGGCAAGAAGATCGAGACCGTCGGCCTGTTCTTCGAGGACACGATCTTCGGCATCGATTCCTCCACCGTGCAGCGCAAGCTCGCCACCGAGCGCGGCTACAAGATCGCCGCCGACATCAAATATCGCACCAATTCACCCTCGCTCACCGCCGAGGTGCAGCAGCTCAAGACGGCCAATCCCGACGTGCTCATGCCGTCGAGCTATACGACCGACGCGATCCTGCTGACCAAGACCATGGCCGAGCTCGGCTACAAGCCGAAGAACCTGGTGGCCCAGGCCAGCGGCTTCTCCGAACAGGTGACCTATGACGCGGTCGGCGACAAGCTTTCGGGCGCCATCACGCGGGCCAGCTTCTCGCTCGACCTCGCGGCCAAGCGGCCCTTCGTCGGCACCGTCAACCAGATGTTCAGGGCCCGGTCCGGCCGCGACCTCGCCGACAGCACCTCGCGCCAGCTGATGGGGCTCCTGGTCCTCGCCGACGCGATCGATCGGGCCAAATCGATCGAGGGCGCGAAGATCCGCGAGGCCCTGGTGGCAACCGACATTCCCGGCACGCGCACCATCATGCCGTGGTCACGAGTCAAGTTCGGGCCGGACGGCCAGAACCCCTATGCCGACCCGGTGCTGCTGCAATATGTCGGCGGCAAGTTCGTCACGATCTTCCCGACGGCCGCGGCGGTCGCCGAACCGCTCTGGCCGATGAACGCCTGAGCCCCCCGCGGCACTGTCAGAAGGTAGATCAACGATGACAACGCAAGCGCTGTTTCAAGTGCTTGCGAGCGGCCTGCTCATGGGGCTCATCTACGCCCTGATCGCGGTCGGCCTCTCGCTTATTTTCGGCCTCATGGACGTGGTGAACTTCGCCCATGGCGAATTCCTGATGGTCGCCATGTACGCGACCTTCGGGCTGGTCTTCCTGACCGCCTTCGACCCGATCATTGTCGCGCCCTTGGTGGTCGGATTGATGTTCTGCGTCGGCGCCTTCGCCTATGCCGGCGTGGTCCGCCACGCCATGCGCGTCAAGGCGAATTCCGGCATGGTCCAGATCTTCGCCACTTTCGGCCTGGCCATCCTGATCCAGGGCGTGATGCAATATTTCTTCACGCCCGATTACCGCAGCATCCAGGCCTCGTGGCTCGGCGGCAAGACGCTCGACATCGCCGGCGTTTTCCTGCCCTGGCCGCAGATCTTCGGTGGCTTCGTGTCGATCGCCGCCTTCGGCGGGCTCTATCTGCTGATGTCGCGCACCGATTTCGGCAAGGCGCTGGAAGCGACCCGCGAGGACCAGGGCGCGGTGGCGCTGGTCGGCATCGACCGCAACAAGGTGTTCGCGCTCGGCTGGGGGCTCGGCTCCGCGCTCGTCGGCCTCGCCGGCGTGGTGCTGGCGATCTTCTACTACATCCATCCCCAGGTGGGCGGCACCTTCGGCACGATCGCCTATGTCACGGTGGCTCTCGGCGGCTTCGGCAGCGTCTTCGGAGCCCTCATCGCCGGCATCATCGTCGGGCTCGTGGAAGCACTCACCGCCATGCTGCTGCCGCCGGCGCTGAAGTCGATCGGCGTCTACGCCCTTTACCTCGCCGTGGTGTTCGCGCGCCCGAGCGGCCTGTTCGGGAAACTGTGATGACCGACACCACCATCGTTCAGACCCCGGCCGCCGCCGGCCTGGCCTTCCCGGCCAAACGGCGGCTCCAGCTCGTCACGGCGGCGATCATCTTCGCGCTCGTCGCCTGCGTGCCCCTCGTGGTGAAGGACGTCTATCTCCAGAACGTCCTCATCCTCACCTTGCTCTATGCCGCGGTCTCGCAGAGCTGGAACATCCTGGCCGGCTATTGCGGCCAGATCTCGCTCGGCCATGCGCTCTATTTCGGCATCGGCGCCTATGCGGCCTCGGTCCTGTTCGTCAATTACGGCGTCGTGCCCTGGTTCGGCATGCTGGTCGGCGGCGCGCTCTCGGCCGGACTGGCGCTGCTGCTCGGCTATATGTGCTTCCGGCTGAAGGGGCATTATTTCGCCATCGCCACGCTTGTTATCGCAGAGATCGGCCTGCTCCTGGTGCACAATTGGGACTTTGTCGGCGGCGCGCTCGGCATTCAATGGCCGTTCGGCGCGGACAGCTGGTGGACGCTGCAATTCGCCCGCGACAAGGTCCCCTATTTCTACTTCGCGCTCGGCCTGCTGGTCGTCACCTGGCTCGTCACCTTCGTCATCGAGGACTCGCGCTGGGGCTATTGGTGGCGGGCGGTCAAGGACAATCCCGAGGCGGCCGAAAGCCTCGGCGTCGAGGTGTTCCGCTCGAAAATGGCGGCGGCCGCCGTCTCCGCCTTCTTCACCGCGGTCGGCGGCAGCTTCTACGCGGCCTATGTCTCCTATATCGACCCGGAAAGCGTGATGAGCTTCCGCTTCTCGCTGCTGTTCGCCCTGCCCGCCGTGCTCGGCGGCATCGGCACCCTGTGGGGCGCGGTGCTCGGCGCGGCCATCCTGATCCCGCTCACCGAAATCACCCGCAGCTATCTCGGCGGCTCGGGCTCGGGCCTCGACCTGATCATCTATGGCGCGCTCGTCATGGCGGTGGCGCTCGCCAAGCCGGAAGGCCTGCTGAGCCTGTTCCAGCGCAAGCGCAAGCCGGGGAGCGCGGCATGAGCGGAACCGTCATTCTCGAAACCCGCAACGTGACCCAGCGCTTCGGCGGCCTGGTCGCCAATTCCGACGTCTCGGTCAGCGTCGCACGCGGCGAGATCCTGGGTCTCATCGGCCCCAACGGCGCCGGCAAGTCGACCCTGTTCGGCGCCATCGCCGGCGCCCGCATCCCGACCGAAGGCAGCATCATCTTCGACGGCCAGGATGTGACCAGGCTGTCCGCGCCGGCACGCTGCCGGCTGGGCATAGCCCGCACCTTCCAGGTGCCGCGCTCGTTCGATTCGATGACCGTGATCGAGAACGTCATCGTCGGCGCCTTCGTGCGCCATTCCGGCGCGACGGCCGCCCGCCGCGCCGCGCTCGCCACGCTGGACTTCGTGGGCCTGGCCGGACGCGCGGAAACCGCGGCCGGCCTGCTGACGCCGCCGGAACGGCGCCGCCTGGAGGTCGCGCGCGCGCTCGCCACCGAACCGAAACTGCTGCTTCTCGACGAGGTCATGACGGGGCTGACACCGAGCGAGGCACGGCTCGGCGTCGATCTCGTCAGGCAGGTGCGCGACCGCGGCGTCACCGTGATCATGGTCGAGCACGTCATGGAAATCGTCATGCCGCTGGTCGATCGGGCCGTCGTGCTCAATCTCGGCACGGTGCTCGCCGAGGGCAAGCCCGCCGACATCGTCCGGAACGATGCCGTGATCTCGGCCTATCTGGGAGACCGCCACCGTGCTGCTTGATGTCCAGTCGCTGACGACGGCCTATGAGGGGCTGATCGCCATTTCCGACATTTCGCTCGGGGTCGCCGACGGCGAGATCGTGGTCGTCGCCGGCGCCAATGGCGCGGGCAAGTCGACGCTCTTGAAATCGATCGCCGGCATGGAGCGGCCACGAGCGGGAACCGTCACCTTCGACGGCGCGCGCATCGACGGCGAGGCCGGCCACCTGATCACCGCCCGCGGCATCGCCTATGTGCCGGAGAACAAGCGGCTGTTCCCGCGCCTGACGGTTGCCGACAATCTCCGGCTCGGCAGCTACATGCATCGCGGCAAGGCCGATCGCGAGGCGCCGCTGGAACAGGTGTTCAGCCTGTTCCCACGGTTGAAGGAACGCCTGGAGCAGCGCGCCGAGACCCTGTCGGGCGGCGAGCAGCAGATGCTCGCCATCAGTCGCGCCCTGATGACGCGGCCGCGCCTCTTGATGCTCGACGAACCGTCCCAGGGCATCATGCCCAAGCTCGTCGACGAGATCTTCCAGGCGGTGCTGACCATCCGCAAGACCGGCGTCACCATCCTGCTCGTCGAGCAGCGCCTGGTCGAAAGCCTCGAGATCGCCGACCGGGCCTATGTCCTCCAGACCGGCCGGGTGATCCTGTCCGGTACGGCGGCGGAGGTGCGCGACAATCCCGAGGTCCGGCGCGCCTATCTCGGCATCTGACGGAGGCGGGCGATGGCCCCGGTCAATCTCTGTTCCGGCCCCGCGAAGGGCTCCAGCTCCTGCCGGACGGCCGAGGACGCGGCATCGCCCGCAATCGTCGGGCCGGCCGATGGCGCCGGCCGATCGCATGCCGCCGCGATCGGGCCTTTCGTGTGACGCAGCCGCCGCGGAGCCATACCATGGACTATCCCCGCCTGTTGAATGCCGGCGAGACGGCGCTTGTCGTCGAATATGGCGCAACCGTCGATCCCGGCATCAATGACCGGGTGCTGGCGCTCGACGCCGCATTCGCCACGCTCGCCTTGCCGGGCGTCAGCGAGACCGTGCCGACCTATCGCTCCCTCATGATCCACTACGATCCGCTCGTCATCGACCGCGACACGCTCGCGGCGACGATCGGCGAGATCGAGACGACGCTCGCCCCCACCGGCAAGGCAGCGGCGAGCTGGACCATGCCCTGCTGCTACGATCCCGACTTCGGCGAGGATATCGCGGCCGTGGCGCAGGCGACCGGGCTGACGCCGGAGCGGGTCGTCAGCCTGCATTCGGGCGCGACCTACCGCGTCTACATGTACGGTTTCGCACCCGGCTTCAGCTATCTCGGCGGCCTGCCGCCGGAGCTAGCCGTGTCGCGCCGGATCACGCCCCGCCCGCCCCATCCGCCCAATACGGTTCTGATCGGCGGCGGCCTCGCTCTCGTCTCCACCTTTTCCATGCCGACCGGCTGGTGGCTGATCGGGCGCACGCCGGAACGCATGTTCTCGCTGGCGCGCGATCCGGCCTTTCTCGTCGCCGTCGGCGACACGCTGCGCTTCGAAGCCGTCGACCGCGACACGTTCGACCGGCTCGAGGCCCGCGCCGAGGCCGGCGAAATCGTGAGCCGCAAGGTGACGGCATGAGCGCGGCCCTGCGCATTCTCTCGGCCGGCCCCGGCGCCACCCTGCAGGACGGCGGACGGCGCGGCTTCCTCCGTTTCGGCGTGACCGGAGCGGGGCCGATGGATCCGTTGGCCCATGCCACCGCCAATCTGGCGGTCGGCGCTGCGGCGAACGCCGCGGCAATCGAAGTGTCGCTCGGCGGCCTCGAACTGACGGCCGAAGGCGGCAGCGTGACGGTGGCGGTTGCCGGCGGGACTTTCCGGCTCACCCTTGATGACCGCGGCCTGCCGCCCGCCACCGTCGTCGCGGTGGCGCCCGGCGCGCGGCTGTCGATCCGCTCCGGCGAAAGCGGCGCCTGGTGTTATGTCGCGGTTGCCGGCCGGATCGACATAACGCCGACGCTCGGCTCGCTCGCCACCCATACGCGCTCGCATCTCGGCGGCCTCGCCGGCCGGGCCCTGGTACGGGACGACCTTCTGCCGATCGCCTCGGCCGACATGACCGACACCGCCGCCTGCGCCTTGACGGCGCCCTGGCTCGATCGTCCGGGCGATGTGATCCGTGTCGTGCTCGGCCCCCAGGACGACTATTTCGCGCCGGAGCAGATCGCGGCCTTCTTCGATCGATCCTGGACCGTCACGACGCGCGCCGATCGCATGGCCTATCTGCTCGACGGAGAGCCGATCGGCCATGGCAAGGGCTTCAACATCGTGTCCGACGGCATCGCGCTGGGCGCGATCCAGGTTCCCGGCGAAGGCAAGCCGATCGTGCTCATGGCCGACCGCCAGCCGACCGGCGGCTACCCCAAGATCGCGACCATCATCGGCACGGATCTCGGCCGCTTCGCCCAGCTTCGCCCGGGCGCGACCTTCCGCTTCGTGGCGGCGAGCCTCGCCGAAGCGGTGGCTGCCCGGCGCGCCGAACAGGCAGCACTTGCCGGCCCGATCGCACTGACGCCGCTGGTCCGCACCGATCTCAGCTCGGAATTCCTGCTCGGGCTGAACCTGATCGACGGCGTCGTCAGCGCCGGCCAGCCTCTCGCCCTGGCCTGATTCGGCCCCCGCAGGACTGAGTATCGGCCTGAGCGGTGCGCCATTGCGGACGAGCATTTCGCCCAGGGAATGGCGGCCAAGCGCCAGTGCGTCTTGCATTGCTGCGTCGCGATACAATATTGTGCGATGCACCATACATGAGCATGCATGCCCGCTCGACAGGAAAGAAACCGATGCGCCCGTGGACAACCCTTCCGGCAAGAACCCTGCGGCCCCGCCACGAGCCGCCGACGATTCGCGAGGCCCTGGAAGCGGCGGCCGACCTGTCCGATAACGCCACCGATCAGATCGCCATTGCCGCCGGACTGCTCGGCTGCAGCGAAGACGAGATCCGGCAGCGGGTCGGCAGCGCCGGCCTGCCTGTGCGCCAGCGGCCGCAGCCGCAGCCGCAGCCGCCGGTTCGCACGCTGACCGCCGCTCCGTTCAAGCGCACGGTCGTCGTCGAGCACAAGCGCCCGCTCGTCGTCGAGCGGCTTCGGTCCCGCGCGATCGCTCGCTGAACGCCGGGGCGCCGCATCACGCGGGCCTGCTTGATCCCGGCTGACGCGGACGCCGACAACCGGTGCCCGCCGCCGCTCAGCGCCGCATGACGGCCGCTGCATTTTCGCGCAGCGCCCGTACCAGCCCGGCGCGCGGCGACATATGGCCCCAGAACAGGCCGACCCGCCTGCCCCAGCCCGGCTCGGGAACCGGCAGCCTGGCGAGCGACAGGCCCTCCGGCCAGGGCGGCGCCCAGTCCGGCACCAGGGAGACGCCGAGGCCTCGATCGACCATGGCGGCGATCGCGTCGAGCGCGTCGAGCTCGAAACGCTCCTGCGGGTGGATACGCGCCTGGCGCAGATAGCGGTCGACAATCTGGCCGCCCCAATGGTTGCGGTCGTAGCGAATGAAGGGCTGGGTGGCGAGAATCCGATGGGGGGTCTGCGCCGGCATCCCGGCCGGCGTCAGCACCACTAAGGGCTCTTCATTCAGGGTCTGCCAGTCGCAGGCCTTCGGAATGGCGAATGGCGGCTGGACGATGATGGCCGCATCCAGGTCGCCGCTGACCACTTGGTGATAGAGTTCGACCGACACGCCCGGCACGATATAGATCTCGATCTGCGGATGCGCGGCCGCCAGCGACGACAGGATCGCCGGCATCATGCCGGTCAGCGCGGTCGCGGTGGCGCCCAGGCGCAATTCGCCGATCAGGACGCCGTCCGCGCTGGTCGCCTTGAGATCGCGGACATGGCGCAGCAGCAGGCGGGCGCGCTCCAGCATGGCGATGCCGGTTTCGGTCGGCTTGACGGTGCGGCCGGCACGCGAGACCAGCGGCTTTCCGATCTCGCTTTCCAGCGCCCGCAGGCGCTGGGCGACGGCCGCCGGCGTCAGGTGCAGCCGGCGCGCGGCCTCGGCGATGGAGCCCTTGTCCACGACCGTCACGAAGCTCTCGAGGAAGCGTGTGTCCATGCCAACAAAATCCATCTTCTGAATACACGATTACATAGATTTTGTTGCCGATGCCATGCCCGCATACTCGCCGCTGCTTCAGACCCGGGACACGGTGCCGTCATCCGCATCGACGGCGGCCGCATCGCCCGCATCCCCCGCCACGAGGACGCTTCACCATGACGCTCGATCCGAGGATCATCGAGACGCTGTCGGTCATCTCGACCGCCACCATCACCACGGTCCTGCTCAAGAAGGGCCTGCGCAATGTCTGGCTGCGCGGCACCCGGCCGCTCCGCGCCGGGCAGCCGCGCCTGGTCGGGCGCGCCTTCACGCTGCGCTTCGTGCCGGCGCGCGAAGACCTGGCGACGCCTGAATCCTGGTCCTCGCCGACATCGACCCGCGCAGCGATCGAGGCCATGCCGGAAGGCTGCATCGCCGTGGTCGACGCCATGGGCGTCACCGATGCCGGCATTTTCGGCGACATTCTCTGCGCCCGCATGGCGAAGAAGGGGGTCGCGGCGCTGATCACCGACGGCGTCGTGCGCGACGTCGCCGGCGTGCTCGGCACCGGCCTGCCGGTCTGGTGCCAGGGCGGCGCTGCTCCCCCCTCGGTCGCCGGCCTCACCTTCGTCAATTGGCAGGAGCCGATCGCCTGCGGCGGCGTCGCGGTGTTCCCCGACGACCTCATCGTGGTGGACGACGACGGCGCCGTGCTGATCCCGGCGGCCCTCATCGACCATGTCGTGTCGATCGCACCCGATCAGGAACGCCTCGAAGGCTGGATCATGGGCGAAGTCGAGAACGGCGCCAGCCTGCCGGGGCTCTATCCGCCGAATGCCGAGAACAAGGCGCGCTACGAGGCTTTCGTCAGCGAGACGACCCGCGGCTGAGCGCCCGGGCCGCCGCGCCGGCAATGGCGCGGCGAAGGCCCCGGCCGGCCTTGCCCCGGCGTGGCCAGGTTCGGCCAGCCGATCAGGTGCTGATTGCCATCGCGGCCTCGATCCGTTCGAAGTCCTGGCGGCCGACCGGCAGCAGGCCAAACCGGAACTGGTAACCCCAACTCGCCTGCCCGGCGGTGAAATCCAGCGCGTCGAGCAAGGGCCGGATCGGCGCCTCGCGCGCCTCGTCCCAGGCGATGTCGCGACGCCAGGGGCGAAAGCCGCCGCCCATGTCGGCGAGATAGGCTTCGCCCGAACGCACCGTGCCGATGGCCGTGAAGGCCTGCAGCCGGTCCTTGGCCGCGAATGTGACCGTTGGCGAGTAATAGGCGACGCGATCGCCCGGCCTGACCCGCCGCAGCGGCCCGGCCTTGCCGTGACAGACCTGCATGAAGCCTTCGGCCCGGCCGCGGCGGACATGCTCCGCCGAAGCGACCGCGATCCAGTAGCCGGTCATGGTGCGCCCCCGCCTCTATTGCTGCGCCAGGGCGTAGACACGCAGGCGGTGGCCGTCCGGATCGAGGCCGACAAAGGTCCGGCCGAAATCCAGCACGGTCGGCTCCTGCAGGATCGGGATGCCCTGCGCCTTCCAGGCCGCATGGGTCGCGTCGACCTCGGCATCGCTGTCGAGCCTGAAACCGATCTCGGCGCCGCCACCGGCCGCCGACGGCTTCGGCTCGACCGTATGCCGCGACCAGAGACCGAGCTTGAGACCGGTCGCGAGGGCGAACAGGACAAAGGTCTCGGAACTCTCGACCGGCTCGCTCGCCAGCAGGGCCTGGTAGAAACGCCCGCTCGCCGCGGGGCTGTTCACATAGAGGAGAAGGTAGCTCGGGTGGGTCATCGATGTCGCTCCTGTTGTTCGACCAGGCGACGCTAAAGCGACATGCTGTCAGTTTCTGGCAGTATCCTGCGAAGAGCCGATCATTCAAAGGATCGGGCAATGCCCTCCTTTTCGCGCCAGGCCTTGAGAAGTACCTGGCGGCGGCGCGGATAGCGGCTGTCGGTCACTGTCAGGTCAACGATCCGGTCGGTCCGGAAATGCCGGAAGTCCTGGCGCAGCTCGCACCAGCCGAGCACGATCCTGACACGGTCGAAGAAGCCCAGGGCGAAAGGCCAGATGATCCGGCGCGACGGCGTTCCCGTGGCGTCCCGATAGGCGATGTCGAGCTTGCGCTCGCCGCGGATCGCCTTGCGGATGCCGGCGAGATCGACCGCGTCGGCGGCGATCGCTTCGCCCGGACCGACGATCAGCGCCGCGCTGTCGAGCCCCTGGCGCAGGTCGGCGGGCAGCACCGCGGCGATTTTCGCCAGCGCGTTGCGGGCGGCCGATCCCAAGGGATCGTCGGCGCGGTCGGCGACCCAGCGCGAGCCGAGAACGAGCGCCTCGATCTCGTCCTCCGAGAACATCAGCGGCGGCAGCATGAAACCCGGTCGCAGGATATAGCCGATACCGGGCTCGCCTTCGATGTCCGCGCCCTGGGCCTGTAAGGTGGCGATGTCGCGATAGAGCGTGCGGATGCTGACGCCGAGTTCGCTGGCCAGCGTCCGGCCGCTCACGGGGCGGCGATGGCGACGCAGGACTTGCAGGAGATCGAGCAGGCGTTCGGACCGCGACATGACCCGAGGCTTTGGCACGAAAGCCGGAATGATGCCAGATTCTGGCAGCAGCCGTGCAGCTCCATCACAGCAAAGCCGCAGGACCCGGACAGGGGAGCCAATTCGTTCAGGGCAAGATTCGATGATCAAAACGCATCGCCGGACCGAGCAGGCCAGGGACAAAAAAGCCCGCCGGTTGAACCGGCGGGCTTGCTCGTCGAGGTCTTGCGCGGGGCTCAGAAAGGCACCGCCACCTTGCCGCGCACCGTCCAGCGGCGTGTGGTGGACCCCAGCCCGCCCAATTCGCCGTCGATCGACATCTTGGCGCCTCCGGCGATCGACAGGCCGAGACCGGCGGCAAGCCGCGCCGACCAGCCGTCGACGATCGCAGCCGTGCCGGTGGAGTTCAGCGCCGCGGCGCTGTCGCCGGAGAAGTAATAGTCACCATAGAGCCCGAGCGAGGGGATGAGCGTCACCACCGGGCTATAGGCGTAGTTGTAGCTGACCTTCAGGCCGCCGGAAGCCCGGCCGGTCATGAAGCTGTTCTTGTCCTGGGCCGTGCCGAGGCTGTCGATATAGGCGTTCTGGCTCTCCCAGAGGCCGAAGACGCGCGCCGAAGGCTCGAAGACGAAGGCCTGCAGCCGGTAGGTACCGGTAATGCCCGCGCTGGCGAGCAGGCGCCGCCCGGCAAAGGCGCCTGAAGCGGTGCCGGCCTGGCCTTCATAGTCGAGCCAGGAATGGGCGAGAGCCGCGTCGAAGCGGATGCCCTGCATGATCTGCCAGCCGAGATAGGCGCCGGCGGTGAGACCCTGGCCCTTGAGGCGGCCAGCAAGCGACTGCGAGGTGAAGTCGAAGCTCTCGAAGCCGCCCATGACGCCGACGACCAGGCCGGGCGTCAGCCGGCGGGTGACGCCGGCCAGCGCGTTGATCTGGCTGCCGCGGATATCGACGCGGGCGGTGTTGGTATCGACCGGCTGCTGGCTCATGCCGCGGATGTCCATCCAGAACAGCCAGTCGCGGGTCTCGCGCGGGGTACGGCCACCGCGCTCGCCGGAGGCAGCACCCGAGTTGAAGCGAAGCGACATCTGGGTGGGGGTGAGGCTGGCGCCATCCTCGGCGAAGGCCTCGGCGATGGCGGCATCGACCGCGCCGGTGATGGCCTGGCCGGACACCTGCGCCACCATGCGGGTCACGATGACCTGCAGGCTGCGCAGCCGGACGCTATCGCCGGGAATGTTGACCGCCTGGGTGAGGCCGGCCGAGGTGCTGGCGGTGAAGCCGCCGTCGCCGTCATAGGCGGCGGTGATGACATGGCTGCCCTTGGCGAGCGACGACGTGGTGAAGCTGGCGCTGCCGCCGGCGAGCGTGCCGGTGCCGATGACGGTACCGCCGTTCCTGAAGCTCACCGAACCGGTGGGCGTGCCACCGGGCGAGGTGACGCTCGCGGTGAAGGTGACGGCCTGGCCGACCTCGCTCGGATTGCGCGAGGAGACGAGCGTGGTGGTCGTGCCGGTTTCGATCACGGCCTGGCTCAGCGGCGCGGACGTGCTGCCCTTGTGGTCGGCACTGTCGGCATAGACGACAGTGATCCGGTGGTTGCCAATGGCCAGCGCCGACGTCGAAAACGTCGCCGAGCCACCGGAGAGCGTGGCAGTGCCCAGCTGCGTCGCACCGTCGTAGAAGGTGACCGGGCCGGCCGGCGTGCCGGAACTGGCGGTCACCGTCGCGGTGAAGGTGACCGACTGGCCGAGCCTGGCCGGATTGAGCGAGGAACTCACCGAGGTGGTCGTGGTGGGATTGCCGATGATTTGCGTCAGCGTCCCCGAGGTGCTGGCGGCATAATTGCTGTCGCCACCATAGGACGCCTTGATCGAATGATTGCCCAGCGTCAGCGCGGCCGTGGAGAAGGTGGCCGTGCCGCCGGAAAGGGTGCCCGTGCCGAGCGTCGTCGCACCATCGGTAAAGGTGACGGTGCCGGTCGGTGTGCCCGCATTGCCGAAAACGGTTGCGGTGAAGGTCACGGATGCGCCGGGCGTGGCTGGATTGGCCGACGATGAAATGCCGGTATTGCTGGTCGCGGGCGCCGGTATACAGGTGGCCGTGACGGTGGCTGTGCCATAGCGTGTGTTCCACGAGACGCCGGTCGTATTGTTGGCGACGTCTGCGATAAGCGTACCCGTGCCTTGGTTGAACTGGTTGTCGTGACCGCCGGCGGGAAACGAGAGATAGATCCAGTCGGTCGAGCCGGAGTAGCTGGCCCGGACCCTGTCGCCCTTCAGGAACGCGGCGGTGAGCGTTACACCCACGCTGTTCGTCGCATTCAAGGCGCCGGCATTGACGGCGGTGCAGCCGGCCGAAACGGCCAAGGCCGCGCTCGGCGTGGCGAGGCCGGCAAGAACCGCCAGGACCAAGGCGGCGGCGAAACGCCTGACAGCCGAAAGGCACGACTGCACGCCGCTTCCACTCAACCATTTGGACAAAGCTGCCCCGCTCCCGGCCGCCGCGCGGCGCCGGGCCCTATGCCTGGTCTCGTTCATGATCGTTCATGCCCCCGGAAGCAGCGCTTCGCCGCTCCCCATTCCTTGCCCGCGATGGCCGCACCGGCGCCGATGCGACGGAGCGATTTCAGTTCTCCCGGGAATCACGCGCTCTCGGCGATATCCCCTTCGACCGCGATCCAGCCCGCCGCACGGCCCCCCGGCAGTGAGTCTCGATCGCTCGAAAGTGATGACAATTCAGGAGACAATGTGTCAAATTCATCGAAGTCAAAATTCAATGAGCCAAGCGCATCATGCTGACACTGAGACATATCGAGATCGTGGAAGCCCTGGCGCAGCACCGTCATTTCGGCCGC
Source organism: Hyphomicrobiales bacterium (assembly GCA_017304475.1). Lineage (GTDB taxonomy): Bacteria > Pseudomonadota > Alphaproteobacteria > Rhizobiales > Phreatobacteraceae > Phreatobacter. The sequence goes on along the minus strand of JAFKKV010000027.1, from coordinate 128,097 downwards.
GCCGCCGAGGCGCTGGGCATCACCCAATCGGCCTTGACGCGTGCGCTGCAGGCGATCGAGACGGATCTGGAGGTGCGGCTGTTCGATCGGGGTACCGGCATTCCTGAGCCGACCATGTTCGGCCGGATCGTGCTGGCCTGGGGCCAGCCCGTCATGCGCAGCATGGACAATCTCACCCGCGAGATCCGGCTCGCCCGTGGGCTGGAGATCGGCGAGGTCACGGTCAGCGCCGGAACCTTCCCGTCCGAGCTCTGGGTGCCGCAGGCACTGGGACAGCTCGCGCAGGACTTTCCGAATATTCGCTGCCGCATGCGCTCCAGCGAGAGCCGGCGCGCGGTGAAGGACGTTCTGAACGGCAATTCGGATATCGCCGTCGCCGACCTCGTCGAGGTGAAAGGGCTCGATGAGCTCGCCTTCGAGAAGCTGATCACCGTCCAGGTCGCCCTGTTCTGCCGTCCGGGACATCCGCTTCTCAAGCGGCCGGCCATCCAGGAGATGGATCTCGCGCATTTTCCGCTCGCCGGCCCCCGCCCGACCCATTATGCGTCAGAGGTCATGGAGAATGCCGGCGAGAACCGCGCATTGACCGTGCCGAAATCCGGCGGCTTCGTTCCCCGGATCTGGGTCGAGAGCTTTGCCGCGATGCGCCAGGCCGTGATGTCGGGCGATGCGGTCAGCTGGGCGCCGGTGCCGCTGCTCGAACCCTATTGGACCCGGGGCGAACTCGCTCATCTGGTGATGAAGCCCACGCCGATCGACATCGACTTCGGCCTGATCTATCCGCGCAACCGAACCCCGGCCCCCGCCGTCACCGCCTTCATCAAGATCATCCGGGCGATGGCCATGGCCAAACCCGCGCCACAGGCCCCGTCGCGGAAACGGGCCGGCAATCCCAGATAAAAAAGAGCCCGCTCCGTTGCGGGGGAGCGGGCAGGATGGAGGGGTCATGAGGTCGACAATGCACTGCAGCCGATCCTTCGCCCGAGGCCCGTCCAGGGCAAGTACTCTTGCGAGGTAGGGGGTTGGAGCCAGGTGCGCCCGAGGACGGCCGGCCCTGCCGAGAACCCTGCGCGCCGCCATGAGAGAGGTGCGGTTTCGACATCCTCCAAGCCCAAGGCCCGAAGTCCAAAGCGCGAAGTGCAAAGCCCGAAATCCAAAGTCCAAGATCTGGCGAAATTGCCTGTCACGTTGAACCTGCACTATCCAGTCGGAGCGTCGCCCCCGTGGCGGTCGCCCAGCGCGCAGGCCCGGGATTTCCACCATGCAGAATATCGCCATTTCCGTCCTCACCATTTGCGGCATCGAGGAACTGCCCGATCATCGCGGTCGCTCGGTGAGCCATGTCCTGTCGATCCTCGACCCGGACTGGCCTGAAATCGAGACGTTCCAGACCTATGGCGCGCATCAGCGCGCGGTCCTGCAGTTCCACGACATCATCGACCCGAAGCCCGGCCATATCCTGCCGGTCGCCGATCACGTCGCCGAAGTCCTGCGCTTCGGCGAAGGCCTCGCGGGATCGCGCGACGGGCGGAGCGAAGGTCATCTGCTGGTGCATTGCCATATGGGCGTGTCGCGCTCCACCGCCGCCATGCTGACGCTGCTCGCCCAGGCCAATCCCGACGAACCCGAGGATCGCCTGTTCGCACGCCTGAGGCAGATCCGTCCGCAGGCCTGGCCCAATTCATTGATGATCGGCTTTGCCGACGATCAATTGCAGCGGCAAGGCCGGCTGACCGCCTCGCTTCGCCGGCACTACGCCCATCAGATCGAGCATGATCCGCGCTTCATCGACTGGATGACGCGGCTTGGGCGCGGCCGCGAGCTGGACATGGGCGGTCACCGCTGACGCCCGTCCTGCCTCGCCGCAGAAGCCGGGCCGGCCCCCGAGCGACTACGGCGTCCCCTTGCCTTTTGGCTTGATCTTGACGCGCAGGCCTTTCGACCCGGGCGGCGGCGCCTCGGTCGGATAAAGATTGAGATTGAGCCGGTACGGCTCGCCGCCCTCGGTCTCGGCCGCTTCGAACCGGGCGGCGAGCTTGGTCAGTTCCGCCTTGAACTCGGCCACCGCCTCCGGAGCGATGCGCGCGGCGACCAGCTGGACATGCACCGTGCGTGTCTCCTCGTCCGGCAGGGCCGCGATCGCCGCGGCCAGGTCGCTGCGGGCGAAGGCAAGCACCACCCGGTGCGGCGCCTTCAGCTGGTCCGCGTCCGGCGCGACGTCGAAACTCGATGCCGTGATCCGATAATATTTCTCGACATTCCGGCCGGTATCGCGGGTCTCCGCCACCTCCACCAGGCCCGCCGCCAGCAAGATGCGCATGTGCCGCGTCAGATTGGCGGGATGAACCCCCATGCGCGCCGCGATCTGGCTGACGGTCGCCGGCTCGGATTCCAGCTTTTCCAGCATCGCCATACGCGTGGCATGCATGAAAGCCGAGATCTCGCTCGGTGTCGTCAGGGTTCGATGCCGCAGGCCTACCATAATTCGCGCACCAATTTAGCATATTTGCTAACGATAGCATATTTGCTATCGTTAGTTCCACCGAGCGCCCGCGCGCCATGCGGCAGTCTAGGAAATAACCGGGGTCAGAGATATGTCGCCAGATCAAATTCGCGCGCGACGCGCGGCGCCGTCCCGACGGAATGCAGCGGCAGCCCTCATTCTGCCGGTCCTCTGCCTGGCGGCGCTCACGTCGCTGGCCGCGCCCGCAACGGGCGGTCCGCTGCCGAACATTGCGGCGGCCGGGCCCCCGCCCGTTCTGATTCCCGCCGGGGCAACGGCGCCGCGGCGGGAAACGACGCGCGGCGAGCTCGCAGCCGCCTTGGCCAGGGCCGAACAGGGGTGGCGGGCCAATCCGCAGATCGGAGCGGCGGCTTACGCGCAATTGCTGTTCCAGAGCGGCGATTTCTGGTCGGCTTGGCAGGTCGTGCGGCCGCTGGCGGAGACCTGGGAGGTGTCGACCGACGCTCTCCGGCTGGCTGGACGGCTCGCCTACATGCTCGGACATTACGACGCCGCCGAGCGCTATCTGAAGACACTCACCGACAGCCTCGGACCGGCGGCGACGACGCAGGAAATGAACTATCTGATCCTGACCTATTACCAGCAGAACCGGTTCGACCGGATCGCCGCCATGGCGGCTCCGGCCGCGACCGAACGGCCGCTGATGCAGCTCATCCGCACCTTCCAGGAGCGGCCTTATCAGCTCGACTGGACAGGTCCGTCGCGAATCTCGACCGTTCCCCTGCTGGCCACCGACCCGCTGCCCTCATTCACCATGGAGATCAACGGCCGGCCGGTGACGGTCGGCTTCGATACCGGCGCCGATATCCTGGTTCTCGACGCCGACCTCGCGGAGGCGCTGGGCGCCAAGCCGTTCGTCGCGTTCGGCGCTTACGATCCGGACGGGCCCGGCGCACGCAGCGGCATGAGCCGGGTGGACAGCATCAGGATCGGCGACGTCACGATCAGGCACGTGCCGGTCCTCGTAGCGCCGATCAGGCGCAGCGCCGGCCTGCGCCAGGATCGCAGGATCGTCCTCGGCGGCATTGTCGGCACCGCACTGTTGCGCCAGTTCGTCTCCACCCTCGATTTCACCGGCGGCCGCATCGTGCTGCGCGAGCGTGGCACGGCCGGTGCGCGGGACGCGCGCGCCGCCCTGCCCCGCGGCATCGCCGCCGAAATTCCCTTCGCCCTCGATTCGACCCATGTGATGCTGACGCGCGGTCGCATCAACGGCAGCGGCGATCTCACCTTCTTCGTCGATTCAGGCCAGACACGCGGGCGCGACAACCAGATGATGACCGCGCCGATCCAGACGCTGCGGCACCTGGCCATTCCGGAACCGGGGCCGGCGGCCACGCAAGCGGAGGTGAGCCCGGGGCCCTCTGCGCCGGTGAGCTTTCACATCAACTCGGTCCATCTCGGACCGCTCGTCCAGACCGATGTGAGCGGCGAATTCGGCGCGCGCTCGGCCGAAACCTACTGGCGCGGCGGCTATATCCTCGACGGCGTCATCTGCCACGGCTTCCTGCGCAAATACAGCTCATGGACGATCGATTTCGACAGCATGAGCTATATTGTCGGCCGCTGACGCCGCAAACGGTCAGTCGACCGCGATCATCACGTCGGAGGCCTTGACCACCGCATAGGCGTCCTGGCCGACGACCAGCTTCAATTCGTCGACCGCCTCATTGGTGATCGAGGAGGTGACGATGGTGCCGCCGACATCGAGCCGGACATGGGCCGTGGTGGCACCCTTCTTGATGTCGACGACCTTGCCCTTGAGCAGGTTCCTGGCGCTGAGTTTCATGAGGTGCTCCCGAGGAGAAAAGAGAGGGCGGCAGGGAGCGAACTCCCTGCCGCGGCAGCGATATCAGGCGGCTCCGTAACCGACCGTGCCCTTGATCTCGAGGAATTCCTCGAGGCCGAAGCCGGCATATTCGCGGCCGTTGCCGGACTGCTTATAGCCACCGAACGGCGCGCCGGCATCCCAGGCGGGATAGTTGATATAGACATTGCCGCTGCGCATCTGGGCGGCGAGCTTGCGGGCCCGCTCGATCGAGCCGGACTGGACGTAAGACGCCAGACCATAGGGCGTGTCATTGGCCCGGGCGACGACCTCATCCTCGTTCTTGTAGGGCAGGATCGACAGGACCGGCCCGAAGATTTCCTCGCGCGCGATGGTCATATCGTCGGTGACATTGGCGAAGACGGTGGGGCGGACATAGTAGCCGCGGTTCAGTCCTTCCGGACGGCCCGGCCCGCCGGTGACCAGCTCGGCGCCTTCCTTGATGCCGGCTTCGATCAGCCGCTGGATCTTGTTGTACTGCAGCTCGCTGACCACCGGCCCGAGCCAGGTGTCCTCGGAAGCCGGGGCGCCCACCTTCAGCGGCTCGGCGGTCGCACGCGCGATCGCCACCGCCTCGGCATGCCTGTCGGCGGGCACGAACATGCGGGTCGGCGCGTTGCAGGACTGGCCGGAATTGCGCATGCAGCCTTCGACGCCGAGCTTGACGGCGCGGTCCAGGTCGGCGTCGGCCAGGATGATATTGGCCGACTTGCCGCCCAGCTCCTGGTGCACGCGCTTGACCGTATCGGCGGCCGCCTTGGCAACCAGGATGCCGGCGCGGGTCGAGCCGGTGAACGACACCATGTCGACGCCAGGATGGCGCGAAATCGCCTCGCCCACCGTCGGGCCGTCACCATTGACCAGGTTGAACACGCCCTTGGGCACGCCGGCTTCATGCATCACCTCGGCGAAGATGATGGCGTTGAGCGGCGCGATCTCGCTGGGCTTCAGGACCATGGTGCAGCCGGCGGCGAGCGCCGGACCGACCTTGCACATGATCTGGTTGAGCGGCCAGTTCCACGGCGTGATCATGCCGACGACCCCGATCGGCTCCTTGGCGATCAGCGTGGTGCCGCGCAGCTCCTCGAATTCGAACGTCTCCAGCGTCTCGATCATCTTGGCGAGATGCGAGCTGCCCATGGCGGCCTGGGCCGTGTGGGCGAGCTTCTTGGGCGCGCCCATTTCGCGCGACAGCGTGTCGGCGATGTCGGCATAACGGGTCTTGTAGACCTCGAGCACGCGGCGCATCAGCGCCAGGCGTTCTTCACGCGAGGTGGCGGCGAAAGCCGGGAAGGCCGCGCGGGCGGCAGCCACCGCCTTGTCGACATCCGCCGCCGTGCCGAGCGCAATGGTGCCGATCGATTCTTCGGTCGAGGGATCGATCACGTCCAGCGTGGCAGTGCCGCTCGGCTTGACCCATTCGCCGTTGATGTAGAATTCCCGCTCGTGCGCCATGATGCATGTCTCCCGGAGATGATTTTCGACAGATATAGAATTCCGCCCGGCGCGATCATAACGATGGCGAGGGCCTGTACCAGAGGCGCGCCAGGTCAGTTGGACCGCATCCGAGCTTGGCGGCGATGACACCAGCGCAAGGCTCGCAGCGTCCTCTCGCGATGCACGGCACACGCCGACCTCGTGAGAGATGCCACCTCGGGCGGCAACGTCGGGCTCGATCCCCCATTTGGCCGTCACTTGCCTGTCGACCTCCCTGGCCGACCCCGGCGTTATGCCCAATGAAGCATAACGACGGGCAAAATGGAATCGACTGTCAGAGGGCCGGCACGGGCGTCGAAATGCCCGCCTTCGAAACGGTGCCGCGCGAGGCGAGGCAGACAACCCGCTGCGCCCTCGATCCAGCCACCCATCCATTCGTCACCACCGGACGACCTCGCGAGGCTGTGCAACCGCCCCACCGGCGGGTGACGACGCTACGTGGTTTGCAAGTCGTCCGAGCAAGCCCCAAGCAGCGCGCAGATGCCCTCCAGTGGGGCCAGAGCGAGCCAACGAGGCAAGCGAGGACGGCGCCGGCTCGAATCCACACATTCCCTTTCGGAATGCGGCGGTAGTCGTCCGTTTTCCACAGATTTCCCCGGAACGCTACTTTAAATCGCGCCTTCACGACAACACAACTAGCTCCACCTACCGCACAGAAAGACGGTAGCCGCCCATATCGTAAAGCCTGAGGGGGCCCTTTTGCGCTACATGCCGGAGTTCGGAAACGCACATTCAATCACGCGCGCGGCAATCATCGTCTCATTACTTGGCGTTACGGGCTGCAGCAACGCTGTCGTTCAGAACGTCTCTACAGTTCGAACCGCAACAACATCGACGATTTCGGTGTTCAATCAAGCCTTCCTCAGCATCGAAACATTGAATCGCGAGCTAACCTATTCGGAAGAAGTCTACGCATTCCTGTTTCCGCGCGAAGGAACATGCCGCGCAGGCACCAATGACGGCACGAGTGTGCGCGATCATGAGGAAAAGATGGCGAGGGACCGTCGGCGAGCACTCGTGCTGCTGAAGGAATATTCGGCGCTTCTGGACCGGCTGGCGACGGAGGACAGCCCGGGCGAAACTGCCGCGACGCAACTGGCAGCTATCATGACGAGTATCGCTTCACTGGAGGTCGGGGGCGTGGCTCTTCCGGCAAACGAGATCAATGCCGTCGCCGGTCTCGTCAGAGCGGTGGTCAAGCTTGAGCGGGATGTGCGAATTACCCGGCTTCTGTTGCAGATCAGCCCGCGAATGAAGAGGAAGATCAACGCTGTCGCCAAAGACCTGCGCGACGCGATCTTGCCGATGAATGCCCAAGCGGCCGCCCTCTTCAAGGGACTTCAAGAATGTGATCTCGCGAGGCTGCAAAAACTGCGGGATCGCGATGTCAGCAGATCCGAACAATTCGCCATCGCCGAGGGCCTCTTGACGATAAAGCGGCGTGAGGCCGAACTGAGGTCTAATCTTCCAGATGTAAGCGCGCTGAGAAAAGCCCTTGATGGGCTCGTCGAGGCCTATACGAATCTGGATCATTTTAGCGTCGACCAATTCGTCGCATCGACAAAGACATTTGTCGACGAGGTCAATGCTTTAGACAAGGCTTTCGGCTTGGTGACAACGACGTTTCGCTGAGCCGCGCCGGATGACCTCCGTCGCGCCTGGAGCGGCGACAGGAGCGGTGCGGAACTTGGAGAGTCGGCAGCGATCGCGCAATGGGGGAAACCGGCCGCCGCTCCCGCACGGCGACGAGATCGACACCGCCTGTCGGCCGGGGCAAGGACATGCCAGCCCAACTGTGTGCTCCGGGGTCGTTTGTCCCGCTCGAAACGCGCGCTGCCGACCAGTTCGGCGGGCGCTCGAGTTCGGTGCCGCAAGACCGATGCGCCGAAACACGGACAGCGATGCGCGCAAGCCCTGGCCCGGCCGCGCCCTTCCGTGCTTCCTGCGCGCCATTGCCGATGGAGCCGCGCCTTGTCCAAGCCCTCGATCCTGCTCGCCTGCAATTTCCCCGAGCGCCTGACCCGGCTGCTCAGGGAGCGTTACGAGGTCCATGGCCCGATGGAGCGTTCGGCAGCGGAGATGGTTCCGGCCGGCGGCCATGAGGCACGCGCTTTGCTCACCATGGGCACGATGAAGACCGACCGGGCGCTGCTCGATGCCCTGCCGAAACTCGGCCTCGTCGCCTATTTCGGCACAGGCTACGAGGGCGTCGACCTCGCCGAGGCGGCGGCGCGCGGGCTCGCGGTGACCCACAGCCCGGGCGCCAATGCCTCCAGCGTCGCCGATTTCGCCATGGGCCTGGTCATCGCGTCGACCCGCCAGATCCTGCAGGCCGACCGCTTCGTCCGGGACGGCCGCTGGCGCGGCAATGCCGCCGAACGCATGCCCTCGGTGCCCGGCCTGACCGGCGCCAGGCTCGGCATTTACGGCTATGGCGCCAGCGGCAGCAAGGTGGCGGCGCGCGCCGCGGCCTTCGAGATGGAGATCGCCTATCACAGCCGCACCGAACGCCCGGCGCTTGCCTATGCGTTCAAGCCGAGCCTGCTGGCGCTGGCCGAATGGGCCGACATCCTGGTCGTCGCGGCGCGCGCCGACGCCTCCAATCGCCACGCGGTCAATCGCGAAGTGCTGGCCGCGCTCGGCGCCCATGGCCACCTGATCAATATTTCGCGCGGCATGGCGGTCGATACGGAGGCTCTGATCGAGGCCCTGGAAAACGGCACCATTGCCGGCGCCGGCCTGGATGTCTTCGAGGCCGAGCCGGACGTGCCCGAGCGGCTCAAGGCCTCGCCGCGCGCGGTGCTGACCCCGCATATCGCCTCGGCCAGCGTTTCCGCGCGCGAGGCCCAGGAGGACATGATCCTGGCCAATCTCGAGGCCTTCTTCGCCGGGCGTCCGGTGGTCAATCCGGTGCCGCGGGGCTGAGGACCGCGCGGTCAGCGGGTGAAGGCCGCCACCATCGTCCGGATCAGCTCTTCCGGCCGGCCACGCGCCGGATCGAACCATTCGAGCGACCAGTTGAGCGCGCCGAGAATGGCGAGCCGGGCAACCTCGGGATCGATGCCCGGGGCCAGCGCCTTCGCCGCCGAGGCCTCGTCGAGCAGGCCGCGCCACACCGTCTCATAGTCGCGCCGGGCCTGGCTGAGCTCGGTCTTCAGGCTCGGCGGCACATAGGGAAAGCAGCGGATATGGGCCGAGGTATAATCGCTCTCGACCAGCAGGGTTTCGAGATGGGCCGCGATCGCAGCCTCGATGCGCGCCTTCATCGGCGCCTCCGGGCCGAGCCCGGCGACCGCTGACGCCACGGCCTCATGGACGCGCTGCACGCCGATGCGCAGCACCTCGGCGGCCAGCTCCTCTTTCGAGGCGAAGTGGTAATAGAGGCTTCCGGCCTTCATGCCGACCTGGGCGCCGATGTCGCGCAACGAGGTCTCGGTATAGCCGCGGGCGCGGAACAGGCTGGCGGCGACGTCGAGGATCTGCTGGCGCGAGGCCTCGGCCCGCTTCGGCGGCCGCTCTTCGGCCCGCGGACGCGGGCGCAGGTCCCGGGTGATCGTCTCCGTCATAGTGCCTCCTTGGCGCGCCACGGCCCCTCCTATTCCGCGGCGACGCTCGCTGTCGAGAGCCCGGGCCAGCGATCGAGCAGGTCCTCCAGGCGCGCCGCCGCCTGTCTTTCCGCTGAAGCCTTGACGTGACCGAAGCCCCGGATCGACAGCGGCAGCCCGGCGATCTCCAGCGCCAGCGCGTGATTGCCCGATGTCAGCTCCGGCAGCAGCCGGCTGCGGATCAGCGTCTCGTAGTCCTCGATCAGCCGGCGTTCCATGCGCCGCTCGGCGGTTCGGCCGAAGGGATCGGCGAAGCTGCCGCGCAGGCCTTTCAGCCGGGCGAGCAGCCGGAAGGCCGGAATCATCCAGGGGCCGAAACGCATCTTGCGCGGTTCGCCGGTGACCGGATCGCGCCGGGCAAACAAGGGCGGCGCGAGGTGAAAGGCGACACGGCCGCCATCGAACTCGCGCGCCAGCCGGTCGAGGAAGCCGGTTTCGACGTGCAGCCGGGCAACCTCATATTCGTCCTTGTAGGCGAGCAGCTTGTGGAAGCTCTTCGCCACGGCCTCGGCGAGCCGCGTCGATCCCGGCACGGCGCGGGCCTCGGCCGATGCCGTCATGACCACCAGGGCGCGGAAGCGGGCGGCCAGCGCCTCGTCCTGATAGACGACCAGCGCGGCCGCCCTGATCGCCACCATCCCGTCGAGATCGGCCGCGACCTCCGTTCGCGCGCTGCGTGGCAGGTGGGTTTCGACCATCGTCCGGTCGAAACCGAGCGCCCTGCCCCAGGCAAAGGCGGCCTTGTTCATGGCGACCGACGCGCCGTTGAGCTCGATCGCCTTGAGGAGCGCGGCTTCGCTCACCGGCACCCTGCCTTTCTGCCAGGCAAGGCCGAGCGCCATCATGTTCGCACCGACGGCATCGCCGAGCAGCGCCGTCGCGAGCGTCGAGAGGTCGGCGAAGATCGTCTCGCCCCGAGCCGCCAGCCGCCGCTTCATCAATTCGCCCGGAAAGACCAGATCCGGCTTGGCGGCGAAGTCGCCGGTCATCACGACATGGTCGTTGACGATGGCGAGCGCGTCGGCCGCGATGAGCGGCAGAACCTCCGGGCTTGAGGCGACGGCCAGATCGCAGCCGATCAGCGTCTCCGCCTCGCCGCGCGCAAGCCTGACCGGGCCGGTTTCGGCAGGGCCGGTCAGGCGGATATGGGTGGTCACCTCGCCGCCCTTCTGGGCAAGCCCGATCTGGTCCATGACCGAGACGCCGCGGCCGTCGAGATGGGCGGCCATGCCGATGATCGCGCCAATGGTGACGATGCCGGTGCCGCCGATGCCGCCGACGACGAGCCGCGCCGGCCGGCCGAGATCGAGAGCCGGCGCCGGGACCTCAGGCGGTTTCGCGGTTGCCGCCTCGGGTTTCCTGGGCCTACCGCCCTCGATGGTGACGAAGCTCGGACAGAAGCCCTCGACGCAGGTCGCATCCTGGTTGCAACTGGTCTGGTCGATCCGCCGCTTGCGGCCGAACTCGGTTTCCAGCGGCACGATCGAGACGCAGTTGGACTTCTTGCCGCAATCGCCGCAGCCCTCGCAGACCGCTTCGTTGATGACGACCCGCCGGCCGGCATCGGGCATCAGCCCGCGCTTGCGGCGGCGACGCTTCTCGGCGGCGCAGACCTGATCGTAGATCAGCACCGAGACGCCCTTCACGCCGCGCAATTCGCGCTGGATCTCCTCCAGCCGGTCGCGCGGATCGATGGTCACGCCAACAGGCATGGCCTCGCCCCGGTGACGCTCCGGCTCCTCGGCGACGATGCGGATCTGGCCGATGCCCTCGGCGCTCAGTTGGCGGGCGATCTGCGCCACGGTGAAGCCGCCTTCGGCGGTCTGGCCGCCGGTCATGGCGACGGCATCGTTGTAGAGCAGCTTGTAGGTGATGGTGACGCCGGCCGCGATCGCCGCGCGGATCGCCAGCAGACCCGAATGGGCATAGGTGCCGTCGCCGAGATTGACGAAGACATGCTGGGTCTCGGTGAACGGCGCCTGGCCGATCCAGCTCGAGCCCTCGCCGCCCATCTGGGTGAAGGTCGACGTGTCCCGGTCCATCCACTGCGCCATGTAGTGGCAGCCGATGCCGGCAAGCGCCCGGCTGCCCGCGGGCACCACGGTGGAGCGGTTGTGCGGACAGCCCGAACAGAAATAGGGCAGCCTTTTGGCCAAAGCCGGCTCGGCCGCCGCCGGTCCCGCACCGAGCCGCGCCATGGCGGGCGCGATGCGCTCGGCCAGCGCGCCGCCGAGCCGGGCGAACCGGCCGCCGATGACGCGCGCCAGGTGGTCGGCGGTGAAGGCGGCGCGCGGCGACAAGAGCGGCTTGCCCTCGCCATCGATCTTGCCGGCGAGGCGCGGCCTCAGGCCGGCTTCGAGCGTCAGCAAGGTGCGGGCGACCTGGTCCTCGACCAGAGGCCGCTTCTCCTCGACAACGAGCACCTCCTCGGCGCCGGCCGCGACGTCGCGGATGAAGTCCGGGTCGAGCGGCCAGGGCATGCCGATGGCGGCGAGGCCGATGCCGAGATCGGCGAGCCGCGTCAGGTCGAGGCCAAGCAGATCGAGCGCCTGCTCGACATCGAGCCGCGACTTGCCGACCGCCAGGATGGTCAGCCGGCGCCGGCCGGGCCCGGGATCGGCCAGCACGCGGTTGAGGCCGTTGGCGCGGCCGAAGGCGATGGCCGCCGGCAGCCTGAGGTCGAACAGCCGGCGCTCCTGTTCGAGCGGCGAATCCGGCCAGCGGATCGACACGTCGGACGGTAGACCCGCGGGCGTGACGATCGCGGGCGTCACGTCGGCGAGATCGATCGCGGCGGCCGAGTCCATCGTATCGGCCAGCGCCTTCATGCCAACCCACAGACCGGTCGCCCTGGACATGGCGAGGCCGATCAGGCCGAAGCGCAGGACCTCGGCGACATTGGCCGGATGCAACACGGGAATGGAGGCATCGAGAAAGCCATAGTCGGATTGCGAGGGCAGGCTCGCCGACTTGCAGGCATGGTCGTCGCCGGCGATCGCCAGCACACCGCCCGACGGCGCGGTGCCGGCGGCGTTGGCGTGTTTCAGCACGTCGCCGGAGCGGTCGACGCCCGGGCTCTTGGCGTACCAGATGGCGAAGACGCCGTCGTGTTTCGCCCCCTCCGAAAGCCCTACCTGCTGGCTGCCCCAGACGCTGGTGGCGGCCAGGTCCTCGTTGAGGCCAGGCTGGAAGACCACGTCCTCTTTGGCCAGATGGCGCTTGGCGGCCCATAGCTCGCGGTCATAGGTGCCGAGCGGCGAGCCGCGATAGCCGGAGATGAAGCCGGCCGTGTTCAGGCCGGCGGCCCGGTCACGCCGCCGCTGAGCGAGCGGCAGGCGCACCAGGGCCTGCACGCCGGTCAGGTAGATGCGGCCTTGGTCGGCGGTATATTTGTCGTCGAGCGTGACGGGGCCGGTGGCTGCGGGTCCATCCATGGCGATGGTTCTCTCTCGGGCCTGATGGTCTCGAATGGGGTCGGCGAGGCGGTATTGAGGCTCGCAGGGTCTTGTTCGGAGACTCGCGAGAACCCCGACGTCACCCCCGGCGAGCGAAGCGAGGGAAGGGGGTCCAGGAGCCAACAGGCGGCGCTGTCCGTGCATGCATTTAGAGAGTTCGCGGTGTCGCGGAAACAGCTCTGCAACTCCTGGACCCCCTTCCCTCGCTTCGCTCGCCGGGGGTGACGTCGGTGGTTCCATCGAGCTTCCGCTTGGAGGGACGTCGCGAGCCCGAAGGACGACCGCAAAGCTCTTCCCCATCGACCTGAAACGATCACCCCCTAAAGCCGCTTTGCGACTTCTTCGAGCATGACCTCGGTGGCACCGCCGCCGATGGCCTGGACGCGGGCGTCGCGCGCCATCCGTTCGATGGCGCTCTCGCGCATGAAACCCATGCCGCCGTGGAACTGCACGCAGTCATACATCACGGCGTTGACCAGCTCGCCGCAATAGGCCTTGAGCATGGAGACCTCACGGGTGACGTCCTCACCGCGCGCGTCGCGCCAGGCGGCGGAATAGACGAGCTGGCGACCTGCCTCGACCTCGGCCGCCCGCATGGCGAGCCGCTGGCGGATCGCCTGTTTCTCCCAGAGCGGCTGGCCGAAAGCCTTGCGCGTCTTGACATAGGCCAGCGTCAGGTCGAGGGCCGCCTGGGCCTCGCCCATGGCCATGGCGCCGATGACGATGCGCTCGTTCTGGAAGTTCTTCATGATGGCGTAGAAGCCGCGGCCCTCCTCGCCCAGCACCGCGTCATGGGGCACCAGGCAATCCTCGAAGACGAGCTCGGCCGTATCCGACGAGCGCCAGCCATGCTTGTCGAGCGCCCGGCCGACCCGGAAGCCCGGCATGCCCTTTTCGACCAGGAACATGGTGACCGCCTTGGAACCGCCGCCGACATCGCCGGTCTTGGCGGCGACGCAATAGAGGTCGCCATGGACGCCGTTGGTGATGAACATCTTGGCGCCGTTGAGCACATAGCCTTCCGCCGTGCGGCGCGCGGTGGTGCGGATGCCCTTCACGTCCGAACCGGCATCGGGCTCGGTGACGGCCACCGCGCAGATCGTCTCGCCGGCGATGATCCGGCCCATCCACTTGTCCTGCTGCGCCCGGCTGCCGGCATTGAAGACATGGACCGAGGCCATGTCGGTATGGACGAGCGCGGTGATGGCGACGCCGGAAAAGGTCGAGCGGCCGAGCTCCTCGGCCAGCACTACGCTGCCGCGCGTATCCATGGCCGAGCCGCCGAGCGCCTCGGGATAACGAATGCCGAAAAAGCCGAGGGCGCCCATGCGCCGGAGCACGGCGCGCGGCACGAAGCCTTCTGCCTCCCAGGCCTCGCCATGGGGCTTGATCTCCTCCTCGACGAAGCGGCGGACCTGGTCGCGCAGCATGTCGTGCTCTTCCTCGAAGAAGGGTGAGGAACGGCCGATCGCCGCGGCGGTTTCGGTGCGGCGCGCATTCATCGTCATGGGGCGACCCCTGTTTTCCCGTCTCGGTCGCGCTGGCGCTTGACGGCTGCCGTGATCGCGACTTACTAATCTAACATACGTTAGGTAGATTGATCGCGAAGTCAACAGAGGCTGATGATGCCAACCGATGCCGGTTCCGAATTCGAGGGGCTGATCGCCGCCTTGCGTGACCATCGCCGCGCGGCGCTCGGCGGCGGTGGCGAGGCGCTGGTCCGGCGCCATCGTGAGCGCGGCAAGATCCTGGCGCGCGACCGGATCGACCTGCTGCTCGACCCGGCGAGCCCGTTTCTGGAACTGTCGCCGCTCGCCGCCCACGGCCTCTATGGCGGCGAATTGCCGGCCGCCGGCATCATCACCGGCATCGGCCTCGTCCACGAAACGCCGGTGATGATCATCGCCAATGATGCGACCGTGAAGGGCGGCTCGTTCTTCGCCGAGACGGTGCGCAAACATCTGCGCGCCCAGGAAATCGCGGAGGCCCATCGCCTGCCCTGCCTCTACCTGGTCGATTGCGGCGGCGCCTATCTGCCCGAGCAGGACCGGGTGTTTCCCGATCGCGACCATTTCGGCGGCACCTTCTTCAACCAGTGCCGCATGTCGGCATCAGGCATTCCGCAGGTCTCGGCGGTGTTCGGCGGCTGCACGGCGGGCGGCGCCTATATCCCGGCGCTGTCGGACGAGGTGGTGATGGTGCGCGGCACGGGCCGCATCCATCTCGGCGGCCCACCGATCGTCAAGGCGGCGATCAACGAGATCGTCGACGGCGAGACGCTTGGTGGCGCCGACATGCATGCCACCGTTTCCGGCGTCACCGACCATGTCGCTGCGACCGAGACGGAGGCGATCGGCCGCCTGCGCGAGATCGTGCTGGGTTTCGGGGCGCTGCGCCTCGTCACCCCGCCGCCCTTTGCGCCGGCACCGCCGCTGGCCGATCCGGCCGAGCTCACCGCCATCGTGCCGGTGGACCTGAAAAAGCCCTATGACGTGCGCGAGGTGGTCGCCCGCCTGGTCGACGGCAGCGCCTTCCAGGAGTTCAAGCCGGCCTATGGCGCGTCCCTGGTCACCGGCTTTGCCCGCATCCACGGCTATCCGGTCGGCATCATCGCCAATAACGGCGTGCTGTTCGCCGAGGCCTCGGTGAAGGGCGCCCATTTCATCGAACTCTGCGACCAGCGCCACATCCCGCTGATCTTCCTGCAGAACATCACCGGCTTCATGGTCGGCACCGAGGCCGAGCGCGGCGGCATCGCCAAGCATTCGGCCAAGCTCGTCTATGCCGTCTCCAATGCCCGGGTGCCGAAATATACCGTGATCATCGGCGGCTCCTATGGCGCCGGCAATTACGGCATGTGCGGCCGCGGCTTCCAGCCGCGCTTCCTGTTCGCCTGGCCGAATGCCCGCATCGCCACCATGAGCCCGGAGGTCGCCGCCACCGTGGTCACCGAACTGCGCCGCCAGAGCCTGAAGGGCGCCGGCGACGAGGCGGCCATCGCCGAGCTCGACCGGCGCACCCGCGCCCAGTTCGAGGAACAGAGCGACCCCTATTACGCCACGGCGCGGCTCTGGGACGACGGCATCATCGAGCCGGCCCAGACGCGTGACGTCCTCGGCCTCTGCCTGTCGCTCAGCGCCGGCGAGCCCCGAGATACCTCCCCCCGCCCGGTCTACCGGATGTGAGTGCAGCCATGTTCCGCTCCCTTCTGATCGCCAACCGCGGCGAGATCGCGGTCCGGATCATCCGCACCGCCCGGCGTCTCGGCATCCGGACCATCGCCGTCTATTCGGAAGCCGACAGGGACGCGCTGCACGTCCGGCTCGCCGACATGGCCGTGCCGATCGGCCCGGCGCCGGCGCGCGACAGCTATCTGCGCGCCGATCGCATCATCGATGCCGCGCGTGCCGCCGGCGCCGAGGCGATCCATCCGGGCTACGGCTTCCTCTCGGAAAAGACCGAACTGCCGGCGCTTTGCGCGGAGAATGGTCTCACCTGGGTCGGCCCACACGGCAAAGCCATCGCGGCCATGGGTTCCAAAATCGAGGCCAAGCGCCTGGCCACCAAGGCCGGCGTACCGGTCGTGCCGGGTTATGACGGCGAGGACCAGAGCGCGGCGCGGCTGGAAGCCGAAGCCTTGCGCACCGGCCTGCCCGTGATGATCAAGGCCTCCGCCGGCGGCGGCGGCAAGGGCATGCGCGCGGTCGCCGCGCCCGAGACCCTCGCCGAAGCCCTGGTTTCGGCGCGGCGCGAGGCCGAGGCAGCCTTCGGCGACGGCCGGCTGCTGATCGAGAAGCTGATCACCCGGCCGCGCCATGTCGAGGTGCAGGTGCTGGGCGACAAGCATGGCAATCTCGTCCACCTGTTCGAGCGCGATTGCTCGGTCCAGCGCAACAACCAGAAGCTTCTGGAAGAGGCGCCCGCCCCCCATCTTTCCGACGCGACACGGGCGGCGCTGCATGGCCACGCCGTCAGGCTCGCGGCGGCGATCGGCTACGACTCGACCGGCACCATGGAGTTCATCGTCGACGCCGCCACGGAAGAGATCTTCTTCCTGGAAATGAACACCCGGCTGCAGGTCGAGCATACCGTGACCGAGGCGATCACCGACCTCGACCTGGTGGAATGGCAATTGCGCGTCGCTGCCGGCGAGAAGCTGGGCTTTGCCCAGGGCGACATCACCATGACCGGTCATGCGATCCAGGCAC
Source organism: Hyphomicrobiales bacterium (assembly GCA_017304475.1). Taxonomy (GTDB): domain Bacteria; phylum Pseudomonadota; class Alphaproteobacteria; order Rhizobiales; family Phreatobacteraceae; genus Phreatobacter. Next base: position 110,980 of record JAFKKV010000027.1, on the reverse strand, counting down.
GCCTCACCGCGGAACGCGCCGACGAGGGTTTTCGACCGGATGTGGGGGCGATCGCGTTGTGGTCGCCGCCGTCGGACATCCGGGTCGATTCCGGGGTCGAGACCGGTACGGTGGTCGGCCTCGCTTATGACAGCCTGCTCGCCAAGCTGATCGCCACGGGAACCGACCGGGCACAGGCGCTGGAGAAGCTCGGCGCGGCGCTCGACGCACTCACCGTGCTCGGCCCGGCGACCAACCGGGCCTTCCTGATCGACGCCTTGCGGACGCGGGCTTTCGCAGAGGGACGCGCGACCACCCGGCTGATCGCCGAGACCTGGCCGGAGGGCTGGGCACGGGACAAGGCGGATCTCGTGCTCGCCCGCCGGCTGGCGGCGCTTGCCCTGTGGCTGGGGCGTGCGCCCGAGCGGCGCGCCTCGCCCTGGTCCGGCCTGCAAGGCTTTCGCCTGCTGGCAACCGGAGCGACGCCCTTTTCGGTTTCGGCCGATGGCGCGACGGCACTGGTGACGGTGGCGGGCGGGCCTCGGCACTTCACGCTGGGCGATGCCGACGGCAGCGTCGCGGTCGAAGCCGCAGCCGAAGGGACGCTGCTGACCGTGGTCATCGACGGCACCGCCATCGCTTGCCGCTTCGCTATCGCGGACGGGCGCGTGGCAATCCGCGCCCGTTCGGTCGAAGCGAAATTCCAGGTTCTGCCGGCCGCGGCGGCGGCGCTTCGGGCTTCCTCCGGCGCCAATGCGGCCGCCGGTGCCGACATCGTCGCGCCCATGCCCGGCCTCGTCGCCGAGATCCGGGTCGCCGTCGGCGACATCGTCACCATCGGCCAGACGATCGCCGTGCTCGAATCCATGAAACTGTTCACCGACCTGAAAAGCACCTGCAACGGCCAGGTGGAGCGGATCCTGGGCACGCCCGGCAGGACGATCGGCGCCGGCGCGCTGATCGTCGCCATCACGCCAGCCGACACGCCAGAGACTTAGGAGAAAGCCATGCCCGGATTGTGGTTCGAGGAGTTTTCGGTCGGCCAGACCTTCGATCATCCGATCACCCGGACGGTGACCGAGATGGACAACATGCTGTTCTCCAACATGACGCTTAATCCCCAGCCCCTGCATATCGACGCCCATTTCGCGGCGAAGACCGAGTTCGGCAAGCCGCTGGTCAATTCGCTGTTCACGCTCGGCCTGATGATCGGCATTTCCGTACACGACACGACGCTGCGCACGACGGTCGCCAATCTCGGCATGACCGACGTGAACTTCCCGGCTCCGGTGTTCCAGGGCGACAGCATTCGCGTGGTCACCACGGTGGAGGCGGTCCGGCCGAGCGCATCGCGCCCCAGGGCCGGCCTCGTCACCTTCCGCCACCGCGCTTTCAACCAGGACGGCAAGGAGGTGGCCAATTGCACCCGCGTCGCGCTGATGCACCGCCGGCCGAAGGAGGCGGGGGCGTGAGGGGCAAGAGGGTATGCCTCGCGCCTCGTGACCTTCGGAGTCGCACGAGAACAACGACGTCACCCCCGGCGAGCGAAGCGAGGGAAGGGGGTCCAGGGGTTGAAGGACTCTTCGCCAACCACAACGACGTCCACGCAACATGCGCGGGCGCTGCAGCCTGTTGGCCCCTGGACCCCCTTCCCCTCGGCTTCGCCTCGGCCGGGGGTGACGTAGCGGTTCACGCTTCCGCCTGACGAGGTTCGCCGAACACCCATCTGCAGCACAACCATCTGAAACCAAAAACAAAAACGAACACACGGCCCGCCGCAAGCGTCCGGCGCGGGCCGAGACCGAAACGAGACGCATCGGAGGATATGAAACCATGACCAAGGACATCACGACGACCGCCCTCAGCCGCCGCAAGGCCGCGGTTCTGTCGCTCGCCGCGACCGCCGCCACGGTCGCGTCACCCGCCGTCGCGCAGAGCCAGCCGCAGATCCGCTGGCGCATGGTGACGAGCTATCCGAAGAGCCTCGACACGCTCGACGGCGGCTGCCGGATGCTCGCCAAGATCGTCTCCGAGCTGACCGATGGCCGCTTCGACATCCAGGTCTTCGCCGCCGGCGAAGTGGTGCCGGCGCTCGCCGTGCTCGACGCGGTGCAGAACGGCACGGTCGAGATGGGCCATACCGCCAGCTATTATTATGTCGGCAAGGAGCCGGCGCTCGCCTTCGACACCTGCCTGCCCTTCGGGCTGAACGCCCGCCAGCAGAATGCCTGGATGACCCATGGCGGCGGCGCGGCCCTCATGCAGGAACTGTTCGCACCCTACAACATCAGGCTGTTTCCGGCGGGCAACACCGGCGCCCAGATGGCCGGCTGGTTCCGCAAGGAAATCGCCACGGTCGAGGACCTGCGGGGCCTCAAGTTCCGCACCGGTGGACTGGTCGGCCAGATCCTCACCAAGCTTGGCGTGGTGCCGCAGCAGATCGCCGCCGGCGATATCTATCCGGCACTGGAGCGCGGCACCATCGATGCCGCCGAATGGGTTGGCCCGCATGACGACGAGCGTCTCGGCCTGCAAAAGGTCGCCCGCTACTATTATGCTCCAGGCTGGGCCGAAGGCTCGGCGCAGCTCTCCCTTTATGTCGGGCAGAGCCGCTTCGATGCCCTGCCGCCGGCCTATAAGGCAGCGATCGAACAGGCTTGCGCCGCGGTCAACGTGTGGATGCTGGCCAAATATGACAATGACAATCCGGCGGCGCTGCGCCGCCTGGTCGCCGGCGGCGCGCAGATCCGGCTCTATTCCCGCGAGGTGCTGAGCGCGGCCTTCGAGGCCTCCGAGCAGCTCTATGCCGAGCTCAATGCCCAGAACCCGAAGTTCAAGAAGATCTTCGAGGCCTGGAACGCCTATCGCCGCGAGGAATCCCTGTGGTTCCGCGTCAACGAATTGCAGTTCGACAGCTATATGGCGTTCCGGCTCGGGCGGACGGGCTAAGGAGGCCGCGCCGTATCAGCGGCCCTCCGGCCGCTTGCGCGGCTTGGCCGGCGCTTTTGCCGGCGGGGCCGCGCGGCGCATCTCGGCCACCGCTGCGTCGCGGGCATTAAACACGGTCCGCGCGATCAAGGCGGCGGCGGCATCGCCGTCGCCCGATCGCACCGCCTGGAGCACGGCGCCCATCTCCTCGATGCTGGCGCTGAGGCGACCCGGCACGGCCATGGCCTTGACCCGGAGCCAGCTGATGCGCGCATCGAGATGAGCCAGCATGTCGCCGGCTGTGCCGTGGCCGGCGACCGCCAGCAAATGGTCGTTGAACCGGTGCACGACCATGACGATGCGAGGCACGTCCGCCGCCGCTGCCGCCCGCTTCATCTCGGCGAAGATCGCCTCCAGCGTGGCGATGTCGGCAAGCCCGGCCTTTTCGGTGAACCGCCTGATCACCAGGCTCTCCAGCATGGCGCGGATCTCGTAGATCTCGCTCGCCTGTTCCGGCGTCAGCGTCACCACCCTTGGGCCGCGCCTGGGCTCGACGACGACCAGCCGCTCGGCCTCGAGGCGGCGGATCACCTCGCGCACCGAGGCCCGGCTGATGCCCATGGCGTCGCAGAGCTCGCGCTCGATCAGCCGCGTGCCCGGCTGGATGCGGCCGGAAATGATGGCGTCCCAGACCTGCTCGAAGGCCCGGTCGCGAATGAGCACGGGCGGCCCCAGGGCTTCGAGCGTGCTGGCGATCATGCGGGGCCTCCCTTTCGTCTTCCTGCGAACCACGCGGGCGCCGCCATATCAAGCCGCTTGCCCAAAGATTGCCCAGTCCTTGCCAAAACGAAGGTGGGCATATGTGGCCGCCCGTCTTGACTCGCCGAAACCGCTGACTAGCATCTTGTCAGACAAGAAGACAGATCGACAAAGAGTCGACGTCAAAAGAAACTGCCTTCGAACGGCTTTGCAGGACTCGATTTTGGGGGGTCGGCATCCGATCGCGCCTTTTTCGCCGCGCTCGCGGCGATCGATGCCGCCCGAGTCCACAAGGGATGACGCGCCGACACAGCGGCGCCCCCGAAGCCAGGAGACGCCCATGTCGCAAGCAGCCGCGGCCCAGCCGGATGCCGGCTCGACAGCCGATTTCGAACGCATCCGCAGACGGGCGATCCTGTCCTGCGCGATCGGCAATTTCGTCGAACTCTTCGACTTTCTGATCTTCGGCCTGTTCGCCGCCCAGATCGCCGCCAATTTCTTCCCCGGCGGCGACCCGGTCATCTCGCTCCTGTCGGCCTTCGCGACCTATGGCGTCGGCTTCGTCATGCGGCCGGTCGGCGCCATCGTCATCGGTGCCTATGGCGACCGGAAGGGACGCAAGGCGGCCCTCATCCTCACCGTCGGCATGATGGCGGGCGCCACCGCGCTCACCGGCCTCATCCCGTCCTATGCCTCGATCGGCATCTGGGCGCCGATCCTGCTGGTCATCTGCCGGCTGATCCAGGGCTTCTCGACCGGTGGAGAATGGGGCGGCGCCGCTGCCTTCCTGGTCGAATATTCGCCGCCCGGCAGGCGCGGCCTGATCGGCAGCATGCAGCAGTTCAGCGTCGGCCTGGCGCTGATCACCGGCACGCTCACCGCGGCGATCCTCAATTCGGTCCTCGACAAGGAAGCGATGATCGCCTGGGGCTGGCGCATTCCCTTCATTCTCGGTTTCGTGCTGGCGCCGATCGGCCTCTATCTGCGCTCGCAGGTGTCGGAGACGCCGGCCTTCAGCAAGGCTGTCGTCCAGAAGGCGGTCGCCTCCTCGCCGCTGCGCGACGCGCTGACCATCTACCGGCTGCCGGTTCTCGCTGCCTTCGGGATTTCGGTCGTCGGCACGGTCGGCAACTACACCTTCAACATCTTCATGCCGAGCTTCGCGGCGACCCAGCTCGGCATTCCCGCGGGCTCGGCCTATTACGCCTCGGCGGTCGCGGCGGTGGTGCTCACCGTGCTGACACCGGTCGCCGGCTGGCTGTCCGACCAGGTCGGCCGCAAGCCCGTGCTGCTGGTTTCGGCCATCGGCTACGGCCTGCTGTCCTACCCGCTGTTCCAGTATCTGGTGGGCACACCCACCGCCATGGGCCTGATGATCACCCAGTGCATCTCGGCGGCGCTGCTCGGCTTCTATGCCGGTCCGCTCTGCGCGGTGCTGGCCGAACTGTTCCCGACCAAGGTGCGGTTCACCGCGCTGTCGATCGGCTACAGCATGGCGGTGACCATTTTCGGCGGCTTCGCGCCCTTCGTCGCCACCTTCCTGATCCGCGAAACCGGCAGCCCGCTGTCGCCGGCCCTGTTCGTGATCCTCGCCGCGGTCATCAGCACCATCACGCTTCTCCTCATCAAGGACCCGACCAATGCTCCGCTCGACTAATGCCGAGGGTGCGGAGACGGGCGCGCCGCTTGCGCCCGTCATCTGCGATTCCGTCACGATCGAGATCGTGCGCGGCGCCATCCGGGCGACCCAGGCCGAAATGGAGGCCCTGCTCGAACGCACGGCCATCTCCGCCTTCATCCGCGAGAAGAAGGATTTCTATACCGGCCTGTTCGATGCCGACGGCGTCATGGCGGTGGGATCGAACGTGCCGATCTTCGGCGACATGACCAGCCCGGTGTTCCGCGACTTCCCGCCGGACACCATGCGCGAGGGCGATCTCTACTGGTACAATGACTGCTACGGCTCGCGCGGCGCGGTCTCGCATTCCAACGACCAGGTGCTGCTCGCCCCGGTCTTCCATGAGGGCCGGCGCTGCGCCTTCGTGATGTGCTGGGCGCATTTCGCCGATATCGGCGGCCTGCGCGCCGGCTCGATCAGCCCCGACACGACGGACATCTTCCAGGAGGGCATCATGATCCCTCCGACCAAGCTGATCGATGCCGGGCAGACCAACGAGGCGGCACTGGCGATCTTCCATCGCAATTCGCGCTTCCCCACCCAGAGCCTCGGCGACATGCGGGCGCTGATGGCGAGCAATGCGCTGGGCGTGAAGCGTGTCGAGGAGATCGTCGCCCGCTTCGGCGCCGATGTCATCGCCGACGCGCTGCGCCAGCTCCTGGCCCGCACGCGCCGGCTGGTCCGCGCCAAACTGGCCGAAACCTTCGCCTATGGTACCCATCGCTTCACCGATGCGATCGATGCCGACGGCCATGGCCACGGCCCGTTCAAGATCCGCTTTGCGCTGACCCGCGAGCGCGGTGAGGGCGGCGAGGACCGCTTCATCTTCGATGCCACCGAGACCGACGACCAGGCCGTCGGGCCGGTCAACTTCCTGATGAACCCGGGCGTGCCGGGCATGGCGCTCGGGCTCTATTATCTCGGCGGCGATCCCGGGCAGGTCTGCAATGCCGGCGGGCCGCAATCGATCGACGAGGTGCGCCTGCGCGAGGGCTCGCTGTTGTGGCCGCGCTTCCCGGCGCCGCTCGGCATGCGCGGCCTGACCATGATGCGCGTTCTGGCCGGCCTGAACGGATTGATCAACGTCGCCGGCGGCGGCGCGCCGGCCGCCCATTCCGCCTATGTCATCGCCCTGATGCGCGGCACCTACCGCACGGCGGAGGGTGCGCTCGAGCCCTTCCTGCTCGCCGACGGCATCGGCGTCGGCTACGGCGCGCGGCCCAATGCCGACGGCATCGACGCGGTCTATTTCGTCGCCCAGGAGAACTACCCGGTCGAGTTCCTGGAGGCTGGCTATCCGGTGCGCCTGCGTGCCTATGGCATCGTCGCCGATTCCGGCGGCGCCGGCCGCCATCGCGGCGGCTGCGGCATCGTCAGGGAATATGAGGTGCTGGCCGAACAGGCCGTGCTGGCGGTGCGCATCGACAGCGTCAAGAACCCGCCCTGGGGCATGGCCGGCGGCATGTCGGGCGGCGTCGGCCGCGTGACGCTCAATCCGGGCACGCCGGACGAAAGCCGGCTCGAGCCCCTGTCCGACGGCAATCCGTTGAAGCGCGGCGACATCCTGCGCATCGAAACCGGCGGTGGCGGCGGCCATGGCCATCCCTATGACCGCCCGGTCGCCGAAGTCCTCGAAGACGTGCTTGGCGGCTTCGTCTCGGCCGCGGCGGCGAAGCGCCACTACGGCGTCGTGATCGAGGGGCGCGGCGTCGACGAAGCCGCGACCCGTAGCCTGCGCTCCGACCGCCCGGCGGTCCGCTCCTTCCATCGCAATGAGTATGTCGATGCCATCATCTGAGGCCGGCCTCGCCGTCGCCGTCGATATCGGCGGCACTTTCACCGACATCGCCCTGCATGACCCGGCCAGTGGCAAGGTCTGGCGCGCCAAGACGCCGAGCGTGCCGAGCGACCCGTCGCAAGCCTTCATGACCGGCGTCGGCCTGGCGCTGGCCGAGGCCGGCAAGGACGCCCCCTCGCTGGAACGCGTCCTGCACGGCACCACGGTCGCCACCAACATGATCCTGGAGGGCAAGGGCGCCAAGTCCGCCCTGGTCACGACCGCAGGGTTTCGCCATGTGCTGGCCATCGGCCGCCAGGACATTCCACGCCGGGCCAATCTCTACGCCTGGGTGAAACCGGAACGGCCGGTACCGACCTCGCGCATCTTCGAGGTCAAGGAGCGCATCGGCCCCGGCGGCATCGTCATGGAGCCGCTGGACGAAGCGAGCGTGCGCGCGGCGGCAGCCGAATGCGGCGCGCTCGGCGTCGCGGCGGTGGCGATCTGCCTGCTGCATTCCTTCGCCAATCCCGTGCACGAGCAGCGGGTCGCCGAGATCTTCCGCGACTGCCTGCCCGGCGTCGCGGTGACCACCTCGGTCGATATCCTGCCGGTGGTGCGCGAATATGAGCGGTCGCTGGCGACCGTGCTGAACGCCGTGGTCATGCCCGGCGTCTCGACCTATCTGTCGCGGCTCGAAAAGCGCCTTCACGAGGCGGCGATCGCCGCGCCATTGCTGCTGATGCAGTCGAATGGCGGGGTTGCCGGCGGCGCCACGATCCGCCGGGCTCCGGCCTTGACGGCCCTGTCCGGCCCGGCGGCCGGCGTCGTCGGCGCGCGCGACATCGCGGCGGCCTCCGGCATCAGCGACATCATCACCGTCGATATCGGCGGCACCAGCGCCGACATCTGCCTGATCAAGGACGGCAAGATCAGCCTGACCCAGCACGGCCATGTCGGCGACTGGCCGCTGCCCTTGCCGATGGTCGACATGGTCACCATCGGCGCCGGCGGCGGGTCGATCGCCCGCGTCGCCGACGGCACGCTCGCCGTCGGCCCGCAGAGCGCGGGCGCCGATCCCGGCCCCGCCGCCTATGGCCGCGGCGGGCGCATGGCGACCGTCACCGACGCCCATGTCGTGCTCGGCCACCTGCCGGCCGAACTGCTCGGCGGCCGGATGGCGCTGGATGTCGCCGCCGCCCGCGCGGTCATCACCGACTGCGTCGCAGCCCCCCTTGGCCTCACGCCGGAGGCTGCGGCACGCGGCGTGCTCGCCATCATCGACAATCACATGGTCGGCGCCTTGCGGGTGGTCTCGGTCGAGCGTGGCCATGATCCGCGCGACTTCACGCTGCTGCCCTTCGGCGGTGCCGGGCCGCTGCACGGCTGCGCCCTGGCCGAGCTGCTCGGCGTCCGCCGCGTGCTGGTGCCGCCGGCCCCCGGCGTGCTCTGCGCCGACGGTTTGCTCGCCGCCGACCTCAAGGCCGATTTCAGCCGCACCTTGCCCAAGGCCGGCGCGATCGATGTCGCCGCGGCGGAGGCGATCTTCGCCGAGCTCGAGGAGCGCGCCGCGCAGTGGCTGGAAGCCGAGGGCGTCGCCGCCGATGCCCGTTCGCTCGCCCGCGTGGCGCTGATGCGCTATCACGGCCAGGGCGGCGAGGTCACCGTGCCCTGGGCCGGAACCGCCGAGCGGACCGAAGCCGCCTTCGCCGCCGCACATGCAAGCCTTTACGGCTTCGCGCTTGAGGCGCCGGTGGAGCTGGTGACGCTCCGGATCGAGGCGACCGGCCGCATGCCGCCGCCGCCGCGCGCCGAGCTCACTGGCGGATCCGGCAAGCCGCAAAGCGGTACGCTCACCGTGCATTTCGCCTCCGGCGCGGCCGAGGTGCCGCTGCTCGACCGCGCCGCCTTCGGCGCCGGCGACCGTTTCGCCGGGCCGGCGATCATCACCCAGCTCGACGCCACCACCCTGGTGCCGCCAAACTGGACCGGCGAGGTGCATGCCTCCGGCGCCATCCTGCTCACGGCCGCCGGGCACGATACGAAGCGACAGGACAGGTGACACGCGACATGACCGGATCCTCCCCCTTGCCCGCGCCCTCGGCGGCGCTGACCAAAGTCTTCGACCATATCGCCGAAAACCAGGACGGTTTCGTCCAGCGGGTGATGGACTATGTCCGCCACCCCAGCATCAGCGCGCAGAATATCGGCATCCGCGAGGTCGCAGCCTTGCTGGTCGGCATGCTGGACAAGCTCGGTTTCGCGGCGGAGACGATCCCGACCGCCGGCCATCCCATGGTGCTCGGGCGCTGGGACAAGGCGCCCGGCGCGCCCACCGTGCTGCTCTACGGCCATTACGACGTGCAGCCGCCGGACCCGCTGGACGCCTGGGTGAGCCCGCCCTTCGAGCCGACCATCCGCGACGGGCGGATCTATGCCCGCGGCATCGGCGACAACAAGGGCCAGCATTTCGCCCAGCTGCTCGCCATCGAATCCCACCTGGCGGTGCATGGCCGCCTGCCCTGCAACGTCATCTTCCTGCTCGAGGGCGAGGAAGAGATCGGCAGCCCGCGCATCGCCGACTTCGTCGCCCAGCACCGCGACAAGCTGAAGGCCGATTTCGTAGTCACCGCCGACGGGCCGCTGCACGAATCCGGCACGCCGACCATCTGCTACGGCGTGCGCGGCATGGCCTGTTTCGAGCTGCGCGCGCGCCACGCCAGCCGGGACGTCCATTCCGGCAATTTCGGCGGTGTCGTGCCGAACCCGATCTGGACCCTCGTGCACCTGCTCGGCACGATGAAGAACGCCGCCGGCGAGATCACCATCGACGGTCTCGCCGACGGGGTCATCCCGCCGACCGCCAACGAATTGGCGGCCGCGGCGCGCCTGCCGCTCGACCTCGACCAGGTCAAGGCCGGGCTCGGGCTCGACCGCCTCGATGCGCCGGCCGGGCGCGGCTATTATGAGCGGCTGATGTTCCACCCGACCCTGACCATCAACGGCCTCCATGGCGGTTATGGCGGCGCCGGCAGCAAGACCGTGCTGCCGCATGAAGCCTTCGCGAAATGCGACATCCGGCTGGTCGAGCCGATGACGCCCGCCGACGTCTTCGACAAGGTCGCGGCGCATGTGAAGCGCCACGCGCCCGAGGTCGAGTTCGTGCCCGGTTTCGGCATGCTGCCGTCGAAGACGTCGCTGGAATCGCCTTATGGCGCGACCATCCGGCGCGCCATCCAGATCGCCCAGGGCGTCACGCCGCTGGAATATCCGGCCGTCGGCGGCAGCCTGCCCGACTATGTCTTCACCAAGGTCCTCGGCATTCCCGCCTTCGTCGTGCCCTATGCCAATGCCGACGAGGCCAATCACGCCCCCAACGAGAACCTGAAGCTCGACTGCTTCGTCAACGGCATCCGCACCGGCGCGGCGCTGCTCGACCAGCTCGGCCGGCGCGAGAGCTGAGAGAGCCGGGAACGAGCCACTCGATGAGGACGCGCGTCAACCCTCGCCCACGCCTTCGTGGGAGAGGGTTGACGCGCGACGCATCTCCCTCTGGCGCCGCCGACGACAACCCGGTATCCCCATCGCCTTGCCCCTGATGGGAGACAGTGATGACCGCATCGACCGATCTTTCGGCCCATTTCGGCCGCGTCGCCGCCCTGTCCAATGCCATCGGCATCCTGCAATGGGACAATGACGTGATGATGCCCAGGGGCGCCGCCGGCACCCGGGCCGAAAGCATGGCGCAGTTGCAGGTGCTGCGTCACGGCATGGTGACCGATCCGCGGATCGCCGACTGGTTGGCGGCGGCAGCGGAAGACCCGTCGCTCGGCGACTGGGACAAGGCCAATCTGCGCGAGATCAGGCGGATCTGGACGGTCGAGACCGCCCTGCCCCCGGATCTGGTGGAAGCTTCGAGCAAGGCGATCTCGGCCTGCGAGATGCGCTGGCGCCAGGCGCGCGCCGACGCGGATTTCAAGGGCCTGCAGCCGGCGCTCGCCGACGTGCTGACGCTGCAGCGCGAGATCGGCCGCGCCAAGGGCGACAAGCTCGGCCTGTCCCCCTATGACGCCCTGCTCAACGACTATGAACCGGGCGGCCGCTCGGAGCGCATCGACGCCCTGTTCGAGGACCTCGCCGGATTCCTGCCCGGCTTTACCGAAGAGGTGCTGGCGATCCAGGCCCGGCGCCCGGCGGTGCCCGAGCTCGACGGCCCCTTCCCGGTGGAACAGCAGCGCCAGCTCGGCCTGAAGATGATGGCGGTGCTCGGCTACGACTTCGAGCGTGGCCGGCTCGACGTCTCGACCCATCCGTTCTGCGGTGGCGCCGACAACGATGTGCGCATCACCACCCGCTACGACGAAACCGACTTCACCCGCGCCCTGATGGGCGTGCTGCACGAGACCGGCCATGCCCTTTACGAGCAGGGCCGGCCGCAGGCCTTCATGAACCAGCCGGTCGGCCAGGCGCGGAGCATGAGCATTCACGAGAGCCAGTCGCTGCTGATGGAAATGCAGGCCTGCCGCAGCCGTGAATTCATTCAGTTCGCCACCCCGGTCATGCGCCAGGCCTTCGGCGGCAACGGACCGGCCTGGGACGCCGAGAGCATGCTCCGGCGCTACACCAAGGTGTCGCGCGGCTTCATCCGGGTCGATGCCGACGAGGTCACCTATCCCGCCCACGTCATCCTACGCTACCGGCTGGAAAAGGCGCTGATCGCCGACCAACTGCCGCTGGCCGACCTGCCGGCCGCCTGGAACGAGCAGATGCGCGATCTCGTCGGCGTGGTGCCCCCGGACGATCGCCAGGGCTGCCTGCAGGACGTGCACTGGCCGAGCGGCGGCTGGGGCTATTTCCCGACCTATACGCTCGGCGCCATGACCGCGGCGCAGATCTTCGACGCCGCCTGCCGGGCCGAGCCGGAGATCCTGCCGGCCATCGGTCGCGGCGACTTCTCAGGGCTGGTCGGCTGGCTTCGGACCCATATTCACAGCCAGGGCTCGCTCTATCAGACCGACGAGCTCCTGACCCGTGCCACCGGCCGGCCGCTCGACGCCGGCGTGTTCAAGGCCCATCTGCGGCGCCGCTACGGCGAAGCGGCCTGACCGCGGCGTGACGGCGGATCACGGCCCGGGCGCCCTTGGCGTCCGGCTTCACAGATTGGCGTAGCTCGCGCTGGCGCGCTTGGCGATGATATCGCCGAGCGTGCCATAGACCGGCCCCGCGAGGCGCCCGACCGGCCTCAGCAGCTGCGTGTCGATCTTGCCGTTGGTGCAGAGACCGTCGCGGACATGGAACAGCTTGACTTCGCCGACCAGGAATTCCGAGCCGCTGCGGCCGAATGAAACGGCGCGGTCGAACACGCATTCCAGCGCGATCGGCGCGCCACTGAGACGCGGCACCGCGACCATGTCGCTCGGCTCGGTCGCCAGGCCGAGGGCTTCCGCCTCGCTGACGTCGCTCGGATAATCTTCGGCCGACATGTGCATGGGATCGACGAGGCTCTCGTCGACGACATGCACGACATATTCGCCGCGCTCCTGGATGTTGCGCGCGGTATCCTTGCGGATGCCGCCGCGCAGCCCGGCATTGAATCCGACCATCGGCGGATCCGCCGAGACAAAGGTGAAGCAGCTGAAGGGCGCGAGATTGACCAGTCCCGCCGCCGACAGCGTGGCGACCCAGGCGATGGGCCGCGGCACCACGACGCCGGTGAGCAGGCGATAGGCGGTCGCGCCGTTGAGGCTATCTGCGCTGATCTTCATGATTTCTCCCGCTGTCGATCTTATATGTTCCTAATATAGGAACATTGTTCCGATTAATGCTAGCGGCGTGCGTCGTCGGGCGCAAGGTCGTATTTCGCGCGGGACAGGCGGGCCGCCGATCGGGCGAAGACCTCAGCGGCCGCCGAGGCAGCGGGAGATGCGCTCGGACGCGTCCAGGGCCGTGGCGATGATATGATCCATCTCGCGCTCCCTCAGCAGGGCCTTGGGTTTGCTGATGCTCATGGCGGCGACCACCTTCTGGGAGAAGTCGCGGATCGGCGCGCCCACCGAGACGACGCCGCGAAACGCTTCGTCGTCCGAAATGGCATATCCCCGTTGCCGCACGACCGAGATCTCCTCGATCAGCATGGAGGGGTCCTTGGTCGTCGACGCGCTGAACTTCTTGTCGAAATAGAATGACAGCTTCTGGTGGATTTCCTCGTCCGGCAATTCGGCGAGCAGGATCTTGCCCATGGCGGTCGCGTGCAGCGGCGCCTCGGCCCCCGGCGCGACGCGTATGGCCAATGGTCCGTTGTCCTGCATCGCGATCAGATAGATGACGCTCGACCCGCGCATCACCCCCAGAAAGGCGTTGAGGTCGCTTTGCTCGACGATCTTGCGCAGCACCGGCGGCGCGCAAGTTTCGATCTTGGCCGACCGGATGAAGGCCTTGCCGACCTCGAAGGCCTGGGCGCCGATCCGGTATTTGCCGTTCTCGGCATTGCGTTCGAGGAACCGCTGATCGACCAGCGAGGTGATGAGGCGGTGCATGACCGTCGTGCTCATCTCCATGTCCCGCGCCAATTCGCGCACGCCGACCTCCCCGCCCTGCTGCGCGACATGGGTCAGCACGCGCAGCCCCTTGGTGAGCAGCTGGCTGCTCGACGTCTTCCCACGCTCCGTTTCGCCCCGCCCGGTCTCGTCGTTCACCGCGTCAACTCCCTCAGCCCATTCGCCGGCCGGCTCGCCGCACGGGACGCAAGCCCGCAGCGAGATCGAGGCCTCGCCTTCGCATCTTTCGACGGCGCGCAGCAAGATGCTCACTTTTTATGCTCGCCCCAAAAAGACATTGCGTGAGCCGGCCAAACCTGCCTATCTTCATTTTATTAGGAACGCCATTCCTAATATAGGAACACTCAAGAAAATGCAAGGGACCAGGCGATGAAGGTCATTCTCTTTCATGAAGCCATTTGCCCGCCGGGCACATCCTGGGCGACGCGCATGACGGAAGTCGTCGACGAGGCGGTGCTCGCCGAGGAGAGCGGATTTGACGGCTACGCGTCATCGGAGCAGCACTTCGCCAATGGCGAGGCGATCATTTCAGCGCCCGAGATCCTGCTCGCCTATGTCGCCGCGCGCACGAAACGGATGCGCCTGCGCATCGCATCGGTGAACCTGCTTCCCTACAACCACCCGATCCGCGTGCTGGAGCAGATCGCCACGCTCGACCTGCTGTCCAACGGGCGGGCCGAGCTCGGCGCCGCGCGGTCGAACAATCCCTATACGCTCGACGGTTTCGGGGTCGATCCCTCGCTCACCCGGGAGTACCGCGACGAACATCTGGCGATCATCGGCAAAGGCCTGACCGAGGAACGGCTGGCGCATGACAGCCAGCTCTACACCATCCCGCCGCGCAAGATCTCGCCGTGGAAGCCGGGCGGCCGGGTGATCCCGACGCACCTGTCCGCCACGAGCAAGGACTCACATCGCGAGGCGGGTGAAATGGGCGTCGGCGTCATGTCCGGCCTCAGCATTCTCGGCTGGGACTACGTCCAGGATTGCATCGACGCCTATAATGAGGGGGCGAAGGTCGCCAGGCCCGTCGCCGGCACGATCACTAAGCGGCAGGCGCTCTTTTCGGTCGGCGTCAATTGCCACGCCGACCGCGCCCAGGCGCGCGCCGCGACGGAAGAAAACACGCTGCGGTTCATCGAGGTCATCATGGACTGGATGACCAAGCTGGCCAAGCGATCGGCCGACTACCAGGCCATGGCCCGGATCGAGGAGATCAGGGGCAACATGCGCAATCTCGACTATCTCATCGATTCCGCACCCTACGTCATGGCCGGCACCCCCGACGACCTGATCGCCGGCGCGCGCCGCCTCCACGCGATGGGCATCGACGACCTCCTGTGGCGTATCGACGGCATGGGTCACGAGGCCAACAAGCGCGCCATCGAGATGATCGGCAAGCACGTGCTGCCGGAGCTGCATTCCTGGCCGGAGCACGAAGGTTCGACCGTGACACCGACGGACGTGCCGGCGGCAAGGGCCGCCTGACCACCGCGGCATCGTCCGCCGCCCGGGCGCTTGTGCCGGGCGGACCGCCATGTCCATCGACGACCAAGCCGGGGCCTCGACCCCGGCCGATAAATCAGAGGGGAACAGACATGATCAAACTCCGACCGGCCCGCGCGATCGCCGCGGCGATCGCGGCGCTGGGCGCTTTTCTGGCGGCGCCAGCCGAGGCGAAAGACCGTTTCGTTTTCGCCTGGCCATCCGCGATCAATTCAGGTGTGGCGCCGCTCACCTTCGCGCGCAAGCTCGGCTATTTCGACGCGGAGAACCTCGACACCGAGATCCAGGTGCTCAGCGGGTCCGGCGTCATCATCCCGCAGCTGATGTCGGGAACGGTCCAGGCGGCCTATGCCAGCCTGGAGCCGATCGTAATCTCCCGGCAGCCCGGCAAGCCGAACTTCCCCCTCAGGTTCGTCTACAATTACCTGCCGCGCTCGGTCTGGGAATTCGCCGTGCCGCGCGACAGCCCGATCCAGAGTCTCGCCGACATGAAAGGCAAGACGCTCGGCGTCTTCGCGCTCAGCTCGGGCAATCTCTACATGGTGCGCGCCATGCTGCAGGCCGCCGGCGTCAGCTGGAGCGACGTCAAGCTCCAGTCGGTCGGCACCGGCGTCGCGGCCTTCGAGGCGCTGCGCACCGGCCAGATCCACGTGCTCAACCTGTTCGACACGGCGCATGTCCGCCTGGAGCAATCCGGCACCGCCATCCGGCGCCTGCCGGTGCCGCCGCAATTCCAGGAATTGTCGAGCCACGGCATCCTGGTGACGGACGCCCTGCTCGCATCGAAACCGGACCTGCTCGCCCGTTTCGGCCGCGCGCTCGCCAAAGGCAATATCGCCTGCAACGCCAATCTGGCCGCCTGCATCAACTCCTATTGGGAGGCCTATCCGGCGCTGCGCCCGAGCTCCGGCGTGGAAGCCGACAATCGTCGGCGCGAGATCGAAGTGCTCGAACACCGGATGCGCAACCTGCTCCACGTCCGCGAGGGCCGGAGCGGCCAGTATGGCCGCTTCGCCGACGAGGACTGGACGACCCTGGTGGAGGCCCTGCGCGCCGGCGGCGAGGTCACCAGGACCGATGTGCCGCTCGACGCCTATTTCACCAACCGGCTGGTTCCCGAGTTCAACCGTTTCGATGTCGAACAGGTCATTCGCGAAGCGAGGGCGGCGCCATGAGTCTCTCCCTGGTGAAGGGCGCGTCAGCGCCGGCGGCCAAGAGCGGCGCGCCGCAGCTCGACATCCGCGCGATGTCGGTCGTCTATCATACCCGTCGCGGCAACCTGAGGGCCCTCGACAACCTCGACATGACCATCCGGGACGGCGAGTTCGTCGCGGTGCTCGGCCCCTCCGGCTGCGGTAAGTCGACCATCCTGAAGATCGTCGCCGGTCTCCTCAAGCCGTCGTCGGGTGAGGTGCTGCTGAACGGCCGGCCGGTCGACGGTCCCCAGCCGGATGTCGGCATCGTGTTCCAGCAGCCGACCTTGCTGCCGTGGAAGACGGTGCTGGACAATGTCCTGGTGCCGATCCGGGCGCTGCGCAAGCCGGTGGGAGACTACCGCGACGAGGCGATGGCCCTGCTCAGGCTGGCCGGGCTCGAGCAGTTCGCCAGTCATTATCCGAATGAACTGTCGGGCGGCATGCAGCAACGCGTCGGCATCTGCCGTGGCCTGATCCACGACCCGCGCATCCTGCTGATGGACGAACCCTTCTCGGCGCTCGACGCCATGACGCGCGAGCGCATGGCGGCGGAGCTTCAGTCGATCTGGATGGCCAAGAAGAAGGCCGTCCTGTTCATCACCCATTCGATCCAGGAGGCCGTCCTGCTGGCCGACCGGATCGTCGTGCTGTCGGAGCGTCCCGGACGGGTGGTCGAGGTTCTCGACGTCGACCTGCCGCGCCCGCGCCGGGCACAGGTGGTGACCGATCCGCGCTTCGCCCAGCTGTCAGCCCATCTGCGCGCCTATTTCCGCCTGGATGCCCAGGCCGGCTAACCCGATCGGGAGACCATCCCATGTCCGAAACATTGAAGAACTGGCTCTATCCGACCCTGACGCTCGTCGCCTTCGTGACGCTGTGGGACGTCAGCGTCCGCTGGCTCGGCGTGCCGTCCTATCTCGTGCCGCTACCGGGCTCGGTCGCCCAGGCGTTCTGGACGGTCTATGGCAACGGCTCGATCCTGCCGCACCTTGCCGCCACCGCCACGGAGACGATGCTGGGCTTCGCCATCGGCAGCTGCGTCGCGCTCGTCGTCGGCATCGTGGTGGCCGAATCCCGCACCGTCGAGCGGTTCGTCTTTCCTTATGTCGTCGCGCTGCAATCCATGCCCAAAGTGGCGCTCGCGCCGCTGCTGATCGTGTGGTTCGGCTTCGGCCTGATGTCCAAGGTCGTGCTGGTCGCGCTGATCTGCTTCTTCCCGATGTTCGTCAACGTGGTGACGGGCCTGCGCGCGGCGCGCCAGGAGCTCGTCGATCTCTACCGCGCCTTCTCGGCGGCGCGCTGGCAGATCCTCTGGGACGTCAAGATCCCCTCGGCGGCCGGCGCGATCTTCGCCGGCCTTCAGGTGGCGCTGGTGCTTGCCCTGCTCGGCGCGGTGGTCGGCGAGTTCGTGGCATCGCAGCAGGGCCTGGGCAGCCTCATCCAGGCCTCGTCGCTGAGCTTCGACGTGCCGGTGATGTTCGTCTGCATCATCACGCTCGCCCTGATGGGTCTCCTCGCCAGCAGCGCCGTTCGCTTCGCCCAGCGCCGCATCGTGTTCTGGGAAGGCGGCGGCCGGACCGGCGGCACCACCATCAACGAGCGTGGATGACGTCATGCGCGCGATCCCACCTCCGACGCCTGCCAATACGCTCAACGTGGTGGCCGTCTCCGGCAGCCCGTCGGCGGATTCGTCGACCGCCCTGCTGGCCGAACATGTCCTGGCCCGCCTGCCCGCCGCCGTCGGCAACCGGCTGCATGTCCGGATCAGGGAGCTCGACCCCCTGGCTGTTCTCTCCGGCAATGCCGCTGAGCCGCGCATCGCCGCGGCGGTGGCGGCGATCGACCGGGCCGACGGCGTGATTTTCGCGACGCCGGTGTTCAAGGCGGCCTATTCGGGCCTGCTGAAGGCCTTTCTCGACCTGCTTCCGCAATTCGGCCTGGCCGGCAAGGCGATCCTGCCGGTCGCCACCGGCGGCAGCCTCGCCCACGTCCTGGCCCTCGACTATGCCTTGCGGCCGGTGCTGCAATCCATGGGCGCCCGGCACATCGTGCAGAGCCACTTCGTCGCGGGTCCGCAGATGCACCGGACGACATCGGGCATCGAACTCACGCCGGAGGCCGAGGCGCCGCTGCGCGAGGCCATCTTCCACTTCGGCCTATCGGTCCAGGACTATCGCCACGCCCCCCTGCTCGGGCATCCGCGCCCCGCCCGGGTCGCCTGAAGCGCCGGCCCAGATCCACACATCTTCCCATCCCGGCCCGCGCGGCCGACAGGAGAGTCACATGCCGATCGATCCCCTCGCCGTCTGGGCTTCCATGCCACTCAAGACCTGGCCCGAACGCTACTGGTTCGTCCATGTCCCCGGCGACAGGAGCGACCTGATCCTGGCGGTGCTGAATTCCACCAGCAGCGCCTATTGCTGCATCAACCAGGACCAGGGCGGCTTCTCGCTGGTCGTCGACGAGGACCGCTGGACCAGCGTCTTCGCCCATGCCGGGCCGCTCGAGAAATACGGCCCGCTCAAGGTGGTCTCGACCGACGGCGACCTGCCCTACGACGTCACCGGCTTCATCAAGGCCGCGCTCGTGCCGATCAATGGCGCGGGCTACAAGGCGGCGCCGCAATGCGGCGTGAAGTTCGACCATTTCCTGGTGCCCGAAGCCGACATTGCCAGGGTTCAGGGCCTGTTCGCCGATTTCATCGCCTCGACCCGCCGCGCCGCCGTTCCGGCGTGACCGCCGCAGCCCGTCATCACGATGTCCCCCTCCGGATGAACCTCCCATGCAGATCCAGGCCCATCTCCTGATCGGCGGCCATTGGCGCGCCGCCGGCGACAACGGCACCATCGATGTCGTCAATCCGGCGACCGACGTGGCGGTCGGAACCGTCGCCCGCGCCACCGCGGCCGATATCGACGAGGCGGCGGAAACCGCCGAACGCGGCTTCCGGCTGTGGCGCGACGTCTCCGCCTACGACCGATCGGCCATGATGCGGCGGGCCGCCGGCCTGCTGCGCGACCGCATCGAGCCCATCGCACGCATCCTGACTCTGGAACAGGGTAAGCCGCTTGCCGAGGCCCGGCTGGAAATCCTCGGCGCCGCCGACATGATCGACTGGCTGGCGGAGGAAGGCCGGCGGGCCTATGGGCGCGTGGTGCCCGGCCGCTCCGCCACCATCCAGCAGACCGTCGTCAGGGAGCCTGTCGGTCCGGTCGCGGCCTTCGCGCCATGGAATTTTCCGGTCGCCCAGATCGCCCGGAAGCTCGGTTCGGCGCTGGCGACCGGCTGTTCGATCGTGATCAAGGCGCCGGAGGAAACCCCAGCTTCACCCGCCGCGCTGATCCGGGCTTTCCTGGATGCCGGCGTGCCGCCTGACGTCATCGGGTTGATCTACGGCATCCCGTCGCAGATCTCGGAACGGCTGATCGCTCATCCGGCGATCCGCAAGGTCACCTTCACCGGCTCGACCGCGGTCGGCCGGACCGTGGCGGCGCTTGCCGGTAGCCACATGAAACGGGCGACCATGGAGCTCGGCGGCCACGGCCCGGCGATCGTCTGCTCGGACGCCGATATCGCGCTCGCCAGCAAGCTGCTGGCCGCCGCCAAATTCCGCAACGCCGGCCAGGTCTGCGTGTCGCCGACCCGGTTGATCCTTCACGATGACATCCACGACGCCTTTCTCGAACGCTTCACGGGGTACGCCAGCGCCATCGTCGTGGGTGACGGCTTCGACCCCGGCGTCACGATGGGACCGCTCGCCCATGCAAGACGCCTCGACGCGATGGAACGCCTGGTCGCCGACGCCCTGGCAAGAGGCGCTCGCGTCAGGCAAGGTGGCCAGCGGATCGGCAAGGACGGGTGCTTCTTCGCGCCGACGATCCTGAGCGATCTGCCGGCCGAGGCGGCGGCGATGAACGAGGAGCCGTTCGGGCCGCTTGCCCTGGTGACCCGCTTCAGGGACATGGACCAGGCCATCGCCGAAGCCAATCGCCTGCCCTATGGCCTGGCGGCCTATGGTTTCACCGGTTCGGCGAGCCACGCCGCCCGCATGGCGCGCGAGGTCGCCTGCGGCAATCTCGCGATCAATCACATGACCATCGCGCAGCCGGAAATTCCCTTTGGCGGGGTCAAGGATTCCGGCTTCGGTTCCGAAGGCGGAAGCGAAGCGATCGACGCCTATCTGTCGACCAAGCTGGTGACCCAGAGCCACCCCTGACGCCGTCGGGCGGGACGGCCGGAACCGCCGCGGCGATCGTCTCCGTCCCTGCCCTGCCGGCTCAGGCGCCGTCATAAGCCTTCTTCAAGCCGGCAATGTCGAGCTTGACCATGCCGAGCATGGCCTGCATCACCCGTCCCGCCTTGGCGCGATCGGGATCGCCGAGCAATTGGCTGAGCACGGTCGGCACGATCTGCCAGGCGACGCCGTAACGGTCCCTGAGCCAGCCGCATTGCTCGATCTGGCCGCCGGCGGACAGGCCGGCCCAGAGACGATCGACCTCGGCCTGGTCGGCGCAGTCGATCTTGAGCGAGATGGCGTGGGTATATTCCATCGGCGTGCCGCCGTTGAGCGCCATGAAGCTCTGGCCGCCGAGAACGAAATCGACCACCAGAACCGTGCCGTCCCTGCCGCCTGGGCTGTCGCCGATATTCCTCTGGACGTGCTTGATGCGCGAGTCCGGGACGATCGAGACGTAGAAATTCGCCGCCTCTTCGGCCTCCCTAGCGAACCAGAGGCAAGGTGCGATCTTGGACATGGCCATCTCTCTCGTAACGGGTTGCAGGCGGTCCGGGCCGCCGGAGCAGCCCGGATCCGGGTTGGTGGAATGGGATCAGGCGGCGCTCTGGCCTTCCGCGTTCACGGCCGCGGGGTCCATCCACATCACCTCCCAGATATGGCCGTCGGGGTCTTCGAAGCTGCGGCCATACATGAAACCGTAATCCTGGGTCGGGCCGTGATCGATCGCACCACCGGCAGCGCCTGCCTTGGCAAGTACGTCGTCGACCGCCTGACGGCTATCGGCGGATAGGCAGATCAGCACCTGGCTCGATGCCTTGGCGTCGGCGATCGGCCTGGACGTGAACTGGCGGAATTTGTCGTGGGTCAGCAGCATTGCGTAGATGGTTTCGGAGAAAACCATGCAGGAAGCCGTGTCGTCGGAGAATTGCGGGTTCTTCGCGGCGCCGATCGCCTCATAGAAGGCAGTTGCGCGCTTCAGGTCGGTCACCGGCAGATTGACGAAAATCATCTTGGGCATGAGCGGGTCCTTTCGATTGGCTCGTTGCTAGAACGAACGACGAGACACGGGTTCGACATGGCTGCGGAAAAAAAATCAACCGGCGGCCGGACGACCAGATGACCGCGCGGCCTGCGCCCGGGCGGGCTTGCCTCGCAGCCACTGCGGGTATATACCCGCTCCATGGCTGGTGACTGTTACTGCATCCTGCTCAGAACGGCTGCGCGCAAGACCTCGGCGATCTACGACGAGGCGCTGGCTTCGCTCGCCATCAATATCGCGCAATTCAGCATGCTCCGGCGGATCGCAAGGGCAGCGCCGGTGTCCCTGACTGAGCTCGGCCGGCTGACCGAGCTCGACCGCTCGACGGTCGGCCGCAATGCCAAGGTGCTGGAACGCCTGAACCTGGTGCGGACGGTTCCGGCGCGCGACCAGCGCGAGGCAACGCTGGAGCTGACCGATCACGGCAAACAGGTTCTCGAACAGGGAGCGCCGCTGTGGGACCAGGCCCAGGCCAAGATCGAATCCATGCTGGGCTCGGAGGCGGCGAAACACCTGCGAACGCTCATCCAGGCCATCTGATTTGTCGACCGTATGCGGGTATATACCCGTAAATATACTCACCCCGGCGCGGCTAGCCGGGATCATCGAAAGGCTTCGCCGTGACGGATTCGACCAAGACTTCGACACTGTCCTCCCGCCTCGCCGCCCGCCTGCAGCGCCGCGACATTCACTATGGCTGGGTGGTCATCGCCGCGACCTTCCTCACCATGCTGGCAACCGCCGGCGCGCTCGGCTCGGCCGGCGTGATGATCGAGCCGCTGCAGCGTGAATTCGGCTGGCAGAATGCCGATATCTCCTTCGCCCTGGCGGTCCGCCTCGTGCTGTTCGGGCTGATGGGCCCGTTTGCCGCGGCCTTCATGAACCGCTTCGGCATTCGCAACGTGGTGGTCACGGCACTCGCCTTCATCTCGGCGGGACTGCTCGGCTCCTTGTTCATGACCGAGATCTGGCAACTGGTTCTGCTCTGGGGCGTGGTCACCGGCCTCGGCACCGGCATGACCGCGCTGGTGCTGGGCGCGAGCGTCGCGACCCGCTGGTTCTCGGCGCGCCGGGGCCTGGTGGTCGGCATGCTGACGGCGAGCACCGCGACCGGCCAGCTGGTGTTCCTGCCCCTGCTCGCCACGCTGACGAGCCAGATCGGCTGGCGCGCGGCGCTCGTCTTCGTGCTGGCCATGCTGATGCTGGCGTTCACCGCCGTGTTCTTCCTGATGCGCGACTATCCGGCCGATCTCGGCCTGCCGCGTTACGGCGAGACCGCGACGACCGAGATTCCGGCCCGCCAGCACGGGCTCGCCACGCTCATGCTGTCGCCACTCGTGGCGCTGCGTGACGCGGCGCGCACCTATACGTTCTGGGTCCTGTTCGCGACCTTCTTCATTTGCGGGCTCAGCACCAACGGCCTGATCCAGACCCATTGGATCACGCTGTGCGGCGATTTCGGCGTCGCGCCAGTCGGCGCCGCCGGCATGCTGGCGGTCATCGGCGTGTTCGATTTCGTCGGAACCATTCTCGCCGGCTGGCTGTCGGACCGCTACGACAATCGCTGGCTGCTGTTCTGGTTCTACGGCCTGCGCGGCCTGTCGCTGATCTACCTGCCGTTCACCGATTTCACGCTCTACGGCCTGTCGATCTTCGCCGTGTTCTACGGCCTCGACTGGGTCGCCACAGTGCCGCCGACGGTCAAGCTCGCGGCTGAACGCTTCGGGCCGGAACGGGCGACGCTGGTGTTCGGCTGGGTCTTCGCCGGCCATCAGTTGGGCGCTGCGACCGCGGCCTTCGGCGCCGGCGCGACGCGCACCGAATTCGCCACCTATTTGCCGGCACTTTATGTCGCCGGCGCCTTCTGCCTGGTCGCGGCCATGCTGGTCATGTCGCTGACCCACCAGGCCAAGCCCAAACCCGTGCCCGCACCGGCAAGCTGATCCACGCTATAACCCTCCCAGGAAAGGCCCGAACCATGCCGCTCGTCCGTATCGAACTGATCAAGGGCAAGAGCCCGGAATTCCGCAAGACGGTTGGCGACGTCGTCTATGACGCCATGCGCCAGACCCTGAACGTGCCCGAAAACGACCGTTTTCAGCTCGTGACCGAGCACGAGCCGGATCATTTCATTGCCGATGACAGCTATCTCGATATCAAGCGCTCCGCCGACCTGATCATCCTCCAGGTGACGCTCAATGAGGGCCGCACGATCGAGATGAAAAAGGCCTTCTACGCGGCGGTCGCCAACGGCCTGCACGACAAGCTGAAGCTGCGCCGCGAGGACGTGTTCATCAGCCTCGTCGAAGTCCGCAAGGAAAACTGGTCGTTCGGCAATGGCATCGCGCAATATGCGCCGGCTTGATGGCCTTTCTGGCTGCCGGCCGCGCTACGCGGCAGCCAGGCCTTCACGCCGTTTTGCCTTCACGCGGCTTTCGCCCTCAGCGCCTTGATCTGCTTCCAGGCCGGCGCCAGCCCGTAGCCGACGACCGGAATGATCAACCCGCCCAGGGCGAGGCCGACCACGCCGGAGCCGGCCGCCGAGACCAGCCATTCGGTGATGCCGGTCAACGCCGCGGGCACGACACGCGACGCGGCCACCGCGGCGTCGTGAATGAGATGGCCGAGCTGCGGCAGGCCATAGCTTTCCAGTCCATGGACGATGATGCCGCCGCCGACCCAGATCATCGCGGCGGTGCCGACGACGCCGAGAATGCCGACAAAGACCGGCATGCCCTTCACCAGCGCGCGTCCAAAGCCGCGCAAGAGGCTGCCGAACACCGATCTCGCCTGGCTCCTGGCCAGCGCAAGGCCGATATCGTCGGCCTTCACGATCAAGGCGACCGCGCCATAGACGGCCGCGGTGATGCCGATGCCGACCGTCGCCAGGACGGCGGCCTGGGTCCAGAAACCGCTGCCGGGCACCGCGGCGAGCGTGATCGCCATGATTTCAGCCGAGAGGATGAAATCGGTTTTGATCGCGCCGCCGACTTTCTCGTCCTCGGCATTGGCCGCATTCAGCGTCACCGTGCCGATCTCGGCCTCGTGCTGGCCGGCATGATGGGGCAGCAGCGCCTCGAAGACCTTTTCGGCGCCCTCGTAGCAGAGATAGGCGCCGCCGAGCATCAGGAGCGGCGTAATCGCCCAGGGCGCGAAGAAGGCGAGGCCGAGCGCCGCCGGCAACAGGATGACCAGCTTGTTGCGCAGCGAGCCGGCGGCGATCTTGCCGATAACCGGCAGTTCGCGCTCGGCGGAAAAACCGATGACATAGCGCGGCGTGACGGCGGCATCGTCGATCACCACGCCGGCCGCCTTGACCCCGGCCTTGGCGGCCTGGGCCGCGACATCGTCGAGGGAAGCGGCGGCCACCTTGGCAATGGCCGCGACATCGTCCAGCAGCGCGATCAGTCCGATGCTCACCCGTGGTCTCCGCGCCAGCCGGCCGCTCCGCATGCGGCCTGGCCGGAACCTACACGTCTGCCGCAGCGCAACACCAGAGCGGCCGGGCGCGGCAATTCGCGCCAGGCGACGCTAGAACGGCTTGACGACCACCAGCACCGCGATGAGCACGACCGCACCGAGCGTCAGTGGCGCGGAAAGACCGAGAAAGGCCGGAGGCGGGCTGCCGTTCTCGCCGGCCATTCGCCTGAGCGCGCCGCCCTGCATGCCGTGCAGGGCCGTCAGCCCAGTCACGATCGCCAGCTTGAGCAGGAACCAGGGCGCCGCGAACCAGCCGGCCCAGACGGCCATGGCGAGCCCCAGGATCCAGGCGAGCCCCATGGCCGAGGTCGTGACGATCCGGTCCCATCGGCGCACGGCGGCGAGCAGGCCCGCGTCGGAAACGCCATGAGGTTGCGGCCTGGCCGCCAGCAAGGACAAGGCCAGCGCATTGATCAGCATGCCGCCGGTCCAGGTGACGATGGCGGCGACGTGGAAGGCCTTCAACCAGAAATAGCCCATTGCAATCCCGCTCAGGCCGGCAGTGCCAGCGCCGCCTGTTTCCGTCTCAGGTCGCGTTCGTTCCAGAAGGCGCCGAAGGGGATGAAGGCAACAACGAGCAGGCGGATCACCTCGCGCCTCGGCCAATGGCCGCCGGCAACGGTCTGGATCAGCATCCAGACATAGAGCACGAAGGCGAAGCCGTGGATCGGGCCCATGATGGAGGTCGCCAAGGAATAGCCGGCGAGGCGCTTCAGCGGCACGGCGACGAAGATCAGGGCAATGAGCGTGGTGCCCTCGAGCAGCGAAACCAGCCGCATGCAGCGCAGCTGATCGCGCTCCGCGTTGCGCATGAGATCCTGCTTTGCCGGTATCATCAGACATCCCTCAGCAGTTTTTCGATGGCTGCGAGCCGGCCCTTCATGTCGGCAAGATCGGCCTGAAGGGTGGTGAGCGAGGCGGCATTGGCGACCTGCGCCACGGCGGCCTTTTCGGCGAGGGCACGGTAGCCGCTCTCGCCGGCCAGCCGCAGGCGATCGCTCCGGGCGGCCGCGATGAACTTCATGCCGAAGATGATGAGGATGGTGCCGAGCACCAGAATGGTCGGAAGCAGGAAGGTATTCGCCGGGGGCCCCATGCCGATCGCCTTTCTCAGTCGGATTTCGCCTGGTCGACGGTCAGCGACGAGACCGCCTCGGCGACGGCCGCGGGCGTCAGCGCCAGGCTGAAATCCGCAACCTCGAAATAGTTCAGAGCCTTGCCGTCGCGCGACAGCTCGAGCCGGCTGCTGACCAGTCCCGCCTCCTGCAGCCGATGCAGGTGCAGGTGCAGCAGCGGCCGGCTGATGCCGACCTCGCGCGCCAGCCGGCTGACATAGTTGCGCCCGTTCGCGCTGAGCGAGGCAATGATGCGCAGCCGGTGCGGATTGGCGAGCGCCGCCAGCGCCGCCAGCATCTGGTCTCCTGTCGCCGAAAGCGGGATAACACAACTCCGACTTACATATGTCAGAATTTTCTGACGCATGAAAGACAAGGTGTCAAGCGCCGTCCCGGCCCGCGATCGGCGGCCGTCTCAGGCCGCTCGCCGCCGCCGCGACAGGCCGTCCCGGATGGTGCGCGCGAGTTCGGCCGCCGCCGCGCCCGCATGTGGCGACAAATGCAGCGTGATGGCGAAGTTCGGCAGGTCCGGCAGGCCGTGGCCGGGCCCGAGAATGTCGAGATCGGCCGGCACGGTGGAGGCGAGCCAGGCGGTCACCGCCAGATCCATGCGCACCGTCGCAGTCGTCGCGTCGAGATTGCCGTTCTCGAACAAGGTGCGCCACGCCAGGCCCTGGTCCTGCAAGGCCGCCAGGACGATCGGCCGGAAGGCGCAGGTCTCCGCCACCATGGACAGCGGCAGCGGGCGCTTGCCATGGGCGGTGCCCGCCCGGGCGCCGGCCCAGACGAGCTTGTCGATGCGGAGACATTCGCCCGCGGTCGGCCCGACCGACTCCTCGATGACGGCGAGGTCGATCTCGCCGGCCGCCAGCTTTTCGGCCAGTTGCGGAGAAGAGGCACAAACCAGCGAGAGCTCCACCAGGGGGCAGGCCTCGGAATAGGCCCTGATCGGCGGCGCCAGCAAGGTGCCGACGAGGTCATGTGGCACGCCGAGGCGCACCCGCCCCTCGAAGACAATGGCGGTCATCTCGGCCCAGATCTCGTCGTTCAGCGCCAGCAGCCGCCGGGCCTTGGCGATCAACCGCTCGCCCGGCGGCGTGAGCCTGAGCCCGCCCCGGTCGCGCTCGAACAGGCTGTGGCCGAGAAGATCCTCCAGCCGCCGGATCTGCTGGCTCACCGCGCCCTGGGTCACGTGCAGGACATTGGCGGCCGCGGTCATGCTGGCGGTGCCGGCGACCGTCACGAAGGCCCTGACCAGGGCGGTGTCGAGATTGCGGATCATGGCGGCATTATCATTGCTAATGCCGCATATTCCAAACAATGCCTTTCCTAATGTCACGTGCCGGCCGAGGCTCGCCTCCTCTCCGGGGAGCCCAGCCGCCATGTCGCTTGATGCCTTCACGCCGCTTGCGGTCTTCGCCGCCATATCGACGCTCACGCCAGGGGGCGCCACGACGCTCGCGACGGCTTCCGGCGCCCGGTTCGGCTTTCGCCGCTCGGTGCCGCTGATGGCCGGCATCACCTTTGGCCTGGCCTGTCTCGCGGCGGCGGCCGCGGCTGGCCTTGCCGGCCTGCTCCTGGCCGCGCCCATGCTGCAACTCGCCATGAAGCTCGCCGGCTCGCTCTACCTCTTCTGGCTCGCGCTGGCGATCGGCCGGAGCGGAGCGCCGAAACTGGAAACCGAGATGGCGGCGCCAGCGAGCTTTCTCGGCGGTGCCTTGCTGCTCTGGCTCAATCCCAAGGCCTGGACCATGGCCTTCGCCGCGGCGGCCTCCTTCGCCGTGCTCGCCAGCGGACCGCTGCAACTCGCCACCCTGCTCGGCACGGCCCTCGGCCTCGCTTCGGCCTTGTCCCTGTCGCTCTGGTGCATGGCCGGTCTGGTGCTCGCCCGGGCGCTGAAGACCGAGCGGCAATGGCGCATGCTCAATGCCATCATGGGGCTGGCGCTCGCCCTCTCGGTCATTCCGATGTGGCGGAACTGACCGGCCGCGCCGCGCGGCGTTATTGCCCCTTCACGAAAGCCGCGAAAGCGTCCGCATGATCCGGATGCCAGCGCGACAGCGGCGGACGGTTCTCGACGATGTCGCCGGCGGCCCACAGGATGCGCCGTTCGTCGAGCGAGCGCGGCACGTCATTGTCGGGACAGAGAATATAGAAGTCGCCGGCCGCAAGCCGGGCCAGCATGAAATCGACGGTTTCGTCCGGCGTCCAGGCACCGGCCGGCTTTTCGGTGCGCCCCTTGGCGGTCAGGCCGGTATAGACGAAGCCCGGGATCAGCAGATGAGCGCTGACCTGGCAGCCTGCGGTGTTGCGCAATTCGTGCTGCAGCGCCTCGGTGAAGGCCTTCACGCCGGCCTTGGAGACATTGTAGGCGGGGTCGCCGGGCGGCGTGGTGATGCCCTGCTTGGACCCGGTATTGATGACGAGACCCGGCCGGCCCCGCGCGATCATCGCCGGCGTGAAGATCTGCGTGCCGTGGATGACGCCCCAGAGATTGACGCCGAGCACATGTTCCCAGCCCGCGGCCGGGCTGAACAGTGAGCTGCCCGGCTGAATGCCGGCATTGTTCATGAGAATGTCGACACCGCCGAAGCGGCTCGTGACCGCCGCTTCCAGGCGCCGCAGATCGTCCGGCCGGCCGACATCGGCCGTCATGGTCATCACATCGGCCGCGCCGGCAGGCGCCGCCGAAGCGACCAGGGCCGCCGCGTGAGCAAGCCTGTCCTCGCCGAGATCGGCGATGCAGACCTTCAGGCCCAGGCCGGCGAAACGGGTCGCGGCCGCGAGGCCGATGCCGCCGGCACCGCCGGTGACGACGGCGACGGCCCCGGGAACGATGGCGGGATGGGACATGATGGCGTCTCCAGGCTCGGGGGTGTCGGCCGCGGTCGACCCTCGGCCAGGATGGCCCAACAGGTCGCATGATTAGCGCCTGACCGCCACCGGCCCGGGGGCTCACGCCGTATCCAGTTGAGCGGAACCATCGATGGTCAATGGCCGCCCCGACGGTCTTCGTGGCGTCCTGCCCGGGCCTGTCCCGGGCATCCACCCCTTGCGCCGCTCTAAGGTCATTCGTGGATATCAGGGACAAGCCCGGTCATGACGGAAAGGGCGGTGCTGTCGCACCGACTTGCCGTCTGATCCGCTCACACCGCGTCATGGCCGTGCTTGTCACGGCCATCCACGTCTTGCGTGGCGCGAGATCATGCGACCGCGCCGCCTGCCGCTGCGTGGCGTGATGTCGCAGGCAACGATCCGCCCTACCCGCGTGACGGCAAGACGGTCGCCAATCCCCTCTCCTGCCCCGGAAACCGGCATTTTCCGGCATGTTTTGCGTGTTCTGGATGCGCATTCCCGACCGGCGAGCTCGCCTGCTCATCTCTTGCAGTTGCAATTCATTTGCAATAACTGTTGCAAACAATTCGCAACAAGAGCGTCGCAGCAGTTCCAAGGCAAGGCAGGGCATTCCGATGGCAGGGGGCAGGATGAACAGCGGGTCGGCAAGCGAGGCGGCGGCCCGGACATCGGCGAAATGGTCTCTGCCGCTCGGCCTGATGACCTTGGCCTTCGGGGTGGACAGTCCGGCGCTCGCGCAGGTCACCGAACTGCCGGTCATCGTGGTCGAGGCGCCGCGCCGCGAAGACGGGCCGCAAGGCCCCTCCGAGGGCGAGCTGACCGTCATCGATCGCAGCTTCGCGCCGGTCTCGGTGGTGCGCGAAGGTGAGATCCGCCGCAATGGCGGGCGCACCATCGGCGACCTCCTGGGCAACCTGCCCGGCATCACCAATTCCGGTTTCGCACCGGGCTCCGCCAGCCGGCCGATCATTCGCGGCCTCGACGCCTTCCGGGTGCGCATCCAGGAAAACGGCGTCGGCACCCAGGACGTCTCCGATCTTGGCGAGGATCACGGCGTCACCGTCGATCCCTCGAGCGCCCAGCGCGTCGATGTTGTGCGCGGCCCGGCCGTGCTGCGCTACGGCTCGCAGGCGATCGGCGGCGTGGTCAATGTCAGCAATGAACGCATTCCGACCGTGCTCGGCCCCGAGGGCATTTTCCCGGCACTCAGGACGGCCTTGTCCTCGGTCGATCGCGGCGTCGATTCAGGCCTGAGCGTCTCCGCCCGCAAGGGCAATATCGCCTTTCACGGCGAGTTCAACCGGCGCACGGCCGAAGACTACGCGACGCCCGGCGGCGGCCGCCAGGCCAACAGCTATCTGCGGGCGATGAACGGCTCGATCGGCGCCACCCTGTTCTTCGACGGCGGCTATTGGGGCGCCGCCATTGCTCATACCGATGCGACCTATGGCATACCCGGCCGGTTTTCGGCGGCCGAGCGGGCGCGCATCGACCTCAGGCAGACACGCGTGACCTCCAAGGGCGAATATCGCCCCGAAAGCGGGCCTATCGACATCCTGCGCTTCTGGTTCGGCGCCTCGGTCTATGCCCATAACGAAGACTCCTTCGTGCCCGCTTCCGACCGCTTCGTCACCGCGCTGACCTTTCGCAACCAGGAGGCCGAGACGCGCGTCGAGGCGCAGATGC
Source organism: Hyphomicrobiales bacterium (assembly GCA_017304475.1). Lineage (GTDB taxonomy): Bacteria > Pseudomonadota > Alphaproteobacteria > Rhizobiales > Phreatobacteraceae > Phreatobacter. The sequence goes on along the minus strand of JAFKKV010000027.1, from coordinate 80,187 downwards.
GGCCGCTGGAGACCGCGATCGGCCCGCTGACCATCACCACCGGCGTCTCGGCCAATTATCAGCTGGCCGGCGCGACCGGCAGTTCGCCGCCCTTGTTCGAGCCGGCAACCACCCAGACCGCGGCAAGCTATCTGTTCGGCGACCTGCAGGTGACGCCGACAACCCGCCTGCAAGCCTCCTCGCGCATCGAATATACCGCGCTGCGCGGTATCGGCGGTATTTTCCCGGTCGACTATCTCGGCAGTTCCGGGCCGATCGTCGATGTCAGGATCGCCCGCTCCTTCCTGCCGTTCAGCGCCAGTATCGGGGTGCTGCAGGACCTGCCGTGGAATTTCGTCGGCAGTCTCACCGCCCAGTTCGTCGAACGGGCGCCACGCGTGCCCGAGCTGTTCTCCAAGGGCGCCCATGCCGCGCCGGGCACTTTCGACATCGGCAATCCGAACCTCAACAAGGAGCAGGCGCGCACCTTCGAGATCGGCCTGCGCCGCGCCGCCGGGCCGCTGCGCCTCGACATGTCCGCCTATTACACCAGCTTCAACGGCTTCATCTTCAAATCGCCCACCGGCCTCTATTGCGACGAGACCTTCGCGAGCTGCGGCACCGGAACGGCCTATCGGCAGACGGTGTTCCGCCAGCGTGACGCGACCTTCTACGGCGCCGAATTCCGCGCCCAATATGACCTGGCGGCCATCGGCACGGGCATGCTCGGCATCGAGGCGCAATATGATTTCGTCCGCGCGCGCTTTTCCGACGATACCAACGTGCCGCGCATTCCGCCGCATCGGCTGGGCGGCGGCGTCTTCTGGCGCGACGGCGGCCTGTTCGCCCGGGTGAGCCTGCTGCACGCCTTCGCCCAGCGCCAGATCGCCGCCAACGAAACCCCGACCGCCGGCTATGACCTGCTCAACGCCGAGCTCAGCTACACCACCCGTCTCGCCGGCAACACTTTCGGCGTCAGCGAACTGACCGCCGGTATCGTCGGCACCAACCTGCTGGACGCCGAGATCCGCAACCACGTGTCGTTCAAGAAGGACGAGGTGGTGCAGCCCGGGCGGGGTGTCCGCGCCTTCGTCAATATTCGCTTCTGATGCACGGGATCCGAAACGATGCATGCTGACCTGAACCCTCTCACGTTGTTCTGGATGGCCGGCCCGGTGGTCAAGGCGGTCATGCTGATGCTGCTCGCCGCCTCGCTCTGGTGCTGGGTCATCGTCGCCGAATGCCTGTTCGCCATCTCCCGCCTGCGCCAGGCGGTCGCCGCCGCGGAGGCCGGCCAGGCGAACCCGATCATCGCAGCCATCTTCGACGGCGGCAGCCGCGAGGCGGCCGTGCATTTCCCCGACGAGGCGGTCGGCGCCCGGCGCGAGCGGGTCGTCGGCGCCATGCGGCGGCGCGTGCAGGAAACCATCGAGGCGGCCCATGGCGGCCTCGCCAATCTCGCGGTCATCGCCTCGGTCGGGCCGTTTCTCGGGCTGTTCGGCACGGTCTGGGGCATCATGACGGCATTTATCGGCATTGCCGGATCGCAGGACACCAGCCTCGCGACCGTCGCGCCGGGGATCGCCGAGGCGCTGGCCGCGACCGCCATAGGCCTTGCCGCCGCCATACCGGCCGCCTTCGGCTACAACCAGCTGGTGGCGATCTACAGCAAGCTCGGCAAGCGCCTGGTGCGCCTCGTCGAGGATGACGCCGCACGCGTGCTGCGGCCGCAACCTGCCGTCAGCGCCGTGACCGAAGGCATCCGCTGATGGCCTTCGGTGCCGACCCCTCCCCCGGCGACGAATTCGCCCCGCTCGCCGAGATCAACGTGACGCCGTTCATCGACGTCATGCTGGTGCTGCTGATCATCTTCATGGTGACCGCGCCGCTCTTGACCGCCGGCATGAAGGTGGAATTGCCGCAGGCGCGCGCCAGCCAGCCGCTCGAGCCGGTCCAGCCCGTCGTGGTGACGGTGGGTCCCGACGGGCGCCTGCAGGTCGGCGACCGCGACGTCGCCCGCGACGGCCTGGTCGCCCTTGTGCGCGAAACGCTCGGTAGCGGCACGAACCGGCATATCCAGGTGCGCGGCGACGCCCGGGCCGATTTCGGCGCCATTGTCAGCGTGCTCGACCTGCTCGCCGGCCATGGCCTGACCAGGATCGCCCTGGTCACCCGGCGGCCCACCGGCCGGGCCGCGCCTGTCGCGGCGCAATAGGTGGCCGCCGCATGACACCACAGGGCATGCTTCACCCGGCCTGGCTGCGTCCGGCGCTCGTCATGGGGGCCGTGACCATTCATGCCGGACTGTTCTGGACGCTGAGCCCCAGGACGCGCCCGCAGGCAGGCGTCGCGCCGCCCGTCATCGAAATGGTCCAGGCCGAAGCCGAGGCCACGGCGCCGGAACAACCCGCTGCCGCCGAGGCCGCGCCCAGCATCGCGCAGGCGCCGGCCGTGGAAGAAACGGCGATCGCCGAGCCGCCGCCGGTCACCGAGCCGGTTCAGGAGGCGCGCCAGGATCGGGCGGAATTGGCGCCGGAATTGCCGCCGGACCCGCCGCCCGCCCCGTCGCCCGAGCCAGCACAGCTGACACCGCCGCTCGTCGCCGAACCCGCGGCTCCGGCGATACCGGTGGCTCGACCTCCCCCGGAGGGGCCGCGCGATACCGAGGTCGAACGCCGTGCCGAGCAGCGGCGGATCGAGCGTGAGCGGGTGGCCGAAGCCCAGCGCCGCGAGCGTGAGGACCAACGCCGCCGCAAGCGGGACGAGGAGCGCCGGCAGGCCTTGGCCCGTCCGCCGCGCGAACTCTCGACCGGTGCCGCGCCCTCGGATGCTGGCCGGCCGGCGCAGGCCGGCGGCCATGTCTCGGCGGCCGCCTACGCCTCGCAGGTCCACCGCATCCTGCAATCGCGCACAACCGCGCTTGGCCTCCATGCGCGCGGCAATGTCAGCGTGAGTTTCGCCATCGACGCCTCCGGTCGCATGGCCTCCTCGGGCATCATCCGGTCATCGGGCGATGACGGCGTCGACCACGCCATCCGCACCATGCTGGCACGGTCGAGCTTCCCGGCGCCACCCTCCGGGCGCTTCTCAGGTTCGGTGACGATCCGGATCCAGTAGCGCGGCCCGGGCTGCCCGGACCGCGCCCCTTGTCGCTCACGGCATGATCGGCGGGTGATAGGTGAAGGTCGCCATCAGGGCCGCCGCCAGAACCATGACGATCGGAAAATGGATGAAGAACTGCACCGAGGTATAGCCGATCAGATCTTTGGATTTGAGCCCGAGAATGCCGAGCAAAGGCAGCATCCAGAACGGGTTGAGGAAATTCGGCAGCGTTTCGGCGATGTTGTAGACCATGACGGTCCAGCCGAGATGCGCGCCGATCTCGTTGGCGGCCTTCATGATATAGGGCGCCTCGATGATCCACTTGCCACCGGCCGACGGGATGAAGAAGCCGAGCACGGCGGAGTAGATGCCGACCAGGAACGAGAACACCGTCGAATTGGTCGAGAAGCCGACGAACCAGTGGGCAATGGTATCCGACAGCGTGACGCCATTGGCATTGGGCACCTTGGTCAGGATTTGCGCGATGCCGGCATAGAAGGGGAATTGCAGCAGCACGCCGGAGACGCTCGGCATGGCCTTGGCGAAGGATTCGATCAGGCTGCGCGGCCGCCAGTGCAGGAGAATGCCGAGGATCAGGAAGACGAAATTATAGGTGTTGAGGCCCGACAGGGTGATCAAGGGATTGCCCGACTGGAAGGTCTGCCACAGCCAGCCGCAGGCAAGCAGAACGATCAGAATGGTCAGGATCGGGCTGAATTCGAGATAGTCGCCGGGCCGCGCCGCCTTCTTCACCTCGACCTTGTCGTTGTCGAGGGAGACGCCGAGATCTTCGGCGGTCTTGGCCTCGGCCGGCGCCGGCGTGGTGAAATAGCAGATGGCGGCGGAGAGCAGCGTCACAGCGACCGTGGTCACCAGGTTCTGCCAGGTCAGGATCGTCTCCGAGAAGCCGATGACACCGGTGATCGGCAGGAGCGATGCCGGAATGCTGGCGGCATTGGCCTGAAGCTGCGCGGCCGAAGAGGTGATGCCGAGCGTGAAGCCGCAGCCGAGCCCGAGATAGCCGGCGGCGCCCGCGGCGCGATAGTCCAGGCGGATGTCCTTGCGCCGGGCGATCTCGCGCACCAGGAGGCCGGAAAAGATCAGGCTGACGCCCCAATTGACCAGCGACAGGAGGATGCTGAGCACGCCGACAAAGACCACCGCGCCGCGACCGGTCTTCGGCACGGCGGCGAGCCGGCCGAGCAGCGCCGCCACCGGCGGCGACATCGCCACGACGTAACCGCCGATGGCGACCAGCGCCATCTGCATGGTGAAGGGGATGAGGTTCCAGAAGCCGTCGCCGAAGGCGCGGCTGACCGCCAGCGGCGAGCCGCCATGCAGGATGGTGCCGCCGGCGACCGCGATGACCGCGATCAGCACGAAGACATAGGCGTCCGGAAACCAGCGCTCGGCGAAGGCCACCATGTGCTGGGACAGCCGGGCGAGAATATTGTCGCCGCCGCGTTTTTCGGGGGCGAAGGAAGGGGTCTGCGTCGTATCGGTCATGGTTGTTCCCGCTATTGCCTTTGCTGGCTCTGGATGATGTTTTTCGGTCTCGCTTAGAGCGCGAGTGTCAGTTCGGAGAGCGGCACCGCCTGGCATGTCAGGCAGTGGTCCTCGCCGCCGTCGAAGGCACCGAGCTGGGCCACGTCGCCCTCGACGATGCGCATGACGCAGCTCTCGCACTGGCCGACACGGCAGCCGCTCGGCAGCGACAGGCCGGCCGCCTGGGCGGCGTCGAGCAGCGTGCCGAGTTCGGGCGACCAGACGAAACTCTCGCCGGAGCCCGCGAGATGCACGGTCTGCGGCTTGAGCGTCATCGGCACTTCAGGCGGAGTGGCGAAAGCCTCTGCGAAAATGTCGAAACGCGGCATGCCGCGGGCGGTGAGCCCGTCGATCATGGCAGCGACGAATTCGGAGGAGCCGCAGAGATAGGCGAGCGGCCGTTCGGCGAGCATGGGTTTGACGGCATCGAGGTCGATGCGCCCGCGGCGGTCGTGGCCGCGATCTTCCGGCCGGGTCGCCGAATAGCTGGTGACGATGTCGAGTTCCGGCAGCAGCGCCCGCAACTCCCGGAGCCGGCCGGCGAAGGGATGTTCGCCGCCATGGCGGCAGCCATAGAGCAGCAACACCTTGGGCAAACGCCGCGCCGGATGGGTGAGCGCCAAGGCTTCGAGATGGCTGACGAAAGGCGTGATGCCGATGCCGGCCGCGAGGAAGATGACCGGGCGCGCCCCGCCGAGCGGCGGTGTGAAGACGCCGCCCGGCGGCTCAAGCAGGATCTCGTCGCCGACGCCGAGCGCATGGAGATGGTCCGGCATGTGGGCCCGGCGCGCCGCACCGCTCGCCGGCTCCGACGCCTGCCGCCTTATCGCGACCGACAGCCGCTCCGGCCGGTCCCCGGCCCCGGTCAGCGAATAGGCTCGCGACAAGCCGGCGCCGGCCAGGGTCAACACCACATGCTGGCCCGCCCGGAACGCCGGCAAGGGCCCGTTGTCGCGCGGGCTGAGCTCCAGCGCGACGACATTGTCCGCCTCCTGACGGCGGCCGGCGACGAAAAAGGCGCGCCTGCCGCTCCAGGTGCCCCGGCTTTTCGCGTCGTCGCGCCGGATGTCGCAGATGCCGGCACGCAGCGGCACCGAGCCGCTCACCGGGTCGCGCTGCCGGTCGCTCAGGATGGCGTTGACATTGGTGCTCCGCGGACCGGCCTCGGCGGTGCGGTCGTGGCCGAGCGGCGGGCAATCTTCCCACCAGCCGAATTCGGCGATCACCACCCGGTCGTCGAGCGCCGGGTTCAGGCGCACCCGCAGGCTGGCCTCACCGGCCGGGGTCTCGACGGTCACCCAGTCGCCCTGGACGAGGCCGCGGCGGGCCGCGAGCGCCGGGCTGATCTCGACACCGGGATCCGGCGATTTCCGGCGCAGCGAGGCGACATGGCGATGGGAGGAATGGACGAACCAGCCGCTCTTGGCCGTGGTGATCACATAGGGGAAACGCTCGTCGGGCACGGGCGCCAGAGGACTGTCGGCCGGTTCGACATGCCCGGCGAGCGGCGCATAGCCGTGGCCGAGCATCAGCTCGGAATAGAGCTCGACCCGGCGCGTCGGCGTGGCGAAGGCGGCGACCGTGCCGTCATCCCTGGTGGCGGCATATTTGGCGGTGCCGAAGGGCTGCGGAAAGCGCAGGCCCGCCGGGTGTTTGCGCAGGTCGTCGACGGTGACGCCCAGCGGCTCCAGCTGATGGTTCCAGCCCGCCACGATATCGCCGCCGAAGAACAGCTCGTCCATGCCGAGCCGCAGCGCCAGCGCCGCGGCGATCTCGTAATCGGCCTTGCTCTCGCCGACGGGCTCGATCATGCGCGGGCGGAACTGGACGGTTTCGACGGCAGCTTGCGTGATCTCGAAGCCGATCTTCAGCGCGTCGCGTTCCCAGGGCATGTTGGCCGGCAGCACGATGTCGGCGCTTTCCGCCGTCGGATTCATGAACATGTCGATATGGACCTGGAACTCCAGGGCCTTGAGGGTGTCGCGGTTGCGCCCGGAATCGCCCTGGGACACCACGAAATTGGTGCCGAAGCCGACCAGCGCCCGCACCCGGTAGGGCTCGCCCTCGATCACCGCCCGGCTGAAGTCGCGCGCCGTGATCCAGCCCTTGGCCGGCGGGCCGAGCGGCAGCAGGTCGAGCCCCAGGGCCTTGGCTTTCTGGGCCGGCGACAGGATGGCGAGGTCGTTGAGCGCGCGGGTCGGTGGCGCGACCTGCCAGAGATTGCCGCCCGGCCGGTCGCAGGCCCCGGTCAGCGCATAAAGCGTGGCGATGGCGCGTTCCATGGCGGTGGCATTGCTATGCTGGCCGACGCCGGTCCAGGAATGATAGGCGAGCCGCGGTTTACCCGCGAAGACGGCGTTAAAGGCCTCGATATCGGCCCGGTCGAGCCAGGTCAGCGCCGCCACCTGGTCGGGCGTATAGGCCTCCGCCTCCGCCGTCAGGAGATCGAACACGGTAGTCGCAGCGATCGTCCGGCCATCGGTCGCCGGTAGGCTCACGCGACCCGCGAGCCTGATGGTGCCGGCGTCCCCGAGGGCAAAGCGCGTGTCGTAGGACCGGGGGGTGCCGGCGGCATCGAGCACCACGAGATCATCCAGCCGGCCGTCTGGCCACAGATCGGCCGCGCGCAGAAACCGGCCGGTCGCCTGGTCGACCAGCAGCGGCGCATTGGTCCAGGCTCGGACGAAATCCGCATCATAGCCGCCGGTCGAGATCAGATGCCGGATGGCGCCCATGGCGAGCGCGCCATCGGCGCCCGGCCGGATGCGCAGCCAGAGATCGGCCTGCTGGCCTGATCCGTCGGGTTTGGGATCGACCACCACGACCTTGGCGCCGCGTCGGCGTGCGTCGACGACCCGGGTCGCCTGGGCAAGCCAGGTGCGCGCGGGATTGTGGCCCCAGAGCACGATGGTCTCGGCCCGCTCGTAATCGGGAAAGCCGATGCCGCGCCCGAAGGTCAGCGCATGGGCATAGTCCTTGTGCCAGCCGCAAACCTCGACGGCATAGATCAGATTGGGGCTGCCGAAGCCGCGGATGAAGCGCTCGACCCATTCGAAGCTGTCGACCATCGGAGTGCCGCTGGGCGTCGTCACCGCGAAGGCCACCGCCTCGGCGCCATGCTCGCGCCGGATCGTGCCGAGCCGCGCGGCGATCTCATCCAGCGCCGCGTCCCAGGAGATCTCGACCCAGCCGGCATCGGCATCGCCGCGCGGCCGGGTGCGTTTCAGCGGCCTGGTCAGCCGGCGCGGGCTGCCGGCAATTTCCGGTGCGGCGCGGCCCTTGGCGCAGAGCGCGCCACCGGTGGGGTGACCTGGCAAGGGCTCGACGCCGACCACCCTGCCCGCCTCGACAACGGTGACGGCGCCGCAACGCGATCGACAGAGCGTGCAATAGCCGGGGAACCGCTCAGCCAAGACCTTGACCTCGATGGGTGTTTGAATCGTAATGATGCGTGACGCATTTAAGTAGCGCGTTACACATTTACGTCACGCGTTTTGTGCTCCGTCAAGCGGCTTTGGCTTATGATGGTGAGAATCGGGCTTCGGCGTGCGCGCCGGCCGCCAAGCAGGATGAACCGCCAATGGATCAGAATCTGCGCCAGCAAGTGCTCCAGCAGGTGCGTGCCGAGATCATCTCTGGCCAGAGCCAGCCCGGCACGATGTATTCGGTGCCGAGCCTGGCCGCGAGTTTGGGCGTCTCGACCACCCCGGTGCGCGAGGCCCTCTTGGAGCTCAGCCGCAGCGGCCTGGTCGAGCCGATGCGCAATCGTGGCTTCAAGGTGGTCGAGCCGACGCTGCAGGACCTCAACAACCTCTTCGACATGCGCGAGGTGCTGGAGCTGCACGCGGCCGTCCTGGTTGCCCGGATGCCGGAAAAGGATCTGTCGAGCCTCACCGGCTGGGCCGACGAGATCGCCCGCGCGGTGCGCGAGGAAGATGTCCGGCTCTATCTGGAAGCCGACCGCAGCTACCACCGCGCGCTGGTCGCCGCCGCCGGTAACGACCTCCTCACCGAGACCGTCATGGGCCTGCGCGACAAGATGCGGCTCTACGGCATCGGCTCACGCGCCGGGCTCGAACGCCAGCATGCCTCGATACCCGAGCATTACCGCATCATCGAGCTGGTCACGGCCGGCGACGAGGACGCCGTCGTTGCGCTGCTGCGCAGCCATGTCCGGTCGTGGCAGCCGATCTTCGTCGACGCGCTGATGAAGTCGAAGGAAAACCTGCGCGAACCGATCGTGCTGGCGCAGGCCCGCGCCGGCTGAGGCCGAAGGTCCGGCCGGACCTTCGTCAGACCGAACTGAGCAGAATGCTGGTTTCGCTGTTCAGGATGCCGTCTATGGCGCGCACGTCGCGCAGCACACGGTCGAATTCCCGCAAGTTCGAAGCCCTGATCTCGGCCACCAGGTCCCAGGTGCCGTTGGTCGTGTGCAGCGCGTGCAGCTCCGGCAGGCCACGCAATTTCTGGATGATTGCGGTGGTCGACTTGCCGGTCACCTCGATCATCATCACCGCCTGGATCGCGCCGTCCTCATGGTCCTGGCGGACCCGCACGGTGAAGCCCAGCACGGCGCCGGAGGCGAGCAGCCGCTCCAGCCGCATCTGCACCGTACCACGCGACACGCCCAGGATGGTAGCGAGCTTGGACAAGGGCGCCCGGCCGTCCTGGCGCAAGACCGCGAGCATGCGGCGATCGAGATCGTCGAAATGATGCATAGCGCTTTGTACAGCTAGGCTGAGCAAACTGCCAGAAATATCGGCCAGAATGCGCAGAGTTCTGCATATCCCGTATGATGCGTGGGCTCCTAGCCTGACGACAGCTCATGCGTCGGGGATATCTCATGGTTCAATATGTCGGGGTCGAACATGTCATCCGGCTGGTCGCGGCGATCGGCTTGCCCGAGGTTTTCACCGGCCTCGCCGGCTATATCGAGGAGGATTTCCGCCGCTGGGCCGATTTCGAGAAGACGCCGCGCATCGCCAGCCATTCCGCCCATGGCGTGATCGAATTGATGCCGGCGAGCGACGGCCGGCTCTACGGCTTCAAATATGTCAACGGCCACCCGCGCAACACCCGCAACGGCTTGCAGACGGTCACCGCCTTCGGCGTGCTGTCAGATGTCGCCACCGGCTATCCGCAATTCCTGTCGGAGATGACGCTCACGACGGCGCTCAGGACAGCGGCGACCTCGGCGCTCGCCGCGCGCTATCTCGCCCGGCCGGATGCCAAGGTCATGGCGCTGATCGGGCTGGGCGCCCAGTCGGAATTCCAGGCTCTCGCCTTCAAGGCGCTGCTCGGGCTGTCCCGGCTCAGGATCTATGACATCGACCGGCTGGCGACCGACAAATTCCTGGCCAATCTCGCCGACCAGGGGTTCGAGATCGTCGTCGCCGGCAGTTCCGACGAGGCGGTGCTGGGCGCCGACATCATCACCACCGTCACCGCCGACAAGCAGAAGGCGACCATCCTGTCGGACAACATGGTCGGCGCCGGCGTGCATATCAACGCGGTCGGCGGCGACTGCCCGGGCAAGACCGAATTGCAGCGCGAGCTGCTGCTGCGCGCCGACGTCTTCGTCGAATATCCCGAGCAGACCCGCATCGAAGGCGAAATCCAACAGATGCCGGCGGATTTTCCGGTGACCGAGCTGTGGCAGGTGATCACCGGCGAGGCCGCCGGCCGCCGGGCGGACGGGCAGATCACCGTCTTCGACTCCGTCGGCTTCGCCATCGAGGATTTCTCGGCGCTGCGCTACCTGCGCGACCGGGTCCAGAGCACCGATTGCTACAGCGAGATCGACCTCCTGGCCGAGCCGGACGACCCGCGCGACCTCTTCGGCCTGCTGCGCGCCGCGCCGGCCCGGCGTGCCGCCGTCCTTGAGGACATCAGCGCATGAAGCCGTTCTCAGTCCAGGCACCGCGCAGCGTCGTGATGATCCGGCCGCATCACTTCGCGCCCAATGCCGATACGGCCGCCGACAACGCCTTCCAGTCGGACGACCGGACGCGATCGGCCAAGGCGATCGCGGCCGCCGCCCATGCCGAGGTCACCCGGGCGGCAGCGGCGCTCGAAGCGGCCGGCGTCACCGTCCATCTGTTCGAGGACACGACCATCACCTCGCCGGACTCGGTCTTTCCGAACAACTGGTTCTCGACCCATGCCGGCGGCCATGTCGCCATCTATCCGATGTTCGCGCCGAGCCGCCAAGCGGAGCGGCGCAGCGACGTCATCGAGATGCTGAAGCAGTGTTATCGCGTCCAGGACGTGATCGACTATTCGGGCCTGGAACAGGACGGCGTCTATCTGGAAGGCACCGGCGCCATGGTGCTGGACCATGTCGAACGGGTTGCCTATGCGGCGCGCTCCAACCGCTGCAACGACGTGGCGCTGGAGCGGTTCTGCACGCATTTCAACTTCGAGCCGGTGGTCTTCGACGCGGTCGATGCGGCGGGGCGGCCGATCTATCATACCAATGTGCTGATGTGCATCGGCAGCAGCCTCTGCCTGATCGGGCTCACGACCATCGGCAACGCCGCGCGCCGGGCCGAAATCCGCGAGCGGCTGGAGGCAGGCGGGCGCACCGTCATCGACCTCAGCCATGGCCAGATCGCCGATTTCGCCGGCAATGCGATGGAGCTGCAAGGCAGCGGCAGGCCGCTGCTAGCCCTATCGTCCCGGGCGCTGGGCGCGCTCGACGCACGGCAACGCCAATTGCTGGAGCGATCGGTCGAGATCCTGCCGCTCGACGTGCCGACCATCGAGCTGGCCGGAGGCTCGGTGCGCTGCATGCTGGCCGGCGTGCACCTGTCGCCGCGCCGGTCCGGGGTGACGGCTTGAGGTTTGCCGGGGGGTGGGGAAGGCATGGCTTTCGGAGATTGACTGCCCTGGATGGAACCGCAGAGCCTTGCAGTTCGGTCGGCCGTCCTTCGAGGCTCGCGCAAGAGCGCGAGCACCTCAGGATGAGGGTCGTGGAGTGTTGCAACCCGCGCAGTGACGAATGCACGGCACCGGCAACGCTTCATGAGCACCGCTGATGCGACTCACTTACCCGCCTCATCCTGAGGTGCTCGCGCCCTTGCGCGAGCCTCGAAGGACGGCTGACCGTCGTGCTAGACACACCGATTCAACACGAGACGATCACGCCCTAATTGCCCGCAGCGATACCGCTCGGCCGTCTCCCCTTGATCTTGCCAAGGGCCTTGGCAACCAGCGGTTCGAGCGCCGCGGGATCCTCCCCATAGGCAGAGACGAAGTCCTCGCGCATCCGCCAGCTCCAGAACTGGTTGATGTGGTCGGCGATCGAGGCGATGGCCTCCTCCTCCGGATAAGACTTGAAGAATTCGGCGATCTGGCCGGCCATCTGGGCGAGCTTGTCCGTCGGCGCGCTGGCGCTCATGAGGCAATGGCCTTGGGCTGAAATGATGGGCTTTGCGTGAAGGCCACGGCCGTATCGCGCCTGGCGACGGCCACCAGCGCAATGCCGAGCGCATGGGCACGGTCGATGGCAAGCGAGGTCGGCGCGGAAATGGCGACCAGCGTGCCGACACCGAAGATCGCCGCCTTCTCGATCATCTCGAAGGAACAACGGCTGGTGATGACGATGAAGCCCTGGCCAGGCTGGACGCCGGCGCGCAGGCAGGCGCCGATCAGCTTGTCGAGTGCGTTGTGGCGGCCGACATCCTCGCGCGCCATCAGGATGGTACCCTCGGGATCGCAGAACGCGGCGGCATGCACCGCCCGGGTCAGCCGGTGCAGCGGCTGGTGATCGTCGAGGCTCGCCAGCGCCCGCTCGATCGCCCGCGGCGCGACCGGCTCAGCCGGCGCCACCGCCCGGCTCGCCCCGGGGACCTGGTCCAGGCTCTCGACGCCGCAGAGCCCGCAACTCGTCCGTCCCGACAGGCTGCGCCGGCGGGTCAGGTGGCGGCTCAAGGCGTCGGCGACGAGATCGACGGTCACGACGAAGCCATCGGCCTGCTCGTCGACCTTGACGCCGCGGATCTCGTCGAGACCGGTGACGATGCCCTCGGTGAGGCTGAAGCCCGCGACGAAATCATCGAGATCGTCGGGCGTCGCCATCATCACCGCATAGGGCAGATTGCCGTAGGCGATGTTGACGGGCATTTCGACCGGCACCTCGACGGCGCTCGGCCGGTCGAGCGCGTGGTCGTAGCGCAAGGTCCGTCCGATGGTGGAGCGGGAAACCGGAACCGACATGGCGCCCTACTCCGCCGCTTCCGGCATGTGCCCGGCGATCAGCCTCAGCAGCACGCTCTCCTCGCGGTTCTGCTCCTGCCATTGCGAATAGTAATTGGTCCGCCGCACCTCGACCGCGGTCACCTTGTATTCCGGGCAATTGGTCGCCCAGTCGGAATAGTCGGTCGTGATGACATTGGCGCCGGTATCGGCATGGTGGAAGGTGGTGTAGACGACGCCCGGCTGCATGCGCTCGGAGACCTCGGCTTTGAGCGAAATGTCGCCCGACCGGCTGGCGAGCGCGACGAGATCGCCCGTCTTGATGCCGCGATTCTCGGCATCGAAGGGATGGATCTCCAGCACGTCCTCGGCATGCCAGGTCGAATTGGCAGTGCGCCGGGTCTGGGCGCCGACATTATATTGCGAGAGGATGCGGCCGGTGGTCAGGATCAGCGGGAAGCGCGGACCGGTGCGCTCCTGCGTCGGCACGAATTCGGTGATCATGAATTTGCCCTTGCCGCGCACGAAGCGGTCGACATGCATGAGCACCGTGCCGGTCGGCGCCTTGTCGTTGCAGGGCCATTGCACCGAACCGAGCTTTTCGAGCTTGTCGTAGCTCACCCCGGTAAAGGTCGGCGTCAGCCGGGCGATCTCGTCCATGATCTCGCTCGGGTGATTGTAGGTCATGGGATAGCCGAGCGCCCGCGACAGCTCCGAGGTCACCTGCCATTCCGCCTTGCCGGCCAGCGGCGCCATCACCTGGCGCACCCGGTTGATGCGCCGCTCGGCATTGGTGAAGGTGCCGTCCTTTTCCAGGAACGAGGCGCCCGGCAGGAAGACATGGGCATATTTGGCCGTCTCGTTCAGGAACAGGTCCTGGACGACGACGCATTCCATGGCCGACAGCCCGGCGGTGACATGCTGGGTGTTGGGGTCGGACTGGGCAATGTCCTCGCCCTGGACATAGAGCCCCTTGAAGGTGCCGCCGACCGCCTCGTCCAGCATATTGGGAATGCGCAGGCCGGGCTCGGTGTCGAGGGCCTGGCCCCACATCATCTCGAAGATCTGGCGGGTCGCGTCGTCCTCGACATGGCGATAGCCGGACAGCTCGTGCGGGAACGACCCCATGTCGCAGGCGCCCTGGACATTGTTCTGCCCGCGCAGGGGGTTCACGCCGACGCCCTCACGGCCGATATTGCCGGTGGCCATGGCGAGATTGGCCATGCCCATCACCATGGTCGAGCCCTGGCTGTGCTCGGTGACGCCGAGGCCGTAATAGATCGCGCCATTGCCGCCGGTGGCATAGAGGCGGGCGGCGGCGCGTACATCGGTCGCCGGCACGCCGGTGAACTGCTCGGTCGCTTCGGGCGAATTGCGCTCATCGGCGATGAAGCGGGCCCAGATCTCGAAATCGACGAGGTCGCAGCGCTCGCGAACGTAGTCTTCCTTGATCAGGCCTTCGGTGACCACGACATGGGCGATGGCGTTGATCAGCGCGACATTGGTGCCGGGCATGAGCTGCAGGTGATAATCGGCCTTGATATGCGGCGACTTCACCAGGTCGATGCGGCGGGGATCGGCGACGATCAGCCGGGCGCCCTCGCGCAGCCGTTTCTTCATGCGCGAGGCGAAGACCGGATGACCGTCGGTCGGGTTGGCGCCGATGACCAGGATGACGTCGGACTTGGCCACCGACTTGAAGTCCTGGGTGCCGGCCGAGGTGCCCAAGGTGGTCTTCAGGCCGTAGCCGGTCGGCGAGTGGCAGACGCGCGCGCAGGTATCGACATTGTTGTTGCGGAAGGCGGCGCGCACCAGCTTCTGGACCAGGAAGACTTCCTCGTTGGTGCAGCGCGACGAGGTGATGGCGCCGACCGATTCTCGGCCATATCGGCCCTGGATGCGCTTGAACTCGGAGGCCGCGTGATTGATCGCCTCGTCCCATGACACCTCGCGCCAGGGATCGCTGATCTTGTCGCGGATCATCGGCTTGGTGATGCGGTCCTTGTGGGTGGCGTAGCCCCAGGCGAAACGGCCCTTGACGCAGGAATGGCCGTCATTGGCCTTGCCGTCCTTGTAGGGCACCATGCGGACCACGCGGTCGCCCTGCATCTCCGCCTTGAACGAACAGCCGACACCGCAATAGGCGCAGGTGGTGACCTTGGAATGTTCGGGCTGGCCATGCTCGATGACCGTATTCTCGATCAGCGTGGCGGTGGGGCAAGCCTGCACGCAGGCGCCGCAGGAGACGCATTCCGACCCCAGGAAATCCGTGCCGCCGGGCGAGACCCGGCTGTCGAAACCGCGGCCGGTAATGGTCAGCGCGAAAGTGCCCTGCACTTCCTCACAGGCGCGCACACAGCGATTGCAGACGATGCATTTCGCCGGGTCATAGGTGAAATAGGGGTTCGATGTGTCCTTCTTGTCGTGGAAGTGGTTCTCGCCCTCGTAGCCGTAGCGCACCTCGCGCAAGCCGACCGCGCCGGCCATGTCCTGGAGCTCGCAGTCGCCATTGGCCGAACAGGTCAGGCAGTCGAGCGGATGGTCGGAAATATAGAGTTCCATCACCCCCTTGCGCAGCTTGGCGAGGTTCTGCGTCTGGGTGCGCACCACCATGCCGTCCTCGGCCGGCGTGGTGCAGGAGGCCGGCGTGCCGCGCCGGCCCTCGATTTCGACCAGGCAAAGCCGGCAGGAACCGAAGGGCTCGAGGCTGTCGGTGGCGCAGAGCTTGGGGATCTTGGTGCCGAGGCTCATCGCCGCCGCCATCACCGAAGTGCCTGACGGCACCGAGACGGTCTCGCCGTCGATGGTCAGGGTCACCTGCTTTTCGGCGACGCGGATCGGCGTACCGAAGTCGATTTCCTTGATCAGGCTCATGACGTGATCCTCACTCGGCCGCCACGGCCATGGCGGGGCGATGGAAGTCTTCCGGAAAATGACGCACCGCGCTCATGACCGGCATGGGGGTCAGGCCGCCCATGGCGCAGAGCGAGGCATCGGTCATCAGGCGGTTGAGATCGGCGAGCACGGCGAGGTTCTTGTCCCGCTCGATGCCGGCGATGATCCGGTCGACCGTCTCCACCCCGCGCACCGCGCCGATCCGGCAGGGCGTGCATTTGCCGCAGCTTTCCTTGACGCAGAATTCGAAGGCGAATTTCGCCTGGCGCGCCATGTCGGCGCTGTCGTCGAACACCACCATGCCGGCATGGCCGAGCATGCCGCCCGCGGCGGCCAGCGCCTCGTAGTCCATCGGCGTATCGAGCAGGTTGTCCGGCAGATAGGCGCCGAGCGGGCCGCCAACCTGCACCGCCTTGAGCGGCCGGCCGGAGCGCGTACCGCCGCCGAAATCCTCGATCAGCGCGCGCAGGCTGATGCCGAAGGCAAGTTCGACCAGCCCGCCGCGCCGGATATTGCCGCCGAGCTGCACCGGCATGGTGCCGCGCGACCGGCCCATGCCGCAATCGGCATAGGCCTTGGCGCCATGGGCCATGATCCAGGGGACGGTTGCCAGCGACAGCACGTTGTTGACCACTGTCGGCTTGCCGAACAGGCCCTGCAGCGCCGGCAAGGGCGGCTTGGCCCGGACGATGGCGCGCTTGCCCTCCAGGCTTTCGAGCAGCGAGGTTTCCTCGCCGCAGATATAGGCGCCGGCACCGAGCCGGATCTCCAGATGGAAGGCACGGCCGGATCCCAGCACCGAGGGCCCGAGCAGCCCTGCCCGCTCGGCCCGCGCTATGGCGCGCCCAAGCGCGGCATGGGCATGGGGATATTCCGAACGCAGGTAGATGAAGCCCTTGGTGGCGCCCACCGCGAGGCCGGCGATCACCATGCCTTCGATCAGCATGAAGGGATCGCCCTCCATCAGCATGCGGTCGGCAAAGGTGCCGCTGTCGCCCTCGTCGGCATTGCAGACGATGTATTTCTGCTCGGCCACGGCGCCCAGCACGGTGTTCCACTTGATGCCGGTCGGAAAGCCCGCACCGCCGCGCCCGCGCAGGCCGGAAGCCTTGACCTCTTCAACGATCTCGGCCGGCGCCATGGAGAGTGCCCGCTCGACGCCGGCAAAGCCGCCATAGGCCCGGTAGTCCGATATCGACAGGGGATCGGTGATGCCGACACGGGCGAAGGTCAGGCGCTGCTGGCGCTTCAGCCAGTCGAGCTCCTCGGTCAGGCCATGGCCGAGCCTGTGACCGCCACCAGCGAGGAAACCGGCATCGAACATGCCAGGCACATCGGCGGCCGCGACCGGCCCATAGGCAATCCGGCCGGCAGGGGTCTCGACCTCGACCAGCGGTTCCAGCCAGAGCATGCCACGCGAGCCGTTCCTGACGATCTCGACGGGATGGCCGCGTTTGTCCGCTTCGCGGCGGATCGCTCGCGCGACCGCTTCCGCGCCAACCGACAGGGCGGCGGCATCAATGGGGACGAAGATCCGGATCGGGCTTGCCGCTTCGCTCACGCCGCACCCCCTTCCGGCGACTGGGCCATCTCGACCGCGCCGCCGTGGCAGAGCGCCGAGAGGCTTTCGGCATCGAGCCGGCCGACCAGTTCGCCGTCGACCAGGGCCGCCGGCCCCAGCGCGCAATTGCCGAGGCAATAGACGGTCTCGACCGTCAGATCGCCATCGGCCGTGGTGGCGTCGACCGCGACGCCGTGGCGCCGCGCGAGGTGGTCGACGAGGCTTTCGCAACCGACCGCCTGGCAGGCCTCGGCCCGGCACAGCTTGATGACCCGGCGCCCGGCCGGCCGCTCGCGGAAATCATGGTAGAAAGTGACGGTGCCGTGAACCTCGGCGCGCGACAGGTTCAGGGCATCGGCGATCAGCGGCACCGCTTCCCGGTCGACATAACCGAACTCGTCCTGCAGCGCGTGCAGGATCGGCATGGCGGCGCCGTCGAGACGGCTCATGCGTGCGACCAGGGCGCGCGCAGCCTCGATATTCCAAGCCGCGTATCGTGCCATGCTCCCTCCAGTCATCACCGTTGGATCGGTGATCGCGCGGCATGAATGGTGACCGCAGACTGGAAGAGTTCAAATTGTTTGTTCCGAATGCGTGATAGTTAAAAACTATCACGCATGCATCCCATGCGTGGAACCGGCATCCTGAAAGCGCCAGACATGGCGACGCCTTTCGACAGATCGCGGATGGCAGGGACAATTCCCCTGCCGCGATAGGTCCAGACTATCGTGCGGCCAGGGTCCTAGCGATCCCGGCATTCCTGACCGGCTCGGTCACCATCAGGAGATTGCGCGCCAGCGGCGCGACCGGCTGACGATCGGCGACGATCAGGCCGATGGTGCGCTGGGCGTCGGGCGCCACCAGCGGCAGCGCCTTGGTGCCGAGCGGGATGCCGAAGAACTCGAGCAATTGCCGCGACACGATCGAGGAGATGCCGAGCAGGCCGGCATGTGAGCAGAGATTGAAGATCGAGTTGGTTTCCATTGTCGGCACCGGCGCCTGGCCGACCGACCGGAAAATGCCGTCGATGATGCGGCGGTTCTGCATGTCGGCGGTCAAAAGGCAGAGCTTGAGCTTGGCGGCCTCCTCCCAGGTCACCTCGCTGCGGCCGGCCATGGCGCTGTCCTCGCGCATCAGCAACACGTAGGATTCCTGGTAAATCGGCTTGGAAATGACCCGTTCCAGCGGCTCGTTGTCCAGATAGGTCAGGCCGACATCCAGCTCGAAATTGTCGATGCGGCTCTGGATCTCCTGGGAGGTCAGCGACAGCACGGTCAGCGAGACCTCGGGGAAACGGGCGGAAAACGGGCCGGTGATATGGGCGACCATGGGCAGGGCGGTCGGAATGGCGCCGAGCCTGAGCCGGCCGCTGACGCCCTGCCTCAATTCGGCGATCGACTGCTTGAGCAGATCCGATTCGGCGAGGATGCGCCGGGCATGGGCGACCACCACTTCGCCCTCCTTGGTCAGCCCCCTGAACTGCCGTCCGCGTTCGACGATCAGCACACCGAGCTCTTCCTCCAGCTGGACGATGGCCGTCGACAAGGTGGGCTGCGAGATGTTGCAGGCCTCCGCCGCGCGCCTGAAATGCTTTTCGCGCGCCAGGGCATCCAGGTAGATCAACTGCTTGATGATCATCGCATTCCAATCAGCGCGAGGCCGGCTGCCGGCCGGCCTCGCGTGAATCTAGCCGACAGGGCGGACCGCGCAACGGAGCATCACGGCGCTGCCCGCCGCGCCGGCGGCCGGGCCGGCGCTCTTGCCGCCTTGGCCCGCCGGCTCACGCCGCCTGCAGGTCGGCGATGAATCCGCTCACCGCGCGCTGCAGGTCGCTGGCCTGTCCCGACAGGCCGCCCGAAAGCGTCATCAGCTGGGTCGAGGCCGCGCCGGTCATCTCGGCGGCCTGGCCGACACCGCTGATATTGGTGGTGACCATGCTCGCGCCCTGCGCCGCGCGCTGGCAATTGGCCGCGATCTCCGCGGTGGCCGCCCCCTGCTCTTCCATCGCGGCCGCGATCACCACCACCGCCTCCTTGATACCGGCAATGGTCCTGACGATCTCACCGATCGAGCCGACCGTCATATCCGTCGCCACCTGGATCTCCCCGACTTTGCGCGAAATGTCCTCGGTCGCCCTGCCCGACTGCGAGGCGAGCTGCTTCACTTCGGACGCGACGACCGCGAAACCTTTGCCCGCTTCACCTGCGCGCGCCGCCTCGATGGTGGCGTTGAGCGCGAGAAGGTTGGTCTGGTCGGCGATCCCCTTGATCAGGCCGACGACCTCGCCAATGGCGTTGCCGGCCTCCGCCAGGCTCCTGATACGCTCGTTGGAGGACGAGGCCTCGCTGAACGCCCGGTCGGAGATCTTGGCCGAACGGGCGACCTGGCCGGTGATTTCGCGGATGGACGAGGACAGTTCCTCCGCGGCCGAGGCCACCGTCTGGACATTGCTCGACGCTTCTTCGGCGGCGGAAGCGACGGTCTGCGCCTGGCGCGACGTCTCTTCCGCGGTGGCCGACAGATTGGTCGCCGCATCCGCCACCTCCTTCGACGACAGGCCGAAATTGCCGGCCAGCTTCTCCATCGTGGCGACGAAACGCTCGGAAATGCCGTTGCGCCGTGTGAGCCTCTCCCGATCGGCGGCTTCAGCGGCGGCGTGCTCGACCCGCAGGCGCTCCGCCTCCTGCAACTGGTCGCGGAATTTCAGGACCGAGCGGGCGATGTCGCCGATCTCGTTGCCGCGGTCGGCATCCTGCACCTCGACCTGCAATTGGCCGCCGGCGAGCGCCGTGATCGTGCCATTGAGCCGATCCAGCGGCCTGGCCACGCGCGTCACCACATAGACCATGACCGCGAACGCCAGGACCAGTCCGACCGCCAGCACGGCGGTCGTCGCCACCATCGTCTGCCAGTAGGAGGCTTCGCTGCGCGCATGGGCGCTCGCGCTGCCCTGGCGGTTGAACTCGACCAGCTCGGCGATGCTGCGCGACACCGCGTCGAAGCGGTTGCGGCTCTCGTTCCGGTAGAGGGCCCCGCCCTCGGCCACCTTGCCGCTACGCGCCAGCTGCACCAGCTGCGCATCGACGGCCATATAAGCCTGCCAGACCGGCGCGAATTTCGCGTAGAGCGCCCGCTCCTCCGCATTCGCGAGCAGCTCTTCGTAGCGACGCTGGCTGGCCTGAAGCGCCGCCAGGGCCTGGGCCATGCGCTGTTCCGCAGCCGCGACGTCGGCGGGTTCGACCGACACCAGGACAGCGGCTTCGGAGGCGCGAAACCGTGCCGCGCTCGTGTTCATCGCATTCGCCGCGTCGAGCGCCGGCAGCCAGTTGGTCGCGATGTCGACAGTGCTGTGATGGGTCCGCGACAGGCCGAGAAAGGCCGTCGCTCCCAATGCGGCGATCATTCCGAGCAGCAGCAAGCATCCGCCAATGAGCGCCGTCTTCACGGTAAGCTTCATTTTCAATCTCCGCGCGAATCTTTCGTCGTATACACAACCTCACAAAAATACCTTTCGCGTGCGTTAACGTGATCTTAGCCATGATTGGGGCAGCGCCGCAGGCGAATACATGGGACGACAAGCGGGCGGCGCGCGCCTCCACTGTCGCCGCCCGGCTACAAGCCAGGGATGCTGGCTGCATGACGACAACCCGCGACCGATCGGGCTGCCAGCCCAGGACCACCCCAGATCAGGGCAGCCGGCCTATGCCCCGGGCGGCCTGGCCGGAATGCGGTCCCAATAGGGCGGCCGCCCGAAGGCGCGGCGCAAATGCTCGGCCAGCGCCCGCAATTTGGCGGAAGGCCGGCGCCCCTCGGGATGCGCCATGACGATGAACTCCTCCTCCGCCTCGGCGCCCACCGGGAGGACGACGAGCCGGCCGGCCGCGATCGCCTCGCCGGCGATGAAGGTAGGCAGGAGCGCGATGCCGAGGCCGGCCATGGCCGCATCGCGCATCATGTCGCCATTGTTGACCCGCAGGCCGACCATGGCGCGCACCGTGACCGCGCCCTCGGGGCCTGGAAAGCGCCAGTCGGCGACACCACGATTGGTGTAGAAAATGCCACGATGCCCATTCAGATCGGCAAGCGAGGCCGGCCGGCCGTGGCGGTCGAGATAATCAGGCGAGGCGACCAGCCGGCGCCGGCTCGGCGCGAGCGTCCAGGCGACGAGGCGCGTATCGGCGACCGGCCCGTGACGGACAACCGCATCATAGCTGTCGGCTGCCGCGTCGACCCGGCGATCGTCGCAATCGAGCGTCAGTTCGATGCCGGGATTGGCGGCGAGGAAGGGATAGAGCGCGGGGCCCAGATGCATGCGCCCGAAGGTGACGGGGGCCGATAGCCGCAAAGGCCCGGTCAGCGCGCCGCGGCGTTCGCTGAGATCGGCCGCGGCATCCTCGACTTCGCGCATGATGCGCACCGCGCGCTCGCGAAAGGCGGCGCCATCCTCGGTGAGCGACAGCTTGCGGGTCGTTCGGTGCAGGAGCATCGTCCCGACGGCGCGCTCAAGTTCGGCCAGCCGCTCGCTGACGACGGATTTCGCCAGGTTGAGGCGCCGCGCCGCCTCGCTGATCGAACCGGCCTCGGCGACAGCGACGAAGGCGGCGATGCCGTCGAGTTTCATTGTTCGCCGTTTCCGAAAAAAAGATCCAGAAATCGCAGCCTAATCCGAACGGACGAGCCGCGCCAGATTTGACCGCAAGCGGAGGATGCGAAGGGCGGCGATCGGGCCGGCCCGTGCCGCGATCGAGGAGACGAAAATGTTGCGGTTTTTCTTCGGAGCTCTCGGAGCCCTTGCTTTGTCGCTGCCGGCGGTGGCCCAGGTGCAATCCTATCCGGCCGGTTTCCGCACTCAGGACGTTGCGACCAACGGCACCACGCTGCATGTCCGCATCGGCGGCCATGGGCCCGCTGTCGTGCTGCTTCACGGTTATGGCGAGACCGGCGACATGTGGGCACCGCTCGCCGCCGAGCTTGCCCGCGACCACACGGTCATTGCGCCGGACCTGCGTGGCATGGGGCTCTCGGCGCAGCCGGCCGGCGGCTATGACAAGAAGACCCAGGGACAGGACATTGCCGGCGTGCTCGATGCGCTGCGCATCGAGAAGGCCGACCTCGTCACCCATGATATCGGCAATATGGTGGGTTATGCCTTCGCCGCCCAGTTTCCACAGCGCGTGACACGCTTCGTCATCATGGATGCGCCGCTGCCCGGCATCGGCCCTTGGGACGAGATCGTGCGCAGCCGCGCGCTCTGGCATTTCTCCTTTCAGGGCCCCGACGCCGAGCGTCTCGTCGCCGGGCGCGAGCGGATCTATCTCGACCGCTTCTGGAACGAGTTCTCGTTCGACCCGAAAAGCTTCAGCGAAGCCTCGCGCGAGCACTATGCCAGGCTCTATGCCCGCCCCGGCGCCATGCATGCGGGCTTCAACCAGTTCGCCGCCTTCGACCAGGACGCGATCGACAACAAGGCATTCGTCGCGCGGGCCAAGCTGACCATGCCGGTGCTGGCGGTGGGCGGCAGCGCCTCGTTCGGCCCGACCATGGCCGTGGTCATGCGGGCGGCGGCGACCGATGTCACCGAGGCGGTGATCCCGAATTCCGGCCATTGGCTGATGGAGGAGCAGCCCGCGGCGACCGTTGCCGCGATCCGCGCCTTCCTCGGCAAGGCGCCCTGAGCGACGCGGGAACCGGGCAGCAGGCAGGCGCCTGCCCTGCCCGCCCGCCGCTGCGTATACAAGCCCGCCGCGAAAGTGTCGCGCCAAGCTTCCCGCCGAACCCGCGGCGTCGCGGACGACGGCTCTAGCCGGCGCGTGCCGCCTGTTCGATCCTGATACGCGCGTCCCGCCATGGCTGTTCCGGCTGCCCATTCTGGCACGGGCTCCGTCTCGCCATGACCCGTCCGCGCAAGGGGCCCACACCGGCCGGCCCACCGTCCTCGATCCGGCGACATCCGCGAAGGCCGGTGCTGCGTATCCAGTCAGGCCATTGCACCGGCCGCCCGGCCCAGCGGCGTTCCGAAATCTTCTCGATTGTTTCCCCTGTCGCCGTTCGGCGTTACGGTGCAAGCGCACCGGAAGGCCGCTGCCGGCGAAATCCCGCGAGACGCGCCCTGCCGCACCGGCCGGCCGACCTGCCGGAGCACAGGCCCGCATCTTGCTTGTTGCCGATCACGAGCCCGGATCAAGGGCTTGGATCGTAGGCTTGGATCAACAAGCCGGCATATGCGTTGCGTCGACTGTGACGGCCATACCGGAAGGCGCGGTGATACCTATATGCAGAGAAGCGGGGAGAGACGAAGGAAAAGGCAGCACGACGCATGACCGCCGCGTCATTCAGGCGTTATCATCGTAGGGAAGGCGCGCTGAGTCGCGCTGATGCTCTCCGCAGCGCCCCGGAGCAGAGGCATCGATCAAGAGGCGCACGATTGCGGGACAGGGAAGCGACCTAGGAGACTCATATCTTATTCAGCCAGCACATGGCGGGAGGTTGATATGCATCCGCATGAATCCGACGTCTTCAATCTCTTTTCGGAGATCTACCGAAGCGAGACCCAGGAGGAGATGAGCCTCCAGCAATACCTCCTGGCCTGCCGTGAAAATCCGTCGATGTATGCCACCGCCCCCGAGCGGATGATGATGGCGATCGGCGAGCCGGCCCTGGTCGACACCAGCGCCGACGAACGGCTCGGCCGCATCTTCTCCAACAGGACGATCAAAATCTATCCCGCCTTCGCCGATTTCTACGGCATGGAGGATACGATCGAGCGGATCGTCGGCTATTTCCGCTACGCGGCGCAGGGCCTCGAAGAGCGCAAGCAGATCCTCTATTTGCTCGGCCCGGTCGGTGGCGGCAAGTCGTCGCTCGCCGAGCGGCTGAAGAAGCTGATGGAAAAGCAGCCGATCTACACGCTGAAGATCGGCGACCAGATCAGCCCTGTTTTCGAGTCGCCGCTCGGCCTGTTCCACCCCGAGCGGATGGCCGATCTGCTCGAAGAGAAATATGGCATCGCGCGCCGGCGGCTGAATGGCCTGATCTCCCCCTGGGCGGCCAAGCGCCTGGACGAGCTCGGTGGCGATATCTCGAAATTCAGCGTGGTCCGGCTGATGCCCTCGCGGCTGCGCCAGATCGGTATCGCCAAGACCGAGCCGGGCGACGAGAACAACCAGGATGTCTCGGCACTGGTCGGCAAGGTCGACATCCGCCAGCTGGAGAATTTCAGCCAGGCCGATCCGGACGCCTATTCCTTCTCCGGCGGCCTGAACCGCACGACGCAGGGCCTGCTGGAATTCGTCGAGATGTTCAAGGCACCGATCAAGGTGCTGCACCCGCTTCTGACCGCCACCCAGGAGGGCAACTACAACGGCACCGAGAATTTCGGCGCCTTCCCGTTCCAGGGCATCATCCTGGCCCATTCCAACGAGTCGGAATGGCTGCAGTTCAAGAACAACAAGAACAACGAGGCCTTCCTCGACCGCATCCTGGTGGTCAAGGTGCCCTATTGCGTCCGCGTCACCGAAGAGCGTCAGATCTACGAAAAGCTGCTGCGCGAGAGCGACCTGGTCAAGAACCCCTGCGCCCCCGAGGTGCTGGAGATCCTCAGCCGCTTCACGGTCGCGACCCGGCTGGTCGAGCACGGCAATTCGCCACTCTACACCAAGATGCGGGTCTATGACGGCGAGAACCTGAAGGACGTCGACCCCAAGGCGAAGTCGGTGCAGGAATATCGCGATGCCGCCGGCGTCGACGAGGGCATGACCGGCGTCTCCACCCGTTTCGCCTTCAAGGTTCTCTCGGAGACCTTCAATTACGGCACCAAGGAGGTGGCCGCCGATCCCGTCCACCTCATGTATATTCTCGAGCAGGCGATCAAGCGCGCCCAGTTCCCGCAGGAGCTGGAAGCCAAATATCTCGACTTCATCAAGTCGGAACTGGCGACGCGTTATGCCGAGTTCATCGGCCACGAGATCCAGAAGGCCTATCTGGAATCCTATAGCGAATACGGCCAGAACCTGTTCGATCGCTACATCGCCTATGCCGATGCCTGGATCGAGGACCAGGATTACAAGGACCCCGATACCGGCCAGATCCTGAACCGGGAAATTCTCGACAGTGAGCTGTCGCAGATCGAGAAGCCCGCGGGCATCGCCAACCCGAAGGACTTCCGCAACGAGGTGGTGAAGTTCACGCTGCGGGCGCGCGCCAGGAACAGCGGCCGCAACCCGGCTTGGACCAGCTACGAAAAGCTCAGGGAAGTGATCGAGAAGCGCATGTTCGGCCAGGTCGAGGACCTGCTGCCCGTGATCAGCTTCGGTTCGAAAAAGGACAGCGCCACCGAGAAGCAGCATACCGAGTTCGTCCAGCGCATGGTCGAGCGCGGCTATACCGAAAGGCAGGTGCGGCGCCTGGTTGATTGGTACATGCGGGTGAACAAGGCCGGCTGAGCCTCTTTGACATCAGGCGACGCGCCGTGCCCGGCGCGTCGAGAGGTGCCGGGATCAGCCCGGCGTCGCGTCAACCGAGGTGAAACGCATGCCGAATTACATCGATCGGCGCCTGAATCCCAAGGACAGGAGCCTCAGCAATCGCCAGCGCTTCCTGAAGCGGGCGCGCGACGAGCTGAAGCGCATCGTCAACGACCAGATCACATCAGGCAAGATCACGGATGTCGATGCCGACCATGCCGTGCCGGTGCCGGTTCGCGGCACCGCCGAGCCCAGCTTCCAGCATGCCCAGGACAGCGGCCGGCGGGACCACATCCTGCCCGGCAACAAGGAATTCGTCGCCGGTGACAGGCTGCCGAAGCCCAGCGGCCAGGGCGGCGGTGGCGGCTCCGGCAAGGGCCCGGCGGGCAGCGGCGGCGGCGATGACGATTTCCGCTTCGTGCTGTCGCGCGAGGAGTTTCTCGACCTGTTCTTCGAGGACCTGGAACTGCCCGACCTGATCAAGATGAACCTGAAGGAGGTGGTCTCCTTCAAGTCGCGACGGGCCGGCTACACCATTGCGGGCTCGCCGACCAACATCAATGTCGGCCGCACCATGCGCAACAGCTTCGGCCGGCGCATCGCGCTCAGGCGGCCGAAACTGAAGGAACTGGATGCGATCGCCGCGGAACTGGCGGCGCTCGAGGCGCTGACCCCGCCGGAACCGGATACGGAAGCACGCATCGCCCTGCTGCGCGAGGACCTGGCAAGGCTCCGGCGCCGGCGCAAGGTGATCGGCTACGTCGACCCGGTCGATATCCGCTTCAACCGCTTCGAACCGCAGCCGCTGCCCAATGCCAAGGCCGTCATGTTCTGCCTGATGGACGTCTCGGGCTCGATGGGCGAGCGGGAAAAGGACCTGGCCAAGCGCTTCTTCGTGCTGCTGCACCTGTTCCTGAAGCGGCGCTACGAACGGATCGACATCGTTTTCATCCGCCACACCCACGAGGCGCAGGAGGTCGACGAGGAGACCTTCTTCTACTCGACCCAGAGCGGCGGCACGGTGGTGTCGACGGCGCTCAAGGAAATGCAGCGCGTGATCGAAGAGCGCTATCCGAGCAAGGAATGGAACATCTACGCCGCCCAGGCCTCGGATGGCGACAACGGCTATGACGATAGCGACTATTGCACATCGCTGCTCAACAGCGAGGTGATGCGGCTTTGCCAGTATTACGCCTATGTCGAGATCATCGATGAGCGCGAGAGCCATATTTTCGGTGCGACCGACAACGGCACGTCGCTCTGGCGCGCCTATCGCAAGGTCGGCGAGCACTGGCCGAACTTCCAGATGACGCGCATCGCCAAGCCATCCGACATCTACCCGGTCTTTCGCACGCTCTTCGCGAAACAGCAGGCCTCCAAGGGCCATTGAAGGCGGGTCATCGTGGATAAACGCGCCAAAGCCTCAAATCTCCTGTTTTCCGGTTCCGATTGGAACTTTCAGACCCTGTCGCGCACCTATGACGCCATCGAGACGATCGCGCTCGAGGACCTCAAGCTCGACGTCTATCCCAACCAGATGGAGATCATCTCCTCCGAGCAGATGCTCGACGCCTATGCTTCCATCGGCATGCCGCTGATGTATCAGCACTGGTCCTTCGGCAAGCACTTCGTCCACGAGGACCATCTCTACCGCAAAGGACGCCGTGGCCTCGCCTATGAGCTGGTGATCAATTCCAATCCCTGCATCGTCTATCTGATGGAAGAGAACACCATGGCGCTGCAGGCCCTGGTGACCGCGCATGCCGCCTTCGGCCACAACCATTTCTTCAAGAACAACTACCTGTTCCAGCAATGGACGGATGCCGGCGCGATCCTGAACTATATGGAATTCGCCAAGACCTATGTCGCGCGCTGCGAGGAGCGCCACGGCATCGCGGCGGTGGAACAGATCCTGGACGCGGCGCATGCCCTGATGGACCAGGCGGTGTTTCGCTATCGGCGGCCGCCGCGGCTGTCGTCGGAGAAGGAACGCGATCGCATTCGCGAGCGCCTGGAATATGAGGAGCAGTCGTTTTCCGACCTGTGGCGGACGCTGCCCCGGCGCAAGGAAAGCGTCACGCCCTCGGAGGCCGAACGTGACGCCCAGGAGCGCAAGAAATTCCTCAACCTGCCGGAAGAGAACCTGCTCTATTTCCTGGAAAAGAACAGCCTGATCCTCGAACCCTGGCAACGCGAGCTGGTGCGCATCGTGCGCATCGTCGCGCAATATTTCTATCCGCAGCGGCAAACCAAGGTGATGAACGAGGGCTGCGCCACCTTCGTGCACTACACCATCATGAACAGCCTGTTCGACCAGGGCAAAATCGGCGAAGGCACGATGCTGGAAGTGCTGCAGAACCACTCCAACGTGGTGTTCCAGCCGGGCTTCGACGACCCGCGCTATTCCGGCCTCAACCCCTATGCGCTCGGCTTCGGGCTGATGCAGGACATCGAGCGCATCTGCATGAAGCCGACTTCGGAAGACCGCGACTGGTTTCCCGACATCGCCGGCAATGGCAACTGGCGGGAGACGCTGATCGATGCCTGGGCCAATCACCGCGACGAGTCCTTCCTGCGGCAATATCTGAGCCCGGCGCTGATCCGCAAATTCAGGCTGTTCGTGCTGGCCGACGAGCCCGACGACAATCACTTCAAGGTCGCCTCGATCCACGACGAGCGCGGTTATGAAAAGGTCCGCTCCGCGATCGCCCACAGCTATGACGTCGGCGCCAACCGGCCGGACATCCAGGTCACCGATGTCGACCTGCTGGGCGACCGCCATCTTCGCCTGCAGCACACGGTGCAGAACGGCGTGGTGCTGGCCGAAGCCGGCCGCGAGGCAACCCTGCGCTACGTCCGCCGCCTATGGGGCTATAATGTCAGCCTTGCCGGCATCGACGCGGAAAGCGGCAGGCAGCTCTATGAGGTCAGCGCGACCGAGGCCGCGAACTGACGGACTGCGACCCATGGCCGCGAAAGGCCCGCCGCCATGCGGCGCCTCCGCATGCGGATCGAAGTAAGACGCCTCACGGCGCCTTTTCATATTCGGCATATTGCTCGGCGGTCATGCCGGGCAGTTTCTGCACGAAAGCGACCACCGCCCTGATGTCGGCATCGCTATGGCTGTCGGCGAATGACGGCATGCCGGTCATCCGGACGCCGTTCCTGACGATCCAATAGAGCTCGGCGGTGGTCCATCCCGCCGCGGTATCGGGCAGAAACGGCGGCTCCGGGTTGAGCCCCTTGCCGAAATCCACGGGGTCCTTGCCTGGGCCGCCGTGGCAATAGACGCAGGTCTCGTTATAGAGGCGGAAGCCCGCCTTGAGGTCGGTGGACGGCGCGGGCGCCGGTTGCGCCGCCGCCTGGCGCGCGACCGAGCGATGCATGGCGGTGGTCAGGAACCACGCCACCACGGGATTGTCCGGGCCCCGAGCGGTGACGCTGACGACACCGGTAAAGGCGACCGCGAGACCCGCGATCGCGAGGAGGATGAAAGCGAAGATAAATCCTGAAATGAATTTCATGACGCTTTCCCCGAGCGGGATCCGGCTCGCCCATCGCGCGCGGCGGCAGGGCAGCCAAGCCGATGCTACCTCAGAGATATCAGGCCGAACAGGTCATCCTCAGGGTCGAGCGGCTGCTCGCTCGATTGTGACCGGCATGGCCGGCCATGGCCGGCTGGGCTGTGCTCAGGGCCGGTCCAGAGCGTGCATGGCGGCGGCCACCACGGCATCGAGCTCCTCCGGCCCGGCGCCATCGCGGGCCTGCAGCGACAGCCCCTGCATGACCGCGGCGTAGAAGGAGGCGAGCTTGGCCGTGTCGGTGCCTTGTATGAGATCGCCGTCGCCGACGCCGCGGTCCAGCCGCTGGCGGATCCTCTCGATGGTCGCGCGCCTGAGATCCCTGAGATAGTCGCGCGATGGCTGGTTTTCGGGGAGGCAATTGACCAGGCCGAGGATGAGCAGGCAGCCGCCGGCTTCCGGCGCGGCCAGCGCGACGGCGGCGCTGGCGCGCAGCATGGCCTCGACGGCGGCGCGCGCAACCGGCGTCTCGTCCAGTACCCGCATGGCATTGGCGCCCGCGGTCGCGAGGTAGAGATCGATCGCCTCGCGGAAAATCTCCTGCTTGGACCCGAAGGCCGCGTAGAAACTAGGCGGATTGATGCCCATGGCCGCCGTCAGGTCGACGAGCTGCGCGCCTTCATATCCCTTTGCCCAGAACACCTGCATGGCGCGTTCGAGCGCCTGGTCCCGGTCGAAACTGCGTGGACGTCCGCGGCCGGCCATGCCGATCCTTTCTGTAGTCCATCTTACATAAACCGATTGACCGCCTCCCTCAAGGTCGGCATATTTCTGTATCTTAAATTACATAAATGAGATGAACATGGCCGACAGCACGCGCGACAGCCAGCGCATCGCGATCATCAAGAGCTACTTCCGCAAGATCGACGGGCGTGACCCGACATTCCTGGACGTCGTGAGCGACGACGTTCAGCTGTTCTTTCCGAAATTCGGCATCGGCCATGGCAAGGCGGCGCTGGCACTGTTCGGCGAGCGGCTGGGCAGCGACCTCGCGAGCCTGACCCATGACATTGACGGCTTCGCCTTCATTGTCGCCGGCGACACCATCGTGGTCGAAGGCCAGGAAAGCGGCGTCACCCGCGCCGGGCAGCGCTGGCCCGACGGGATCGTCTCCGAGGGCCGCTTCTGCAACGTGTTCGAATTCGACGGCCTCAAGATCCGCCGCATCCACATCTATGTCGATCCCGATTTCACCAGCAGCCACGCGGAACGCGTCCGGCTGCTGCGCGGCGAGGCAGCCCCTGCGGACACCACCCGTGCGGTGGTGAACCGCTATTTCGAGACCATGAAAGCCGGCGCCGCACCAGAGGCGATCGCGGCCCTGTTCAGCGAGGCGGTCGACTGGGAGATTGCCGGCGATACCGAGCGGGTGTCCTGGATCGGCCGCAAGACCGGGCGCGCAGGCGTCGCGAGCTTCGTGCGGGACCTGTTCGAGCGGATCGAACCTGTTCGTTTCGAGGTCGGCTCCATCCTGGTCGAGGACAAGCGCGCTGTCGCACTCGGCTCACTCATCTCGCGGGTGAAGAGCACGGCCAAGACCATCGAGACCGAATTCGCCATCGATTTCACGATCGAGGACGGCTTGATCACCCGCTACCGCATGCATGAGGACAGTTTCGCGGTCGCCCGGGCTGCCGTCTGACGTTGGCGGACCGCAACGGACCGGCCAAGCGCCGGTCCGTCCATGCCTTGCGTCAGTCGACCCACAATCCTCGCTTGCGATGCCAGTCCTCGATGGACTCCAGGGGATAGCCGTCAAAGGCCTGGTCTTTCGGACCAATGGACGGCTCGACCCAGCCGGCCTTGTCGCGCAGCAGGATATGCGTCTTTTCCTGCGCGACCGGCAGATCGCTGTCGATCGCGGAAGCGAAGGGATGGACGAGTTCCGGCCAGCTCGGATCCCACACCCACAGCGCCGTGCCGCAGGCGGTGCAGAAGCGCCGCTCGCCGCTCGATATCGCGCAATGGCCCTTGTCGTCACAGATCTCGGCGCGAAACAGGCCGATCGAGCGCTTGCCCTTGATCTTCAGCGTCGCGGCATCGCCCATGATGTTGATGGCGAAGCCGCCGCCGCCCGCGGTCTTGCGGCAGATCGAGCAGTAGCAGAGCTGATAGGGACAGGGCGTGTGGCTCTCGACCGAGAAGCTGACGGCCTTGCAGCGGCAGGATCCCTTCAGCGTAAGCGGCATGGCACGTGTTCCTGCCCGGGGGACGGTTCATGCCGGAGGAAAGCGCAACTTCCGGCGGCAATCAACATGACCGAGCCAACATGGACGGGCATGATCGCCGATCCAGGCCCACGACCATGCCATTTGCAATGTTCCATGTCCGCCGCCCGCGCCCCGGGGCAATCATGCCGCCATGTTCGCCTTGCGCCGGCTTGCGATCGATACAACAATTGCATTGATCGATAGACCATGCGGCATTGTTCGCTCGACCTCGCGCCATATGGTCTGATGCCATCGTCCATCCGGCGAAATCCAAAAAGACAGCGTCAAGCTGTTGAAACGACAAGAGGGGAAACATGAGATACCGCTTCGACCGGCGACAGGCGCTCGGCCTGCTCGGCAGCACGCTGGCGACACCTTTCGTCGCAAGATCCGGCTTCGCCCAGGCCTATCCGAACCGTCCGGTCACCGTGATCATCCCCTTCGGCGCCGGCGGGGTGACCGACGTCACCGGCCGGATCATCTGCGAATATCTCGGCAAGCGGATGGGCCAGAGCTTCGTCATCGAAAACCGCGCCGGCGCCGGCGGCAATACCGGTGTCGCGGCGCTCGCCCGCACGGCCAATGACGGCTACACCATCGGCATGACCACGGTCTCGACCCACGGGATCAATCCGAACCTCTACAAGGAACGCCTGCCGTTCAAGCCGATCGACGATTTCGAATTCCTGTCGCTCGCCTCCGCCCAGCCGAATTTCATGTGCGTGCACCCGTCCGTGCCCGGTGACAACGTCGCGGATTTCATCGCCTATCTGAAGGCCAATCCGGGCAAGGAAAATTTCGGATCGTCGGGCATCGGAACCTCGATCCACCTCTGCGGCGAGCTGTTCATGCAGCTCGCGGGCGTCAAGATGCAGCACGTCACCTATCGGTCCTCGGCGGCCCTGGTGCAGGACCTGATCGCCGGCAACGTCAAATTGTCCTTCGACAATTTCACCTCACCCTATCCCCACTACAAGGCGGGCACGATCAGGGGGCTTGCCGTGACCTCGACCGAACGGGCCAAGATCGCACCGGAAATCCCGCCGCTCTCGGCGACCCTTTCCGGCTTCGACGTCACCTCGTGGAACGGCTTTCTGGCGCCCAAGGGCACGCCGGGCGAGATCTGCGGCCGGCTCGTCGCCGAGATGCAGGCAGTCCTCCGCGAGCCCGCCGTGGTCGCCCGTTTCGAGGAAATGGGCGCTGCCGCGACGCCCTCCACCGGCGAGGAGGCCAAGCATAAATCGGTGGCCGAGATCGCGAAATTCCAGGGGATCATCGACAAGGCGGGCATCTCGCTGCAGAACTGACCGGCGCCGGCCGCCGGGCCCGCATCGCCGCCCTGGATATGACGGATGCCATGTTCGACCTGAGCCAGTTGCGCTGCTTCGTGGCGGTTGCCGACGAACTGCACTTCGGCCGGGCGGCTGAGCGGCTCAACATGACGCAGCCGCCGCTCAGCCGGCAGATCCAGATCCTGGAGCGCGTGCTCGACGTCGCGCTGCTGGAGCGGACCAGCCGCTCGGTGCGGCTGACCCCCGCCGGGCAGAGTTTCCTGGTCGAGGCGCGTCACATCCTGCAGCTTGCCGAAAGCTCGGCGCTGCTGGCGAGGCGTGTCGCGGACGGCAAGGCCGGGTCGATCAATATCGGCTTCACCGCCACCTCGGCCTATAGCTACCTGCCGGATCTGGTGGCGACCTGCCGGAGCCGCCTGCCCGAGGTCGAGCTGACGCTGAAGGAAATGGTCAGCGGCGAGCAGCTCCGGCGCCTGCATTCCGGCGAAATCCAGCTGGGATTGCTGCGGCCACCGGTCCCGCGCGCCGGCTTCGGCGCGTTCCGGGTCTCGGCGGAACCGCTGCTCGCGGCGCTGCCGGCCAATGACCCGCTGGCCGGAGCCGCCAGCATCAGGCTCGATGAACTGGCGGCCCAGCCCTTCATCATGTACGCGCCCTACGAAGCGCGCTATTTCCACGACCTGGTGCTCGAGACCTTCTCGCGGGCCGGTATCCTGCCCAATTACGTCCAGCATCTCGCGCAGATCCATTCGATCCTCGCGCTGGTCCATTCCGGCGTCGGCGTCAGCCTGGTGCCGGAGGCCGCGGTCAACCTGCAGTTCCGCAACGTCGTCCTCAGGCCGGTGCAGATCCCCAGGCCGCGCCCCGCCGAACTGTTCATGGTCTGGCGCACCGACAACCGCCATCCGCTTTTACCGATCATCGTCGATATGGCGCGCAAGCTCGCCGGGACGCGCTGATCAGTTCAAATTTGGCATGGTTCGATCCAGCGTTTGTTCCCTCGCCGCATCGATCATGACCTATTGCTGCCGCTGTGGGGCGACCGCGATCGCCGCCCCGTCCCGGGAGGCAAGGGCTGATGACGAAGATGACACCGCGCGAGATGGCGCAGACGATCGGCAGTGGGCTCCTGTCCTTTCCGGTCACGCCGTTCCGGCCCGACTTCGGCTTCGACGAGGAACGCTATCGGTCGAACCTCGACTGGCTGTGCGGCTATGAGGTGGCGGGCCTGTTCTCCTGCGGCGGCACCGGTGAATTCTTCTCGCTGACGCCGGCCGAGGTCGCCCGCATCGTCGGCATCGCCGCAAACGAAACCAAAGGCCGGGTGCCGGTTCTGGCGGGTGTCGGCTACGGCACGGCGATCGCCACGGAACTTGCCGCCGAGGTCGAGCGTGCCGGCGCCGACGGCATCCTGCTCCTGCCGCCCTATCTGGTGAATTCCGAGCAGGCCGGGCTTGCCGCCCATGTCGAGGCCGTCTGCGCCGCGACCCGGCTCGGCGTGATCGTCTATAACCGCGACAATGCCATTCTCACCGAAGACACGCTCGCAGGGCTCTGCGCGCGCTGCCCCAATCTGGTCGGCTACAAGGACGGCGTCGGCGATATCGAGCTGATGCAGCGGATCCGCGCCCGCATGGGCGACCGGCTGACCTATGTCGGCGGCCTGCCGACGGCGGAGACCTTCGCCCTGCCCTATCTCGAAATGGGCGTCACCACCTATTCGTCGGCGGTGTTCAATTTCGTGCCCGAATTCTCCACCAAGTTCTACGCTGCGGTGCGCCAGCGCGACCGCGCGACGGTGCAGACCGGCCTCAACGATTTCATTCTGCCGCTGATCGCCATCCGCAACCGCCGGAAGGGTTATGCGGTGTCGATCATCAAGGCCGACATGAAGGTGGTCGGCCGGGATTCCGGGCCGGTGCGGACACCGCTGACCGACCTGACCGCCGGCGAGATGGACGAACTCTCGGCCCTCGTGGCAGGTCTGGCGCAAGGTGACTTCGCCCAGCGGCCGATCGCCGCCGAATAAGGCTCAGGCCATCGATCGATCCAAAGGCTGGATCGATCGATGCGGCATTTGGGCTAGACGCCCTCTCAGCCGCTCTCCAAGCTTTCGACCAGAGAGCCGAGGCCGGCTCCGCGGGCCGCGCAGCCGGTCCTACAATAAAATCGGGAGGACCGCGTGATGGGATGGCTCAAGACTTCCGCCATGGTCGCATGTTTCGCCGGCCTGTCGGCTTCCGCCGCATCGGCGGCGACCATGGTCTACGTCTCCAATGCCGAAAGCCGCGAGATCACCGTCATGGCGCTCGATGCCGCGGCGGGCGCGCTGCGGCGGGCGCGCTGCGGCCGGTCCAGACGGTCGCGACGTCAGGCACGGCCATGCCGATGGCGATCTCGCCGGACCGGCGCTATCTCTATGTGGCGCTGCGCTCGCAACCCTTCTCGGTCAGCTCCTTCGGCATCGATCAGGCGGATGGCAAGCTCAGCCTGCTGTCGACCGTGCCGCTGCCCGACAGCATGGCCTATATCGCGACCGACCGGAGCGGCCGCTTCCTGCTCAGCGCCTCCTATGGCGGCGACAAGATCGCCATCAACCCGATCGGTCCTCAGGGCCTGGTTCAGGGCGAACCGGTGCAGGTTCTGCCGACCCGCAAGAACGCCCATTCGATCTTGACCGACCGCTCCAACACCCATGTCTTTTCCGCCAATCTCGGCGGCGATGTCGTGCTCCAGTTCAACTTCAATGCGGTCACCGGCCAGGTGACGCCGAACACTCCGCCCTTTGTCGAAACCGACAAGGGCCAGGGGCCGCGTCATCTGGTGTTTCACCCGAACGACCGTTTCGCCTTTCTCGTCAACGAGCTGGACGCCAAGGTGATTTCCCTCAGATTCGATGCCGGCGCCGGCACGCTGACCCGGCTCGCGACCGCCAGCGCGCTGCCGCCGGGCTTCCAGGGCGGCGCCCCCTGGGCCTCGGAAATCCGCATCACGCCGGACGGCCGCTACCTCTACGTCTCCGAGCGGCGCTCGAGCACCATCGCCATCTTCAAGGTCGACAGCGAGACCGGTGACCTGACGCCGGCGGGCCATGTGCCGACCGAGGAACAGCCGCGCGGCTTCGCCATCGATCCGCGCGGACGCTTCCTCGTCGCCGTCGGCCAGAAGTCGCATTCGGCGACCCTCTATGCGATCGAGCCGGAGACGGGCGCGCTGAAGGTCCTCAACCGCTATCCGATGGGGCGCGATCCGAACTGGGTGGAGATTGTCGACATCCCCTGAGGCTTCGGGCTCGAGCCTCCGCGCAGCGGCATGGCCGGCGGCCGCGCCGCCTGGATCCTCGTCACAGAGGCTCGGCCGGTCGCCCGATGTCGTCGATCAGCTTCAGGAACGCCATGGCCACGGGCCCGAGCGCATCGAGCGGATTGGTCAAGGCGTGGAGCGTCCGGCGCAGCTTCGGGCGAAGGGCAACCGCCACGACGCCGTCATGGTCCGCCGGCAGGGCCAGTTCCGGCATGACGGTCAGGCCGAGCCCCTCACCGACCATGCTGACGAGGGTCGCGTTGTCGCGCACGAGGCAAACGATTTCGGGATGACTGGACGCCGCGGCCAGCAGTTCCTGGATCAGCGTTTCGCAACCGCCGCCCGACAGCAGCATGCGTTGCCCGTCCAATTCCCCGAGGGCGAGCGATGCCCGCGCCGCGAAGGCATGGCCTGACGGCACGACGGCCACGTAATCGTCAGTGAAGACCGGTCGCGCGGCAAGATCGGGATGCGTGCGGCTGGTAATGCCGACCTCGACGATGCCGGCCGCCACCCATGCCGTGACTTCCGGATCGGTCCCCTCATAGAGACTGACGGTGATGTCGGGGTGCTCGGCCCGCAAGCGCCGCATCCAGCCCGGCAGAAGCCGGATGGCCGCGCTCTGCACCACGCCGACACGCAAGGCCCCCTTCAGGGTGCTCGCCGTGCCGATGCCGAAGACCAGCCGCTCGACGGAGGCAAGCGCCAGACGCGCCTCGGCGAGCGCCGACGTGCCCGCGGCCGTCAAGGTGATGCCGTCACGCCCGCGCAGCAGCAGCGCGACGCCAAGGGTCTTCTCCAGCCCGGCCACGGCCTGGCTCACCGCCGATTGCGACAGGCAGAGATGGTCCGCGGCCTCGGTAAAGCTGCGCTGTTCGGCGACGCTTCGGAAGCAGCGGATCTGCTTCAATGTGACATTAGGAAACACGATATGACCCTATTTGCATGATTAATTTTACTAATCATGCTCGGCCGCGTATCCCGCCGCAAGTCGAAACGGGATAGCGGAGATACGGGATATGGCGACCCAGGAGCGTGACATGTTGACGGTGGGCCTCGCCCAGATCGCTCCGGTCTGGCTGGACCGCAATGGCACGCTCGAAAAGATGGCGGATTGGACCGGGCGTGCCGCCGGGCGTGGCTGTGGCTTCGTCGCTTTCGGGGAGGCCCTGCTTCCCGGCTACCCCTTCTGGCTCGAGCATACCGACGGCGCGCGCTTCGAGTCCGGCCTGCAAAAGGACATTCACGCGCACTATCTCGACCAGGCTGTCCAGATCGAGGCCGGACACTTGGCAAGGATCGCCGAGGCGGCGGCCGACCATGGCATCGCCGTCATGCTGGGCCTTATCGAGCGCCCCGCCGACCGCGGCGGCCACAGCATCTACTGTTCCCGGGTCCATATCGGCGCCGACGGACGCATCGCCTCCGTCCATCGCAAACTGATGCCGACCTACGAGGAACGGTTGAGTTGGGCGCCCGGCGACGGCCATGGCCTGCAGGTGCACGAGGTCGGCCCCTTCCTGGTCGGCGGTCTGAACTGCTGGGAAAACTGGATGCCGCTGTCGCGCGCCGCGCTCTATGCGCAGGGAGAGAACCTTCACGTGGCGCTCTGGCCGGGAAACCTCCGCAACACCATCGAGACGACGCGCTTCCTGGCACGCGAGGGACGCAGCTATGTGCTGGCCGTCTCCGGCCTGATGCGGAAGGAGGATGTTCCAGCGGGCAGCCCGGCATCGGCCATGCTGGCGACCTGTCCGGACATGCCGGCCGATGGCGGTTCGTGCATCGCCGGGCCGGATGGCGCCTGGGTCGTGCCGCCGGTCACCGGGCGCGAGGACCTGCTGGTCGCGACACTGGATCATCGCGAAATCCGGCGCGAGCGCCAGAACTTCGACCAAGGCGGGCACTATGCCCGGCCCGATGTCACCCGCCTGATCGTCGACCGGCGGCGCCAGGCCATGGCGTCGTTCCAGGACGCCTGACCGGCAAGGACGCCCATTCGATCCCGGCCGGCCGCTCCAACACCCATATCTCTTCCGCCGATCCCGGCGGCGATGGGGTGCTTCGGTTCCATTTCAATGCCGTCACTGCCGGGCGGAGCACAGGCGCGCCTCAATAGATCTCCGGCTCGGGCGTCGGTTCGCCGCGCTCCAGCACGTCGAAATCGGCGCCGAGATTGGCCTGGCGGACATGGCTCTCGAACAACGCGCCATAGCCGCGTGAAAAGCGCCTGGGCGGGGCGACCCAGGCGGCCTTGCGCCGCGCGATCTCGGCCTCGTCGACCAGCATGTCGAGCCGGCGGTTCGGCACGTCGAGAAGGATCTCGTCGCCGGTCTGGAGCAAGGCGAGCGGGCCGCCGACGCGCGATTCCGGGCAGATATGCAGCACGCAGGTGCCGAAATGGGTGCCGCTCATGCGCGCATCGGACAGCCGGACCATATCGCGGACGCCGCGTGCCAGGAGCTTTTTCGGGATCGGCAAGGCGCCCCATTCGGGCATGCCGGGCCCACCGACCGGGCCGGCATTGCGCAGCACGATGACGGTGTTCTCGTCGATGCCGAGGGTCTCGTCGTCGATGCCGCGGTTGAGCGCGCCGTGGTCGTCGAAGACGACGCAGCGGCCGCGATGGGTCATCAAAGCGGGGGTCGCGGCCGAGGGCTTGATCACCGCGCCGTCGGGACAGAGATTGCCGTAGAGCACGGCGAGCCCTGGCTCAGAGGCCGCCGGCTTGTCGAGCGTGCAGATCACCGCCTCGTCACGCACTTTCGCGCCGGCGATGTTCTCGCCGAGCGTCTTGCCGGTCACCGTCATGGCGGCGAGATCCAACCGGTCGGCGATGCGCGAGAGCAGAGCCGGCAGGCCGCCGGCGAAATAGAAATCCTCCATCAGGAAACGGCCGGCCGGATAGAGATTGGCCATGACCGGCGTGCGCCGGGCGGCGGCGTCGAAGGCGTCGATGGTCAAGGGAATGCCGGCGCGCCTGGCCATGGCGATGAGATGGACCACCGCATTGGTCGAGCCGCCGAGCGCCGCGCAGACCTCGACGCCATTGGCGAAGCTGCCGGCGCTGAGCAGGCGCGAGGGTGTCAGGTCCTCCCAGACCATATCGACAATGCGCTCGCCGGCCTCCGAGCACATGCGCGGATGAGCGGAATCGGCCGCCGGAATGGAGGAGGCGCCGGGCAGCGAAAAACCGATGGTCTCGGCGATGGCGGTCATGGTGGTGGCCGTGCCCATGGTGTTGCAGGTGCCGGGCGAGCGCGACGAAATACCTTCGATTTCGATCCAGTCAGCGTCGGAGAGATTGCCGGCGCGGTACTCATCCCAGAATTTGCGGGTATGGGTGCCGGAGCCGATCGCCTGGCCGTTGCGCCTGGAGTTCAGCATGGGCCCGGCCGAGCAGAAGATGACCGGGATATCCATCGAGGTGGCGCCCATGATCAGGCCGGGCGTGGTCTTGTCGCAGCCGCCGAGCAGCACCGCGCCGTCGATGGGCAATTGGCGCAGCAGTTCCTCGGCCTCCATGGCGAGGAAATTGCGGTAGAACATGGTGGTGGGCTTCACCAGCACCTCGCCGAGCGACATGGCCGGCAGTTCCACCGGAAAGCCGCCGGCGCGGATCACCCCGCGCTTCACCGCCTCCGCCCGGTCGCGCAGGTGGAAATGGCAGGGGCTCATCTCGCTCCAGGTGTTGAGAATGCCGATCACCGGCCGGCCCATGAACTCCTCGCGGCGGAAGCCCATTTGCTGGGTGCGCTGGCGGTGCGAGTGCGACCGCATGTCGTTCGGCCCGTACCAGCGGTGGCTGCGCAGGGTCTCCGGCGTCTTGATGCGCGTGGTCATGCTGGCTCGCTCGCGTTCGGCAATTGCAATGATCGGTGTAAGCGCTATCATCGCCGCGTCATTCAAGGAAGGCAAGACGCGTGTCGCCACCCCGCACGATCCGTGGCCCCGGCCTGTTCATCAGCCAGTTCATCAGCAATGAGCCGCCTTTCGACACATTGGACGGCATGGCCGGCTTTGCCGCCGAGACCGGTTTCGTGGCGTTGCAGGTGCCCGTCCACGATCCCCGCTTCATTGACCTCGGGCGCCTCGACGCAAGCGGTT
Source organism: Hyphomicrobiales bacterium (assembly GCA_017304475.1). Lineage (GTDB taxonomy): Bacteria > Pseudomonadota > Alphaproteobacteria > Rhizobiales > Phreatobacteraceae > Phreatobacter. The sequence continues at coordinate 39,954 of JAFKKV010000027.1, read as the reverse complement.
ACATCGGTGAAATCGAAGCCCTGATGCGCCGCCGCGGGCTGGCCGTGAGCGAGATCGCCGCCCATCGCGCCGGCCAGCTCATGGCGGTCAATCCGGCCTATGACGCGGTGATGGACGTCTTCGCGCCGGCGGATTGCCGTGGCGACCCGGCGAAGCGCCAGGCCCGCGCGGCGTCCGATCTGCACGCCGCCATAACGCTCGCCGGCCGGCTGGGCGTCACCAGGCTCGCGACCTTTTCCGGCGGCCTCGCCTGGCCGTTCTTCTACCTCTTCCCGCCGCCGCCGGCAGGGCTGATCGACCGGGCCTTCGCCGAGCTGGCGAACCGCTGGCGACCGCTGCTCGACCATGCCGACGAGGCCAATGTCGACCTCTGCTTCGAGCTGCATCCGGGGCAGGACCTGCATGACGGTGCGACCTTCGAGCGTTTCCTGGCCCTGGTCGACCACCACCCCCGCGCCAGGATCCTCTACGACCCCAGCCACATGCTGCTGCAGCATATGGACTATCTCGGCTTCATCGACCGTTATCACGGTCGCATCGGCGCCTTTCACGTCAAGGACGCCGAATTCGTCGCGAGCGACCGCAGCGGCGTCTATGGCGGTTATGGCGACTGGCTGGATCGGCCCGGCCGGTTCCGCAGTCCCGGCGACGGCCAGGTCGATTTCAAGGGCATTTTTTCCCGGCTGACCCGCCATGGCTATGACGGCTTCGCCGTGCTCGAATGGGAATGCTGCCTGAAAAACCGCCTGGACGGGGCGACCGAAGGCGCGCGCTTCATTCGCGACCACATCATCCGGGTTAGCGAAACGGCTTTCGATGCGGCGATCCGGCGGCCCTTGCCCGACGGAACAATGCTCGACACGATCCTGGGCCTCGGGGGGAAGCCATGATCAATCCGGTCCGCGACTGTCTGGGGCGGCCGTTCCGGCTCGGCATGGCCGGCGGTGCGCCGCCCTCCACCATCGGTCCCGTGCACCGGGTGGCGAGCGCCATGGACCAGCGCTTCGAGCTGGTGGCCGGCGTGCTATCGTCGCGGCCGGAACGGGCACTCGCCGAAGGCCGCGCCATCGGCCTTGCCGACGAGCGCTGTTATGCCAGCGTCGAGGCGATGATCGCCGTCGAGGCGCGGCGGCCCGACGGCATCGAGGCCATCGCCATCGTCACGCCGAATGACAGCCATGCCCGCTATGTCCGCATGGCGCTGGAAGCCGGCCTCGACGTCATGGTGGAAAAGCCGCTGTGCAATGATCTCGGCGAGGCCCGGGCGCTGGCCGAGCTCGCGCGCCGGAGCGGCCGCGTGGTGGCGCTGACCCATACCTATTCCGGCTATCCGATGATCCGGGACATGCGCGCGCGGATCCGGGCCGGAGAGATCGGCGCGGTCAGGCTCGTCCAGGTTGATTACATGGCCGGCGGCATTGCCACCCGGGTCGAGGACGGACCGGATGCCGCCAAGCGCTGGCGGCTCGATCCCGCGGTCAGCGGGCCGTCGCTGGTGCTCGGCGACATCGGCACCCATGCCCATCACCTCGTCGGCTTCCTCACCGGTGAACCGTTCGCCAGCGTCTCCGCCGATGTCGGCACCCTGATGCCGGGGCGGCGGGTGCATGACGTGGCCCAGGTGCGCTTCCGGCTCGCCGGCGGGGCGCGCGGCCGGCTCGACGTCTGCAATGCCGCGGCCGGCACCTCCAACCAGGTGTCGGTCGCCGTCTTCGGCGAGACCGGTCACCTGCGCTGGGAGCATCGCAACCACGGCCGGCTGGTCCATGCCAATCTCGACGGCGATATCCGGATCATCGGGGCCGGCCAGCCGAACCTCACCGACATGGCCAAGGCCGCGACCCGGTTGATGCGGCCGGGCCATCCCGAGGGCCTGCAGGAGGCGGTGGCCAATCTTTATTGCGGCCTTGCCGACGACATGCTGGCCCGGCGCGGGCTGATGCCGACCACCGAGACGCTGACGCCCTCGATCGCCGACGGCGTCGCGGGCCTGGCTTTCGTCATGGCCTGCCTGGAGAGCTCGGCGGCGGGTGGGATGGGTGTGGAGCTGGGCAGGCCGCGAGAAACGGCGTGAACATGTTCCGCGCACCCGATTTGGCCCTCCTTCGAGCATCACCCGACGTCACCCCCGGCGAGCGAAGCGAGGGAAGGGGGTCCAGGGGTTGCAGGGCTCTTCGGTCGGTAGCGCAAGATCACCCGAACGCATGCGCGGAGGACATCGCCCGTCGGCTCCTGGACCCCCTTCCCTCGCCTCCGCAGAAGCAAAGGCTTCTGCTCTGGCTCGCCGGGGGTGACGTAGAGCGAGCCGCCAAGGCAGCCCTTGCCAGCAGCAAACACCCGCAATCCCTCACCGACAAAGGCCTCCCATGGCGACCATCCTGATCACCGGCTGCGACACCGGCCTCGGCGTCGAATTCGCCCGCCAATATGCCGCCGACGGCCACCGCGTGCTGGCGACCTGCCTCGATCCCGACAGCGCGAGCGAGACGCGCGCGATCCAGGGCGACATCGAGATCTCGAAGCTCGACGTCACCGACCACGCGGCGATCGAGGCGTTGGCCGAACGGCTCGACGGCGAGCCGATCGACATCGTCCTGAACAATGCCGGCATCGGCCGGCCGCATCCGCCCTTCGGCCAGACCGACTACGCCAATTGGCGGCGCATCCTGGAGACCAACCTGATCGGCCCGATGAAACTCGCCGAATGTTTCGTCGAGCATGTCGCGGCAAGCGCGTTGAAGCAGATGGTCTTCGTGTCGAGCCGCATGGGCTCGATCGCGCTGAACAATTCCGGCGGTTCCTATGGCTATCGCTCGAGCAAGGCCGGGCTCAACATGATCGTCAAGACGCTGGCGGTCGATCTCGCTCACCGGCAGATCTGCGTGCTTGCGCTGCATCCGGGCTGGGCGGCGACCGAGCCCGGCGGGCGGGTGCCGGTCGACGAAAGCGTCGCCGGCATGCGCGGCGTCATTCATCGGGCCGGCCGCCACCATACCGGCAATTTCGTCACCTATTCCGACCAGCCCTTGCCCTGGTGAGCCATGCGTGAACCTGCGATCGAGATCGTCGCCGACATCGCCAACCAGCTCGGCGAAGGCCCGTGCTGGCATGGGCCCGAGCAGGCGCTCTACTGGGTCGACGCGCTGGCGCCGGCCGTGCACAGGCTGGATGTGGCGGGCAAGCTCAGCAGTTGGGCCATGCCCGAGATCATCGGCTCCTTCGTGTTCCGCCGCGGCGGCGGGCTCGTCGGCGCGCTGAAGACCGGTTTCGCGACGATCGACCTTGCCGACGGTGCCGTCCGCACCATCGTCGACCCCGAGCCCGACCAGCCGACCAATATCCTCAACGACGGCAAATGCGACCGGCGCGGCCGCTATTGGTGCGGTTCGCGCAATGGCGACTTGACCCATCCGACCGGCGCGCTGCACCGGCTCGATGCGGATCTTTCGGTCCGCCGCATGGACCAGGGCTTCATCGTCTCCAACGGCATCGCCTTCTCGCCGGACGACCGCACCATGTATCTCGCCGACAGCCGGGCCGAGACGGTCTTCGCTTATGATCTCGACATAGACGACGGGGTGATTTCCAACCGCCGGGTGTTCTTCTCGACCCGCGACATTGCCGGGCGCTGCGACGGCGCCACCGTCGATGCCGAAGGCTATTACTGGTGCGCGCTGATCCATGGCGGCCAGATCGCCCGGGTCGATCCCAAGGGGCGTTTCGACCGGCTGATCGACATGCCCGTGAAACATCCCACCATGTGCACGTTCGGCGGGCCCAGACTCGACATTCTCTATGTCACCTCGGCCGCCGCTATGGTGCCCGAGGCCGAACGGGCGGTGACGCCGCATGCCGGCGCGCTCTTCGCCCTTCACGGCCTCGGCGTGACCGGCCTGCCCGAGCCGCATTTCGGCGGCTGAGCCGGACTGCAGGGCGAGCCCGCGCCGATCGGGCATTGACGGCGACATCGAAGGCCATCGGCCCGCGGTTCAAATTCCTGTTTCCCTGGGACGCCGCCCGATCCCGTTTCGGTGATGACCCGATGCCATTTCCGAGAGCCGTGGCCATGTTGGCTGCTGCATCCCCGGACATGGAGAGATCGTCATGAAACTTCCGATCCTGATCCTGTTCGCCGCGGCGGCGATTAGTTCACCCGCGCTCGCCCAGGGCGGCGGCGATGCCGGCAGCGGCAATGCCGGCAGCCGCGCCAATTACGATTACAGCTATCGCTTCCCGGGCGACCTGCCGCAGTCCGGGGCTATGACGCGCCCTATGATCGGGCCGAGCCGGCGCCGCGGCCGCATCACAGCCACCGTGGCCGGCACTAAGGCCTGGTCTTGTTCGCCTGCGCGGCCTCGAACTCGGCACGCGACAGCGGCGTCGGCGGATAGAGCCCGAAGATCGAGCGGCCCTTGAGAACTTCGCTGGCGGCGAAGGCCTCGTAAGCCGTCATGTCGGCTGCCTCATTCGCCACCGCCTCCGCCAGTTCGGCCGGAATGACGATCACCCCGTCGGCGTCCCCCACCAGGACGTCGCCGGGATAGATCGCGACGCCGCCGCAGCCGACCGGACCATCGAGCTCGACCGGATGGAGCCCGGCAGGGCTCGATGTCGGCGCCGGCGCTCGGTGAAAAGCGGGAAAATCGAGCTGCCGGATATCGCGGCTGTCGCGAAAGCCACCATCGGTCACCACCCCGGCCGCTCCACGCGTCATCAGGCGGGCCAGCATGATGTCGCCCCCCGACGCCGCCGTGGTGTCGCCGCCGGCATCGATGACCAGCACATATCCCGCGGGACATTCTTCGACGGCGCGGCGATGAAGATGATCATCGCGCTGATAGGCATCCATCGTGTCGATGTCCTCCCGCGCCGGAATGAACCGCAGCGTATAGGCGCGGCCGACCATGGTGCGGGCTCCCGGATGAACCTGTGAAACTCCATGAATCACGCGATTTCGGAAGCCGCGCCTGAACAGGCATGTCGTCAGTGTCGAAACCGCAATATCTTTCAGCTTTTCAATCGTTTCCTGACGAATTTCGACATGCATTGAGCCTCTCCCCGGATGCGCGTGGACGCTTGACCTCGGTCATTGTGGCGCATATCGTCTCATCTGTAAAATTTCACTGCACGATGCCAGGCCGAATGGCCGAGCGTTGGCGCCGGGAGCGCGGCGAGGAGAGGCAATTGACCAAGGAAATTCTGCTGCAGATGAGCCAGATCGCGCCCGAAGCGTGGCTCGATTTTCCCGATTACGGCTTTCGGCAGTTCTTCTTCTGGAAGAATGAAGCGACGGGGGCGAGCATCGCCGTTCTCGATTTCGCCGAGGGCGGAGGCGTGCCGATCAAGCACTCTCACGCATCCAACCAGTTCATGTATTGCCTGGAGGGCGCCTATGAATATACCGACAGCAAGCTTTTGCTGGTCCCCGGCTCATTCTACATGAACCCGAAGGACCACCCGCACGGCCCGACGATTGCGCGCAAGCGCAGCCTGCTGATCGAGATCTATGACGGCCCGCATTATTACGAAAAGCCGATTTTCCACACCGACGCGACCATCGGCGGCTTCCTGGCCAAGGACAAGCCGGCGAAAGACTGACCGGTCCCGGCCAGGGCAGGCGCCGCTGCGCAGATGTTTCTCGCCGCCCCTGCCCGGCCGCGATCAGGGACCGGAAGGATCAGGATTGGCCGCCGACATCGGCCGCCGCGATCGAGGCGTCGACGATGTTCTGGCGCAGCGTCTCGATATGGGTGCGCATGGCGTCCGCCGCGCCCTGGGCATTGCGCGCCGCCAAGGCCCTGAACACGGCCGTGTGCTCGTCCTGGGTTTTCTGGAGATTGTCGACTTTCCAGGCGCGCAAATGCCAGATCCGGCTGATGCGCGCGTGAAGCGCGCCGAGCGTCTCGAGCAGTATGGCATTGCCCGCGGCCTCGGCGATCTTTTCGTGAAACGCGCGGTCATGCCGCATGAACGCTTCGAAATCCTCGGTCTCGAGCGCGCGACGCCCCCCTGAGAGAATCCGTTCGAGCGCTTCGACGACGGTCGTGTCGGCGCGCTGGGCGGCGAAGCGCGCCATTTCGGTTTCGATGACGATGCGCGCCTCAAGCACCGTCAAGGCATCGTTGAGCGAATCCGGCGTGATCACGATGCCCTTGCGGGGCACGATCTGCACGAAGCCTTGCGCGCTCAGCATCTGCAGCGCCTGGTGGACCGGCGTCTTGCCGATACCGATCAGGTCGCAGATCACCTGCTCGTTGACCCGCTCGCCGGGACGCAGCTTCAAGGTGACGATCAGGCGCTTGATCTCGTCATAGGCCGCCTGCTTCAAGCTGATGCGCGCGGGGCGGGAGCGCGAAGACCTGCTCGTCCCGCTGCGGATCTGGTCGCCCACGCGCTCCATGGCATTCCTCTTCAGCATCGCGTCGTCGCCTGATATCAGCGTCCGCTTGCTCCGATATGGGCAATGCCTTCGATTTCAACCTTAATCGCAGGCTCCGCAAGGGCCGCCACCTGGACCAGCGAACAGGCCGGGAAATTTCCGCTGAAGAATTCCTTGCGGGCTTTCCAGACCTGTTCGCGCTGGCTGATGTCGGTGACGAAAATGGTCAGCTTGACGATATCGCCGGCCGTGCCGCCGGCGGCCTCGACCAGATTCTTCAGCTTGGTGAAGATGATCCGCGTCTGCTCATATTCGTCGAGCCCGTCGACCGCCTTCATCTGGCGATCGCGCGCGGTCATGCCGGAGAGATAGGCGATACCGTCGACGACGAGGCAATTGGACCAGAGGCCTTCGGCCGGCTCGGCGACATGCTCGCTGACGGCGCGGATGATGGACGACATGGGGAGAACTCCATTTGACGAGATGGCCATGAGGCCTTGACGGGGGCGGCCGGAGGGCGGCGCCTCAGCGGTTGACGACTTCGTTCCAGGCATTGACCAGCGCATTGCGGTTTTCGGCGAAATAGAGCCAGTCGATGCGCCGCAGCCTGGAAATCTCGGGCACGGAGGCGGCGACGTCGGCGGGCACCGGAACCTCGCGATTGGCCGGCCGGCTGCGCCCCGCGACGATCCAGGCGGCCTGCGCCTCGGCGCCGAGCAAATGATCGATGAAGCGGTCGGCCAGCGCCGGGTTCGGGCTGTTGGCCACCTTGGCGACATTGAGCGGCACCGCATAGGCGCCCTCTTCAGGCACCACGAATTTCAGGTCCGGCAGGTCGCGATCCTGCATCAGCGCCAGCACGTTGCCGCTGAAATAGGGCGTCGCCCAGATTTCCTCGGTCTTCAGCCAGCCGACCGCGACGCTTTCCTGCTCCCAGAGGCCGGGGCCGGAGGTGCGAATCTGGCGGATCGCCTTCATGCCCGCTTCCGGAGATTTCAGGTCGCCGCCGCCGAGGCGCGCGAGCGCGTCGAGCGAATAGACCGAGGAATTATAGGTGATATTGGGATGGGAAACGCGACCCTTGAGATCGGCGCGCAGCAGGTCGCCCCACGATTTCAGCGGCGTCGAGACACGCTTGGCGTTGTAGACGATGCCCCAGCTGCCATAGGCGGCGGGTACCGCCTGGCCGTCCCAGATCAGAAGCGCCGGATCGACCTTGGCGAGATTGGGGATGCGGGCCGGATCGAGCCTGGCGACCAGGCCGGAGCGCGCCACCAGCGGCATCAGCACGTCGATGAAAGCGGCGACATCGGTGTTTGGCCGCGCCCGGCCGGCCTGCATCTGGGTGAAGCGCGGGCTGTCCCAGGCCTCGGTGACCTGCACCTTGTCCTTCTCGGCGAAGGTATCGAGGAAGGCGCGCTTGAAATTCGCGCCGAGCAGGCCCGGATACCAGCTGACCGACAGCTTGGCGTCCTGCGCGCGGAGATCGCCTGATAGCGAGGGCAGCGCGGCGGCGGCCGCCACCGCCAGAAGCCCGCGGCGGGTCAGATCCTGGTTCATGTCATATCCTCGTTTCGGGTTGGGGTGCGGCGCCCCGGCGCCACGCATCTGTTTCAACGGTTGACCACCGCGTTCCAGCGCTGGACGAAGGTGGTCCGGTTCTGGGCGAACCAGGCCACATCGACGCGCCTGAGTTCGCCAGCCGGCGGTGTCGCGGCTGCCACGTCGGCTAGAACCACCGCCCTGGCATTGGCAGGCCGGCTGCGGCCGAGCGAGGGCCAGGCGGACTGCGCCGGCTCGCCGAGCATGTGGTCGATGAACCGGTCGGCGCCGTCCGGATTGGGGCAGCGCGCCAGTTTCACCAGATTGTTCGGCACGATATAGCCGCCCTCGTCCGGGACCACGAAGCGCAGGTCCTTCACATCGGGGTCGTCCAGCAGGGCCAGCGCGTTGCCGCTATAGATCGGGGTCGCCAGGACCTCGCCGGTCTTCAGCCAGCCGACGGCAATGCTTTCCTGCTCCCATAAGCCCGGCCCCGACAGCCTGACCTGGCGCATGCCTTCAAGGCCTGCCTCGGGATCGGTCAAGCCGCCGCCCTTCAGGCGCGCCAGGGCATCGATCGTGTAGATCGCGCTGTTATAGGTGATGTTGGGAGCGGTGACGCGCCCCTTGAGGTCCGATCGCAGCAGATCGGACCAGGATGTCAAAGGCTTCGCCACGCGTGCTGCGTTATAGACGATGCCCCAACTGCCATAGGCGTAGGGAACCGCGTGAGCACCCCAGGGCCGGAGGCCGGGATCCACCGCCGCGAGATTGGGGATAGCCCGGCCGTCGAGCTCGGCAATCAGGCCCGAACGAACCACCAGGGGCATGATGATGTCGGTGAAGGTGCCGACATCGAAATTCGGCGTGGCGCGGCTCGCCTGCATCTGCGTGAACCGCGGATTGTCACCACCCTCGAGAATGTCGACACGGCCGGCTCCTGAGAAACTGTCGACAAAGGTTGCCTTCAGGCTGCGGCCAAGCTGTCCGGTCGACCAGTAGACGCGCAGCGGCGCCGCCTCGGCCCCGATCGCCGCCGAGGCCAGGCAGGCGCCCATACCCCCCAATCCCAGCATCAGCGCCGCGCGGCGATCCATATCGGCCCCTCCTGGCAATGGTGATTGCGTCAGTGAAATTTCTCTGAGAACGGAATATGGAACAAGCTGCATGGAGTTGACAAGATCATTGCAATGGATTTTTGTTCAGTGAAATTTCTCAACATCATAAGGAGCCCCCATTGGTCGAGCTGTCGAAGCCGCAAGCCGAGCCATGGCATGGCGAAGCGCAGGTATCGCAAGGGGTTGCGAAGGTCTCCGTGCGGGCGCTGGCCAAGAGCTTCGGCGCCTATCAGGCGCTCAGGGCCGTCGATCTGGATATCAGGACCGGTGAATTCCTGACGCTGCTCGGCCCGTCCGGCTGCGGCAAGACGACACTGATGCGGATCATCGCCGGCCTGGAGACCGGCGACAGCGGAACCATCACCATCGACGGCCGCGACGTGACCCATCAGCCGCCCCGCCAGAGGGGGCTCGGCATGGTGTTCCAGAACTATTCGCTGTTCCCGCACATGACGGTGGCCGCCAATATCGGCTACGGCCTGGCGGTGAAGGGGCGGCCGAAGGCCGAGATCGCCGCGCGCGTCGCCGCGATGCTCGACCTCATCCGGCTGCCCCATGTCGCCGATCGCAAGCCCGCGGCCTTGTCCGGCGGCCAGCAGCAACGCATCGCGCTGGCCCGGGCGCTGGCCACCGAGCCTTCCCTGCTCATGCTCGACGAACCGCTCGGCGCGCTCGACCTCAAGCTGCGTCGCCAGTTGCAGGGCGAGCTGAAGCGCATCCACCGGGAAACCGGCATGACATTCCTGTTCGTCACTCACGACCAGGAAGAGGCGCTGTTCCTGTCCGACCGGGTAGCGGTGATGCGCGACGGCCGGATCGAGCAGCTGGATACGCCCGACGTCATCTATCACCGCCCGGTCAACGACTATGTCGCCGACTTCATCGGCGACGTGACCTTGCTGACCTGTTCGGCCGATGCCGGCGACCGAAGCCGCGGCCATGCCCAGGGATGGGCGGGCGCGGCGCCGATCATGCTTGCATCACCCGCGACGCGCGACACCTTCAGATTGGTCATCCGCCCGGAACAGGTTCGCCTCGCGCCGCCCGCCGGGGCCGGCCTGCCCGCCGAGGTCGAGGAGGTGATCAACGAGGGCAGCACGACATTGGTCCTGCTGCGCAGCGCCGACGGGCTCGGCCTCAAGGCCCGGCTGATCGGACGACCGCCGCTTGCGCTCAGCCGCAGCACCCGTGTCGACGCCATCGTCGAAGGCGCCGGCATCGGCCTGCCGGTCGCCGCATCATGACCACCGGTCTTGCCACTTCGCCGTCGGCCCGGGCGCGGCTGCGTTCGCGCCGGCTCCGGATCGCCGGCCTCGCCAGTCCCGCCTTGCTGGTCATCCTGCTGCTGCTGGCCGTGCCGCTCGTGCAAATGGTCGATGCCAGCTTCCGCCGGCAGGATTTCGGCATCCTGCTGCCTGGCTTCACCCTCGACAATTACCGGCAGATCCTCGCCTCGGCGCAATATGCCGAGCTGTTCTACAAGACCGGCCTCGCCGCAGCCCTGGTCACCGTGCTGTGCGCGCTCATCGGCTTTCCTGTGGCGCTGTTGATCGCCAGCGCACCGGCACGGCGCAAGCCGATCCTCTATTTCCTGGTGGCCGCGCCGCTGCTGGTCAATACCGTGGTGCGCAGTTACGGCTGGCTCCTGATGCTGGGCAATCGCGGGGTGATCAATTCGCTGCTGATGTCGGCCGGCATCATCAGCGAGCCCTTGCCGCTATCCGGCAATACGCTCGGCATGGTGATCGGCGCGACGCAAGTCTTCCTGCCCTTCATGATCCTGTCGCTCGCCGCCTCGCTCGAGGGCATTGACGGCCGGCTGCTGGAATCGGCCGAAATCCTGGGCGCCGGACGGATCCGGGCGTTTCGCGACATTACCTTGCCACTGGCCCTGCCCGGCCTCATCGCCGGCTCCGTGCTGGTGTTCAGCCTGATGCTTGGCGCCATCGTGACGCCCCTGATGCTGGGCGGCACGGCGATCCGCTTCCTGTCGGTGGCGATCTATACCGATGCGCTGGTGCTGTTCGACCTGCCGCGCGCCACCGCGCTCAGCGTCATCCTGCTGATCGTGGTCATCGCGGTCTACGCGCTGCAGCGCCGCTTCATCCGCAGCTACAAGGACCAGCCCCGATGAAGCCTCCTTCCACGCCGGTGCGCATCGCCGCCTGGCTCGCCTATGCCTTCATGCTGACGCCGCTCGCGGTGATCGTGCTGTTCTCGTTCAGCGACCGCTCGTTCTTCCAGTTCCCGCCCCAGGGCTTTTCGCTGAAATGGTATGGACGTGCCTGGGACAGCGGCCTGTTCCTGTGGCCGGCGCTGCGCAGCCTGGTCATCGGCGTCTGCGCCACGGCAACCGCCGCGGCGCTGGCGATCAGCGCGGGGCTCGCCATCCGCGAATTGAAGGCGAACCGGCTTGCCCAGGCACTGGAATTCGTCTTCCTGTCGCCGCTGATCGTGCCGCACCTGATCCTCGGCATCGCCCTGCTGCATTATTACAATCCACCCGGCCTGATCGACACCTGGAGCGGCCTGCTCGCCGCCCATGCGGTGATGATCTTTCCCTTCCTGTTCCGCACCGTGCTGGTCAGCATCCAGGACCTCAATCCGCAGCTGGAGGAAGCCTCCGAACTGCTCGGGGCATCGCCCTTCACCACGTTCCGCGCGGTGATCCTGCCGGCCTTGACGCCGGGGATCGCGGCCGGCGCGATCCTCGCCTTCATCGTCTCCTTCGACCAGTTCACCGTGTCGCTGCTGATCACCCAGCGCGAACAGATCACCTTGCCGGTGGCGATCTACAAATATCTCTACGACGTCAACGACCCCGTGGCCGCCGCCGTGTCGACCGTGCTGGTGGTCGCGGGCTTCTCCATCACGCTGCTGGTCCAGCGCCTGGGCTGGCTGAAGAGCGTGCCGGGCGGCTGAACGGCGCGCCCAGGTGCGCCGGCTGATCAAACGTCAACACCAACGCTACGAGGTCTCCCTTGGATCAGGCTCTCCCGAAAGGTCTGACGCGGCGCGTCTGCCTTGCCTTGCCGCTCGCCGGGCTCGCGCCGCGAACCGGCCATGCCGCCGACTATCCGGTGCGGCCGGTGACCTTCATGGTGCCCTATGCCGCCGGCGGCACCGCCGACATTCTGGCGCGCGTCGTCGCCGAAGCCTTCGGCGAGGTGCTCGGGCAATCCTTCATCGTCGAGAACAAGCCGGGCGCGAGCGGCACGATCGGCTGCAATGCCGTCGCGAAGAGCGCGGCGGACGGCTACACGCTGCTGTTCACCGCCGGCGGCCCGCTCACCATCGGGCCCAACCTGACGAAAAACGCGCCCTACCGGGCCGCGACCGACTTCAAGCCCATCGGCCTGCTGACCCAGGTGCCGAGCTTCCTGGTGGTCAATCCGGCCAATCCCGCCAAGACCGTCGCCGACCTCGTCGCGGCGGGCAAGGCGCGCGCCGGCAAGCTGCATTTCGCCTCGCCCGGCGTCGGCACCTCAGTTCACCTGCTGTCCGAGCTGTTCCGCCTCGAGGCCGGATTCGAAGCCGTGCACGTGCCCTATCGCGGCGGTGCGCCCGCGGTGAACGACCTGCTCGGCGGCCATATCGACTTCCTGTTCGAGAACGTGCCCCAGCTTCTGCCGCAGGTCGCGTCGAACAGCCTGCGCGCGCTGGCGGTGACCGCACCCGCCCGCATCGCCGCGGCGCCCGCCATCCCGACCCTGGACGAAGCCGGCGTGAAGAATGTCGGCGTCGGCACCTGGTACGGCCTGCTCGGCCCGCAAGGGCTCGCACCGGCCGTCACGGCCGCACTGGCCGAGGCCTTGCGCAAGACCATCGCCTCCCCGGCCGTCGTCCGGCGGCTCGCCGAGCTCGGCGTCGAGACCGACCTGCGCACCGAGGCAGCCTTCGCAGGCTTCATCGCCGAGGACGACGCCCGCTGGAAAGCCACCATCACGCGCGCCAGGATCGAGGTCGCCAACTAGAATCCGGCGCGCCCCGCGACGCAGGATGGGCTAGCATCGCCAATCCCGATGGAGAGCCTGCCTTGCTACGCATTGCCTGCCTGCATACCGCCGAGAGCAATATCGCGGTGTTCGACGCCGCCCTCCGCACGCTCGTGCCCGGCGACACCGTCATGCTGCGCCATGCCGTGCGTGCCGAGCTACTGGCCGATGCCGAGGCCGCCGGCGAGGTGACGCCCGAGATCGCCGGGCGCACCGGCGAGGCGCTGCTGGCGCTCGGCGGCGATGCCGACGCCGTCATCCTCACCTGCTCGACGCTCGGGCCAGTGGCCGACAGTCTCGCCGGCACGATGCCGGCCCTGCGGGTCGACGCGGCCTTGGCGCGTGAAGCGGTGCGCGACGGCGGCAAGGTCGTGGCGCTTTGCACCGTCGAGACGACACTCGCGCCGACCCGCGCCCTGTTCGAAGCGGCGGCTGCGACGACCGGCGCCGCGGTGGAAGTTCGCCTCGTTCCTGGCGCCTGGGCAGCCTTCAGGGCCGGCGACCGCAACCGCTATCTCGCCCTGGTGGCCGAGGCGGCCGACGCGGCCCTGCGCGGCGGGGCCACGCAGGTGGCGCTCGCCCAGGCCTCGATGGCTGGCGCTGCCGGGCTTGCCACAGCGCTCCCGGCGCCGCTGACCAGCCCGGCGGCCGGGCTCAGGGCCGCAATTGCCCGCGCCACCACGGGATTCTGATCGCCGGAGCCGCCGCCAGCGTTCAAAATCATTGCCAGAACGAGAATTCGGGAGCACGATGCTTCATCGGATCGGCCCAATACTTCGCAAGGAGTGGCCGCGATGAGCGACACAGGAAGCAAACGTGGCGGCTGGAGCTGGTGGTACCTGCTCTTCGTCATCCAGTTCATCGCCGTTCTTTGGCCGCCCTTCTACAACAGGGCCGAGCCCTACTGGATCGGCGTGCCGTTCTTCTACTGGTACCAATTCCTCTGGGTGATCATCGGCGCCGTGTTCACGGCCGCCGTCTATTTCGCCACCGAGGAGTGACGCACCGGCGCATTGCCCGATCCAACCCTGCGAAGCGGTAGCAGACGTGGGAGGATGTCGTGCATGACGCAAACTGGACCGCTCTCGCGGTCTTCGTGCTGCTGTTCGGCTTCATCACCTGGCTCGGCTTCGCCGCCGCCAATTGGCGCAAGGGTGATCTCGACCAGTTGCATGAATGGGGGCTCGGCGGCCGGCGCTTCGGCACCATCATTACCTGGTTCCTGGTCGGCGGCGACCTCTACACCGCCTATACTTTCATCGCCGTGCCGGCCCTTGCCTTCGGCGCAGGCGCGCTGGCCTTCTTCGCGGTGCCCTATACGATCGTGATCTATCCGCTGCTGTTCGTGTTCTTTCCGCGGCTCTGGCACGTCTGCCACAAGCACGGCTATATCACGGCCGGCGATTTCGTCCGTGGCCGCTTCGGCAATCGCTGGCTGGCGCTCGCGATCACAGTGACCGGCATCGTCGCGACCATGCCCTATATCGCCCTCCAGCTCGTCGGCATCCAGGTCGTGCTGGGAGCGCTCGGCGTCACCGGCAGCGGCTTCCTGGCCGACCTGCCGCTGATCATCGCCTTCGTCATTCTCGCCGCCTTCACCTATTCGAGCGGCCTGCGCGCGCCGGCCTCGATCGCGATCGTCAAGGACATCCTGATTTACATCACGGCCTTTGCCGCCGTGATCGTCATCCCCATGCAGTTCGGCGGCTTCGGCCCGATCTTCGCGGCGGTTCCGGCCTCCAAGCTGCTGCTGGCACCGCCCGCTGCCGGCACCACCGGCGCCTATGGCAGCTATGCCACCCTGGCCTTGGGATCGGCGCTGGCGCTGTTCCTCTATCCTCATTCTTTGACCGGCATTCTGAGTGCCAGCAGCGGCGCCGCCATCCGTCGCAACGCCGCGATGCTGCCGGCCTATTCCTTCATGCTCGGCCTGCTCGCTTTGCTCGGTTTCTTCGCGCTGGCCATGGGCGTCGCCGACCGGCCCGAATATGCCGAGGGCTTCAAGCAGTTCGGCAGCAATTTCGCCGTGCCGGCACTGTTCCTCGCGAGCTTCCCGTCCTGGTTCGTCGGCATCGCCTTCGCCGCCATCGGCATCGGCGCGCTGGTGCCGGCGGCGATCATGTCGATCGCGGCGGCGAACCTCTACACGCGCAACATCCATCGCGAGTTCATCAACCGCAACCCGACCGACAAGCAGGAAGCCCAAATGGCGAAATGGGTGTCGCTCATCGTCAAGCTGGGCGCGCTCGTCTTCATCCTGTTCGTGCCGACGCAATATGCCATTCAGCTGCAGCTGCTCGGCGGCATCTGGATCATCCAGACGCTGCCGGCGGTGATGCTCGGCGCCTATACTCGCTGGTTCAACGACTGGGCGCTGCTGATCGGCTGGGCGGTCGGGACCGTCGCCGGCACCGCCATGGCGGTGGCGGCGAACCTGACGCCGACCTATCCGCTGGCCTTTGCCGGCTATGTCATGCCCGGCTATACCGCCTTCTACACCGTGATCCTCAATCTGGTCATCGTCGTCCTGCTGACGCCGGTCCTTAACGCCATGGCTGGCAAGCACGGGCCGGTCGACGAGACCATCGCGGCCGACTATCACGCGTGAGCCGGCCGCCCCTTCAAGCGCCTGGCTCGCCGACCTGCCGCACCGCGCCGGGCAGCCGCCGTCCGGGACCGGGCGGCGACCGGTTCAGGCCCCCTGTTTCAGGCGCAGCGGCTCGGACAGGTTGACGTTTTGAGAGCGGAAATAGAGCCGGATCGGCACCCGTGCAGAGCGGCCCGCGCCGGTCTTTTCGGCGCTCACCTGGATGTTGTGCGAGGCATTGCCGACAAAGGAGAAGCGGCCGTCCTGGCGCGACGTCGCCTTGGCGGTCTCGCTGAAGGTGGTGAAGTTGAAGGTCCAGAGCGTCACCGCCGCATCCGCCACCGGCCGGCCCGCCTCATCGACGACCTGGCCGGTGACGATGCCGTCATTGTGGGTGAGCGTGTAGAGGTTCCAGCCGCCGGCGAGCAGCACCAGGACGAGCGGCACCAGGACGAAGCGGTTGAACAGAAGCCGCCGCCAGCGCGGCCGCGAGAGGTCGTCGTCGCCACCGTCATAGCTCATCACGTCACCCCTTGGTCGCGCCCGAGGTCAGGCCCTGGATGAATTCCTTCTGCGCCAGCAGGAACAGGAGGATGCCCGGTGCCAGAACCATGATGCAGAAGGCGTAGAGCGCGCCCGTCGTGTCCTCCTGGTAGGACAGGAAACGGGCGAGCCCGAGCGGCAAGGTCTGCATATCCGCCGAGCGGGTCATGATCAGCGGCCAGAGGAAATTGTTCCAGGACCAGATGAAGGACAGGATCACATTGGTCGCCATGGCCGATTTGGCCAGCGGCATCATCACCTTCCAGATGATCCGCCATTCCGACAGGCCGTCGATCTTGGCCGCATCGATCAGCGAGCGGGCCACGGCGTCGAAGCTCGCCTTGAACACGAAGATGCAGATGATGGTGGAGAATTGCGGCAGCGCCAGCCCGAGATAGCTGTCGAGCAGGCCGAGCTTGCCCGTTATCAGATAGGCCGGAATGATGGTCGCCTGGAACGGCACCATCATGCAGGACAGGAACAGCATGAGCACCACGCCCTTGCCGACGAAGCCGCGCGACAGCGAATAGCCGGCCATGGCGTTGAACACGACATTGGCGGCGATCGTGATGACCGAGACCACCACGCTGTTGAAGAAGTAACGCGCGAAGGGAATGGCGTACCAGACGTCGACATAGAAGAAGGGATGCGGATTGCGCGGGATGATATTGGGCGGATAGCTGAAGATGTTCTCGCCCGAAACGGATGTCTTCAGCACCCAGTAGAACGGCACCAGCATGACGAAGCAGGCGAGCACCAAGGCAAGGTGGATGGGCCAGCGCGGATAGCGGTGCATCGCTTGCCCCTCTAATCCTGGTCGACCGCGCCGGCATTGCCGCCGGAAAGCCGGTTGGCGGCCCAGGCAATGACGATCAGCAGCACGAAGAAGACGATGGTGACGGCGGCGGCATAGTCGAAGCGGGTCTGCACGAAGCCGAGCTTGTAGATATAGGTGACCAGGATTTCGGTGGCCCGGCCCGGGCCGCCGCCGGTCATGACATAGACCAGGTCGAAGCTCGTCACCGAGTTCAACATGCCGATGACGAAGCAGAGGAAGATCGAGGGTTTCAAGAGCGGCGCGGTGATCCGCAGGAAGCGCCGGAAGGCATTGGCGCCGTCGATCTCGGCGGCCTCGTAGAGATTGCCGGGAATGTTCTGCAGGCCGGTCAAGAGGATGATCATGTAGAAACCGAGCATCTGCCAGATATTGGCTGCGATCACCGAGGGCAGCGCCCAGGTGAAGGAGTTGAGGAACTGGATCGGCGTGTCGGTGAGATGCAGCGCCCGCGCCGCGTAATTGATCAGGCCGACGCGCTCGTCGAACATCCAGCGCCAGATGATGGCGACCGCAACCGTCATCAGGGGATAGGACAGGAAGATCAGGGTGCGGTAGATGTCGCGACCGCGAATGTCGGAATTGACCAGCAGCGCCAGCCCCAGCGCGATGGCAATCCCGATGGGTGCCGAGCCGATGACGTAAAGCGTGTTCCAGAGCGCCTGCCAGAACACCTCGTCGGTGAGGATCTCCTCGTAATTGTCGAGCCCGACCCAGACGGCAGGCCGCAGAGGCGACCAGGCCTGGAACGACAGCACCAGGTTCCAGGCAAGCGGCAGGATGCGATAGAGCAGGAAGATCAGAAGCGACGGCGCCAGGAAGCACCAGATCAGCACCGCCTGGCGCGTCTTCTTCTTGGCCATGAAAGACCTGCGGCGCGTTCCGGCCGGCTCGGCAAGCGCAAGGGTCATGTTGTCGCCTCCGAGGGCCTCTCCGGGCTCTCGCTGTGCTCCGGCCGATCTTTCCTTGCCGCTGCCAGCGATCTCGCAGAAATCGAAAGCGATATCTCTTCGCCAGTCTCCCGAATACTCGACGTCACCCCCGGCCGAGCGAAGCGAGGGGAAGGGGGTCCAGAGGTTGCAGGGCACACCGGCCAACGATACGACCGCGCAAACGCATGCGCCGCAGGCGCGGACGAAGCGACTCCTGGTCCCCCTTCCCCTCGCTTCGCTCGGCCGGGGGTGACGTCGTGGTTCGCGCGCAAGCTTATCGTCCTGTTCCTTGAAACGCGGCCGCCCACTGCACCGGCTGCAAACTCCACCGCACCGCCCTCACGACCGGCGCATGACGCGCACGACCGCGCGTTCGGCATCGGCCAGCGCGGTCTTGGCGTCTTTGCGGCCGAGCAGCGCATTCTGGATTTCCGGCCAGAAGGCGTCCTTGACCTGGGCATCGTTGGGCAGCGGCCAGTTGCCGGTCATCTTGTCGGTATGCTCGAGCTGGGTTTGCAGCACCGTGTGGGCCAGCGCGTCCTCGGCCTTGACCTTGGCAAGGCCCGCAGCATCGGCCGCGAGATTGCCCGTGAGGATGCGCCGGCGGGTAGAGAATTCGGTCGCCCACTTGTTGCCGGTCATGTGCTTGACCAGCGCGAAGGCGAGATCGGGGTTCTTCGACGTCTTGGAGACGGCGAGGCCATGATTGGTCGGGGTCGACCAGTTGCCCGGCGCCTGCACCGCGCCCAGCGTGTCGCCATTGACCCAGGGGCCCTGGCCCTTGACGAAGAAATAGGAGGCGGAATGGGCCTGCAGCATGCCGACATTGCCGGCGGCGAAGGCGCCGTTCGGCTCGACCCAGCGGCCGGTCCAGGCCACCTTGTTGATCGCCCCCGATTGTGTCGCCTTGGCGAGTTTGTCGAGCATGGCCGCGGTCTCCGGCGTGTTGAAGGCCGGCGTCTTCATGTCCGGCTTCAACAGCTCGACCCCGTTCATCTTGAACAAGGGCCAGTAGAGCCAGTCGAAATTCAGCGTCAGGAAGCCGGTCTTCTCGCCCTTGGCCATGGCCTGCGAGAAGCTCAGGATCTCGTCGAATGAGGTCGGCGGGCCTGCGAGGCCAGCCTCCTTGAACATGACCTTGTTGTAGTAGAGCAAGGTCTTGGCGACGTAGAAGGGAATGACGAAGGTCTTGCCGCCGAAAGCGAAACCCTTGAGGTAATCCGGGTTGTAGAGCTTAGCGGTCTCCGGCTCCTTGGCGAGATAGGGCGTCAGGTCGAGCAGCGCGCCATTGGCCGCCCACTCGACCCAGATGGCGCCCTGCAGGTCGACGATATCGGGCGCCGTGCCGGCGACCAGCTGGGTCTGGTAGAAGGCCGGCAGTTCCGGGCCTTTCTTGTCCAGCCACTCGATCTCGACGCCCGGGTTGAGCTTCTGGAAATCGGCGAACTCTTCCCGGAACAGCGCCTCCTGGTCGGCGATGTTCCAGGTGAGGATGCTCAGCTTGCGGCTCGTCTGCGCGCGCAGATAGGCCGGCAGGCCGAGGCTGCCGGCGAGCACGGCGCCCGTCTTGATGACTGTCCTGCGGTCCATCTCGTCCTCCCAAACTCTGCCCTGGTGAACGCTTGTGCGCCCGGCTTGGCGGCGCGGCCTGATCAGCCGATCGGGCGCCGCGGATCAAATGATAGCGGTTACATCGAAGCGGTCAAGCGCTGCGCCAAACCGGGCTTGATCTCATGTAAATTGCGGTCTTCAACCACGGCTTGCGCATTGACATGGCATTGCAAGCGGTATCATCTTCTGCAACCGGTGTCGGCTTTGCCCGGCCCAGGCGATATGCTATCGGCCTGACGGCAGCGAGAGGATATCAGGTGGGAATCGACAGCGGATCGCCTCATGTGCGCGAGCGCCTGAATTCGGCGCGTTCGCGCATGGCCGATGTCGCCCGGCTCGCCGGCGTGTCGACCGCGACCGTGTCGCGCGCGCTGCGTCAGCCCGACCTCGTCTCGCCGGCGGTCCGGGCGCGCATCCAGGAGGCGGTGGAACGGCTGTCCTACCGGCGCAACCTGATGGCCGGGGCGCTCGCCAGCGCCCGCAGCATGACCATCGGGGTGATCATCCCCTCGATCGTCAATTCGTTCTTCGCAGCCACCGTCGAGGCGATGGAACAGGGACTGAAGGGCACCGACTATCAGCTCATGCTGGGCAATAGCGACCATTCGGAAGACAATGAGGAACGCCTCGTCGCCTCGTTCCTGGCCTGGTCCCCGGCCGCCATGGTGCTGACCGGCCGGCGGCACACACGCAACACCATCCGCGCCCTGATCGAGGCGGAGATTCCCGTCATCGAGACCTGGGAGCTGACCGATCATCCGATCGATACGATCATCGGCTTTTCGCAACGGGCCGCCGGCCGCATCGTCATCGACCATTTCAAGGCACGCGGCGCCAGACGTCTCGGTTTCATCGGCGCGATGATGGATCGCGACTACCGGGCGGTGGAGCGCCATGCCGGCTTTGTCGAAGCGGCGCTCGCGGCGGGCTTCGAGGCCCCGGCGGAGGTGCTGGTCGCCGAGCGCGCCAGCACGGTCGGCGGCGCTCGCGCCTTCGCCGAGCTCATGGCCGGGCATGGCGATGTCGATGCCGTCTTCGCGACCAACGACACCCTGGCGCTCGGCGCCCTATTCGAGGCGCAGCGGCTCGGCCTCGCCATTCCCGACCGCTTGAAGCTCTGCGGTTTCGGCGATCTCGAATTCGGCGCGGCGAGCGAACCGGGACTGACCACGGTCAGGCCACCCCGGCGCGAGATCGGCCAGCAGACCATCGAGATCCTGCTGAAGCGGCTGGCCGGCGGCGAAGCCGGCGACCGGGTGGTCGATCTCGGCTTCGACCTGGTGGTGCGCGGTAGTACGTGAGGGGGAATGGGGAATAGCGAGTGGGCCCCACGCAAAACAACCTTCTCCCAGAGGGAGAAGGTGGCGCCGTCAGGCGCCGGACGAGGGGACGTCCATCTCAGGATGAGGCGCCATGCGCGACGAGCACCGCTACAGTTCTGAGCGCCCACGCCCCTCACCCGGCGGCTGACGCCGCCGCCCTCTCCCTACGGGAGAGGGTTTTTTGGTGCCTCAGCCGCCTCTTATCAGCCCGTCCCAATCCACCGCGATGCCCAGCCCCGGCGCGTCGGGAAGCTCGATCAGCCCGTCGGCGACCGTCAGCGCGTCCCCCACCAGCCGGTCGCGCCAGGGATTGGGATTGGTATCGATCTCCAGCATGCCCGGCCCGCCGGCCGCCGCCAGGAGGTGGGCCGAGGCCATCAGCCCGATGCCGCCGCCGAGATAATGCGGGCAATAGCTGATGCCGGCGCCGAGCGCCCGCTGCGCCACCTGAAGGCAACCCGAAACGCCGCCCCACTTGGCGGCGTCCGGCTGCAGGATCGCAAAACAGCCCGACGCGATCGCCTCATCGAACTCGGCCAGGGTGTTCATGTTCTCGCCTGCCGACAGCGCCGTGCCGACCTGTCCGGCAACGTCGCGCCACTCGGCCAGCGGACGGTCGGCGGCAATGGGCTCTTCGATCCAGGCAAGGCCATAGGACCGTGCAAGGCTGGCACCGAGCCGGGCCGCCTCTTGCGCACTCCAGCCCTGGTTGGCGTCGATCATCAGGATAGCGGCATCGCCGAGCAGGCCGCGCACCGCATCCAGCGACCGCCGGTCGACCTCTTCGCCGAAACCGACCTTGAGCTTGAACGCACGATGGCCGAGATCGCGCCCGCGTGCCGCCACCGCCGCCGGCTGCTCCGGGCCGATGCCGCTGGCATAGGCGCGAATGCGGCCGGGCGCCCCGCCGAGCCAGCGCCAGAGCGGCAGGCCGGCCTTGCGTGCGGCCAGGTCGTGGCAGGCCATGTCGAGGCCGGCGGCGACCTGGCGCAGCGGCCCCCATTCGCCCGACTGGATCGCCAGGATGTGCAGGCGGCCCATCAGGCGCGCGAAGATCTCGCTTGGTTGCACAGCTCCCAGCCCGACCAGAGCCGGGCCGACGACCGAGAGTGCGAGCCTCGCCCGGTGCTCGGCCCCGACCGAGGGAAAGTTGCACCAGACCTCGCCGAACCCTTCTGCGCCATCCGCGTCGCGCACGCGCAGGAACACCGCCGGGCGGTCGGTCATGGTGCCGAAGGAGGTCTTGACGGGCACGTCGATCGGCGCGCGCAAGGCAAGCGCCTCGACCGATACGATCCTGACCTCACCGGCACCCAATATCGCAGCTGTCTCGGTCAACGGTCTCACCTGTTGAAATCCGGTTTCATGTAACCTAGACATAGCCGACCCGGCCACAAGGGCAACAGGCCGATCAGCGGAAGATATCGCGACCATGCCGACGGCCAAGCCGCGCACCAGCACCGCCGACGAGACCAGGTCCGATGCGGCGGCCGCCTCGCCGGTGCGCGCCATCGAGCGGACGATGAAGATCCTGCGCGCGCTCGGCTCGAGCACCGGCTATGTGACCCTGACCGAACTCAGCCAGAGCATCGACCTGCACAAGTCCACCGTGCTCCGCTTCCTCAGGACACTGGAACAGGGCGGCTTCGTGGCGAGCGGACCGGGTGGCAAGGGCTGGCGGCCGGGGCCGGTCTTCCTCGACATCAAGTCGCGCGCCATCGCCGAGCAGGATCTCGCCGAGATCGCCCGCCCCTTGATGGAACGGGCCGTCAAGGAAACCAATGAAACGGTGCAGATGGCCATCCTGGCCGAAACCAGCATCGTTTACATCGCCAAGATCGAGCCGCTCGACGCGCCGCTGCGCATCAACACCCAGATCGGCACGCGCCGGCCGGTCCATTGCACCGCGCTCGGCAAGGTGCTGACCGCCTGGCGCGATGCCGCCGAGGTCGATGCCATCATCGCCGAGGCCGGGCTGGCCCGCTATACCGACGCCACCATCACCAGCGCGCAGGCCCTGCACAAGGCGCTGGCCAAGGTCCGCCGCGACGGCCACGGCTTCGATCTCGGCGAGTTCAACCAGCTCGTCAGCTGCGTGGCCGCGCCGATCCGCGGCCCCGACGGCCGGGTGGTCGCCGGCCTGAGCATTTCGAGCTTCGGCCAATCGGCCAGATCGGCGCGCTTCGCCGAACTGACCCGCCAGGCGATTGCCACCGCCGAGCGGATCTCCGAACGCATCGGCTGGAAGCCAGGCACAAAACCTTAGGAAAACCATATGCAGATCGCGCTCGAAAACGGTCCGGCCCGCGCCGTCGTCGCCACCACGGGCGGCGAGCTCCACGCCTGGCGGGCCGGCGGCCGCGACCTCTTGTGGACACGCGACCCGGCTTGGTGGGCCAAGTCGTCGCCCGTGCTGTTTCCGATCGTCGGCTGGACCAATCAGGGCCGGATCCGGGCCGACGGCAAGGTGCGCCCGATGGGCGTCCATGGCTTCGCCGCGGCGAGCGAATTCACCGTGGAGGCGCGTGACGCGGCGAGCGTCAGCCTGGTGCTGACCGACAACGAGGCGACGCGCGAGGTCTACCCCTACCCGTTCGCCCTGCGGGTGACCTATCGGCTGGAGGAACACCGGCTCGCCGTGCGCTTCGCGGTGGAGAATGCCGGCTCGCGGCCCCTGCCCTATGCGCTCGGCCTGCATCCGGCCTTTCGATGGCCGCTCGCCGAGGCGGCGAGGGCCGACCATGCCATCGTCTTCGAGAAGCCCGAGGCGCCCGAGGTGCCGGTGATTGCGCCCGGCGGCCTGATTTCTCCGGCGCGGCGGCCCGTGCCGCTCGACGGCCGCAGGCTCGCGCTCACCGACGCGCTGTTCGCGGCGGACGCGCTCTGCTTTCTCGACGCCCGGAGCCGCTCGTTCCGCTTCGTCGCCGGCGACAGAGGGCCGAGCATCGCGCTCGAGGCCGAGGATTTTCCGCATCTGGCGCTCTGGACCAAGCCTGGCGCGCCCTACATCTCGATGGAAGTCTGGACCGGATATGGCGATCCCGAGGGCTATGTGGGTGAGCTCGTCGACAAGCCCGGCATGCGCTTGCTGGCAGCAGGAGCCAAGGCGGAGCATGCGGTCGATTTCGTCTATCGGGAGGTGGATGAGGGGTGAGGCAAAAGGGCAATGGAATCAACCCTCTCCCAGAGGGAGAGGGTGGCGCCGTCAGGCGCCGGGTGAGGGGTCGTCCATTTCCGGAGAAGGCACCATGCAGCGCGAGCGTCGGCATCAGTCCTTGGCCCTCACGCCCCTCACCCGGCCGCTGACGCGGCCACCCTCTCCCTCTGGGAGAGGGTCAATTCAGTGCCTTTCTCCCACTCGCACAGTTTCACCTGCTGCAACTCACTTTCTCCTGATGGAATTTTACTTGCAAATACCGTCCTGCCGCCTATCGTGACCAGGCGTCGAGGCAGCCGACCAAGAGCCGCCCGGCCTGTGCCAGGGAGGCCTCATGTCCGACATCCATTCGACGCCGAAGAACCCCTTCCGCGCGGCGCTTGGCCGGGGCCGGCCGCTCGTCGGCATCTGGTCCATGCTCAATTCGGTCAATGCGTCGGAAGGCCTCGGCTGGTCCGGCTATGACTGGATCCTGATCGACGGCGAACATTCGCCGGTGTCGCTGCACGACGCCATGGCCCATTCACGTGCGCTGGCGGCGACGCCGACCGTGCCGATCGTGCGGCTGGTCTGGAACGACCCGGCTTTGCTCAAGCAGCATCTCGATGCCGGCCTCTCCACCATCATGCTGCCCTATGTGCAGAGCGCCGCGGAAGCCCGCGCGGCGGTCGATGCCATGATGTATCCGCCCAAGGGCCAGCGCGGGGTCGCCGCCATGCACCGGGCGAGCCGTTACGGCCGGTTCAAGGACTATGTCGCCCGCGCCAATGACGAGACCTTCCTGATCGTCCAGATCGAAACCATGGCAGCCCTCGAGCGCTGCGAGGAGATCGCCAATGTCGACGGGGTCTCGGCGGTGTTCTTCGGGCCCGGAGACCTCGCCGCCAGCATGGGCAAGCCCGGCGAAGCCGCCCATCCGGATGTAACCGCCGCGATCGAGGATGGGTTGAGACGCTGCCGCCCGACCGGCAAGGCGGTCGGCGTGCTCGCGCCGAATGACGAGATTTCCGAGCGCCACATCCGCTCCGGCTTCGATTTCATCTCGGTGGCCAATGACTGCGCCATCCTGTTCCGCAATGCCGATGCGGGCGCGGCACGGTTCCGGGCGATCGCCGAAACCTCCGGCAAGGGCTGAGCCATGGCCACCGTCGAGTTCCGCAAGCTGACCAAGCGCTACGGCCCGCTGGAGATCGTCCACGGCATCGACCTGTCCATTCACGACGGCGAGTTCATCGTGCTGGTCGGCCCGTCCGGCTGCGGCAAGTCGACCACGCTACGCATGTTGGCCGGTCTCGAAGACATCAGCTCAGGCGACATCCTGATCGACGGCCGGGTGGTCAACGAGATCGAGCCGCGCGACCGCGACATCGCCATGGTGTTCCAGGACTACGCGCTATACCCGCATATGTCGGTCTACGAGAACATGGCCTTCTCGCTGCGCTACCGCGGCGTCGCCAAGCGCGACATCGATGCGCGGGTGCGCGACGCCGCGGCGGTGCTCGGGCTGGAGCCCTATCTCAAGCGCCGGCCCAAGCAATTGTCCGGCGGCCAGCGCCAGCGCGTCGCCATGGGCCGCGCCATCGTACGCAAGCCGCAGGTCTTCCTGTTCGACGAACCCCTGTCCAACCTGGACGCCAAGCTGCGCGGCTCGATGCGGGTGGAGATGAAGAAGCTGCATCAGCGGCTCGGCGTCACCACCGTCTATGTCACCCATGACCAGGTGGAAGCGATGACGCTGGCCGACCGGGTGGTGGTGATGAATGGCGGCCATATCGAACAGACCGGCACGCCGGACGAGGTCTACCATGCGCCCGCCAGCCTGTTCGTCGCCGGCTTCATCGGCGCGCCGACCATGAACCTGATTCCGGCGCGGCTGACATCGGGCACCAGGCTCCGGCTTGCCGACGGCGCGGCGGAAGCGCCGCTGCCGGCCGACCGCCGGCCGGCTTCCGACGACCTCACCTTCGGCATGCGCCCGGAAGATGTCGAGGTGGCCGAGGGCGAGACGCCGAGCGGCCGGCTCGACGTGCCGGCCCAGGTCGAGGTGGTCGAGCCGCTCGGCGCCGACACGCTGGTGTTCACCAGCGTCGCCGGCCATCCCGTGGCGGCGCGCGTGCGGCCGGAGATCCGGCCGAAACCCGGCGAAAACCTGAAGCTACGCTTCAATCTCGACCGCATGCACCTGTTCGACGCCACCACCGGCCGGGCGATCGGGGCGCCGCAGGCCCATGGCTGAAACCCGGATCGCGCTTGCCGGCTTCGGCGCCTGGGGCCAGATGCATGCCCGGGCGATCCAGGCGATCGAAGGGGCGGCGCTTGCCGGCGTGTTCTGTCATGGCGAGGCGTCCGAACGGGCCGCGACCGAGGCCCTGCCCGACGTCCCACGTTTCCGCAGCTACCATGCCATGCTCGAAGCCGGCGGCTTCGACGTGGTGACGGTGGCCGTGCCGAACGACCGTCACGCCGATTTCGCGATCGCCGCACTCGAAGCCGGCGCCCATGTCATCCTGGAAAAGCCGCTCGGCGTCTCGCTCGACGAATGCGACCGGGTGCTGGCGGCGGCAGCCGCTGCCGGCCGGCAGGTCGCGGTCAATCACGAGCTGCGCGTGTCGCATCAATGGGGCAAGGTGCGCGACATCATCGCCTCGGACGCGATCGGGCGGGTGCGGCACCAGCACTTCTCGCTGTTCAGGAAGCCGTTCCGGCTCGGCTCGGGCGGCTGGCGCCACGACCGGCAAAGGGTCGGCTCCTGGATCCTCGAGGAACTCGTCCATTTCGTCGACCTGGTGCTCTGGTACGCCGCCGAGAACGGGCCCCCTCGATCGCTCCAGGCGGTGGCCTCCTCGGCCGGCGGGCTGGCCGATACGGTGACGGTGACGCTCACCTGGGCCGACGGCTCGACGGCGCTGGCGACCCAGTGCCTCGCCGGCTTCGAGCACCACACGCTCCTGGAGATCGCCGGCGAAAACGGCGCGATCCGCACCTGGTGGGCCGGCGTCATGGACCGCACCGCGACACCCGACTTCGCGCTGGCGGTCCGCCGGCGCGGCGCCGAGACGGCCGACCAGGTCGCCATCCCCCGGTCCGGCGAAATCTTCGAGCTGGAGGAAAATATCCGCCGGGCGCTCGACGGTTTCCGCACCGGCCAGATGGTCATGCCGCTCGCCGACGCTCGCGCCGCCGTCGCGATCTGCCTTGCCATCGAAGAGAGCATCGAGGCCGGCGCGGCGGTCGACCTGCGTGAGGCGGCCGCGCGCACGGCCTGAACAGCCCGCCGGCACGCGGCCTTCCCCCGGACGCAGATGCCGCGCAGGCATGATCATCCCTATTCCATGCGCGGCCGAGACGGTTGTTCCAAAGATCCTTGCTCCGGCGATCGCGACACTCCCCTACCCGCTCGCCATATCCTCAATTTTCAAGCTATTTCAATATATTAAAGAGGCCGCCCGGATTGTTGATACCGGTTTGACAGGCTGCCCGGCGACGCCAATAGGCTCCCCCATCATTTGCAGTGCCGCATTCCAAGGACCAGATCATGCCCATCACCCGCCGCGCCTTTTCGCTGGGCAGCGCCGCGCTCGTCGCAACCTCCGGCCCGGCATTCGCCGATGCGCCATTGCGCCTGGCGGTCAGCGCCGGGCCGCTGGCGCAACTGGTCGAGTTCGCCACGGCTCTGGCGAGGCGCAAGGACGGGCTGGAGGTCCGCGTCGTCGAGACAACCGATTGGGTGACGCCCAACGAGGCGGTCAATGCCGGCGACCTGGACGTCAATTTCTATCAGCACTCGGCCAATCTCGCGGTGCAGGTGGCGCAGCGCGGCTACAGGCTGGTGGCCGCGGATCCGGGCGGCGTGATCATTCCCGTCGGCCTATTCTCCCGGCGGATCAAGCAGCTCAGCGAGGTGCCTGATGGCGCCACCGTCGCCATAGCCAATGACCCGATCAACAATGCCCGTGGCCTGCTCCTTCTGCAGCGCGCCGGCCTGATCAAACTGACGCCGGTGACCGACCTGAAGATCACCACCCGCAACATCCTGGAAAACCCGAAGAACATCCGCATCGTCGAGCTCGATGCCGCCCAGCTCTACCGCTCGCTGGAGGACGTGACGCTCGCCATGGTCAACCTGACCTACCTGATCCCGGCCGGCGGCGATCCGAAATCCGCGCTGTTGCTCGACACGACTCCCGACGAGCACTTCATCATCCGCTTCGTGACGCGGCCCGAGAACAAGGACGATCCGCGCCTGAGACGCTTCCTGGTGGCTTTCAAGTCACCCGAAGTCCGGACCTTCATCGCCGACCGGCTGCCGGCCTTCATCCCGGCCTTCTGAGCCTCGCCACACCCCGCCCCAGATCTGCCTCGCAACGCCCGCGGGGCCGCCCGTACCGAGCCTCCTGCATGCCCCGCGAATTCAGGCTGAACGCCTTCACCATGAACACCGTCGGCCACCTGGCGCCCGGCCTCTGGACGCATCCGCGCGACCGGTCGCGCGATTACCGGCGGCTTCGTCACTGGGCCGATCTCGCCCGCACCCTGGAAGGCGGCCTGTTCGATGCCATCTTCATTGCCGACGTCATGGGTGTCTACGACGTGCTGAACGCCAGTCGCGATGCGTCGCTGCGCAACGCCATCCAGCTGCCGATCAACGATCCGCTCCAGGTCATCCCGGCCATGGCCCTGGTCACCGACCATCTCGGTTTCGGTGTCACCGGCTCGGTCAGCTATGAGCACCCCTACCCCTTCGCCCGGCGCTTTTCGACCCTCGACCATCTCACCGAGGGGCGGGCCGCCTGGAACGTCGTCACCTCCTATCTCGACAGCGGCGCGCGGGCCATCGGCCAGCCGGGCCTCGCCGCCCATGACGAACGCTATGACTATGCCGAGGATTATCTCGACGTCTGCTACAAGCTCTGGGAAGGCAGTTGGGACGACGATGCCGTGGTGGCTGATGTCGTTGCCGGCGTTTTCACGGATCCCGCCAGGGTCCATGCGATCCACCATCGCGGTCCCCATTTCACCGTCGACGGCATCCACCTGAGCGAGCCGTCGCCGCAGCGGACACCGGTGATCTTTCAGGCTGGCGCCTCCAGCCGCGGCCGGCGCTTCGCCGGCCGGCATGCCGAGGCGGTGTTCGTCAGCGCCCCGACGGAGGCGATCGTCAAGGGCTATGTCGATTCCATCCGCGCCGGTGCCGTGGAGGCAGGGCGGCGGCCGGACGACGTCCAGATCTACAGCATGCACACCGTGGTCCTGGGCGAAAGCGACGTCGAGGCGGCCCGAAAATATGCCGACTACCGCCGCCATGTCCGCGAGGACGGGGCCCTGGCCCTGCTCGCCGGCTGGACCGGCCTCGATCTCTCCCGATATGCGCCTGACGAACCCCTGCGCCACGTCAAGACCAATGCCGGCCAGTCGGCGGTGGAAGCCTTTTCCTCGTCCGATCCGGCGCGGCTCTGGACCATTCGCGAACTTGCCGAATGGACCAGCATCGGCGCCCGCGGGCCGGTCAGCGTCGGCTCACCGGCGACCGTCGCCGATGCCCTGGAACAATGGGCCGAGGCAACCGGCGTCGACGGCTTCAACCTGGGCGCCGTGGTCATCCCGGAAACCTTCGAAGACGCCGCCGCGCTGCTGGTGCCGGAATTGCAGCGGCGCGGCCGCTTCAAGACCCGCTATCGCGACGGCACGCTGCGCGAGAAGCTGTTCGGTCGCGGTGCCAGGCTGCCGGTGAGCCACCCGGGCACGGCCGCCGGCGCCAGCGTCAAACCGATTGGTGCGGCAGCGGCCGGCTGACCCGGCGCGTCCGCGACGGCGGCGCGATGGACGGCAAGGGCGGCAAGGGTCCGCTCAGGCCGCCGCGCGCAGCAACCGCTCGATACGGGCAAAGGCCTCCCCGATCTCCTGCGCGGGAACCGGATGGCCGAAATAGAAACCCTGGATCTCGGCACAGCCGATCTCGCTGATCGTGTCGAATTGCGCGCGGCTTTCGACGCCCTCGGCGGTCGTCACCATGTTCAAACTGCGCCCGAGATCGGTGATCGACGCGACGATGGCGCGGCAATCCTCGCGCTCATTGATCTCGGCGACAAAGGACCGGTCGATCTTGATCTTGTCGAAGGGAAAGCTGCGCAGATAGCTGAGCGAGGAATAGCCCGTGCCGAAATCGTCCATGCAGGTGCGGATGCCGAGGGAACGCAGCTGATGCAGGACCGCAAGCGTCGCCTCGCCATCCTGCAGCAGCACGGATTCCGTGATTTCCAGCTCCAGCCGGTTGGGTGCGAGGCCGGCGGCGGATAGCGCGCCGAAAACGGTCTGCGCGAAATTGCCGGTGCGCAGCTGGGCGGCCGAGAGATTGACCGAGACGCGGGTGGCATCCGGCCAGAACAGGGCATCGGCGCAGGCCCGCCGCAAGACCCATTCGCCGATCGCGACGATCAGGCCGGTCTCCTCGGCGACCGGAATGAACTCGACCGGCGACACCTGGCCGCGGGTCGGGTGTTTCCAGCGGATCAGCGCTTCGAAGCTGACCACCGTCATCGTCTTGAGATTGACGATCGGCTGATAGTGCACCTCGAACTCGCCGGCGCCGAGGGCTGCCCGCAGATCATATTCCAGGGCGCGCCGGGCATTGAGCTCGGCCTTCATCGCGGCCTCGAAGAAGCGGTAGGTGCCCCGCCCTTCGTTCTTCGCGCGGTAGAGCGCCATATCGGCATTGCGCAGCAATTCATCGGAATCCAGGCCATCGGTGCCGGCAATTGCGATGCCGACACAGGTGCCGATGCTGAGCTCGTTGCCTTCGATCGAGAACGGCTGCCTGAGCCGCTCGACCAGCCGCTGCGCCAGGCGCTCCATCTCCGCCACGCCGCCGCCGCGGCCGCCACGGAACATGATGGCGAATTCGTCGCCGCCGAAGCGCGAAACGATATCGCCCTCCCTGATACATTCCTTCAGGCGCGCGGCAACGCTCCTCAGCAACAGATCGCCGACCGCGTGGCCGAGCGTATCGTTGACGATCTTGAAGTTGTCCAGATCGAGATAAAGGATCGCGAAGGCGGATTTGCTGCCGCGCCTGGCCGCCAGGGCCTCGTCCATCCGCGCACGGAACAAGGTGCGATTGGGCAGATCGGTCAGCGCGTCGTGATGCGCCATATGGGCGATGCGCTCCTCCGAACGCCGGCGTTCGGTAATGTCCTCATAGGTCGAGACCCAGCCGCCATCCGGCATGGGTTGCTGCGAGACCGAGATGACGATGCCGTCATCGAGCTCGAAGGCGAAGGCCGCCGAGGCCCGGTCGGCTGCAATGGCGTTCTGGCGGTCGATCAAGCCGGCGAAGCGCTCGCTGCCGAGCGCACGCATCGCAACGCCCGGCTGCACGAGATTATCCTTGAGGTTGAAGATTTCGCGATAACGCTGATTGCAGACGATCAGGCGGTGCATGCCGTCAACCAGCAGCAGGCCCTGCGACATGTTGTTGAGCGCCGCGTCGAAACGCTGGTTCTGGGTGCGCAGCTCGACGTCGCGGATCTGCAGCATCTCGTTGCGCTGCTTCAGGTCGGCATTGGTACTGAGGATCTCGACATTGGCCTGTTCGAGGTCGAGCTTGGCCTCTTCCAGCACGCCGGCCAGGACATGGACCTCGTCATGGGCGCGGTTGAGCTGGATATGGCGCAGATAGAGCATCAGCATCAGCACCAGGCCGATCAGCACCAGCGAGGCGATGAGGCTGGAGAAGATCCAGTGCAGGCGCAGCAGGTGACGCTGGTCGGTGTCGACATTTTCGCCCGACACCCGGTTTGCCGAGGCCGCGAGCCCGGCCAGCTTCTTGTCGAGCGGCGCCAGGAGGGAGCGGATGCGATTGACATTGTCGTCGCGGCCGACGTGCTCGACCAGCGGCGCGATCTCGGCCAATGCATGGCCGAGATCGTTGACGATCTGCTGCCGCTCCGGGTCCTTCTCGACAAACTCCTCGAACTCGCCCGACTTCATCAGGTCGAGGCGGTTGAGCAGGATCTGATAGCGCAGGTCGACGTCGTCGGCGGTGATCCGGCTGTTCGGCAGGGCGGAGGCCGCCACCACCTCCTCGAAGCGCAGCACTTCGAAAGCCGCCTGGCTCGCCAGCCAGGTGACATTGTAGCGCGCGGTGTGCCGGATGATGTCCTGGCGCTCGACGATCAGCACCGAGACATAGACGGCGGCCGCCACCAGACCGAACATGATCAATCCGGACAGGATCCCGAGTCTGCTCAGCTTCGGCATGACCATGGTCCGGGTTGGGCGCGCCACCCTGCAAAGGCCGACGCGGCTGCCACGTCGGTCAACGGACGATGATCTGCGCGAGCTGCCAGGCGGACCGGCTGTAATATTTCTGGCTTCGCAGCTCCGGATCGGAATCATAGGGGTAGACGATGAACAGCGGCCCCTTGTCGCGCACCGGCATGTATTCGTTGTTGCGCTTGAGCGCGAGGATGACGTTGTAGCGGGTGAAATCCTCCACCGGGATCTCGGTCGTATAATCGTTCAGCGCGATGGCCTGGATACGGTCGCCGCTGGCGCCGACGCGGGCCAGCAGCCGGGCGATCGGGACCCCCTCGAATTTCTGCGGCCCGGAATGCCACGGCGTCGCCGTCTCGAACGAAACCAGCCCCATGGCTTCCAGCATGGCGCGATCGAACTGAGCGGTATTGCCGACATTGGTGACCGAAATCTTGCCGGACATGGTCAACATGACCCGGTCCGTCGGTGGCGTCAGGCCCTGAGCCGCGGCACGCCCGCAGATAAGGAGGCCCGCCGAGGCAAACAGCCCTAAGCTGAATGCGCGCCTGACATCGTTGACTGGCATCGTGATCTCCATTGGCATGCGAACGCGACCTTCAAATTCCCACAAATGCACATAACAATCCATGAATCCGCCTGCGGATCCTGGCACTTGCGCGTTTCCGAAATGATACGCCCGGCGGTCCGGGACGCACAATATTCCAGTAACCAATAGGCTATACTTTTCGTATCGGCTTGCAGCCATTGAGAGAACGCATGACAAAGAACAACGCTTTGGCGAACAGCGCGCGCTTCGGCAACGAAGCGATCGAGGGCTTCCTGGACAAGGCCGGCCGCGCTGCGATGATGGCTTCCGCGGCCGAGAAGCTCGAGGAGCTGTTCGACGTCCTGAAGATCGATCATCGCAATGATCACAACACCCGCGATACGCCCGCGCGTGTCGCCAAGATGTTCGTCGAGGAGATCCTCCACGGGCGTTATGTGCCGCCGCCGAAGATCACCGAATTCGAGAATGCGGCGCGCTACGACCAGCTGATCGTCACCGGGCCGATCGAGCTGCGCTCGACCTGCGCCCATCACATGATGCCGATCTATGGCAGCGCCTATATCGGCGTGCTGCCCTCGGTCGACGGCAAGATCATCGGCCTGTCGAAATATGACCGGATCGTCAACTATTTCGGCACGCGCCTGCAGATCCAGGAAGAGCTGGTCAAGCAGATCGAGCAATATATCGTCGAGACGACCAATCCGCGCGGCCTGGCGGTACGGATCAGCGCGGTCCATATGTGCAAGACCCATCGCGGCGTGCGGGCAAGTCATGCGAGCCGGATGGTCAACAGCACATTCTACGGCGAAATGGCCACTTCGCCGGCGCTGAAGGCGGAATTCCTGCAGGAATGCGCCGCCCTGGACCGGTGACGGCTCACGGACGGGAGGTCTTGCGATGGACGTTTCAACGGTTTCGATGAGCCCGGACATGCAAAGGCTCGATGCGAAGCCGCGCGAAATCTATCGCTCGACCAAGAGCTACGACCACAATGAAGGACTGTCGTGCTGCTTCCGCCAGTGGCGCGCCAGTCATTCCCATTGCCGGCTCATCCACGGCTATGCGCTGGCCTTCAAATTCGTCTTCGCCACCCATCAGCTCGACGAGCGCAACTGGTGCTACGACTTCGGCGGCATGAAGCCGGTCAAGGCCTGGCTGCACGAGATGTTCGACCACACCATGGTGGTGGCCGAGGACGACCCGGAGCTTGCGACCTTCCGCAAACTCGCGGCCGACGGCCTGGTCGACCTGCGCGTCATGCCGGCGGTCGGCTGCGAGGCGACGGCGAAATTCACCTTCGACCACGTCGCGCCGACGATCGCCGCCGAAACCCATGGCCGGGTCTGGCTCGAATCCGTCGAAGTGCGCGAGCATGCCGGCAATTCCGCCGTCTATGAGCAGCTGAAGGGCTGAGCCCGCTCGGGTCGGCTGGCGACAGCGGCCTTGGCCGGCGGCCGGTTCACGCCACCGAGCGCAAATGGGCCGAGCGGCGCAGCCGTGGCGCCTTCATCAATTGACTGGCCAGGAACCGTCGGGTGACGCGGCCATAACCCGGCGTCCACCACGCGCAGTAGACGGCGAGCTTGTCCGGACCGGCGGGCCGGATGCTCAGCACTTCCATCAGGCGGCCCTCGCCGTTCCTGGCCACCACGCGATCACCGACCGAGATTGTCGTTGCGGATAACATGACACGAGCCCTCCGTTCGCTCGCTTGGCCCCCGCGCGTCCCACGATGGAAGAGATTACCGCCGAATAGGTTCGGTTTGATGGCGCAGGCCATCACGGCCTCGTGTTTCGGTCCGTTCCTGGCGCGGCGCCCGGCTCAGGCGGCGACCGATCGGAACATGCCGTCGAGCCAGCCGCTGGGGGCACGGCCCTGGAACGCACCGACGACCTTCTCCAACCGCAGCAGGCGCGCTTCGTCGGGATGCCTGCGGCTGACGAAGCCGGTCTTGGCGGCCAGTCCGAGCATGGCATCGTTGGACCGCAGCACTTCGCCGACCAGCATCAGGCTGCCGACCCGCGCGGCACGGAGCTCGATGCTGGCGATCAGCGCCTGGCCGATCCCCCGGCCATGCCAGGCGTCGGCGACGGACAGGGCGAACTCCACCGTGCCGGCCGCCGCGTGGACGGCATAGATGGCCTCGCCGACGACCGCCGTCTCGCCCAGCACCGTCGTCTCGGCCAGCAGGCCGAAAATATTGCCGGCGCCGTGATGGGTGATCCGCTCCAGCTCGGCGGCGGTCAGCTCATTGATGCCGCCGAGAAAGCGGTTCTGCCGCGAGGCACGCGCCAGGCCGCGCACATGCCCCTGCAGGAGCCCGGCATCAGCGGGGCCGACGATGCGAATGGTCAGGCGAGGCAGCGACAGCCGCAACGTATCGGCCACCGCCGTCGTTTGCGGGAAATCAGCACGCATGACCTCACGCCGCCCTCTGCTTCAGGGCTTCGGCAAGCGACGCCTCGGCGACCACCGGCTGGCCGATGGTCAGCGCCGCGGGACCGGCAATGGCGCAGACGACGGTGAGGCCGGGACATTCCACCACATAGGTTTCGCCCGCGGTCAGCACGATGTCCCGCCGGTCATAGTCCTGCGTGATCCAGACCGCGCCTTCGATACAGGCAACCGACGAACCCACGCCATCGTCCAGGCGGATCAGGCCGCCGCGCTCCAGATGGATCACCGGATCATTCGAAAGACAGACCATGTCCGCCTCCTGCTTGCATGCGCCCCGATCATGCCGCGAGAGAAAATCTGCGCCGGCAAGGCTCGACAGGGCGGCATGTTGCGCGCAGGATCGGTCCTGTTCAAACGATCAATTCTCACATCCTGCATGAGTTCAGGGAATGTCAAACCGACGCTATGACCTGCCTCCGCTGGATTTCGTCCAGGGCTTCGAGGCCGCCGCGCGAAACCTCAGCTTCACCAAGGCGGCGCGCGAATTGTTCATCACCCAGTCGGCCGTCAGCCGGCAGATCAAGGCGCTGGAAGAAGCGCTCGGTACCGTGCTGTTCGAGCGCCGGCACCGTGCGCTGCGGCTGACCGAAGACGGCCAGACCTTCTATCGCATCGCCATGGACGTGCTCGACCGGCTGCAATCCTCGATCGACCAGATGCGCCAGAGCCGAACGTCGAACCAATTGTCCATCACCACGACCACCGGGCTCGCCTCGCTCTGGCTGATCCCCCGGCTCAGGCGCTTCACCAAGGCCAATCCGCATATCGACGTGCGCATCGTCGCCAATGACCGGCCGCTCAATCTCGACCGCAGCCTGGTCGACATCGCCATTCGCTACGCCCAGCGCGAAACTGCGCCAAAGGATGCGATCCCGCTGTTCGGCGAGGAGATCCTGCCGGTCTGCTCGCCGCTGGTCTCGCGCGATCCGGCGACACCCTTGCGCGAGCCGGCCGACCTGCGCCACCACACGCTGCTGCATCTCGATTATCCCGGCATGCAGAAGACCTGGTACGACTGGGGCACCTGGCTGACCGCGCTCGGCATCGACGACCTGAAGCCCGCGGGCACGCTGCATTTCACCCGTTACGAGCAGATGATCCAGGCCGCCGTCAGCGGCCAGGGCGTGGCGCTCGGCCTGTCGCCGCTGATCAACGAGCCGATCCGCTCCGGACTGCTGATCGCGCCCTTCGACAAGACGGTGGTCGGATCGCGCGGCTATTTCCTGATCCGCTCGAGCGCCGCCGCCGCCAAGCCGCAGGTGCAGGATTTCTGCGCCTGGCTCGCGGAAGAAGCGGCGAACGATGCGGTGGAGGATGGAGGGAAGTGAGGGACGACATAAGCGCCTGCAGCATGACCTTCTCCCATAGGGAGAAGGTGGCGGCGTCAGCCGCCGGATGAGGGGCGTGAGCGTGGAGAACAAGCGCTGCGGGCGTCTCTCATTCGTCGCTTGTTCAAAGACCAAGCGCCCCGCGCAGAGCCCTCTCCTGATATGGACGACCCCTCACCCGGCAGCTGACGCTGCCACCCTCTCCCTCTGGGAGAGGGTTGATTTCGCGGCGCTTTTTCCATGAGGCCGAGAGACGTGGCGCCTCCCCCTCACCCGCCCGCCAACAACCGTTTCACCTTGTCGAGCGCCGCGTCGTGGGCCTCGCCATAGGCAATGGTGCCGGCGAGCCGACCCTGGCCGTTCATCAGGTAGACGATGGCGGTATGTTCCATCGTATAGGCGTCGCCTTCGGTCGGCACCTTCATGTAGACGGCGCGGAAGGCGCGCGCGGTGGCGGCGATCTCGGCCTCCGAACCGGTCAGCCCGATGATCCTCGGGTCGAAGGAATCGGTATAGACCTTCAGAAGTTCCGGCGTGTCGCGCGCCGGGTCAACCGACACGAAGAAGACCCGGAAATCCCGCGCGGGATCGCCGATCTCCTGAATGACATTGGCCATTTCCATCATGGTCGTCGGGCAGACGTCTGGGCAATGGGTGAAGCCGAAGAAGATCGCATAGGGCTTGCCGGCGAGGCTCAGCGACGACAGCCGCTTGCCGTCCTCGTCGGTCAATTCGAACGGCCCGCCGATGGCGTCGCGATCGACCAGCGTCGTGGTGTTGCGCGGCGACGGCAGCGGTCCCTGGAAATAGGCCCAGGCGCCCGCGGCGGCGACGACCGCGACGAGGCCCCAGAGGCCGTAACGGATGAAGCGAAGAGTTGTCATCGAGCTTGCTCGTGGGAAATGGGTATGCTGGCTTGAGCCTCGGCCCGCTTGGGCCGGCATGCCTTGCCGGAATGCCGGCCTGTCACGCCGGCTATGGAATGCCATGAAACCATGCGCCCGGACGCCCGTGGAACGTCAGGCGCCCGCCGGCAAGGCCGGCGGCATCACGCGACCGGCGGCGGCGCGCGCGATTGCGGCCGGGTCAGGCGGTCGATGAGCGTCACGCCGGCGGAAGCCTGGACCATTGGCGGGGTCCCAGGCCTGACCGGAGCGGCGCGGGCCACGACGGCGGGCAGAACCGGCCGGACCGCAAGCACGCAGGCATCGCAGGGGCCGGCATGCGGCAGGCCGGACGGCGTCTCGCCGGAGGCGGGCGCGCAGAATTCGGCGGGACTGCCATCCGGCAGGGCCAGCGCCAGGCGCGAGACGCCGAACGGCTGCGCCGTGCCCTTCACGACCGGGCGGTGGCCCAGACCGAGCCAGATCACCGCCACGGCGAACAATGCCGCGACGATGGGCCGGAGATCGGGATGGCGAAGGCGAGCCAGCATGGCAACCGCGATTGTTGAAACCTGACGAGAGCCTTAGCCGCGCGCGGGCCGGGCGCCAAGCGCCCGATATGTCGCACGCTCCCGGCGGCTCTTCACAAAGCCGTGGCAGACCAGCCGTGCCGCCGCCGTCGTCTGGACAAGCCCGGTGAAGCTGTGAAGATCGCCGCGTTCACTGGCTTTGCCGCGACGGGCGGCTGACGCGGAGTATCGACATGGCGCATCGGGGTGACGTCACGGCCTATCGCATGGCCGATGACGCCGAGATCGACGTCTATCACGTGAAGCCCGTCGCCGCGCGGCGCGGCGGCCTGGTGCTGATCCAGGAGATTTTCGGCCTGACCGATCATATCCGCGAGCAATGCGACGTCTATGCCGCCGAAGGCTACGAGGTGCTGGCGCCGGCGCTCTATGATCGCGAGGCCCCTGGCCTGCAGGCCCCTTACAGCCCCGAGGGCATCGCGATGGCGATCAAGATCGCGCGCGAGCAGCATCCCTTCGACCTGTCGATCAGCGACACCCAGGCCTGTATCGATGCGCTGAAGCCGGCCGGCCCCGTCTTCATCACCGGCTATTGCTATGGCGGCTCGGTGACCTACGCCGCGGCCGCACGCTGCGACGGGCTTTCAGCGGCTTCGGGTTATTATGGCAGCATGATCCCGCGGTTGGCGGCGGAGCCGCCGCGCTGCCCGACCATCCTGCATTTCGGCCGTAGGGATAGCGGTATCCCGCTCGACGCCATCGCGGCGTTCGAGGCTGCCCGGCCGGAGGTCACGGTGCATCTCTACGACGCCGGCCACGGTTTCAATTCCGACCGGCGGGCCGATTATGACGCGACCAGCGCCGCGCTCGCCTTCCAGCGCACCCTCGCGCTGTTCCGGGCCCATGGCGGCTGAGCCGCGTCCTAGCGCCCGGGCAGGCTGCGCGCCGAGAAATCGCAGCAGGCCTGGGCGATCGCCGCCATGCGGGCGCCGAGCGGCGACAGGTCCTGGGCGCGGTGGACAGCGAAATAGTGCAGCAACGGTATGGGCGGCTCGGTCGCGATGATCCTGAGCTTGCCGCTGGCGATCTCCGGCGCGAAATAGCTGGCGGTCAGGAAGGTGATCCCGAGGCCCGAGGCCGCAAGCCCGGCCAGCACGTTCAGGCTGTTGCACTGGACCACCTGGTTGACGGTCAGGCCGTTGGCCACCGCCCAATCGAGCACCAGGCGCTGCAGGCCGGAGCCCTGGCCCTGGGTCAGGATCGGATAGTTGATCAGCTCCTTCAGCGGGATCGTGTCGGTTGCCGGTCCGAAGCCGGGCGCGCAGACCCATTCGAGCTTGACACCCTGTAGAGGCACGGCGGCGAAGGCCGAGCCCGGCGGCGGGTCGAGCCCGATGACCAGGTCGAGCTCGTTGGCGCCGAGCTTTTCGAAGAGATCGATGCTGGCGGCCACTTCCGGCACCGGGACCAGGCCGGGATAGTCGGCCTTCATCGCCACGATGAATTTCGGCAACCAGGTGAGCGCGACCAGTTCGGTGACGCCGAACCGGAACGGCCCGGAAAAGGTGGCGGCGCCACCGGCCGCTTCGCGGAAGCGTAGCTCCAGCGCCAGCATGTCGGCGGCAAGCGACAAGCTCGCCTCGCCGGCGCGGGTCAGCCGCAGGGCGCGGCTGGAGCGGTCGAACAACGGCCCGCCAATGACGTCCTCGAGCTCCAGGATGCGTTTCGAGACGGTCGACTGCGCGAGGTTGAGACGCTCCGACGCCTCGACGAAACCGCCGAGACTGGCGGTCCAGTAGAAAGCTTCGAGCTGCTTCAGGGTCACGGGCATGAGCACTTCCCTGCGCAAGGAAAAGCGCAACCAAATCAACCCTCTCCCAGAGGGAGAGGGTGGCGCCGTCAGGCGCCGGGT
>JAFKKV010000026.1 GCA_017304475.1 Hyphomicrobiales bacterium | reverse complement strand
CGCCGTTCTCGCCGCCGTCGGCTACAACTTCCGCCTCCTGCTCAGGTGGCTGGCGCTTCTTTACGCCCTCATCCAGGCAACCTTTGCCGCAACCAACATGCGCCGCGCAGTCGCTCAGATCGCCTGATCAGCGTTCTTCACGGACGACTTGGGACGGAAGCGACGGGGCGGAAGCCTGTTCGCCTGACGCGTCGTTCGCGCCCTGGTCGGCGGCGGCCGGAGCCGCGGCTCACCTCACAACTTGCGCAGGCCCGGATTTTGCGGCGGCGGGACCTGGCGATATTCGCCGCACCAGTCGTTGCGGTTGACGCCCGGCCAGATCGCGCTGCCATCGGCCTGGGCGCGCGGCGGATGGGCCCGGCACAGGCCGGCGCCGGTGCCGCGCGATTCATGGAACAGCCGGCAATTGCCACAATATTCCGCCATGTCTGCCCCCCGGACGATCCTGGTCCGAGGGGAAACTAGAATGGCCAGGGTTAGCGGAGGGTTTCCATCAGCCCCGCGAGCAGGCGTGCCCGCGGGATGATCGAGGAAATCAGCCCATGCTCGTCCAGCGTATGGGCACCGGCACCGTCGATGCCGAGACCGTCGAGCGTGGGGATGCCGAGGGCCGCGGTGAAATTGCCGTCGGAGCCGCCGCCCGTCATCGGGCAATCCTCCAGGTCGAAGCCGATCGAGCGGGCGACCCCTTGGGCACGGGTCAGGAGATCGCTGGTCAACGGGGTCTTCGGGTAGGGCGGCCGGTTGAGATCGCCCTCGACATGAATGGTGACGTCAGGCGTCACCGGCTTGAGGCCGCGAATGCGCGCCACCATTTCCGCGCCGATCTCCGGATCCGGCACGCGCAGGTCGATCTCGGCGGTGCAGGTCTCGGGCGTGACATTGGCCGCCGAGCCGCCCTTGATCAGCCCGACCGTGGTGGTGATGCCGCGGGCATAATCGGTCATGCCCTCCACCGCCAGGATCTGGTGGGCCATTTCCCTGATCGCGCTGCGGCCGTCCTGGTGGCGTGCCCCGGCATGGGCCGGGCGGCCATGGGTGGTCAGCACGAAGCGGGCGACGCCCTTGCGCGCGGTGACGATCCTGCCGCCGTCGCGGGCGGGTTCCGTGACCAGCACGAAGGCCGCCTTGCGTGCCTCTTCCTCGATGATGCCACGCGAGGTCGGGCTGCCGACCTCCTCGTCCGGGGTGAACAGGAAGGTGATCGGGCGGGCGGTCGGCACGCCGGCGCGGATCAGCGCGCGGAAACCGGCGACCGCCAGATAGGCGCCGCCCTTCATGTCGTAGAGGCCCGGCCCGTAGAGCTTGTCGCCTTCGCGCCGGAACGGCAGGCGGCCGGTCAGCGTGCCCTTGGGATGGACGGTGTCGACATGGGTCAGAACCAGGATCGGCTTCTCGTTCGACGGTTCCGCCGTGGTGACCTTGAGCACCCCGGCATAACCCTCGACGCCGGGCCGGCGGTCGATGGTGACCGGCAGGCCCTCGAAGTCCTTCTCGACCTCGTCGAGCACGGCCTCGACGCCGCCGGCGTCATGGGTCGGGCTCTCGGTGACGACCCAGCGCCGGATGCCCTCGATCAGTTCATCTTCGTGCAACGGCACCGTCGCGGCCTTGAGCGTCATGGCAGTCTCTACCTCTTGCTATCGCTGGACGCGCCGGGCGGCGGCGCGCATTTCATCGAGCGCCGCGATGACGCGGCGCGCATTGACCCCGAAATCCTGCCGTCCGTAGCGGGCGGCCGAACGCATGTCGATCCGGGCCCGGCCGTTGACGGTGCGCACGCGAATGACGATGTCGTCGCGAAATCCCATGATCAGCGAACGGGTGACCATTTCGATCCGTCCGTCGCGCGCCGCGCCGCGGTAATCCACCTGGTCGAGCACCCGCCATTTCTGGCCGTCGACCAGGTCGGACAGCAATTCATTGAC
This sequence comes from Hyphomicrobiales bacterium, assembly GCA_017304475.1. Taxonomy (GTDB): domain Bacteria; phylum Pseudomonadota; class Alphaproteobacteria; order Rhizobiales; family Phreatobacteraceae; genus Phreatobacter. Next base: position 149,740 of record JAFKKV010000026.1, on the reverse strand, counting down.
GTCGTCGGGCGCGAGATCGACCTCCAGCGGCCGGATCTCCGGATAGAGCCGGCGCTGCAGCGCGGCAAAGGCGGCGGGATAGGCCGAGGGATTGGCGCCCGGCGGCCGCGCCGAGGCGACGATGTCGAAGGCCGGCGGGTTTTCCGCATCGGTCGTGATGTCGTTGATGGCGGGCTGGCGCAGGCCGATGACGCCGAGCACGGCCGGATAGGCGAGCAGCGCGCCGCCGAGCACCAGGGCAAGGGCGGCATAGCGCGCACCGCGATAGCCGGTGAACCAGATCGCGGTGCCGGCAATGAGCGCCGCGGCGACGCCGAGCGCCACGATGCCGAGGCCGCCGGCGAGCGCCACCACAGCCTGGCCGCCGTCGAGCCAGTCCGATCGCGCGGCGAGCACCGCCACCACGGCGACCGCCAGGCCCAGCATGACCAGGCGCAGGCTCCAGACGGCCAGACGTGAGGTGGGCTCGACAAAGGCACGGCGGCGCATGCGGTCCGATCCGGGTGACTAATCAGTCTTCTGGCAGATCGCGCGCAAGGCTGTCCATTGTTCCGGTGTCAAAGCCGGCCTGCTCGCCGCCGCGCCCTTCAGCGCATCGCGGATCGCCTGCTCGCGTTCGGCATTGGCGGGATGGCTGGCGATCCAGGACAGATTGCCTGGATCGGCAACCGCGGCATTGGTGAAGAAGCGGGCGAGCCCCATCGGGTCGCCGCCGGCCTTGAGCATCAGGTCGACGGCGAAATGGTCGGCCTGTCGCTCCGAATCGCGCGAGAAGGCGCTCTGCATCAGCGAGCGCGACGCCAGGATGATCGCAGTGCCGCCGGCGAAATCGCCGAACACCGTGCCGAGCAGGAAACCGAGGCCGCCGGCCTGGATCACCGAGCGCAGGCCGTGGCGCAGCTTCACATGGCCGATCTCGTGGGCCAGAACGCCGGCGAACTCGTCGGGCGAGCGGGCCTTCTGCAACAGCCCGTTGAACACATAGACATAGCCGCCGGGCAGGGCGAAGGCGTTGACCAGGCCATGGTTCAGCACAACGACCTTGAGCGGCAGATGCAGATCGGCCGCGCCTTGGAAGCGCCCGACCAGGCTGGCAAGCGCCTGCACGCCTTCCGGCGCGGTGCAGGTCTTGATGCCGCTCTCGCCGCCGAATGTCCGGCGGATCTCCGGATCCATGGCGGCGCCCAGGCGTATCTCGGCGGCCGCCGGCACCAGCGGCGCGAGCCTGCCGGCGATCGCCGGCAGGCCGTAAAAGGCCAATCCCATCAGCGAGATGACCGCGGCGATCGCCCAGAACACCACGGCGCGGCGTTCGCGCCGCTCGCTCACCCCCTTGGTCAAGGTCAGCGGCGCGCGGGTGGCGAGATCGGCCGAAAAGCCCGGATCCGGGATTTCCACCAGGGGTTCGGCGGTCGAGCCGGGCTGCGGCAGCAAGGTGACCGCAAGGCCTGCGCCGGTATGGCCTTCGATCCGCCGGATCGACTGATAAGGCCAGGTCGTCAAGAGCCGGCCCTCGGCCGAAAAGATGGCGAGCCCGCCCGGGTGCAGCGACACTTCGACCGCATGCCGTTTCGCCGTCAGTCCGTCGTAATAGGTCGCGGGAACGCTCGGCATGACCAGGCTCCGTCCTTATTGGCTCAGGCCATAACCCGAATTCCCAAGCCCGGCTATGGCCGGCCTGGATGATGTAGCGTTCCTCCGGCCGGGCTAGAGGCTGACGCCGAACTCGGCGGCGTCGGCAAGGCCTTCGCCCATGGCGGAAGCGTGGACGTTGCGAGACCGCACGTCATCGAGCGAGGCGAGATTGGCGACCGTCAGCGACGCCATCTGCGCGCGATAGAGCGGCAGGCCGACAAAGATCTGCTTGCTGACCCAGAAGGCGCCGAAGATCGCCAGGTAGCCTGCGGCGGCAACGACCACGGCGAATATTTGCGCGCCGAGTCCGGTGTTTTCCTGGGACGCCGCCATATCGGCGAGCAGCAGCACGACGGGTATTGCCGTCAGGGCGGTCAGAGCCAAGACGCCGAGCATCCCCACGCAGTAGATCCGATAAGCTCTGCCGGCCGAGAAGGTGGACGCGATGGATGTGCCACCGATGCGCATTCCGCTCATCCGCCAGCGGAAGGTGATCGCGATGAAGGCCGGCGCCAGAATGATGGAAAACCCGATGACGATATAGGGCCCGAAGAGGAATGCGGCGGAGATCATCCGGGACGGTGTCATCTCGAGATAAGGGGCCGCCGGATCGCCCGTTGCCGTCGCGTTCAGGAGCGCGCTCCAGAAACTCCAGGGCAGCACCGCCACGAGAGCTCCTGCGAGGAATATCGGCAGGAGAATGGCGAGCATCCAGACGATAACAAGGCGTTTTGCGAGTTCGCCCGGTCTGCCGACGAAAGCGCCTTGGGCGTCGCCATAAAATGTCTCGTGCATTTTGATGCGTTCGAGCGCCGCAGTCGCCCAGGGATAGGTGAGGCCGAGCGTCACGATGGCCAGGAGCCAGAAGCCAAAGCTTCTGACCGCATAGGTCCAGGCCGAGCCGGTCATGCGCAGGCGCAGGCCGCGCCAGGAGGTGCGCGTGAGCCGGTAGCGCCGGCTCGCATAGGCGGCATATTGCGCCAGGAACAGGACGGCTGCCGCGACCGCCAGGGTGATGAAGGTCTCGGCGCTCGGCAGGCCGAGGATCAGAAAAAAGCCCAGCGCCTGCAAAGGCACCAGGACGGCTAGCGCGAACAGGAACCCTGTGAGCAATTGCATCGGGGTCCCGGTATAGGCGAAAGCCTCGGTGCCAACAGCCGTATTGGACCAGTAAAAGCGTCTGGTGTCGGTGGTCAGCCAGAAGCGATAGATGCCGAGGGTGAAGACCTGCAGGAAAAAGCCCTGGCCCAGCAGCGGAAACAGCGTCCCGGCCTCGCCGGAAAAGGTGACGGCTGTTTGCTGCCCGGGCGCGCCTGTCGCCGCCGAAAGGGAAACGGGCTGACCGGCCGACGCCTCGGCCGCGGCCATGTCTTGCGCGCTGGAATTGGTCCATTCTTGGCCCGGCACGGCGGTCATGTCGCTCTCTCCCGGTGGTCCGGAATAGAGTCCTATATGACCTTGCGTCGGTTTACCACAGGTTGCTTCAACCCATTTTGCAATTCAAATCTCGGTCCGCCGCCCGGCTTTCCGCCCCGAAGCCGGCGATGCTTGCCGGCGGCCACGGCGAACCTCAGAGGCCGATACCGAAATCGACCGCCTCGCCCAGGCCTTCGCCCATGGCCGAAGCCTCGACATTGCGGGCATGGACGCCGTCGAGCGAGGCGAGATTGGCGACCGACAGCGAAGCCATCCGGGCGCGGTGGAGCGGCAGCCCGATGAGCAATTGCTTGGCGATCCAGAAGCCGCCGATCAGCAGGAGATAGCCGAGAATGACCAGGGCGCCCGCGACAAAGCCGCTGAAGAGGCTGCTCGTGCCGGCGATGAAGGCGACGAACAGGCCGCCGACCAGGAGCAGGACGATGATGCCGGCGACCATGGCGAGCGCGCCCATCACCAGCGCGGCGACGACATAGACCCGGTAGGCGCTGCCGATACGGAAATCGGAGGCCACCGCCGCGCCGCCGATACGGGTTCCGTTCATCCGCCAGCGAAAGGTGATCGCCTGGAAGGCGGGATAGAGCAGGACCGGAATGAACACCGACGAGCTGACCGCGGTGATCACCGTGCCGACCGCCAGGCCTTCCGATCCGGTGACCGCGCGGGTCTCCGTCGTGATGCTGCGCAGGAGACCGGTCCAGATCTCCCAGGGGATCGAGGCGATCGTCGCGCCGATGATGACGAGCGGCAGTCCGAGGCCGATCGCCCAGATCACGACGAGCCGGCGCGCCAGTTCGCCGGGCATGCCCGTGAAGTCGCCTTGCGCGTCGCCGAAAAAGGTCTCGCGCATCTTGATCCGTTCGAGCGCGGTCGCCGCCCAGGGATAGGTGAGGCCGAGGGTGACGAGGACGAGCAGCAAAAGGCCGAAAGCCTTGATCGCATAGGTCCAGGCCGAGCCGGTCATGCGCAGTCTCAGGCCCCGCCAGGCCGTGCGTGTCAGCCGATAGCGCCGGCTGGCATAGACGGCATATTGGCTGAGAAACAGCACGATGGCGCTCAGTCCGATCGACACCACCCATTGCGCCGAGGGCAATCCCAGCGCCAGGAAGAAGCCGCCGGCCTGCAGCGGCACCAGGATGGCCAGCGCGAACAGGAAGCCCTTGAGCAATTGCATGCCCCGCCCGGTATAGACGAAGGCTTCGGTGCCGACCGCGGTATGCGACCAGTAGAACCGCCTGATGTCGGTGATCAGCCAGAACCGGTAGATGCCGAGCGTGATCAGCTGCAGGAAAAAGCCCTTCAGCAGCAGGCCGAACAACTCGCTGGCAAGGCCCGAGAAGCCGATGCGCACCGGGCCACCGCCGGCCGGTCCGGCCTGACGTGGCATGACCGGCACGCGGCCAGCGGCCACGTTCCGGGTCGCGGTTTCCGCCGCGGCCATGGCGCCCGCGGTCGACCGCGGACCCCAGGGACCCTGCACGGCATCCGTCATGTCGTCCTCCCCCACGCGCTGTGATGGAAGCTTACAGGGCCTGTTGCCGCGCGCTACCGCGAAGATCCGTCACCGGGCCGGGAATCACCTCACTCCGTCGGCAGCCGGTAATCCTTGAACCGCTCGCGCAGCGCCGTCTTCTGGATCTTGCCGGTGGCGGTGTGCGGGATCTCGTCGACCAGCACGACATCGTCGGGCAGCCACCACTTGGCGATCCTGCCCGACATATAGGCGAGCAGGCTGTCGCGCGTCGGTGTCCGGCCGGGCTTGGGCACGACGACCAGCAGCGGCCGCTCGTCCCATTTCGGATGGACGATGCCGATCACCGCGGCCTCGGCCACGTCGGGATGGCCGACCGCGAGGTTCTCCAGGTCGATCGAGGAGATCCATTCGCCGCCCGACTTGATCACGTCCTTCGAGCGGTCGACGATGCGCATATAGCCATAGGGGTCGATGCTCGAGACGTCGCCCGTGTCGAAAAAGCCGTTCTCGTCGAGAATATTGCCGCCTTCGCCGCGGAAATATTCGCGCGCCACCGCCGGGCCGCGCACCACCAGGCGGCCGAAGACATGGCCGTCGCGGGCGAGCTCCTTGCCGCCGTCGTCGACGATCTTCATCTCGACGCCGAAGGGCGGATGGCCGGTGGTCTCCTTGACGTCGAGCCAGGCGTCGCCGGTCAGCCCGGCATATTCGGGCTTGAGCGAACAGACCGTGCCGAGCGGGCTCATCTCGGTCATGCCCCAGGCGTGCAGCACCTCGACGCCATAGACGTCGCGGAACTTCTCGGTCACCGCGCGCGGGCAGGCCGAGCCGCCGATCACCACTTTCGTCAGGTGCGGCAGCTTCTGGTCATTGGCCTCGAGCTGCTGCAGCAGCATCAGCCAGACGGTCGGCACCGCCGCCGAATGGGTCACCTTATAGGTGTCGAGCAATTCATAGATGCTGGCGCCGTCCATCTTCGGGCCGGGCATGACCATGGTGGTGCCCGACATGGGCGCGGTGAAGGCCAGCGACCAGCCATTGGCGTGGAACATGGGCACGACCGGCATCATCACGTCGCGCGAGGCGAGGCCGAACATGTCGGCATTGTTGACGCACATGGAGTGCAGCACGTTGGAGCGATGGGAATAGACGACCCCCTTGGGGTTTCCCGTCGTGCCTGATGTGTAGCACATGCCGGCGGCGGTATTTTCGTCGAACTCGACCCAGGCGAAGTCGGCGTCGACCTCGGCGATCCAGCTCTCATAGGCGACCGCATTGCGCAGCGTCGTCTCGGGCATGTGCGCGGCGTCGGTCAACACGATGAACTTCTCGACCAGCGGCAGGTGCTCCTGCAGCTTTTCCAGAAGCGGCACGAAGGTCAGGTCGGTCATGATCATGCGGTCGCCGGCATGATTGGCGATCCAGGCGATCTGTTCGGGAAAGAGCCGCGGGTTGAGCGTGTGATAGACCGCGCCGATGCCGGTGATGCCGTACCAGGCTTCCAGGTGCCGCCAGGTGTTCCAGGCGACCGTGCCGATGCGGTCGCCGAGCTTGACGCCGTCCTGGGTCAGCCGCTTGGCGACCCGCAGCGCATTTGTGCGGATATCGGCATAGGTGGTCTCGACGATCGGCCCTTCGACCGAGCGCGAGATGACCTTGCGGCCTGCGTGATAGCGCCCCGCGTGATCGATGACCTTATGGATCAGAAGCGGCCAATCCTGCATCAGGCCCAGCATGAGCGTTTCTCCACTGCCATTCGCGGCGCCGTTCGCGCCTTGTCGTCTCGGGAAGCTAGTGCAGGTTCGGGAGCGCAGTCCACTCTTTCGAAAGGCGGGCCGGACAATGTCGGAAGCCCGACATTTGGCCTGGCCGTGCGGCTTTCACTCAATTTACCGGCGCGTCACCCACAGGCAATCGCAAGAGGCCGTTGAACGAACCATCCGGCATCGCTATGGTCCGCGCCGCGAAGCCTGCTTCGCCCACTGGGTCGTCGTCTAATGGTAGGACTCGGGTTTTTGGTACCCGCTATCTAGGTTCGAATCCTAGCGACCCAGCCAAGGCTCGAACGAGCCTCATTTTTGGGCGGCAGCGAATTAGGAAATGTAGGCGGTATCAATCCCCGATGATCCGGTTGGTGGCCGGGCGGTTCAGCCCAGCGCGGGCGAAGACCGGTGTCTGGATAGCGGACTGCATGGCGGCCGCAAGGCGCTACCGGGAGTTCGGCTTCTCGACGCGCGAAGCCGCCCGGGACTGGGAGCACACCGCCCGCGTCGTCCGGATCAACAGGCCGCCTGTTTCATACCTGGGCCAAAAGGGAGGCGGCCCGAAGGCATCGCTCGGGGGCGTCTTTCAACACTGCGTCGGCCATCGCTGGGCCGTCGGAAGGCCGGGAGGGCACTGACAGAGGTTGCCCACACCTGCGTTGAGTTTCAAAGCCATGACACGCCTGCCAGGATAGCGTCTGACCGCTGCCGCAATGGCTGAGTTCTGCGCTGCGCTTTCAGAGGAAAGGCGGCCAATGCAGCCTCAGCGAGCTTGTACTCGCTCCGGTAGCTCGCGTCCGGCGGGCAAGCAGAACAGATCGACAAAAGTCATTGTTTCCGGCCTCAGGTCATCCACCGCTCTGCGCTTCAGTTCCTCGACAGAAGCGCGGACCAAGCTCGGGGTGCCGTGATCGATGATGAAAATCCCGTGTCCGAGCGAAGACAGGATGCCGAGGAGCCCGTCGACGGAGCTGCCGGAGCGGGTGAGGCCGTGCGGCCAGAATTCGATGAAAATCGTTGTATCGCTCAAATCCGATGGGGATACAGTCTGCAGGATCCGCTGCTCGCTTCCTTGGGTATCGATTTTCAAAACGGATGGCCTGGACTTCAGTCCTCGTAGAACCCCCGCGAGCGACCTCACGGAAACTTTCTCGCTCGACCGGGTGTCGTCGGGCGAGTTGAGCTGGTGATCCCCGCGATTTGTTTCGGACAGATAGAGTTCACCCTTTGTATCCTCGGAACCGATTGCGGCGCGATACGCGTGAACGTTGGTCAAGCCGTTTCGGCGAAGATTGCGGGCAAGGATCGCGAAGTTCTCATCGGAAGGTTCGAAGCTGAGGACACTCCCGCCAGGGCCTGCCTGAAGCGATGCGAGCACGCTGTACCAGCCGATATTCGCTCCGATGTCGACCACAGTATCGCCACTGGCGATCTGACCAAGAAACAGATCTGTTTCAAATGGCTCCCAAAGCCCTTGATCGCGGATATTCGTCGAGACGTAGTCGTCGCGCTCGATGTGGGTGGAAAACCTGAAGCGAGGCAAATGCTTGAGGGTGATCTCGCGCTCCGGATAGTCGCGATACCTGTACCGGAGCCTCTTCAGGCTACGCGTTAACGAAAGGGACACAGTGACCTCGCTGGAGAATTTCCACCGCACAGAACCTGTTCAGAGGCAACTTGCAAGACCAATATTCCGTGCGCGCGCCGATCGTGCCTGCTGGTGAAGGGCGCCTGTGGTCCGCCCTTGCGCCGAGAGGTCCGGTTGGATTGGTCGCGGATGAGAGCTTCGAGGCCATGGCCGGCGGCGAATGGTAGAGGCAAACACGCTGTCGATATCGCCGGCGCTCATCGCTGGCCGGCCGTGCTTTGCCATGAGACGATCCAGTTCCCGCATCACCCCTCCGTCGCAGCGCGACCTATCGGCCGGCAGGCCGTGCGCTCCCGCATATGACCGTCCATGATGATGAGGATGCGAAAGCGGCGGCAGGCGCCTGGTGCGGGGCGGTCATTTGCAAGTCGCCTGTCATCGGCTATGCGTGCCCGGAGGCCACTTGTCACCTGCGTCGTGGATGCCCTGATGTTTCCGAAGCCCTTGCCCGGGCCTTTTCCGATCGCTCTGGGCTACGCATGGCCGTCAATGGTACACCGACACGTTTGCGCGGCTATGATGTGTTCCGATCCTTCGGCAGGGAGTGCGGTCTGGTCCATGGATCGCTTCAATAGCGTCGTCGGACGCCGTTCTGTGCTCGGCTTGAACTGCCCGTCTCGGCGCGATGGGCGGTGAAGCGTAAGACCGAAACTGCGCTCCGCCCTTGCGCAGCAAGTCCGTGCCTGGCTGCCGCGTGGTCGAGGCGATCACTTTTAACGATCTCGGACCGACTTGCCTTGTCATGAAGCAGAAAAACGAATCGAATAATAATATCTATCAAGTTTACAATTTTGGATTTATATTATTAATAATACCGTACGTTCTTTTGTTTTTGGCTCCTGGATTTGTTTCCAATCCATTGGGTGACTGGGATGTTTGGATGTATTATGGATACATTCGACATTTATTTCAGTTTTCGGATAATTATATTTGGCCGGCCAATGCCTATATCGGAACCAGAATAACATATTTTCTCCCTGGCCATATCATTTATCTTCTATCTGGAGATAATTATTATAAAATATTTTTCAATATTGGACTTTGTTATACGACGATCATACTGTGTTTTTATTATGTACTACGCAGATATTTTCCGCTTCGGATCGCGGTCTCGATTTCGGCTCTGCTCGCTACGGATCTCTATTTTCTGCGCTCCATTGGGTGGGATTACGTCGACAAAGCCGTTCTCAGCTACTTGATGCTGACCCTGGCGTGCCTGACGGCCGCACGGACCGAAAGTCGGCGTCATCTCATGATCGTGGCCGCCGGATTTTTCGCTGCCAGCATGATCTTCGTTCACGTGGCGTCGGCGATCGTCTTTCCGCTGCTCTTCGTCTATTCCGGTTTCGTCGTCCAGAATGCACAGTCGGTTCGGGACTGGTGGCGTCACCTCTTGCAGGTCGTGATCTATGGCACGATCGGAGCGCTGCTCGCGCAGATACTGTTCGGAACCTTGTTGGTGCTGCTGCGGGGCGGCGATTTTTTCTTCATCCTGAAGCAGATCGGAATTATTCAAAGTCAACTTTTCGTCTGGAACGCTCCGCTTTCCGCTCTTATTCAAAGCGGATACTGGATCACTGTCCCTCTGGCTGCCTTGGTCGGAACTCTCGCCGGTCTTCTGGCGAAGCGTTTTCAGGTCAATTCTTCGCGCTTCGAGATTTTCTGGCTATGGGCCGTGCTTCTGTTGTACGGCGTGATCTTCGCCGGAGAGGCGACAGGAAAACTTTGGCTGCTCTCGCGCGACGGCATGCATTCCTTGATCCTCGCGCCGTTCAGCATGATTGTTTTCGGCATCCTCCTGTTTCGATGCGAATTCCGCGGAATGGTGGCGCTGACGCTTGCGGTATTCGGGGTCGCATTCGTGCTGCGTCTCAATATTGACGGCGGCGCGGGGCTCTCCCGCTGGCTGTCTTTTTCAATGCCGGCCCTGGGCATATTCATGGGGCTGCTGCTGGCGGCGAGCTACATTGTCTCGAATGCCCGGATGACAATCGTGGTGATGCTGCTGATCGGAGTGATCAGCGCGTTCAATCCGGGGAAATTTGCCGATGCTCGCGCGGTCCAGGCGGTTCAGGCGGCCCATGGGCGGATCGCCGAGCTGTCGAATGGCAAGTTGCCAAGTATATTCTACAATCGTTCTGACCCTCAGCTCCATTTTATTTGGAGTGTCCTGGCGTCGTTTACGGACCGCGCCTTGTTCACCTCGCGTGAGACCTTTCCCGTCCTGCGCGACGGTCTCACGAAGGAGGACATCGTCGTCATCATGGGCAGCAGCGGCATGAGTGAAGACAATGCGCGCGCAGCGCTGCTGAAGCATGTCCGGAGCGTGCGCTTGGCCACGACGTTCCAGATGAACGAGGTCTCGACCTATGTCTTCGAAGTGCTCGAAGGCCAATAGGCGATGATGCCCTTTCGGTCCATCGGCTTGCCTGCCGAAGCGGCCGTCGTGGCATGGTCCGCGCTTCCTCTGCCGACAGCTTCTCATAGCGAGGTGCCGGCAGCCCGGTCGATGGCTTGGCGGCCGGCAGTGGTCGCCCATCGATCCCGGCGTCGGGCTCGGGAGCGTTCTGTTCACGGCTCGCTGACGATGAGCCGTCGGCGCCTGCTCCGCTCTGCGCGGCGCAAGAATCCGTCTACCGGACGGCCTGGCCCATTCTGTGCCGCCCTTAAACAAGAGCGGGGCGCGGACCAATTGCTCCGGCCGGAGCGCGAGGTCCCGGAGGCGCGCGGGCCTCTTTTTCGCCGAAGGAAGGCAATGAGGCCGGGACGGATGGATGCGGCGCAGAACGCCGCCCCCACCCAGCGCCATGCAGTTCGCGCTGGAAATACCGGGCCTCGGATGTTAGGAGCCGGTGCACGTCGGATTGGGCGTTGCTTCTCTCCGAAGGCGCAGCTGAGCGCTCGGTGATTGGCCGCATTGCCCGCCACGTCATCTTGTCCGAGGGGCGGTCTTAAAGACACAAAAGTTTCGAATGGCGGTGGTTCAAGGCCGGCGCGCGGAAGAGAAATGTGAATATGGCGGCCAATCTCAGAACTTCGATAAAGTCTGTCCTTCGCCCGATTGTCCTTCCGATCTGGCGCAAAATCTGGGCGAGGCTGGAGACGCGTCTTTCTCCGATCGAAAGCCGCGTCACGACGCTCGACCAAGCCTGGAACGTGCATTTGCCGGCATTTTTGAACGCTGTCAGCACTGTCGGCGCTTTTGGGCATCGCCTGTCGGCGCAGGCGCAGGAACTCCGGCAACTGTCGGCGCAGGCGCAGGAGTTCCAGAAGCTGTCCTTGCGTATGCAACAGGAGCTGGAGGCCGCTTCTGGTCAGATTCCGCGCTTATGGGATCGCATCGAATTCGCCCGCCGCGAAATGATGTTTGAATTGGCGCACGGCAACCGTTTTGACGCAGCATTCGGGCCGAAGGTCGAAAGCGCGCCGTTGATCGTTAATCGCGAAAAGGTCGAGACCGCCATTGCTGCCGGGAACGTGCGACTGAACCTTGGCTGTGGTCACTTGGCGCTGCCTGATCATATCAACGTGGACATGCGCAATCTGCCGGGCGTTGATATCGTCGCGTCGGTCGACCGACTTCCATTCGAGGTTGGGACCGTCAGCGCGATATTCTCTGCACATCTTGTCGAACATTTCCCGCAGGAGGCGTTGCGCCGGCGCCTGCTGCCCTACTGGATGTCGCTACTGAAGCCCGGCGGCATGTTTCAGGCCATCACGCCGGATGCTGCGGCGATGCTGAAAGCTGCGGCAGGCGGAGACTATTCCTTCGAGGATTTCCGAGAGGTGCTGTTCGGCGGGCAGGACTACGAGGGGGACTACCACTACAATTTGCTCACACCGGATAGCATGACGACATTGCTCACCGAGGCCGGGCTGACCGAGATCGCTGTTCCGGTCGCCGGCCGACGCAATGGGAAATGCTACGAGTTCGAGATCGTCGGACGGCGTCCGTGAAGCGAGGCCATACGCCGCCGGATCGGGCGTTGGGAGCCGAGGCGGCTTCGGATGTCCTTTCGGTCTCGATTGTCGTGTGCACGGATGGTCGACCGAAGGCGCTCGCCGCGACGCTCCAGTCACTGCTTGGGCTCGTGGGAGCCGCGTTTGAAGTGGTGGTTGTGCGAGGCCCATCCGAGGACGGCATCGCAGAAGTGCTCGAACAATGGCGCGGCCGGATCAAGGTGGCACGCAACGATCGCCGCAATCTGTCGGCGTCGCGCAATCTTGGCATTGCCGCCGCCAGTGGCGACATCATTGCCTTCCTCGATGACGACGCGATCCCCGAGCCCGAATGGCTGGTCGAGCTTGCCGCAGCCTACCGCGACCCCAAGGTCGGTGGCGCGGGCGGTTTCGTCTATAATCCGGACGGAGTGTCCTTCCAATATCGTTTCGGCACGGTGAACCGTCTCGGTCGCGCCAACCTCGATTGGCGTCGTGCCGCGCCTGAATTGTCCTTTCCTTATTCCGAGAATTTCCCCCATCCTCTGGGTGCGAATAGCTCATATCGTCGTGCCGCCTTGCTCGAGATTGGCGGATTTGACGAGGAGTTCGATTATTATCTCGACGAGACTGACGTCACGGTGCGCATCATCGATGCCGGCTGGCGCATGGCGCAGGTCGAGGGAGCCTACGTCCACCACAAATACATGCCGAGCGCCTTGCGCAATCAGGAGCGGGTGATCTGCTCTTGGTATTCCATCCTGAAAAACCATCTGTATTTCGGTTTGTTGAACGGTCGATCGCACCATTCTTTCAACGGGATTGTCGAGGACTTTCGCGCGTTCATCGCGACACTGTCGCATGGAGCCGATTGGGCTGTTGGTGCAGGCAAGCTCGCCGAGGCCGATCGCACCCGCTTCTGGCAAGAAGTCGACGCCGCTTGGCTGGAGGGTATGCGGCGCGGAATTTCGGGCGATCGCCGCCTGCCGGCACACGCTTTTTGGCAAGGGAAATCAGAGCCCTTCCTGCCTTTCGTTCGGCCTCGGCCAAAGGGTGGCCGCAAGTGTTTCTGCTTCCTCAGCCAGACTTACCCGCCAGGCCCGGTCGGCGGCATCGCCCGTTATACCCATGTGCTCGCGCGCGCCGTCGCGGACGCTGGCCATCAGGTGCATGTCCTCACCGCCAGCTCGACCCATGACCACATCGATTTCGAAGAAGGCGTGTGGGTGCATAGGCTGGCGCCCTCGCGCGACGACATACAGAAAGGGACGGGGCCCGGTGTGCCCGCGCATATCGCGGCCTATTCGGGCCGGATGCGGCGCGAGGTGCTTTCGATTGCCCAGAAGCGGCCGGTCGAGGTTGTTTTCGCGCCGATCTGGGATTGCGAGGGTTTGGCGCTGCTCGATGATTTCGGCATCCCCTTGGTCACCAATCTCGTAACCCCGTTGCTCTCTTGGCTCAAAGACCATCCCAAAATGGTCGATGCTGCCTTCGTCGCACCGATGCTGGCGCAAGAGAAACGTCTGATGGTCGAACCGGCTGGCATCTTGGCAAGCAGCAAGGCGATCGTCGACGAGATCGAAGCGGATTACGGCATTGGGATCGACCGTGATCGCCTCGGCTTCGTACCCTACGGCCTCGACGACTGGACAGCTCTGCCTTTCGTTGAGCCGGATCCCGTGCCCGAGGGCGCCTTGCGACTGCTGTTTGTCGGACGCCTGGAGGCACGCAAAGGGATAGACGTCTTGCTGGCTGCGGCTATGCAGGTGCTGTGCAGTCATCCGAATGTGCATCTCGACCTGGTCGGTGACGACCGCATTCCCGCTCCGGACGGGCGGACCTACCGCGAGGCCTTTCTGGCCGAGCCGGCCGCGCAGCCGATCGTGCCGCGGGTCCATTTCCATGGGCCGGTGAACGAAGAACAACTGCGCGGCTTTTATCGAAGCTGCACCATTCTCGTTACACCGTCGCGGTTCGAATCCTTCGGACTCATGCTGGTCGAAGCCATGATGTTCGCCAAACCGGTTATCGGTTGTCGGGCGGGCGGCATGCCGGAGGTTGTCGGTGATCGTATCGCCGGTCTGCTGGCTGAGCCGGGCGATGTCGATTCACTTGTCGCCTGCATCGAGGAACTGATCGACGACCCGAGCCTGCGAGCGGATCTCGGCAAGGCGGCGCGAGACCGCTACGAAACGTCATTCAGTGCAACACGGATGGCGGAAGAGATCGTGCAGTTCTTCGCAAGAACCGCACGGGCAGAGGCTGAGGTTCGGTCATGAATAGCTCGCACCGTGGCGAACGACGCGCCGTGATCGTGGCCAGCATTCTCGTCGCCTATGACGCCATTTCGCAAGCGGCGCTCGATTCCTGCCGCATCCTCAACTCTCTTCCGGCAACGCGTGCCACGATCCTGACCCTTCACTGCAACATCGAGAACGCTCCGGCGCGTTCCGTGGCCAGCGTGGCCGACCTGTTGATGGCTCCCGAGTTCCTCAATGCCGACCTGATTCTCTACCATTTCGGCATCTACAGTCCGCTGTTTGACGCGCTGCTGGTAGGCAATGGCAGGGCCAAGCAGATTGTGCGCTTTCACAACATCACGCCCGTCCATCTTGCGCCTGCTCACAGCGCCGCGGTCATTGAGCAATCGTTCCGGCAGGTCGCCAACTTTGAGCACGCCGACGCCATCTGGGCGGACAGTCGCACCAATATGACCGCGCTCGCCGAAAGCGAGGTCCCGCTGCAAAGAGCCGAAGTCATCCCGCTCGTCGTTGAACATCCTCTCCGCCGCTCCTCAAGAGACAAGGCGCGTGGGCAGATCGAAATCCTGTTCATTGGCCGCATGGTGCGCGCCAAGGGGGTGCTCGACCTTCTCACAGCCTTCGCGCCGCTCGCCCGCTCCGGCGCGAAGGCGCGGCTGCGCCTTGCCGGCAATAGCGCCTTTTCTGACAGCCGATACTATGACGAGGTCCAGGCACTTGCCCGCTCTATCGGCGTCGCTGTTGAATGTCTTGGAAGCGTGAGCGACGCGGATCGCGATCAATTGCTGGGCGAAGCACATATTCTCGCCATTCCGTCCTATCACGAGGGGTTCTGCAAGCCGGTCGTCGAGGGCTTGCGCGCCGGCTGCATCCCGGTCGGCTATGCTGCGTACAATCTCCCGGATATCTGCGGAGGGCTTGGCCGTCTCGTACCGCCCGGCGATGTCGAGGCGTTGAGTGTGGCATTGCGCGAACTCATGGACGATCTTCTCCGTGTCGCCGACGACCCTGCTCAGCCGTTGCGGATTGACCGAGGCTTGACGACCTGCGCCGACCTCGACAAAGCGTTCGATGAACATCTGCTTCCTTTCACTTTCGATCCCGTGCGCGAACAGACTAGCCGCGCCATCGGCGCGCTGGACGGGCACACCCTCTCCGCTCATGGATCCGACCACGTGCTGAAGACGCGCCCGATGATCGACGTAAGACCGGATCGCGAGATGCGGTCTGCGGAGCGCAGTTCGCTCAACCGTTTGCCGGATTTTTCGGACTGGGAGCCCGGCAATCCGATCACCGGGATCATGCAGGACCTGCGTAGCCCGGTTTCGATCCATCGCAAGGCCTGGGAATACGCCGTTTGCCTGCATGGCCTGGAGAGACTCGGCGTCGTCCATCCCGAGGCGATTGGCCTTGCCGTGGGCGCCGGCTCGGAACCGCCCCTCTACCACTACGCCAATGTCATCCGCCGCATGGTCGCCACCGACCTCTATGACAACGAGGGCCATGAGGGTACGCCGCTGATGCTGCACCAGCCGGAGCGCTTCGCCCCTTTCCCTTACGACTCCAAGCGCCTCGAAGTGCGGCGAATGCCAGGGGACGCGCTCGATTTTCCCGCAAGAACCTTCGATTTCGTATTTTGCTTGTCGTCGATCGAACACTTTGGTTCGCGTGAGACACAACGTCGATCTGTCGATGAAATGGCGCGCGTCCTGAAACCTGGTGGTGTCGCCTGCATCATCACCGAACTGATCCTGACCGACCACTCCGACGCTGAGTTCTTCCGCTGGGAAGAGCTCGAGGACATGTTTCTCCGACACCCTGACCTTGAGCTTGACGGTGGTGCTCCCGACCTGTCGATCTCTGAATCCCTGCTGGAAAATCCGGTCGATCTTACGGCCGTGACATGGCCGCTATCGCCTCCCGAGGCTCGCCGCATCAACCGCAGTCCCCATATTGTTCTCAGGCGCGGTGACATGCTCTGGACGTCTTTCAGTATGTTTCTGCGACGGAAGTGACGACCACCAAATAACCACGCGGATGCGCGGCAAGCAGACGCCCCCACAATCGCGTGCAGCGTGACGTCCCGCCGCTCCGGGAGGTCAAGGGCCCTCGCCGCCGGCGAGCCGGGAAGGGGCGAGAAATCCGTTCCGGGCGGGCAGGCGCATCAATTAGCCACTTTGCTCCTTGACTTTGTGGGTCCACATGATCAGGCAGCGTGCCTCATATCGTGATCGGCAACCCTGAACAGTGTGATTTCAGGCATGACAATCAAACGCGCACTCATCACCGGCATCACAGGGCAAGACGGCGCCTATCTCTCCCAGCTTCTCCTCTCCAAGGGCTACGAGGTTCATGGGCTCCTGCGTCGCAGCGCCTCAGCCGATGTCATCAACAGCCGTCTGATCTGGCTCGGCATTGCCGACGAGGTCATCCTTCACGATGGGAACCTGACAGATCTCTCAAGTCTGATCCGCGTCCTCGGGGAGGTTCGTCCCGACGAGGTCTATAACCTGGCGGCTCAGTCTTTCGTGAAGTCGTCGTGGCAGCAGCCGCTTCTGACGGGTTCGGTCACTGCGCTCGGTGCCGGCAACATGCTCGAAGCCGTGCGCCTGGTTTGCGCAGACGCGCGATTCTATCAGGCTTCGTCCTCGGAAATGTATGGCCTGATCCAGGAGCCGAGGCAGTCGGAGACGACGCCGTTTTATCCACGCTCGCCTTATGCCGTCGCAAAGCTCTATGCGCACTGGATGACGGTGAACTACCGCGAGAGCTTCAACCTGTATGCTTCGAGCGGTATCCTGTTCAACCATGAATCGCCGCTGCGCGGAATTGAATTCGTGACGCGCAAGATCACCGACGGCGTGGCGCGGATCAAGCTCGGCCTGCGTCAGGAACTCGCGCTCGGCAATCTCGACGTCAAGCGCGACTGGGGCCACGCTCGCGACTATGTCAAAGCGATGTGGCTGATGCTACAGCCGGACAGGCCGGACGACTATGTCGTGGCGACTGGCCGGACCGTGTCGGTGCGGCAGTTCTGCGAGCTGGCATTCGGCCATGTCGGGCTCAAAATGGAGGATCATGTTGTGATTGACCCTCGCTACTTGCGGCCGGCAGAGGTCGAGGTGCTGCTCGGCAATCCGGCCAAAGCTCAGGAGGCGCTGGGCTGGGTGGCCGAAACCAGTCTCGAGCAGCTCGTTGCCGAAATGGTCGAAGCCGATCTCGCGCGCCTCAAGCGCCATAGTCATCTGTAGCGTCAGATGTCGAGAACGCGGGTCCTGATCACTGGCGCGTCTGGTTTCGTGGGCTTCCACCTGCCACAGGCGCTGGCTCGCGTCTGCGGAGAAAGCGTCGAGATCGTCGCGACGTCCAAGGACCCGGGATCCCAAGGCACCCACGGGGCTATTGAAGCGTTGGACGTGCTGAATAGCGCGGCGATTGCCGATATGATCGGGCGTCACCAGCCGACGCACATTGTTCATCTCGCGGGAATCGCCGCTCCGTCCGTGGCAAATGCGGATGCGCGCATGAGCTGGGACCTCCATCTCGGCAGCGCACTCAATTTGGGCGAGGCGATCCTCGCGCATGCGCCCGATTGCTGGCTGCTCCACGTCGGAACGGGCATGGTCTATGGCGAAACCGCCAGGTCGGGGCAGGCGCTGCGCGAAGATGCATTGCTTGCTCCCCTCGACGAGTACGGAGCAAGCAAGGCTGCCGCGGATCTGGCGTTGGGCGGAATGGTTCGCCGCGGGCTCAGAAGCATCAGGTTCCGTCCTTTCAATCACTCTGGTCCCGGGCAAGGGGACGCCTTCGTGCTGCCCTCCTTCGCCAGGCAGGTCGCCCGGATCGAAGCTGGCTTGGCGCCTCCGGTTCTCAAAGTGGGCAACTTGGATGCCGAGCGCGATTTTCTACACGTCGCGGACGTGGTCGATGCCTATGCGCGCACCGTCCAGCGGACGGCAAGCCTCGAGCCTGGCACGATCTTCAACATTGCGTCGGGGCTCCCCCGACGCATAGGTTCCATATTGGAAGACCTCCTGATCCGCTGCCGCGTGAAGATTGACGTCGAGCAGGATCGCGCACGCATGCGGCCGAGCGATATTCCGTGCATTATCGGGAATGCTGACCGAGCAGGAACGGCTCTGGAGTGGGCACCGCGCCACTCGTTCGACGATATCGTTGCCGATGTGCTCAATGACTGGCGCGAGCGGATCGCCTCCGGGCACGGCGAGACCGTGCTTTCTCCAGCAGAAAATAGTAAAAAATCAATGTCACGACCTGAGTAATATTTCCAATACGTTGGCGTGACCATGGTGATCGCCTGGAGTTTCTTGAGGCGGACGTTGTTCGGTATTTTTCACACAGATTTCGAGTTTTTATACAGAAAGCGGGCGGCGCCTGAAACGGGTTGGTCCTGTGCTGAGCGGCACGGCGGTCGATGGGTGTAGCGCCGCAATGGTGTGTGAGGTTCGAGAGATCGATGAGTGCCATCTCTAAAGGGAATGTCCTCATTCTCAGCACCTATCCGATTGCTGAACCTCGACATGGTGGGCAGTTGCGCGTTCAGAATATGAAGCGCGCTTACGAAGCTGCAGGATGGTTGGTAACCTCGGTCGCGATCTATCCGGAAGAGGCCTATCCCATTCCGCAGATCGGACCTCGTGATATCCCGTTCCCTGTTGGCAGTCCCTATCGGCTCTTCGCCGGGCAACGGATCCCCTTGGTGGACGATCTGACGTCAGGACGATTTGCTGCCGCCCCCGATGGCGGCTTCAAGCAGGTTCTTGCGGCGGTTACGGCGCCCATCGATGTCATCCAAGTCGAGCAGCCCTGGCTTTGGCCGCTTGCCGTCAAGCTTCGGGAGCGTCCTGAATTCGCTTCTTGCCTTCTCGTCTACTCTTCCCAAAACATCGAAGCTCCCTTGAAGGCGGATATCCTGAAGCCGTATGGGGGCGTTGCCCTCGATACGATCGTGAGCACCATAGATGCCTTGGAGAGACAGGCGACGCGCGAGGCGAATCTCGTCCTGGCAGTGACCGACGGCGAGGCCGACGAACTGCGGCGTTGGGGTGGACGGAAAGTCGTCGTTGCGCCGAACGGCATAGAGCCTTGGATGGCCGAGGACGGAGTTTTGCAGCCTTGGAAGGGACGACTTCCGAAGGCGCCCTGGCTGCTCTATGTCGCCAGCGCTCATCCTCCGAATTTCATCCATTTCGCCGAGATCTTTGGCGGGGCTCTGGGCTGCTTTTCCCCTTCAAGCCGCTTGGTTGTCGCAGGAGGCGTCTGCGAGCATCTCGCCCGCGCCATTGCCGCCACGAGGTGGCATGCTCTCAACGCCTCTCGTATCCAGCTTCTTTTTGAACTGACCGATAAGGATCTGTCGGCAGTGAAATCTCTTGCCCATGGATTCGTATTGCCAATTCCGTTTGGCGGAGGGTCAAATATCAAGACGGCGGAGGCGATATATTCTGGAAAATACGTGGTCGGGACACCGGCCGCCTTTAGAGGATATGAGGCATACTTGGATTTTCCGGAAATCCGCGTCGGCCACGATGCTGCCGGTCTTCGCGCCGCTGTCCGCGATGTAACGACGAGGCCATCCGTCTGCGTCGCATCGGACAGTGCAGGGTTCGAGAAGAGGCAGAGGTTGCGGTGGAGCAAGAGTTTGGAGCAAGTCCCCGAAATCGTTGATGCGCTTTGCCGCGACAGGTCCGCTCGTGGGTAAGATCTGGTTGGACGTTACGACGATCTTGGGTTGGCAGCGTCCCGCTGTCGGCATTGTGCGCGTTGAACTGGAATGCGCCAGATTCGCCCTGTCTGACCTCTCTTCGACCGTTGAGTTTTGCCGTTACGATCCTTCCCGCGGGTATCTCCCGGTCGCGCCATCCGTGGTGCAGGAGGCGATAGAGCGGATCAGCCGCGGGCATGGAGCCGCAGCCTCCGCTGACGCGAAGCAAGCGGTGATGGTGCCCGGCAACAAGCTCCCGGCGGAGCTGAGGCTCGGCTCTCTGGCCCGGCGATTGATGAACCGGCTACCCAGGCGGCTTCGTGATCCCGCTTTTCTGTATCTGAGCGCCAAGCGCGACTCGGCCTATGCCGCCATCGGCGCCATTCGCGAACTTCGGCGCGCTTGGAAGCTTCTGGGTTCAAACTCTTCAGTGAGGAACAGGCCGCAATTTACCGGTCGCTTCGTCCAGTCGGGCATTCGGTTCTCAAAAGGGGATGTTTATATATCGCTAGGTCTCGACTGGGATCAGAAAGATATGTCTTTCATTTATCACATAAAAATGGAGATTGGATTCAAGGTATTATCTTGTTGTTATGATTTGATTCCTGTCAAATTTCCTCATCTTTGTGTTGGAGATGTCGCGGCAAGATTCGCGCTATATTTTACCGACCTGGCTTGGAGTTCAGATGAGATCGTCTGTATTTCGGAAAGGAGCAGAGCTGATCTTCTTGAATTATTGACGGAGGTTGGCGCTCCTATTCCCGCGGCGACGGTCTTCAAGCTGGGCAGCGAACTCGCTCTCCCTGATGGCCATGCAGTGACTGACGAGACCAGGTCGGCCGCTGGCGATCGATTCGTTCTGTTCGTTTCAACGATCGAGCGCAGAAAAAACCACGAAACTCTCTACCGCGCCTATACAAGGCTCGTGGACCAAGGAGAGACGGATCTCCCCAAGATCGTGCTTGTGGGCATGCTTGGCTGGGGCGTGGCTGACCTTCTCGCCGATCTTCAGTTCGATCCGCGAATCCAGGGGCGGATTGAGATTCTCAGCAATGTCGGCGATGCCGATCTCTCCTGGCTCTATCGGAACGCGCTCTTCACGGTGTTTCCGTCGTTATATGAGGGCTGGGGTCTGCCCGTTGCCGAAAGTCTGGCGGCCGGGAAGTTCTGCCTCGCCTCCGATCGAGGGTCTATTCCCGAAGTGGGCGGCGACCTCGTGGAGTACATCGACCCTTGGGATGTTCCTCGTTGGGCCCAGCGACTAAAATGGTATTTTGACAATCCAGACGCTGTTAGCGGCGCCGAAAGGAGAATCAGAGAAGAATACGATTCGAACACGTGGAGAAGTTCTGCGTCATTTGTTTTTGACCGTGCGCAAAAGCTGTTGTCGAAATAAATCAGGCGTTCTGACGTTAGTTTTGAATTCTCTTCCATCGTGACGTTGGCGCTGGCCGGGCCTGAGTTTGGCCTCAGGTCGGTTTCAGCCGGATCGGCTTGCTTCGGTCTGGTTGAGGGCGAGGATGGGGCAGACGATTGACGGCGGCACCGGCCTGCCGTTTCGCCCACCGATACGCGAAGCTCGCGCGTCGCGCGGCCATCGAAGCTCGGGGGGCAGGGGGAGCTGGCCGGGGCGAAACACGCTGCTCCGGCAAGAGTTGCACGGAATGCTGCAGCCTCCTTTGAACCTCGCCCGATGCGGGGCCTCGTCCGGACGTTCGGCTTTGCCATGCCGGAAGGGCGCCGGTCCTGCCCTGTGCGAACTCGGCCCGAAGAGCAGCAAGGCGATTCGGCGGAACACCTCTGCCATTGCCGACGAGGCTCATGGGGGCCTTGGATGCGACGCGGTCTGTGTGGGGCGAACAAGGGCTGTGGGCCCTCTGGCAGGCCCGAGTTCGGCTTGACCTGGTCAGGAACGCGAGCGCAATTGCTCGCGCCTATTCGAGCATGGTTTTGACCGATCGGAGTGACGATGGATCCGCTGCAGGCCTACATGATCTGGCAGGGCGAGAAGAGCGCGCCGCGGAATCAGAACCCGCTCAGGCTCGGTCAATATGGATATAAGTCATTCTCTCAGAGCGATGAAGACGGCATCATTCAGGAGATTTTCTTCAGGATCGGAACGGGAGATAAGACATTCGTAGAGTTCGGCGTCGAAACTGGGCTCGAATGCAATACGGCGCTCCTGCTCATGCAGGGCTGGTCGGGGCTCTGGATTGAGGGGGACGAGAAATCCTGCTCCAAGATCAAATCCACGCACAAGCCGTTCGTTGACGATGCCAGGCTATCCATTGAAAATGCACATGTCGATCGCGATAATATCAATCAGATAATATCGGGCCGATATGCTGGAGGAGAAATCGATCTTCTCAGTATCGATATTGATTCCAACGATTATTGGATCTGGTCGGCGATCGATTGCGTTTCTCCGCGTGTCGTCATCGTCGAATACAATGCTTCATGGCCGCCGTCGGCCACGATCACAGTGCCTTATGATCCGAACGCGCGCTGGAATGGAACAAATCTCTTTGGAGCGAGCCTTGGCGCACTCGCCAAGCTTTCCGATCACAAGGGCTATAAGCTCGTGGGATGCAGCTTGTCTGGGGTAAACGCATTTTTCGTTCGAGATGATCTCGTCGAGGATAAGTTTTTCGCGCCGGGCTCTCCGCGCGAGCACTATGAGCCCCCCCGCTATTGTCTGGCCAAAATGCCGGCGGGACATCCTCCAATGATCGGGCCGGTCGTCGACGTCGGTCGCTAGAAAAATCCTGGGTCCGCCGACCGCCGCTTGACCTGCCACTTCGTTTTTTTCTCCACGGTGATCGAGAGCGCGGCCCTCTGAAAGGCAGACAGATGACGCGGGAACGGTTCACGGAAGAGCGGATCGTCGCGGGTCTGCGCGAGCATGAGGCGGGCGTGAAGACCTCTGATCTGGTGCGCTCGCATGGCGTCTTTGAAGCGGCGCTGCATAACCGGAAGACCTGCCATGGCGGCATTGACGCGTCCGAAGCCGGGCGCCTGGAGCAATGCGGGAACGACAAGCTCAAGAGGTTGCTTGCCGTGCACATGTTGGACGCTGCAGCGCTCCGTGGCGGTGATGGATCCCGCGCCTGTGGCATCCGCGTAGCGGTTGCAATATGAAGGACGCCGGTGCTGGGAAGAGACCGGTGCTGCGGTCACGGCAAAGTCTGGCGATGGCGTAGCGATCCAACAGATCGTCAGGCGTGCCTCCCCCGGCGTGCGACACGGTGCGCCGGATCGTCCGCGGCCAGCGCCCAAAGATGTTCAGGACGCGGCAGAGCAGGCTGGAGGATCAGGCGTCCTCGCACGATGCGCAGTGGGGCGCTGGAGGTCGCAATGGCGCGGTGATCGGGCACGCGATGCGGCCGCGCGGCTTCCGTTCGAGCCCAAGGGGGTTGCACGAGCGGGCGGCCCGCCGGCGGCGCACCCAACAGGCGTATGCCGGTATCCGGGCCTCGCATCCCATCCGCTCGCACGATGGCCGGCTTCAAGACGAACGGACACGGCAGGCGGACGAAGTCGGAGGGGGCCGATCGCGGCCATCGAAACCGGCCTGCGGTTGCCGGTGAAGGCTCGTCCGGTCATCTTGGACTTCCATCAGATCATTCGCACCGAGGCCGTAGCCGGCAAGACGTTGGATGGGGTGCGCCTCCGACGGCGTCGTCGCATCATCATGCAGCGGCGTCACAAAGGACGAGGAGGCCGTTCGCCCTGCCAGTGGGCCGGCCTGGTCGGACGGTCAGACCCAAGGTCAGATGGCGGAGTTGAAATGTGTCGAACGCCGGATGCAAGGCCCGAAAAACATCGATCTGCTCATGGCGCGCCTCATCGGTGCCATCTGGGTCAAGGATGCAGCGCGCGTGCGGCCCGCCCAAATTTGCGTGCTGTTTGACACCGGTTTATGCATTTGGGCGCATCGCTGCGGTTGCGGTAGCAGTGCGACTTCAGGAGATGCGTGGAAATGGGATTGGTTGAACGCGGCGCGGCCGACGTTCTCGGCGGCTTCGGCTGCTGGCGCATGTGGTGGATGCTGGCCAGGAACGATGTTGCGCGCCGCTACAGGCGCTCGCGCCTCGGGCAGCTCTGGCTGACGCTCAGCATGGCGGTGATGATCTTCGGCATGGGCGCGGTCTATTCCTCGCTGTTTGGCACCGCGCTCGCCGACTACATGCCGCATCTCGGGACTGGATTGGTGCTCTGGGCGTTGATCGCCTCGACGATCAACGAGAGCTGTGCCAGCTTTACCGAGAACGAAGGCATTATCCGTCAGATCGCGCTGCCCCGTTTCACCTATCTGCTTCGTACGATGGCTAGGAACTTACTGGTTTTCGCCCATAATCTCATCATCTTGCCAGTTGTCTATCTCGTGACGGGGACGACGATCGATTGGCACATCCTGCTGTTTCTCCCGGGGCTGCTCCTGGTCCTCGCGAATTTGGCATGGATCGGCTATCTGCTCGCCGTCCTGTCGACGCGCTTCCGCGATATTCCGCAAATCGTGCAGAGCATTGTTCAGGTCGCCTTCTTCATCTCACCTGTCGTCTTCAAGCCGTCGCAGCTTCGAGCGGATCACCCCGTCCTCGTCCTCAATCCGTTTGCGCACATGCTGAACGTGATGCGCGAGCCCCTGCTCGGACAGATGCCCAATCTGAGCTCCTATCTATTCCTGTTCGGGTTGCTGATTTTCGGATGGCTTTTGAGCCTAGCGTTCGCCGGTAAGTACTCGCATCGAGTCGTGTACTGGCTCTGAGGATACAATGGCTCACATCGTCCTGGACAAGGCCAGCATCGCCCTTGCCATCTACAACTCGCGTGGTCGCGCGCTAAAGAGCGAGATTCTCCGTCGCACCGTCGGCGGCGGCCTGCACGATGATCGCGACCGCAGTATCCAGGTTGTCGAGGCGCTGACCGAGGTGAGCTTCGAAGCGCGCGACGGCGACCGGATTGGCCTCATCGGTGGCAATGGCGCTGGAAAAACTACGCTGCTGCGGGTCCTGAGCAGGGTCTATCCGCCCACCTCGGGTCATGCCGAGATTACGGGGCGCATCTCATCGCTGATCGATCTTTCGATGGGCATGGACGGCGACGCAACCGGCTATGAGAATATCGAGATGCGCGGCATCATGCTGGGGCTCGATCGCAAAAGAGCGCAAGCGCTCGTCCCCGACATCGAGGAGTTCAGCGAGCTCGGTGAGTTCCTGTCGCTTCCAATCCGCACCTATTCGAGCGGAATGATGCTTCGGTTGGCCTTCGCGGTTTCGACGGCTGTGCATCCCGACATTCTCATCCTCGACGAGATCATCGGAGTCGGCGACGCCGCTTTTGCCGGGAAAGCCGAAAAGCGGCTTTATTCCCTGATAGAGAAGGCGAGCATCGTGTTCCTCGCCTCGCACGACAACAACATCATCAGGCGTTTCTGCACCCGCACGCTCTGGCTGAAGGGCGGGCGGTTGATGATGGACGGGTCGCCCGACGAGGTGCTGGCTGCCTATGAGGCCGACGCGCAGTGACGCTGCGCAACGGCGGCGCCCCTTCACCGAGACGTCTCGAAGCGCGGGCCAAATCGCTCGCTGGCAACGATTATGGGATTTTCCTGCCGGGGTGCCGCGCATGGACAAGCGAAGCGGTCGGCTGCGCTTGTTTGGCAACATGGCGGGACAGCCTCTTGGTGTAAGAAGCTATGCTGGCCATACGGATAAGGGCATTCGCCATCATTTGGGTCTTGTCACGGGCGCCATGAAACCGGTCGAGTCGAAGATGGCGTGGAGAAGCCGGGCGGTTGCTCGGCTGAAATGCGTCTATGGAGACCTCCGTGACATCGCCAGGCACGAGGGTGCGGCCACCGCTGCCAAAGTGCTGGCTCTTCGGTTTTTTTTGCCACTCAGGTTTCGGCTTGGCGCGACGATTGGGCGAATTCGTTCAGCGCGCAACCCGAACAGGCCTCCGGGCGCTTCGATCCTCTTGCCAACCGCCTCGGTCGAACCGGGCATCTTGTTCGTCGGCTATGTCGAAGCTGCGCTTGGATTGGGTGTGTCGCTGAGGGGCTTGATCGATTCGGCCGCGATGACCGATCTGCCTTTCGCGATCTTTCCGTACAATGTGAATGTGGAGTCGCGTTATCTGGGACCGTTCCGGCCCGAGCGCTACGACCTGGGTCGCCCCTATGAGTTCAACCTGATCGAGACGGCGGTCGATCAGCTGCCGATCCTCCTTGATCATCTCGGCGACGTACGGATCGAGAGCGGCTACAATATCTTGCGCACCTATTGGGAGTTGCCGACAGCTCCGGAGCAATGGCGCCCCCATCTCGCGGCAATTGACGAAATCTGGGCGCCCAATGCTTTCGTGGCCGATGCATTTCGGCCCATTTTCTCACGCCCCATCCTGATCGTACCGCCAGCCGTGGAGGATGGAGATCAGTCGTTGCTCCCGCGTTCCGCGCTGGGTCTGAACGACGGAGTTTTCTATTTCCTGTTCACTTTCGACTATTTTTCCTTCCCCGCACGAAAGAACCCCCTGGCCGTATTGCGCGCCTTTCAGGCGGCGTTTCCGCGTGGTGACCAGCGGGTGGGGTTGATCATCAAGTCTACGGGCGCGCAGGGCCATTTCGCCGAAATGAGGGCGGTCATCGCCAGCGCCGCTCGCAAGGATCCGCGGATTGTCGTGATCGACAGAACGATGACGCAGCAGGAGATATTTTCGCTGGTTTCGGCGTGCAATTGTTATGTCTCGCTACACCGATCGGAAGGCTTCGGGCTTGGCATGGTCGAAGCGATATTGGCCGGCAAGCCGGTCATCGGGACCGATTTTTCCGGGAGCACCGATTTCCTTTCCGACGATACCGGCTATCCGATTCCCTATCGTTTGAGGCCGGTCCAGAGCCGCGAGTATCTTTATCCGGAAGGGCAGGTCTGGGCGGAACCGGATGTCGACGCGGCTGTGGCAGCGATGCGCGCTGTCCTGACCGATGATCAAGCTGCGGCGCGCAAGGCAGCCAAAGGGCAAGCTTTCGTCCGCCAGCGCTACAGCCGCTCCTCCGTCGCGCAAATCGTTAGCGCGCGCATCCAGGCCATTCGTGACAGAGGTGGCCCATGACGCCGCTGAAGCCGTGGCATCGGTACCCGTCTGGGGGGAACCCTGGGCAATTGCGGCGGGCGTCGCGGCCGGCCTCACCACACACCAACTGGTCAACGCGGCATACGTGAGCAGCGGGTCGCGCCGCCGCAGCTGTCGCTCTTCAGGCAGGGGCCGTCCCGCACCAGGGTGAGGTTCGAGCGTTCAGCAGGCATCGCCGGCATAGCCGCGCGGCTTCGCCCGGGCGTACCCATCATCGGCGGTGCGCGCTCTCGCCGCAGGATCCCGACGCGCGGGCTTTTGCATTCACGCCAGCGGTCGAACGCGCCGAGTTACCTCCGTTGTTTCGGCCATCAGCATGCATAGGTCATGTGGGTTGTGAACTTTAGGGTTGCGTGGATGTCGGACCGGCCTATTTTGGCTCGTGTTTCTTAGACCGGTTTTTAGCCGGCTCGAAGCCATCCATTTCGCCCGCTTTTGGCATCAGGAAGGATTATTGCGGGGGTGTGCCCGCATTTTCTGGCGCGGTGTTCTTGGCAGAACCCGCGCCGAGCGTGCCGACAGCGAAGCTGAAGGCTTTCATAGAGCAGGGTCGTCAATGCCATTCTTATTGCAGTGCGAAGCGCCGCCGCCCGGCCGGCGGAGTCTTCGCAGCCACGGATTTTTGAATCGCCTTTTGAGTCATCCCGAATGCCTTGAACGACGCGGCGGCGTCGGCAAGGTGAATGCTTCCCTCTCTGCCCTGTTTCTTTCGGGCGTCACTTGCCGGTTCAGCGCCCGCCATGTCGTCGCCCGCCCGTCATGACCTCCCGATCGAACGAGCCGACGCACCGCAATGGGCTTCCCCCAGGCGACGCGAGCCTGATGCCGACGCATGCGTCTAACGGTCACATTCCGCCTCTCGGGCCCGAACCGCCCGCGCAAAGCCGGCAGGAGGCAAATCGCGATGGCAGCAAGCGGGCACCCAAGCTTGCCGCCGCAACTGTCCTCCACAACCCGGGCGCAGCGATCCTCGACGGCCTGCTGCGGCCTTTGGAGGATGACGATCTTGCCCTGTTCGTTTTCGTCAACGGCGCTCTGGACGAGGCAAGCGAGGCCAGGCTCGGCCAATCGCGCGCGACCGTGATCCGATCGCCGATCAATCTCGGCCTGGGACATGGATTGAATGCGCTCGTCGAGGCGGCAGATGAGGCCAAGTTCCCGTTTATCCTGCTTTTCGATCAGGACAGCGTGCCGCAGCCGGGATTGGCCCGGGATCTCGTTGCACTTTTTGCTGGACTGCCAACGGGTGCAGTCGCGCTCGGCCCTCGCATGGCCGCGCCCCGAGGCGAGCACTTCCTCATCCCGGCCGTCGAACCGCGCGGCCCGGCCAGCAATGGATCCCGACCGGTCAACTTCCTGCCGACATCGGGCTCGCTCATCGAGATCGACGGCTGGAAGCGGGTCGGGCCATTTCGTGCGGACTATTTCATAGACGGGATCGATATCGAATGGTGCTTCCGCGCGTGGAGCCGCGGATATGGGGTGTACATCGCCGAGCATTTGACCATGGTGCATCGCTGGGGACGGAGCGGTGCCTGGTGGACTCCCCAAATCCTGCGCCAGCCTCCGAGCCGCACCTATTATTATATCCGCAACGCCGTCACGACGCTGCGTCAATGTCACATACCGAGGCGGTGGCGCCTCAACTTCGCACTGCGCCTGGCCGGTCAGATCGTGCTCTTGCTCGGTTCACCACGGCGGCATTTCCAGGGCTTGCGACTGGCCCGCCACGCCATCCGGGATGGATTGGCAGGCAATCTGGGTGAAATTCCGAAAGATCTGGTCTGATCGAGCGAAAGTATCCGCGCCAACGCTACCTGCGTGCGTAGAGCACCACTCTCGACCTTCTGTAGAACTGCTCATAGTCGCGTTCGTCCGAGGGGACGACCTCGATCGTCCCAAAGCCGAAATGCCGGAGCAAAAAGACGAGCGCATTCAACGAAGGAACCAGGGCGATGTCGGTCGAACCTCCTTCCCTTCTGTCGGCGTAGTCGGCGGAAAGGCTGAAGACCCCCTGAACCTCCCTTTGCCATCGGTAATTCCCGTCCTCCAAGCGACCGGAGATGTCATAGGGAAAGACTTGCGTTTCGATGAGGATGTGCGTGCGGGCCAACGCCGATGCCAACCGAATGACCTGGATCGGATTCTCGAGGTGGTAGAGAAGCCCATAGACAAGAACGAAATCGGCCTTGAGTCTCTCGTCGAAGGAAAGCGTGGTCAGATCCGCCTGCTCATAGACGACATTCGATATGTCGAGAGCCCTGGTAATGAGCCGAGCGGCCTCGATACTGTCGTCGCGAAGCTCGAGGCCGCGGACGGAGGCGAAATGCCTGCTCAGCTCGACCGAAAAATAGCCCTCGTGCGAAGCCAGATCCAAGGCCGATGACCGCTCGGCGGGATCGACGTACCGGGCGATTACATGACGCAGTTTGTCGATCCGCGACGAATGGATGTGGCGGACCTCGGCCGGGAGATCGGAATCCGTACGCGATCCGTCCGGCAGGTCGAACTCATAGAACCATTTGCGTTGGCGAACGCGGCGCAAATCATCGGCTTTGTCGTTCACGGCCGGCTCCTGGTTTGATCGCGGGACCCGTTGTTCGGCGCGGCGCCGGCGAAGTCGGGGCGAGCCGTCGTTGACCCTGAAGGGATGCGGTTCTCGCCAGACATGGCGCGAGACCCGTGCCGTGCCAGTTCGGGCATGTCGAGCGCGAAGACGGATCGGAGCGCTTCGACCGAATAGTGTCGCCTGATCAGTGCTTGGCCCCTGAGCGCGCCTGTCATGCGGTGCTCACCCGGTTGCAGCAGCTCGATGACGCCGCGGGCAAAGGCCGCGGCGTCATCCGCCATGATACCGGCCTGGGCGACGTCCTCGATGCCCTGCGCCGCGACGGAGGTCAGGACGAGCGGCAGTCCCTGGCGCAGCGCCTCGAGAACCTTGCCCTTCACGCCGGCCCCGAACCGGAGTGGCGCGACGACGACGTCGGAGGATCGATAGAGCGCATGAAGGTCTGCATCGCTGATATAGCCGGTCACCGAGATCGCATCGCCGGCCAACTGGGTGACGGCCAGAGGCGGCTCGGCGCCGGCGATCGTGAGACGAGCCGCGGGAAAGCGATCCCTCACCAATGGCCAGACGTCACGACAGAACCAGAGAATGCCGTCGACATTGGGCCGGTGCCTGAAGCCGCCGACAAACATCACATGGGGTTGCCCGGGGCGTCTCAGTGCTGAAACGTTATCGAGTGGAACTATATCGCTTTCGTCGAACTGGAAGAGCGGCAGCGCCCGCACCGGCACCGCGACGCCCCTTGCCGCGACCTGCTCGGCCTCCTCCCGCGAAGGATAGTAGATCGCGTCGACCGCGCCCCAGGCGGTGGCTTCCATCGTCTCCGCGGCTTCGATCTCGCGATCGAGATCCGGGGAGTGATTGAAGTCCCGCTCCATGCGCAGGCGCGCGCCATGGAGATCCACACCGAGCAGCATCAACTTGGCGCGAGTGTGATCCTTGAGGTCGTTCAGCACGTTCATCGCGACGTGAGGGCGGCTGACCAGCACGTAGTCGAAATCTGCCCCGCGGTCGGCGATCCAGTCTCGAAATTGCAGCTGTGCCGGCCAAGCGTAGACGACTTCGATGCCCAGGTCTTGATAGACTGGCCCGTATCGCGCATCGCGCGCCCGGTTGTCCGGCCAGAAGGTGACATGGAAACCGTTCGCCACCAGGAAACGCAGATATCCGTCCACCGCGCGTGAACCGGCATCGCGGTCCCATTGCGGAACATAGTGATCGATCACCAATATCCGCGGCTTGAAGCGCGACCGTGCCGCGGCCATGGCGACGCGTTGGCCCTTCGGGCTGTGCGACCGGAGCGTATCGGCCCATTTCTCGGAGAATTTCTTCAGGTTTTCGACCTGATACGCCTTGATCCCACTTGCTTCGTCACGTCCGTGGCTCACGCCCTCATGATGGATGATTTCGGCCGTCGGAACGTAGATCGTGCGATAGCCCTTGGCGCGCAGACCGAAAGCGAGATCGGCATCCTCGCAATAGGCTGGTGAAAAACGATCGTCGAACCCCCCGACGCTGGCCCAGGCTACCGATCGCACGGCGATGGCGGCACCCGAGCCGTAGTCGGTATCCCGGACGAAATTGAAGAGATAGGCGCGCGGGTCAGCGCCGCGCCCATAGTTCCATGCGCTGCCATCTTGCCAGAACACGCCCCCTGCCTCCTGGAGCGTGCCATCGGCGTTGAGAAGTTTCGAGCAGGTCAGACCGATTTCGGGGGTCTCGTTCAGCGGTGCCACAAGGGCATCGAGCCAACCGGGCAGAACGATCGTATCGTTGTTGAGAAAGACGAGGATATCGCCGCGGGCGCTCGCGGCAGCGGCATTGCAGTTTCGAACGAAACCGAGATTCCGCTTGTGCCGGATCAGCCGGACCTTTCCACCGAGCGAGGAAATTGCCGTTGCCGTCGCGTCGGTCGATGCATCATCGGCAATCAGGACTTCGAAGCTGTTCGCCGCTGGCTGATCGAGAAGGCTCAGCAGGCAAGCCAGCGTATAGGCGAGCGCGTTGTGGACGGGAATGATGATCGAGACAGAAGGGCGGGGCGCGTCCTTGCCCATCGATGTCAATTGCCGAAGTCGCGTCAGCAAGGCAGCGACGTCGTCGGCCGACAGCGCGGCGGCATCGATGACGCCGTTTTCACGCTCCGCGACGAAGCGATAGGAATGCCTGACCGTCTCCAGTGACTGATCCGGCCAACGTTCGCCCAGATAGGTTTCCAGGAAAGTCGGCAGCCCGCTGGTCGAGACGCCTTCACGCGAGCTCGCCGGCACCGCCATGTCCGGGGTTCGCGGCGCATAACGATAGGCGAGGGACGCCTTGATGCGCTGGACGAGCTGCCCGCTCGCGGCCCAATAGAGAACCTTGCCGACCTGCCGTAACCGCCGGCCGAGGCCCGGAAAGCGTGTCGCAATGTGCCGCAAGGGCGCCGATACACGCCAACTGACGGACCGGGTCAGCCGCTCGAGTTCGCCCTGGGCGCCGGCGAATGCCGACAGGGTCGCGGCGAGCTGCACTTCGAGTTCATTGATCCGCGTCCGCGGCGCGCGGGCGAGGTCGTCGAGCGCCTTTTTTGCGTTCTCCAGCTCCTGCTCTTGTTTCCCGACCGTTGCGCGCAAGACCAGCGTCGCTGCGTCACCCTCGCCACGCTCGATATGGTGATCGACGTCACTGTGCTCGATATAGAGGCTGTTTGGCAGGGCCGGCAGCGGGTGGTCCGACGCGAAGACGATGAGGTAGGGCGCGCGGGAAATGCCGTTCGCCGATTGCACGAGGTCGCGTCCCTGCGCCTCGAAATGCCTGGTGGCAGCCTCGGTCCTGCCCGTCTCGATGAAGGATCCGACGACAACCCGTTGCCGTGCAAGCCGAACATGCACGAAGTTCGCCGCCAGCGCGGTGACGAACTCTTCTTCACTCGCCTCGCGGACGTGATGAGGGTTCGGCGAGGCGGCTGCGGCCGAATAGAGGTCACGGTCGGGCGTGCTGATGATCAAGACGCCACCGGGGCGAAGAACACGACGCAGTTCCTTGAGAAAGGTCTCCTGCGCGGCAATGTGCTCATAGGTCTCGAATGAGACCGCGACATCGACGCTCGCGTCGGCCATGGGAATGGCACGCGCGTCCCCCTGGACAAAGCGCAGATTGGACCGCGGAAAGTCGCGCCGTGCCGCTTCGACGGCGGCGGCATCGATCTCGACGCCGATGACCGAGTTCGCGACCTGCGCCAGCAGGGCCGAGCCGTAGCCTTCGCCTGCGGCGATGTCGAGCACGTCGCGCCCGGAACAGAAGTCACGCGCCAGGAAATAGCGATGGTAATGCTCGATGACGACGCCGCCGACGACGGCAGATGTCAGCCTTTCTCCGCTGAATTCCAGGGGGGTCCTTGAATATTCCCGGTTGAAGACTTCACTCATTCCAAACTCTTCGGCATGTCCATGCGACTGCGATAGTGACCGGCGTTCAAGCCGCTCGCCCGAGACGGACCCGCATGTTGGCGAGCCCGACCAGGCCACGGTGGCCCGTTCGCTGCAACGAACTTCCCGGCATCCGCTCGGCCCGGGGCCTGAGACAGTGCCGGAGGCCGCAGCTCCGGGATCGCCGGCGCAGGCGTCCGCAAGAGCCGCAGCCGCATCCCTGCAGGTTCGCGTGAAGTGCAAGTCCTATATTCAATCTGGATCAAGGCGTCCAACGTCATGGCCTTGGACACAAGGGTATCACCGTCCATGCATGGCTCGCGCGCAGATCGCCCGACGCTACCAGGCGCGCTCCAATCGGCTCCTCCGCCGCCATCGAACGGCCAGTCCGATGAACAGGACGATCCCGACCACCCAGGATAGCGCGGTGACGGACTTCAGCCACCCATAGAGCACCGGCCGGTAGACCAGCTCTGCACGGCCCGACAGGTTCGCCGGGATCACGCCGACGATCTGCCGCTCGCCCAGATTGTACAGCGGGATGCTGGTGCCGCCCAGTTCGAGCTTCCAGGCGGCGTAGGGCGGGAGGTTGATCACGGCGAGCCGACGTGGCCCTGCCTCGACGGCAAAATGCAGGGCGTTGGCTGCCCTGTCGATGCGCGCCGCCTTCAGCTCTCCGGCGGTGCCGCAATCGTGCCGGCCATCCTGAAGCGTTGCCAGTTTCGCGGCGATCGTGCCTGCCAACAAGGGCAACTGGCCGCGCGGCGCCCTGACCGTACTGGCCGGAAGTGGATCGATGTCCTCCGGCACGGCGCAGACCATAGCGACCGCGGGGCGACTTCCCTTCAGCCGATAGGTCCGAATATCGCCCGAGGCAAAAACCTGTTCGCCGACCGATGGATCCTGTGGCTCGGCGGAGAGCAGGTATTTTCCGCCAAAGGGGGCGAAACGGCTGCCACCGACCAGCGATATCTCGTGAGCGAATTTCCAGTAGACGCGCGGCGACGTGTAATGGCTGAAGGTGGGCAGGTCCCGATAGGTCGCGGCCGACCCGCCTGTCATGTAGGTCAGGTCGCCGTCCTTGATCGACGGGTGCAGGGCAATCCAGCCAGGCTCGGGATCGGTCGTTCGTATCTGCTCGATCGCGGCCTCGATGGACTGCCATGTCGGCGAATTGACCACGGCTGGAACGCCCGGGACGCGGGGAAGGGATCCGAAGGCCAGCAACCCGTGGGCTGCGAGCAGGCCAAGCGTCGCACAGGCTCTCACTGCGGGCGGCCTCGCCCGGAACGCGGCGACGGCGGAAAGCGCGGCGACGCCACCAAGGAAGGTGATCAGCCATGCGGCATGCACGCTGCGCAGGACGACCAGATGAGGCAACGACACGGCCAGGCCCAGCAGGGCCGACGCTCCCCACGCGGGCAGGCAGGCCTGCCATCCCGTCTGCCGGCGGCCCTCGGCGACGACATCGAGGCCATGGGCGCAGAGCAGCGCGACGGCCACGCACAGTGGCGTCGCCAGCAGGCTGAGATGGCGCGTGTGGCTCAAACCGGGAATATAGGCCCAGAGCTGGAGAACGCGGCTTGGCGAGAGGAATACGAGGCAGAGGCAGATGAGCGCGAGGATGAAGAAGATCCTGACTGCGGGCCACGCCCAGCGCCGCCAGCCGCCGGCTACGCCCAGGGCGATCGCAGCCGGGCCTAGAAAATAGTTGCCCGCGGCAAAATCGGCATTGACCGGCACGACCAGCTGAACCAGGTCCCGCCAGCCGAGCTGTTCGGTCAGAATTTCTCGCGGATTGCCGGTCCCCGACGCACCGATGACCGGGCCGCTGCGGGTCCAGCGGATGATCTCGTCCAGATGGCTGAACAGATGGACGGTTGAAGCCAATGTCAGGAAGAAGGTCACAACGGCGGCGACGGCAAGCCCTCCGGCCAGCCACCGGATCGCTGCCGGGTCCGGGACGCGGAACTGGCGCACGGCGGTATCGGCAGCCATGGCCATGCCGGCCAGGATCAATGCCGAGAGCAGGTTCGTGCCCGGCCCCGCGGTCAGCATGGCGCCAGTCCCGAGCGCCAGAAGAAGAGCGCCGATCAGGCTTTGACCACGATGATAAAAGAGGCGCACGAGGCCTTCGAGTGCTACCGGCAGCCAGGCCATGACGGCGATGAAGGTTGGAAAGACCGCCAGCGCGAATGTGTTGGGGAATGTCGCGCAGATTGCCGCTCCGACCACCGAGGCGGCAAGACTGGCGCCGGTCGCTCGGCAAAGCCGCGTCATCGTGATCAGGAAAATGGCGATATGAGCGACGGCGATGATGTCGGCGGCTTGCGCGGCATCAGTGGCCGAGCAGAAGGTCAGCCATCGGAAAAGGTAGAAGGGATAGTAGCCGGCGACGTGCGGGTTGTAGTCGATGGCCTCGAATGTGGACCAGTTCATGAGCGGCGCCGCGCCGGCCTTGACGGTCCTTGAAATGTCGCAGAACAGCGGGCCGGTGAGATAAATCGTGTCGCCATAGGGCGCGAACGACCAGCGCTCGTCGAGATAGGGCCCGTACAGGACCGCCACGCCGGCCACCGCCAGGACGGCGAGCAGCAGCCAGGCAAGGCCGCCACGCCCTCTATCGTCGCTTACAGGCATTCCGGCGGCATTGCTCACATTCGGCATTCAAGTGGTTCTGGCGGAGACGCCCACGACGAAGGTGTAGGGAACGCGCGAATAGTTCTCGCGAATGTGCAGTTCAACGGTCTCGAAAACCGGCGCCAGAACCTGGCGATATCCGGCTTCGTCGCGCACGAAGCGGCCCCGGTCATTGTCGAGCATCCAGCGCCTGAAGGCCGACTGTCCCTGCCGGTAGCAGCCATCGAGGGTGAACAGCAGGCCTCCCGGCCGGAGTGCTTCCCGGACATTGCGCAGGGTATCGCCGAGCTCGTCGTCGCCGATATGGTGCAGCACGCCATTCATCATCACGATATCGGCCGGGCCGAACTGCCGCGCCGCGGCTGCGTCGAAGAACTGGCAGAAGAACCGGCCGCGATTGCCGAAGCGCCTGTTGGCGTGGTCGATATAGGAGCGGTCTATATCGAAACCGACATAGTCGACGCCTTCCGGCATGAACTTGGCGATGTGACCGGGGCCGCAGCCGATATCGATGACCTGCATGCCCGGCCGAATATCCAGGAACTCGGACTGGGCCTTGACCCGCGCACCGAAAAACCCCCCAGCCTCCTGGAAGGCTTGGTAGATGCCGGGCAGTTCCAGAGCCTTCTTCAACATGAGGATCGACTTTCAGGCCTTGCCTTCACCACCGCACCGCGTCGCGTCTGACCGGTCGCATCGTCTCGCGCGGAAGACCCACCAGTTCATCGCCGCGAAATTGACGAGCGGAACGATGACGATGGTGGCGGCCGCGCCCAGCAGATAATGGATTCCCAAGAGGTCGACGACTGCTCCCATCGACAGCATGGCGAGCAGCAGGTTGACGGCATGGAGCACGGCGAACCGCGACAGGTCCGGCACCAAAGACCCGCGCGAGCGAAACGAGAACCGGCGATTGCCTATGAAATTCAACGGCATCGATGAAAGGTAGGCGATCGCGGCGGCAAGCTTCGCGCCGACGCCGATGAGATCGACGAGAACCATCGTCACTCCCAGAAAGGCGGCGCCGCTGAGCGCGCCGATCATCCCGAACCGGATCGCCTTGACCAACAGCGCGTCCGACGAGATCTGATGGCTGAGCCAATCCGCAAGCCCATTCTTCATGCCGTTGCCATCACGTAATACTGGCCACCGAACGGCAGCAGCCCGAATCCGCGATCAACGCGGCGCAAGAGGCGGTTCGTCGGCGGGACGGACAGGATATAACGCGCGCGAATACCGTCGAAGCCCGCCTCTCGGAGCAGTGCTTTCGTGGTCCGGCTGCGCAGCAAAACGGCATCCGCATCGAAAGGGCAAGTGTTGACGGCACGCCGCGTCAAGGGATTGTACGGATTATGCTCGAAGACCAGGGCCAATCCACCCGGCCTCAGAACACGTCGCATTTCGCCGACGAAGCCGCGCCATTTGGCGGGGGGCACGTGGTGCATGACGCAGATCGTGAAAGCGAGATCGAAGCTGGCACTGTCATAGGGCAGCCTTTCGCCATCATAGACTTGGTATCCAACGGCCGGATTGCGTCGACGTGCCGTATCGACGCAGGCGCTCGAAACGTCCACGCCGGCCAGCGTGCCGAAATGCGGTGAGAGCAGGGGATGATAGTTGCCGATCCCGCAGCCGACATCGAGGACGGACAGGTTTCCGGGGTTCCCTAGCTCTTCCCGCGTCAGATCGAGGATGTAGTCGGCCTTGACCCTCGTGAAGAAATCGACGGAAAAGCCGGTAAAAGCGACGACGCTGTCGACAGCCTCCGAATAGCTGTCCTTATAGCCATCGAACGTCCTGGCGGTCTGTTCCTGTTGAGGGTCCACTTGTCCTGCCAATCTTTGTCCTGCGACGGTCACTGCCGTAACCGCGCATTGCGACCGGATTCGAAGCTCGACGACAGCTGAAGCATCACCAGGCGGATCCCGGTTTCGAGATCCGTCGGGCGCCAGTCTTCAGGCAATGCGGACGGTCGAAACGTGATGGGGCTCGCATTCGACGGCAAGGGGTCCAGACTGAGGTAGAGCGGCGCACCAATCACCTTGCTGGCGATGCGTGCGATCTGGCTCACCGATGCCGGCTTGCCACTGGCCAGGAGGAAGGTCCGCGACGAAGTCTCCAGGCCGATGATCCTCCGTGCGATGAAATCGCCGACATCTGTCGCAAGGACATAGTCGCGCACGGTATCGAGCCCTCCGAAAATCCGCGTCGTCGCATGCCGCTTCGCATTCGCGATCAGGGCGTTCACAAGCCCGAAGCGCCCATGTATCCCGGTGAAGCCATAAATGGAACTCGGACGATAGATCTGAACTGACATTTCCGAGCGCAAATGCCCCGCAAGCTGCTCCTGCTCGAGCTTGGCTTCTCCATAGGCTCTGCACGGCTGCGGCGTGCTCGCGCCATCGACGAAGCGCTGCCCTTCGAACAACCCGCCTGCCGAACTGACGACATGCAGGTGCAGAGCGCGGCCGGGACAGCGGTGCCGCATGGCTCTCGCCCATTGCAGTATGTCGCCGAAGGCCTCGACTTCGGACCCAAGCTGTGCGCGGTCGGCCGCGAACCCGGCCTTTCCGGCAGCCCACAGGATATCCAGCGTCTCGACGCTGTTCAGCCTGCCCAACGCATCTGCCACGGCGGCCAGCTCCGCCGCCCTCTGGCCGCGATCCGTCCAGTTCAGGGGCAGTTCGGTCGGCTGTGCCGGCCCGTGGCGCAAAATCGCCTGCAGGACCGCCGCGCCGACGAGCCCGACGCCGAAGATCGCGATCGCATGCCGTGTATCGCCCTCAGGCGAAGGCTGGCGTTCTATCAGTATCATACGGCGCGGATGAAAAATAACGGACCAAGGTCAGGTCGTTCGAACGGTCGACCGAGAAAAATACCGGCTTGCCATGGGCGGCCAGAACGAGGGTCGAGAGGTATTCGAGCCCGAGCGACAGCATGAAGGTGATGAGGCCGCCAAAGAAGACGATCGTCAGCATGAGCGAAGTCCAGCCGGTCACGGAGATGCTGTCCGGCGAGAGCATCTTGTTCATGAGGAGGGCAAGCGCGCCAAGCGTGCTGGCGACCACGATGAACATCCCGACCAATCCGAACAGGCGAACAAGCTTCACCTGGCTGGAAATAAGCAGACGCCGTGCATGGGTCAGGAGACGCGCGAAGCTGTAGCCGCTCCGGCCGCTGGCGATGAAGCGGTGATCCTTGAGCTCGAGCGATCGAAATGTGACGCGCTTGGTGAACCAGGACAGCGCCACATCGAAATAGGTCTCATAACCGCAGACACTCGAGGCGGCGCGGGCGAGGGGGCCGCGCAGCAATCGAAAACTGTTGAAATGGATGACATTGGCGTTTCCGGTGAGGAACACCATCAGCCGCTTGAAGCCGCGGGAGGCCCAATCGCGTGAGCGCGCCTCGTGAACAGCTCCCGTGGGCTTCGCATAGACGATATCCGCCCGCTCCAGGACTGCATGTTTCAGCAATCCCTCGATCTCGCCCGGAGGATGCTGGAGATCTTCGTCAAGGGTCACGACCCAATCGCCGGAACTATGCAGGACCCCCGCAATCGTCGCGGCGTGCTGGCCGAAATTCTGCATCATGTGAACGGCTGTCACCCAGCCGAATTCCTTCGAAAGCTCATCCATGAGGGCGGGCGACCCGTCGATGGCGGCATCGTCCACGAGGATGACCTCGGCAAGATCCATCGGCGCGCCCCGCTCGCGCCAATCAGCTCGCACCTTGGCGAGCTGCCCGACCAGCTCACGCAGATAGGCCTCTCCGGAATAGATCGGGACGACGACCGAAAGAGAGATCGAACCAGCACCTGACATGGGATAGACCCATATCGCACATGCACACGGGCGGAAAGTCCCGGCCGCGGAGTGCCGTCAATCTCGAGGAGCGCCGCGGCGTCAGAGCGCACGTCCTTGGAGATCGAGCACGCGATAGCCGCTGGCCCATGCCGAGATGGTGAAACATCGCTCGACAGCATGGTGCAGCGTCGCGTCGAGCTGGCGTTCCTCCGGCTCGAAGTCGCCCGGCCGCAGACTGAGTTCTCGCAGCGCCGCCAATGCGGCCGGGCGGAACCAGAACATGGAGCCTTCGAAGAAGCCCAGCCTCATCGCTTCGCGCGACGCTCCCATTCGTGCGGCGAGACCCGCGACGCGCACCTCGTTCGCCATCCAGTACGATGGCGTTGCTCGCCAGGTTTGGCCCCATCCCACCAGCCCGGTGGTAGGCTGCTCGAACGCCGTCACGATGCGGCAGACACTGTTCCACTCGCCGCACAGCCTGTCGAACAAGAGCTTTCGCCGGATGTCGCCATCGCGAAGATGAGGACTTCGCTTGGTATGGAGCTTCAGCACTGCATCGTAGCCGTCCAGCACGCCGGACGACAGGAGAGTCAGGAACGGCGCAATGTCGCGACCTCGATTCTCGCATTCGTGAACGATGATCGCCTCCTGGGAGACGAGCGCCGCGCGCACCGACGAGGCATGGTCGGGCGGTAATGTGACGTGCAGGGGGGTGCCCAAGGGCAGCAACTGACGGCACGCGAGGATCTCGTCCATCAGTTCGGGATAATAGACATGCGCAACGATCGCGACCCTGAGGCCCGGCCATATCGCTTGCGGGCGCGCCGCGGCCCGGCGTCTTCGCCACTGGCGCCCGGTATCGGACACATAGATCGCCCCGACTGTCGGCGTCGCGGCCATCTGCAGGCGATGGCGCAGATAGGCGACGCCGCGAAGGGCGAGAGAAGCGCATCTGGAAATGAGCGATTGAGCGGACACGGGTCAGGCCCTTCTCGGCCCCTCTTGCGTTGGAGGGCCCGGCTGCCGGCGCCCAGATACATTGAACGGCGTTCGTATCGCGGGTTGAGGCCGCGGGATAGCTCCCCGTCAGGGTGTTCTGGCCTATTGCCGCCGCGGCCGGAGCGCGCTGCCGGAATTGCGCGGAAATGCCGGATATGCGGCTTCGACCAGAGGGCGTCCGAAGACCGCCGTGTCGTCGTTGAACGTCGGGACTTTCCGGTCATGATTGTGCGTAAGGAAGGTACGCACCGCATAATGCTCGTTCCACGAGTCCTTTCAGAATTGACAAGCTGACGCGGCGCATAGGAAGCAGCACCGTCGACAGTTTCATCGGAATGGTTCTTTGCCGCATATCGCAACGCCGCTCGGGCGAGCCATTCGGCGGATCGGCGGTATCCAGCCGGCCCTGAGGCGCGTGGCCGAAATCCTGGGGAGCGAGGGGCCGAGTGGGCTCCTGCGGCGCCTCCGGCGAACCGTGCGCCACGAGGCGCGCTACGAGGATTGGATCAAGCGATTCGACGACGATCCGGAGGCGGACAGAGCCGCGTTCGAGGAACGATTGGGCGCCTTGGCGGCGCGCCCGCTCGTTTCCGTCATCATGCCGGTCTTCGAGACGCCCGCCCCGATCCTTGAAGCCGCGATAGCGTCGGTCCGGTCGCAGATCTACCCGCATTGGGAGCTCTGCATCTGTGACGACGGATCCCAGAGCTTGCATGTTGCCGGGATCCTGGAGCGGATCGGGTCCGAAGACGCGAGGATCAAATGGGTCCGGTTCGACCGGAACAGCGGCATCTCTGCCGCCTCGAACGCCGCCCTCGGGCTCGCGGGCGGCGCATGGATCGTTCCGCTCGACCATGACGATTTGCTGCGGCCGCATGCCCTTCTCGAACTCGCATCGGCGATTGCGGACGCTCCAGCGGTTTGCTTTGTCTATTCCGACGAGGACAAGATCGATCCGACCGGGACCAGGCGCTACGAGCCGCACTTCAAGCCGGATTGGTCGCCGGACCTGCTGCGTGCCTATAATTACCTGAACCATCTCTCCGCCATGCGCACGGAAGACGTGCGGGCGCGCGGCGGCTGGCGGCTCGGCCTCGAGGGGGCCCAGGACCACGATCTCTATCTGAGAATCACCGAGGGGTTGGCGCGAGACCAGATCCTTCACATCCCGAAGGTCCTCTATCATTGGCGCGCCGCTGAAACGTCGATGGCGGGCCGTGGCGCGGCGAAGCCACGAGCTTCGCGGGCCATGGTCTCCGCGATTTCGGATCATCTCGACCGGACCGGCCGGCCGGCGACCGTCTCGTTGCTGCCCGAGGCGCCCTTGGCCCGCGTGCAATTTCGAACGCCGCAGCCGGTCCCGCTGGCCAGCATCGTCATTCCCAACAAGGACCAGCCGGAACTCCTGCGTGCCTGCATCGAATCGATCCGGCAAACAACGACCTATCCATCTTTTGAGTTGGTCATCGTCGACAATGGCTCGACAGACCTGGACACGCTGGGGCTCTATGCCGAACTTCGCAGCAGCGGGGCCAGGATCGAGAGTTATCCTCAGCCGTTCAATTATTCGGCGATGAACAATATCGGGATCGCCGCCGCGACCGGACAGGTGCTCGTCTTTCTCAACAACGACACCAGCGTGATCGGCGCGGACTGGCTGGCGGAATTGGTCGCGCAGGCGATGCGGCCGGAGATCGGCTGTGTCGGCGCGAAACTCTACTACCCCGACGGCACGATCCAACACGCGGGTGTCTTCCTGGGCGTTTGCGGCGTCGCCAGTCATCCCTATCGAGGCTTCGAAGGCGCTGAGTTCGGCTATTTTGGCCGCCTGCGCGTCGCGCAGAATTTCAGTGCCGTCACCGCCGCCTGCCTGGCCGTGAGGCGGTGCATCGCGCAGGAGGTCGGCGGCTTCGACGAAGGGTTCCTGAAGATCGCCCTGAACGACATCGACTTCTGCCTGAAGGTCCGGGAGGCAGGCTACGAGAATATCTGG
This sequence comes from Hyphomicrobiales bacterium, assembly GCA_017304475.1. Taxonomy (GTDB): domain Bacteria; phylum Pseudomonadota; class Alphaproteobacteria; order Rhizobiales; family Phreatobacteraceae; genus Phreatobacter. The sequence continues at coordinate 107,307 of JAFKKV010000026.1, read as the reverse complement.
ACTCCCTTCGCCGAATTGCACCATTTCGAAAGCAAGTCGCGGGGCTATGAAATGGGCGCTGAGAAGCGCGCCCGGTTTCAGCGGGAATCGCAGATCCTCGCCGCGCGGTGGCCGCGCTATGTCGACGCCGATCCCTATTATTCTCCCCACCTGACCCGCAGCAGCGAAGCAGTCATGATCCGGACCGAGTAGGATTTTGCGGCCGGTCGGCCGCGAGACGACCTTTGCCCCTTCGGGCCGAGCTGAAACCTGGCCGAGTTCGCCGGGGCTCGCGTTGGCGGGCTCACCGACGATGGTGGCGGCGGAAATGGTCGATTTCGGCCTGCCGAGATCACATCCTTCTTTTGATCCAAACCCGACCTGATCCTGAGCGAGAGGGCGGAGCCAGGATCGATCGGGGGCTGGGATTCGGCCGGGCGGCCTGGGGAAATGGCCGCGGGGCAAGGGCTCGCACGCTCTGCGTGGCGATTGGAAGGTGGACGCAAACGCCTTCGACCTGCTTCGCGTGGTGACGGCAGTGGCCGTCATCTTTGGCCATTCGTTCGGGTTTTCGCGCAACGGCCATGACTGGATGATCCTGCTGATCGTCCGGCCAAGCACGACCGGATGGAGCTGATCGCCGCCGCCCCCTTCCTTCTGATCAGCGGGATTCTTGTTGCGCAGCGCCTCGTCGCCGATCGGCATGGCGGAGCCCCCGGCAAGGCGCACGACCAGCTGCCCGGACGGCATGGTCTGCAGGCCGTGTCGGCAACGGCGCGCCGCTTCAAGGTGCTGGCTGTCGCTGAACTGAACCGACCGACAGCGCCAAGCCGCCCAGCGGCAATCTCGTCCCGATCAGTCATCGCGCGGATCTGCGCGACAGGGGTCCCAAGCGCCACCCCTCGGCTTCGCGCAGCGGGCCTCCGGCCATGCTGAGTAGCCCGGCCTTGCGGTCGTCGGCGGAGCAAGCCTGCCGCGGCTGAGAAGTTACGCCGAAAGTTGTCATTTTCCGCCGCTCTATCTATAACAAATTTACAACTCCGCTCCTTTCCGTCCTAGACTTCCAACGCTGCGACGGGCTCCAGGCATCGCGGCGGTGCGTCGAGTTTGGCGGCGGCGGAGGCGTCGGGATCCGTCTCTAACAGGAAAACGACGGGCCGCCGCATGAAGCGCAAGGCCCGAAGGCCCAGAGTGACAAGAATGAGTCCGCGCCGTCTCAAAATGAGTGATGTGCTCTACGGAGACATCCTGAAGCAGATCGATTCCGGGCAATTCGCGGCCGACCAGCGGCTGCCCTCCGAGAAGGAATTTTGCGAGAAGTTCGGCGTATCGCGGCCGATCGTGCGCGAGGCGCTGGAGCGGCTGCGCGCGGAAGGCCTGATCCGCTCGCGCCAGGGAGCGGGCAGTTTCGTCGCCGGGCCGGCGCTCGCCGTGCCGCCCGTGGAGGCGGAGCAGGTGGCCTCCCTGCCGGCGAAGATCCACAGCATCACCGATATTCAGAAGTTCTATGAATACCGCGTTTCCTTCGAGGGCGAGGTGGCCTTCGTCGCGGCGAAGAACCGGCAGCCGGGCGACATCAAGCGCATCGGCGGCCTGCTGCAGGACATCGAGACCAGCAACGGCACGGAAGTGCCGGGTATCGAGGAAGACCTCGCCTATCATGGCGCGATCGCCCAGGCGACGCATAACGAGTTCTTCATTGCGACCTGGAACGCCTCGCAGGTCCATATCCGCTTCCTGATCGAGCTCGCCCGCAGCCTGTCGACGCTCAAGTCTCCCAATCATTCGGAGGTCGTGCGCTCCAGCCACGTGCCGATCTTCGAATGTATCCGGGACGGCGATGCGGAGGGCGCGCGACGCTGGATGCAGGAGCACATCATCCGCTCGCGCGAGCGCGTCTTCCACGGCAAGTGGATCTGACCCGCCTCGTCCGAGGCGGGGGAGGGCGTCAGTCCTTGCTGCCGGTCGTGGCGAAAGAGGCGATGAAGTAGCGCTGGAAGACCAGCAGCACCGCCATCGGCAGGAGCGCGGTGAACACCGCCCCGCCGAACATCTGGCCGTAATCGACGTCATACTGGCCGGCGAAGCTGGCGATCGCGACGGAGGCGACGTGATAGTCGGGGTTCGGCGCGATCAGCAATGGCCAGAGATAGGCCTGCCACTGGAAGACGAAGAGGATGAGGGCGGCGCCGATCAAAGCCGGGCGGGACAGCGGCAGATAGATCTTGGTGAAGATGCGGAACCAGCCGAGGCCGTCGACCATGGCGGCCTCGGACAGCTCGCGCGGGATGCCGAGGAAAAACTGCCGGAGCAGGAAGACCGCCAGGCCATTGCCGATGCCGGGCAGGATCAGCCCCGCATAGGAATTCTGCAGGTCGAGATCACGGAACACCTGGGCCAAGGGCACCGCGATCGAATCGAAGGGGATGAGAAAGCTCACCACCATGACGGCGAAGATCGGGCCGCGGCCGCGATAGCGCAGCGCCGAGAGCGCGAAGGCGGCCATGGAACAGATGACCAGGCCGAAAACCACGGTCACGGCGGTGACGATCGCCGAATTCAGCATGGCCCGGGCAAAGGGCCCGTTCCACAGCGCCACGATATTGTTGAAGGTGATCTCCGTGGGCACGAAGGTGGAGATGGTCAGGGGCGAGAGATAGCGGAAGATCTCCTCGCTCGGGCGAAGCGCGCTGATCGCCGCCCAGATGAGCGGCAGCATGGCGAGCGCGGCCGTCGCGACGGCGACGAAAAGCGGCAAGGCGACGCGTCCGGTCCTCATTCCGCCCTCGCCGACGTCATCATGCGGAACTGGATCGCCACCACGACGATGACGATGGACACGAGGATGACGGTCGCCGCCGCGGCCCCGCTCGCGTCGCCCGACAGGAAGCCGCGCGTGTAGATGTCGTTCATGATCAGGTTCGTCGACCCCTGCGGGCCACCCTTGGTGAGGATCTGCACCGGCGCGAAGACCAGGAAATTGGCCACCGTATCGGCCACCAGGACGAAGGTCAGCGGGCGGCGGAGCTGGGGCAAGGTAATGTAGCGGAAGCGCTGCAGCGGCGTCGCGCCGTCGATCGCGGCGGCTTCGTAGAGAACCACGGGGATATCTTTCAGCCCGGCCAGCAGGAAGGTCATCCAGTAACCGACGCCGACCCAGCTGACGATCAGGATGATGGTGTAGAGAGCCTGGTCCGGCGAGGTCAGGAAGCCTTGCGCGGGCAGGCCGAGCGTGGCGAGCGCGGCATTGGCCGGGCCGTCGGGACGGAACACGACGCCCATGATGATGGCTGAAACGCTCTGCGGCACGGCGACCGGCAGCAGGATGAGCGTCCGCCACAGCGCGCCCGCCGGCAGCGCCCGGTCGAGCACCAGGGCGAGCGCCAGCGCCAATCCGATCTGGAACGGATTGACGATGAGCGAGAACAGCAAGGTGGCCCAGAGCGCCTCGTGGAATGTCGGGTCGGACAGGAGGAAGACGTAATTCTCCAAGCCGATATGCGGCATGCGGCCGCCGACCTGGAGCGACTGCCAGGCGGCAAGGCCGGCCGGCCAGATGCGCAGGACGGCGACGGCGATGATCGCCGGCGCCAGGAAGATGGCCGCGATCTGGCCCTCGCTCAGGCCTCGCCACCGCCGCGGGGCGTCGACGGCGGGCCTTTCGGAGATATCGGCTCTGTCGCTCACGCTGTGCATGGACATCATTGCAGGCGCGAGAATGCGGCCTTCAGGGCGCCCTCGGTGCGCTCCAGCGACGCCTTGGCTTCGGCGCCGTTGCGGATGTCGCTATACATCCGGTTCATGATCTCCTCGAACACCACGTAGCCCACGGTGCGCGGCCGGCTCACCGCGGTCTTGGCGAGCTCGTGGCTGACGATCTCGGCGAAGGGGGCGGTGTTCTCGCCGCCGGCTTCCACCTCGCGCTTGAGATAGGCGGCAAAGGCCGCCTTGTTGGCGGGCGGCTGCGGCGCGATGGTGCTGGCGAGCAGCGAGCCTTCGCTGTCGAGGGTGAGATATTTGGCGAATTTGATCGCCGCGTCCTTTTGCGCGCTTTTCGGATTGACGCCGATGGTCCAGGAGCCGGTCGGCGTCACCGGCTTGCCGCCGGCGAAATAGGGCATGGGCGCGATGCCGAAATTGAGGTCGCGGGCCAGGCGGAAGACGCGCGAATGCCAGATGCCGCCGACCATGTAGGCGAGCTGGCCCGAGGAGAACAGGGCCGGCATCTGCTCATAGGTGACGCCGCGCGGGGCGAGGCCCTTGGCATAGAGGTCGCGATACCAGTCGGTGGTCTTGACCCAGCCCTCGCCGGAAATGGCCGGCGTCAGGAGGCCCGGGCCTGTGAGGCCGGGGCCGAAGCCGCGCGATTCATAGAGCGGCTGGATTTCGTAATAGCGATCGTTCTGATCGAAGGCGAAACCCCATTTGGCGCGGCCGCGCTGCGCCGCCTGCGCTTGCGGCAGCAGCTCTTCCCAGGTCAGGCGCCGGGCCGGGTCGGAGGCCGGCGCGGACAGGCTGGCGGCGCTCAGGAGATCCTTGTTGTAGAAGAGGAATTGCGAGGTGGTCCAGAACGGGAAGGTCCAGATCTTGCCCTCGAAGGTGGCGCCGGCAATGGCGGCCGGCGCCGAGGCCGCCTCGATCTCGGCGCGCATCGGCGTGACGTCTTCCAGGAAGCCGCGATGGGCATAGGCCGGCACCCGCGGTTCGTCGACCGTATAGACGTCGACGCTGGTGTCGCCGGCGCCGATCCGCGCCTGGATCTGGGCGTTCAGCTGATCGAAAGGAACGTTCTGCGCCTGAACCTTGACGTTCGGATTGGCCTTCTCGAAAGCCGCGATGACGCCGTCGAATGCGCCTGCCCGCTGGGAGGACAGGAAGCCGATCCTGACACCCTGCGCCGAGGCCGGCCTGATGATGCCGGGTGCCCAGGTCGCGCCGAGCCCGAGCGCGGCCACGGCGGTGCGCCGTGTAATCTTAATCGTCATGCTGGTCCTCCCACGTTTTTGTCGCTGTTCCCGTCCTCGACGGGCTTTTCTGGTCTTGTCGTGCCGCGTCAGGCCGCCTGGATCGCCCTTCCGGATTCGGCATCGAAGAGGTGCGCGACTTTCGGATCCGGCACGATGCGGATGATGTCGCCCGGCACCGCCGACAGCCTTTCGCGGAAGACGCAGACAATGGGCGTGCCGCCAAGGGTCGCCATGACATGGGTTTCCGAGCCGGTCGGCTCGACCACCGCCACCTGGACCGCCTGGCCCTGGTCGGACAGCGTGAAATGTTCGGGCCGCGCGCCATAGATCGCGGGCCGGCCATCATGGCCGGCGGCGGCCTGGGCGCCGCCGATCTGGCCGAGCGGCAGGTGATGCCCGTCGGCGGTTTCGAAGACCGGCTGCGCGCCGACCCGGATGACACCCTTGATCAGGTTCATCGCAGGCGAGCCGATGAAGCCGGCGACGAAAAGATTGGCCGGACGGTCATAGAGCTCGAGCGGCGTGCCGACCTGCTCGATCAGCCCGTCGCGCATCACGACGATCTTGTCGGCCATGGTCATGGCTTCGATCTGGTCGTGCGTCACATAGACCGTCGTCGTCTTGAGCTGCTGGTGCAGCGCCTTGATCTCGGCGCGCATGGCGACGCGCAGCTTGGCGTCGAGGTTGGACAGCGGCTCGTCGAACAGGAAGACCTGCGGGTCGCGGACGATGGCCCGGCCCATGGCGACGCGCTGGCGCTGGCCGCCGGAGAGCTGGCGCGGATAGCGGTCGAGCAGTTTGTCGAGCGCCAGGATGGCCGCGGCGCGATTGACCCGGTTCGCGATCTCGGCCTTCGGCGCCTTCCTGAGCTTCAGCGAGAAGCCCATGTTTTCGGCCACCCGCATATGCGGATAGAGCGCGTAGTTCTGGAACACCATCGCGATGTCGCGTTCCTTGGGCGGCAGGTCGTTGACGACTTTCGCGCCGATGCGGATCTGGCCCCCGCTAATGCCTTCCAGGCCGGCGATCATGCGCAAGAGGGTCGACTTGCCGCAGCCCGACGGGCCGACGAGCACGACGAACTCGCCGTCGGCGATATCGAGGCTGACACCGCGCACCACGTCGACATTGCCGAAGGCCTTCCTGACGCCCGTGATCGTAACCGGTGCCATGCCTTGCTCCTTCAAGCAGTCCGTTGGCCAGAACATTGCCCGATGCCGCCTGCCACGGGCGGGTGGGCCGGACCGCGTCGATCCGCCGGGCCCGGTGACGTCGTGCCGCCCACCGGACCGCTGGCCGCTTCAAAAGTCGGCGAATTCTGAACATGCTGACGAGTGCATGTCAACATGATAATTTCTTGAGACACAGAAAGCCGTCACACCTCTCGAAAGCAGGTGCAGCCTGTGGGCTTCGGAATTCGGTAGAGGTGTTCATCTTTGTCATAAAATATTGATTTTGTGAGATATATCTAGACTGCGCTCCTCGCATCGGTGGTGTCTCTGGCGGTCCGCCAGTTTCGATTACAAGTTTGTTGACATGTGGCCGGGGCTGGCTTAATCCAATGCGTCATGTCCTGCTGCGGGTTGCCGCCTCGCAGGGCTTGAGCCGGCTGCCCGGGCGTGTCTCGGCGGGCTGGCTCTCATTCGCCCTGGATGGCCGGAGCGCCGGCTCCTATCGCCCGGGGCCGCAGGAATGTCGGGGAAACCGCATGCGTCTCGGCTGTACTCTTCTCGCCCCGCAATCGCTCGCCGAACTTGAGGCGATGTGCGAGACCTTCGACATCTATGGCCTGTCGGCGATCCTGGCGCCGAAGACGCTGGCCGATTTCACCGAGGACGAGGCCCATACCTATGGCGAGCGCGCGCGGGCGCTGGGCCTGGTCATCGGCGAGACCGGCCTGTGGGAGAATTTCCTGACCGATGACGCCGATCTGAGGGCGGACCGCATCGCGCGTTTCCGGCGTCTCCTGCGCAATGCCGACATTGCCGGCATCCGCTCGGCCAATACGCTGGTCGGCACCAAGCATGTTTCCGACCGGCCGCTGTTCCCGCATGCTTACAACTTTACCAGGGAGTGCCGGGCCGAGTTTCGCGAGGTCGTGCTGCGCATTCTCGACGGGCTCGATCTGAAGACCGTGAAATATGGCATCGAGCCGTGGTTCACGACGTTCTTCTACCAACCCGAGGACATCAAGGAATTCATCGTCTCGGTCGGCCATCCGCGCTTCGGCGTGCATATGGACCAGGCGAACATGATCTCGCACCCCTATTTCTTCCGCACCACCGAGCTGATCGACAAGACCTTCGCTCTGCTCGCCGACGACGTGGTCAGCGTCCACGTCAAGGACCTGCAATGGGAGGGCGCGCATTTCGGCCTGCGCTGGAACGAGGTCTATATCGGCGAGGGCACGATGGATCTCGCGACCTATCTCCGCCATGTCTCGCGGCTCGATCCCGACATGACCTGTTATTGCGAGCATTTCGCCGAAGAGCGCGATTATGCGGTGAATTTCGCCCGCCTGCATCACATCGCGCGCGGTGCGGGAACCTCGTTCCTGCCGCGCAAGCCGGCGGCCTGACGCCTTTCGACATAACGGTTCCGGCCGGCCAACTGGATGACTGCGCGGTTGAGAGCCGATCCGATCGGTTCGGCCGCGGAAGGAGCTGCATATGGATTTGCGACTTGGCATTGTCGGCTGCGGCCGCATCTCGAACGCCCACGGCATCGCCGCGCAACGCATCGGCGGCGGCCTGCGCTTTGCCGCCTGTACCGATGTCAACGAGGACGCGGCGCGCAATTTCGCCACGACCTATGGCAGCAACAGCTTCTACACCGACTATGTCGAGATGATCGAGAAGGAGCAGCTCGACGGGGTCGTTTTCGCCACCTGGCCCGGCCAGCACCGCGAGCAGATGGAAAAGGCGATCGCGGCCGGCGCGCGCTTCATCCTCTGCGAAAAGGCCCTGGCCCTGACCGGCCCGGAAGCGGTCGAGATCTACGATCTCGCCGCGGCGAACGGGGCGACCATCGTCGAAGCCTTCATGTACACCCATCATCCGGCCATCGCCCGGCTCGACGAGCTGGTGGCGCGTCCGGAGAGCGGGGCGATCGATTCCGTCCGCTCGAGCTTCCATCTCTTCCTGCCCGAACCGGACAGCACGCGCATCACCTGGCGCCAGCGCAAGGAAACCGGCGGTTCGGTGCCCTATGACCGCACCTGCTATCCCGTCAATATTTGCGGCCGCTATGCCGACGCCCTGCCGGTCAAGGTCGCCGCCACCGTGACGGTGAGCGAGGCCTTCGGCACCATCACCCGGCTCTATGGCGAGATCACCTATGCCAGTGGCCGCGTGGCTCTCGTCGAGAGCAGCAATACCGCCGTGTTCGCCCAGGAGGTGCAGGTCACCTGCGCGAGCCGCGTCTATCGCATGTCGACCCCCTTCACCATGGCGGGCGATGCGACGATCCACGAATATGAGGCCTTGAAGTTCTCGCATGTGCGCGAGACCGCCCATCTCGTGAAATCGCCGCTGCCGGTGCAGGACGATCTTCCCTCCTTCCTGGCCTACCGGCCCCAGCTCGAGCGTTTCGCCGATCTTATCACCGGCAAGGCCGAGGTCTCGCAGCCGCTTCTGATCGAATCGGTGGTCAACAGCTTCACGCTCGACGCCCTGGTCCAGGCCGGCCTCGAGGAGCGCGTGGTCAAGATCGACATTCCCGACCGCATTCGCGATGCCTGGCATGCCGCCAAGGGTGAGGCCCATGCCTGACCGGGGCTCGACCACGACAGCGATCGGTCTTGCCTCCGGCCCGTTATCCCGGGGGAGGGCGCCATGACCCAGCCGCGTGTTTCCGATGCTTCGCCGGCGATCGTGGTCGCCGGCACGCTTGATACGAAAGGCGCCGAGATCGCCTTCGTGCGGCGCGAATTCGAACGGCGCGGGCATCGGGTCATCGTCATCGATTGCGGCATTCTGGGCGAGCCCGGAACGGCTGCGACGATCGGCCGGGCCGCGGTCGCCAAGGCTGGCGGCGGCGATATCACGGCGATGCGGGCGGCGCATGACCGGGCGGACGCCATCCCGACCATGATCCGGGGGCTGGAGGCGCTGCTCACCGAATTGCGCGACCAGGGCCAGGTTGCCGGCTATTTCGGCCTCGGCGGCGGCACCAACGCGGCGCTCGCCTCGGCGGCCTTCCACGTCCTGCCGTTCGGCGTGCCGAAAATGCTGGTCTCGACGGTTGCCTGCGGCAATACGCGGCCGTTCATCGGCATGAAGGACGTGGTGCTGATCCACTCGGTCGTCGACATTCTCGGCCTCAATCCGTTCCTGGAGGGCGTGCTCGTCCAGGCGATCACCGGGCTTTCGGCCATGGCCGGCGCGGCCTCCGCGGCGTCTCGGCCGGCGGCGGGAACGTCGCTCGGCATGACCACTTTCGGCTCGACGACCGAAGGCGCGATGATCGCCCATGAGGCGCTGACCCGGCATGGCCTGGACATCCTGTCCTTCCATGCTCGCGGAATTGGCGGCGAGGCCATGGAGGCTTTCATCCGCGAGGGGCGCATCCGGGCGGTCCTGGATCTCACGACGACCGAGATCGCCGACGAACTGGTCGGCGGCATCTGCAGCGCGGGGCCGGACCGGCTGTCGGCCGCGGGCGAGCGAGGCCTGCCGCAGGTCGTCTTGCCCGGCGCCATCGACATCGTGAATTTCGGCCCGCGGCCGACCGTGCCCGAGCGCTTCCGCGGCCGGACGATGACCGCGCATACGCCGCAGGCGACCTTGATGCGCACGACCGTCGACGAAAACGTCGCGATCGCCGCCTTCATCGCGGAGAAGCTCAATCGCGCACGCGGGCCGGCGGCCGTCGTCCTGCCGCTGCGCGGCTTCTCGGCCTATGACATCGAAGGCGGGCCGTTCTTCGACCCGGCGGCCGATGCCGCCTTTTGCGACAGCCTGACCGGCAAGCTCGACCGGCACATCCCGGTCGCCAGGGTCGACGCGCATATCAACCAGCACGCCGTCATCGATCGGGCCACCGCACTGCTGATCGACATGCTCTCGGATTCAACAAGGAAAGTTGAGGCATCATGAGCCGCAAATTCAAGCGAGCCGACATTCTGGCGCGGCTCAACACGCAGATCGAGCAGCACCGTTCGGTGCTTGTCGTCGGTGCCGGCAACGGCCTGGTGGCGCGGTGCGCGGAGGATGCCGGGGCCGACCTGGTCGTCGTCTACAATTCCGGCTATTTCCGCCTCAACGGCCTGCCCAGCATGGTCGGCAATCTGCCCGTGGGCGATGCCAACCAGATCATGCTCGACCTGGGCGGTCGGGCGGTCATTCCGGCGACCCGCGACATTCCTGTCGTCGGCGGGGTCTATGGTGTCGATCCGACGCGCGACATGAACCTGCTGTTCGAGGACATGAAGCGGGCGGGCTTCTCGGGCACCATCAATTTTCCCACCGTCGGGCGCATCGACGGCCAGTACCGCAGGGATCTCGAGGCCGCCGGGCTCGGTTTCGGCCGGGAGGTGGAGATGGTGCGGCGCGCCCGTACCGACGACCTCTTCACCATGGCCTATGTCTATACCCCCGACGATGCCGGCCGGATGGTCGATGCCGGTGTTGACGTGGTCGTCGGCCATTGCGGGCTGACGGCCGGCGGCGATGTCGGCTCGACCAATGCCATGGCGCTCGATCGCGCGATCGAAACCCTGCACGGCATTTTCGACGCGGCGCGCCGGGCGCGCTCCGATATCATCCTGCTCTCCCATGGCGGTCCGATTTCGAGCGTCGCGGATGCCGAACATGTCAATCTGGAAACCGGCGCGGTCGGTTTCGTCGCCGCCTCCAGCATCGAGCGCATTCCCATCGAATTCGCGCTGAAGGATGCCTGCCGCGGCTTCAAGCAGATCAAGGTCGGCGGTCCGTCCGCCGCACAGCCGGCCTGAGCGCGCCGGCCACCAGCATCGCAGAAAGGATCAATGACCATGCAGAATGGCGTCGTTTTCGATCATACCGGCTTCATCACGCCGTCGCTGGAAGGGTCCGTGCGCTTCTGGTCGGAGGTGATGGGCTTCAAGCCTAATCCGAGCGTCGAGCGGGACGGGGACTGGGTCTCGTCCTTCACCGGCATCCCGGGTGCCAGGCTCAGGATCGCGCATCTCTTCGGCCATGGCGCGCATCTCGAATTCATCGAATTCGCGGCGTCCAGCGGTCCGGCCGAGGCGCCGAAGGCCAATCAGGTCGCCGCCGGGCATGTCTGCCTGAAGGTGCCCGATCTCCAGGCCGCCCATGACAGGATCCTGGCGGGTGGCGGCGGATCGGCCGGGCGCATCACCACCATCACCGAAGGACCGGCGGCGGGCATTCGCGGGCTCTATATGCGCGATCCCTATGGCGTCCTGATCGAGCTTCTCGAAGCGAAGTGAGCGGGATCTTGGGCATGGACGCGAGCAGGCCGGTCGTCCTCTATCCCGAGGCGACCTTTACCGACGAGGCGCTGGAGCAGGCGGTGTTCGGCGCCGATGTCGAGATCGTCAGGCGCGACGTCGCCCGGCTCGGCGATCTCGATCCGGCCGACTGCGCCCGCGTCGACGGCCTGATGCTGTTCCGCCATTTCCTGCCGGCCGAAGAGCTCGCGCGTTTCCCGCGCCTGAAGGCGATCGTCCGCATGGGCGTCGGTTATGACCGGATCGACAGGGTGGAAGCCGCCAGGCGCGGCATCCTGGTCTGCAACTGCCCGGATTACGGCACGACCGAGGTTGCCGACCACGCCCTGGCTTTGGCCTTGATGTTGCGGCGGGGCGTGCTGCTGCATCACGAGGCGCAGCGGCGCGCCCCTGCCGCGCCGTGGACGCCGATCGAGGATCCCTTGGTGCGGCGCCTTTCGGCGCTGACCGTCGGCATCGTCGGGCTCGGACGTATCGGCACCGCGGCTGCCCTGCGCTTCAAGGCTTTCGGCTGCCGTGTCGTTTTCCACGACCCCCACCTGCCGAACGGAACGGAACTGGCGCTCGGCCTGGCGCGGGCCGCGACGCTTGCCGACCTGCTCGGCCGGAGCGACGTGCTGTCGATCCACCTGCCTTTGACCCGCGAGACGCGCGGTCTGATCGGCGCCGCCGAACTCGCTCTGTTGCCGCAGGGCGCGATTGTGATCAATACCGCGCGGGGCCCGGTCGTCGATCTGGATGCGCTCGCGGCCGCCCTGCGATCCGGCCATCTCGCCGGCGCCGGGCTGGACGTGGTGCCGGTGGAGCCGCCGGTCGAACCCGTTCCGGAGCTCATCCGGGCCTATCGCGCGCGCGAGGCCTGGGTCGAAGGCCGCCTCGTCATCACGCCGCACAGCGCCTTCGCCTCGCCCGAGGCGACCGAGGACATCAAGCGGAAATCGGCCGAGACCATGCGGGCAGCGCTCGTGGCGCGGCGCCCGCAGAACCTGATCCCGCCGGAGCAGGATTGACGTCTCCGCGGGGGCCTGCCGCGGCGCCCGCGCGAAGGTTTTCCCAGGCTGCCGTCCGAGGTTTCGGCCATGCCGCATATCGTCGACGGGCCGGCTTTGGTGGCCGCGCCGGCCGGCCGGCCGCCAGTTACCCACAATCGTGGAGTTGGCTGATCGCTGCGGGGCATGGCATCACCGGGGGGCGAAGCCTAGGAGAATCGTATGTCGCGCCACGCCATCCCCGCCATCATTGCCGCCGAGATCGCCTGCCGTGCCGAGCAGGTGACGGCCACGATCGCGCTGCTCGACGACGGCGCGACGGTCCCGTTCATCGCGCGCTACCGCAAGGAAGTGACCGGCGGCCTCGACGACATCCAGCTGCGCACGCTCGACGAGCGGCTGACCTATCTGCGCGACCTCGAGGCGCGCCGCGAGGCCGTGATCAAGTCGGTCTCCGAGCAGGGCAAGCTCACCGCCGACCTGGAGACGAAATTCCTCGGCGTGACGACGAAAGCCGAACTCGAGGACCTCTATCTGCCGTTCCGGCCGAAGCGTCGCACGCGGGCGGAAATTGCCCGCGAGAACGGCCTCGGGCCGCTTGCAGAACGCATCCTGGCCGACCGGGAGGTCGACCCGGCCGTGATCGCGGCGACCTATATCGGCGAGAAGGTTCTCGACGTGAAGGCGGCGCTGGACGGGGCCCGCGACATCATCGCCGAGGGCTTCGCCGAAAATGCCGTCACCGTCGGCCGGCTGCGCGAGCACATGCGCAAAGTCGGCGTGCTGCGGGCCAAGGTCGTCGCCGGCAAGGAAGCGGAAGGCGCGAAGTTTTCCGACTATTTCGACCATGCCGAGGCCTGGTCCAAGGCGCCGAGCCATCGCGTCCTGGCCATGCTGAGGGCACGCAACGAGGGGATCGTCACCGTCGACCTGGATGTCGATGCCGACGATCCCGCGCCGGTGAAGCCGTCCGAGGCGATCGTCGCGGCAACCAACGGGGTCGTGGCAGGCGGCAAGGCGGCGGACTTCCTCGCCGCCGCCGCCCGCTGGGCCTGGCGCGTCAAGCTGTCGTCCCAGCTCAGCGGCGAACTGATGAACGACGCGCGCGAGCGCGCCGAAGAGGAGGCCATCCGGGTCTTCGCGCGCAATCTCAAGGATCTCCTGCTGGCGGCGCCCGCGGGCGCCCGGGCGACCATGGGCCTGGATCCCGGCATCCGCACCGGCGTCAAGGTCGCGGTGGTCGACGCGACCGGCCGCCTGCTCGAGACCGTCACCGTCTACCCGTTCCAGCCGCGCAACGACGTTCACGGCGCGATCCACACCCTGCGCGCCCTGATCGCCAAGCATGGCGTCCAGCTCGTCGCCATCGGCAATGGCACGGCGAGCCGGGAGACCGACAAGCTGGCCGCCGACGTCATCGGCATCATGCCGGAGCCGCGGCCGATCAAGGTCGTCGTCAGCGAAGCCGGCGCCTCGATCTATTCGGCCTCGGCGGTTGCCTCCGCCGAGATGCCCGATGTCGACGTGTCGCTGCGCGGCGCGGTGTCGATCGCCCGGCGGCTCCAGGATCCGCTGGCCGAACTCGTGAAGATCGACCCGAAGTCGATCGGCGTTGGCCAGTACCAGCACGATGTCGACCAGTATCGCCTGGCCAAGTCGCTCGATGCCGTGGTCGAGGATGCGGTGAACGCGGTCGGCGTCGACCTGAACACCGCCTCGGCCTCGCTGCTCGCCCGCGTGTCGGGCCTTGGCGCCCATATCGCGGAGGCCATCGTCGCCCACCGCGACGCCAACGGCCCCTTTGCCTCGCGCAAGCAAATCATGAAGGTGCCGCGCCTCGGCGAGAAGACCTTCCAGCTCTGCGCCGGCTTCCTCAGGGTGCCTGCCGGTACGGAACCGCTGGATGCCTCGGCGGTCCATCCGGAGGCCTATCCGGTCGTCCGCCGCATCGTTGCGGCCTGTGGCCGGGACGTGCGCTCCCTGATCGGCGACAAGGTGGCGCTGAAGGCGCTCGACCCACGGAAATTCGTCGACGAGGCCTTCGGCCTGCCGACGGTGAAAGACATCATCGCGGAACTCGAAAAGCCGGGGCGCGATCCGCGGCCGGGCTTCAAGACCGCGACCTTCGCCGACGGCGTCAACGAAATCAGCGACCTGAGGCCGGGCATGATGCTGGAGGGCACGGTGACCAATGTCGCGGCCTTCGGCGCCTTCGTCGATGTCGGCGTGCACCAGGATGGCCTGGTCCACGTCTCCCAGATCGCCGACCGTTTCGTCAAAGATCCGTCCGACGTGGTCAAGGCGGGCGACGTGGTCCGGGTGCGGGTCCTTGAGGTCGACGTGCCGCGCAAGCGCATTTCGCTGACCATGCGCAAGGACGGCGGCGAGGCGCCGGTCCGGCGGTCCGACCCGAAGGCGCCTTCCGGCGGCCAGAGACGCCCGCCGGCGCCGTCCCGCCAGGACGGCGGCGGTGCCTTCGGCGCGGCTTTGGCGGAGGCCATGCGCAAGCGATAGGCGGTTGGGGACGAACGGGCGGCGACCCGTGTCGCCGCGGGCCGGCGGACTGCCGTGGAGAGAAAGCCAAGAACCCCGGCCGGAGCCAGGGTTCGAGGCATATCAGGAGAGGTTGGAGGCGGTTTGCGATCAGTCGCAGACGCGGACCGTGCGGCGCACCGGGCCGTAGGGCGTGTCGACCCACTGGCGGGTGAGGTAGCAGTCGCCATAGGCTGGCGCGGCATAGGCGTTGGAATTGGCGATGGCGAGGGCGGCGCCACCGACCACGACGCCGGTGGCGAGAGCACCGAGGCCGAAACCGATGCCGCGGCCGCGAGCTTCGGCCTGGGGGGCGGAGGCGAAGGTCAGGGCGGAGACGGCGAGGGCGGCGAGAGCGAGGGTCTTGAAGCGGGTCATGGTGATCTCCCAGCAGGGTCTGAAGGGCTCCAGCGCCCCGGTCCTCCATGGGTCGGTGCGGGCCGCGAAAAGGTTCGACGGCCCGCCGAATTTTTCCCGCCGGCTTTCTCCCTTGCGATGAGGCCGCCGTGCCGCGCGGCGTGGCGGCCTTACCTGTCCTCGCCGAAGAAGCGCAGCATGTGCTCGGCGATGACTGCCGGCTGCTCCTCCGGCATGTAGTGGCCGCAATCGGCGACGATGCCGCCCTGCACATTCTCGCCGAGCGGCTTCATGGCCTCGTAGATACCAGGCGACATGCCGACGTCACCGCCCAGCGCCAGGATCGGCGTCTTGAGCCGGATCGTGGCGAGATGCTTGTTCTGCTCGATATCCTCGAACACCGCGCGGTAATAGGCGAGTGCGCCGCGCAGGTTGCCGGCCATGCGATAGACCCGCTCATATTCGTCGAGATCGGCGGGCGAGAAGGTCGCGGCGGGATTGGCGGTCTTCCGCTGGAAGAACCACTCGATATAGAGCCGTTCGCGGCCGGTGATCAGGGCTTCCGGCAGGTCGGGCACCGGATGGAAAAAGAAGTGCCAGCTCTTCCAGTTGTCCGGTCCGACCTCGACGGTCGGGCGCAGCGTCACGCCGGGGATATTGGCGTCGAGCAGGACGAGGCGGCGCACCTCGTCGGCATATCGCGCGATATAGGGATAGGCGACCCAGGCGCCGATATCGTGGGCGCCGATGAAATAGCTGTCATGGCCGAGCGTCTGCAGCAGCGCATAGATGCGTTCGCCCGTGGTGCGCGTGTCATAGCCGTCGACCGGCTTGTCGGAATCGCCCTGGCCCGGCAGGTCGATGGCGATCACCTTGTGCCGCTCGGCGAGGAGCGGCATGACGCGTCGCCACGCGTACCAGCTCTGCGGAAAGCCGGCGATCAGCACGACCGGATCGCCGCTGCCGCCTTCGACCGTATGGAACCGCAGGCCGGCCGATGTCACCATCCGGTGTTCGAAGGGCTTGCCGCCGAGATCGATGGTGCCGTGAGGGTTCTGGCTCATTGTGTTCACTCCGCCGCTGCCGGACCCTGACGCGAGGCGCCGAGCTGGGCGCGATATTGCCAGCTTCCGTCGCGCAGCCTGACCAGGGCGCGATCATAAAGATAGGCCGCCGTGCAGCCGTGGCGCGGGATCAGCGGCACCTGCTGGCCGACGCTGAGGCTGTCGGTCGCGATCACCACATGCTCCTCCTTCATCAGGCGGATCGGGCCGGGGCCGCGGAACCGGTCGGCGAGGGGAATGTCGGGCGAGATCGCCTTGGAGCCGGCATCGAGCGTCGCGGTGCCGTCGCGCACCGACAGGACGGTCGCCAGCACATAGCCGGCGACCTGCCAGCCGACATCGGCCAGGTCGACATCGTGCTGCGAGCTCGAATAGGTCCAACTGCCCGGCGACACCCAGCGGGCGAGATCGCTCGGCCAGAGGTCGAAGGAATAGCTGCCGGCGGCGATGAGGTCGTCCGCCAGGCCGCGCTCCCGGCCGCCGGCGATGAGGTCGCGGATGCGTCCGCCGAGCTCGGTCACGCGGTCGATGCGCTGCTGCCGGTCGGGGTTCTGGATGTGGCCGTCATAGGCATGCCAGCCGGCGAACAGACCCGCGGCATGGATCGCCGATGCGAGTTCATAAGCCGACGGGGCGATGGCGACCCCGGTGCGGCCGAGCCCGGGATCGAGATCGAGGCGCAGGCCGAGATTGGCGGCCGGTGTCTTCGCGAGTTCGGACCGCCAGGCCGCGAGCCCTTCGGGTGAATCGACCAGCGCCTCGATCCGCACCGACGGATGGGCGCGGGCGGCGCTGGCGACCCGGGCAATCGCCAGCGGGTTGACCGTCGGATAGGCCCAGACCACCAGCGGCGCGCCGGCCGCCGCGGCGATCTCGACTTCGGCCGGCGTCGCCGCCTTGAAGGCCCGGACGCCCTCGGCGAGCATGGCCGTGATCAGCCAGGGCGCGCGATGGGTCTTGATATGCGGCATCAGCCGGCCGATCCCGCCGGCGCCCCTGGCCGTCTGCCGGAGATTGTGCAGCACGGCGTCTTCCAGGATGACGAAACAGGGCGTCTCGACCGGGAAGGGCGGCAAGGGCAGGGTTTCCGACGGCGTTCCCGTGACGGCGGGGGCGGCGACAGGCGGGCGGACATGTTCGGTCATGACGGCGTCTCCAGTTAGATATATGTGACGTATATTTAATGGAGGATCGATGCAAGGGCGTTGTCGCCGCCCAGGACGCCATCGCATGCGCGGTCAGGTTCTTGCAGTCAGGTTCTTGCGGTCAGGTCGAGCGGGCGCAGGTCGAGCGACAGGGGACCGATGGCCTTGCCGCTGAGCAGCCGGAGCAGGCGCTGCTGGGCCTGCTGCGCATGGGCCGGCAGCAGTTCCTTCAGGCGGGCGCGGTCGCGCTTGCGGATCGCCTCGATGATCTGGCGGTGCTCGTCGAGATTCATCTCGAACTGGTCGTCGAGCACGTTCTGCTCGGCCTCCTCCATCTTGTAGATCAGCACCAGCAGGCGGCGCACATGCCGGTGGGTCGACTGGGCGAATTCGAAGAAGAAGGAATTGCCGATCGAGCGGTGCATGCGCAGGTGGAATTCCTCGTTGACCGAGGTGATGCCGAGATAGGTGCGCTGCTCGACCTCGCGGACATAGCGCTGCTGGATCGCTTCGAGGTCCACGAGCAGCGTCGGATCCTCGAAACGGCAAAGCTGCGCGAGAATGGATTCGGCCAGCTGCTGGGCGGCGACGACCTCGCCGATCTCGCGGAAATCCAGGCCGCGCACATAGGTGCCGCCGCGGTTCGGCACGATATTGACCAGGCCCTCCGCGACCAGCCGGTTGATCGCCTCGCGGGCCGGCGTGCGGCCGAGCTTGAACTCCTTGATCAGCAGCGGCTCGTCGATCCGGCTGCCCGGCTCCAGCGTCAGGTCGATGATCTTCGAGCGCATCAGGTCGAGCGCGGCGTCGGTCTGGGATGGTTTGGCGCGAAGCGTGTCCTCGGCGCTCCGAGTTTCCTTCGCGGCCTTGGCCGGCTTGCCCGCCGCTTCGGCCTTGCTCGATCTGCTCATTTTATCCTCGTCAGGTGCCGATCCGGGCCGCGGCCCGGTCTCGCTGGAGGCCGCGATTCCAAATACGGAACAAGGCCTTGCGTTGCTCCAGACGTCGCATATCCATCTGCCCAAAGAAACTGCTTGAATGAAATATATGTCACGTATATTAAATCAACAAGAACCAAGCCGGCCTGTGCCTGGCCGGCCGAAACGACGGGGAGAACCAAGATGTGGGCCATCGGTCGACGCGAAATGATGCTCGGGGGAGCGATGACGCTCGCAGGCCTGGAGGCGCGCGCCCAGGCGCCGGCGCAGGAGGTGCGCATCGGCGTGATCTATCCGCTGTCGGGCGCCAATGCGCAGATCGGCGTCGATGCGCGGCATGCGATCGAGGCCGCGGCGGAGGTGGTCAACGGCCGCTTCGATCTCGACCTGCCGGGCGCGCGCAATGCCGGCATCGCCTCGCTCGGCGGCGCGCGTCTGCGCCTCGTCTTCGCCGATCACCAGGGTGACCCGCAGAAGGCCCGCTCGGAGGCCGAACGGCTGATCACCCAGGAGAAGGTCTGCGCCATCATCGGCGCCTTCCAGTCCTCGGCCTCGGCGACCATCAGCGTCACCGCCGAGCGTTACGGCGTGCCCTTCGTCATCGCCGATTCGTCATCGCCGAGCCTGCACAAGCGCGGCCTGAAATTCATGTTCCGGCCGGCCGGACATGACGAGATGTTCACCGCCACGATGTTCGATTTCCTCGATGCCCTGCGCGCCAAGGGGGTCAAGGTCGAAACCCTCGGACTGTTCTTCGAGGACACGATCTGGGGCACGGATTCCTCCAACGTGCAGCGCCGGCTCGCCGCCGAGCGAGGCTACCGCGTCGTCAACGACATCAAATACCGGGCATCCTCGCCCTCGCTCTCCTCCGAGGTCCAGCAGCTGAAGACCGGCGACCCCGACGTGCTGCTGCCGTCGAGCTACACGACCGATGCCATCCTCCTGATCAAGACCATGGCCGAGGTCGGCTACAAGCCGCGCAACATCCTGGCGCAAGCCGGCGGCTTCGCCGAAAAGGCGGTCTATGACGCGGTCGGCGCCCAGGTCGGCGGCCTGATCTCGCGGGCGAGCTTCGCGCTGGATCTCGCCGCCCGGCGGCCGGCGGTCGGCGCCGTCAACGATCTCTTCAAGCAGCGCGCCAAGCGCGACCTGAACGACAATACCTCGCGGCAATTCATGGCCATGCTGGTGCTCGCCGACGCCATCGACCGGGCCGGATCGACCGACGGGCAGCACATCCGCGCCGCCTTGGCGGCCACCGACATTTCGGGCGAGCGGACGATCATGCCGTGGCGGCGCATCCATTTCGACGCCCAGGGCCAGAACCCCGACGCCGACGGCCTGCTCATTCAATATGTCGGCGGCAATTGGGTCACCGTCTTTCCGCAGGCTTTCGCCGCGGCCGAACCGCTCTGGCCGATGAACGCCTGAGAGCCACGCCGCGCCCTCCAAGCACAAGGTCATCTCCAATGACGACGCAAGCGCTTCTCCAGGTGCTTGCGAGCGGTCTCCTCATGGGTTTGCTCTACGCACTCATCGCGGTCGGCCTCTCGCTCATCTTCGGACTGATGGATGTCGTGAATTTCGCCCATGGCGATTTCCTCATGACCGCCATGTACGCCCTTTTCGGAGCTTGGCTCCTGACCGCGCTCGATCCGGTCCTGCTCATGCCGGTCGCGGTGCTCGCCCTGTTCGGGCTCGGTGTCGTCGCCTATCTCGGCATCGTCCGCCACGCCATGAACGTCTCGTCCAATGCCGGCATGGTGCAGATCTTCGCGACCTTCGGGCTCGCGACGCTGATCCAGGGCCTGGCGCAGCTCATGTTCTCGCCCGACTACCGCAGCATCCCGCAATCCTGGCTCGGCGGCCGGACCGTTGATGTCGCCGGCGTGTTCCTGCCCTTGCCGCAGCTCTATGGCGGCCTGATCTCGCTGGCCGCCTTCGCCGGCCTCTACCTCCTCATGAACCGGACCGATTTCGGCAAGGCGCTGGAGGCGACGCGCGAGGACAAGGGCGCGGTCGCGCTGGTCGGCATCGACAGCAACCGGGTCTTCGCGCTCGGCTGGGGGCTCGGCGCCGGTCTTGTCGGCCTCGCCGGCGCGGTGCTGGCGATCTTCTATTACATCCACCCCCAGGTCGGCGGCTCCTTCGGCCTGATCGCCTATGTGGTCGTCGCGCTTGGCGGTTTCGGCAGCGTCTTCGGGGCGCTCGCCGCCGGCCTCGTCGTCGGCCTGGTCGAGGCGGTGGCGGCGCTCGTCCTGCCCTCGGCGCTCAAATCCGTCGGCATCTTTTCCCTCTATCTCGCGGTCGTCTTCATTCGGCCGAGCGGCCTGTTCGGGAGGCTTTGATGAGCGATCTCACTCTCTCCGGCGCGGCGATCCCGGCGGCCGTCTCCGTGGCGGTCCAGGCCCGGCGGATCGAACTGGTCCGGGCTGCGGCGATCTTCGGGCTGATCGCGGCGCTGCCGCTCGTCGTCCGCGACGTCTACCTGCAGAACGTCCTGATCCTGACGCTGCTCTATGCGGCGCTGTCGCAGAGCTGGAACATCCTGGGTGGCTATTGCGGCCAGATCTCGCTCGGCCACGCGCTCTATTTCGGCATCGGCGCCTATGCCACATCGGTGCTGTTCGTCAGTTTCGGGCTCATCCCCTGGCTCGGCCTCGGCATTGGCGGCATCCTGGCCGCGGCGATCGCGCTGCTGCTCGGTTATCCCTGCTTCCGGCTCAAGGGCCATTATTTCTCGATCGCCACCATCGTCATCGCCGAGATCGGCCTGCTGCTGGTGCATAACTGGGACTTCGTCGGCGGCGCGCTCGGCATCCAGTGGCCGATCGGTCCCGACAGCTGGTCGACGCTGCAATTCGCCCGCGACAAGGTGCCCTATATCTATCTGGCGCTCGGCCTGTTCGCGCTGACCTGGCTCGCCACCTTCGTCATCGAGGGCTCCCGCTGGGGCTATTGGTGGCGGGCGGTCAAGGACAATCCGGATGCCGCCCGCAGCCTCGGCGTCGAGGTGTTCCGTTCGAAAATGGCGGCCGCGGCGGTCTCGGCCTTCTTCACCGCGGTGGGCGGCGGCTTCTATGCCGGCTTCGTCGGCTATATCGACCCCGACAGCGTCATGAGCTTCCGTTTCTCGCTGCTCTTCGCCTTGCCCGCGGTGCTCGGCGGCATCGGCACGCTCTGGGGACCGGCGCTCGGCGCCGCCATCCTGATCCCCTTGACCGAGCTCATCCGCAGCTATGCCGGCGGCGCCGGCAACGGTCTCGACCTGGTCATCTATGGCGGCCTGGTCATGGTCGTCGCACTCGCCCGGCCGGACGGTCTCCTGAGCCTGTTCCAGCGCCGCTCGCGCCAGGGGAGGCAGGCATGACCGACGAGATCATCCTGGAAGCGCGCAACATCACGCGCCGGTTCGGCGGCCTGGTTGCCAATAGCGATGTCTCGATGCAGGTGCATCGCGGCGAGATCCTCGGCCTGATCGGGCCGAACGGCGCCGGCAAGTCGACACTGTTCAACCTGATCGCCGGCACCTTCGAACCGACATCGGGCGAGATCGTCCTGGAGGGGCAGGTCATCACCGCGCTGCCCGACACCCGGCGCTGCCAGCTCGGCATCGCCCGGACGTTTCAGGTGCCGCGCAGCTTCGATTCCATGAGCGTGCTCGACAATGTCGTCGTCGGCGCCTTCGTGCGCCGGGCGGCGGCGAGCGATGCGCGCCTGCTGGCGCTCGAAACGCTCGACTTCGTCGGGCTGGCAGCGCGCGCCGGCGCGCCGGCGGTCGAGCTGACGCCGCCGGAAAAACGCCGGCTGGAGCTTGCCCGGGCCCTGGCGACGGGCCCGAAGCTGCTGCTGCTCGACGAGGTGATGACCGGGCTGACACCGGCCGAGGCACGCACCGGCGTCGACCTGATCAGGCGGATCCGCGATCGCGGCATCACCATCGTGATGGTCGAACACGTCATGGAAATCGTCATGCCGCTGGTCGACCGGGCGGTGGTGCTCAATCTCGGCACGGTCCTGGCCGAGGGCAAGCCTGCTGATGTCGTGCGCGACGAGCGGGTCATCGGCGCCTATCTGGGGGAACGTCACCGTGCTGCTTGAACCGAATGTCTCGCATCTGCGCGCCGTTGTGCCTGGTGCCGCGGCCAAGCCGCTCCTGTCGGTCCGGGCGATCACCACGGCCTATCGCGGCCTGGTCGCCCTGACCGAGGCGTCGCTCGAGGTCGCCGAGGGCGAGATCGTCGCGGTGGTCGGCTCCAACGGAGCCGGCAAGTCGACGCTCCTGAAAAGCATTGCCGGCCTCGAACGGCCACGGGCCGGCGAGGTCAGCTTCGGCGGGCAGAGGATCGAGCGGCTGAGCGCCCATGTCATCACCGCCCAGGGGCTGGCCTATGTGCCGGAGAACCGCCGCCTGTTTCCGCGCCTGTCGGTTGCCGACAACCTGCGGCTCGGCTCCTATCTGCATGCCGGCAAGCCGGATCGCGAGGCCCCGCTCGACCGTGTCTTCGCCTTGTTCCCGCGGCTGAAGGAAAGGCTCGGCCAACGGGCCGAGACCCTGTCGGGCGGCGAACAGCAGATGCTCGCCATCGGGCGCGCCTTGATGACCCGGCCGCGCCTCCTGATGCTCGACGAACCCTCGCAGGGCATCATGCCGAAGCTGGTCGACGAGATCTTCCAGGCGGTGCTGGCGATCCGCGATACCGGGGTGACCATCCTGCTCGTCGAGCAGCGCCTCGCCGAGACGCTGGAGATCGCCGAACGGGCCTATGTTCTGCAGACGGGCCGGGTGATCCTGTCCGGGTCGGCCGCCGAGATCGGCGGCAATCCGGATATCCGCAAAGCCTATCTCGGCATGTGAGATCGCGGCGACCGCGCCATTTGAAGGAGTTCATCCGATGACCGAAACAACCACGCCGGCCGCCGGGCGCCCATCCGCCGCCGCGGCACGCCGGCCGATCCGGGCCGGCACTTATCGCGGCCAGACCGGCACGCTGGCGCGCGGCTTCGTGCAGGCCAATATCGTCATCCTGCCTGAACGTTACGCCGCCGACTTCCTGGCCTTCTGCCAGCGCAATCCCAAACCCTGTCCGCTGCTCGCGATGGGACGGCCGGGCGATCCGTCGCTGCCGACGCTCGGCGACGACATCGACATGCGCACCGACGTGCCGGCCTATCGCATCGTCGAGCACGGCCGGGAAACCGCCGTTGTCCACGACATCACCAGCCATTGGCGCGACGACCTCGTCACTTTCGCACTCGGCTGCTCGTTTTCCTTCGAGGAAGCGATCGAGGAAGCGGGCTTGGGGATCCGCCACAACGAGCTCGGCCTGGTCAACCCCATGTACACGACCAATATCGCCACCACGCCCGCGGGCCCGTTCAAGGGGCCGGTCGTCGTCACCATGCGGCCGTTCACGCCGGCCGGCGCGATCCGTGCGATCCAGATCACCAGCCGCTTCCCGCAGGTGCATGGCGCGCCGATCCATTTCGGCGACCCCGCCGCCATCGGCATCGCCGATCTCGCGAGGCCCGAATATGGCGGCGACGCCGTGCCGATCCATGCCGGCGAGGTGCCGGTGTTCTGGGCCTGCGGCGTCACCTCCCAGCAGGCCGTGGAACAGGCCGGGCTGCCCTTCTGCATCACCCACAAGCCGGCCTCCATGCTGATCACCGACCGGCGCAATGCCGAGCTGTCGGTGTTCTGAAACCGGACCGGGACAAGACCATGCCGACATCACAGGATATCTTCGACACGCTCGCCGCATTGGGCGTCGCCGTGCCCGCCGAAATCCGGCCGCAAGGGCGCTACGACCTCGTCCTGGTGCATCAGGGCCTGGCCCAGGTCAGCGGCCAGGTGCCGCGCCTGGACAATTCCGGCACTTTGCTGGCCGGCCGCCTGGAGGCGGACCAGGACCTGGAGGCGGCGCGTGCCGCCGCCAGGCTGTGCCTCGCCCGCGCCCTTGTCGCCCTGCATCAGGAGCTCGGCGACCTCACCCGGGTCGAGCGCCTGATCTCGCTGCGCGGCTTCGTCAATGCCGCGCCGGATTTCCAGCGCCACGGCCAGGTCATGGACGCGGCCTCCGAGCTGGCCATCGCCCTGTTCGGCGAGGCCGGGCGGCACATCCGCTCCTCGCTCGGCGTATCCAGCCTGCCCGGCGGCGCGCTGGTCGAGATCGAACTGACGGCTGCGGTCGCGCGGCCGCACTAGACTGCCGGCAGGCGTCGCCATGGGCCGGTCGCCAAGGCGCTATCGTCGTGTCGAAAATATAAGTATACCTGACATATATTTAAACGGAGAGCAGAGCTCATGAGCGAGCGGATCCTGGAAATCGAGGCGGTGGTCGGCCAGCATGTGCGGCGCGACATTTCACGCCTGGTCGATTTCGCCAAAGGCAATCTCGGCCGGGCCGCGCGGTCGATCGCGACCACGCCGGCCCCGCATGTCGGCATCGTCGTCGGCTTTTTCATCCGCCACGCCAATCCGCCATCGCCCGAGACCGACGGCCTGAACGGCATGGCCCATCTCGCCGCCGGTTTCGCGGCGGCCGGGTTCCGCGTCACCGTGATCACGGACGCGCCCTGCGCGAAGGCGGTCTGGGCGGTGGTCGATGCCTTGCCGGTCAAGGTCGAACTGGAAATCGTCGACGTCACCGAGGCCGCGGTCAGGCGCCTGCGCCGGCGGCTGGAGACGGATGAAGCGCCGCTGACCCATCTGATCGCCATCGAGCGGGTCGCGCCGGGCTCGGACGGCAAGCCGCATCGCGAGCATGGCTGGGACATGTCGCGCGAGACCGCGCCGCTGCATCTCCTGTTCCACGAGGCCGGCTGGGAGCGGCCCTGGACCACGATCGGCATTGGCGACGGCGGCAATGAAATCGGCATGGGTTCGCTGCCGGCGGAGATCGTCGAGGACGACATTCCGAACGGCCCGCTGATCGCGGCGCAGACGCCGAGTGACCACCTGATCGTCGCGGGCGTGTCCAATTGGGGGGCCTATGGCCTGCTCGGCGCGGTGGCCTGCCTCAGGCCGGACCTGACAGCCACGCTGCTCGGTCATTTCGACCGGCACAGCGAGCGGGAGTTCCTGGCGGCGGCCGTCGATATCGGCCAGGCGATCGATGACAGCCGCATCGACCGGCCCGGCAGCCTGCAGATGAGCGTCGACCGGATTCCGGTCGAGCAGCATGGCGACCTGGTCGAACGGATCCGCGCGCTCGTCCTGTCCGCACCCGCCGCTCCGGTGGCGGCTCACGTGAAAGGCGCCTGATCATGCTGACGGCTGAAGCAAAAGGCGTCTTTCCGATCGCGCCGACCCCGTTCCATCCGGACGGCCGGGTCGACGAGGCCTCGATCGACAGGCTCATCGCGGCTTATCTCTCGGCCGGCGCCACCGGCCTGACGGTGCTCGGCATCATGGGCGAGGCAGCCAAGCTGGAGCCCGAGGAATCGCTTGCCATCGCCAGGCGTTTCATCCGGGGCATGGGGGCGCTGCCGGTGATCGTCGGCGTCTCGGCGCCGGGTTTCGCCGCCATGCGCGCGCTGGCCCGCACCGTGATGGATGAGGGCGCGGCCGGCGTGATGATCGCACCGCCGCCGGCGCTGCGCACCGACGAGCAGATCACGGGCTATTACCGCCAGGCGGTCGAAGCGATCGGCGCCGACATCCCCTTCGTCATCCAGGACTATCCGCTGACCCTGACGGTGCAGATGACGCCCGCCGTCATCCGCCAGATCGTCACCGACAATCCGTCCTGCGTCATGCTGAAACACGAGGATTGGCCGGGGCTGGAAAAGATCTCGACGCTGCGCGCTTTTCAGGCGCAGGGGAGCCTGCGGCCGATCTCCATCCTGATCGGCAATGGCGGCCTGTTCCTCGATTTCGAGCTGGAGCGTGGCGTCGACGGCGCGATGACCGGCTATGCCTTCCCGGAATTGCTGGTGGATGTCGTCAGGCTGCAGCAGGCCGGCCGTCGTGACGAGGCCCATGACCTGTTCGACGCCCATCTGCCGCTGCTGCGCTACGAGCAGCAGCCGGGCGTCGGGCTCGCCGTGCGCAAATATGTGTTGATGCGGCGCGGCATCATCGCCTCCGACAGCCAGCGCAAGCCGGGTGCCGCGCTCAGCGCCCGGGCGCAGGCCGAGGTCGATTACCTCTTGGCGCGGCTCGCGCGTATCGACCGGCGCGCCCTGGCCAAAGCCGCCTGACCTCCACGTCGTTGCATTTGAAGGATCTCGTCATGGATCTCGGTATCTCCGGCCGCACGGCCCTTGTTCTTGGTGGCGGCGGCGGATTGGGCGGCGCCATCGCGGTTGCCCTCGGAAAGGCGGGCGCCCGCGTGGCGCTCGCCGACGTCAATGCCGAGGCGCTCGCCGCCTCGGTGGCGGCGGTGGAACGGACGGGGGCCGCGGCGCGTGGCATCGTCTGGGACCTCGCCGATCTCGCATCGGTCGACGGCCATGTCCGCGCCATCGAGGAGGGCCTCGGGCCGGTCGACATTCTCGTCAACAATACCGGCGGCCCGCCGCCGACGCCGGCGGCGGGCCAGGAGGCCGCGCTCTGGCGCAACAGCTTCGAGACCATGGTCCTGTCGGTCATCGCGATCACCGACCGGGTCCTGCCGGGCATGCGGGCGCGGCACTGGGGACGGATCGTCACCAGCACTTCCTCGGGCGTCGTCGCGCCGATCGCCAATCTCGGCATTTCCAACGCGCTCCGCCTGTCGCTGGTCGGCTGGTCGAAGACCCTGGCGCGCGAGGTCGGGCGTGACGGCATCACGGCCAATGTCGTGCTGCCGGGGCGGGTGGCGACCGGCCGCATCGAATTTCTCGACCGCGCCAAGGCGAAACGCGACAATCTTCCGCTCGAGGCCGTGGTCGCCGAAAGCGCCGGAGCGATCCCGCTTGGCCGTTACGGCCGCCCGGAGGAATATGCCGATGTCGTGGCTTTCCTGGCGAGCGAACGGGCCTCCTACATCACAGGCAGCGTCATCCGCGTGGATGGCGGCCTGATCGCCAGCATCTGACGTGAGGCCGGTATCGACACGGTGCCGGCATCCTGTATCCCCTCGCACCGCCACCGGTCCGGCCGGGCAAAGGAATGATGATGGAACGACTGACCCTGACCTCCGATCTCGCCCAGCGCTTCGCCACCATCGCGCTGGGCCATGTCCGCCGCGAATATCCGAACAAGCCCGATCATGTGCTGGCAGGTCCTGCCGACGCCCAGACGCCGAGCGCGCTGCACCCGGTGTTCTACGGCAGCTATGACTGGCATTCCTGCGTGCACAGCTATTGGATGCTGGCATATCTGCTCCGGCGCTTCCCGGCCATTCCCGCGGCAAACGACATCCGGGCCCTGTTCGACGCCCAGTTCGTCACGACCAAGGTCGCGGTCGAATGCGCCTATCTGGCGGAGCCGACGGCGCGCGGCTTCAAGCGGCCCTATGGCTGGGGCTGGCTGTTGAAGCTCGCCGAGGAGCTGAACCTGCATGACGACAAGCGCTGGGCGCATACGCTGGCGCCGCTCGCCGAGGCCTTTGCGCAGCGGTTCCGCGACTTCCTGCCGCTCGCGACCTATCCGGTGCGTGTCGGCACCCATTTCAACACCGCCTTCGGCCTCAGGATGGCGGCCGACTATGCCGCCGTGACCAAGGACGCGCCGCTGGCGGAACTGCTCCGCGACACCGGCCGGCGCTGGTATGGCGCCGATGTCGACTGCCCGGCCTGGGGCGAGCCGAGCGGCGACGACTTCCAGTCCTCGGCCCTGATCGAGGCCGAATGCATGCGCCGCCTGCTGCCGGCCGACGCGTTCCTGCCCTGGTTCGACCAATTCCTGCCGCGACTCGCCCAGAGCCAGCCGGCGACGCTGTTCCAGCCGGCCTCGGTCAGCGACCGCTCGGACGGCAAGATCGCCCATCTCGACGGCCTGAACCTCAGCCGCGCCTGGTGCTGGCGCTCGATCGCCGCCACGCTGCCGGAGGATGACCCGCGTCGGGACATCGTCCGCGCGGTCGCCGAGCGCCACCTGATCGCCGGGCTGCCGCATATCGCCGGCGACTATATGGGCGAGCATTGGCTGGCGAGCTTCGCCGTGCTGGCGCTGGAGGCCTGATCCGGCGCCGGCCTCAGCGGCCGGCGAGCGAGCGGAACAGGGCGTAGCGGCGTTCCAGCACCAGGCAGAGCAGCGCGGTCAGCACGATCACCGCCGCGCTGGCTGCCGCCGCGGAGGGCTCGGCGAGGTTCTCCATGCGGCTGAAAATGACCACGGGCAGGGGGTTCTCGCCCGGCTGGGCGAGGAAGGCCGAGACCACGATATTGTTGATCGAGGCGAGGAAGGCGAAGAGGCCGCCGGAGATCAGGCCCGGCCGCAGCAAGGGCAAGGTGACGTGCCAGATGACCTGCCAGGGCGCCGCGCCATGGATCGCGGCCGAGCGCGGCAGGGCGGGATCCGACAGCGACATGCTGACCAGCGCCGAACGGAGCACATAGGGCACGGCGATCACGGTATGGCCGATCACCAGCCCGGTCTCATTGAGCAGGCCGGCCTGCGTGAAGAACACCAGCAGGGCGAAACCGGTGAGCACCAGCGGCACGCTCAGCGGCGCCGCGAAGACGGCGGTGAGCCAGGTCCGCAGCATCGGGCTCAGCCGGCTCAGCTGGATCGCGGCGAGCGCACCGATCGGCACCGACAGCACTAGGGTGAGCAAGGCGACGCGAAAGCTGATCAGGAAGCCATTGGCCATGTCGGGATCGGCCACCATCACCCGCCACCAGCGCAGCGACAGGCCCTCGGGCGGGAAGGTCAGATAGCCGCCGGCGGTGAACGAGGCGCCGGTCACCAGCACGATGGGCAGCAGCAGCAAGGCATAGGTGAACCAGGCCGCGATACGAAAGACCATGTCCATCAGGGCCGCTCCCAGGGCATGAGGCGCTGCGCCAGCGCGGCGACCACCCAGCTCGTGGCAAGCGTCAGGGCGAACAGCAGGACGCCGAGCGCCGCGGCGCCGGGCCAGTCGAACAATTGCAGGGTGAACTGGTAGATCATCAGCGGCACCACGCTGACCCGCCCGCCGCCGATCAGGAAGGGGATGACGAAGGCGGCCATGTTGAGCGCGAAGACGATCAGGCCGCCGGAGATCACGCCGGGCAGGCTGAGCGGCAGGATCACCCGACCGAAGACCTGAGCCTCGCTCGCGCCATGGATGCGTGCCGAACGGGCGAGATCCGGCGGGATGTTCTCGAGCGCCGCAAAGGTCGTCAGGATCGGATAGGACAGGCTGCTGAAAGTGCCGACGATGATCACGCCGGTCATCGTGTTGAGGAAATGAAAAGGCTCGCTGATCAATCCGAGCCTGATCAGGCCGGCATTGATCACGCCGTTATTGCCGAGCAGCAGGACCCAGGCGAAGGACGCCACCACCAGGCTGACCATCAGCGGCAGCAGCACGATCATGGTGAGCCAGAGCCTGGCGGTCCCTGAGCGCACCCGGTGCAGGTGCCAGGCGACGGGATAGCCGAGCACCATGGACAGAACCGTGGTCGCCGCGGAAATGCCGAGCGTTCGCCCGAAGGCCCAGAGATAGTCGGGGTCGCCGAAAAACCGGCCGAAGTTCTTCAGCGTCAGTGCGGTGCCGATAAGAGCGTGGGCGTCATAGGGCCGGAAGGCCAGCTGCAGCACCATCGCCATCGGGACGAGGAAAAACACGCCGAGCAGCAGGGCGATCGGCAGGCCGAGCGTGGTGCGGCCGAGGAGGGCGACCGCGCGGCTCATGCGGCGCCCCGGGCGGCGTCGAAGACCAGCCAGTCTTCGGGCTTGATCGCGGCCACCACAAGATCGCCTTCGCTGGGCAGGTCGTCCGCGGAGGCCGGCGTCTGGACCTGCAATTCCCGCCCATCGGCCAGCGCCACGACATGGCGCACGAAGGGGCCGACAAAGGCGCGCGCGGCGACCGTGCCGGCAAGGCCTTCGGGCGTCTCGCCGGTGCGCCGTTGCAGCCGCACCCGGTCGGGCCGGACGGCCAGCCGCAACGCCCGGCCAGGGGCGAAGGCCGGCTGCGCGGCCGCCTCGACGCGCGCGCCGTCGTCGAGGCGAATGCGGGCGCGGCCGGCCGCGGTCTCGACCATGGTGCCGTCGAAAAAGCTCGCCTCGCCGATAAAGGCCGCGACGAATTCGCTCGCGGGTTTCGAATAGATATCCTCGGGCCGGCCGGCCTGCTCGATCGCGCCCTTGTTCATCAGCACGATCCGGTCGGAGAGTGTCAGCGCCTCCTCCTGGTCGTGGGTGACATAGATCGCGGTAATGCCGACCGCCTGCTGGATGCGCCGGAGCTCGACCTGCATCTCGCGCCGGAGCTTGGCGTCGAGGCTGCTCAGCGGCTCGTCCATCAGGATGACGCGCGGCTCGACGGTCAGCGCCCGGGCGATGCCGACGCGCTGCTGCTGGCCGCCCGACAATTCGCGCGGATAGCGCTTCTCGAAGCCGGTCAGGTGAACCATTTCGAGCGCCGCGCCGACACGCCTGACAATCTCGGCCTTGGCCGTGCGGCGCATGGCGAGGCCGAAGCCGACATTGTCGAACACGGTCATATGCGGGAACAGGGCGTGGCTCTGGAACACCATGCCGAGCTCGCGCCGATAGGACGGCGTATCCAGGATCGAACGGCCGCCGAGCAGGACGTCGCCTTGGTCCGGGCGCTCGAAACCGGCGATGATGTTGAGCGTCGTCGTCTTGCCGCAGCCGGACGGGCCGACCAGCGAGATGAATTCGCCGTGCCCGGCGCTGATGCTGACGCCCTTGAGCACGTCGATGCCGCCGAACGATTTTCTGAGGGCGCGCAGATCGAGCGTGCCCTCGGTTTCTCCCGCAGATCCGGTCATGCGATCAGGCCTATTGCTGGATTTCGCGCTGCCAGCGCTCGGCGAGCGCGACGCGGTGCTTGTTATATTCGGCCCATGGCACCTGGGCCGCCTTGGCAACCGCGTCGGCGGACGGGAAGTTGCCGGCGATGGCGGGATCGAGCCGCGTCCTGGTATTGACCGGCCCCATCGAGTCGGTCTCCGCCATGAATTTCTGGTTTTCCGGCGACAGCATGAGATTGGCGAGCTTCTGCGCTTCGTCCCGGTTCGGTGCGTTTTCGGGGATGGCGAGATAGTGGGAGGTCGCCACCGCGCCTTCGCTGGGCTCGGCCCAGCGGACCGGCAGGCCGTTGGCGGCCGACTGGATCGCCGAGAAATGCGGCACGAAGGCGAGCCAGATTTCCTTCTGCTGGAACATCTGGATGACCTGGCCGAGCGGTCCCATGAAGGTCCGCACATTCGGCTTGAGCTCCTTCATCTTGGCGAAGCCGATGTCGAAGGATGTCTTGGGGTCGCCGCCGAGCAGGCTGGTGGTGCGCGCCAGCGTCGCGAAGGCATAGGTATTGGTGAATTGCGGGATCGAGATGCGGTTGCGATAGCCCGGCGCCCAGAGGTCGAAGAAGGAGGCGGGCGCCGGCAGGCCGGCCGCCTTCACCGCGTCGGCGTCGTAGACCAGTACGGTCAGATTGCTGAACAGCGACGAGCCGCGTCCGTCCGGATCCTTGTAGGCCACCGGGATATCGGCGAGGTTGCCGACGATAGCCTCGTCGAATTTGGCCCAGAGGCCGAGATCCTTGCCCTGCAGCCAGGGGCCCTGGTCGAGCGTCAGGAGACTGATCTGCGGGCTGGCGCGTTGCGCGATGCTGCGTGCCAGCGCTTCCGAGCTGAGCAGCGCCGAGGCGGCGACGTCGACATTGTAGAGCTCCTTCATCTTCGGCACGATGAAGCGGTCGAAAGAGCGTTTATAGACGGCCGAAACCACCACCGAGAGGCGCTTGGCCTGCGCCCGGGCGGGGCTCGCCGCAAGAGTGGGCGCCGCGCAGGCGCCGAGCATCCACCGGCCGAAACGCCGGCGGCTCACCATTCCAGTCCTATTCATGGTTGTCGTCCTTCCAGTCGCCGGGGATCGGCCGGCCGGGCCAGGGGCGCGGCGGGCCGGTCTTTCACTTCATTGGTCGGGAATGGCGCGGCGGGTGCCCGTGATCATGGGATCTGCACCTGACGCGGAGTGGTGTTGGCGCGCGGCACCAGGCGCACGGAATAATGGTAGCGCTGCGGGTGGTAGTAGCACTCGGTCGCGTCCAGGACGGTGCCGTCGGTGGCGAAATAGACGCGCTCCATGCGCATCACCGGATGGCCGGTGGCAAGCCCGAGTTCTTTCGCGACATGCGCGGGGGCCGCCACCGCGCCCATGGTCTGTTCGGCATAGGCGAAGGCCTTGCCGCTGCGCATCTCGACCAGGCGTGCCGAGGGCGTCCGCCCGGAGAAGTCCTCCTTGGCGATGAAACGGGCATTCTCGTCGGGGAAATAGGCCGAGATATAGGACAGCGGTCCCTTGCCGGCGTGATTGACGCTGACATAGCACTGGCAGTCCTGGTCGGCGGCCAAGCCCATGGCGCGGGCAAGGCTCGCCGGCGGTGCGCGCCTGAGCGCCTCGATCAGCTTGAGGTCGAGATGCGGGTGAATGTCGTCGATATAGCCGATCAGGCTCGCCGTCTTCACCGCCTCGTCGGGGCCGATGACGAAGGTGCCGACGCCTTGTTGGCGCCGCACCAGATTGTTGCTCACCAGATTGTCGATGGCGTGCCGGATGGTGATCCGGCTGACCCCATATTGCTGGCACAGCTTGATATCCGACGGCAGCAGCGATCCCGGCGCGAAGGCGCCGTCATAGATCTGCCGCGTCAGGTGCTCCTCGACCTGCCGATAGAGCGGCGCTGAAACCAGTTGCAGCGTGGTGTCGTTCATCACATGTCCTATCTGATCTCATCATATGACAAGATATAAATTCTCATAGCAAGAGATTTGTGCATCGGATCTCATTTTCATAAGCGTATGATTTTGCGCCATTAAATCCGATCTTGCCAAAAGTTTTGCACAATCCAATGTCGCGGTGATGCGAAAAATTAGAGCATATCATGTTGTCATAACATGTTATTGGAGCCACAGTTTGGATGGGCTCACGGATCGCCGTGGGTCCGCGACAGCAAGGAATTTGGACAGGCATCGTGATGGTTACACGCCATGTTGAAATCGCCGGCGCCGGCATTACCGGGCTGACACTCGCGGCTGCGCTGGCCCAGGCCGGCTGGACCGTGCGCGTGCATGAAAGCGCCGACCAATTGCGGTCCACCGGGGGCGGGCTCTACCTGCGCGAAGACGGCGCGGAAGCGGCGCGCCGGCTGGGCATCTGGAACGACATCCTCGCGGGCGCCTTCGCGCCGGCGGGGCTCGAACTGCGTGTCGACGGCCGGCAATTGTCGGTCGAGCCGGAGGACCCCCATGTCCGCACCATGCTGCGCAGCCACTTGCATGGAACGCTGGCCGCGGCTGCGCGCCGCGCCGGCGCCGAGATTCTGTTCGGCTCCAAGGTGGTCGCGGCCAGTGCTGCGGGGCACCTCGATCTCGCCGACGGCAGCCGCCGCAAGGCCGACCTGGTGGTCGCGGCCGATGGTGTCGGCTCGGCCATCCCGGCCTCGCTCGGCATCCCCGCCCGGCGCCTTCGTTACGATGACGGCCTGATCCGGGTACTGCTCGACCGCCGTGTCCTCGTCGGCGCCCAATGGGATCGGACGATCGATTTCTGGCACTATGGCGAAACCGCCCTGCGCATTCTCTATTCGCCCTGCGGCCCGCAGCATTGCTATCTCTGCCTGATGTCGGCGGTCGGCGACGACCAGGCCTCGGCCTTGCCGATCGCGATCGACTATTGGTCCCGGGCTTTTCCGGAACTGCAGCCGCTCTTGGCGCAACCCGGCACCAGCGCCCGCTATGACCGCTACGGCATGATCCGGCTGGAGCAATGGTCCAGCGGCCGCGCCGCGGTGATCGGCGACGCCGCCCATGGCATGCCCTCGAGCCTCGGCCGGGGCGCCAGCGTCGGCATGCTGAGCGCGGTCGAGCTTGCCGCCCGGCTCGCCGACAGCGCTTCGATCGAAGCAGCACTCTCCGCCTGGGAGGCCGGCCAGCGCCCGCTGGTCGAACTGGTCCAGGCCGAGGCGGAACGGGTCGCGGGCTCGCGCTCGCTGGCCGAGCGCAACCGCATCGATGCCGACATCCGCATATCCGGCGCCGCCACTCACGCCCATGCCCCAACAGGAGAACGTCTATGAGCCTGATCCCGACCGAAGCCTGGTACTGCGACCGCCTGAAGCTGGTCGAGGAGGAGCATCGCGGCGTGCTCGATCGCATCGGCCGGCCCTGGTACCAGCATTTCGAGCGTGTCGCGCTGCGGCTGATCTTCCGCAATCCGAAGGCCAGCCGCGCCCAGATCGAGGCCGCGATCATGCATGACGCCCTGATGGCGCGCGGCAAGGGCCGAGGCTTCCTGGAGGCCATCGGCCTCGAGCCGGAAGCGATCGCGATCATCCAACTGACCACGCCGCCGCCCCACGGCAACTATTTTCGCGATTTCGAGGCGATCACGCCGGCCGACAATGCCATCTATCTCGACTACATCAGGGGCGTGGTGGCGAGCGGCAACCGCGCCGCCATCCAGGTCAAGCTCGCCGATATCAGGGATACGATCGAAGCTTTCGAGGAGAGCTCGCTTCCGGTGCTGAAGGGCCAGCTGCGGGACCGCTATCGGCCGTCGGCGGAGCTCCTGGCCGCGGCGGTCGAGACGCCGGCGGCGGGGTGAGCCTTCTGTGGAGTATCCTTGGCTGGTCGATCTTGGGACAAACAAGTCGTGGGTGCCCGGGCAGGACGATGTGGCGCGAGCAAGAGCGGCTAGTGCGGCCGCATGACCAGCCACCCTGATCGCCCTTCTTGGCAGGACTTGCAGTACACAACCACGATGTGGCCGGCGGAGCACAGGCGAACTGACCCTCTCCCAAAGGGAGAGGGTGGCATCGGCAGAAGCAATTGCTTCTGCCTGACGTCAGCTGCCGGGTGAGGGGTCGTCCATCTCCAGATGGGGCAGTATGCGCGACGCGCATCGGCGGTGGTTCTGGGCGCTTACGCCCCTCACCCGGCGCCTGACGGCGCCACCCTCTCCCTATGGGAGAGGGTTGATCTATCTGCGCTTTTCGCCTGGCTGCCCTCACGCACTCGTCGCCTTGGCGCGCATGGAGCGCAATTTGCGTGCGAAGAAGTCCTGGGCGCGCGGCGCGATGCGCTGGCCGTCATGGGAGACACCCGGCACGATCTCCAGCGTCACGTCGACACCGAGCGCTTCGAAATTGCGCCGCAGCGTCTCCAGCCGGTCCGGTCGCGTCGCGCCCGCGTCGTTGGCGCCCTCCATCCAGCGCTTCGCGCCGGGCTTGTGGGTGATCTCCCAGGTTTCCCGGTCGGCGCCGCCAACCACCATATGCACGGCGACCTGGCGCATGGCCTCGATATCCGGCGCGATGCCGAACAGCTTCTGCATGTCGCGGGTGCCGACCCACCAGTCGCGTTCCGGATCGAGCAGCGTCACCGACCCTGGCGCGCCGATCGACGCCGCCCAGAGGCGTTGCGGGTGCAGCAGCATGAAGCGGTGGGTGAAATGGCCGCCACCGGAAAAACCCCACAGCGCGAAGCGCGGGAAACTGAGGCCGTAGCGCTCGGAGATCTCGTCGACCATGTCCAGCACCACCCGGTCGTAGCGGATGTCGCCGTCGAGCATGTATTTGTAGCCGTCACGGTCGCCGTCGCCACGCACGCCGGCCGGAAACAGCGGCGCCAGGATGACGCAGCGGTTCCAGCGGCCGAACTCGGAGAACCAGTTGCGGTAGTCGGCGACATTGCGCCCGGTGCCGTGCATCGAGACGATCAGTTCCGGGCGCGGTCCCGGCTCGTGAATGTCCGGCGGCACATAGAGGCACCAGGAGAAGCGGGGGTCGCTGCGGCTGGCATAGAGGATGGTATTGCCGAAATCGTAGAGAGCCTTGCCCCGGCTCTGCAATTCACTGGCTGCGGTTTCGGTCATGGGGAGGCTCCGGGAGATCGGGGAAGCGAGCGGGGAGGGGCGGGATCAGAAGGCCGTGACGTGCTGCCGGATGAGTGCACCGAGCCGCGCCGCGTCGCCGGCGTCGATGGCGTCCATCATGGCGAGGTGCTCGGCGGCGGTCGCCGCGAGGCCGGAGGGCGAGTTCCAGCGGCCGGTGCCGCCGGCGAGGCTGCGCGCCCTGAGCTCGGCGATCAGGTCGGCCAGGAATTGATTGCCGCACAGCGCATACATGCCCATGTGGAAATCCTGGTTGAGCGCATAGAGCAGCTCGAAATCATCTCCCTCCGTCGCCGCGGCAAACCGTTCGGCGAGGCCGCGCAGGGCCGCGGCATCGGCGGCTTTGATGCGCGCCAGAATGCCTTCGACGGTCGAGGCTTCGAGCACGCTGCGCGTGGCGCGCATTTCGGCCACCACGACCGGATCCGGCGACGTGACCCGATAGCCCCGGTTCATCTCATGGACGATGAGGCCGAGCCGGGTCATCTCGGCAAGACCGGCTCTGACCTGGGACCGGCCGGCATCGTAGTGGCGCTCGAGATCGACCTGCTTGAGCCATTGGCCGGCGACCCAGCGGCCATACAGGATGTCGCGCCTGAGCTTGCGCGTGAGCGGCGCATGGGCCGGCTCGCCCTCTTGCAGCAGGCGTGTCCTGAGCGGCGTCGAACCTTCGGCTGTCGGGATGTCCTTCAGGTTCGCCATGGCCTCGGAAATCTCGCCTGCGCATTGGGTGTAAAATTGGTACCAATTTTGGTGTCATTTCTGCCCGACGTCAATCGGCATGTCGCGGCGCCCGTCGCGACGGGCGCGCGACATGGCGGCCGGCAAGGTTTCAGAGGGGTCGGAGCGGGCGCCGAAAGCCCGAGAAACGGTCAGGCCAGCGGGCGCATCTTCGCTGGAATCAAGCGGCCGGCGGCGGATCGCTGCGCGACCTGCCGCCGGCCCTGAGTGGGTCGTCGTCCTGGCGCGGAACGCGCGCTGCCTAGCGCACCAGGCCGCAGCCGCCTTCGGCGAGCGGCCTGAACGCCTGATCCGCCGCGACCTCGCCGATCGGCTTGTAATAGTCCCAGGGCGCGCGGCTCTCGGACGGCGCCTTCACCTGATAGATGGTCAGCGGATAGATCACCCGCCCGTCGACCCGGATCGACCCCGCATGGCCGAAATAATTGACCGGCAGCTGGCGCATGGCTTCGGCGACGCGATCGGCATCGACCGTGTCGGCGCTGGCCACCGCCTTCAGGTAATGGACGACGGAGGCATAGACCGAGGCCTGTTCCTTGGTCGGCATGCGGTTGGTGCGGGCATGGAAGCGCCGCGACCAGGCGCGGGCCTCGTCGTTCTGATCCCAGTAGAAGCCTTCCGACAGGATGAGGCCCTTGGTCACCTCCAGCCCCAGGCTGTGGACATCGGTCAGATAGACCAGGAAGCCGACGATCTTCTGGCCCGCGGCGGCCAGGCCGAATTCATTGGCCTGCTTGATCGAATTGATGAGATCCGAGCCGCCGTTCAACAGCCCCACGGCCTGCGCCTTCGAGGCCTGGGCCTGGAGCAGGTAGGACCCCATGTCGCCGACATTGATCGGATGCCTGACGGTGCCGAGCACGCTGCCGCCGGCCTGGCGGATGAAGGCCGAGGCGTCGCGCTCCAGCGCCTGCCCAAAGGCGTAATCGGCGGCGACGAAGAACCAGGTCCTGGCGCCGCCGGCCACCACGCTCTGCGAGGTCGCGCGGGAATAGGCATAGGTGTCGTCCTGCCAGGCGGTGCTGTAGGGCGAGCAGGCGCGGCCGGTCAGATCCGACGTCGATCCCTGCATCAGCGTGATGCGCCGGGCCTGCCGGCCGATCTCCTGCACGGCCAGCGCGACCGAGGATACCGGCACGTCGGCGATGGCGTCGACGCCGTCCTGGTCGAACCAGCGGCGCGCGATCTGGGTTCCGATATCCGGCTTGTTCTGATGATCGGCGGAGATCACTTCGACCGGCACGCCATTGACCTTGCCGCCCATGTCCTCGACCGCCATCTGGGCGGCCAGCACCGATCCGCTGCCGCCGAGATCGGCATAGGGGCCGCTCATGTCGTTGAGCACGCCGATGCGGATCGTCGGCTTGTCGATCCGGGCCTCGGCGGGTTGAGGCCACCACAGGGCCGCGGTCACGAACGCGGCGGCCAGGCTGCATGTCCGATAGAGACGTCCCATCAGGTATCCTTTCGGGGCTCGGCCAGACTGTCCTGGCCGTTGAGGGCTCGGGCCTGTGAGCGCCGGGGCGTCGACCCCGGCGGCGGAAGCGGCCCCCGGCGTCGCGCCGACGGCATCCGGCCGTGCTATTCGGCGGCGGCGAGGCCGCTTGCGATATCCAGGTCGATCAGCTGCCGGGGCCGGTCTTCGCGCCGGCCGTAACCGCCGCCGCCCGCCGTTTCGATGATCAGGCGGTCATCGCGCCTGAGCGTGACATTGCCCTTCGAGGCCAGGCTTATCGTCTGGCCGTCGCGATCGACCAGGAACCGCGTGGGCGCGCCGGCTTCGCCGCCGAACAGGCCCCAGGGGCGGATGCGGAAGCGATCGGAATAGCTGTTGAAGGTGACGCCGTCGTCGAGGATCCGGTAGACCCGCCGGGCGCCGAGGCCGCCGCGATGCGCGCCGGCGCCGGCCGAGCCGCGGCGCAGCGCATATTCCTCGACGCGCATGAACGGATAATCGGCCTCCAGCGATTCCACCGGCACGTTCGAGCAATTGCCGACATAACCGTCGACGACATCGGCACCGTCGGCACCGGCCGAGGCGCCCCAGCCGCCGCCCACCACCTCCATATAGACGCGGTAGCGATCGCGCCCCATATGGCCCATGCCGATGGCATTGGTGGTGTCGTGGCCGGAGGCCAGCACCTGCAACGGCACCACTTTCGACATGGCCAGCATGATGGCGTTGTAGACCCGGTGGCAGGCATTGTTGCGCGCCCGGACCGCCAGCGGCTGGCTGGGATTGAGGAACGAGCCATAGGGCACGTCGACGCGGCGGATCGGCCGGTAGAGGCCGTCATTGACGGGAATGCGGCCGCCGCCCAGCACCATGGCGAAGGCGCCATAGGCCGCTGAAATGGTCGAGGCCAGAGGCGAATTGATCATGCCCTTGGTCTGCGGCGCGCTGCCGGCCATGTCGATGTCGAGCGTATCGCCGGACACGGTGATCTTGACCGCCACGCGCAGCGGCTCCTCCGAGAAGCCGTTGTCGTCGACGAAGTCCTCCCCCTCATAGACCCCGTCGGGTATGGCGCGGATGGCGTCGCGCGCCAGCCGCTCCGAATAGTCCTGCAGCTCTTCCGCCGCGGCGAGAACGGTGTCCTCGCCGAATCGGTCGAGCATCTCGACGAAGCGCGCCGCGCCCGTCCGGTTGGCGGCGAGCTGGGCATAGATGTCGCCCATCACCTGGTCGGGCGGGCGCACATTGATGCGGATGAACTGTTCGAGCAGGCCGTCGCCCAGGTCGCGGTCGAGGTCGAAGCGGCTCAAGGGAATGCGCAGGCCTTCGGAGAAGACGTCGGCGGCCCCGGCATTCGGGCCGGCGGCGCCACCGCCGACATCGATGTGGTGGCCGAGCGACGCGCTGAACGCCACCAGGCGCTCGCGATAGAAGACCGGAGTGAACAGCACGATGTCGTTGAGGTGCTGAGCGCCGCTATAGGGGTCGTTGGTGATCAACCCCTCGTTCGGCCGGATGGTCGAGAGATCGTAGCGCCGGGCGAAGGCCTCGAAGACCTTGCCGAACGAGTTCATGTGGATCGGACAGAACTGCGCCTGGGCGATGATCCGGCCGTTCCGGTCGAGGAACGAGGTCGAGCAGTCGCGCGCTTCCCGGATGATGGTCGAATAGGCCGAACGGACCAGCTTCTCGCCCATTTCCTGCGCCATGCCGTGCAGGCCGTGGCTTATGATGTTGAAGGTCGCTTGCGGCAGCTTGGCGTTCATGGCTGTGCCTCCGGCGAGAGGATGAGGGCTCCGGTGGTATCGACCAGGGCGCTCCAGCCCGGCGGCACCAGCGTGGTCGCGGTCGGCTCCTCGATGACGGCGGGGCCAGCGAGGACGAAGCCGGCCGGCAGGCTCTCGCGCCAGGCGAACCGGCAGGCAATGGCGCGGCCGTGGAACAGGATCTCGCCGCTTTCGAGTTCGGGCGCGGCCTGGGGCAGGGCGCGCCCGCTGGTCAGGGAGCGCAGGACCTCGCCGGAGGTGCGGACTTCCGCGACCAGCCGGAACGTCACGATCTCGACCGGGTCGGCATAGGAGACCGCCCCGTAGCGCGCCTGGTGCGCCGCCCGGAAGGCTGTCCGCAGATAGTCCGCGCCGCCGCTTTCCAGCTGCCGCAGATCGATCGGCGCCAGCAGTTCGAAACCCTGGCCCTGGTAGCGCATCTCCAGCGCATGCTCGAAGACGACGTCCTCCGGCGCCCGGCCGAAGGCGGCGAACTCCGTCTCCGCGCGGCCGCGCATCGCGGCGAAGATCGCGGCGACATCGGCCACGGTCTCGCCGGTCACCGGCAGGAAATGGGTCTCGCGATAGATCCGCTTGAGATCGGCGACCAGCAGGCCGAGCGCCGAGAACAGGCCGGGATGGGGCGGGATCACCACCCGCCGGATCTTCAGTTCGGCCGCCGCCAGCGCACCGATCATCGGGCCCATGCCGCCATAGCCGTAAAGGGCATAGGCCTTGGGGTCGTGGCCACGCTGCACCGATACCAGGCGAATGCCCTGGCTGACATGCGCCGCGGCGATGTCGACCATGGCCTGGGCGGCCTCCGCCGCGGACTGGCCGAGCGGCGCGCCGAAAGCGTGAAGCGCCGCTTCCGCGCGCTCCGCCTGCAAGGTCATGCGGCCGCCGAGAAAGCGATGCGGCCGGATCCAGCCGAGCTTGACCAATGCGTCGGTGACGGCGGGCACCGTGCCACCATGGCCGTAGCAGGCCGGGCCCGGCCGGGCGCCGGCCGAGCGCGGGCCGACCTGCATCATGCCACCCGGATCGACCCAGGCGAGGCTCCCGCCGCCGGAGCCGATATTGGCGATGTCGATGCTGGGCAGGCCCACCGGCAGGCCGTCGACCTCGGTCTCCGAGGTGATGCCGGGCGCGCCATCGGCGATCAGGCAGATGTCGGCGCTGGTGCCGCCGATATCCAGCGTGATCACCTCGGTGTCGCCGATGATGGCGGCGACCTTGACGGCGCCGATGACGCCCGCGGCCGGGCCGGAATTCAGCATGTCGACGCCGCGCTGATGGGCGCCGGCGCTGGGCAGGACGCCGCCCGACGATTGCATGATGAAGAGATCGCTGCCCTCGGCGCGTTCGGCGAGATGGCGTTCCAGCCGCTCGACATAGCGGCCGACGAGCGGCACGAGATAGGCCGCCATGACGGTCGTCGAGGCCCGCTCATATTCGCGGAAGGTCGGCAGCACCGCGGTCGAAAGCACCACCGGCAGATCGGGATAATGCCGGGCGATCAGGTCGCGGACGCGCTCCTCATGCGCGGCGTTGCGATAGGAGTGCAGCAGGCAGACCGCCAGCGCCTCCGGCTGTTCCCGCTTCATCAGCGTGTCGAGCGTGGCGACGAGGCCCGCCTCGTCCAGCGGGGTGACGACAGCGCCGGTCGCGTCCAGCCGTTCGACCACCTCGGCGCATTGCCGCGGCGCCAGCAGCGGCTCCGGCTTCTTGCAGGCGACGGCATAGACATTGGGGCGCAGCTGGCGTTGCAGCGACAGGATGTCCCGGAAGCCCTGGGTGGTGATCAGCGCCGTGCGGCAGCCCTTGCGCTCGATCACCGCATTGGTCGCGACCGTCGACCCGTGGAACAGCTCGGTCAGGCCGGACAATTGCCGGCCGAGTGCTTCCTCGAGGCCGGCGATGACGCCGACGGAAGCGTCCTGGGGGGTCGAGGGCACCTTGTGCGTGCGCACCTCGGCTCCCTCGATCCAGATCAGGTCGGTGAACGTCCCGCCAACCTCGATAGCCATTTTTGTCATGAGCGAGATCCGACTTTCCGGCAGCGCGAATGAGGCCTGCGCCGAGCGGGGAGCCCAGGATCGTCGCGATCCATGGTCAGTGGTCCGTCGCGGCGATGCGATCCGGCCGGCCGCGGTGGCGCCGGATGCCTCGGGGGCTCCGCGTCCGCAGGTCGGTCATTCACCCATCGCGCGACGGCGTCAGCCCCGTCGGCCGAGGTGATCTGAGCACGCTGAAATCGACCTGTCCATATTTTTTACAGTCGAGTGCATTATTTTATTCACGTGGATATAGACAGTCATGTCTATCGTGCCGCCAAGCGGCTGCGCCGTCCCGATGATCGGCGCGGCCTCAGGCGTCGCGGCCGAGATACCAGCCCCATGTGTGACGGGTGTCGAAACGCGTGACCTGCTTGATGGCGAGATAGTTTTCGAGGCCCCAACGGCCGAGTTCGCGCCCGATGCCGCTGCGTTTCACGCCGCCCCAGGGGGCTTCGGTGAAAGTGGGCTGCGAGCAGTTGATCCAGACGATGCCGGCCTCCATCGCGTGCGCGACGCGATGGCAGCGCGCGAGGTCCTCGGACATGATGGCGGCGGCGAGGCCGAAGCGCGTGTCATTGGCCATGGCAATGGCCTCGTCCTCTTCGGCGAAGCTGCGCACGGCAAGCACCGGGCCGAAAATCTCTTCCGTCCAAAGCGCCGCGTCCGGAGCGACGTCGGCGAAGATCGTCGGCTCCATGAAGAAGCCGCGGGCCAGGCCGGCGGGGCGGCCGCCGCCGGTGAGCAGCCGCGCGCCATCGGCCTGCGCCTGCACCACCGAGCGCATCACCTTGTCGTGCTGGCCGCGGCTGACCAGCGGGCCGAGCTGGACGCCATCGTCCATGCCGTTGCCGATGCGGATCATCCGGGTTGCTGCGACCAGGCGCTCCAGCAGCCGAGGCGCGATGCGCTCCTGGACGATCAGGCGCGAGGTCGCGCTGCATACCTGGCCCTGGTTCCAGAAAATGCCGAACATGATCCATTCGACCGCCTGGTCGATATCGGCGTCGTCGAACACGATGAAGGCGGATTTGCCGCCGAGTTCCAGGCTGACATTCTTGATGTCCTGCGCGGCCGCCGTCATCACGGCGACTCCCGTCGGCACCGAGCCGGTGAAGGCGATCTTGTCGATGCCGGGGTGGCGGCTGAGCGCCCGGCCGGTCGCGCCGTCCCCCGTGACGATGTTCAGGACGCCAGCCGGCAGGCCAGCCTCGCTTGCGATGGTGCCGAGCTCGAGC
The DNA here is from genome assembly GCA_017304475.1 of Hyphomicrobiales bacterium. Taxonomy (GTDB): domain Bacteria; phylum Pseudomonadota; class Alphaproteobacteria; order Rhizobiales; family Phreatobacteraceae; genus Phreatobacter. The sequence goes on along the minus strand of JAFKKV010000026.1, from coordinate 63,620 downwards.
GCCGACAAGGGAGTGAGTTCCGACGGCTTCAGCACGCAGGTCGCGCCCGCGGCCAAAGCCGGGGCGACCTTCCACGCCGCCATGAGCAGGGGGTAGTTCCACGGGATGATCAGCCCGGCGACACCGACCGGCTCCCGCTTCACATAGGAGGTGAAACGCGCATCGAGCAGCGTGACGGGCACCTCGTCCTGCATGCCCGGTTCGCCGGCCAGCTTGGCATAATAACTGAAGCAGCCGGCCGCGTCGTCGATATCCCAGAGCGCCTCCGGCAGCGGCTTGCCGTTGTCGCGAACCTCGATCCGGGCGAGTTCGTCCCGCCGCGCCGTGATGGCGGCGGCGATGGCGGCGAGCATGTTCGCCCGCTCCGTTGCGCTCGTCCGGCGCCAGGCCGGAAAAGCCGCGCGGGCCGCGCCGACGGCGGCATCGATATCGGCCTCGCCGCCGTTGGCCACCGTCGCGATGACCGTTTCGGTTGCCGGGTCGACCACGTCGAGGCCGGCGCCCGAGAGCGGCGGACGCCAGGTGCCGCCGATATGGAGCTGCCGCATCGTCACGATTTGCGTCCCGGGCGGGTCGCGGGCGCAGTCCCCGCGGGACGCGTGACGGTCCAGTCGGTGATCAGCAATTGCAGCTGCGCGCGCACGCTCTTCTCGACGTCGCCGATCATCATCTCCGGCGACGTGCAATAGATCCGGAAGTTATAGGCGAGAACGGCGTAGATCAGATCCACCGCCACGGTGATGTTGACCGCGCTCGACAGCACGCCGTCGCGCCGGAACCGGAGCAGCATCTTGCGGATATAGGCGCCGAAGATTTCCCGGTTCTTTTGATATTCCTCGGCGCTGTCGACCGAGGATCGGACCTCGGCGGCAAGCAGCTCGCGCCACAATTTCTTGTCGTTCGGCGTCAGCACGTCACCGATATCGGCCCGGATGAGCTTCGACAGCGCTTCGGCCAGATTGGCATGGGGCTCGTCGAGGATGGCCTCGTAAAGGGCCATCATGCGGATCCGGTCCTCGCGGACCAGTTCGATCAGGATCGACTGCTTGGTCGGGAAATAATTGTAGACGGTCTTCAGCGAGACGTCGGCGAGCCGGCCGACATCCTCCATGCGCGTTTCCTCGAAGCCGTTGCTGCGGAACAGCTCGGTCGCGGCGGCGAGAATCTCAGCCTTCTGCCGCGCCTTCTTGCGCAGGCGCAGGCCCGGCTCGGCGGGGGCCGCGGGCGGGACGAGGGTGGGTTTCATGCGTGCTGTCGCCATGTCGGTCCTGGCCGTTCCGGGTCTGTCGTCCCCGCGGGCGGGGACACGTGCGCGCCGGCCACTATGCTGAATGCCCGGGCGACAGGCTACGGGTCTTGAAGCGATCCCGGGGGCGCCCGGCGGGGGCGGACCCTGCGACGCGACCGGCCCGTCGGATCGGTTGAAAATAGTCGAATATAAATTTACATTCAACTATAAAATTGATATCGACGCTGCGTTGTCGCCCGGCGCGCCCTCGGGGCGCGGCCGGACGGAAGGCGCGAGCTTTGGTGACCGACATGAAGATATTGATGCTTGGCGGCGCAGGTGCGATGGCGAGCGGAACGGTCCGGGATCTTCTGGATACCGGCCGCCATCTCTTCGAGGAAATCATCGTCGCGGACCATGCCCATGACCAGGCGCGGCAACTGGTGGCGGAGCTCGACGATCCCAAATGCCGGGCCGCCGCCGTCGATGTCGCCGACGACCGCATGCTCGCCGAAGCCCTGGCCGGCGCCGACCTTTGCGTCAATGCGGTCCCGACATTCGCCGGTCACCAGATGCGCATTTTCGAAGCATGCCTGAAGGCGCGCACGACCTATGTCGACTATGGCGGCATGGGCGTCTTCACCGTCAAGCAGCGGCAATGCGCCACTGCCTGGCAGGCGGCCGGCACCACGGCGGTTCTCGGCCTCGGTGCCGATCCCGGCATTTCCAACGTCATCTGCCGCGCGGTCGCCGACCGTCTGGACCGGGTCGACCGGATCAATCTGTTCTGGGCCGCCAAGCTGATCGGCGAGGAGAATCCGGTTCTGGTGCCGCCTTATGCGCTCTCGACCATCCTGGCCGAATACGCCAATCCGTCGCATCAATTCCTCGATGGCGCCTTGCGCGAAAGGGCGCCGCAAACGGGCCGGGAGACGCTGGACCTGCCAGCCCCCTTCGGCCGCACGGATTTCATCTATACCCAGCACTCCGAGCCCCTCACGGTGCCTTTCGCCGAAGGCATCGCCGACAAGGGCATTCGCGAATTCACCTGGAAACTGCACCTTCCCGAGCGCGAGCACGAGGCCTGGGTCGGCCTGGTCAAGGCGGGCTTCGGTGACTTCGACGACCTGCTCGACGTGCGTGGCGTCAAGGTCGAGCCGCTGGCCTTTCTCGAAGCCCTGATCCGCCGCAATATCGAGCGGCGGCGCGACCGCATCCCCGTCCAGCAAGGCCACGAGCTTCATCTGGCCGTGGGCGAGGGCGAAAAGGACGGCCGCAAGGTTACCGTGAATTGCGCGGTGCTCGGCGGCCCTCAGATCGCGCGCCCTGGATTTGTCGATCCCGGCACATCCATGGGCATGTCGATCGGCATTCAGCTGCTGCTGGCCGGAGAGCGGCGGCCGGGTGTCTGGGGGCCTGAGGAATATTACGACACCTCGGCCTTCCTCGCCGAACTCGCGCGGCGGAAGTTCGAGATCGTCGACGATCTGCCGGTCACGCGAATATCGGCCTGATCCGTCACGGCGGGATCGGGCGGGCGTCGTGGTGCCGACCGCTTGTCATGCCGGTGGCGGCGGCGCCCCGCCGCGCGCCGCGCGGCGCATGGCCTGCGGTGGCTGGCCGAAGGCGCGCAGGAAGGCTCGTCTCATGCGCTCGCGATCGGCGAAGCCGGTTTCGTAAGCGACGATCTCGATGGGATGGCGGGTCGATTCCATCATCAGCCGCGCGGTCTCGACGCGCAACTGCTCGATCGCCTTGGCCGGGGACTGGCCGGTTTCCGAGCGGAACACCCGACTGAACTGACGCGGGCTGAGGCTCGCGGCCTCGGCCAGCTGCTCGACCGACAATTCGCTGCGCAGGTTGTGCCGGGCATAGGTGAGGGCGCTCTGGATCCTGTCAGATTTCGGCTGCAGTTCGAGCAAGGTCGAATGCTGCGACTGTCCGCCGGCGCGGCGGTGATAGACGACGAGTTTCCGGGCGACGTCGCGGGCAAGCGCGGGCCCGAGATCGTCCTCGACAAGGGCCAACGCCAGGTCGATGCAGGCCGACATGCCAGCCGAAGTCCAGACCGGGCCGTCGGCGACGAAGATGCGGTCTTCGTCGACCCGGACGGCCGGATATTGCCGCGCGAGGTCAAGCGCGTAGAACCAGTGGGTCGTGGCCCGCCGCCCGTCGAGCAGGCCGGCTTCCGCCAGGATGAAAGCCCCGGTGCAACTCGCCGCCACCCGGCGTGACGCGGTCCGGGCATGCCGGATGAAGGCGACGAGACCCTCCGATGCCTCGGCGACGCCGTTCGGACCGACGACGACCAGTGTGTCGAAACGGGCTTGCCCGAAAGCCTCGCTGTCGACCGCGACGCCGATCGAGCTCGGCACCGGACCGCCGGTCTCGGACAGCAGTCGCACCTCATAGAGCTGCTCGGCCGCCGCGATATTGGCGAATTCGAACACGGTCAGCGCCGCCAGGTTCATCATCTGGAAGCCTGGGAAGATGACGAAGCCGATCCGCTGCATGCTGCCACCTGTATGTCCTGAAAGGTTGCATATATGACATTTGAGCCATTTCTCCAAACGCCTATCGTGCCGGCAGGCCGACGCCGGTCGTGACCGGGTCGCGTCAAGGCAAAGAGGATGAGATGGCTGATTTGAACGAGAAGGGGACGGCGCTGATCACCGGCGCTTCGTCCGGATTTGGCGCGCTTTATGCCGATCGGCTGGCGCGACGCGGCTACGATCTCGTGCTGGTGGCGCGCAATGTCGAGCGGCTGCGGGCGCTCGCGGAGCGCCTCACCCAGGACACCGGTCGCAAGGTGGATGTGATCGGCGCCGATCTCGCCGACCGCACCGATCTCGCCCGTGTCGAAGAGGTGCTGCGGACGCGGTCCGACATCGCGCTGCTGGTCAACAATGCCGGCGTCGCGGCGACCACGCCGCTGCTGCAATCGGATGTCGCCGGCATGGAGGCGATGGTCGCGCTCAACGTCCAGGCGCTGATGCGGCTGACCTATGCGGCGGTTCCGGCCTTCGTGGCGCGCGGCAAGGGTGCCGTCGTCAATATCGCCTCGATCGTCGCCGTCGCTCCGGAATTGCTCAATGGCGTCTATGCCGGGTCGAAGGCCTTCGTGCTCGCCTTCAGCCAGTCGCTGCTGAACGAGCTGGCCGGCACGGGCGTGAGGGTGCAAGTGGTCCTGCCCGGTGCCGCGGCAACCGAGCTCTGGGAGCGCTCGGGCGGCTCGCTCGCGCAGCTGCCGAAGGCGATCGTCATGTCGGGCGCCGATGTGGTCGATGCCGCGCTCAGCGGTTTCGACCAGGGCGAATTCGTCACCATTCCCTCCCTGCCGGATGCCGGTGACTGGGACGCCTTCGAGCGCGCCCGCAAGGCTCTGGGGCCCAATCTTTCCCGGGCCGTGCCGGCTGGACGCTATGGCGTCAAGGCGGCCGGACGGTCCTAGCGCCAAGCCGCCGGATCGGCTCGGGCTTCGCCATGCAGCAGCCCGGGACACCGGGGGCCGCACGGCCGGCGCCGGGCCTTCAGTCCCTGGGCTCGCGCAGCGCGGCGGCGAGTGCGTCGGCCGCCGACTTCTCCGCTTCCGGCGTCGGCGCCTCCGCGGGGCCGCGCCGGCCGAAGGCGCGTGCCATCGAGAGCTTCACCGACAGGACGTGCTGGCGCATCAGCGCCTCGGCCTCGCGCGGCTCGCGGCAGATGATCGCCTCGTAGATCTTGTGATGCAGGGCGTGGCGCTGGCGCATGTCGTCGAGGTCGAAGGCGACGATGTTGTGCGCGGAGGCCTGAGGCACGCGCTGGCAGAGCCGCACCACATCCTTGACCAGGCTCGACCCGGCGGCCTCGTGAATGGTGCCGTGAAAGACCTCGTTGGCCTCGGCATAGGCCGCCCTACGCTTCGACGGATCCGCTTCGTCGGCAAGCGCCGCATCGCCCGAGGTCAGCGACGCGTCGAGCGCTGCCCGTGCCGTCTCGCTCAAGCCGCGTTCGGCGGCGAGCCGGGCGGCCAGGCCTTCGGCCAGGGCGCGCATCTCATAGGCGTCGACGATCGAGGACAGCGACTGTTCCGGAACGGTGAAGCCCTTGTTCGGCGTATAGTGCAGCAGGCCTTCGCCCGCCAGCATCTGCAGGGCGGCGCGCAAGGGCGTGCGCGAGACCGACAGCGTCCGGCTCAGATGCACCTCGTTGAGGCGGCTCGCCGGAGCGAACAGGCCGTCGAGCAAGGCCTGGCGCAGGCGTTCGGCCAGGTTGCCGGAACGGGTGGTGGCGCGCGGGCCGGCCTGTGTGCGGATGGCTCTGGGCATCGACCCTGTTTGCTCGATCTGTGTGCACTTGCTCCGCCACTCTTCTGCCCCGAGGCGCCGGGAGGGTCAATCACGCCAACATGTTCGGCTGTCTGAATGGCTTCAGGTGGTGGCAAATGCCGTTCAATAACTGTACACACTTTGCCGTTGACAGAGCAAAAATGTGCGCACATTCTCCCGGACCAACGCATCAGGGCGAGCCTGTTCCAGGCCGTCGAAGGTGCTCGCCAGGGAGGATGGGATCGTGCAGGCCCGCCAGCAGAATTACATCGTCGCCCCCGAACCGGTCGTGCTGCCGGTCGTGGGTTCCGAGGCCGTTTTCGCGGTCAGGCGGCTCTATTGCGTCGGCCGCAACTATGTCGACCACATCAGGGAAATGAAGGAGGGCGACGAACGCGATCCGCCGTTCTTCTTCCAGAAGCCGGCCGACGCGATTGTCGGGGATGGCGGCGCCGTGCCCTATCCCACCCATACCGATGATTTCCAGCACGAGATCGAGCTGGTCGCGGCCATCGGGCGCGGCGGCCGCAACATCCCGGTCGCGCAGGCGCTCGACCACGTCTTCGGTTACGCTGTCGGCATCGACCTCACCCGCCGCGATCGCCAGCGCGAGGCGCGCGACCTGCGCCTGCCCTGGGAGGTCGGCAAATCCTTCGACCGCTCGGCGCCCTGCGGCCCGCTTCATGCAGCCGTAGAGGGCGGCCACATCACGGCTGGGGCGATCTCGCTCAGCGTCAATGGCAAGACCCGCCAAACCGGCGATATCGGCCAGATGATCTGGAATGTCGCGGAGATCGTGGCGAACCTGTCGCGCCACTACGCGCTCGCGCCGGGCGACCTGATCTTCACGGGAACGCCGGCCGGCGTCGGGCCGGTGGTGCCGGGCGATCGGCTGGAGGGCACGGTTGCCGGTCTCGGCCGGCTGACCATCACCATCACCGCGCGGGAGGACTGATCATGCTGCCGACCGAACGCATCGCCTATTCGCCGATTTCTGAAAGGCCGGCGCTGAAGCTGCCGGGCGACAATCGCCTCGCCGTCTGGGTGATCGTCAATATCGAGGAATGGAACGCCCGCGAGCCGATGCCGCGCACCGTGCTGACGCCGCCGGCCGGCGGATCGCCGAGCCCGGATATCCCGAACTGGGCCTGGCATGAATATGGCAACCGGGTCGGCTTCTGGCGCATGCTGGAAGTGTTCGACGCGCTGAAGATCCGTGCCGTACTGGCCATCAACGGCTCGGCGATCGGCACCTATGAACCGATCGCGCGGGCGGCCCGCGACCGCGGCTGGGAATTCATCGGCCACGGCTTCACCCAGAAGAACATGCAGAAGGTCGCCGACGAGCGCGAGGATATCGCCAGGACCACCGAGGCGATCCGCGCCTATGTCGGCCGGCCGCCGCGCGGCTGGCTCGGACCGGGTCTGACCGAGACCTGGGAGACGCCGGATATCCTGGTGGAGCAAGGCTATGACTATGTCTGCGACTGGGTGCTGGACGACCAGCCGGTCGAGCTGAAGACCCGGTCCGGGCCGATCGTCAACGTGCCCTATACCCAGGAATGCAACGACGTCGCGATGATGCTGATCCAGCATCACAAGGCCTGTGAATATCGCGACCGGGCGATCGACCAGTTCGAACAGCTCTATGCCGACGCCCATTCGTCCGCGCGGGTCATGGCGCTGGTCGTCCATCCCTACATCATGGGGGCGCCGCACCGGCTGCGTTATTTCCGCGAGGCGCTCGAACATATCGCCGCGCGGCCCGGCGTGCTGTTCCGGACCGGCGAGGAGATCCTCGACTGGTACCGCGCCGCGCCCACCGGCTGAACCGCCGCGCCCGACGTGACATCGCGGACCGCGCGCCAAGACGCGGCCGCCGCAGGGGACGAACCGCAAAACCCACGAGCCCGCAAGACCGACGGGCGGCCGCAGCGACGGCCCAGGGAGGATATCATGAACGACGCAACCACGGCCGAAGCGCCGAGACACCCGATCGCCGAGGCGGATACGCGTGTCGCCATGCTGGCGATGTTCGCGATCCTGCTGGCGTCCTACGTGATCAACGCCATGGACCGGCAGATCTTTCCGCTGCTCGCCGCCGACGTGCGCAAGGAATATGGCTTCTCGCTCGCCGATACCGGGCTGTTGTCGACCATCTTCACCCTGGGCATGGCGGTTGCCGGCTGGCCGACCGGCTACCTCCTGGCGCGCTATTCGCGCAAATCCGTGCTGCAGATCGGCATCGCCATCTTTTCCGTCGGTACGGTGCTGACGGCTTTTGCCGGCGGCATGGCCGACATGCTGGTCTATCGCGCCGCCACCGGCATCGGCGAGGCCATGCAGCTCACCGCGCTGATCGCGGTGGCCACCAGCTATTTCGTCCGTTATCGCGCCGCGGCCGTCGGCGCGATCAATGCCTCCTTCGGCGTCGGCGCCATTATCGGCCCGATCGCGGCCGCCGTCCTGCTCAGCGCGCAGGGCACCTGGCGCGGCCCGATCATCGGTTTCGGGCTGATCGGTTTCGTCGCCATGGCGGTCATCTGGGTCGCGGTGCGCCCGTCCCTGACCGAGGTGGTGCACCGCCAGCAGGGCCGCGTCCTGGCCGGCGGAGCGGCAAGCCTCCGGAACCGCAACACGATCCTCCTGACCGTGCTCAGCCTGATCGGCGGCCTGATCATCTATGGCTATCTCGGGATGTATCCGACCTTCCTGCGCGAGCAATTGCACTACTCGCCCGCCGATACCGGCAGCGTCATGAGCATCTATGGGCTCGGCGTGCTGGCCTCCCTCGTCGGCGGCTGGCTCGGCGACCGGTTCTCGCCGCGCCTGGTGCTCGGCTTCGCCTTCCTGGCGGCGGCGGCGCTCGGCCATTTCATCTTCCAGGGCGCCACGGCCTTTGCCGGCCAGGCCTGCCTCTCCTTCATCTGGGGCTTCGTGGTCAGCGGCACGATCTATGTCAATCTGGCCGGCTATCACGTGAAGTCGGTCGCGCCGGATCAGGCCGGCCGCGCCACCGGCGTCTTCGTCACGGCCCTCTATGGCGCGGGCGCCTTCGCCGGCTATCTCATCGGCTTCATCGCCAACAAGGCGGGCTGGGTCAGCGCGGGCCTCATCCAGATCTCCTGCCTGGCCATTGTCGGCGCGCTCCTGTCGCTGGCGCTGAACCCCAAGGAGATGTCGAGCTCCCGGTCAGGCTAGGAGGGCCGGGCCCATTTGCGCCGGCGCGATCGCCTCCTTGTTTGCACGCATGGTTCAGCGCGGGTGATTGCGGCTAAGCTTCGGGCGAGACGTCGGACCGCAAGCCGTGCGGTTCGGCGATTGCCTTCAGGAGCCATCGATGGACCAAGCCGACGCCGCGGCGCAGCCGCGTTCGATCACCGAAATCGCCAGCTATCACGCCCATGTCTATTACGATCCGGCGACGACGCGGGCGGTGGCGGAGCAGCTTCGCCTGCGGATCGGCGAGCGCTTCCTGGTCCGCCTGGGGCGCTGGCACGACGCCAAGGTCGGGCCGCACGCCGAGGCGATGTATCAGGTCTCGTTCGCGACCGATCAATTCGCCGCGCTGGTGCCCTGGCTGATGCTCAACCATGGCGGCCTAAGCATTCTCGTCCATCCGAACACGACCAATCCGAAGCGGGATCATCTGGTCAATCCGTTCTGGATCGGCACGCCATTGCCGGTCCACGGTGAGGCCTTGCCGGACGAGGATGAGGCCGAAGAGGCGCTGGAGCCCAATACCAGCCCGTCGCTGCCGGCCTGACGCCGGCCGATGCCGCGGAGCGGCTCCACCGAAGGTGATCAGGCCACGCCCAGAAGCCGTCGCGCCTCGTTGGGTGTCGCAATGGTCCGCCCGAGGTCAAGGGCGAGGGCCACGGCTTCGGCGACCAGGGCGGCGTTGCCGTCGGCAAGGCCACCTTCGGCATCGAGAATATGATCCTCCAGCCCGGTGCGGATATGGCCGCCGAGCCGGATCGCCTGTTTCAGAACCATGCGGAAGGCCGCCGGATCGGCGGTCTGGACCGAGATCGACCAGAGCGTGTCCGGGGGCAGGCCTTCGGCCAGGATCGGCAGGAGCCGCGCATCGACCGGCATGCCGCCGGGCACGCCCATGACGAATTCGACCAAAACCGGCGAAGCCAGGACGCCTGCGGCGAGCAGCCGGTGCAGCGTCGCCATCTGGCCGGTGTCGAAAATCTCGAGGATCGGTTTCGCCGTGGTCGCCGTGATGGCGCGCGCCATGCGATCGATGAAGGCCGGGCCGTTGTCGTAGAGCCGGCCGCCCAGGTTGAACGGGCCGCCGGCGAGCGTCACGAGATCGCCGTCGCCGTCGGCAACGGCGAGCCGCGCGGCGTGATCGGCCTTGCCGCCGTCGTCGCCGGCGCTGAGATCGATCAGCGCGTCGCAGCCCGCGGTGCGGATGGCTTCGACCATGGCCCGATAGGCCTCGGGCGCCATGGTCGTAGCGCCATCGGCGGTGCGGGCGTGAATATGGACGATCGCCGCGCCGGCCCGCCCGGCTGCGATCGCATCGGCGACCACCGCTTCAGGCGTCACCGGATGCGCCGGACCCTTGCGCGGGCCGCCGCCGGTCAGCGCGGCGGTGATGATCAGCGGATGCGACGGGGTCAATTGGTCATCCGGATGCCGGAATCCCGCACCACCCGGCTCCATTTGTCGATCTCGCCGCGGACGAAAGCGGCATAGCTTTCGGAACTGCCGCCGACGGCGATCGCCGATTGCTGCTCCATCCGGGCGAGCACTTCGGGGCGCTTGAGCAGGGCGTTGAACACCCGGTTGATCTCGGCCGCCATGTCGGGCGGCGTTGCGGCCGGCGCATGAATGCCGTGCCAGGTTTCGGCCTCGAAACCGGCCACGGTCTCGGCGACGGGGCGAACCTCGGGCAGTGTCGGCACCACATGGCGTCCGCCGACGCCAATGGCGCGGACGCCGCCCGATTCGATGAAGGGGCGGGTGGTGGAGACGGTGGAGAAGGCGACCTGCACCTCGTTGGTCAGCACCGCCTGCAGCACCGGTCCGCCGCCCCGATAGGGAATGTGCTGGATCTGCACGCCGGCCAGCCGGTTGAACAGTTCCATCATCAGATGCGAGGCGCCGCCCGGGCCCGCCGAGGCATAGTTCAGGCCGCCGGGCTTCTGCTTCGCCGCCGCGATCAGCCCCTGAAGCGTGCCGCCGCCGACCGAAGGGTGCGCGATCATCGCCATTGGCAGATTGGCGAGATGAATGACGTGAACAAAGGCCTTGTCGATCGCATAGGGCAGGGCGGGAAACAGGGCGCCGGCCACCGCGTTGGCGCCGATATCGCCCATCAGCAGGGTATGGCCGTCGCCGGCGGCCTGCGCCGTGCTGGCCGCGGCCAGCGTGCCGCCCGCGCCCGGCCGGTTCTCGACGATCAGCGGCTGGCCGCGCGCCTCGTCCTTGAAGCTCTCGGAGAGGATGCGGGCCAGCGTATCGGCCGCGCCGCCCGGCGCGAAGGGGATCAGGATCCGCACCGGCCGTTCCGGCCAGACGGCGGCGGCCATTCCGCGTCGGACCAGGGCCGGTGTCGCGACAAGCGCTGCGGTCAGGCTGCGGCGCGAGATCATGGATTTCCTCCGTGGTCCTGGCTGACGCGATTCTGCCCGAACCCACCGCGAAAGCGGTGGGAAAGGCGAGAGGTTGTCGTCAGAACTCTTGATGTTAACGTTCACATCAGAAAATATCGGGGAATTGGACGATGTCAAGCAAGGCGGCGCGCGGGTGTCACAGAAACCAACCATGACCGAGGTGGCGCGCCGCGCGGGCGTCTCGGTCATGACGGTGTCGCGGGTGTTCAGCGAGCCGGATAGCGTCGCGGCGGAAACCCGCAGCCGCATCGAGCAGGTGGCGGCCGATATTGCCTATGTGCCCGACGGCATCGCCTCGGCGCTCAAGCGCCGGGCCTCGAATGTCGTGGCGGCGATCGTGCCGTCGCTCACCAACAATCTCTACACGGCGATCCTGCGGGGTCTGTCGGCGGAACTGTCCCGGCATGGTTTCGTTCTGTCGGTCGCGGAAGCCGCCTATTCGCCCGAGGAGGAGACCCGCGTGGTGCGCGAGCTGCTGCGGCAGCGCCCGGCGGCGCTGGTGCTGCATGAGACCAGCCACGATATCGGCATGTTGCGTCTGGTCCGGCAGGCCGGCGTGGTCGTCATCGAAACCGGCGATCTCGTCGACGCGCCGATCGATACGGTGGTCAGCTTTTCCAACCATGATGCGACCGCCGCGCTGACGCGTCACCTCATGGAGCGCGGCCGGCGCAACATTGCCTTCGTCACGCTGCCGCTCGTCCGCTCCAGCCGCGCGCGCAGCCGCCATGACGGCTTCCGCTCGGCACTCGCTGCGGCAGGGATCGCCTCCGGCCCGGATGCGGTTTTCGAAGCGCCGGGCGGCTATGCCGAGGCGCCGGCGCTGATGGACCGCATCCGGGCGGCGCGACCTGTGTTCGATGCGGTTCTCGGCGCCGGCGATGTCCTGGCGGTGGCGCTGGCGATCGAGGCGATGAAACGCGGCCTGGCGGTTCCCGGCGACCTCGCCATTGCCAGTTTCGACGATCACGAGATCGGCCGGATCCTCGATCCGCCGCTGACCGGCCTGGACATTCCGCGCGAGGCCATCGGGCGGCGCGCGGCCGAGATCATCGCCGGGCGGCTGAAGGGCGCACCTGCCGTCGAGCGCCGGGTCGATATGGGCTTCGCGCTGGCGGCGCGCGCCTCGACGTGATCGCCGCGCATGGCGTGAGAGAACGTACTTTTTAAAGAACGGCCGGCGGGAGAGGTTTGATCCTTAAATGTCTGATCGGAGAGACAATTCCGATCGAAACACGCATTTGTCTGAGAGCCGGACCGGATTTCGCACCGCATATTCGTGAATTTTGCAAGATTATCGACCAATTCTGATCATCCGAGAATTTGGATTCTCCGTCTTGGCTTGTCGGGAGTGTGATCCGCTACGACCGTATCGTTCTTCAAAAAGAACATTCCGGTTGACATGACGGACCCCCGGCGGAACACTTAGGGCACTCTGCAGGGGGCTGGTGACAGGCTTTTCCGGTCGCTGCGGTGGCTTCTATTGGACGTCCCGGCAGGCCGATCCGGCCTCGGTTTCGTCGATCGATGCGCAAGGACAAAACGACGATCCGCACCGGACGCCCTCGGGTCCCGGAACGGAGAACGCTTGTCCGTGCCGTCGGCGACGGCTCCCGTCCGGGACGACGGCGACGACTGAGGAAAGCTCTTCGATATGCGTGCAGTGGTTTTGCGAGAACATGGCGGCCTCGACCAGCTTCGTCTGGAGCCGGATTTCCCGACGCCCGTGGCCGGCGAGGGCGATGTGGTGCTGCGCGTTCGCGCCAGCTCGCTCAACTACCACGACGTGTTCACCCGTCGCGGCATGCCGGGCATCAAGATCCCCCTGCCGGTCATCATCGGCCTCGATGTGGTCGGCGAGATCGCCGAGATCGGCGCCGGCGTCACCGGCTGGAAGGTTGGCGACCGGGTGCTGGTCGATCCGATCAACCGGGTCGAAGGCGGCCTGATGGGCGAGACGGTCAATGGCGGCCTGGCCGAATATTGCCGGGCGCGTGCGCATCAGTTGATCCGCATTCCCGATGGCGTGTCGTTCGAACAGGCCGCGGCGCTGCCGGTCGCCTATGGCACGGCGCTGCGCATGATGACCACCATCGGCAAGGTGACCGCCGGCGAGAAGGTCTTGATCCTCGGCGCCAGCGGCGGCGTCGGCGTCTGCTGCGTGCAGCTCGCCAAGCTCGCCGGCGCCTATGTCATCGCCGCCGCCGGGTCGCAGGAAAAGGCCGACCGGCTGCTGGAGCTCGGCGCCGACGAGATCATCCTCTATCGCGACGAGGACTTCCTCAAGGTCGTGCACGAACGCCACGGCAAGCCGCAGAGGCGGCGGCACGACAAGAGCGGCGGCGTCGACGTGGTGGTCAATTTCACCGGCGGCGACACCTGGGTGAAATCGCTGCGGGCGATGCGGCTCGGTGGACGGCTGCTCACCTGCGGCGCCACCGCCGGCTTCGCGCCGACCGAGGATATCCGTTTCATCTGGACCTTCGAGCTGCAGATCCTCGGCTCCAACGGCTGGGAGCCGAAGGATATCGGCGAGCTGTTCGCGCTGATCGGTTCGGGCAAGCTGAAGGCCCTGGTCGACAAGACCTATCCGCTCGACCAGGCGGCCGAGGCGCTGCGCGTGATCGAGGACCGCGAGGTCATCGGCAAGGTCGTGGTGACGCCATGACCGTTCAGACAGCACCCGTGACCAAGGCGGGTTCGAAGACCGCTCTCTCCGTCGATGAGTTGCAGGCCAAGCTCGACGCTTCGCCGTTCAGCGCCTTTCTCGGCCTGAAGGTGGTCTCGGCCGATCCCGCCCGCGAGGAGATCACCATTCGCGCACCGTTCCGGCCCGAGCTCGAGCGGGGCGCCGGCACCGGCCAATGGCATGGCGGGCCGATCGCCTCGGTGATCGACACGGTCGGCGATTTCGCGCTGATCATGCTGATCGGCCGCGGCCTGCCGACCATCAATTTCCGCGTCGATTATCTCCGCCCCGCGGTGAACACCGCGCTGGTCGTAACCGCCAGGGTGCGCCGCAACGGTCGCAGCGTCGGGGTTTCCGACGTCGACGTGTTCGACGAGCGCGGCACGCTGCTCGCCATCGGCCGGGCGAGCTACGCGACGCAAGACAAGAGTTGACGGGTGGCCGCGCCCGGCCGCCTCCGGCGCCGGGACGCAAGCCGCATGTCCAGACCGATTTGAAAGGTGATCCGATGTCCAGCCTCTCCCGCCGCAAACTGCTCGCCACCACCGCCGGCGGCATCCTCGCCTCCGCGATCGGCGGTCACAGCCTGGCCTTCGGGCAGGGCGCCCGCGTCGCGCCGAAGCGTGGCGGCACCTTGACCGCCACCTGGGGCGGCTTCGAGCCGCAATCGCTGTTCGTGCCGCCGGGCGGCGGTTCCAGTCCCTATTTCACCTCGACCAAGGTGCACGAGCGGCTGCTGCGCTTGAACAACGATCTCGCCTTCGAGCCGGTGCTGGCGCTCGAGGTGACGGCGTCGGAAGATTTCAAGAGCTACATCATCAAGCTGCGCCCCAATGTCACCTGGCACGACGGCAAGCCGTTCACCGCCGACGACGTGGTGTTCAACGCGCTGAACTACTGGAAGCCGATCTCGGCCGGTGTCGCGCTGAAGGCGCTGGTCGCCGCCGAGGCGGTCGATGCCACCACCGTGCGGCTGTCCTTCGACGCGTCCGTTCCGGACTTCTTCCTGAAATCGATCCTGGCCGGCAAGTCGGCTCTCGTCATCCCGAAGCACCTCTATGACGGCCGCGACATCCTGACCAACCCGGTCAACAACGCGCCCGTCGGCACCGGTCCGTTCAAGGTCAAGGAATGGGTCCGCGGCAGCCATGTCGAATTCGTCCGCAACGAGCGCTATTGGGACCCGCAACTGCCCTATCTCGACCGGCTGGTGATCCGCTGGTGGCGTGATCCCGCCTCGCGTTCGGCGGCCTTCGAAGCCGGCCAGCTCGATATCGGCGTGTTCAATCCGACGCCCGCGCCCGACATCAAGCGGCTCGGCGCCACCGGCCGCTTTGCCTCGACCACCAAGGGTTACGACAACTCGGCCTGGGTCTCGACCATCGAGTTCAATTCGCGCCGCGACATCGTCAAGCGCGCCGAGGTGCGCCGCGCCATCAACCACGCGATCGACCGCAGCTTCATCGCGGAGACGATCTTCTTCGGCCTCGCCAAGCCGGCGGTCGGGCCGATCCCGAGCAGCAACAAGCTGTTCTTCGACAAGGATGTCCCGGCCTATCCCTTCGACGTCAAGAAGGCCGGGCAATTGCTCGATGCCGCCGGCTATCCCGTCAAGAACGGCTCGCGGTTCAAGCTCAATGTGGTGGCCGCCGGCTGGTTCGAGGAGAACGTCAAGCTCGGCCAATATGTCAAACAGGCGCTGGAGGATATCGACATCACGGTCGATCTCGCCATCCCCGACCGGGCGACCTCGCTGAAGCGCATCTATACCGATTACGACTACGACATCGCGCTGTCGAACAATTCCGGGGCCGTCGAACTGGTGCCGCAATGGACCCAGTTCACCACCACGGACGGCATCCTCAAGGGCGCCGCCTTCCGCAATGCCAACGGTTATTCCAACCCCAGGCTCGACGACATTGTGGCCCGGCTCTCGGTGGAGATCGATCCGAAGAAGCGGGTGGCGCTCGCCCACGAGCTGCAGACGCTGATCGCCACCGATCTGCCCTGGACCTCGCTGGTCGAGATCGAGTCGGTGACGGTCGCCCGCGCCGATGTGCGCGGCCACTCCGAACTCGCCGATTTCATGGGCGAGAGCTGGGGCAATGTCTGGCTCGACCGCTGAGGCGGGAGACAGGCCATGCGACGTATCCTGCTCCGGCGCCTCACCCAGATCGTGCCGCTTCTGCTCGGCGTCATCGTCCTGAACTTCGCGCTGATCCAGCTCGCGCCGGGCAGCTTTCTCGACGTGATGACGGCCGAGCAGCAGGTCAGTGATCCCGTGCTGATCGAAAGGCTGCGCGTGCTCTACGGCATGGACCAGCCGGCGATCGTCCAGCTCGGCAAATATATCTGGTCGGTGCTCACGCTGGATTTCGGCTTTTCCTACCGGCAGAACGCACCGGTGCTGGAGGTGATCCTGCATCACCTGCCGGCCACCGTGATCCTGATGCTGGCGAGCATCGCCATCGCGCTGATCATCGGCGTCACCGCCGGCGTCATCGCCGCGGTCAAGGTCAACACGATCTGGGACAACCTGATCTCGCTCGGCGCGGTGTTCTTCTTCGCCGCGCCGACCTTCTGGCTCGGCATCATGATGACCGTGCTGTTCGCGGTGAAACTCGGCTGGCTGCCGGTCGGCGGCATGCGCACCATTGGCGGGCCCGGCGGCCTCATCGCCGACACGCTGGATGTCGGCCGCCACCTGCTGCTGCCGGCGGTCTCGCTCGGGCTGTTCTATGCCGCCATGTATGCCCGCGTCATGCGCGCGGCCATGCTCGAGGTGTTCCGCCTGGAATTCGTCCGCACCGCCCGCGCCAAGGGCCTGTCGACCACCGGCGTGGTCATCAGGCACGTCTTGCGCAATGCGCTCCTGCCGGTCGTGACCCTGCTCGGCCTGCAGCTCGGCACGGTGGTCGGCGGCAGCGTCGTGGTCGAGGCGGTGTTCAGCTGGCCGGGCATCGGCAGCCTGATGCTCGACAGCGTGATGAGCCGCAACTACCCCGTCGTGCTCGGTGTCATGGTGCTGTCCTCGCTGATCGTCGCCCTGGCCAATGCCGCGGTCGACCTCGCCTATTTCAAGCTCGATCCGCGCATTCGCGCCCGCTAGCGAGCGAGATCATGTCACCCTTCTTTGATTTTCTCAGGCGTTTCGGCCGCAATCGCGCGGCGCTCGCCGGCCTCGTCGTCATCCTGGCCGTCATCGGCTTCGCGCTGGTCGCGCCGGGCCTGTTCCCGCGCAATCCGCTGCGCATCGTCGGCCGCCCGGAGATCTGGCCCTTCGTCAATCCGCGCTTTCCGCTCGGCACGGATTCGCTCGGCCGCGACATCGCCGCCATGGTCGCCCACGGCGCCCGCACGACGCTGATGATCGGCCTGTTCGCCAGCCTCACCGCCACCTGCATCGGCGTCGCCATCGGCGCGACCGCGGCCTATTTCGGCGGCTGGGTCGACGAGGTGCTGATGCGCTTCGCCGAGCTGTTCCAGACGGTGCCGAACATCATCTTCATCCTGACCATCGTCTCGATCCTCGGCCAGAGCATCGGCAATATCACCCTAGCCGTCGGCATCGTCACCTGGACGCCGATCGCCCGGCTGACGCGCGCCGAATTCCTCTCCCTGCGCGACCGGGAATTCATCCAGGCCTGCCGGTCCATGGGCATGAGCGACTGGCGCATCATCGTCGGCGAGATCCTGCCCAATGCCCTGCCGCCGGTCATCATCCTGTCGTCGCTGGTGATCGCCAGCGCCATCCTGTTCGAATCCTCGATCTCCTTTCTCGGTCTCGGTGATCCCAATGTCGCGAGCTGGGGCGGGCTGATCGGCGACGGCCGCACCTTGATCCGCACCTCCTGGTACATCTGCGCCGTGCCCGGGCTTGCCATCATGCTCACCGTGCTGGCGCTCAACCTGATCGGCGACGGGCTCAACGACGCGCTCAATCCCAAGCTGAGGGACCGGTGATGGCGCGGGCACTCACCGTTACCGATCTCGAGGTCGAGCTCGTCACCCGGCGCGGCCGGCTGAAGGCGGTCGACCGTTTCTCGCTCTCGGTCGATGCCGGCGAGACGGTGGCGCTCGTCGGCGAATCCGGTTGCGGCAAGTCGCTCACCGCGCTCGCCTTGATGCGGCTCCTGCCGGATCCGCCGGCGCGCATCGCCGGAGGTTCGGTCGAACTCGGCGGGCAGGACCTGACGCGGCTTTCCGAACGCGCCATGCGCGATGTCAGGGGCCGGGAGATCGCCATGATCTTCCAGGATCCGATGACTTCGCTCAACCCGGTCGTGTCGGTGCGCAGCCAGCTCGTCGAGGCGATCCGCCGGCACCGCTCGGTGAGTGCTGCGGAAGCGGCGGCGCGCGCGCTCGACCTGCTGCGCCAGGTCGGCATTCCCGATCCGGAGCGCCGGCTCGACGACTATCCCCATCAGCTCTCCGGCGGCATGAGCCAGCGGGTGATGATCGCCATGGCGATCGCCTGCCGGCCGAAAGTGCTGATCGCCGACGAGCCGACCACCGCGCTCGACGTCACCATCCAGGCGCAGATCCTCCGGCTGATGAAGGACCTGCAGGCGGCGACCGACATGGCGCTGGTCATCATCACCCACGACCTCGGCGTGGTCGCCGAGACCGCCGACCGGGTCATCGTCATGTATGCCGGTCGCAAGGTCGAGGAAGGCCCGGTCGACGACATCTTCGAGCGGCCGCTGCATCCCTATACGCGCGGCCTGATCGGCGCGACGCCCTCGGCGACGCGCCAGAAGCGCGGCCGGCTGGTCGAGATCGCAGGCAGCGTTCCGGGTCTCGACGCGCTGCCGGCCGGCTGCGCCTTCGCCAATCGCTGTCCGCAGGCCATCGACCGCTGCCGGGCCCACCAGCCGCGCCTCGCCGATCACGGCGGCGGCCGGAGCGTCGCCTGTTTCGTGGCCGAGAAGGAGGGCCAGCGCCATGTCGCTCTTGTCGGTGCGTGAGCTCAGTGTCGCCTTTCCGACGCCACGTGGCGTCGTCCAGGCGGTCAGCGATGTCAGCCTGGAGGTCAATGCCGGCGAAACGGTCGGCCTGGTCGGCGAATCCGGTTGCGGCAAGTCGACGCTCGGCAAGGCGATCATGCGGCTGGTGCCGATCGCCGGCGGCACCGTCGCGGTCGAGGGCCGGCATATCACGACGCTCGACGCGCGGGCGCTGAAGCCTTTGCGTCCGCATGTCCAGATGATCTTCCAGGATCCCTACAGCTCGCTCAATCCGCGCCACCAGGTCGGCAAGATCATCGCCCAGCCGCTCGTCGTCGCCGGCCGGCCGCGCGCCGAGATCCGCGAACGGGTCGAGACCGTCATGGCCAAGGTCGGC
This sequence comes from Hyphomicrobiales bacterium, assembly GCA_017304475.1. GTDB lineage: Bacteria > Pseudomonadota > Alphaproteobacteria > Rhizobiales > Phreatobacteraceae > Phreatobacter. The sequence continues at coordinate 44,423 of JAFKKV010000026.1, read as the reverse complement.
CTGCCCCAGGGCGCGGCCGGCCGCTACCCGCACGAATTCTCCGGCGGCCAGCGCCAGCGTGTCGGCATTGCGCGCGCGCTCGTGCTCAATCCCAAGGTGCTCATCTGCGACGAGCCGGTTTCGGCGCTCGACGTGTCGGTGCGCGCCCAGGTGATCAACCTGCTGCAGGACCTGCAGCAGGAGTTCGGCGTCTCCTACCTGTTCATTTCCCACGACCTCAGCGTGGTCGAGCACATCGCCGACCGCCTGCTGGTCATGTATCTCGGCCGCATCGTCGAAAGCGGACCGGCGGCCGAAATCTTCGCGGCGCCCGCCCATCCCTATACCCGCGCCCTGATCGAGGCAGCGCCGGTGGGCGATCCCAAGCTCGCCCGCACGCGCCGTCGCCCGATCCTCGAAGGCGAATTGCCGAGCCCGCTCGACCCGCCCAGGGGCTGCGCCTTCCACGCGCGCTGCCCGCTGGCCCAGGCCGTCTGCCGCGAACGGGCACCGCGCCTCGAGCGCCGCGGACCGGGGCGCGCGGTCGCCTGCCATTTCGATATCGCCACGCCGATCGAGAGCCCGGCCCATCGCGCCGCCGAGCCGCTCGACGCCTGACCCCTAACCGCCAAGGACTTCGCCACCATGTCACGCTGGACCAATCTCGGGGATCTCGTCGACCGTTCGCGCGATCTCGATCGCATCGCCGTGATCGACCTGAGGGATCAGGCGGCGCCCCGCCAATGGACCCATGCGGAGATCGATTCGCATGCCAATGGCGTCGCCCGGCTCCTGACCGAGGCCGGCCTGCCGCGCGGCGCGGCGATCGCGATCCTGGCGCTCAACCGCGCCGAATATATCATCAGCTATTTCGGCATCATGCGCGCCGGTTTCGTCGCGGTGCCGGTCAATACCAAGCTGCCGCGCGACACGATCGACTATATCTTCGAGGACTCGCGCATCGTTTTCGCCTTCACCGATGGGCCGCGCCGGCACCTGGTGCCGGACACCGTGCCGGTGGTCGATTTCGACGACGTGAGCAGCGCGGGATTTGCGGCGCGTGTCGTGCCCGGCGCTTTCGAGACGGTGGCGGCCGGCCCCGACGAGATCGGCCAGATCCTCTATACCTCCGGCTCCACCGGCCGTCCCAAGGGCGTGCCGCTCAGCCATGCGGGCCAGCTCTGGGCCCTGGAGACGCTGACCGCGGCGACGGCGCCGGAGATCGACCGGTCGATCATCGCCCAGCCGCTGTTCCACATGAACGGCCTGTTCCAGTCGAAAAGCGTCTTCGCCACCAATGGCTCGGTGGTCTATCTGCCGGGCTTCGATACGCCCTCCTATATCGACGCGCTGGAACGCCATGAGGTGACCAATGTCATGGCCGTGCCGACCATGCTGGCGCGCGTGGTCAAGGACGAGAAGGCGCTGGCGGGGCGCGACTTCTCGCGGCTGAAGCGCATTCGCCTGGGTTCGGCGCCGCTGACCCTCGGCCTGATCGAGCGCATCCGCGCAGCCTTTCCCGGCATCCCCGTGACCAATGGCTTCGGCACCACAGAGGCCGGTCCCGCGGTGTTCGGTCCGCACCCCCAGGGGCTTGCCCAGCCGCCGCTCGCGGTCGGTTATCCCCTGGCCGGCGGCGAGGTGCGCCTGGTCGATGGCCCGACCGAGGACGAGGGCGTGCTGCTGATGCGCAATCCCGCGGTCACGCCGGGTTATCTCAACCTGCCGGCGCAGAGCGCCAAGGTGCTGGACACCGGCTGGTATCGCTCCGGCGACGTGTTCCGCCGCGACGAGGACGGCTTCTACTATTTCGTCGGGCGCGCCGATGACATGTTCGTCTGCTCGGGCGAGAACATCTATCCCGGCGAGGTCGAGAAGCTCCTGGAGCGCCATCCGCAGGTGCAGCAGGCGGCCGTGGTGCCGTTGCCCGACGAGGAGCGCGGCCAGGTGCCGGTCGCCTTCATCGTGCGGCGGCCGGAGGGCGCCATCGCGGTCGACGAGATCAAGCGCTTCACCATCGACAACGGGCCGGCCTACCAGCATCCGCGCCGCGTCGAGTTCCTCGCCGACCTGCCCTGGGCCGGCACCAACAAGATCGATCGCAGGGCGCTGATCGAACGGGCGCGCGCGCTCGAGGCGAGCCAGGCCTGGTCGCGCTGACGGAGCTATCGACGATGACCCGCTCGACCCGACCCGTTGCGCTGGTGACCGGCGCGAGCCGCGGCATCGGACGTGCCATCGCACTGCGGCTCGCGCGTGACGGCGCGACCGTTGGCGTACACTACAAGTCAGGCGAAGCCGAGGCTGCCGAAACGGTCGGGGCCGTCGCGGCCGCCGGCGGTTCAGCTTTTGCCGTGCAGGCGGATCTCGGCAGTCCCGATGGGCCAGCCTTGCTTGCGCAGAGCTTCGGCCGCGAACTGACCGGCCGTTTCGGCGAGCCTGGTTTCGACATCCTGGTCAACAATGCCGGCATCGGCCGCCGCGCCCGGATCGCCGATGTCAGCGAGGCCGATTTCGACCGGATCCTGACGGTCAACCTGAAGGCGCCGTTCTTCCTGATCCGGACGCTGCTGCCGCATCTGCGCGACGGCGGCCGGATCATCAACCTGTCGTCGATGGGGACCCGTGCGGCCTATCCTGACATGGCCGTCTATGCGCCGGCCAAGGCGGGGCTGGAAGCTCTGACCCGGCTGCTCGCCGCCGAACTCGGCGCGCGTGGCATCACCGTCAATGCGGTGCTACCGGGGGCGACCGCCACCGACATGAACCCGGGCGCGCGCGATCCCGCGACCAGCGCTCAGATCGCCCGCACGGTCGCGCTCGGCCGGGTCGGCCAGCCCGAGGACATTGCCGGCGTCGTCGGCTTCCTCGCCTCCGCCGCGGGCGGCTGGGTGACCGGCCAGAGCATCGATGCGAGCGGGGGTCAAAGGCTGTAGGGCGTGCGCTGGAACCGCCACTCTTTACCTCTCCCCGGCGGGGAGAGGTCGGCGCGTAGCGCCGGGAGAGGGGGAATTGCAGGTCCAGAACAACGCCTTGCGCGTTTCGCATGGAGCTTCTTCGTCGCCCGCTTCGCCCCCTCTCCCGGCCTTCGGCCGACCTCTCCCCGACGGGGAGAGGTGAAGAGTGGTGGCTCCCGCGTGGAATTTCGCTGGGCGACACATTCAGGCTCGTCTGAACGATGTGTGCGAACACTGGCTCTTGAGGTGCTCTTGCGCGAGCCTCGAAGGACGGCTGCCCGATGCGCGAGGCGTCCTTAGTCGGACGGTGCCCGCAAGGCCTGGCGGGCGACCCGCTCCAGCGCGGAGACCCAGTCGCCCAGCGCCTCGGCCGGTGGGGCGACCAGCAGGACATAGCGGCGTGAGCCCCAGACCGCGACGCAGAGCGTGCGGATGGTCAAGTCGGACGGCTGGGGGTCGAGATCCGGCCAGGACCGGATGGCCTCCGTCCACTTGGCGGTCAGCTCGTCGAAGAACCGGCGGTGATGTTTCGGCTCGGCGACCTCGTGTTCCCGCGCCAGCATGGCGGCGTCGAAATAAGCGGCGTCCGGATCGGCACAGGCGGTGATGCGGACGAGCCGGGAGAGCCGCTGCTCCCAGGCAAGCCCGCCGGGCGCGATCACTTGCGCGTCGATGCGGCCGAGCAGCAGCTCCAGGGAATGGCGGACATAACCCGAGAACAGCGCCTCGCGGTTCGGGAAATAGTCATAGACCGTGCCGACGGCGAAGCCGGCTTCCGCCGCCACCGCCTTGGTCGTGGCGGCCGCGGGACCGTCGCGCCGCCAAATCCGAACGAAGGTGTCGTAGAGCGCCTGGACGGTGAATTTGGCGCGGGCCTGCGAGGGCCGTTTCAGCGGTTTCGGCAGGGCTTTGGGCGCTTCGTGACGCGGCATCGGGAAACCGAACCCAGGAGTTTCGGCGAATTGCTAGTTTCGGTCGGACTTGAAACCGGTGCCCGGAGGCTAGCATGACCGACCGCCTGACCGTCACGCTTCTCTTGACCGACAAGCAGGATCTCGGCCGCTCGCTGATCGCCACCCGCGAGGAGAGCGCCGAGGCCGCGCCGGGCGAGGTCCTGCTGCGGATCGATCGCCTGGCGCTGACCACCAACAACATCACCTATGCCGCCTTTGGCGATGCCATGGGCTATTGGGGTTTCTTCCCCAGCGGCCGGCCGGGCTGGGGCCACATGCCGGCCTGGGGTTTCGCCGACGTGGTGTCGTCAGGCGTCGCCGGCATCGATGTCGGCGAGCGCTTCTACGGCTACTACCCGATCGCCAGCCACATCCGCATGCAGGCCGAACGGGTCACCGGCCGGGGTTTCTACGACGGCAGCGCGCACCGCAAGGCGCTGACCTCGGCCTATAATCAATATGGCCGCTGCAGCGAGGATCCCGTCCATGCCGAAGCGCTGGAAAGCTATCAGGCGCTGATCCGGCCCCTGTTCATCACCTCCTTCATGCTGGCCGATTTTCTCGAGGACAACGGCTTCTTCGGCGCCCAGCGCCTCCTCATCTCGAGCGCGTCAAGCAAGACCGCCTATGGCACGGCCTTCTGTCTGTCCGAGGGCGAGGGCAAGGGCGTCGAGCGGCTGGGGCTGACGTCGGCGCGCAATGAGCGTTTCGTGCGCGGCCTCGGCTGCTACGATGCGGTGGCGCGCTACGACGACGTCGAGAAGCTCGATAAGGCCGTCCCGACGCTCTATGTCGACTTCTCCGGCGACGAGGCGCTGCGCGGCCGCATCCACCATCACCTCGGCGCCGCGCTGGTCTATGACTGTTATGCCGGTTCGGCCGCCAATACGGAATTCCTGAAAGCCCAGGACCTGCCCGGGCCGGCGCCGCAATTCTATTTCGCGCCGGTGCAGATCAAGAAGCGCAATGCCGACTGGGGACCGGCCGTCGTCAACGCGCGCTTCAATGCCGCCCAGCAGAGCTTCATCGCCCGGATTTCCGATAGGTCCCGTCCCTGGCTGACAGTGGTCGAGGCCCTGGGCTTCGAGGCGGCGCAGGGCGTGATCGCCGCGCTCAACGCCAATGGCGGCGATCCCCGTGAAGGCCATGTCGTCCTGCTTGGTTGAATGGCAGGCGCGGCGGCCAGCTGGGCCACACATCTCGAACGGACAGTGCCTTTGGTGTCTTGCACGGCGGTTGGCCGTCCTTCGAGGCTCGCGCAAGAGCGCGAGCACCTCAGGATGAGGGGGGTGGGGACCCGCGCCGGAGGTGGTGCCGCACGGGCGTTGCCGTCTGAGCTTCATCAACAACATCAACGCAATACACCGTTTTACCTCATCCTGAGGTGCGAGCTTTTGCGAGCCTCGAAGGACGGCCAACCGTTGTGCAGACGCTGAAATAGTGCTTCCGATTTGTGTTCATGCCGCAGAGCCAGCCCTCAGATCACGCTGCGAATGGCGAAGCTCGACTGGATGCGCGAGACGCCGGGCAGGCGCGACAGCACATCCTTGTGCACCCGCTCGTAATCGGCGGCATGGGTGATCTCGACACGCACGAGATAGTCCGACGCGCCGGTCATCAGGTCGCATTTGCGCACCTCCGGGCATTTGCGGATCGCCGCCTCGAAGCGCGCGAGATAGTCCTCGGTCTGCCGCTCCAGCGTGATGTGGGCGATCACCACCGCCATGTTCTCCGACAGGCGCTGATCGATGAGCGCCGTGTAGCCGCTGATGACACCGCTCGCCTCCAGCATCTTCACCCGCCGGAGGCAGGCCGAGGCCGACAATCCGACCGCCGCCGCGAGGTCGGCATTGGTCATGCGTCCGTCGGCGCGCAAGAGCAGAAGAATGCGGTGATCGAGGGCATCCAGGGCGTGTGACATACTCTGCCAAATTGTCGAATTTCATTGCGTCTATGACGATGAATTCGAACAAAGATCGGCCAAAATCAAGCACATTCGACGCTTCAACTCATATTGTCTCGCGCATCAGGGGCACCGGTCGGTGGTCAGAGGCGCGATATGAAGACGGTCATTCTTGGCGGCGGCGTGATCGGTGTCACCAGCGCCTATTATCTGGCGCGGGCCGGCCATGAGGTGGTGGTCGTCGACCGGCAGCCGGGTGTCGCGCTGGAGACCAGCTTCGCCAATGCCGGCGAGGTCTCGCCCGGCTATTCCTCGCCCTGGGCCGGGCCTGGCGTGCCGGCCAAGGCGGTGAAATGGCTGACCATGAAATACGGACCCCTGGTGGTCCGGCCGAAGCTCGATCCCGCCATGTGGATCTGGATGCTGCGCATGCTCGGCAATTGCACCACGGCGCGCTACCGGGTCAACAAGAGCCGCATGGTGGCGCTGGCCGAATATAGCCGCGACTGCCTGATGGCGCTGCGCGCCGATACCGGCATCGCCTATGACCATCGCAGCCAAGGCACCCTGCAACTGTTCCGGACGCAGAAGGATCTCGACGGCACCGGTGGCGATATCGAGGTGCTCAAGGAATTTGGCGTCGGCCACGAGCTGCTGGATCGCGCCGGCTGCGTGGCGGCGGAACCGGCGCTCGGGCTGGTCAGCGAGAAGTTCGCCGGCGGCCTGCGCCTGCCGCATGACGAGACCGGTGACTGCCACATGTTCACCCAGGCGCTCGCCGCCAAGGCGGCCGAGCTCGGCGTCGAATTCCGCCAGGACATCCGCATCGACCGCCTCGCCAGCGAGGGGGGCCGCATCACCGGCGTCGAGACCAGCGCCGGCCGGATCCAGGGCGACAATTACATCGTGGCGCTCGGCAGCTATTCGCCGCTGCTGCTGCGCCCGCTCGGCATCGACATCCCGGTCTATCCGGTCAAGGGCTATTCGCTCACCTTGCCGATCACCGAAGCCGAGGCGGCACCCGTCTCGACCGTCATGGACGAGACCTACAAGGTCGCCATCACGCGGCTCGGCGACCGCATCCGGGTCGGCGGCACGGCCGAGCTCGGCGGCTACGACCTGACGCTCCATGCCGGCCGGCGCGCGACGCTCGAACATTCGGTCGGTGACCTCTTCCCGCGCGGCGGCAGGATCGAAGGCGCGAAGTTCTGGACCGGCCTCCGGCCGATGACGCCGGACGGCACCCCGATCATCGGCGCTACGCGCTACGCCAACCTGCACCTGAACACCGGTCACGGCACGCTCGGCTGGACCATGGCCTGCGGCTCCGGCCGGCTGATGGCGGATCTGCTCTCGGGGCGCTCGCCCGACATCGAGCCCAGCGTCTATCGCGCGGACCGCGGCGCCGCCTGAGGCGACGGACCGGCCGGGCCTTGCCGCGTGCAAATCTGCGGGGCAGGGACGCGCAACGCCGTCGCTGTTGGTGAATGAGGGGGCTGACGGGCAGGGGCCCGGATCAGGCCTCTTGCCGCGTGGCGGAACTGAAATCGTCCCGCGTCATCGCGTAGCATTTGCAGGCGACATCCCCCTGCCTGCCATGGCCGACCAGGCGCAGGCCGATCTTCTCGGCCACGTGCGTCGAGCGTGAATTGGCCGCGTCGATATCGGCGACGATCCGGCTGAGGCCCGCCGTTCGGAAGGCGTGCGCGACGATCGGACGGGCGGCCTCGCTTGCGTAACCCTTGCCCCAGGCAAGCCGGTTCAGCCGCCAGCCGATCTCGATCTCCGGGCCGGCGCCGTCATAGGGGATCAGCAGGATCCAGCCGAGAAACTGATCGGGCCGATCCTTGGGAAAGATCGACCAATATCCCAGGCCGGAACCGAACGACATTTGAATCCGCTCGCTCAGGAAACGCTCATGCTGCGCAGCGTCATTCCAGGGCCCGGGGATATATCGCGTCACGTCCGGATCGCGGTCCATCGCCAGGCAGGCCTCGAAGTCGCGCATCGAGCGCGGCTGAACCAGAAGACGTTCGGTCTCAAAACGCGGCAAGGACACGGATCTTCTCCCGTCGCGAAACCCGGCCGTAAGACAAGGGTTCGATCAAGAGCAGCATGCCGTTGGCATCAACTGGTCGCAACCGTCTCGAGCGACGGCCGGCGGCGGGCGAGCACGAGCAGGATCAGCAGCGCGCCGCACGAACACGCCATGGCAAGGCCGAGCAGGGCCTGCGTCCCGGAACGCCCGAGCAGCCCGACCAGGACCGGCGGCGCCAGCGCGGAGATCAGGTTCAGCGGCAAGGCGATGTGCGAGGAGGCCCTGGCATAGTCGGCCTTGTCGTAGAACACCAAGGGGATGGTCGCGCGTGCCACGGCCAGAGCCCCACTGCCCAGGCCATAGAGGACGATGAAGGCGGCGATCGACCAATAGGTTCCGCCTCCGGTCATCAGGAGCAGCATGGAGGTCGGCAAGGCGAGGCCGGCAATGAGCCCGGTGGTGATGCCGTCCCATCGCCCGCCACCCAGGAAGTCGATGCCGCGGGCGCTCACCTGGATGACCCCGAGGGCCGAGCCGAAGGCGAGGGCTTCGGCCGGCGGCAGGCCCGCCGCCTTGAGCAATTCGATCATCACCGCCGCGAAGCCGAAGGTGACGAAGCTGTTCAAGGCGATCGCCGAGACGATCAGGGAGAAGGTCCCGCGCCTGACCGGCCGCGGGGGGCCGGCGGCCGGGCCGGACATCGCCGTCAGGTCGCTGCTTGCGGCCGGCCGGCGCGGCAGGCCGAAGGCGTAGAGCGGCAGGCATATGAGCAGCATCATGCCGGCATAGACGAGGCATGTGCCACGCCAGCCCGCCATGCCGGCGAGGACCGAGGTCAGCGGCCAGAAGATGCTGCTGGACAGCCCGGTGACCAGCATGAGAGCGCCAATGGCGCTTTTCGCCTTCTGCCCGGCGACCTCGTTCAGCATGATATAGGCGGCCGTCGACAGGCTGGCGCTGCCGGCCACGCCGAGGATCGTCCAGGCGGCGAAATAGGCCGCCGGGCCATGGGCGAGCGACATGACGACGAAGCCCGGCGCCGCCAGCAGCGTTCCCGCCATCATCACCTGGCGCGCGCCGAGGCGCGTGAAGGGCCGGGCCAGCAGCGGCGCGCAGAGCCCCATCATGACATAGAGCACCGAGCTGCCGGCAAAGGCCGCCGACAGGTCCATGTGAAGGTCGCCGGCCATCTGGCGGCCGAGGATCGCGGGAAGGCCGACCGTTCCCCAGCCGACGACCTGCGCCACCGAGAGAACCAGCAGTGTCCGGACGATTGTCCTGTCGGCTGTCGGCAATGGCATCTGATCGACCAGGCAATGATCAAAAGTCCTGGCTAGCAGACCCTGTGTCTCAAATTCATGACACCGGCGGCCGGCCGGAATGCGGGCGCCCTGGCATGCGCGCGAGGCCTTGAACGTCCGCGTGACAACCTCGCCCATAGCCCGCGCGGAAAATTCCGGCTAGGTCATGCGCCCAGAGGCCGTGCTGCAAGGAGCCCGCTGGTCGATGCGCCTACCGTCGCTCAACGCCCTGAGGGCTTTCGAAGCCGTCGGCCGCACCGGCAGCATCAAGGCCGCAAGCGATGAACTGGCGGTCAGCCCGACCGTCGTCTCGCGTCACATCCGCAATCTCCAGCTCGATCTCAACGTGGCACTGGTCGAGGCCCATGGCCGGGGCCTGCTGCTGACCGCGGCGGGGGAGGCCTTCCATGCCCAGATCAGCCGCGCCTTCGACATCATGCGCCAGGCCAATGAGGACATCCGCCCATCGACCCGGCGCAGCCTGACGATCTGGTGCATTCCCGGCATCGCCAACCAGCGTCTGCTCGCCCGCCTGCCGCTGTTGCAGGCCCGCCTGCCGAATTACGACATCCTGCTGCAGCCGACCCTGGCGCGTCCGGATTTCGCCCGTGGCGAAGCCGATGCCGAGGTGATCCACATGAACATGCTGATCACCCATCCCAATGTCAGGACCGAACTGCTCGCGGCGCCAGGTGTCCATGCGGTGGCGAGCCCGGCCTTCCGCTCGCGCTTCCCGGCGGTGACCGAGGCCGCCGACTTCCTCAAGCTGCCGCTGATCCATGAAGCCTCGACGCTCTACTGGGAGCAATGGTTCGAATATGCCGGGGTCGGCGACTTGCCGATACTGCGCGGACCACGCCTGTGGCATGCCCACCTGACCATCGAGGCGGCGCGGCAGGGCCAGGGCGTGGCGCTCGCCAACTCGTTGCTGGTCGAGGACGACCTTGCCGCCGGACGACTGGTCGACATGAGCCCGCATACGGTCAGCCTCGGCGGCTATTATTTTGTCGCGGCGGCCAGGCGCTGGGCCGATCCGGAACTGGTGGTGCTGCGCCGCTGGCTGAAGGATGCGCTGCAGAGCGGGGCCGCGACCGGTGCATCTGATGCAGCAATGCGCGCCGAATAAGCTGATTGTCCCTCGCCATCGGGGCTCCTAGCGTTCGAGACCCATCGTCCGAACTGGATTGCCCATGTCGACCAATGCCGAACTGCTGGCCCGCCGCCAGGACGCCGTGATCCGCGGTGTCAGTCATGTCACACCGATTTCCGCCCAGCGCGCCCGCAATGCCGAAGTCTGGGACGTCGAGGGCAAACGCTACGTCGATTTCGCCGGCGGCATCGCCGTGCTCAATACCGGCCATTGCCACCCGAAGATCCTGGCCGCGGTCAGCGAGCAGATGCAGCGCTTCACCCACACCTGTTTCCAGGTGCTGATGTATGAGCCCTATATCGCGCTGGCTGAACGGCTGAATGCCATGGCGCCGATCCAGGGCCCGCTGAAGACGGCCTTCTTCACCACCGGCGCCGAGGCGACCGAGAATGCCGTCAAGATCGCCCGCGCCGCCACCGGCCGTTCCGGTGTCATCGCCTTTACCGGCGCCTTCCACGGCCGCACCATCATGGCCTCGGCCATGACCGGCAAGGTCGTGCCCTACAAGAAGGGCCTCGGCCCCTCGCTGCCCGATGTCTGGCACGTGCCTTTCCCGGTGGAGCAGTTCGGGGTGAGCGTCGAGGATTCGCTCAAATATCTCGGCTACATCTTCAAGGCCGATGTCGACCCCTCGCGGGTTGCCGCCATCATCATCGAGCCGGTCCAGGGCGAGGGTGGTTTCCACCAGGCGCCGCCCGAGCTGATGCGGGCGCTGCGCCGGCTCTGCGACGAGAACGGCATCGTGCTGGTGGCGGACGAGGTGCAGACCGGTTTCGGCCGCACCGCCAAGATGTTCGCCATGGAACATTACGACGTCACGCCCGACCTGATCTGCGTCGCCAAGAGCCTGGCCGGCGGTTTTCCGCTGTCCGGTGTCATCGGCCGGGCGGCGATCATGGATGCTGCCGATCCGGGTGGCCTTGGCGGCACCTATGCCGGCAATCCGCTCGCCTGCGCCGCGGCGCTGGCCGTGCTCGACATCTTCCAGGAAGAAAAGCTGCTCGACCGGGCGGTGGCGCTCGGCGCCCGGCTGAAGACGCGGCTCGAAAGCCTGCGCATGCGCAACGGCCTGATGCCGATCGCCGATATCAGGGGCCTCGGCGCCATGGTGGCTTTCGACATCGTTAGGGATCGCGGCAGCGCCGAGCCGGATGCCGACGCGACCCGGCGCGTGGTCCAGTTCGCCCACGAGAACGGCCTGATCCTGCTGTCCTGCGGCACCAACGCCAATACCATTCGCATCCTGACGCCACTGACGGCCGAGGAGACGGTGGTCGATGAAGGACTGGATATTCTCGAGGCGGCGCTCGCGTCCTGATATCCTGCGGCCGACGGGGTGGCCTGCGCCCCCCGGCCGATCCCCCGTTGCGTCCAAGCGCCCGCGCGCGACCCGCACCCTCCCGGTGCGGATGTCGCGCGCGGGCGCTTTGCGTTGGCCGGAGCGTGGTTGGCCGGGACAAGATTTACTCCGCGCGGCCACGCCAATCGTTCAAAAAAAACACCATTCATGTGCAAATTAGATGATTGTTGCGTCTGGGCCTCTCGGCCACACTTTTCATGTTGCAGCAAGACTATCAGGCGTTTCGCGGCGGAGCCGCACTCGCCAAGGAAGATGGTCGCAAAACAAAAAAATGACGACAGCGGGGTATAGCAAGCGTGACGGCGGCTGTTCAGATTGGTCATGATTTAAATATCGACAGCCTGAGTAAATTCTACGGAGGATTTACTGCGCTCGATAACGTATCCCTGGCGGTCAGGCGCGGCGAGTTTCTGACGCTGCTCGGGCCCTCCGGCTCGGGCAAGACCACCCTTCTGATGTCGATCGCCGGCTTCGTTCAGCCCGATCGCGGCGACATCCTTCTGGATGGGCGCAGCATCGGTCATCTGCCGCCCGAGCAGCGCAATTTCGGCATGGTGTTCCAGGGCTACGCCCTGTTCCCGCACATGACGGTGCAGGACAATGTCGCCTTTCCGCTGAAGGTGCGCAAAAGGCCGGCCGCCGAGATCAAGGAGAAGGTCGATGCGGCGCTCGATCTGGTGCAACTGGCCTCCCGCGCCGACCGCTATCCGCGCCAGCTCTCCGGCGGCCAGCAGCAGCGCGTCGCGCTCGCCCGCGCCATGGTGTTCACGCCCCACCTGCTGCTGCTCGACGAGCCGCTGAGCGCGCTCGACAAGAAACTCAGGGCCGAGCTGCAGGAGGAGCTGAAGCGCCTGCACAAGCGTGTCGGCCTGACCTTCATCTATGTCACCCACGACCAGGATGAAGCGCTCTCCATGTCGGACCGGATCGTCGTCATGCGCGACGGCAAGGTGGTCCAGCAGGGTTCGCCGGGTGAGCTCTATGATCGGCCGGCGACGCGTTTCGTCGCCGACTTCCTGGGCAAGAGCAATTTCCTGCGCGGCAAGGTCGAAAGCCATGCCGCCGGCGGTTTCGCGCTGACGCATCAGGGCGTCAGGATCGTCCAGGCCTGCCCGGACGACGAGCGCCCCGCGGTGGGTGCCGACGTGGTGATCGCCTTGCGGCCGGAAAAGATCGTGATCGCCGGGGCGGCGGCTGCATCCGACAACCTGCTCAAGGGCATCGTTTCGGAATGGAACTATTTCGGGTCGCAGTTCCGCCTGGTGGTCGAGACGCTGGAATTCGGCGCCGTCGCCATGGTGATCCCGACCTGGAAATACGGCGATCCGCCGGTCGCCGGCCAGCCCGTGACCATCGGCTGGGACCGCGACGCCGGCACCCTGGTCGCCGACACCTGAGCCTCACGCATCGCATCAAGACCAAGACGAACAGACGGGAACCTCGCCATGACCAAACGCAACGCAACTTTCGACATTTCCAGGCGCGCCCTGCTCCAGGGAGCGGCGGTCCTTGCCACGCCCGCCGTGTTCGGCTCGGCCAGCGCGCTTGCCCAGGCGCGCAAGGAGGTCATCCTGGTCAATTATGGCGGCGCCGCCATGAAGGCCTTCGACGAGGCCTATGTGCAGCCCTTCGCCGCCCAGGGCGGCCGCATCGTGCTCGACGGCAGCGGCCCGCTGAACGGCAAGATCCTCACCATGGTGCAGTCGCGCAATGTCACCTGGGACATCTGCGATGCCGGCATCACGACGCTCGCCGAGCTCGGGCCGCGCAATGCGCTCGAGAAGATCGACTACAGCATCGTCGACAAGACCAAGGTGCCGGCGGAATTCGCCTATGAGAACGGCGTGGTGAACTACATGTTCTCCTCGGTGCTCGCCTGGGACACCGCCAAGGTCAAGGAGACGCCGACGCTCGCCGATTTCTTCGACCTGAAGAAATATCCCGGCCGGCGCATGATGCGCAAAGATTCCCAGGCCATGCTCGAGCTCTGCCTGCTTGCCGACGGCGTGCCGATCGACAAGCTCTACCCGCTCGACACCAGGCGCGCCTTCGCCAAGCTCGCGACCATCAAGAAGGAAGTGCTCTACTGGAACAGCGGCGCCGAGAGCCAGAGCCTGATGCGCGACGGCGAATGCGTCATGGGCCTGCTGTGGCACACCCGGGCCAACATCCTGAAGGCGGAGACCAATAACCGCATCGCCTTCACCTTCAAGGACGGCCTGCTGCAGCCGGGCCTCTGGGTGGTGCCGAAGGGCAATCCGGCCGGCGCCGAAGCCTTCCGTGCCATCGCCTCGATGCAGCAACCCGAGGGCCAGGTGAAGCTGCTCGCCGCCATGGGCAACGGGCCCTCCAATCCGGCGGCCCAGGCCCTGGTTCCGGAGGCCCAGCGGGCCATGAACCCGGCCGATCCGTCCAATGCCGCGGTGCAGGCCAAGATCAATGCCGCCTGGTACATCGAGAACCACTCGAAGACCTTCCAGGCCTATCTCGACTTCATCTCGTCCTGAGCCATCGCCGGCGGCGCGGCCTTGCGGGGCCGCGCCGCCGAGGCCTCATCGTGATCGCAAGCCCGGATGTCCAACCCATGACCGCCTCCGCCGCCCGGCTGACATCTCCGCCGTCGCGCCGCCTGCATTTCAGCGCGACCGGACGCTACTGGCTGCTGATCATGCCGGCCTTGGCGATGATGGTGGTGTTCTATCTCTATCCGATCTCCCGGGTGCTCTGGATGAGCGTCACGGAGCCGCAGCCGGGCATCGACAATTTCGCCCTGCTGGCGACCAGCGCCTCGATCCAGCGCATGCTCTGGACCACCGCGCGGATCAGCGTCATCACCACGCTGATCACCCTCGTGCTCGCCTATGTCGTGTCCTATGTCCTGGTGCATGCGAGCGAACGGGTGCAGCGCTGGATGTTCCTCGGCGTGCTGGTGCCGCTGTGGATCTCGGTGCTGGTGCGGGCCTTCGCCTGGTTCGTGCTGCTGCGCCGCGAAGGGCTGATCAACAACACGCTGATCTCGACCGGGCTCATCGATACGCCGCTCAACCTGATCTGGAACGAGACCGGCGTGATGATCGGCATGATCCACTACATGCTGCCCTTCGGCATCCTGCCGATCTATTCCAACATGCGCGACATCGACCAGCGCTGCATCGCGGCCGCCCGCGGCCTCGGCGCCACCCGCGGCGTCGCCTTCCGCAAGGTGTTCCTGCCGCTGTCGATGCCGGGCGTGGTCGGCGCCGGCATCCTGGTCTTCATCTTCTCGCTCGGCTTCTTCGTCACCCCGGCCATCCTCGGCGGCGGCAAGACCCTGATGATCGCCGAATATATCAAGGTGCAGATCCTGGAGATCGTCCGCTGGGGCGTCGGCACCATGCTGGCCGCCACCTTGCTGGTGGTCATCGGCGGATTGCTCGCCGTGCTCAGCCGCATCGTCGACCTGCGCAAACTGTTCGGGGCGGCGTGAACCATGACCAGTTCCGGCTACGGCTCCACCTCGCTGATGACCCGCTCGATGGCCTGGGCCATCATCTGCTTCCTGGTCCTGCCGATATCGATCGTCTTCGCGGTCTCGGTCACCGACCGGCACTATCTGTCGCTGCCGCAGAACGGCGTGTCGCTGCAATATTTCCGCAACCTGCTGACCAGCCAGGAATGGCTCTCCAGCATCCTGCACAGCCTGATCATCGCGGTCGCCTCGACCGCCATCGCGGCGGTCGCCGGCACGCTCTGCGCCATCGGCTGCTGGCGGCTGAGCAACCGCGCCAGCAATGTCATCCGGCTGGTCATGCTGATGCCGATCATGGTGCCGACCATCGTTTATGCGCTGGGCATCTACCAGTTCTGGATCGATCTCCGGCTGATCGACACCTATACCGGGGTGATCATCGCCCATGCCGTCACCGGGCTTCCCTATGTCGTCATCACCGTGTCGACGGCGCTGGCGGGTTTCGACCCGAGGCTCGAACAGGCCGCCCTCAATCTCGGCGCCAGCATGAGCCAGACGCTGCGCCTGGTGATCATTCCGAATATCCTGCCCGGCGTCATTTCCGGCGTGATCTTCGCCTTCATCCATAGCTGGGACGAACTGGTGATCGTGCTGTTCATCGCCGGCCGCGGCGTCTTCACGCTGCCGCGCCGGATGTGGGACGGCATCAACGAGCATCTCGACCCGACCATGGCCGCGGTCGCCGCCGTGCTGGTGCTGATCACCCTCGCTCTCCTGTTCATCGACATCGCCATCCGGGCGCGCCGCGCCCGCTGAGCCTCTCGCCATGCGGACATGAGGCGTCCGCCCCTTTGCCAGCCGTGCGGACGCCCCGCGTCCGTTCCTTCCAGCCGTGCGGACGCTTTGCCTCCGCTCTTTCCAGCCATGCGGATGCTTTGCTTCCGCTCTTTCCCGCAATGCGTGCGGATCGCACGCGCCAGACGGAACGAGTTTCATGACCCGACGCGACGCCTTCGGTCCCGACAAGGTTCTCGCCCTCGATTGGATCGACGAGAACAGCCCGCGGCTGTCCCGCGATCACATGACGATCTGGGACTTCCACGAGCCGTCCTGGCGCGAATACAAGTCGGCGGCCTGGTATGTCGAACGCCTGCGCGCCGAGGGTTTCGAGGTCGAGGTCGGTTCCGGCGGCATGCCGACCGCCTTCTGCGCGACCTGGTCGAACGGCGAGGGGCCGACCATTGGCGGCTATGCCGAATATGACGCGGTGCCCGGCACGTCGCAGGACCCGGTGCCGCGGCGCCAGCCACGTCTCGGTGTGAACCGTCACGCCGCCGGCCACACCGATCCGCATTCGGCGCTCGGCATGGGCTCCTTCACCGGCTTCCTCGCCGCCAAGAAGGTCATGCAGGAGCGCGGCATCAAGGGGCGCCTGAAGTTTTTCGGCGAACCTGCCGAGAAGATGTGTGGCTCGAAGCCGGTTCATGCCGCCAAGGGGTATTACGACGACCTGGACGCGGCCATCAGCTTCCATCCGCACTCATTCCCGAGGCTCGCCAATAGCTGCTTCTGGGACACCCACAGCGCGCCCTACTGGAGCCGCATCTACACTTTCGAATGCGAGAACCCGGAGACCTGGCAGAATTCCGGCGCGGTGACCGGCGTCACCCACAGCCATTCGGCGGCGCGCGCGCCCGGCGCCATCGACGCGGTCTGCCTGATGTACACCTCGTCGAAATACATGAAGGAATCCATGCTGCCCCACCATGGCAGCTGGAGCCTGAACGAGTTCATCCTGCATGCCGGCCAGGCCGCCGCCGACAATATCGCGCCGGGCCTCGGCCAGATCCAGTATTCGCTGCGCGCGCCCACCCTCGACATGTGCGAGCGGGTGTTCGAGGTGCTCGATCGCAATGCCGAGCATTGCGCCGCCATGACCCACAGCAAGGTGACCGCGGCCTGGATCACCCGCACCCGCGCCGGGCTCGCCAACCACGCCATGGCCGAGGTCGCCTGGCGCAATTTCGAGGCGATCGGCGCGCCGCAGTGGGGCGACAAGGCCAAGGCCTTCGCCCGCGAGATCCAGGCTGGCCTCGGCCTGGAACCGATGGCCGATCCGTTCACGCCGGAGATCCAGGAACTGACCGCGCCCTGGGAGGGCGAGAAGGCATTTCGCGAGCAATTGCCGCCCTGGCAGACCAATCTCGCCGCCGACGACTATGTCGACTACACGTGGCACGCGCCGACCGTGCGCCTCTATGTCGGCCGGCCGACCTTGCGGGCGCCCAATCCCGGTTACCGCTATCCCGACTGGACGCGCTACGCCATGGGCGGCGTGCCCGACTGCATCGACCCGATGTGGCTGACGGCGAGCAAGGTGATCGCCACCACCATTCTCGACCTGTTGACCGATGGCCAGTCGCTGGCCAAAGCCCAGGCCGAGTTCCGCGAGCGCACCGGTGGCGGCATCGGCGGTTCGAAATGGGTGGCGCCGCTGCTGCCTGGAGATTTCCCGGCGCCGGTTCACTACCGCTGGCCCGAATATGTCGCGACCGCCCGCGGACTGGAATGGACCATTCCGACCACCGCGCCGTGAGCCCCCGATAACCAGAAGCACTCCGAACATCGCCCTCGAGGGAGAGACACCCATGTCGATCATTTCCGAACCCGAATACCGCTACAACATGCTGATCAAGGCCTTCCCCTCGCGCGCCGAGCCGGCCTTCGAGACCGAATCCGAGCAGGTCGGCGTCTGGGGCCGCCACTGGGGCTGCAACAACGATGTCGGCCAGATCCGCATGGTGCTGATGCATCGCCCGGGCGCCGAACTGGGTGTCGTCGAGGCCAACAAGCGCCTGCCGGATATCGGCGCTTTCGGTGATCCCGAGCAGGGCTGGTACTGGCGCGGCGACACGATCCCGGACCTGGCGGCGCAGCAGGCCCAGCACGACGCGCTGTCCAGCGCATTGCGCGCTGAAGGCGCCGAGGTCGTTTATGTCGACCAATGCGCGCCGGGCAAGATGAAGACCGTCTATACCCGCGACAGCGTCATCGCCGTCGACGGCGGCGCCATCGTCACTCGCCTCGGCCCGCCGATCCGGCGCGGCGAGGAATTGCCGGTCACCAGGACGCTGGCCAAGCTCGGCATGCCGATCCTGCGCACCATTTCCGGCACCGGCCTGATGGAAGGCGGCAGCTTCGCCTTCATCACGCCCAAGGTGGCGGTGGTCGGCCTGTCGAGCCGCGTCGACGAGGAGGGCGCGCGCCAGGTCGAGGAGGTGCTGCGTACCCAAGGGGTGGAATTGCTGCGCGTCCATCTCACCGGCTATCGCCTGCATATCGACGGCATGTTCGTGATGATCGACCGCGATACCGCCTTCGTGAATCCCTCGCTGCTGCCCTTCTGGTTCCTGGAAAAGCTGAAGGAATTGAAGATCCGCCAGATCGAGGTTTGCCCCGACGACCAGAACTGGGTGATCAACTGCCTCGCCGTGCGGCCGGGCCATGTCATCGTGCCCCAGGGCATTTCGCCGCGGACCATGGATAAATTCGCCGCGGCCGGCATCACCACGCGCGTGGTTGCCTATGACAAGGTTGCGCTCGGCGGCGGCGGCATTCATTGCTCCACCTCGCCGCTCATTCGCGACCCCTTGTGAGTCGTGACGGGCCGGGCCCCTGGCCCGGCCCGCTGCGTGCGAACCGACAACAGATGGCAGGAGATGACATGAACGGCGCCGAGAGCCTGGTGAGAACATTGATCGCGGGCGGGGTCGATACCTGTTTCGCCAATCCCGGCACTTCGGAGATGCATTTCGTCGCGGCGCTCGACCGCGTCGGCGGCATGCGCTGCGTGCTCTCCCTGTTCGAAGGCGTCGTCTCGGGCGCGGCCGACGGCTATGGTCGGATGGCCGACAAGCCGGCGGCAACCCTGCTGCATCTCGGCCCAGGCCTCGGCAATGCGCTGGCCAATCTGCACAATGCCCGCAAGGCCAATACGCCGATCGTCAATATCGTCGGCGAACATGCCACCCATCACCGGCAATATGACGCGCCGCTGACCGCCGATGTCGAAGGCGTCGCACGTCCGATGTCGGCCTGGGTCAAGACCTCGATGGATGCTCGTTCGGTGGCCGGCGACGGCGCCGAGGCGGTCACCGTCGCGCTGACCGCGCCGGGCCAGATCGCCACCTTGATCCTGCCGGCCGATACCGCCTGGAACCTCTCCGACGGCCCGGCGCCGGTGGCCAAGGCTCCTGATCGTTCCAAGGTCTCCGACACCGCCGTGCTGGAGGCCGTCACCGCGCTACGTTCGGGCGAGCCGGTGCTGCTCCTGGTCGGCGGCCGTGCCCTGCGGGCGAACCCGCTGAAGATCGCCAGCGCCATCAGCGCCGCGACCGGCGCGCATATGATCGCGCCGACCTCCAATAGCCGCGTCGAGCGCGGCGCCGGGCGCTCGACGGTCAGCCGGATCTTCTATCCGATCAAGCAGGCGCTGACCCAGCTCGAGCGCTATCGTCATGTCATCTTGATCGGCGCCAAAACGCCGGTCGCTTTCTTCGCCTATCCGGATACGCCGAGCCTGGTCATGCCCGAGGGCTGCGCCGTGCATCTACTGGCCGAACCGCATGATGATATCGAGGATGCGCTGATGCGCCTTGCCGAAGCGGTCAAGGCACCGCTCGGCGGCGCGGTCGTCCAGCCGGCAGGCCGGCCGTCCCTGCCGACGGGCGCGATCACGCCCGACACGGTCGGTGCGGTGATCGGCGCGCTGCTGCCGGAAAACGCCATCATCGTCGACGAGGCGATCAATTCGGTGGGCACCACCTATGCCCAGACCGCCGGCTGCCCGCCGCATGACTGGCTGGCCCTGACCGGCGGCTCGATCGGCATCGGCCTGCCGCTGGCGACGGGGGCGGCGGTAGCCTGTCCCGACCGCCGGGTGGTGGCGCTGCAGGCCGACGGCAGCGGCATGTACACGCTGCAGGCGTTGTGGACCCATGCCCGCGAGAACCTGAACATCACCACCATCATCTTCGCCAACAATGCCTATCAGAGCCTCGAGATCGAGCTCAGGAATGTCGGGGCGCAGAATCCCGGCCGCATCGCGCTCGACATGCTCGATATCGGCAGGCCCGATCTCGACTGGGTCAAGCTCGCCGAGGGCATGGGCGTGGAAGCCGCGCGTGCCGATACGCTCGAGGAGCTGATCGACCTGTTCAAGGCGAGCCTTGCCCGTCCCGGCCCGTTCCTCATCCACGTGCCGATCTGACGTCCAGCCGGCGTAAGCGATGCAAGATACCCTATCGAAGGCGCGGCTTTGCGCCTTCGATATCGGGCGCCAGTCGAGCGTTCCGACTGCTAGGCACGCCGCGTGCCCCGGGTCAGGACTACAGCTCCATGTGAATGATCTCGATCGGGTCGCCGCCCAGGCCGTGCGAGAAATGCCCGCGTCCGACGGTTCGGAAACCGCGACGCCGGTAAAAGCCTTCGGCATTGATCGTGGACTCCAGCCTGATTGGCCCGGCATGTCCTTCGCGCGCCTTGTCGATGCCGATGTCGAGCAGTCGTTTGCCAAGCCCCGAGCCCGCGACCTCAGGCAGAACGAACAGGCGGGTCACTTCGCCGGGTTCGGCATCGACGAATCCGACGATCGTGCCGTTTCTTTCGGCCACGATCATTCGGCCCTTCGCGATCAGCTCTTCGTAATAGGCGGGCACGCGCGCACCCATCCAGCCGGCGATCTGGTCCGCCGCGTAGTGGCCTTTCGCCAGCGCCTGGACCGAAAGCCTGGTCACGTCGAACACCGCCTGGCCATCACCTCGGCGCGCCGGGCGCAGTCTCATGTCCTGCATGTCTTCCCTCGTTCCTCGCAAAATCCGTGCGTCGCGGAAAGGTCGCTCCCGCGGGAGCTTCAAGGATTTGAGCCGAGGCAGCCAGATCGTTTGATGGTCGCCCAGGCCCGCCGATCTTTTGCGGCGTTCAGGCGGCCTTGATCGAAATGGCTTATCCCGTGACGTCTCCGGCTTGCACGCGCAGTCCCGCGATGAAGGCTTCGACATAGAGATCGAAGCCCGATGTCAGCGGCACCTCGACGCCGCTCTGCCAGCGCACGATGAAGCCGCGATTGGCCAGCCGGTCGAGATTGCCGGTCAGGCGCGGATAGTCGGCGGGCGACAGTGAGCGGATCTTGCCCTCGAATGCCTCCGCCCAGCCGGTCGGATCGTCGCTCGGCTTGGGGGCGAGTTCGAGCGTGACATAACCGAGCATGGCGGCGATCACCGCGTTATAGGCGGCGACCAGCCGGTCGCCGGCAAAACCCGCGGCTTCCAGGGCGGCGAGAACCTGCTCGACCAGTTGCGGATTGACCCCGGCATTCGACACCAGTTGCGCGCCGAGCAGCGGCGCGACGTTGGGGTGGCGCCTGAGGCTTTCGCGGTAGCGATGGAACAGGCCGCGGATCCACGCGGCCCAATCGCTCCCCGCCACGAAGGGCTCGGCGACATCATCCAGCGCCGCCGCTGCGGCCTCCGCCAAAAGCGTGTTGCGGCCGCCGGGCAAATGCCAATAGAGCGCGGTCGGATAGACGCCGAGCAGGCGGGCGACCTCGCGCACGCTGAAGGCGTCGAGGCCGGCCTCGTCGATCAGCCGCAGCGCAGTCTCGACGATCTGGGCACGGTTGAGGCCGACCGGCTCGGCGCGCGCGGCTTGCGCCGGTGTCCCGGCCGTTCTCCTGCGCGCTTTCGTCGTCGCCGTGCCGTCACGACCCGAGGCCATCCGCAAATCCTGTCATTGCCGGCGCCGCCGGCCGCCCACATCCGCTGTCTATCAGCCCGGCGGCCAAAGCTCCATCGCCGACCCGGGCCGTCGCGGCGGATGTGTCGATCGCCCAGGGCATGTCTCTTGTACGCTGGACAAGAGATTATTGTACGATGTACAAGGGATGGTCGAAATGGGGAGGGCGGCATGCCGCGTGTCGATTGGGTCTTCAGCATGCTGGCCATGGCCGTCGCCCTGGTCCTTCCGCTCCGGGTCACCGGCGCCCGGGCGGCCGAACCCTTCATCATCGGGGTCAGCGGTGATCAGAGCGGCCCCTATATCGACGTCACCGGGCCCGGCCAGGTCTTGGCGGCCGAGATGGCGGTGGCGGATTTCGGCGGCCGGGTGCTGGGCCGGCCGATCGTCATTCGCTTCGCCGACGACCAGAACCGGCCGGATATCGCCTCGGCCAATGCGCGCCGCTGGTTCGATGTCGATCGTGTCGAGGCGATTGTCGGCGGCGGCAATTCGACCACCGCCTTCGCCGTCCTGAACGCGGCGCGCCAGGCCGGCCGCACCTTCCTGGTGGTCGGGGCCGGCAATCCGGATTTCGCCGGCAAGGAATGCTCGCCCATCTCGACGCAATGGGCCTATGACACCTATGCGCAAGCCGCAGCCACCGGCGCCTATCTCAGCCGCGGCAATGCCGGCTCCTGGTTTTTCATCACCGCCGATTATGCCTTCGGCCATGCGCTGGAGCGCGATACCGGCCGGGTCGTCGCGGCCGCGGGCGGCCGGGTGGCCGGCAGCGTCCGTGCGCCGCTCGGCACTTCCGACTTCTCGTCCTTCCTGCTGCAGGCGCAAGGCTCGCGCGCCGGCGTGGTCGCGCTGGCGCTGGCCGGCCAGGATCTGATCAACGCCATCAAGCAGGCCGGCGAATTCGGCCTCGTCGGTGGCGCGGCCGGCCAGCGGCTCGCCGGCCTCAGCCTCCTGTCCAACGACGTCGTCGGCATCGGCCTTGCCGCCGCCGAGGGCCTCGTCGCCAGCGAGTCCTTCTACTGGGACCGCACCGAGGAAACCCGTGCCTGGACCCGTCGCTTCAATGCCAGGCTGCCCGGCAAGATCCCCAACATGGTCCATGCCGCGACCTATTCGGCCGTGCTGCACTATTTGCGCGCCGTCGAGGCGGCCGGCACCGCCGATGCCCGCGCCGTCAATGCCAGGATGAAGCAATTGCCGGTCAACGACTTCAACAACGCAGGCGTGCATATCCGTCAGGACGGCCGCGTGATGAACCCGATGTATGTTCTCAAGGTCAAGGCGCCCCGGGCCTCGACCGGCCGCTTCGACGTGCAGGAGGTGCTGGCAACCCTGCCAGCCGAACAGGTCTTCCGGTCGGCCGAGGAGGCCGGCTGCCGGCTCGGCCAATGAGCAGCCATGCGAGCGAGGGCGAACCCATGCGTTTCGGCTTTCTGATCTATCCCGGCGTCGAGGAGCTCGACCTGGTCGGCCCCTGGGAAATGGCCACCATGTGGCGCAGCTATGCCAAGGGGCCCGAATGCCTGACGGTGAGCGAGACGGGCGGCGCGGCCATTTGCGCCAAGGGGCTAAAGATCTCGGCGGATCTCGCCTTCGAGGCGTGCCCGCCGCTCGACTATCTCCTGGTGCCGGGCGGCTTCGCGGCGCTCGAGGAGGCGCGCAATCCGCGGCTCGTCGGTTTCGTCGCGGCCCAGGCCAAGACCTGCCGCCACGTGCTGTCGGTCTGTACCGGCGCGCTGATCCTGGAGGCCGCCGGCCTGTTGGCGGGGCGGCGGGCGACCACCCATTGGAAATTGCTGGCGGGCCTGCGCGCCAAGCCCGGCGTGACCGTGGTCGAGGACCGCTTCGTCCGCGACGGCAATGTCTGGACATCCGCCGGCGTCTCGGCCGGCATCGACCTGACGCTCGCCTTCATCGCCGAGGAGGCGGGCGCGGAGGCTGCCTCCATCGTCCAGCACAATGCCGAATATTTTCCCGACGGCCGGATCTACGGCACCGCCCACCAGGGTGATGCCGGCTCGGCTTATTTCCGCGGGCTTGGGCCGAGGGCCTGAACAGGCCGGCGCGATCGGTGATCGATCCACAGGGGAGGAGAGACCATGGGCGGCGTGACCAGGGACCAGCTTCGCGGCAAGGCGCAGACCGTGCTCGGGCTGGTCGATCCAGGCGAGCTCGGGCCGACCTTGATGCACGAGCACCTGATCTGGGACATCCGGACCAAGGTCATGGCCGATGACCCGGACCAGGGCCCCGAGATCGACCTCTGCAACTGCTACCGCATCAATTACGGCCGCCTGAAAGTGCCGGGCAATCTGGTGCTGCGCTGCCGCGACACGGCGGTCGCCGAGGTCGCGGAGATGCGCGCGGCCGGCGGCCGCACCGTGGTCGAGCTCACCTGCGGCGGCCTGAAGCCCGACCCCGACGGACTTGCCGAGGTGGCGCGCCGCACCGGCAGCCATATCGTCATGGGCTGCGGCCACTATGTCGACGAATATCAGGACCGGGCCAACGAGACGCGCACGCCCGACAGTTTCGCCGCGGAGATGATCGGCCAGGTCTTCGGCGGCGCCTGGGGCTCGCAGGTCCGGGCCGGCATCATCGGCGAGATCGGCTGTCAGGCTCCCTGGACCGCGCTCGAAAAGCGGGTCATGCGCGGCGCTCTCGCCGCCCAGGCAGAGACCGGCGCCGCGATCAATGTTCATCCCGGCCGGCATCACGACCAGCCGCAGGAGGTCGCCGACTTCATCCGCGCCGAGGGCGGCGACATCGAGCGTGTCGTCATCAGCCATATCGACCGCACGATCTTCGATGTCGACCGGCTGCTGCGGCTCGCCGATAGCGGCTGCGTGCTGGAATTCGACCTGTTCGGCCAGGAGCAGGGCTATTACCCGCTCTCCGATATCGACATGCCCAATGATGCCGGCAGGCTCAAGCTGATCCGTGCGCTGATCGACCACGGCCATCTCACCCGCGTCGTGATCAGCCACGACATTTGCTACCGCACCCGCCTGACCCGGTTCGGTGGCCATGGCTACGGCCATATCTATACCAATGTGGTGCCGATGATGCGCGCCCGCGGTTTCGGCCAGGCCGAGATCGACGCCATCCTGATCGGCAATCCCAAGCGCCTTCTGACCTTCATCTGAGCTTCATCGGAATTTCACCGGGATCGGGGCCTGCCGCCATGACCACTCGACATCAGCCCATTCGACATCAGCCCTCGGGCGCCGCCAATATCGATATCGAGGCAGCCCTTGCGGAGGTTCGCGAGCAATTCGTCGCGCGCAATCCGGAAAGCCGGAAACAGCACGAGGCGGCCTGCGCCGTCATGCCCGGCGGCAATACCCGCTCGGTGCTGTTCTATGCGCCGTTTCCGCTTGTCATCGCCGAGGGCAGGGGCTGCCGGGTCCGCGATGCCGATGGCCACGACTATGTGGATTTCCTCGGCGAATATACCGCCGGGCTGTTCGGCCACTCGCATCCGGTGATCCGCGCGGCGATCGACCGCGCGCTCGATGCCGGAATCAATCTTGCCGGTCACAATCTCCTTGAGGCGAAGCTTGCCCGCGCGGTTTGCGAACGCTTTCCGTCGATCGACCTGGTGCGCTTCACCAATTCCGGCACCGAGGCCAATCTGATGGCGGTCGCCACCGCCGTGGTGGCGACCGGCCGCTCCAAGGTGCTGGTCTTCAAGGGTGGCTATCATGGCGGCCTTCTGAGCTTCGGCGGCGGCGCGAGCCGGCTCAACGCGCCCTATGACCTGGTGATCGGCACCTACAATGATGTCGCCGAGGCCGAGCGGCTGGTCGCGGCCCACGGGCCGGAGCTCGCCGCCGTGCTGGTGGAGCCCATGCTCGGCTCCGGCGGCTGCATTCCCGGCACCGCCGAATTTCTCGGCGCGCTGCGGGCCGGCGCGACCCGCCACGGCGCCCTCTTGATCTTCGACGAGGTGATGACCTCGCGGCTCGCGCCGGGCGGCCTGCAGGAGGCGCTGGATATCCGCCCCGACCTGACGACGCTCGGCAAATATATCGGCGGCGGCATGTCGTTTGGCGCTTTTGGCGGGCGTGAGGATCTGATGGCGCTTTATGACCCGCGCCGGCCGGACGCCCTGCAGCATGCCGGCACCTTCAACAACAATGTGCTGACCATGGCCGCCGGCCATGCCGGCCTAACCGAGATCTTCACGCCGGCAGCCGTGCAGGCCCTCAACCAGCGCGGCGACGATCTGCGCCAGCAGTTGAACCGGCTTTGCCGCAAGCACGAAGCCTGCTTGGAATTCACCGGCATCGGCTCGCTGATGACAGCGCATTTCTCGTCCACGCCGGTGCGCAGCCCGGCCGATGCTGCGGCCGGCGATCAGCGGCTCAAGGAACTGTTCTTTTTCGACATGCTCGACCGAGGCATCTATCTCGCGCGCCGCGCCATGATGGCGCTGAGCCTGGAGATCGGCGATGCCGAATGCGCGGCGATGGTGGACGCCGTCGAGGACTTCCTGGTCAGCCGGCGGTCGCTTCTGGCGTCGCGGGGAGGCTCTGCATGACCACGGTTTTCGGCATCCCGGTGCCAGCCTTCGCCGGCCAGGTGTTGCTCGCCTGGCTCAATGCCTCCCTGGAGGCGCTGGGCCTTTACCTCGCAGCGGCCTTCAGTCTCGGATCGGCGGTCGTGGTGCTCGCCGTTGCGATGGGGATTGCCGGGATCGTCAAGCTGCGCCGGAAGGTCGCGGGGAAGGGCTGAGAGGGCGGTGCTCGGGCCGGTCAGTCGAGCTTGCCGCCCGGATTGGGCCTAGCGCCGGTGAAGGCGTCCTTCCAGGGGCCAAGCCGCTTGTCGGCATCTTCCCACAGGCCGATATCCTCTTCGCCGCGATACATGGCGAATTGCCTGACCTCTTCGACATAGTGGTCGAGCATGGCCTGGGGCCGGAATTTCTCGGGGTCGTAACCGTTCCAGTGGACGACCTGGTCGAGCGGCCGGCGGTAGCGCGACGCCAGGTCTTTTTCCGGCACGCCGATGGGGATCGTGCCGACGGCGCGCAGGCCCTCGGGAAAGCCGAGAACCCGGCGGAGATCGGCATTGGTGGTGTCCTCGCCGCCGCCCGACAGCCAGGCCGAGGTGAGCCCGACCGCGGTCACCGCCAGCTGGATGTTCTGCACCGCCGCGCCGATCGAGGCGAGCAGGATGCGTTCGTTGTTCTCGTGATATTCCCGCGCCCAGGCGGCCGTGGTGGCGTTCGGGAAAGCCTGCTTCCAGCGCTCGTCGGCCAGCACGATGACGATGGCGACGGTATTGGCCATATATGTCTTCTTGACCGCCGGAAAGCCTTTGACATGGTCGATCAGCCGGTTGGACTGGTCGATGAACACGTCAAGAACGGCTTCTCGCACGCCGGGGTCGTCGACCACGACGATATCGAAACATTGCGAATTGGCGCCGGTCGGCGCCCATCGCCCGGCTTCCGCGATCTTGAGCAGGACCTCGCGCCCGACCGTCTGGCCGGGCTCGAAGCGGCGCACGCTGCGCCGCCGCCTGATGGTGTCGATCAGGGATGCATAACCATCATTCGCCTTGTCCATGCCGGTTCCCCCTGGTGGCAGGCCGGCGCCACGCCGTGTTCGGTGCCGGGGTGGCGTCAGAGATAGGATGCGATTTCGTTGAGCGGCTTCTTTTCGGTGGCGTGGGCCGGAATGGTCGCGTCATCGGCGGGATAGCCGACCACCATCAAGATATAGGGCTTCTCGGTCTCCGGCCGGCCGCAGATCTCGTTGAGGAAACCCATGGGATTGGGCGTATGGGTCAGCGTGGTCAGCCCGGCATAGTGCAGGGCGGTCAACAGGATGCCGGTGGCGATATTGACCGATTCCGGCACGTAGTAGTTCTTGCGCGATACGCCGTCGGCGCTCGGGCTCTTGCGTGCGCCGAAGATGCAGATGAGCCAGGGCGCGATCTCCAGGAAAGGCTTGTGCGGATCGGTGCCGAGCGGCTTCAGCGCGGCGAGCCAATCCTCGCCGGCCTTGCCGGCATAGAAGCGCTCTTCCTCTTCTTCCGCCGCCTCGCGGATCCGCCGCTTCACCTGCGGATCGCCGATGACGCAGAAGTGCCAGGGCTGGTGGTTGGCGCCGTTCGGCGCCGTGCCGGCGGCGCGCAGGCATGTATCGATCAGGTCGCGCGGCACAGGGCGCGACGAGAAATCGCGCACCGTGTGGCGCTGCCGGATCATGTCGTAGAATTCGGCCGCGCGCCGCCGCATTTCCTCAAGCGGGATTTCCCGGTAGTCGGGCAGCGGGATCGGCTGGTAGTCGGTGATCACGTCGATATCCTCGAGGGCGAGCGGCTCTGGAAAGCTCAGCCTAGCGCGCCGAGCCGGGCCCTTGCCATGTCCTGGAGGGCATGATCCGCATAGCTGATCGGCATGATCGTCACGCTCAGTCCGAGCGGGTCGAGGCGCCGAAGGTCCGATGCACCAGGGCACGCAGCCATTGATGGCCCGGGTCGCGGTGATAGCGTTCGTGCCAATATTGCGCGATCTCGATCTTCGGCAGCATCAGCGGCGGGCGGAAGGCGACGAGGCCGAGCTCGCGGCCGAAATCCTGGGCGAACCGCCCGGGCAAGGTGGCGATCGCCTGGCCGCGCGCCGCGGCCAGCGCTGCGCCGACAAAGCTCGGCACGCTCAGGACGATCCGGTCGGCGGGGATCTCGGTGGCCAGGGCCTGTTCGGCCATGACATGGGCGCCATGGCCGGTATAGGACGCCGCCACGATGATGTGGCGCTCGGCGAGGAAGCCGGCCCGGCTGGTCAATTGCGCGAGCCGCGGGTGGTCGGCGCGCGCGACGCTCAGATAGCCCTCGCTATAGAGCCGCTGACGCCTGAGGCCCTGCGTGGCGCGCGGAAAGGCGCCGAGCGCGACATCCGCCACGCCGGTTTCGAGCTGGGCCTGGAACTGCCTCATGTCGAGCGGCAGCGCGACCAGCTGGACATGCGGGCCCTGGGTCGCGAGCGCGTTCATCAAGGGCGGCAGGAAACGCAATTGGCCGACATCGCTGACCAGGAGCCGGTATTGCCGGAGCGAGGAGGCCGGGTCGAAACGCATGGGCGTGCGGCCGAGCGCTTCGGCCTGGGTCAGCAAGGTCCGCAGCGGCTCGGCCAGCAGCACGGCCTTCGGGGTGGGCTGCATGGTCGCGCCGACCCGGACGAAGAGCGGATCCTGGAATTCCAGCCGGAGCTTGGCCAGCACCTTGCTGATCGCCGGCTGCGTCGTGCCGAGCAGGGTCGCGGCACGCGTCAGGCTCTTCTCGACCATCAGCACGTGCAGCACGCGCAGCTGGCGGAAGCTGATATCGGCGACATCCCGGAACAGCATGGCATCCATAGCCAGCCGAGCATAGTCGGCTGGCGGCCCCGGGGCCAGAGCGGTGGCGGATCGCTTGAGGCGGCCGTTGCCTCCGGGGTTGCCGGATACCCACAACCGTTCCGTGAGTGCAGGACGTCACCCCCGGCCGAGGCGAAGCCGAGGGGAAGGGGGTCCAGGAGTTGCAGGGCCGATTCTTCGACACTGCGAAACCTTTCCCGCCGGAGCATCGTCATCCGGATCTTATGCGCTGAAAACGTAGCCTCGCGGCCCCTGGACCCCCTTCCCTCGCTTCGCTCGCCCCGGCAAAGCAATTGCTTTGCCTTGGGGGTGACGTCGAAGATGTAGACGACAGGACTGCCCGCTTCGATCGCGCTCGCTCGCGTCCCGCGAAATGCGTGATTCCGGCAGCCCTATTGCGCGGTGATCTGGGCGTCCGTGATGATCGTCCGGTAGGTCCGGTTCTCGCCGTCGAGAAAGGCGCGGAAGGCCTCGCCCGACAGCTTGCGCACGGAGATCGCCTGCAAGGCGAGCTTGCTCTTCAGCTGCGGGTCATCCAGCACGCTCGAGGCGACGGCCTGGAGCTTGGCCGCGATGTCCGCCGGCAGCCGGGCCGGCCCGAACAGGCCGATCCAGAGCTCGAGATTGAAATTCGCCAGTTCCGGGCTCTCGCCGAGCGTGGGGACGGTCGGCGCGAATTCGGTGCGCGCCGCCGAGCTGACGGCCAGCGCCCGGACCTGGCCGGCCTGGATGAAGGGCAGGGCGGAGGCGAGCGAGGCGACGCCGATATCGACGTGACCGGCGATGACGTCGCTCATCAGCGGGGCCGCGCCGCGATAGGGCACATGGGTGATGCCGACCTTGCCGCGGAACTTCACGGCTTCGCCGACGAGATGCATGAAGGTGCCGTGGCCGGCGGTGCCGTAATTCAATCCGTCGGGCTTGCTGCGCGCCAGGGCCAGCACCTCCGGCAGCGTCGCGGCCGCCAGAGCGGGCTTGCCGACCAGCACCATGGGGCCCGCGCCGATCAGGGCGATCGGGGTGAAGTCGCGCAGCGGGTCGGCGACCGGGTTCGGCTGCAGCAGGTTGCGGATCAAGAGTTCGGAGCCCGAGCCGATCAGCAAGGTATAGCCGTCGGGGTCGGCGCTGGCGGCCCGCAGAGCACCGGTATAGCCGCCGGCGCCGCCGATATTCTCGATCACCACGGGTTGGCCCAGCAGTTTCTCGAAGCGTTCGGCGAAGCTGCGCCCGACAATGTCGGAGGAGCCGCCGGCGGCATAGGGAACGATCAGCCGGATCGGCCGATCCGGATAGTCGGCGAGGGCCTGGCCGGAGCCGAGTGCAAGGCTCAGGACCAGGCCGGCCTGAACCAGCCGCAGGACCTTCGACGTCGCCGCTTTGAACATTGCAGTCATCCCTCTTGGCTCAGGCTGGATCGGCGCGAAGCGATCCGCGTTCTGTCATCGGTTGCCGGAAGCGCCTTGAAGCGCGACGTCGCGGTGAAACGCGCGTAGCCGTTCCGCGACCTCAAGCGGCGCGGTCATCGTCATCATGTGCCGTTCGCCGGGCAGGATCGCGAGCTGGCCGCGCGGCGCCGCGGCAGCCATGGCGCGCGACATGTCAGGCGTCGAATTGGGGTCGCATTCGCCGGTCATGAACAGCGCGGGAACCGCCAGCTGCTCGAGCTTTCCGCGATGCTGCTCGTCGGCGCCGGCGAAAAGACGATAGGTCCGGGCATAACCGACCGGGTCGACGCTTTCGAGCATCGCGCCGGCGATCTCAGCTTGGCGCGCGAGAGATGCCGGAACCGGATCGCCGAACCAGCGCGCCAGCGTATCGGCGGGTGAGGGGGCCTCGTCCGTCTCCAGCGCCGCGGCACGCCGCAGGGCGGCGGCCTTCTGTTCGGCCGTGCGGCAATAGACCCCGTTCAAGGCCGCGACGCTCAGGACGCGCCCGGGATGCGTCAGTGCGAATTCAAGCGCGATCAAAGCGCCCATCGAATGGCCGGCAATATGGGCCGCGGGGATCCGAAGCGCATCGAGCAGCGACACCAGCTGGTCGGCATAGTCCGCAAGCGCGGGATCGGCCGGCGGCAGGCTCGAACCGCCGTGACCGAGCATATCAGGGGTCACGACGTCGTAGGCGTCCCGGAGCGCGGCAACCTGCGGCGCCCAGATCGAGGATGTCATCCCCAGGCCGTGCAGCAGGACGAGCGGCTCGCCCCGGCCGGCGCGGCTGTAGCGCGTCGAGCCGTCCTGGCCGCCGCGCAGCCGGTGGCGGATCGTGTCCTCAGACATCGGTGCCGCCGAGCTCCTTCAGGTCCTGATAGCGATCGCCGATGCGATGATGCGGCCGTCCGCCGATCGATCCGCCGAGCGCCACCACCACCTCGTCGGGCGCCGGTGCGTCGTTGATCGAGAACTGGATGGTCAGGTAGTGCGAGCGCTTGCCCTCATCGAGCTTGTGCATGAGCGGAATGGCGATCGGGCAGTTCGGGCCGCCGCGGGTATTGGTGAAGCTGAGATAGCTCTTGGCGCCGACCGCCTTGCGGAAATGGTTGCCGAATCTCAGCGTGTGGATCAGCGCCGAAGCATGCTCGATCTCGCCCGAGGTGCCGACGACGGCGGCCTTGCCATAACCCTCGACCGCTTCGCCCGAGCCCATCAGGCCGAGCAGCTTTTCGGTGATCAATTGCCCGAGCCCCGGCGCGATGGCGCGGATCTGCGGGCCGAGATCCTCGACGAAGCCCTGGCCGGCCCAGGGATTGCGCAGCACCGCGGCGACCGCGAACAGCCGCAGCGGAATGGGCGCGGCGCGGCCGCCCTCGATCAGGGTCTCGTCGATATAGGTGACCAGTTTTCGGATATCGGACATCGCTTCGCCTCGTTGGTGGTCCGTATTATGGTATACCAAATTAGAGCAGTCAATCCGTGCTAGGCTGTCGGCCAACGACTCACGGGCCGGCCTGGTCCTGGGCCTGCCTGCGGCGGTTGAACGAGGGACCAAGCATGAGTGCCGGCGAGCTGCCGATGCGTGTCGATCGCAGCGCCAAGACGCTGCGGGAGCTGACGCTGGAGAAGATGCGCGAGGCGATCGTCAGCCTGCGTTTCCGGCCGGGCGATCGGCTGGTCGAGCGCGACCTGTGCGAACAGCTCGGCGTCAGCCGCACCGTGGTCCGCGAGGTCCTGCGCCATCTCGAGGCGGAAGGCATCGTCCAGACCCAGGGGCATCGCGGCCCGGTCGTCGCCAAGGCGACACCTGCGGAGGCGCGCCAGATCTACGAGATCAGGGGCATGCTCGAAGGCTCCGCCGCCCGGGCCTGCGCGGAGGCGGGAGACCCCAAGACGATCAAGCGTCTGGAAACGGCGCTCGCCGGTATCCGGAAGGCCTATGCGGGCAAAGCGCCGGCGGCGGTGGTGGCGGCGACGACCGCCTTTTACGAGGCGCTGTTCGAAGGGGCCGGCCAGGCGATTGCCTGGGGCATCGTCTCGTCGCTCAATTCGCGCATCAACCATTTGCGTGCCCTGACGATATCGACGCCGGGCCGTGACCAGGACGGGCCGGCGCAGATGGCGAAGATCCTCGACGCCATCGCGCGGAAGGACGGCGCGGCGGCGTTTCAGGCCTGCCTGGATCACGTCGCCCGCGCCTCGGCCCTGGCGGAGGCGATCCTTCGGGATCTCGACCAGCCGGTCGCCCTGAAACCGACGAAGCATGCGGGCTGAAGGCGGCGGCGAGGCAAGAGCCGGCGGTTAGATGTGGTAGACGAAGGAATCGAAGGGATCCTTCGGCAGGTCGCGCAGCTCCGCGAGCGACACGGCATCGAGCACGCCGGCAATGGCATCCTGGACCTGCATCATCATCAGGCGCGTGGCGCAGGCATTCTCGTCGGGGCAGTCGTCGCAGCGCTGATAGGCGGAGCGGCTGGCGCAGGCGATCGGCGCGAGCGGGCCATCGAGCGTGCGGATGAGGTCGCCGACGACGATGTCTTCCGCTGGCCGGGACAGCCGGTAGCCGCCGCCGCGCCCCTTCTTGCTGTGCAGGAAACCGCCGGTGCGCAATTCGCCGAGGATCGCATCGAGAAATTTCTTGGGGATGGCATTGGCCGTGGCGATATCGGTCACCAGCGCGGTCTCGCCCAAGGGGCGGGCCGCCAGGTGGATCATGGCCTTCAGGCCATATTTGCCCTTCTTCGTCAGCACGCTCTGATCCCTGTGCCCCGAGCTTGGTCCGCGGCGCCGCCGGGGCGTCGCCGCGCGAAAAAACATCTCTCTTTCGTGGCGAAAAGAGACGATGATCTGTGCAGCGGCTGCTCAAGAAACCATCTTCTTTCAAAGATGATAAATTTAGTAGACTGATGCCTGGCGCTGTCTAGCGCCACCAGGTGGAGCAATGCAAGACGTGGCTTCCCGGCGTAGCGCGGGGGGCATGCCGAGACAGGGCCGATCGTGGCATGAGGCCATCGCAATATGCCTCTCCATTGCGCATCCTCTTGCCAGCCGAGGCGCGCCTGGCGCGGACCGAAAAGTCAATGAAAGTCGGGATTTTTCGGTTGCATCGCAGCATTCCCGGGCTGCCCGACTCTCCGCCGCCGCAGCGCCGCCACGGCGCAAGGTAGGCCCGCGGCGTTGGCCTGGATGCGCTACACGCATGGCCCGTTGCAGTTTTCGCACCTCGGTGCCGAATTGCGGCTTTGTAAATTTATAGAAAGACTAGAATTATCTCGGTGCCCGGCTTGGCCGTGGAGCCTCCTGGAGAAGACCATGTTGAGATCGAGCCTTGCGCTGGTCGCCGGCCTTGTCGCCGGAATGACCGTCGCCCACGCCCAGCAGCCGCCCTTGCGCTCGGCGATCGACGCCACCTTCGCCCCTCACGCCATGCCGAAACTCTCCGGCGGCCTGGAGGGCTTCAACATCGACGTCGTCGAGGAAATCTCGCGGCGCATCCGCCGACCGATCCAGGTCGAGGGCACCCAGTTCGCCGGCCTCATCCCGGCATTGCAGGCGGGCACCTATGACTTCCTCACCGCCGTGGTGACGGTGACGCCCGAGCGCGCCCAGCAGATGCTGTTCATGGAGGGGTTCGTCGACGCCGACTACCGTTTCCTGACGCTCAAGGACAAGCCCGACATCACCGATCTCGCCCAGCTGAAGGGGCAGGTCATCGCGGTGCAGCGCGGCTCGATCTACGAGAAATGGGTGCAGGACCTGGCGCCGCGCATCGGCTGGACGGCGGAGGCTTTCGCCACCAGCACGGATGCGGTGCAGGCGGTGCTGTCCGGACGCGCCTATGCCAATGTCTCGGCGGCGACGGTCACTGCCTGGGTGGTCAAGAACAATCCCCGCCTGAAGAACTCCTGGCTCGAGCGCACCGGGCTCGTCTGGTCCATGCCGCTGCGCAACGGCAGCACCGAGCTTCGGGCGACGCTCGAAGGCGCGCTGCAATGCATGAAGAAGGACGGCACGCTGGCGGCCATGTACCGGAAGTGGTTCGGCGTCGATCCGGCACCGGGTTCGGCCACCACCACCGTCTATCCCGGCATCGGCGTTCCCGGCATGGCCGGCTATGACGACCGCCCGTTCGACCCGCCATGCTGAGCGACCGGCCGGCCGTCCGGCCCATGCTCGAGGCGCGGGGATTGCGCAAATCCTTCGGCACGACGCACGTGCTGAAGGGCGTCGACCTGGTGGTCCAGCCCACCGAGCTGGTCTTCCTGATCGGCCCTTCGGGATCGGGCAAGAGCACCTTGCTGCGCTGCTGCAACCGGCTGGAAGAACCGACCGGCGGCAGCCTGGCGATCGACGGCGTCGACGTGCTGTTGCCCGGCACCGACGTCAACCAAATGCGCCGGCAGGTCGGCATGGTGTTCCAGAGCTTCAATCTCTACCCGCATCTCACCGCGCTCGGGAACGTCACGCTGGCGCTGCGCAAGGTGCTCGGCAAGACCCGGGCGGAGGCCGACGCGCTGGGCCTGGCGCAGCTCGACCGGGTCGGCCTCGCCGGCAAGGCCGGAGCCTATCCGGCGGAATTGTCGGGAGGCCAGCAGCAGCGCGTGGCGATCGCCCGCGCATTGGCGCTCGAACCCAAGATCATCCTGATGGACGAGCCGACATCGGCGCTCGACCCGGAACTGGTCGGCAGCGTGCTGGCCGTGATCCGCGACCTGCGCGATGCCGGCATGACCATGGTGATCGCCAGCCATGAAATGCGCTTCGCGCGCGATGCCGCCGACCGGGTGCTGTTCCTCGATCAGGGCCAGGTCGTCGAAGAGGGCACGGCGGAGGCCATTTTCACCAGCCCCCGGCAGGAGCGTACGCAGCGCTTTCTCCGGGAAGTCCGACACTAGACGACGTTCATCCGCCCGTGCCGGTTCGCGGCATTCCGTGACGAAGAGAGACGACCGACGTGTCATCCGATTGGGACCGGTTCCTCGCGACATTCTTCGATCCGGAGATCGCCGCGCGCT
Source organism: Hyphomicrobiales bacterium (assembly GCA_017304475.1). Lineage (GTDB taxonomy): Bacteria > Pseudomonadota > Alphaproteobacteria > Rhizobiales > Phreatobacteraceae > Phreatobacter. Next base: position 8,727 of record JAFKKV010000026.1, on the reverse strand, counting down.
ATTTCCCGGCGATCCTGGGCGGCGTCGCGGTGACCATCCTGATCGGCGTTGCCGTCATCGTCACCGGCATTGCCGGCGGGCTCGGGCTTGCCGTGCTGCGCTCGCTCGGCAAGCGGCCGCTGACCCTGGCGATCATCATCTTCGTCGACATCTTCCGCGCCCTGCCGCCGCTGGTGCTGATCCTGCTCATCTATTTCGGCCTGCCCAATGTCGGCATCGTCCTGCCGAACTTCATCGTGCTGTGGCTGTCGCTTTCCGCGGTGCTTGCGGCCTTTGCCGAGGAGGTGTTCTGGGCCGGCATCACCTCGGTTCCCTCGGGCCAGTGGATGGCCGGGCGCTCCACCGGGCTGACCTTCGGCCAGACGCTCGGCTGGGTCGTGCTGCCGCAGGCGGTCAGGCTCGCCATTCCGCCGCTGACCAACAAGACCATCTCGATTACCAAGAACGCCGCGCTCGGCAGCGCCATCGGCGTCAGCGAGATCCTCGGGCGGGCCATGTCGGCCCAGGCCTTTTCCGGCAATGCCACCCCCTTGATGATCGGCGCGGCGCTTTATGTCGTGGTGTTCTTTCCGCTGGTCGTCGCCTCGCGTTGGCTCGAACGGCGCTACGGCTGGAGGCGTGCCTGATGGATATCTTCATCAGCGAGTTCTTCAACCTCGAGATCATGCTGAAAGTGGCGCCCCTGATCTTCAAGGGGCTCGTCACCACGCTGCTGCTCTGCGCGCTGCTGATCCCTATCGGCCTTCTGAGCGGCATCGGCACCATGCTGCTGGCCACCAGCAAGCGCCGGCTGCTGCGCTGGCCGGCCATCGTCTTCATCGACTTCTGGCGCGCCTTTCCGCCGCTGGTCCTCTTGATCTTCATCCATTCCGGCCTGCCCTTTGCCGGCATCCGGCTCGGTCCCACCGGATCGATCTGCGTCGCCTTCCTGCTCAATGCTTCCAGCTATTACGGCGAGATCTACCGGGCAGGTGTGGAGAGCGTGCCGCGTGGCCAGATCGAGGCCGCCCGCTCGACCGGACTGACCGCGGCCCAGGCCTTCATCTACGTGACCTTCCCCCAGGCGGTGCGCAACGTGCTGCCCGACCTCCTGTCCAACACGATGGAACTGGTGAAGCTCACCTCGCTCGCCAGCATCGTCGCCGTGCCGGAGCTGCTCTATTCGGCGGATCTCGCCCGCTCGCTCACCTACAACACCTCGCCGCTCGTGCTCGCAGCACTGATCTATCTGGCCCTGCTTTGGCCGGTGGTTCGGCTGATCGCACGCGTCGAGCATAAGATCGCGGGGTGAGCGATGAAGCCCGCGCCGCGCCGCCAACCGGTTTCAGCCGAAGGACTGCTCCTGCACCAGCTCGCGGATGAGCTGGACCTGGGCGCTCGCCTGCTTCGCCGGCGTCCAGATCAGGCTGGTGGTCAGGCCGGTGCCCGGCAAAGGCAGGGCGCGGACGCGCGGGTCGCTGTGCGGCAGCGAGCCCTCGGGAATGATGGTGCAGCAGGCGCCGTTGATCACCAGGCGCATGAGCACGGGGATCGAGCCGCATTCGATGGTCCGGCGCGGCGCGTGCAGGCCGGCGCCGAGCAACTGGTCGATGGCGCGCCTGAGGCCCGTGCCGGTCATCGGCAGGGCCAGCGGCAGCCGGCCGATCAGGTCGGCGGCGCTGTCGTCGTCCCGATGCGCCGCTGCCGGCGCCATGACATAGAGCCGCCGGCGGGCGATTTCGAGCCGCATGAACTGCTCCGGCACTTCCGGAATATCGACGATCGCGGCATCGAGGGAACCGGCGAGCAATTGCTCCATCAGGAGCTGGGCCGGCGCCGTGCTGACCGAGACGAAGCGGTTGCGGTCGCGCTTGGTGTAACCTTCGATGATCCGGGCGAGCAGGACGGCGAGGCTGCTATCGACGCCGGCCGGCATCACCGAGCCGAGCCGGATGTCGCGCACCTGGTGCAGGAAGCCGATATCGGCGCGCTTCATGATGGCGCTGGCCAGGGCCTCGATCTCGGCGACCGAGGCATGCAGCCGGAGCGCCGCGGCGCTGGGCACGGACCCGGCGCGGCCGCGGTCGAACAGCGCGACGCCGAGGAAGGTTTCGAGGTCGCCGATGCGCCGGCCGAGGGTGGGCTGGGTGATGGCGAGCCGGCGCGCGGCGCCGGAAATGCTGCGCTCCTCCACCGCGAGCGCGAAATGCGAGAGCGTGCGCAGCGAGACCGGCGCGGCCAGCAGCGCGGTGAGCGCCGCAAGCCCGATACCGGCGCTCTCGCCGGTGCCGGCGCCGGGCGATGCCTCGCCCCGGACGATGGCGGGCAACCTGGCCGTCCAGTTCAGGATCAGGACGGCGGTCCGGTAGAGCTGCTCGCCCTCGAAGGAGGCGACGATGCCGTCGGGCCGGCGCACGATGAGCCGGGTCGCCAACTCGTATTCGAGCACGCCGAGCGCCCGGCTGATGGTCGAGCCGCGCACGCCGAGATCCGCCGCGGCCTGCTTCATCGAGCGTCGCTGCAGCGTCCGGACGAAATAGATCAGCGGATGAATTTCCAGCGCCATCAGGACGACCCGTCTCGGTTTCGGGCCCGCGCAGCGCGGCGCCCGGCCCTCGGCGGTCTTTCTCCGGTTGAGCGAAACGGGGCGGGGACGATTGGTAACAGCAACGTCACCGGCCGCAAACCAGGCAGACGAAGGGAACAGTGAGCCATGGGACGCATTCTGAAAGCCGCCGATGTCGATGCGGCGGTCAAGGGCGGATCGATCTTCGCGGCCGGCGGCGGCGGCTGGGTCCGGCACGGCCTCATGCTCGGCACGGCGGCCGTCAATGCCGGCGAGCCCGAGCTCGTCTCCATGGACGAGGTGCCCGACGATGCCTGGATCGCCACCGCGGCGGCGATCGGCGCACCCGGCGACAATACCGACTGGCAGATGCTCGGCGTCGACTATGTCAATGCGGTCAAGCTGCTGCAGGAGGCGCTGGGCGCACCGATCTACGGCCTGATGATCGGGCAGAACGGCATGTCCTCGACGCTCAATGCCTGGCTGCCGGGCGCCATTCTCGGCACCAAGGTGATCGACGCGGTGGGTGACATCCGGGCCCATCCGACCGGCGACATGGGCTCGATCGGCATGGCTGGTTCGCCGGCGCAGGTGATCCAGACGGCGGTCGGCGGCAATCGCGCCAAGAACCAGTATATCGAGCTGGTGGTGCGCGGCGCGACCGCCAAGGTCTCGCCCATCCTGCGCACCGCCGGCGACATGGCCGGTGGCTTCATCGCCTCGTGCCGCAATCCCCTGCGCGCCTCCTATGTGCGCGAGAACGCGGCGCTCGGCGGCATTTCGCGGGCGCTCGAACTGGGCGCCGCCATCATCGCCGCCGAACCGAAGGGCGGCGCCGCCGTGATCGATGCGATCTGCGACACCGCCAAGGGCTCGATCCTGTTCCAGGGCAAGGTCAGCGCCAAGAACCTCGTCTATACCAATGACGCCTTCGACATCGGCACGGTCACGCTTGGCGCCGGCAACAAGGCCTGCAAGCTCCACGTGATGAACGAATATATGGCGACCGAGGACGAGACCGGCCAGCGCACCTCGACCTATCCGGATGTGATCGCAACCCTCGACACCGAGGGCAGGCCCATCTCGGCGGGCCATATCAAGGAAGGCATGGAGCTTCTGGTGCTGCACATCGCCAAGGCCCGCATTCCCTTGAGCTCGAGCGCCACCGATCGCAGCGTCTATCCCTATGTCGAGAAAGCCCTGGGGATTCCGCTGGTCGACTACGCCCTGGACCATGTCGCATGAGGGAAGATTTCCAGGTCGCCTCGGGCAATGATCTGCGCTGCAAGGGCTGGCGCCAGGAGGGGCTGTTGCGCCTCCTGGAAAACGTGCTGGCGGTCGGCGAGGATCCGGACAATCTCATCGTCTACGCGGCACTCGGCCGGGCGGCGCGCGACTGGCCCTCGCACGACGCCATCGTCCGCGCGCTGAAGACCATGGACGAGGATCAGACCTTGCTGGTCCAGTCCGGCAAGCCGATCGGCATCGTCAGGACGCATCGCGAAGCGCCGATCGTGATCATGGCCAATTGCAACATTGTCGGCCAATGGGCCAAGGCCGAGAATTTCTACGCGCTGCAGGACAAGGGCCTGATCTGCTGGGGCGGGCTGACCGCCGGCGATTGGCAATATATCGGCTCGCAAGGGGTCATCCAGGGCACCTACGAAATCTTCATGCGCATTGGCGAGCGCCATTTCGGCGGCGACCTGAAGGGCCGTTTCGTGCTGACCGCGGGGCTCGGCGGCATGGGCGGCGCCCAGCCGCTCGCCGGCCGGATGGCGGGCGCGGCAACGCTGGTCGTCGATATCGATCCAGAGCGCATCACCAAGCGCCTGGCCATTGGCTATCTCGAACGCCGCGCGGCCAATCTCGACGAGGCACTGGCGCTGATCGCCGAGGCGGTCGCGGCCCGCCAACCCTTGTCGGTCGGTCTCGCAGGCAATGCCGCCGAGATCTATCCGGAGATCCTGGCGCGCGGCATCGTGCCCGATGTCGTCACCGACCAGACCTCGGCGCATGACCTGGTCTATGGCTACGTGCCGGCGACCCGGACGCTGGCCGAGGCGCGGGCCATGCGCCTGTCCGACCCGAAGACGCTGATGGCGGAAAGCCGTGCTTCGATCGTCCGCCATGTCGAAGCCATGCTCGGCTTCCAGGCCAAGGGCGCCATCGTTTTCGACAATGGCAATCTCATCCGCACCCAGGCGCGCGAGGGTGGCGTCGACAGGGCCTTCGACATCCCGATCTTCACCGAGGCTTTCCTTCGGCCGCTCTTCGCCCGCGCCATCGGGCCGTTCCGCTGGATCGCCCTGTCCAACGACAGCGCCGATATCGCGCGCATCGACGATCTCCTTCTGGAGATGTTCCCGGACAACCGGATCGTCACCAACTGGATCAGGCTCGCCCGCCAGCATGTGCCCTTCGAGGGCCTGCCGGCGCGCATCGCCTGGCTCGGCCATGGCGAACGCACCGCGCTGGCACAGGCCGTCAACAAGCTGGTCGCGGCGGGCGAGCTTGCCGGTCCCGTCGCCTTTACCCGCGACCATCTCGATGCCGGCGCCATGGCCCATCCCAACATCATGACCGAGAACATGAAGGACGGCTCCGACGCGATCGCCGACTGGCCGCTGCTCGACGCCATGATGCTGTGTTCGTCCAAGGCCGATCTCGTCGCCATCCATTCCGGCGGCGGCGGCTATGCCGGCTACATGACCAGCGCCGGCGTCACGCTCATCGCCGACGGCACGCCGGAGGCCGGGGAGCGGCTCGACCTGTCCTTGACCAACGACACCTCGCTCGGCGTCATGCGTTATGCCGATGCCGGTTACGACGACGCGATCGACGAGGTTGCCCGCAAGGGCATCGGCCATATCGCTTTGGGAGGCGGTCGTTAGGGTGTAATGGCCTCGGAGTGAGATGCTCTGCGTAGAGCAATGCCGTCCTTCGAGGCTCGCTGCGCTCGCGCCTCAGGATGAGGTTTGTTGAGAGTTGCACCAGCGTTGCTCATGAAGCGATGAGCGTGTCGCACATTCCGCACCGCCGCTGCTGCCATGCTCCTCAAACCTCATCCTGAGGCGCGAGCGCAGCGAGCCTCGAAGGACGGCTGACCTCGGTGCAAAGCACGGACCTAACCGTGGCGGACCATCACGGATCCAGCGAACCTGTTCGACCCGAATCCGGGACGCCCTACGCCCCGGCCCGCGTCGCCATCAAGGTCTCGAACACACCCAGCGCCCGCTCCGGAAAATCGCTCTGGATGCCGTCGACCGTCGCAATCATGTTGAACCAGACCGCGCCGAAGGTCAGGTCGAGCATCATCTCGATATCGAGGCCGGCCGGTAATTCGCCCGTACTCGTGGCCTGCTGCAGCACCCGGCGCAATGTCTCGCGGCGCGGCGCGACGATCTTGGCGATGAACAGCTCGCGCAGGTCGGCATCGCTCTGCGCCTCGATCATCAGGCCCTTCAGCACATTGGCATAGGCCATGTCGCGCTGGCGCTCGACCGTCTGGCTCATCAGCGCCTTGAAGTCCGGCCCGAAGCCGGTGCCCGGCAGCGGACGCGTGCCTTCCAGTCCATCCATGTAGAGATCGATCAGCAGCGCGCCGCGCGAGGCCCAGCGCCGGTAGATCGACTGCTTGGCGACGGATGCCCGCGCCGCCACCGCCTCGATCGAGAAGCTCCCATAACCCTGTTCCGCGATCAGCTCGCGCGCCGCATCGAGGATCGCGCGATTGACCGCCTGGTCGCGCGGTCGACCGGTCCGAACGGAAACAAGCTGGGTCACAATCACTTTCCTTATTGACATACGCAACGGTGCGTATTGTATTTGCCTGACCAGAGAAAATCAAACGGGGCCTGGCGAAAGGGATGTCGCATCAAGGACAGCGCCGCAAGCCCAGGGCTTGCCGGCCATGCCTTCGCGCGCCCGCCGCCGCACCCGGTCGACACGACCAAAAAGAGGGGAAGAGGCATGTCATCGACCATTTCACGCAGGGCGCTTCTGGCATCCACCGGCTCGGTCCTGGCGGCGTCGCCGCTGCAGATGGCCTGGGGCCAGACGGCGGCCGCAGCCAGGCCGGTTACCATTGGCCTGGTCACGCCGAGCACCGGCACATTCGCCTTTGCCGGCGAGCTGATCGGCCAGGGCGCGGCGCTGGCGGTCGCGGCCCGCGGCGGCAAGGTCCTCGGCCAGCCGGTCAGGCTCATCACCCGCGATGACGAAGGCAAGCCGGCCGTCGGCGTCCGGCGCGTGCAGGAGGCGGCCAGCAGCGACGGCATGCGCTTTTTCCTCGGCGCCTATTCGAGCGCCGTCGGCCTCGCCGAATCCGAGGTCGCCCAGCGCGAAAAGCTCCTGCAATATGCCGCCGGCGGTTCGGAGGATTTCACCGGCTCGCGCTGCGGCCGCTACACCTTCCAATGGTCGGCCCATCCCTATACCGCGGTGCGCGCCACGCTCGAACATGTCAGGAAAGCCCATCCCGACAAGAAGAAGATCTACAGCCTGAGCGCCGACTACGTGTTCGGCCATGCCTTGTTCAAATATACCCAGGTGGTGGCCGCCGAACTCGGTTTCGAGCTGATCGGCAATGACAATCACCCGCTCGGCGAACGGCAGTTCACCTCCTATCTGACCAAGGTGGTGACGGCGCGGCCGGACATCCTGTTCCTCAACACCGCCGGCGCCGATGCGGTGACCGCCATCCGCCAGTTCTCCAGCTTCGATGCAAGCGGGATTGCCGTCGTCGGCCCCTGGACGCTCGAAGTCGATCAATTGCCGGAACTCGCACCCGAGATGCGGACCGGCATGATTCTCGGCCAGAACTACTATCCCGACATCGACACGCCGGCGAACAAGGAGTTCGTCGCGCTCTACCAGCAGCGCCACCGCGGCGCGCCGGGTTATGCCGCGGCCTATGGCTATGATGCCGTCCGTTCCTTGCTGCTCGCCATGGAACAGGCGAAGTCGACGGAGGTCGCAGCCGTCGTGCAGGCGCTCGAAACCATGCGCTGGGACGGCGTGCTCGGTCCCATGTCGGTCGACCCGGCGACCCACCAGACCGTGCGGCCCTATTTCGTCGTGCGCTGCAAGGCGGCGGCCGAGATGAAGACGGCCACCGATTTCGCCGAGATCGTCGCGACCAGTACCCAGACGCAGCCGGCCGCCCTCAACGCCTGCAAGGCGATGCCCGGGCTCTGAGCCGGGGCGGACCCTGGCGCGGCAAAGGGAAGCTTTCGATGACCTGGCTCATTCTCGCCCAACTGGTCAACGGCATCGCCATCGGCATGATCTATGCGCTGATGGCGTTCGGCCTGTCGATCATCAAGGGCTTGCTCAACATCCCCAATTTCGCCCATGGCGCCTTCTACGCGCTCGGCGCCTATCTCTGCTATTCGGCGATCAAGGCCGGCGTGCCGTTCCCGCTGGCGCTGGCGCTCGCCGCGCTCGGCAGTGCCGCGACCGGATTGTTCTTCGATCGTCTCGTGCTGCGCCAGGTCAAGGACGGCGACTACCTGCCGCAGCTCATCATCCTGTTCGGCGTGGCGCTGGTCATCGAGCAATGTCTGCTCATCGGCTGGGGCACGATCGGCCTCAGCGCCGCACCGCCGCCGTGGCTGTCGGGTGCCGTCGATCTCGGCTTCACCCTGGTGCCGCGCTACATCATCTTCGCCAGCGTCTTTTCCGCGCTGGTCATCAGCGCGGTCTGGCTGCTGATCGAGCGCAGCCGGCTCGGTGCCTTCATCCGGGCCGGCATCGACAAGCCGCACATGGCCCAGGCGCTCGGCATCAATGTCGACCTGCTCCTGGCCTTCGGCATGGCGCTGGGCACCGGGCTTGCCGGCCTTGCCGGCGCGCTGGCTCTGCCCTTGATGGGCGCGACCTCGACCATGGGCGGCGACATGACGGCGCTCGCCTTCGTTGTGCTGGTGATCGGCGGGCTCGGCTCGCTCTACGGCGCCATCGTCGCCGGCGTCCTGGTCGGCATCGTGCAGAGCCTGATGACGGTCATCGCACCGTCGGCCAGCACCGTCGTCAGTCGCCTGTGAAGAACTCCCAGGCCGTTGATATCGTGCAAGGAAGCGGCGCCGACAGGTCATGGAGTTTGCCGGTTTTGGGCTGATGGCCGGCGGTTTTCTTGCAATTTGCGCTTGCCGCATTGTCGTGATTCCATCGCTGTCGAA
>JAFKKV010000010.1 GCA_017304475.1 Hyphomicrobiales bacterium | reverse complement strand
CAAGCATCTCCTGCGCGCCGCTGCGGAACGCAAACTGGAAGACACCTGGCGGCGCATCGGCATCACCCTCGAGGCGTTCGCCCCGAGTGAATGCGCCAACTACCTCGCCAATGCCGGATATGCTTCAATCTGAGGCGATCATGCTCTAGAGGGGAGGGCAGGCGCTGGCGCCCGCCCTGAAACGATGACCGGATAGGGGTCAGAGACTGGCGCCGACCTTGCGCAGGTCGGCGAGTACGGGCGCCTTGGGCAGCCAGAGCTTGTCGAATTCCTGGATCACCGCCTGGGCATCGGCGACATTGGCGGTGCGGATCGGGATGGGCGCTGCGCGGAACTGCTCGATCAGCTTGGGCTCGTTCTCCGCGAGTTCGTCGATCTGGGCATCGAGCGCGGTCTTGACCGCCTTGGTGATCAGTTCACGATCGGCCGCCGGCACGGTCTGCCAGACCCGGCCAGAGACCAGCGCGATCATCGGCATGAACACGGCATTCATCTGCAGGATGACCTTCGACACCTTGTCGAAGCGCTGGTTCCAGGAGAATTCGAGATCGGCTTCCAGGCCGTCGACCTGGCCGTTGGTCATGGCGTCGAACACCGCCGGCGTCGGGATCGGCGTCGGGGCCGCGCCGAGCGCCTGGTAGAAGTCGCGATAGACCGGGGTCGCATTGATGCGCAGCTTCATGCCCCGGATGTCGGCAAGCGTTGAAATGTCACGCGCCGAGAAGATCGCCCGCATGCCGGTAATGCCCCAGGCCAGCCCGACCGTGCCGGTCTCGCGCGGCAGCACGTCGAACAGTTTCATCGCCACGGGATGGCGCACCAGCCTGGCGATCTTCGGCGTGGAATCGACCACATAGGGCGCGGTGATCGCGGCGATGGCGGGCACCCGCGAGCCGAGTTCGGCGGCCATGATCCAGCCCATGTCGAGGGCGCCCGACTGCATCTGCTGCAGCATCGCGGCTTCGTTGCCGAGTTGGCCGGAATGGAACACGGTCAGCGACAGGCGGCCATTGGTTTCGGCCTTCAGGATATCGCCGACCTTCAGCGCGGCCTTGTTCCAGGGATGGCCGTTGGGGGTGAGAATGCCAAGGCGGAATTCGCGCGCCTGGGCCAGCGCCAGCGAGGGCGCGGCCAGCGGAAGCACTGCGCCGGCGGCGGCGGCCGTGATGAGATGACGACGGCTGAGGGTCATGGATCACTCCGGGAGGTTCGAGGCAGTGGCGGTCATTTCAGAAGGGCGAGCGACAGGAAGGGGAAGAGCGAGAGCAGCACGAGCAGCACGCAGGAGACGGCGAAGAACGGCATGGTGACGAGGAACATCTTGCCGGGCTTGGCGCCGGTGACGGCGGCGGCGACGAAGAAGCAGAGCCCGACGGGAGGCGACAGCAGGCCGAGCACCAGGTTGACCACCACCACCACGCCGAACTGGCGGGGATCGATCTGATAGACCTCGGTGGCGATGGGCAGCAGGATCGGCACGGTCATGATCAGGCCGGGAATGCCGTCGATGACGGTGCCGATGACCAGCAGGATGACATTGACCAGCAGCATGAAGCTGATCGGATCCTTGGCGACCGACTGGATCCAGGCGGCGGCTTCCTGCGGCACCTTGCCGAAGATCAGCACCCAGGAGAACACGGCGGCGGCGGCGACCAGGAACAGCACCACGGCGGAATAGATGCCGGCGCGCAGCATCATTTCAGGCAGGCGCGAGAACGAGAATTCCTTGGTCCAGTAGCGGCCGATCAGCGCCGCGGCGATGGTGCCGACGGCGGCCGATTCGGTCGCGTTGGCGAGGCCGCCGAGGATGGATCCGACAATGACGATGGGGATGAGCAAGGTCGGGCAGGCGTCGAGAATGGTCCGGACGCGCTCGCGCAGCGTCATCGCCTCGCCGCGCGGGTAGTTGTAGACATAACCCATGATGGCGATGACGACGCAGAACAGCGCGGTCAGGATGACGCCGGGGACGATGCCGGCGATCAGCATGTCGCTGACCGAGACCTGGGCCAGCACGCTGTAGACGACGAACATGACCGAGGGCGGGATGATCGGGCCGAGCATGCCGCCATAGGCGGTCAGGCCGGCGGCGAAGGTCTTGTCGTAACCCTTCTTCTCCATCTCCGGGACCATGATCTGCGCCATGATCGCGACCTGCGCGGTCGCCGATCCCAGGATCGACGAGACGAACATGTTGGCGAGGATGTTGACATAGGCGAGCCCGCCGCGGAGCTGGCCGATAAAGGCCATGGCGAGGTCGATGATGCGCTTGGTGATGCCGCCGCCATTCATGATCTCGCCGATCAGGATGAACAGCGGAATGGCGATCAGGCCGTAGCTGTCGACACCGCCGAACAGCTGCAGCGGGAAGCTCTGGAACAGCAGCGGATTGCCGGAGGCGACGATATAGACCATGCCGGCAATGCACAGGCACAGGCCGATCGGCACGCCGACAAGCATGATGATCATGAAGGCTGTCGTGGTGACCATGTCAGTTCACCGCGTCGACGTCGGAGAGCCGGAAGCCGGGATGGCTGGCCTTGGGCACGAGGTCCAGGTCCTCCAGCACGTTGGCGGCACCGTGGATGGTCATCGAAACCGCGAAGATCGGCAGGATCAGGTAGAGCACCCAGGTCGGCCAGTTCAGCGTCTGGGTGCGCTCGGTATAGAGAAAATTGAAGGTCTCGCCGGCGAATTCGCGGGCATCGAAACCCGCGCGGGCGATGCCGACGGGGTCCATCCAGAGCCAGCACATGGCGACGAGGGCCAGGCCGAAGGCGACCACCGCGCCGGTCGATATCACCTTGGCGACCTTCATGGCCCGGGCCGGCAGGCGCTCGGTCAGCATGGTGACGGCGAAATCGAGCCTCAGCCGGGTCATGGCGGAGGCGCCGATGAAGGTCAGCCAGACCACCGAATAAACAGCCGATTCGTCGATCCAATAGATCGGAAAGCCGGTGTAGCGGGTCACCACATTGACCAGGATCAGGCCGGTCAGAAGGAACATCAGGCCCATGATCGCCAGGCGCTCTGCGGCCAGCAGGCGGTTGGAGGCGCAGGTGATCAGCCGATAGGGCGCGATGACCGCCGGTGACGTGATCGCGTGTTCAACCATCGATGCCCTCGCTTTTTTTGGAGTGCGTTTTGCTCTGGAATTTTTGGATCGTAGATTTTATACAATATCCAAGTCAAGCGCCGGCGAAGCAATTTCTACAGCTCTCGCCGTGGGCCGCCGGCCGGCTCGCGGCGCCGTGATAACTCCTTGTTCTCGCGCATTTTCTTGCGTCTCTCCGATGCTGCTCCCGGCGCAAAATGCTGTAAGGTGGGTCTCGCATGAACGTTCCGCTGAAGCACAAGACCCTGTCCGCCGCGATCGCCGACCAGTTGCGCCAGGCCATCCTCGACGGGTCTCACGTGGCCGGCGCGCAACTGCGCCAGGATGCGCTCGCCGAGGCCTATGGGGTGAGCCGCATCCCGGTGCGCGAGGCGCTGTTCCAGCTGGAGGCCGAGGGCCTGGTCAGGATCGCGCCGCATAAGGGGGCGATCGTCTCGGAGCTGTCGCTCGACGAGATCAACGACGTGTTCGAGCTGAGGGCCATTCTCGAGCCGCGCATGCTGGCCCAGTCGGCGCCGCTGTTCGACGCGCAGGACTTCGCGGGGCTCGAGGCGATCCAGAAACAGTTCGTCGGCGCGATCGCCGCCCATGACGTCAGCCGCTGGGGCGTGCTCAATGCCGATTTCCACATGGCGCTTTATGCCCGGGCGAAACAGCCGCGGACACAGGCGATCGTCCTGTCGCTCCTGCAGACCAGCGACCGCTATACCCGGGTGCAGCTCAGCCGCACCGAAGCCATGGGCACGGCCGAGCGGGAGCATGGCGAATTGATCGCGCTGTGCCGCGCCGGCCGGATCGAGGCGGCCTGCGGTTTCCTCCAGCAGCATATCGCGGCTGTCCATGCCGACCTGCTGCGCGTGCTGGGGCGGACGCCGGCGCTACGCTGACGATGGGCTGCCGTCGCGGGGGGCCTTGTCCAGCCTTTCCGCCCGGTGTTTCCGATGGGTCGATTTCGATGCGAACATGTTGTGGATGCCAGGGCCGAGCCCGGGCAAGACGATGTGTCGACCGCACCATGCTCTAGGCTCGGTGCAGGTCCTGCGCCCGTCTCGCGGGGCTCCGCTTCATCTTGCCCGGGGCCCGGCCCTGATATCCACGACTTGGTTCGTCAAGGCCAAACAGGCGCGCCGTCCAGTCCCGCGGTTTCCGGCAAGCCGCAGATAAGGTTCGCATTCTGCACCGCCTGGCCTGCCGCGCCCTTGCCGAGATTATCGACCACGCCCATCGCGATCACCAGGTTGCGCTCCGGATCGGCCGCATAACTGACGAATGCGAGGTTCGAGCCGGTCGCCCATTTGGTCTGTGGCGGCTTGTCGGTGACGCGGACAAACGGCCGCCCGGCATAGAAGCGCCGCGCCGCGTCCAGGCATTGGTCCGTGGTAGCGCTGCCGCGGCAATAGATGGTGGCGAGAATGCCGCGCGTCATGGGCACCAAATGCGGCGTGAACACCAGCCCGGCTGCGTTGCCGCCACTCAACCGCTCGATCGTCTTGGCAATCTCGGGCATGTGGACGTGCTTGAGCAGACCGTAGGGGATCAGGTTCTCATTGCTCTCGGCGTAGCCGAACTTGCTGTCGCCACCCCGGCCTGCTCCGGAGATGCCCGTCTTGACGTCGATCACGATGTTGCCCGGCTCGACCAGCTTATCGGCCAGCAGCGGCGCCAGCGCGGTCAGCGCCGCGGCGGGGAAGCAGCCGGGATTGGCAATGCGGGTCTGCCCCTCGATCTGGGCAGGCCATATATCGGCAAGGCCATAGGCCCAGCCCTCGACGTAGCGATGGTCCCCGCCGATATCGACGATTTTCACGTCACTGGGGACGCGAGCCAGTGCATCGGCTGAGGCCCCCGTGGGCAGCGACGCGAACAGCACGTCGAGCTTCGGCAAGGACTTCGGATCCCACTTCTCGATGACCAACTCGGCCAGCTTGGTCGGTACACCGGGGAAGCGATCCGCCAGCCGACTGCCGGCGCTGCTGTCGCCCGCAGCGTAGACCAGCTCGAAAGAGGGGTGGCTCGCGATTAGGCGCAACGCTTCGCCACCGCCAAAGCCGCTGATCCCAACAATGCCGACGCGAATGCTCATGGTGATGTCCTTATGGGTTTGGGCAAAAGAAAACCCCCGGAGCCGAGGGCTGCGGAGGTTTGGGAACGCGGGCCGGGCCGCTTCTGCTGGTGGGACTACGGCGAGGCAGTCACATGCGGAAGGACGCTGAGCGACGCGCAGCCCGAAGAGCCGCCGCGTGGGTCGAGCGGCGTCGGCGTCGGTCACAAAGGTTCCGGTTCCGGAGCATGCGGCAACACTGTCGCTGCCCACGTTCGTCGTCAAGCGGAATGTCCGCCGACCGCCCCACCCGAAGAGAGCACGGCACGCTCGCCGTCGCCTGAAGACGAGCCTGTGGATCCCCGGGGCACCGGCCTCTCGTTTCACGCCCGGGCCTGCGCCAAATCGTGCCAACGTCCTCCCGCCAGCGTCACTGAACGGCATCCGAGGCGGTTCTCCTCGCCCCCCGGACGGCCGTCCGCCTTCGCCGCGTCTTATCCGATCTATATCCGGTATGTGCCTGAGCGAACGGGATAAGCCTTTCTAGTTTGCATACTGGCGCAATTTCTCGTGTCGTTGCATCAATCTCTGTGATTTGCCTGACTGATGTATTGTATATATTTTGCCATCACTTCCGGAGGTGTGATCAATTTCTCCCATACATCATCCATTAAGCATTCTTGGGCAGTTATCCGTCATCGCATTTCGTTGCATGGGACGGCTGCTTCATGACACAGGACCGGGATCTCCGCGCACGGCTGGCTTTCGCGCGGATCGACCGCGGCACCGAGGCCGATCTCGAGCCGCTGTGGGCCATGATCGCACCGGCGCTTGGCGGCATCCTGAAGCGCTTCTATGCCCATCTGCAGGCCGAGCCGCAGATGGCGGCGCTGATCGGCAGCCGGCAGGGTGCGCTGGAAAATGCCCAGGTCCGGCACTGGGAGCGCCTGTTCAGCGGCACGTTCGATGCCGGCTATGCCGAGAGCATCGATCGCATCGGGCGCGCGCATCATCGCATCGGGCTGGAGCCGCGCTGGTATATCGGCGGCTACCAATTCATGCTGTCGGAGCTCGCCCTTCTCGTGCTGAAAAACAACCGTTTCGCGCCGAAGCGGGCCGCGCGGTTGATCGAGAGCCTGAACAAGGTGGTGCTGTTCGATCTCGACTTGGCCATATCGACCTATCAGCAGGTTCTGCTGGAAGAACGGGCGGCCCGCAACGAGCAGGTGAACGCGGCCGTCGCGGCGTTCCGGCAGGCGACCGAGGGGGTGCTGCAGATCGTCGACGGCAGCGCGCGGCGCATGCAGGCGACGTCGCAGTCGCTGACCGCGATCGCGGCGAGCGCCTCCGACGAGGCGATGTCAGCGGCGGCGGCCTCGGAGGAGACCTCGGTCAATGTCCAGACCGTCGCCTCGGCGGCGGAGGAACTGACCCATTCGATCCAGGAAATCTCGCGCCAGGTCGGCAGTGCGACGACGGTGGTGCGCAGCGCGACCGGCATGACGGAAGCTTCCTCGGCGGATGTGGCAAGGCTTTCCGACGCGGCACAGAAGATCGGCGACGTGGTCGGCCTGATCCAGGCGATCGCCTCGCAGACCAATCTCTTGGCGCTCAACGCGACTATCGAGGCGGCGCGGGCGGGCGAGGCAGGGCGCGGTTTCGCCGTGGTCGCGCAGGAGGTCAAGCAGCTTGCCGCCCAGACCTCCAAGGCGACCGATGAGATCGCCCAGCAGATCGCCGGTATCCAGGCCTCGACGGCAAGTGCGGTCGGCACCATCCGCGACGTGGCGCGCACCATGACCGAGATTCACGCGGTCACCAGTTCGATCGCCGGGGCGATCGAGGAACAGGATGCCGCCACCCGCGAGATCGCGGCGAGCGCCCAGATGGCGGCGCAGACCACCCGCACGCTGTCGTCCAACGTGTCGCAGGTCAATGACGGGATCGACCAGACCAAGGGCGTGGCGGCCGAAGTGTTCACCACCTCGGCCGATCTCGGCGCGCAGTCGTCGCGGCTCGCCGATGAGGTGCGCCGCTTCCTGCAGGCGCTGACCAGCGAAGCCGGGACCGAAGCAAAGCCTGCACCCTCGCGCAACCGCGCGGCCTGAGGCGCCTCAGCCGGCTTCCGCGCCATTGCCGGCCGTGCCGGCGGTGCCGGCCGGATCGAAGAAGCCGCCGGGGCTCTTGCCGGTAACGGTCTTGAAGGCGACGCCGAAGGCGGCCGAGGACGAGAAGCCCAGCGCCCGCGCCACCTCCTTGACCGGGCCGCCGCGGCCGAGCGCCTTGATCGCCGCCATGATGCGGGCGCGCTGGCGCCAGGCCTTGAAGGTCAAAGCCGTCTCCGCCGGAAACAGCCGCGAGGCGGTGCGCACCGAGGTGCCGGCGCGCGCGGCGAGATCGGCGAGGTCGGCGGTGCCGGCGGGATCGGCGATCACGGCTTCGGCGAGCCTGATCATCGCCTGGCTTCGCGGCATCGGAACGAAGGTCGGAGCGGCCTCGGCGCGCGCCACCTCGTCGAGCAGCAGGGCGGTGATGGCGCGGCGCCGGCCGGGGGCCAGCGGCCGGTCGAACTGGGCGAGAATGAGCGCGCGCAGCAGGCTGGAGACGGCGATCACCCGGTCCTGGGGGGGCGCCGCCGCGACCCAGCCGCCTTGGGGGGCTGAGGCCGCCACATAGGTCGAGCGCATCTCGACATCCGAGAGCATGTCGATGGCATGGGCGAAACGGGCCGGCACCCAGACGGCGCGCTCGGGCGGCACCAGCCAGCGGCCGGCCGGCGTGGTGACCTGCATGGTGCCCGACACGGCGAAAATGAGCTGGGCGGTCTCATGCCGGTGCAAGGCGAGATGGGTGCCTTGCGGATAGCGCCGGGCGAGAACACCAATGCCGGCGGCGAAGGCGGTGTCTGGCGTCTTGTCGACAGGAGTTGGCGTTACATCGTTCATAGGCCATCCTAATCTGGCCGGGCCGATCCCGCCAATGGACGCCTCCGATGAACCGCCCGACCACCGTCATCGCCTATATCAATATCGCGCATGCACTCGACCATCTGATGATGCTGATCTTCGCCACTGCGGTCTTGACCATGGCGACCGAGTTCGGCGTGCCCTTCGGCGACCTGCTGCCGCTGTCGCTCGGCGGCTTCATCGCCTTCGGCGCCCTGTCCATGCCGGCCGGCTGGCTCGGCGATCGCTGGAGCCGGCGCAACATGCTGGTGATCTTCTTCATCGGCGGCGGGCTGGCGGTGGCGGCCACCGGCCTTGCCCGCAACGCCACGGAACTTGCCGTCGGCCTCACCGCCATCGGCGCCTTCGGTGCGATCTATCATCCCGTCGGCACGGCCATGCTGGTGTCGCATGCGCAGAAGCTCGGCCGCGACATCGGCGTCAACGGTGTCTGGGGCAATCTCGGCGTGGCCTTCTCGGCGCTGATCACCGGTGCCCTGACCCAGTGGTTCGGCTGGCGATCGGCCTTTTTCATTCCCGGTTTCGTCAGCATCATCGTCGGCCTCGCCTTCATGGCGAACGTCAAGGACGAGAAGCGGCTCGGCTCGAAGGCCGGCGGCCAGGCGCGTATCGGCCGGGACGAGATGATGCGGGTCTTCGTCATCCTGCTGTTCGTCGCCTTTTCGCTGGGCATCACCTTCAACGCGGTCACAGTGGCGCTGCCCAAGCTGATCCAGGAGCGCATCACCATGTTCGGCTCGGCGCCGGCGGTCATCGGCTCGATCGGCTTCATGGTCTATCTGTGCGGCGCGATCTCGCAATATACCGTCGGTCATCTGATCGACCGCTATCCGCTGCGGACCCTGTTCATCCCGATCGGTTTCGCGCTGACGCCGTTCCTGCTGCTGGCCTCGGTCGCGCAGGACTGGGCCATGCTGGTCGCCGCGACCGGCGTGGTCACCGTGATGTACAGCCAGGTGACGCTGAATGATGCGATGACCGGCAAATATACCAGCGACGAATGGCGGGCCCGGGCCTTTGCCGCGCGCTACACCATCACCTTCGGGGTCGGCGCCTGCGCGGTCTGGCTGGTCGCCTGGCTGCACCGCACCGGCGGTTTCGCCCTGACCCTCCAGGTGCTGGCCGCCCTGTGCGTGCTGATCGCGTTCGCCGCCCTGGTCTTCCCGCGCGACCGCGAAGCGGCGATGGCGGTGCCGGCGGAGTGAGGCTGGCTGGGTTACGGCGGGGTTTTTCGGAAACGTGGAAGCGAGCGAAGGCGCAGCGAAATCAACCCTCTCCCAAAGGGAGAGGGTGGCGCCGTCAGGCGCCGGGTGAGGGGACGTCCCTCTCCGGATGGGGCTGTATGCTCGACGCGCGCCGGTATCAATTCTGAGCGCTTACGCCCCTCACCCGCCGGCTGACGCCGGCACCCTCTCCCTACGCGAGAGGGTTGATCTGCCGGTGCTTTTCGTCTGGCGGTCGATGCCGGAGAGACGCCGCGGCTCACGCGAGATGTGAGTGCCGCGCCGCCCGACAGCTGCCTCTTACCAGGAGGCGATGACCGAGCCCTGGAAGGTCTTCTCGATGAAGGCCTTCACCTCGGGCGACTGGTAGCTCTCGACCAGCGGCTTGACCCAGGGCTTGTCCTTGTCGACCGCGCGCACCGCGATCAGATTGACATAGGGGCCCTTCGGGTCCTCGCGCAGCAGCGCGTCGCGGGTCGGGTTGAGGCCGGCGGGAATGGCGAAATTGGTGTTGACCGCAGCGGCCGCGACATCGTCGAGCGAGCGCGGCGTCTGGGCCGCCTCGATCTCCAGGAAGCGGAACTTCCTGGTATTCTCGATGATGTCGACGACGGTCGGGCTGTAGCCGACACCCGCCTTCAGCTTGATCAGGCCCTTGTCCTGGAACAACAGCAGCGTGCGGCCGCCATTGGTCGGGTCGTTGGGAATGGCGATCTGGGCGCCGTCCGGCACCTCGGCCCAGGTCTTGTACTTCTTCGAATAGACGCCGAGCGGGAAGTTGACTGTCAGGCCGACGCTGACCAGGTCATATTTGCGGTCGGCGTTCTGCTGATCGAGGAACGGCTTGTGCTGGTA
The DNA here is from genome assembly GCA_017304475.1 of Hyphomicrobiales bacterium. Classification (GTDB taxonomy): domain Bacteria; phylum Pseudomonadota; class Alphaproteobacteria; order Rhizobiales; family Phreatobacteraceae; genus Phreatobacter. The sequence goes on along the minus strand of JAFKKV010000010.1, from coordinate 565,126 downwards.
GGAATTGGCGTCGAGCTCGCCGGCGGCGAGCGCAGCGTTCGGGATGATATAGTCGGAGAACTCGGTGATCTTGAGGTCGAGGCCGCGCTTGGCGGCGACCGGCTTCACCGCTTCCAGGATCTGCGAATGCGGGCCGCCGGTGCCGCCGATACGGATGACGGTCGGGGCCTGGGCGCGGGCGATGCTCGGGGCGGCCAGCGCGGTGAGGGTGAAGGCGCCGGCGCCCAGCAAGGTGCGGCGGTCGAAACGATGATCGGACATAGGGATCTCCAGGTTCGAAGGGGCTGAGTTGATGAGGGGATTTGAGGGATTTCGGCGGCTCAGGCGCCGCGGATGCGCTTGTTGACCTTGCGGGCGATCGCCTCGCCAATGGTCTGGACCGCCTGGACCAGCACGATCAGGACCACGACCACGGCGGCCATGACGTCGGGCATGAAGCGCTGGTAGCCGAACCGGATGCCGAGATCGCCGAGGCCGCCGGCGCCGACCGCGCCGACCATGGCGGAATAGCCGATGAGGCTGACGACGGTGAGCGTCAGGCCGAGCACGATGGCCGGCAGCGCCTCGGGCAGCAGCACCTTCAGCACGATCTGCAGCGAGGTTGCGCCCATCGCCTTGGAGGCTTCGACCAGGCCCTGGTCGACCTCGCGGATCGCCGCCTCGATGATGCGCGCGATGAAGGGAGCCGCCGCCACCGTCAGCGGCACGATGGCGGCCGCGGTGCCGATCGAGGTGCCGGCGATCAGCCGGGTGAACGGGATGATCGCCACCACCAGGATGATGAAGGGTGTCGAGCGGGTGGCGTTGACGACGACGCCGAGCACCCGGTTGACGGGCACGCATTCGAACAGCTCGCCCTTGCCGCTGGTGGCGAGGAACAGGCCGAGCGGCAGGCCGATGAGCGTGCCGACAAGGGCGGCGGCGGCGACCATGTAGAGGGTCTGGCCGGTGGCGGCCCAGATCAGGTTGATGATTTCAGGCGACATAACCGAGCACCTCCGCCTTCAGGCCATGGGCGTTGATCAGGCCGGTGACGGCCCCGACGGTTTCCGTCTTCGCCGGGATGGTCACCATGAGATTGCCGAAGGGCTGGCGGCCGATCTCGTCGACCTGGCCGGACAGCACGTTGACGTCGATGTCGAGCGAGCGCGACAGCCGCGACAGGATCGGGGCCGTGGCATTCTCGCCGGTGAAGACGATGCGCAGCACGGCATGGCGGGCGCCGGCCGGGTCGGCGGTCAGCCGCTCGGTGATGTCGCGCGGCAGTTCGCCGCCGGTGACCGAGGAAACGAAGGTGCGGGTCGTCTCGGTGCTGGGCGCGGCGAAGACCCGGTAGACCGGACCCTCCTCGATGATCCGGCCGGCCTCGATCACCGCGACCTGGTCGCAGATCTCCTTGATCACCTGCATCTCATGGGTGATCAGCACGATGGTGACGCCGGTGATCTCGTTGACCCGGCGCAGCAGGGCCAGGATCGACCGGGTGGTTTCCGGGTCGAGCGCCGAGGTCGCTTCGTCCGACAGCAGCACTTTCGGCTCGGTGGCCAAGGCGCGGGCGATGCCGACCCGCTGCTTCTGGCCGCCCGACAATTCGGCCGGATAGCGGCCACGCTTGTCGGTCAGGCCGACCAGCTCGATCAGATTGTCGACCCGCGCCTTGATCGTCGCCTTCGGCGTGCGGGCGAGTTCGAGCGGCAGCGCGATATTGTCGAAGACGGTGCGCGAGGACAGAAGGTTGAAGTGCTGGAAGATCATGCCGATGCGCCGGCGCAGGTCGCGCAGGCCGGCCGCGTCGAGGGCCGCGACATCGACATTGTCGACGAAGACCGAACCGGAACTCGGCCGCTCCAGGCCGTTGATGGCGCGCAGCAAGGTCGATTTGCCGGCGCCGGAGCGGCCGATAATGCCGGCGATCGAGCCTTTCGCGACCGACAGGGTGACCGCGTCGAGCGCGGTGACGGCCGGATCGGCCTTGCGGGCGGGATAGACCTTGGACAAGGCCTCGAAGCGAATGGCCGGCTCGGCGGCCGGCAGGACCGCGACGGGGTCCCTGAATTGGGTGACGGCGTTCATGATGCAATGGCTTCGTTCAATGGGGCGACGGCCCCGGGATCGGAACCCCGGGTCCTGTCGCGATCGGGAATGGCTTGATCAGGCGGCGCGGCGCCGCGCCGTCGCGATCAGGTCGCGGGCGGCGCGCTCGATGCCGTGGATCGAACGGAACACCTGATGGTCGAGGGACTGGACCGATCGGGCCGAGGCGAAAAAGCGCAGGCCCCCGCGGGTGCGCTGGCCGAGGCCGATGGGTTCGTCGTCGAGTTCAATGATGATGGTGTCGGACATGAAAAATCTGCCACCGGACGTCGCCGGCGCCTCTTCGAGGGGAGGTCGAGGGAGGGGTGATCGACGCTTGGGAGCGTCGACACGAGCCCATCACCGAGGACATCCGGTGGCAGTGTCCAGTCTGGGAGGAAGCGCCCGAAGGCCAAGTCCCGAAGCTCATCGCAAACTCTCCAAAACGGGAGCCCACGAATTCGCTTCGTGGCGCTTTAGCCCTTGGTGACGCGGTGCAAGCTGCTCCATCAAATCCCGCGACCGTCCAGCGCCGGGCGCTGTGCAGTGCGTTCAAAATGATGGCGTCCGGTCGTTATGTCAACCGAATTGTTCTTTTAAAAGAATGCCGGATTTGGAAATTTATTGTCGCGGGAGGAGGCTGCAAGGCGAAAGAAGCGACTGTGTGAGGCATATTGGCGAGTGCCGCGAAACATTTCTGCTCCAGGGGCGAACGAGACCTCGGACATCAACCTGGCATCCCGGTTACATTGTCCGGGATTCCCATCGCGATCCGTTTCACGGGAGAGGGACATGGCCGACCCGAAGACAAGCGATACCTATCGCAAGATTTGCGAGCGGCTTCGCACATTCAACCCGCCGATCCTCCTCGAGAAGCACATCGACGTGAACCATGTCGGCAAGGACGGCCAGCCGACCTTCAAGGCCGAAGCTTCGACGCTCGGCGGGATCTTTTTCCACGCGAAGAATTTCGAAGGCCTGAGGCGGGAGTTCGTGACGACCAACAACACGGCTGGCGAACGGGCCTTCGACTATTTTCCACTGAGACCGGACAAGATCAAACACTTCTTCAGCAGCGCTTTCGCCCTGAACCTGCTCGACATCTCCTATCTGGCCACCAGGGGATACGGCTTTCGGGAGATCTGGAATCCGGTTCAATTGGATGACCGTCCGCTGTCCATGGCAGATGCGCGGCCGGGGCGCCGTGCGCCGCTGTGGGACAAGGGGTTTGGCGCGCGGTTCGGCGAGGCGGGGATCGGTGACAAGCGACGGGATATCACCTCGGTTCACGTCGCCTTGCTCGACGACCTCTGCAACATCCATATCGACGATGTTGGATTCGTCATGCGGATTGCCGGGGTGGGCGGCATGACCCCCGATTTCGGCCAGCATCTGGTCGACGAGCTGCTGTGGAAGACCTATCTCGCGCCCCTCATCTCGGAGCATCTCGGCGAGTATGTGACGATCAATCTGCCGAGTTCGCGAACCGGCTACAGGCCAAGCGTCGGCCTGACCGTCGATCTCCCCAAGCAAGACCTCAGCGTCTCCGCGACTTTCACTTTCAAATGCAAGTGCCTCTCGGGCGGGCGCGCCGACGCCGACGGGATTCCCGAGGGCTATTCGATTGGAGTCGGGATTACCAAGCGCTTCTGAGGTGGCGCCGGCCGCGCCGGGGGCGGCCGGGTTCCGATCCCCGATGTCGGCCGACGCGTCAGGGGGCCATGTTGGAGCTGGAGCCCGGGGTGACCAGGATGTTGCGGTCGACTGTCCTGACGTCGCGCAGGCCGCACAGCGCCATGGTGGTGTCGAGCTCCTTGCGGATGATGTTCAGGCAGGTGGTGACGCCTTCCTCGCCCATGGCGCCGAGGCCGTAGAGAAACGCGCGGCCGATGAAGACCCCCTTTGCGCCGAGCGCCAGCGCCTTGATCACGTCCTGGCCGGACCGGATGCCGCCGTCCATCAGCACCTCGATGCGGTCGCCGACGGTCTGCACGATGGAGGGCAGGGCGGCGATCGAGGACATGGCGCCGTCGAGCTGGCGGCCGCCATGGTTGGAGACGATCAGCGCGTCGGCGCCGCTGCGCGCCGCGAGCTCGGCATCCTCGGGATCCAGGATGCCCTTCAGGATCAGCTTGCCGCCCCAGCGGTCCTTGATCCACTTGACGTCGTCCCAGCTCAGCGTCGGGTCGAACTGCTCGGCGGTCCAGGCCGACAGCGAGCTCATGTCCTCGACGCCCTTGGCATGGCCGGCAATGTTGCGGAAGGTGCGCCGCTTGGTGCCGAGCATGCCCAGGCACCAGCGTGGCTTGGTGGCAAGATTGATCAGGTTGGCGAGCGTCGGCTTGGGCGGGGCGCTCAGGCCATTGCGGATGTCCTTGTGGCGCTGGCCGAGGATCTGCAGGTCGAGGGTGAGCACCAGGGCCGAGCAGCGGGCCGCCTTGGCGCGGTCGATCAGCTTGTTGATGAAGTCGCGGTCGCGCATGACGTAGAGCTGGAACCAGAACGGGCTCGAGGTGTTCTCGGCGACGTCCTCGATCGAGCAGATGCTCATGGTCGACAGCGTGAAGGGAATGCCGGCCTTCTCGGCGGCGCGGGCGGCCAGGATCTCGCCGTCGGCGTGCTGCATGCCGGTGAGCCCGGTCGGTGCGATCGCCACGGGCATGGCGACTTTCTGGCCGACCATGGTGCTTTCGAGCGTCCGGTTGCTCATGTCGACGGCAACCCGCTGGCGCAGCTTGATCCGGCCGAAATCGGCCTCGTTGGCGCGGTAGGTGCTTTCGGTCCAGGCGCCGGAATCGGCATAGTCGTAGAACATCCGCGGCACCCGCCGCTTGGCGATCAGGCGCAGGTCTTCGATGCAGGTAATGGTCCGGGACATTGAAGTCTTCTCTCAGCAGCACTGCCTTCGCCGGTTCGGGCGCGTGGCAGATCTGTAACACAGGCCCGGCCAGGCAGGCGACCGGGCGCCGAGCGGCCCGCCCATGCCGGAAAGACCGGCTCACGCGGGCTGGCCGCCAGGCGTGCGCCCGCCTCGGCGCCGCCTGCCGATCGTGCCGGGTGCTCAGTCGTGCCGGTGCATGGCCGAGTCGTGTTTGGTGTCGCGCATGCTGGCATAGACCAGCAGCGAGACGAAGATGACGCCGGACAGGTAGTAGTAGAACCACTGCTCGTGGCCCTGTTGCTTGAACCAGAGCGCGATGACTGGCGCCGTGCCGCCGAAGATCGAGACGGTGACGGCATAGGGCACAGCGATGCCGGTCGCCCGGATCGAGGTCGGGAACAGCTCGGCCTTCACCACGGCGTTGATCGAGGTGTAGCAGGCGGTGAAGATCCAGGCGCCGGAGATCAGGAGGAAGGCCATGAAGGGCGACTTCGTGCCGGCGAGCGTGGTCAGGATCGGCACGGTCAGCAGCGTCCCGGCAATACCGAAGAAGATCAGCAGGGGTTTGCGGCCGACGCGGTCGGACAGGGCGCCGTAAAGCGGCTGCAGCAGGGCGGCGAAGATCAGCGAGGCGGCGATCACATAGGTCGTGGTGAGATCGTCGAGCCCGACCGTTTGGCGGACGAAGGTCTGCATATAGGTGGTGAAGGTGTAGAAGGCGGCGGTGCCGCCGGCGGTCAGGCCGACGACGATCGCCACCTCGCGCGGATAGTTGAGCAGGCCGCGCAGGGAACTCGTCCGTTTCGGCCCTTTGCTCGCTTCCAGGAAGGCCTCGGTCTCGTGCATGTGGCGGCGCATGAAGGCGGCGACGATGGCGAGGCAGGCGCCAATGACGAAGGGGATGCGCCAGCCCCATGCCACCAGCTGCTCGTGGGTGAGGAAGACGTTCTGCAGGAGCAGCAGCACCAGGATGGCGGTGAGCTGGCCGCCGATCAGCGTCACATATTGGAAGCTCGAATAGAAGCCGCGGTGGTTCGGGTCGGCCACTTCGGTGAGATAGGTGGCGCTGGCGCCATATTCGCCGCCGAGGCTGAGGCCTTCGATGATGCGTGCGAGGCCGAGCATGACCGGAGCGGCGAAGCCGATGGTGGCATAGGTCGGCGTCACCGCGATGATCAGCGATCCCACGCACATCATGATCACGGAGACGGTGAGCGAGACGCGCCGGCCGTAACGGTCGGCGAGATGGCCGAACAGCCAGCCGCCGAGCGGCCGGACGATGAAGCCGGCGGCGAACAGGGTGGCGGCGTTCAGCTGTTGCACGACCGGATCGGTCGAGGGGAAGAAGGCCGGCGCGAAATAGAGCGCGAAGGCGGTATAGGCGTAGAAGTCGTACCACTCGACCAGATTGCCGACCGAGCCGATGAAGATCGCCTTGATGCGGCGCTTCGCGTCGTCGAGATGGATGTGGGTGTCGATGGCGGTGTCGGTCACGCGCTTCTCCCGATGCGATCGAATGCCCGCTCGATCGGTCCGGTGGCGCGGCGTCAAGGGCACTGCAGTCATGCCGTCGGGCTGCGTCGGCCAGGGTGTCGAATGCGTCGTCGGAAGCGGACAACGGTCGGCAAAGTCTAGAAGCTCGGGCAAGGCGACACTATCAGAGGAAAGGCTTACCTGGAGCGGGTGCAATGCCGCTCCGGGCCGTCGAGGCTGGTCGCTGACGGGGCTGGTGCAGGCGATGGTGAGGTTCGGGGCGTCGTGCGTTGCCGGGTGATCGCGCCACCGCTGTTGCCGCAACGCTGTCAGCAGCGGGCCGTCATGCTCGCCGGGTTCAATCCGGCGCGGAGCTCCCATGATCGATTGTCCTGCAATGCCGCGGTCGCCGTCGGCGGACCTGCTCGGCTGGCGGCTTCTCGCCTATGACCGGGCGAAGGGCACGGTCCGCGTCGGTTTCGAGGGCCGGCCGGAATTCCTGAACCCGGCCGGCACGGTCCAGGGCGGCTTCCTGGCCGCCATGCTGGACGATTGCATGGGGCCGGCGGCCTGGATCATGAGCGGCGGCGAACGCTATACCGCGACGATCGGCATGAATGTCAGTTTCCTGGCGCCGGCCAGGCCCGGGCCGCTCGTCGGCGAAGGGCAGGTCGTCCAGCTCGGCCGCACCATCGCCTTCCTGGAGGCGCGCCTCTACGGGGCCGACGGGCAGCTGGTTGCGCGGGCGACCTCCACTGCCCGCCTGGTCGACGGGGCGTCGGTGGTCAAGCGGACGCCGGCGGATGGGTCCTAACCAGGCACACCGGCGGCGGCCCTGAAGCCTCAATTGCCGAGGCTGGACCTTGTGGTGAAGCTCCGGTCGAAGGCCGCCGTCACGTCGATCCTGGCGGGCAGCACACCATGGCGGGTGAACAGGTCGGCTTCGCCCTGCGTCTCGCGCACCACGGTGTCGTCGATGGCGATCGGCGTCTCGCGTTTGGTTTCGAGCGAGCGCAGCACGGTCGCTTCGGGAATGCGGGTCAGGCCGGAACTGATCCGGGCGATGGCGGCGGGATTGGCCAGCGCCCAGAGCTTGGCACGGGCGACGCGGTCGTTGAAATCCTGCAGCGCCGCCCGCTTGTTCCTGATGGCGTCGAGATGGGCGTGAACAAAGGTCTTGCTCGGAAACACGTCGGTCGCATCGGCCACCACGCGGGCGCCGTCCTCGATCGAGGAGATCGCCACATAGGGCTCCCAGATGATCCAGGCATCGACCGCGCCGGTGACAAAGGCCGAACGGGCATCGGTGGGGCCAAGAAAGACCAGGGTGAAATCGCCGGACTTCAGTCCGGCCTGCTCGATCAGGCCGAGCGCCTGGAAATGGCCGTTGCCACCGCGGTTGACGGCGATGCGCTTGCCCTTGAGGTCGGCGAAGCTGCGGGCCGGCGAATGGCGCGGCACCAGCACGGCGTTGGATGCCGGCAAGGAGCGAGAGGCGCCGATGACCCGGATCGGCGCGCCGGCCGCATAAACGAACAGGAACGGGATATCGCCGGTGAAGCCGACATCCAGCGCGCCGGCATTCAAGGCTTCCAGCAGCGGCGCGGCGGCGGGAAATTGCGACCACTCGATCCGATAGGGCAGGCCCTCCAGGGCATTGGCCGCCTCCAGGATCGAGCGGACGCCGGCGATCTGGTCGCCGACACGCAAGGTGATGTCGGTGCGCAGGGCCGTCTGGGCATGGGCCGTGCCGATGAGGCCGAGCAGGACGGCGAGGCCGGCAAGAAGACGTTTCATGATGTCACTCCAAGGGGAGCGGACGCGGCGTCCATGCCGGCCGGCCGATCTGGTCCCGTGCGCCGCATCCAAGGCGGCGACGTGTCAGTGGACGCCCACGTGAAGCGGGGCCGCCCGGCTGCGCGCGGGATGGCCTGGGGCGGCTTCCGCGGCGCGTGACGGGCCAGCGGCGCGAAGCGGGCTCGGCACAGCCTCGCTCTCCGCGCCGCCGATCTCGTTCTCGTCGACGCCGAGTTCGGCGAGCAGGCGCGCGCGCAACGCGATGAAGGCCGGGTCGCCATGGCGGCGCGGACGGGCGAGCCGGATCGGAATGTCGGCGGCGATCCGACCCCGGTCCAGGATCACCGCGCGATCGGCGAGCAGCAGCGCTTCGTCGACATCATGAGTGACCAGCAGCACCGCCGGTGCATGGGCTCGCCACAGCGACGCGACGAGACCCTGCATGCGCAGCCGCGTCAGCGCGTCGAGGGAAGCGAAAGGTTCGTCGAGCAGCAGGAGCTTCGGTTCCCGGACGAGCGCGCGGGCGAGCGCGGTGCGCTGCGCCTCGCCGCCGGACAGGGTCAGCGGCCAGGCCTCGGTGCGGTGCGACAGGCCGACCTCGGTCAGCGCGACCAGCGCCCGTTCGCGGATATCAGGCCCACGCAGGCCGAGCGCCACATTGCGCCAGACCCGTTTCCACGGCACCAGGCGCGGCTCCTGGAACACCACGGCGCGTTCCCGGGGCACCGCGACCGTGCCGGCCGGCGCCTGGTCGAGCCCGGCCAGCGTGCGCAGCAGCGTCGACTTGCCCGAACCGGAGCGTCCGAGCAGGGCGACGAAGGAGCCGGGGGCGATGTCGAGATCGAGGCCGTCGAGAATGTTCGGGCCGCCGAACGCGCGGGTGAGGCCGGAGACGCGGACGACGGGTTCGGCGCCCGCATGGGCCGCGTCGACGGCGATCGGGCCGACATGGATCGTCATCGGATCATTCCTTCACGAAGCTGGGGCGCCAGACCAGCACCGCGCGCTCGACGGAGCGGACGATCTGGTCGGCCGCGAGGCCGAGCATGGCGTAGACGATGAGGGCGACGAAGATGATGTCGGTGCGCAGGAAGTCGCGTGCCGACATGGCGAGATAGCCGATGCCGCTGGTGGCGTTGATCTGTTCGCCGACCACCAGGCTGAGCCAGCCGACACCGAGCGAATAGCGCAGGCCCACCAGGAAGGAGGGCAGGGCGCCGGGCAGGATGACATGGCGGATCAACTCGAGCCGGGTCAGGCCGAGCGTGCCGACCGCTTCCACCACCTTAGTGTCGACGCCGCGGATGCCGGAGAACAGGTTCAGATAGATCGGGAACAGCGTGCCGAGCGCGACCAGCGCGACCTTCGGCGTCTCGCCGATGCCGAACCACAGGATGAACAGCGGCACCAGCGCCAGATGCGGCAGGGTCCGGACCATTTGCAAGGTGGCGTCGACCGCGTCCTCGCCCTGTTTCGACAGGCCGGCGACCAGCGCCAGGACCGTGCCGAGCGTCACGCCGATGGCGAGGCCGGCGGAGACGCGGCCGAGCGAGATCAGGAGATGCTCGAACAGCTCGCCGGACCGGACCAGGCCCCAGAAGGTCGCGAGGATCTGCGCCGGCGAGGGCACGGAACGGCCTGGGATGAAGCCGAGCGACGAGGCGATCTGCCATGCCGCGACGAGAGCCAGCGGCGCGGCGAAGCGGCGATAGCGCGCCAGCGCCGCGAAGGGTGACGGGCGCTCCGCCGCGGATGTCGTCACCGCCAATGTCATGGTCACCTCGATCGTGTTCGGGAGCGTCCGGGTCGACGGCCGGAGCGCCGGTTCCGGGGCCGATCCCCAGGCTTCGAAAGCCGTCTCAGGGTTCCCGGCATCGTGGCTGGAGTCAACAAGAACGTTCTTTTTAAAGAACGATCTAGGAGAGCCTGCCATTCCCTTCCGGCTGGTTCCGGGGGAACGCAAATGCTGCCCGCCGATTCTTCAGGCGGAGAACGGCGTCGTCATGGTTCCAATTTCGCGATTAGAAGCCGCTTTGGCCATGTTCATTTGCGCATTTTTGGCATGCGGCGATGGCCGCGGGGGAGGAAATCCTTCGTCGCCGTTTCGCGGGAGATCCATCTTTGTCGATCGAGATGTTCTTAATAAAGAACATTCTCGTTGACAGGCCAGGACGCCGCCCGGACACTTCGGGCTTCGTCCGACCAGGTTTGTCGGGGCGATCGGAAGCTGGTCCGGATGACGCCATCGGCGCCGGCGCACGCTCCGCGACGCATCAAGGAATATCAGGCAATGAGCAGACACATCATGACGGGTGGCCCGGCGACGACCTCGCGCCGGACCTTGCTGGCGGCAGGCGCGGCACTCCTGGCCGCGCCGGCGCTGGTCCGGGCGCAGCCGGCGGTGCTGCTCCGGCTCGGCGACCAGAAGGGCGGCGTCGAGGCCCTGCTGAAGGCCTCCGGCCAGCTCGCCGACCTGCCGTTCCGGATCGAGATCAACCAGTTCGTCGCGGCGGCGCCCCTGCTCGAGGCGCTGAATGCCGGGGCGGTCGATCTCGCCTGGGCCGGCGACGCGCCGACCACCTTCGCGCTCGCCAATGGCACGCCCGCCAAGATCGTCGCGGCCCATCGCACCACCGGCGCAGCGACCGCCCTGCTGGTCAAGCCCAACTCGCCGATCAGGACCGTCGCCGACCTCAAGGGCAAGACGATCGGCACCAGCCGCGGCTCGATCGGCCAGGCCCTGGTGCTCTCGGCGTTGAAGGCGCACGGCCTGCCGTTCAACACGGTGAAATTCGCCTTCCTGCTGCCGGCCGAGGCCAAGACAGCGCTCGAATCCGGTGCGGTCGACGCATGGTCGACCTGGGGCGTGTTCATCGCCCAGGGGCGCGTCGTCGACAATTACCGGGTCGTGGTCGACGGCTCGAACGGCATTCTGAGCGGGCTGAGCTATCTCAATGCGCTCGACAGCGCGATCGCCGGCAAGCGCGCGGCGGTCGCCGAGATCGTCCGGCGCGTCGCGCTCGCCAGGCTCTGGGCGAACAGCCATGTCGACGACTATGCGCGCTTCTGGGCGGGCCTGGTCGGCGTCTCCTTCGAGGTTGCCAAGTTCTCGTTCGAGACTGCGCCGAGCAATCCGGAACGGATCGACGACAAGGTGGTCGCCGACCAGCAGGCGACCGCCGACCTCTATACCGCGGCCGGCCTGGTGCAGCGCCAGCTCGACGTCCGGCAATTCTTCGACACCTCGTTCAACGCCTCGGTGGTGGTCGGGCCGTCATGACCGCCATCCATGCAACGGCGGCCCGGCGCAGGCCGCCCGAACCCCTGGAACGCGATGCCGATGTGCTGGTCATCGGCGGCGGCATGGCGGGCGCCTGGGCTGCTGCTGCGGCCGCCGCCGAAGGCGCCTCGGTGGTGCTGGTCGACAAGGGCTATTGCGGCACGAGCGGCGTCACCGCCACCGCCGGGCCGGGCCATTGGTGGGCGCCGCCCGATCCGCCGGAGGCGCGCGACAATGCCGTTCGCGGCCGCCAGGCCATTGCCTTCGGTCTCGGCGATGCCGCCTGGATGCATGCGATCATCGACCAGACCTGGCGGACGCTGCCGACGCTCGGGCGGCACTATCGCTTCCCGACCGACGATCGCGGCGAGGTCAATTACCGCGCCGTGCGCGGACCGGAATATATGCGCGCGCTGCGCGCCCTGGCGGTCGAACGCGGCGTGACCATTCTCGATCACAGCCCGGCGCTCGAACTGCTGGCGACGGCCGACGGCACGATCGGCGGCGCGCAGGGCCTGCAGCGGCAACAGGCGAACCGGCCCTGGCGCATCAGCGCGGGAGCGGTGGTGCTCGCCGCCGGCGGCACCAGCTTCCTGTCGCACCTGCTCGGCTCGCGCACCAATACCGGCGACGGCTACCTGATGGCGGCCGAGGCCGGCGCCGAGCTGTCGGGCATGGAATTCACCGCCGCCTATACGATCGCGCCCGAGCGATCGACCATGACGCGGACCATGTCCTATGCCTTCGCGACCTATTACGACGCCGACGGCCGGGAGATCGACGCGCCGTTCGGGCCGGACCAGACCGAGCGCATCGCCCGGGCCCTGCTGGCCGGGCCGGTCTTCTGCTCGCTGCACCGCCTGCCGGCCGACATCCAGGCGCGGCTGCCGACCATTTCGCCCAATGTCATGCTGCCTTTCGACCGCTGGGGCATCGATCCCTATCGCCAGCGCTTCGCGGTGACGCTGCACAATGACGGTACGATTCGCGGCATAGGCGGGGTCCAGGTGGCGGGCCTGGACTGCGCCACCACGGTGCCCGGCCTCTTTGTCGCCGGCGACAATGCCAGTCGCGAGCGCGTCGCCGGTGCGAGCTCGGGCGGCGGCAATGTCAATTCCGCCTGGGCGCTGTCGTCGGGCATCTGGGCCGGACAGGGAGCGGCGGCTTTCGCTCGCCGTGCCGGGGTGAATGGCCGGGCCGGGCTGAGGCCGCTCGGCCGCGCCGGCCTCGCGCCGACGGGCTCGGCCGGGCCGGTCGATCTCGCCGCGCTGCGTTCGGCCGTCCGGTCCGAGATGCATCCCTATGACAAGAACCTGTTCCGCTCGGGCCCACGCCTCGGCCGGTCGCGCCAGGCGCTCGACGCCGCCTGGCGGGTCGTCGCCGATCATGCCGGCGGTGACGTTTCCCAGGTCCTGGCCGCGCGTGAGACCGCCGCGCTGATCGCCTCGGCGCGCTGGTCGCTGACGGCGGCGCTCGCCCGCGACGAGAGCCGCGGCATGCACAGGCGCGAGGACCGTCCGGGTCTCGATCCGGCCTTCGGCCAGCGGCTGCTGGTCAGCGGTTTCGACGAGATCCGGGTCAGGCCGGAAGCCGTCCCGTCGCCATCGGGCGTCCATGCCAGGGAGCTGGTATCGTGATCGAGCTGGTGATCACCGAGCGCTGCACGGCCTGCAATGCCTGTGTCGCAGTCTGCCCGACCAATGTGTTCGACACCGCAGAAGCAGGCCCGCCCGTGATCGCCCGCCAGGCCGACTGCCAGACCTGCTTCATGTGTGAGCTCTATTGCCGCACCGACGCGCTCTATGTCGCGCCCGATTGCGAGCGGCCGACGCCGGTGGATGCGGCGGCGATCCTCGCTTCGGGCCTGCTTGGCCAATATCGCCGCGATTCCGGCTGGGACGAGTGGGCCGACCGCTATCCGAACGAGCAATGGCTGATGGAAGCGGTGTTTCGCCGCGCCGGGCAAGCGGCCCAAGCGGCCAAAGAGGCTAAGAGCGGTGGAGGGCCGGCGGCGCCTGCCGCGTCGTAATGCTCTCCCGGGGGCTGGTCCGGCCGGCCTCGGTATTTGTTCCTTTGCCATCCCCGGGCATTGCCTGATCGCCATGACGCGCGATCAGCGCTTTCATGGGGGCGTCCGATGACGGGCAGCATTGCCGCCTGGCCCATGGTCGCGCCCGGTCGGCGTCTCCTCCCCCGATGCCTCGACCCCAAGTCCAACTGAAGGCCGCCGGTGGCGGCCTTCATTTTCGCGAAAGGCGGCAGGCCGGAAAGCCGCTCGCCGCCGTCAGCCGCGGGCTTCGCTGGCAACGTCGCCGACGACCCGGACCCGCACGCGCAGCGAATTGCCCGGCAGATAGGCGATCGGCATGTCCTCGGTCTCGATGGTCTTGAGCGTCGCACGGTCGGCACCCGAGCCGGCCGCGCGATCGGCGGCGATGGCGGTGGCGGCGGCGATGGCGTCGGGCCGGGTCAGATCGCGGAAGATCTGGTCGCATTCACCGGAGACCTGGGCGATGGCCGCGCCCACCGCATTGGCGCAGTCGCCATGGGCGACGCGGATCACCTGCGAGACGCCCTCGATCCGGTCGGGGATCAGGAAGGCGCCGCCGCCGACCGCGATCAGCGGTACGTCGCCGGCTTCCGTCTTCATCCGGTCGACGGTCTCCTCGACCATGCGCTTGGCCTCGGCGAAGACGCGGCCACAGGTCGCAGCGTCGAGATGGGCCACCCGGGCCTTGTCGCCGAGCGGCAGCAGGCCCGAAGCGATCGCCACGTCGGTGGTGGTCAACTGGCCGCCGCCGAAGGCAATGCCGTCCTGGAGCAGGCGATAGCCGACCGAGACCGGCCCGATGGCGAGCGGGTCGAGCGTCACATGGCTGCCGCCGCCGAGCCCGATCGAGACCAGGTCGGGCATGCGGAACAGGGTGCGTACGCCGCCGACCTTGACCACCGAATTGGCCTCGCGCGGGAAGCCGTTGCGGAGCTGGCCGATATCGGTGGTGGTGCCGCCGACATCGGCCACCATGGCTTCGTCCAGGCCGGAGAGATAAGCCGCGCCGCGCATCGAATTGGTGGCGCCGGAGGCGAAGCTGTAGACCGGCAGCTTCATCGCCTGATGGGCTTCGGCCACCGTTCCGTCGTTCTGCGTGATGAACAGCGGCGCGTCGATCCGGCTGTCGCGAATGGCCTTTTCGAAGGCGGCGATGGTCTCGCGGGCAAGATCGGTCAGCGCGGCGTTCAAAAGGCCGGCATTTTCCCGCTCGAGCAGGCCGATGCGGCCGAGATCGGACGAGCAGGTGATCACCGCGTCGGGGATCTCGGCGCGAACGATGGCGGCGGCCTCGTGTTCATGGGCCGGATCGAGCGGTGAGAAGATCGAGGAGATCGCGATCGCGGTCAGGCCCTTGGCCTTCATGTCGCGGGCAGCCGCCGTCACCGCGTCGCGGTCGAGCGGCATGAAGGGACGGCCGTCATATTCATGGCCGCCCTCGACCATCCAGACGCCGCCGCGGACGAGCTCGGCAAGGTCGGCCGGCCAGTCGCAGAAGGGCGGCAGCGAGGCGCTGGCCGGCATGCCGAGCCGGAGGGCTGCGACACGCGACAGGCTTTTGCGCTGGACCACGGCATTGATGAAATGGGTGGTGCCGATCATCACCGCGTCGATGCGCTTGTCGCGCAGAAGCCCGGTCTCGGCGAGCTTCGCCAGGGCTTCCAGGATGCCCGTGGTGACGTCGGCGCTGGTCGGCGCCTTGACGGCGCGGGCGACCTTGCCGTCCTCGATCAGCACGGCGTCCGTATTGGTGCCGCCGACGTCGATGCCAATTCGTCTCATGATGCGAACACGCTCTTGAAGTCGATATCGTAGTTGAAGGCCCGGGGGCCGACATAGGCGAGGCCGGCCGGGGTCAGGAAGACCGGCGGCGGCGGCAGGGCGATCACGGTGACGCGCTGGCCGTAGCGAATGGTCTCGGTGCCCACCGCCTCACCGGTGACGCTGTCCAGGACGCAGATCAGGTCGGGCGACATGGCGATCGGTTCGCCGTCCTGCCAGGCGACGATCCACTCGTTCTGGAAGCTCAGTTCGAGGCGGGTGCCACGCCAGCCGTCGAGGCCGTCGAAGCGGGTGGTGCCGCGCAGGAAGCCTTCGGTGGCGCGGCGCTCCACGTCGATCACCTTGCCCTGGTAGATCAGCTTGCCGGGCTCGGCCGACAGGATGGCGGCGATCGGATCCTCGTGGCGCCGCTGCGCCTCGCGCACCGCATGGCCGATCTTGATCGCCTTGGTGGTGGTGCCGTGGATGCCCCATTGCCGGATCTCGGCGCCGGTGCGCGGCGCCTTGCAGGTCGAGGCGGTCGAGCCGTATTCGACGCAGATCTTGCGGCTGACCCGCTCCATCCATTTCCAGGTCGGCACTTTCTCGACCACCGCTTCCAGGCCGCGGCAGTCGACCGTGCTGAGCGGATAGGGCTTCAGGCCGCCGACCGCCACCGAGGTCATCTGGGCTTCCGGATAGGCGCGGCCCATCATGTCGGCGTCGATGACCGGCCGGCCGAGATGGGCGGCCGCCATCAGCGGCTGGATCGCATTGCCGCCGCCGATCTCCAGCGCCATGATGCCGCGGAAGCGATAGCCGGTATGGTCCTCCATCAGGCTGACCGCGCGGGCGATGGTACGGCTGTCGGTCAGCCGCTCCTGGCCGACCAGCGGCGCGCCCATATTGGAGACCGCGGCGACCCAGTCGTCATCGGCGAGCGCGTCGGGCTGCATCAGCTGCACCCTGGCGCCATCGGCATAGAGCGCGCGCATGTTGAGCAGGCCGAGATAGGGGCTGCCGCCACCGCCGGTGCCCAGGATCCAGGCGCCGACGGCGAGCGATTCGATATCGTCGAGGGTGATGTCGCGGGTTTCGGTCATTGGGATTTCGGTCATCGGGGTTTCGCGCGGCGCGGCGAGGCGGGCGCGCTTCGGGGAAAGGCCGGCCGTTCCGGCGGTGCCGGGATGCGGGCAGCCCGGCCGGGTCCGGTCAGGCGAGCAATTCGTTGAGCACGCGGCCGGTGGCGGTGATCGCCAGGATGGTCGGCACCGGCAGCGCGCCCTTGACGGCGGCCTTGGTGGCCGGGGTGTAGCTCATGCAATCCATGGCGACGAGATCGGGGTGCTGCTCCGCCAGACGCCGCGCGACCTCGGCGGCCTCTTCCGGCGTCGCGCTCGGCTTCAAGGCCTCGGCGACGATCTCCAGGCCCGGCCGGGTCCATTTCGCCTTGAGCTTTTCCGCCTGTTCCGGCAGCGGCACCAGGAGGCCGAGCCGGCCCTGCGGCAGCAGCGCGGTGGCAAGCCCGTTCAGCACGCGCGAGGGATAGATGACGCCGGCATCGCCAGCCAAAGGCGGAAACTCCCCGGTGCAGGCGAAGACGATGGCATCGCAGCCATCGGCGCGCAGCAGGCCGAGGGTTTCCGGCGCGCGTTCGATGACGAAGGCCTTGGAGATCTTGACGTCGCGGTCGCCGCGCAGGCGCGTGTAGAGCGTGTCCGCGCCGTCACGCGGGGGCCGGGCGGCGATCGCCTCGTCGGTGAGACCGTCGAGGCAGCCGCGGAGGACAATGCGGGTGCCGGCCGGGGCATGGGCGGCGAACAGCGCGGCGATGTCGTCGCGCGGCGCCTGGCCGATGGTGGCCACGCCAAGGGTGCGGGACATGGTCAGTTCTCCAGTTGCACGGCGTCGGCCGGGCTCCAGCCGAGCCGGACCTGATCGCCGATGGCGCGGACCGGCCGGTCGCCGATATTGGTTTCCTTGGCCAGCAATTGCCGGCCGTCGGCCATGATGATGCGGTAGAGCGTCTGGCCGCCGAGGAAATTGGCGCTGTCGATCCGGCCGGTCGGCCCAACGGTCGAGGGACCGTCGAGCACGATCTTCTCCGGCCTGACCGCAAGGGTACGGCCACCCGGTTGGTCGATCAGGTTGATCTCGCCGATGAAGTCGGCGACGAAGCGGGTGCGCGGCCGCTCATAGATGTCGCCCGGCGTGCCGATCTGCTCGATCCGCCCGGCATTCATCACCGCGATGCGGTCGGACATGGCGAGCGCCTCTTCCTGGTCGTGGGTGACGAAGACCAGCGTCACCCCCAGCTCCTTCTGCAACTGCTTCAGCTCGAACTGCATCTGCTGGCGGAGCTTGCGGTCGAGCGCGCCGAGCGGCTCGTCGCAGAGCAGGACCGGCGGCCGGATGACGATGGCGCGCGCCAGCGCCACGCGCTGCTGCTGGCCGCCGGAGAGCTGGCCAGGCTTGCGGTCCTCGTATCCGGTCAGCGCGACCTGGGCGAGGGCGGCGGCGACCCGCTCGGCGATCTCCGGCTTCGGCACGCCGCGCATGCGCAGGCCGAAGGCGACGTTTTCGGCAACGGTCCGATGCGGGAACAAGGCATAGGACTGGAAGACCATGCCCATGTCGCGCTTGTGCACGGGAACATCGGTGACGTCGCGGTCGCCGATCCTGATCCGCCCGGCATCGACGGTTTCGAAGCCGGCGATCATGCGCAGCGTCGTGGTCTTGCCGCAGCCGGACGGGCCGAGCAGGGAGAAGAACTCTCCCGGCGCGATGGTCAGCGAGATGTCGTCGACGGCCCGCACGCGGCCGTCGTAGCTCTTGACGATGGCATCGAGGGTGATCGACGCGGGAGACGAGGGAGCGGTCGGCATCAGCCCCTCAGGATCCGTGCGACGCGCAGGTCGATGTCGTCCTTGCGGGCATTGTACCACTTCCAGTCCATCTGGATCAGCTGGGCGACCTTTTCCGGCGTGTTGAACAGCTTGGCCTGATATTTGGCGTCGAGCTGCACCTTGGTGTTGCAGGGCGAATACCAGACGGCCTCGGCGAGCTTCTTCTGCACGTCGGGGCGCAGCATGTAGTCGATGAAGGCGTAGGCGAGTTCCTTGACCTTCGAGCCGGGGGTGACGTTCAGCACCTGCTCGAGCGCCAGCACGCCTTCGGTGGGAATGGCGAAGTCGACCGGCTCGGGCGTGCCCTCGTAACGGTAGACGCCGCTGTCGTGGATGATGCCCATGCTCACTTCGCCCGACAGCAGGGCCTTTTCCATCTGGCCGGTGAAGTCGAACAGCTTGATGGGCTTAAGTGCTTCCAGCGCCTTGTAGGCGGCGTCGAGATCGTCATAGCCGCGGCCATAGAGCTTGCCGAGCAGCATCAGATGGGCCTGGCCGAGGCTGTTGACCGGGATCAGGTAGCCGCCGCGCTGGCCGGCGAGCTTGGGCTCGGCGAGCGCCTTCCAGGAGGTCGGCTTGGCGAGCCCCTTGTCGGTGCGGTAGCCCAGCCCAATGGCGGAGGTGAAGATCGACACGCCGACGATCTTGTCGCTGACCGCATAGGGGTAGACGTCCTTCAGATTGGGCACGTCGCGGACGCTCAGCTTGGCGCCGACAATGCCCTCGTCGAAAGCCTTCCACTGCTCGTTGGAATTGGTGTGCAGCACGTCATAGATCGGCGCGTTGCGCGGGCTCGCCTGCAGCTTGGGCAGGAAGGGAAAAGCCTGGTCGGCCATGACCGAGCATTTGAACTCGCGCTCGAAGGCCGGCAGCAGGTCGGCCTTCATGATCTCGCCCCACTTGCCGCCCCAGGTGGTGATGTTGAGGGTGGCGGTCTGGGCCTTGAGGATGGACGGCGCGCCGAGCGCGAAGATCGCGGCGGCGCCGCCCTTCAGGGCGGAACGCCTGCTGGTCCTTGATGATGTCATGAGAGCCTCCCGTCGGAATCTGGAAATCGAATTGTTGTGTTCAGAGCTTCACATAGGCCTTCAGCCCGATGACCTTCTCCAGCAGCACCACCACCGAGACGGCCATCAGGATCGACACCATCGAGGCGGCGGCGATCGCGCCGTCGAGGTCGAATTTCATGTAGTTGAACAAGACGACCGGCAGCGTCTCGCCCTTGGGCAGCACCAGGAACAGCGAGATCGGGAACTGGTCGAAGGACACGATGAAGGCGAAGATGCCGCCGGCCACGACGCCCGGCTGGATCAGCGGCAAGGTCACCTCCCAGAAGACGCGCCAGGGCGGCGCGCCGTGCACGGCGGCGGCCTCCTCGATGCGCCGGTCGAAATTGTGCAGCACCGCCAGCGTCGTGCGCAGCACATAGGGCACGGCGACCAGGGTATGGCCCATCACCAGGCCCCAGACCGGCCGGCCGATGCCGGAGAGAAGGTAGAGCTGGAACAGCGCGAGGCCGGTGAGGATCGCCGGCAGCATGAGCGAGGACATGAAGAAGGCGGTGAGGACGCGGCTGCCGGGCAGGTTGCCGCGCGCAAGGCCCAGCGCGCAGAGGCCGCCGATCAGCATGGACAGCACCAGCACGATCACCGCCACCTTCAGGCTGAGCCAGAAGGCGCCCATGAATTCGCCGCTGGTGAAGAATTTCTCGAACCAGCGCAGCGTGATGCCGGTCGGCGGAAACGAGATATAGGGCGTCGGATTGAGCGCGAAGACGGCGACGATGGCGATCGGCGCCAGCAGGAACACCAGGATGGCGCCGTTGAGCGTGTAATAGGCCGTCCGGCCCGGATCGAAACCACGGCCGCTCATGCCATCTTCTCCCCGCCGGCGAAGCGGCCGAGCACGTTGTTATAGGCGATGATGATCACCAGCGAGACGGCCAGCAGCACGACGCCGAGCGCGCCGGCGAAGCCCAGATTGAAGCTCGCGCCGACCTGTTGGTAGATCAGCATGGGCAAGGTCAGCACGTCGGTGCCGCCCATCAGGAAGGGCGTCACATAGGCGCTGATCGACAAGGCGAAGACCAGGAGCGAGCCGGCCATGATGCCGGGCAGGCTGAGCGGCAAGGTGACTTCCAGGAAGGCGCGGAAACGGTTGGCGCCGAGATTGCGGGCGGCCTGTTCGAGGCGCTCGTCGATCCGGCCGATCACGCCGGTGAGCGTCAGCACCATGAAGGGCACATAGATGTGGACCAGCGCCACCACCGTGCCGAACTCGTTATACATCAGCTTCAGCGGATGGTCGGTGATGCCCCAGGACATCAAGGTGACGTTGATCACCCCGCGGTCCTGCAACAGCGTCATCCAGGCGAAGGTGCGCACCACGATGCCGGTCAGCATGGGGGCGATCACCGCCATCAGCAGCAGGGCGTGACCGGTGCGCGACTGGATCCGCGCCATCCAGTGGGCGAGCGGATAGCCAACCAGCAGGGAGACCAGGGTGGTGATCGCGCCGATGCGCAAGGTGGCGACCAATGCCTCGAAATAAAGCGTGTCGCCGACCAGCCGCTCATAGTGGCGGGTGGTGAAAAAGACGTTCGGATTGGTCGTCGGATTGCCGCTCAGGAAGGACAGCAGCGCCATGGCGCCGAAGGGGGCGACGAAAAACACCACGAACAGCAGCAGCGCCGGACCGATGGCCCAGGCAACAGGTGAAATGGCGGGCCGGTGAGGTCTGGTCGTTGCATCAGCCATGGGCGGTTTCCAGCAAATCCAGTGCCGGCTTCGGCGTGCCGCCGAGCCGGGCTGCCATGTCGAGCAACATGTCGGCGAGTTCCTGTCGCTCCGGCCGCCCGACCTGGGCGGCGGAGAAGGCGAAATAGGGCGAAAAGGGCGTCGATCCCTCGGGATCGAGAATGGCGACCGAAATGCCGCTGACGCCGGCGAGCGCCTCGTCGTTGGACTCGTCGAAGCCGCGCTGCCGCGTCACCGCGATGCGCTGCATCAGGGCGGCGAGGTCATTGGGCGCGCCGGGGCGAGCCGGCGGCGGGAAGGGCGTGAACCGCCTGGCGATCTCGGCATCGGGCAGGCGGGCCAGCAGGCACCGGCCGGTCGAATTGGCCCAGGCCGGCCCGCGGGTTCCCGGTGGCGTGACCACGCGCAGCGGATTGGTACCGGCGCGGCTGCGCAGCACGACGATGTCGGTGCCGTCGAGGATCGAGATACCCGTCGAATAGCCGGTGCGGGCGGTCAGCTCGCGCAATTCGGCGTCGACCGCCTCGATCAAGGGTTCGCGCGACAGATATTGCCGGCTGAGCTCGAGCATCAGCAGGCCCGGCCGGTAGCGCCGGCTGGCCGGGTCGCGTTCCAGCAACCCATGGGCGGCCATGTCCTTGAGCAGGCGCGAGGCCGAGCTTTTCGGCCAATCCATCGCCGCCGACAGCTCGCCGACCGCGACATCGACACGGTCGCGTTTCAGCCAGTGCAGGACGGCGGCGGCGTTGGCCAGGCTCATCAAAGTTCCATTATTTGCAACTCGGTTGCAATAGTTGGAATTCTAGAGCCGGCACGAAATTCTTGTCAACGGATCGCCGGGCATGGCTGTGCGATCGGCCGGCATGGCGGCCGCGTCGATCGGTGTCGATGCAGGATCGGTCAGGGCGCGATCGCGCGGATGAGATCCCCGGCCATCGTGGCGGCGCGCTTGCGAATGTCGGGGATCGCGGTGATCTCCCAATGCCGGCCGCGGGTCGGCGGCCCGAGCGCCAGCAGGCGGGGCGAGGCGGCGGCGGCGCGGCTGAGCAGCGCATCGCCGTCGCCGACATCGAAGCCGAGACCCAGCGGGTCGGCGCGCAACAGGCCATCCCGGGCAAGCTGCGCCTGGAGCGGCGTCTCGACATCCGGGTCGCTGCGCGGGCCGGTGCAGTCGATGACCCGGCCGAAGTCATGCACCTCGCGCCTGCCGCTGCCGCGCAGGCTGATCGTGACGGTTGCCGGGCCGGCGACCGTGTCGACCGCCACGATGCGGCCGGCCACGATGGAGAGCTGGCCCGCGGCGATGACGGCCTTCAGCCCGCGCCCCACCTGCGGCGGCACGCGATGGCGATGGACGTCCCACCAGGGGCGCAAATGGCGCAGGAAGCGGCGGCGCTGCGGCTCGTCGAGGCTCTGCCAGAGCGCGGCGTTGTGCGGCCGCAGCGCCTGCATGACGGCCTCCCACCCGGCGCCCGCTCGCGCCATGTGCCGGAACGCGCCGAGCCGCGCGGAAAGCGCGCCGGCGAACAGCGCGTCGGTGGCGCCCACCACGGCCGGGCGCGGCGCGACGGGATGGGTCCTGGGCAGAAGCCCGCGCCGCGACAGGGCGACGATCTGGCCCATATGGTCGCGTTCCATCAGCGAGATGACGACGTCGATCATCGTCAGGCCGGTGCCGATCAGCAGGACCGGGGCGGTGGGGGCGAGCCCGTCGAGGGCATCGCTGCTCCAGGGGTCGCCGCGAAGCGCGCCGCCGCGCCCGCTGCCCGGTGCGCGATGGCCGGTTGCCAGGACGACCCGGCCGGCGAAGACAGGCGCGGCGCCGTCGATGGTCAGCAGCACGCCGTCGCGCTCCGGCGTCGCCGCGACCACGTTGCCGGTGACGAGCTGGAGCCGCCCTTCGCTCCGCGCGACGGTGGTTTTCAGCATGTCCTGGAGATAGCGCCCATAGGTCTGGCGCGAGACGAAATCGCCGCTGCCGGCTTCGTGACCCAGCCAACGGACGAAGTGATCGGGCTCATCCGGCAGCGCGCTCATGTCGGCCGCCCGGGTGTTGAGCAGGTGTCCCGCGCAGCCCGTGGCATAAGCGAGGCCGAAACCGATATCCGGGCCGCGCTCCACCAGCGTCACCTGCAGGCGGCCGGCGGCCTGGCGCATGAGCTGGATCGCGAGCAGGACGCCGCTTGCGCCACCGCCGACAATGGCGATGTCATTGGATCGATATGGCATGCCGGGGACATTGTCCTTTCGCGGAACGGCGCCCCGGCGATCTCCGTCCGTGCAGGCGTCAGGCCCGGGCGGGAATAGCGTGGGGGCAAGGGCAGGGTCGCCGGTTGGCACTGCCGGAGTGTTGCGGATGGCGGGAAAGCCGGTTAGCGTTATGTTTCAGTGAACATAACGATGCGAGCGGCAAGTGTCGATCCTGACAGTCCTTCACCGCCATCAGCAGACCGGGGTCGGCATGGTTTTGGAGCGCGCGCGCGGCCCGGCGCCGCTTGTCGTGAACGACCCCAGGGGACATCGTCGATCGAAGATCTGGGACATCTCGCCGCATTTCCACTGTTCCATCATCGGCACCTGCCTGAGCGCCGCCGAACTGCGCCAGTTCTTCGTCAAGCTGGGCGAGGCCGATGCCAGGACGGCGACCGACCATGCCCTGCATGGGCGCGGCGTCCGCGCGGCGGGCCAGCACGACCTGGCGGGCAAGCTTCTGCACAAGACGCTCGACAAACGTCACGAGCCGGCGGTCAAGCGTTTCGCCAAGGCCGCCACCGTGGCCGAGCTGCGTGACCTCTGGCTGCAGGCGCTCGACCAAGGCGACATACCCGGCGCCTATTGGGCCGTGCTGACCCATCCGGTCGCCGATCGCCCGCTGATCCAGGAGGTCTTCGGCGAGGTGCACATGCTGTCGCACATGGTCGGAACGTCCAACCGGGTCGACATCGCACGGCTGCGCAAGCTCGAACGCGATCTTGGCGAGCGCGACGAGAAGATCGCCCGGCAGGAGGCCCGCCTCATGGCCGCCGCCAATGAGCGGTCCGACCTGTTGCGGCGCATCGAAAGCCTGGAGAGCGAGATATCGCTGCGCGCCGTCCATGAGCAGGCCCGGCCCGATCCCGAGGCCGGGGCGGCGCTGGCCGCGCTGGCGCAGCGCTTCGATGCCGAGAAGGCCCACGCCCAGGCCCTGGCCGCACGCCTGAAACAGGCCGAGGACCAGGTCCTGGCCGAGCGGAAGCGCAACGGCGAACTGGCCGACCGGGACACCCATCTGCGGGCCGAGATCGCGGCGCTCGAAGATGCGCTGCGCCTCGGCAAACCGGACGATGATCGGCCGGCTGCGATCGCCCGGGATCTGCAGGACCTCACCCTGCTCTATGTGGGGGGCCGCCCCAAGCTGCTCGATCAGCTGAAGGTCCTGGCAGCCGGGCGCGGCGGCGTGCTGCTCGTCCATGACGGCGGCATCGAGGACAATGCCGCCTTGCTGCCGGGCTTGATCAGCCAGGCGGATGCCGCCTTCTTTCCGGTCGACTGCATCAGCCACCACGCCGCCGGCCAGGTGAAAAAGCTCTGCCGGGATGCGGGCAAGCCCTATATCCCGCTGCGCTCGGCAAGCCTTGCCAGTTTCGTCGCCGCCATCGCAGCGCCTGATCTTCTACTGCGGCCGGCGGCGGCAACGGCCGCCGCTTGAGCCTGGAGGCTGGGACGTCGATGACGGATCAGGTGAGACCGCGCTTGCGCAAGCCAGAATTTCACGGCGACTGCGATGTCGCGGCCATGGTCTATGGCCCGGGCGACGATCCGGATCTCGTCTTGCGCGGCTTCATCCGTCACCTGCTGGGACAGGGCTTCGACGCGCTCGGCGTCGTCCAGCGGCGGCGCCCGGACGGGCCGGGTTTCGACGGCACGGCCGAGTTCATCCTGGTGCCCGACGACGAGGCGCGAGGCGATGCGGCCGGCGCCGAGAGGGCGGCTACCGCCGCCTGCGGCACCGCCTTGCAAAGCATCGGCGCCAGGCTTTCCCACGCCCTGAAGCGGCGTCCCGACATCGTGATCCTCAACCGCTACGGGTCGCTCGAGATCGCCGGTTCGGGCCTGCTTGATGTCCTGGCGGAGGCGATCGAGCGCGACATTCCGGTGCTGATCGCCGTTCCCGAGGGCCTGTTCGGATCCTGGCTGAGGATGGCCGAGGGGCTTGCCGTGAAGCTCGGGCCGGACCGGCCGAGCCTGGAGGCCTGGTGGCGATCGCTGGGCAAGGCGGCGTCCGACGTCAGCCCGGGCGCGACCTTCTGCGAACGCTACAAGTGATCGCGGGCGCGTGCCCGGCCGCGCAGGCCGCATTGCGGATTCGCTATATCCGGTGACATATAGCGCGGTGCCGGCCGTGCGGTCCTCGCGCGGCGCCGGGAAGAGCGAGGCGGATATGTCGAGCGGGATTTTCGTCGGGCGCCGAGCCGGCGCCCTCATGCTTGCCGCGATGCTGGCCTTGCCATTCACGGGGGCCGCGGCCGTCGCGCAGCCATTGCGGATCCTGGCGGCGGGCAGCCTCGGCGCGCCGCTGAAGGACGTCATCGCCGCTTCCGGCGTGGCCGCGGAGGCGGTTTTCGGGCCGTCGGGCTCGCTGCGCCAGAGGCTCGAGAACGGCGAGACGGCCGATCTCTTCCTGTCGGCGGACCTGGCGCATCCGCGCCTGCTGGCGGCGGCCGGGCGCGCCGCGCCGGTGGTCGCCTTCGCCCGCAACAAGCTGTGCACGCTGTCGCGCGCGAGCCTCGGCCTGACCGACGAGAACCTGGCCGCCCGCCTCATCGACCCGGCCGTGCGGCTCGCCACCTCCACACCGGGCGCGGATCCGGGCGGCGACTATGCCTGGCAGGTTTTCGCGCGGGCGGAAGCGGTTCGTTCCGGCGCGCGGAAAATCCTGGAAGACAAGGCACTGCAACTGGTCGGCGGTCCGAACTCTCCGGCGCCGCTGCCGGGACGAACGGCCGCCGCCTCGATTTTCGCCGCCGACAAGGCCGATATCCTCCTGTCCTATTGCAGCGGCCATGCCGAGGTCATGCGCGACGTACCCGGCCTGGTGTCGCGGCGCCTGCCGGCGGCGCTCGACGTGACCGCCGTCTACGGTCTCGCGGCCCTGTCGCAGCGGCCCGAGACCCAGCGTTTCGCCCTGTTCCTGCTCTCGGAGGCTGGCCAGTCCATCCTGGCGCGCCATGGCCTGCTGCCGGTGGTCGAGACCGACCCGGCGGCCGGGCGCGCCGGCGAGCCGGCGTCGGCCCATGCCGAGCCGGGCCTGCTGCTGCAGCGCAAGGATGGCGCGCCGGTGGCGATCACCCTCGATCGCCTCGCGGCCTTCGCGCAGACGACCCAGCGGGTGACGCAAAGAACCGGCCGCGGCGAAGAGACGACGGAATGGAGCGGGCCGCTGCTCTGGGACGTGCTGACGACCCTTGGTGTGATCGATCCGGCGCGGCACGGCGACCATCCGCGCATGACTCTGCGCGCCATCGGCAAGGACGGCTACACGGTGGCTCTGGCGATTGCCGAGCTGTCGCCGGAATTCGCCGGCAAGCCCGTCATCATCGCCAATCGTCTGAACGGCGTGGCCTTGCCCAACCAGGCGCTGCGGCTCGTGGTTCCCGGTGACCGGCGCGCCGGGCGCTCGGTGCGCGACCTCGTGCGCATCAGCGTCGACTGACGGTTCGTTCGACCACCAGGCGTCATCCGCCGGCGGTGATCAGCGGCAGGATGGTCTCGCGCAGCAAGGGGGCGAGCTTTGCTTGGCCGGGTTCGCGCGGATCGAGCCAGATGATCTCCTCGATCTCGGCGGCCGGTGCGACCGGGCCGTTCAGCGCGACGTCGTAGACGAGCGCATCCACCGCCCGTCCGGCTTCGTTCGCCGCCGGTGCGCCGAACCGGCCACGGAAGATCGCCGTTGCCGCGTCGAAGCCGGAGCCCAATTCCTCGGCGATCTCGCGTGACAGCGCCTGGATCGGCGTCTCCGCCGCTTCGAGCTTGCCGCCGGGCTGGATGAAGGTCTCGGTTCCGCGCTTGCGGACGAGCAGAATATGGCCACGCGCATTGCGGACAATGGCGGTGACGATGCGGATCGGATGATGATTCATGGCGGCGCCCGGCGGTGACTGCGCTCCAAGGTGGGACGTTCAGGGGCGTCCGACAATCAGTTTCAGCGAACCATCGAAAGCCGGCTGCCGGCGCAGCTGGCCATGTCTTTGGTCCCACAGGCCGCTTTCGAGGTCACGCCGCAGGTCCGCGGCGAAGCGTTCGCCAAGGCCAGCGTCGACGAAGCTCCAGGCGGAATTGGCGAGGCGCGCGCCTGGATCGAGCAGCCGCTCGGGACGGCCGTAATAGGCTTCGCCGAAGCCATCGGTGCAATGCAGGGGGATCGGCACTGATGTCACCGTGGTGGCCGGGCCGAGGGTCGCCGCAATCGTCCCGATGGGCGGATAGCGCCGCGCTTCGACGGCGATCACCTCGGGCGCATAGGATGCGAGCCAGAAACGATCGAGAGCGGCCGGGTCGCAGGTCAGGATAATGACCGGGCCCCGTGTCACCCGGCGCATCTCGGCAAGGCCGGCCGCGAGATCGGGCCATTGATGCACGGTGAAGGTCGCCATGCTCGCATCGAAGCTGCCATCGGCAAAAGGCAGGCTCTGGGCGACGGCATCGACGGCCCGGGGCAAATGCCCTGGCCGCTGGGCGCGCATCGAGGCGGAAGGTTCGACGGCGGTGACCTGCCGGTCGACCGGTTCGTAGGACCCGGCGCCCGCGCCGACATTCAGCACGCTGCGGGCATCGGCAAGGGCCCTTGCGATGAACGCCGCGATCGCCGGGTCCGGTTGCCGGTACCGCGCATAGTCGACGCCAATGACCCCGTAATTCGCATCGCCGGCGCTGCCGTCGTCATGTCTGTTCGACACTGTCGCACCTCATCCGCGAATGGTCGCGCCGCTTTCGTTTCGATGGTTCCACCGGCCTCAGACCGGTTGCCGGGATCCATGCCTGCGGACGGCCCGGTCATTGCCGGTCCTGACGGGTCGAAGCGCCCGCGCTTCGGCAAGAGGCCGGCTCGACCAGAGGAGGGCAAGCCAGGCGAGGATCAGGCACAGGATCGAGGTCGCAATCATCGTGTTGTTCCTTTTCAACATGTCGCCGTCGTCTCGGAGCGACAGAAACAAGCTTTTTGCCTTCCACAAAAGCGATATGATCGAACGGACAATGTTCGGAAAACGCACATGACGCGCCGCATCCCGTCGCTCAATGCCCTCAGGGCCTTCGAGGCCGCCGGCCGGCTTGGACGCATGACCCTGGCGGCCGAGGAATTGCACGTCACCCACAGCGCGATCAGCCGTCAGGTCCAGCATCTGCAGGAGGTCCTCGGCGTCGCGCTGTTCGAGGGGCCGAAAAATGCATTGCGTCTGACGGAGGCCGGCCGGCGCCTGCTGCCGGGGCTCGTTTCGGCCTTCGATCAGATGGACATGGCGGTCCGGCTGGTCGCCGATACCGAGGACGGTCCGCTCGACGTGTCGTGCCCTGGAACCTTCACCATGCGCTGGCTGATCCCGCGGCTCTACCGCTTCCAGGCCGCCCATCCCGGCATCGAGGTGCGGCTGACCGCCTCGGCCGGTCCGGTCGATTTCGGCCGCGACGGTTTCGACGTGGCGATCCGTGCCGGGGCCGGTCCCTGGCCCGGCGGCGCGGAGGTCTTTCACCTGTTCGCCGAACAGATCGGGCCGGTCCTGGCGCCCTCGCTCATGCGCCCGGCGCGCCCGCATCTCGCCGGTGTGACCTTGCTTCACGCGCGGACCCGGCCCCGGTCCTGGCCGGACTGGTGCGCACGCTCCGGCATCGGCATCGAGGATGGCGCGGGCGCCACCTATGAGCATTTCTACTTCATGCTGGAGGCGGCGACCGCCGGGCTCGGCGTCTGCATCGCGCCCTGGCCCTTCGTATCCGACGACATTCGTGCCGGCCGGCTGGTCGCGCCCCATGGCTTCATCGCGGGCGGCCAGGACTATGTCGCGCTGAGACGCCAGCGGCGGCACCGGAAGTCGTCTCTGTTCTGTGCCTGGCTTCAGCACGAGGCGCATCAGTTCGACGCGGCCTCGCGATGAGCAGGTGGCCCCGCGACGGGACGGCGCGTTTCAGCGGCCGGTATTGATCCAGACCGCCTTGGGCTCGGTGAAGTTCTCGATCGCCATGTCGCCATGCTCGCGGCCGAAGCCGGAATCGCGCGAGCCGCCCCAGGGCAGGCGCACGTCGGTCGGGCCGAATGTGTTGACCCACACCGTGCCGGCCTTCAGCCGCCGGATGAAGCGATGCACCCGGCGAATATCGGCGCTCCAGATGCCGGCCGCCAGGCTGAAGGCGGTGCCATTGGCCATTCGCAGGGCGTCGTCCTCGTCCTTGAAGCGCAGGACCGCGGCCACCGGCCCGAAGATTTCCTCCTGCGAGATGCGCATGTCGTGCTGGACGCCGGCGAAGACGGTCGGGGCGACGAAGTAGCCGGTATCCCCGACACGGCCGCCGCCGGTGACGATCGAGGCGCCTTCCTTCACGCCGATGTCGATATAGCCGAGCACGCTGTTCATCTGCACTTTGGAGACGAGCGGACCCATGCCGGTCGCGCTGTCGCGGGGATCGCCGAGACGGATGGACTCCGCCCGCGCCGCGAGCCGCTCGACCACCTCGTCATGGACCGCGTCATGGACCAGGATGCGCGAGCCGGCCGAGCAGACCTGGCCGCTGTTGAAGAAGATGCCGGCGGCCGCCGCCTTCACCGCCGCATCCAGGTCGGCATCGGGAAAGATGATATTGGCGGACTTGCCGCCGAGCTCCAGGGTGACGCGCTTGAGATTGCCGGCCGCGCCTTTCAGGATCTGCCGGCCGACCGAGGGCGAACCGGTAAAGGTCACCTTGTCGATGTCGGGGTGGTCGACCAAAGCCTGGCCGGCGACCCGTCCGAAACCGGGCAGGACATTGAGCACGCCGGCGGGAAAGCCCGCCTCGATGGCGAGTTCGCCGATCTTGAGCGCGGAAAGCGGGGTGATCTCGGCGGGTTTCAGCACGACCGTGCAGCCGCAGGCGAGCGCCGGCACGATCTTCCACATGCCGATCATCAGCGGGAAGTTCCAGGGCACGATGGCGGCGACGACGCCCAGCGGCTCGCGCACCGTATAGGTGAGGGCGTCGGCGCGGGTCGGGATGACCTGGCCGTTTATCTTGTCGGCGAGGCCGGCATAATAGGCGAGCGTGTCCAGGACGGCGGGAAGATCCTGGCGCCGGATCGACGACACGGGCTTGCCGGTGTCGAGGCTCTCCAGTTCGACGATCTCGTCCTGGTCGCGGCGGATCAATTCGGCGAGCTTCAGCAGGAGATGGCCGCGCTCGGCGGCGCGGATCTGGCTCCACTCGCCCTCGAAGGCCACCCGCGCCGACCTGACGGCGGCGTCGACGTCGTCGACCCCGGCCTCGGCAACCGTCGCGATGGCCCTTTCGGTGGCCGGGTTCAGGGTCTGGTAGTAGCGGCCCGACAGAGGCGGAACCCGTCTTCCGTCGATCAGCAATTCCTGCGCGGCGACAACACGACCATCAGCCATGACGTTCCTCCAAATATGAAATTGTAAGCATATTTAAGGCAAGAGCAGCTCGTCCGTCTTTGATCCATACGCCACTTCGCCGCACCGAGAAATATGATATTAAATGCCTATATTCGCCCGAAGGTGTAGGATCTGAGGCGAAACTCCAGGGCGTGACAGTTATGAAATACAATGCATAATTGATCAGGCTTCAAGGCGGGGAGAAGCGGCAGTGATCCGGATCGAGATCGAACCGGTCTGGCGGTTCAGCAAGGACGGCGAGCCACGCTCCATGCTCGTCATGCTGGACTTCCTCAACGAGATCCGTGCGACCGGAAAGATCGCCGGCGCGGCGGATCAGGCGGGGATGTCCTATCGGCATGCCTGGAACCTGATCGAGAAATGGTCGGCCTTTTTCGAAACGCCGCTGGTGGAGCGGCGCCAGGGCCGGGGAACCACGCTGACGCCGCTCGGCGACAAGCTGGTCTGGGCCGGACAGCGGCTGCGCGCGCGCCTGAAGCCTCAGCTCGAAAACCTGTCCCAGGAGCTGGAGACGGAGATCAATCAGTTCATTCCGCATGGCCCGTCGGTCATCCGGGTGCATGCGAGCCACGGCTTCGCGGTTGCCGCCCTGCGCGATCTGCTGGCGCGCGAACCGGGCCTGGAGATCGACCTGCGTTATGTGAGCAACCAGACGTCGCTGGCCTCGCTTGCGCGGGACGGCTGCGACCTCGCCGGCATGCATCTGCCGCGCGGCGCGTTGCGCCGGCAAAGCATCGCGGCCCAGAAGGAATGGCTCGCGCCGGGTCTGCACCGGGCGATCGGCTTCGTGACCCGCGACATGGGATTGATGGTGAAGCGCGGCAATCCGCTTGGGATCGGCGCGCCAGCCGATCTCGCGCGCCCGGGCGTCAGTTTCGTCAATCGCGACCCGGATTCCGGCACACGCCTGCTGTTCGACCAGATCCTGGCGCAACACGACATCGCGGCGGCGCGGATCGAGGGCTATTCCAAGATCGAATTCACCCATGCCGCCGTCGCCGCCTATGTCGCCAGCGGCATGGCCGATGTCTGTTTCGGCGTCGAGGCGGCGGCCCGCCAGTTCGGGCTCGATTTCATTCCGCTGCTGACCGAGGACTATTTCTTCGTCTGCCATCGGCCATTGCTGGAGCAGGAGGCGATGAAACGCGTCCTGGCGGTGATGCAGAGCCCGGCTTTCCACAGCGCTGTCGCGCGCCTGCCCGGCTATGCGATCAATGATGCGGGCGTGGTGAAGACTGTCAGGGACGTGTTCCAGCGGGCAGAATGAGAGCCTGCGGCCCGGACCCATTTTCGATCCCCGGCCGGACCGCGAACGGAGCATGACGAATGAGCAGCAATGAACGGACAGTGCGCCTCTTCTCCTATGGCACCCTGCAACAGGAGGGAGTGCAACTCTCCTCTTTCGGCCGCCTCCTGACGGGCGCGGACGACGCGATGCCGGGATACAGGCAGTCGATGATCGAGATCACCGACCCTGATGTCATTGCCAAGAGCGGCACCAATTTCCACCCCATCGTCATGGCGAGCGACGATCCGCAGGACGCGGTTGCGGGCAAGGTCTTCGAGATCAGCGAGGCCGAACTGGCGGCGGCGGATGCCTATGAGGTCGCCGACTACAAGCGGGTCGCGGTGCGGCTGAAATCCGGCGTCGAGGCCTGGGTCTATATCAAGGCTTAGCCCACGCCGGCGGTGGCTCGCCGCCTCAGAGAATGCTGCGGAACGGATGGAAGCGCAGCTCGTCGCCGGGGGCGACGCCTTCATTGCCGGCGGCGATTTCGGCGAAGCCGTCGGCGATGACCAGGGGCCTGAGCCGCGCCGAACCGCCGCGCCCGAGGATCTCGATGCCGGCCCGGCCTTGCTCGTCGCTCGCGAGAATGGCGGGAACGAATTCGATGCGGCCCGGTCGCCGGCGGAACCATGACAGGCTGCGGACCGGATAGCCGCGATCGCGCTGCGGTCTCGCGCCGACCAATGCCGAGGCCATGGCCCGTCCGAGCAGCATCCAGGAGACCATGCTGGCGACCGGGTTGCCGGGCAGGCCGAGATAGCCGGTCGCGCCGATCCGGCCGACGACCGCCGGCTTGCCGGGCTTCAATGCGATCTTGAGCGCCTCGCCGATGCCGCTGGCGAGGCTCAGCGCGGCGGCCGAGTGGTCCTCTTCGCCGGCCGAAGCGCCGCCGGTCGTGACGATCAGGTCGCAGCGGCCGGCGAGGCTCGTCAGCCGGTCGGCAATGGCGTCGGATCGATCGGGGACCCAGCCGCCGTCTTCAGCAACAAAACCGGCGGCCGAGATCAGCGCCAGCAGCATCAGCCGGTTGGAATCGTAGATGCTGGCCGGCGCCAGGTCCTCGCCGGGCTGGCGCAGCTCGTCGCCGGTCGAGACGACCGCGATCACCGGCCGCCTGACCAGATCCACCTCGCGATAACCCTGCGCCGCGATGAGCCCGATATGGCGGGCATCGAGCCCGGTTCCCTGGTCGAGGATGCTCTCGGGTGGATCGATATCCTCGCCGCGCGGGCGGACATTGTCGCCCGCGCGTATCTCGCGCCCGATGGTGATCATGCCGGCATCGCGCCGGACATGCTCCTGCATGATCACGGCGTCGGTGCCGGGCGGCAGGGGCGCGCCGGTAAAGATGCGCGCGGCCTCGCCTTCCGCCACGGCCCGCCCGCCATGGCCGGCCGCGATGCGATCGGCGACGGCGAGCCTGGTCGCCTCGGCGAGCCCCTGGCCCGCGCGCATGGCATAGCCGTCCATGGCCGATTGGGTGAAGGGCGGAATGGCGATGCGGGCCATGAGCGGGGCGGCGAGCACGCGCCCGACCGCCGCGGCCAGTGATACCGTCTCGACGCCGGTGATGGGGCGGACGAAGCTCGCCGCCCGTGCGCAAGCCTCGTCGACGGAGAGCAGGCCCGTCATGTTCGCGCGGCCGCCGGCATGGGCGGCGCGCAGGCTTTCGTCAGGGGCTCTTTGCTCGGTCATCAGGCCAGTTCGCATTGCCGGAACCGCCATGAAGGCCGATTTTCCGGCGCCTGTCGATGGCCCTGGCCCGGCCGGCCCGACATGCAAAGCCCGAAGGCGGTCCGCGGCCGGAGGGTTCGCCGGCCCGGACCCGCCCTCGGCGCGCGCCGGCGCGGCTCAGCAGAAGACGGTCTGAATGGTGGTGAATTCCTTCAGGCCCTCGGCGCCGAACTCGACCCCGATGCCGGATTGCTTGACGCCGCCGAAGGGGGCGTTGGGCTGAATGGCACCGTGCTTGTTGATCCAGACCGAGCCGCATTCGAGCTGGCTTGCGACGCGCCTGGCCTGTTCGAGATCCCGGCCCCAGACCGAACCGCCCAGACCGGCCGCATTGTCGTTCGCCTTGCGGACCGCTTCGGCGACGTCGTGATAACGGATGATCGGCAAGGCCGGGCCGAATTGCTCGTTGTCGACGAGGCGGCAGCCATGATCGACATCGGCCACCAGTGTCACCGGATAGAAATAGCCCTGGCCGCCGGCCGGCTCGCCGCCGGTCAGGATCCTGGCGCCCTTGGCGCGCGCTTCGTCGACATAGGCCGAGACGATGTCGAACTGCATGCGGTTCTGCACCGGGCCGAGCACCGAATCCTCGGCGAAGCCGTCGCCGACGACCACCTTGCGGGCATAGGCCGCGAGCTCGTCGCAGACCGCGTCATAGATGCTGTCATGGACATAGAGCCGCTTCAGGGCCGCGCAGGTCTGTCCATTGTTGATGAAGGCGCTCCAGAACAGGCCCTCGGCGATCTCGGCCGGGCTGGCATCGGGCAGGACGATGCCGGCATCGTTGCCGCCGAGTTCCAGGGTCAGGCGCTTGAGCGTTGCCGCGGCGCTGGCCATGATCTTGCGGCCGGTTGGCGTCGAGCCGGTGAAGCTCACCTTGGCGATACCAGGGTGAGACGACATGAGGGCGCCGATCTCGTTCTCGCCGGTGACCACGTTGACTACGCCGGCGGGCAGGACCTCGTTGATCAGCTCGACCAGGCGAATGGTGCTGAGCGGCGTCATGGGCGAGGGCTTGATGACGACGGTATTGCCGGTGCGCACCGCCGGGATGATGTGCCAGCAGGCGATCATGACCGGCCAGTTCCAGGGCGTGATGGAGCCGGTCACGCCGATCGGCTTGCGATGCAGCTCGACCCGGCCGGCCTCGCCGTCCTGCAGCACCTCGACCGGCAGCTCGATATCGGCGGTGTGGCGCGTCCAGGCGAGTGCACCACCGATCTCGAAACGTGAGCCGAGGCCGTTCAGCGGCTTGCCCTGCTCCTCGGTGAGGAGGCGGGCCAGTTCCTCCGCATGGGCTTCGATCGTCGCGGCGATCCGGCGGCAGGCTTCGGCGCGTTCGGCGTCGGGCACCAGGCGCCAGGTCTCGAAGGCGGCAGCGGCCGCCTGGACGGCGCGGTCGAGATCGGCGGGTGTTGCCAGCGGCATCCGCCCGACGATCGCTCCGGTGGACGGATTGGCGACATCGGCGAAGCGGCTCGTGGCGATCCGTTCGCCGCCGATGACAAGCGCGTAGCGATCCATGGTCTCAACTCCTCCCAAGGCGTTTTTGCCATTAGGAGGGCATCGTCCGGCTTTGTCTTGGCTGCCGGCGCAGCGCGAATTGGACCAGGGCGCGACGCGCCTGCCGGCTAGTGGGGCAGGAGATCCCTGGGCGAACAGTCGAAGGCTCTCTTGAAGCAGCGATTGAAGTAGGAAATGTCGTTGAATCCCGAGGAATAGGCGATTTCGGCAATGCTCAGCCCGTCATCGGCCGGCCGGACCTGCCGCAGCCGATCGCGCGCGAGATGCAGGCGGCGGGCGCGGATCAGCGATGTCGCCGTCGTGCCGAGGGTGCTGAAGTCGTCCTGCAGCGTGCGCAGCGAAATGCCGACCCTGTCGGCCAGCCATTGCGGTGTCAGCTGTTCGTCGGTCAGGTGCCGGTCGATCAGGATCTGGACGACGTCCAGCCGGCCGCTGGCGCTGTCCGACGGCCGGGCGCGGTCCCCTTGGTCATCCGCCGCGAAGGCCTGGCGTGTCGCGTCGAAAAGCAACTGGCGCAGGGGCGGTGCGCGCCGGTCATCGGCATCCGTGCCGGCGAGCTTGGCCACCAGCGCGCGCAGCATGGCCGCCATGGGGTCGCCGGCCATGAGGCGGCGGGACACCTCGAAGCGCACCGCACCGGCGGACAGCATGATCTGGCGCGGCAAATGCACCGACAGGTGGTTGGAGAACCTGCCGCCGAAATGAAAGACCGAGGGGCTCGCCGAATCCACCAGGATGCAGTCGCCCGGCGCGATGATCGACTGGCGGCCATATTGCTCGATGCCGCAGACCCCTTCGAGCTGGAGCAGCAGGAACAGGCTTTCGCCGTAGTCGGCCCTGATGTCCTGCCGGTCGCGCCTGATGACATCGAGATCATTGGCGATGCACGCCAGTTCCAGCCCGCCGGCCAGCATCATGGCCGGCGCGCCCGTCACGAGGCGAGAGGCTTCGACGGGCATGGGCTGAAAGCGTCCGCAGATCCCTCTCAGCTTTTCGGACCACTCCTCGACCGGGTATTGCTGCCGGCCGGTGGGCATCATGTCCTTGAGCGCGACCAGCTCCATGTCCGGTTTTCCCGACTTCGATGAAGGGCAGGCCGGCCTCGCATCGCGCTCGGCCGACGGCACTTGCCGGCCGATCATGCTTTGCCGGCGGCGACTTGTGAACCGGGTTTCAGGCCCGCCTTTGGGTGCGGATGCGGCAATGCCGATCAGTCCGGCGCCGGCGGAGGCGCGGCATCGTGGGCGATCTCGGCCTCGAGCGACAAGAGATAGGGCCGGGCGGCTGCGAATGTGGCACGCTCGATCGCGCGATAATGGGCGATCAGCGCGGCGCCGAACGGGGTCAGCGTGGCGCCGCCGCCATGCTTGCCGCCCGACTGGCTGACGACCACGGCGTGGCCGCAGATCCGGCCGAGCTCATCGACCAATTCCCAGGCCCGCCGGTAGGACATGCCCATGGCGCGGCCGCCGGCGGAGATCGATCCGCTCTCGGCGATCTTTTCCAGAAGGTCGATCTTTCCCGGTCCGATGCGGCCCGTCGGGTCGATGTCGATTCTGAGGCTGAGCGTGAGCATGGGCCGTGGCTTGGACGGGGGAGGGACGGTCTCAGTCTAGAACCATAACAAAGCCAACTCACGGCCTGATTGACGTTTTCAACGGGCATCGCGGACGGGTGCCGCAAGGCGTCCTAGGCCCTTCGTTCCGGCGAGAGCCGGTGCTCGAGGAACCGGCTGTAACGCGACAGGATCGTGCAGAGGCAGAGATAGACCAGGGCGGCGAAGATATAGGCCTCCTTGGAAAAGCCGAGCCAGTTGGGATCGCCGAGCGCCGCGCGGATGGTGGTGAAGAAATCCAGGATGCCGACGACCACGACGAGGGTGGTGTCCTTGAACAGCCCGATCAAGGTGTTGACCTGGGGTGGGATGGTCATCTTCAGCGCCTGCGGCAGGATGATCAGGCGCATCTTGCGCCAATAGCTCAGGCCGAGCGCATCGGCGGCTTCATACTGGCCTTGCGGGATCGCCTGCAAGCCACCGCGAATGGCCTCGGCCAGGAAGGCCGCCGAGAAGATCGCATAGGCGACGAAGACGCGGAACAGCCGGTCGATGCTGACATCGCCCGGCAGGAACAGCGGCAGCATGATGGCCGACATGAACAGCACGGTGATCAGGGGAACGCTGCGGACGATCTCGATGAAGCCGGTCGCCATGATCCGATAGAGCGGCATGCGGGAGCGGCGGCCGAGAGCCAGCGCGATGGCCAGCGGATAGCTCGAGGTCAGCCCGAAGATGACGATGAAGAAGGTCACGATCAGGCCGCCCCATGACCGTGTCGGCACATGAGGCAAGCCGGCAAAGCCGCCGATCATCAGGGCGAACATGGCGAGGGCGGAGAGGATGCAGGCGATCAAGGTGGCGCGCGACCAGAGGCGCGGTGTCATGGCCGCAGCGAAGGTCAGGACGACCAGCACGAGCACCAGCGCCGGCCGCCAGCGCTGCTCGAAGGGATAGAGGCCGAAAATCGTGAAGAAGAATTTCTCGCGGATGAAGGACCAGCAGGCGCCGGCCGCGGCGCGGCAGTCATTGGCGCTGCCGAGCCAGACCGCGTCGACGATCGCCCAGCGCAGCAGCGGCGGCACGACGAGGCAGAACAGGCCGATGCAGACGAGCGTGATCAGCCCGTTCAGTGGTGTGCCGAAATAGCGCCGGCCGAGCCTGCGGAACCACCCGCGCGGGCCTGGGGCCGGATGGGCCATGGCGATGCCGGGCTGGCCGGCCATGTCAGCGTTCCACCAGCGCGACGCGCCGGTTGATGATCCCCATCAGGCCTGCGATCAGCAAGCTGAGCCCCAGATAGACGGTCATCATGATCAAGATCACCTCGATCGCCTGGCCGGTCTGGTTGATGGTGGTGTTGGAGAGCGAGACCAGCTCGGGATAGCCGATGACCACGCCGAGCGAGGAGTTCTTGGTCAGGCTCAGATATTGGTTGGTCGTCGGCGGGATGATCAGCCTGAGCGTCTGCGGGATGATGATCAGGCGCATGATCCGCCCCTTGCCGAGGCCGAGCGCCTTGCCGGCGTCCCACTGGCCCTGGCCGATGGCCTGAATGCCGCTGCGGACGATCTCGGCGATGAAGGCCGAGGTATAGGCGGTCAGAGCGATCAGGACGGCGGCGAATTCCGGCGAGAGGGCAATGCCGCCCACGATGTTGAACCCGCGCAATTGCGGAAACTCGACCCGGATCGCCGCGCCCGAGACGAGCGCGAGCGCGGCTGGCACGAAAACGAGGCCGAGCAGCGCCCAGGGCCAGACGCGCTTCCGCTCGCCGGTTCTGGCCTGATGCCGCCGGGCCCATCGTGTGGCCAGCGCAATGGCTGCCAGCACCGCGGCGAGGCCGAAGAGCGGTG
Organism: Hyphomicrobiales bacterium; assembly: GCA_017304475.1. Taxonomy (GTDB): domain Bacteria; phylum Pseudomonadota; class Alphaproteobacteria; order Rhizobiales; family Phreatobacteraceae; genus Phreatobacter. The sequence goes on along the minus strand of JAFKKV010000010.1, from coordinate 526,557 downwards.
GCAGCAGGCTGGTGTCGGCGACAAGAGCCGGCAGGTTGATACCGCGTCGCGACAGATAGACGCCGGAAACCGGGTTGAGCGCCTGGCGAACCACCGGCAGCGACAGGATGATCGCATGCCACAGCACCAGCTGCAGCACGAGCGGCGTGTTGCGCAGCAGGTCGATATAGAGGCCGGCATAGCGGCTCAGAAGCGGGTTCGAGGACAGCCGGCCGATGCCGACGACCAGGCCGAGGAGGCTCGCCGTGACACAGCCGATGACGGCGACGCGCAAGGTGTTCATAAGGCCGACCAAGAGGGCATAGCCATAGGAATTGCTAGCGGAATAGGGGATCACGCTCTCGCCGATGGCGATCCCCGCGGCCCGGCCGAGCCAGGCGAAGCCGAAGCGGATGCCGGCGGCCGCCATGTTGTCGGTCATGTTGACGGCGGCGGCCGCGACAATGGCGAGCGAAGCCGCGACCAGAACGGCCTGGAGCGCGACCGAGCGCCATTTCGCGTCGTCGAAGACCTGGCCTAAGACCGAACGTTCGCGCATGGAAAATCGCAAGGCCAGGGGCGTTGAGAAAGGTTCGGCGGCGCGCCGCCAGGCGTCGCGAAAGGCCGTGTGGGGCGCAGGCCGGGGATCAGCCCCGGCCCGACCGCACCGATCAGCGTTGCGGTGGCGCGTAGAGCAGGCCGCCCTGGTTCCACAGCCGGTTCTGCCCGCGCTCGAGGCCGAGCGGCGTCTGCGGGCCGAGATGGCGATCATAGATCTCGGCATAGCTGCCATAGAGGCCGATAATGGTCCGCATATAGTCGAGCTTGGCGGCGCCGACCGATTCGGCGAGCGTTCCTTCAACTCCGAGGAAACGTCGGATGCGCGGATCGGTGCTCGTCGCCATCTGCTCGACATTGGCCTTGGTGATGCCGAGCTCTTCCGCCTCGATCAGGCCGTATACCGTCCAGGCGATGATATTGGTGAGCTCCTCGTCGCCCTGGCGCACGGCCGGTCCGAGCGGCTCCTTGGAGATGCGCTCGGGCAGGATCACGTGATCGGCCGGACGGGTCAGGATGCTTCGCTGCGCGGCGAGCTGGGAGAAGTCGCTGACGAAGACGTCGCAGCGGCCGCTGTCATAGGAGCGGCGCGTCTCGTCGATGTCGGCGATCACCACCGGCGTGTATTTCATGTTGTTGCGGCGGAAGAAGTCGGCGAGGTTGAGTTCGGTGGTGGAGCCGGGCTGGACGCAGACGGTCGCGCCGTCGAGCTGGGTGGCATTCGTCACGTTCAGCTTCTTCGGCACCATCATGGCGTTGCCGTCGTAGAAGACGACGGCCGGAAAGTTGAAGCGGTTGACATTGGTGTCGCGCGACAGCGTCCATGTCGTATTGCTCGACAGCACGTCCACTTCGCCTGACGACAAGGCCGGGAAGCGGCTCTGCGAGGTGACCGGGGTGAACTCGACCTTGTTCGGGTCATTCAGGATGGCCACCGCGAAGGCGCGGCAGATCTCGACGTTGAAGCCCTGCCACCGGCCTTGTGAATCCGGCACGCCGAAGCCCGGATTGGACGGCGCCTGGACGCCGCATCTCAAGACCCCTCTCTGGCGGATGGCGTCGAGAGTGGAACCGGCTTCGGCCGGCGCGACGCATGTGATGCCAATGGCAAGAATAGTTCCGATCAGCCTGAAGCAGGTCATTTGCCCCTCGTCCTTCCATGTGGCCCGCCCTCGTGCCCAAGGCCGAAGGTCTGTTTCGCACATGGGGGGCGATGGTCGGTGCCGGCCGCGCAACTGTCAAATGGTCCCTGTGTGGACGGCACGAGGTGAAGGCTGATGGTCCCGGCCCGACCGGGGCGATGGCCGCCTGTCCGCCTTGCCCATGGATATGCGAGCGGGACATCACGACACCGGCTCCGTCGTCATCTCACGGCCCTCGGGCGCCGCAACCGGCTTGGACGGGAGCGCCCGTGCTTCATGTGGCGCGCGCGCAACAGCCGGATCCAATCCGCGCAGCAGGGCCATGCGCCGCGCGCCGCGGCGCCGCCTTCGGTGATCCCGGCCCATTTGATATTTCAGCCTCTTGCAGGCCTTTCGTCGAACCGCTCAAAAGACCACAGGTCTCAACTTAGAAATCATCTAAAACATTGTATTTGAACACGAAATCCTAATCCCCTATCGGATTTCCGGCATCGGACATGTGGGGCGCCGTTCCCCCGCCGAGATTTCGGCACGGTGCATGAGCAGGGCCCATGACCACGCAAGCGATCGACCTGGCGAACCTCTACACCGCGGAGCGGGGCCGACTGGGCCGGCTCATCCGGCGCCTTGTCGGCAACAGGACGGCTGCCGACGATCTCGTCCATCAGACCTTCGTCAAGCTGCTCGCCAAGGTGGACGCCGACAGCCTGGAGAACTGCCCGGCCTATCTCACCGTGACGGCACGCAATCTGGCGCTCAATCACCTGCGCGATGCCGCGCGCAAGCGTGAGGTTGCGCTGACGCCGGAGGAGTTTCAGGCCATTGCCGATCCGGCGCCGACGCCGGAAATCCGGGCGCTCCACCGGAGCGAATTGCGGCGGGTCCTGCTGGCTGTCGCGGCCTTGCCGCCGCGCCGGCGGGAGGCCTTCGTCCTGCACAAGTTCGAGGAGCTGAGCTATGACGAGATCGCGGCGCGCCAGGGCGTCTCCCGCAATACCGTGATCAGTGCGATCGTCGCGGCGCTCGCCGAGCTGAACCGGCGCCTGGGATAAACGCGCTCCTCAATCATCATCTCGCGCGTCCCGGGTGTCATGGACAGGAGGGGCGCGTTTCCCGGCCGGGCGGCGGCCGCGGTAGCAATGATCGAAACCGAGAGGACGATGGGGCAGGACGCGACGGATCCGGTGGTGCTCGAGGCGCTGGAATGGTTCGTGCGGCTGCGCGACCACAGCGCCGGCGATCACGATCGCCGCGCGTTCCAGGCATGGATCGATGCCGATCCCTCGTATGCCGCCGCCTGGGCCCATGCCGAGGCGCTGTGGAAGCGCTTCGACATCGTCCAGCCGGAAATGCAGCGGCTGCGCCGTCGCTCCCCGCCGGTCAGCCGGCGCCGGGTGCTGGGCGGCATCGTGCTGCTCGCCGGAGCCGGCACCGCCTATGGCCTCAGTCGCGGCGGCCTGTTTGCCGATCATGCGACCGATATCGGCGAGCGGCGATCCGTCCTGCTGCCCGATGGCAGCGGCGTCGAACTCGGCAGTTACTCGGCCCTGTCGCTCGATTTCACGCAAAACGCCAGAAAGGTCGTGCTGCATCGGGGCGAGGCCTTTTTCGACGTTGCCGCGGAGGCCGGCCGCAGCTTCGTGGTGGCGGCCGCCAATGGCCTGACCGAGGCGCTCGGCACGCGCTTCGACGTGAAATATGTCGATGATCTCGTGACCGTGACGGTCAGCGACCATGCCGTGCTCGTCCGTGCCGCGGCGGCGGCGCCGGTCCGGGTCGAGCGAGACTGGCAGGTGAGCTACGACCATGCCGGGCCGGGCCAGGTCAGCGAGGCCGACCTGGCGGTCAGCGGCGCCTGGCGCCAGGACAGGATCGTGTTTCAGGACGTGCCCCTGCGCCGGGTTCTGGCCGAGCTCGAACGCTATCGCCGCGGGCGCATCATCCTGACCGACAGCCGGATCGGCGAGACGCCGGTCACGGCGATCTTCGACGCCAGGCAATCGGGCGATGCCTTGCAGGTGATCGCGGATGCGCTGCCGATCCGAGTTCTCCAAGCCTCGCCCTATCTGGCGATCGTCTATCCCGCGCGGTGAGCGGCCGCGGCGGAAAATTTCCGGCCGGTCCGATCATTGGTTCGGCGCTGCCGGGTGTCAGACCCATCGAGGGGATGTTCACGGCGCCCTTCGGCGATCCCGCCGCAAGCGGGAAGAAGCGCGGGTGGACCATGCGACGCAGGATGGCAGGCAGAGGCAATTTCAACGCGGCGGCGACCGACGGGCGTTCCGCGCCGCCGGCGCGGCGACCGGTCCTGGCGGCGATGCTGCTGGCGAGCACGGCGCTGGCTGCGACGGTTGCGCCGCTCGACGCGGCGTTCGCGCAGACGCGGCCGGCGGCGGTCTCGCTGAATATCCGCCCGCAGCCCTTGTCGCAGGCGCTGCTGCAGCTCTCCAATGCCACCGGCCTGCAGCTCTTCTTCAATGCCGATCTGGTGCGCGGCATCACCTCGCCGGGCGTGCAGGGCTCCTATGGCCGCGCCGAGGCGCTTGGCCGGCTCCTGGCGGGCTCGGGCCTGAGCTATCGGTTCAGCAATGCCAATACCGCGACGATCCAGCGATCGCCGGCTTCGGCGGCCGAGGCGGCGGGACCGGACGGCGCGATCGCGCTCGACACGATCGACGTGTCCGGCGGACGCCTGACGGGAGCCGACGAGCCCTATGGCACGCCGGGCGCGGTCAGCCATATCGCGCGTGAGACGATCGAGCGCTTTCGCGGCACGAGCCCGGCCGACATCTTCCGGGGGACGCCGGGCGTGATGTCGGGCGAGGCGCGCAACGGCGCCGGGTCTATCGACGTCAATATTCGCGGCATGCAGGGCATGGGCCGGGTCGCCGTGACGGTGGACGGCGCGGAGAACGGCGTGACGGTCTATCAAGGCTATCAGGGCGTCTCGAACCGCACATTCGTCGACCCCGACCTGCTCGCCAGCATCGACATCCGGAAGGGCTCGGACGTCGCCTCGCGCGGCATGGCCGGCACGGTCACGATGCGGACGCTGTCGGCCGACGACATCATCGATTCCGGCCGGAACTGGGGCGTGCGGGTCAAGGGCGAGATCGGCACCAATTCGTCCTCGCCGACGCCCGGCGCGGTGGGCGGCTATGGCTGGCCGTCGTGGCCCAGCGCGCCGGCCGTCGCCACCGCCAGCAATACCGGCATGGACCGGCCCGGCTTGCTCACGCCGACCAATGGCTCCGGCAGTCTGGTGACCGCCTGGCGCGAAGAGAATTTCGACATTCTCGTCGGTTATGCCCACCGCAGCCGGGGCAATTACCACGCCGGCACCAACGGACCCGCGGCAGAGCCGGTCAATGTCGGGCCGCGCCGGATCTGCAATACCTATAACTGGTGCCAGAACTGGCCGAACTATCTGCAGAATGGCGGCATCACCAATTACCGGGCGGGCGAGGAGGTGCTGAACACCCAGCTGGAGACCCGGTCGTGGCTCGCCAAGGGAAACCTGCGCTTCGAGGGCGGGCACAGCCTGCAGATCGGCTATACCGGCTATCGCAGCGAAGCCGGCGATCTCCTTGCCTCCCAGTTCACCGGCGACCGCGGCCAACCGCGGCAGCAAAACCAGACGGCCGGCACCCGTCTCGACAGCGGTACGCTGCGTTACCGGTGGAATCCGGCGGACAACGATCTCATCGACCTCAAGGCCAATCTCTGGCTGACCTATCTCGAACTGCGCAATCCGCGGCGCGGCTCGCCCATTCCGACGCCTGAATCGCTCGGCCTGCCGGCCAATTTTCGCACCGGTTCGGACACGCGGATGTGGGGCGGCGATGTCACCAACAGCTCGGCATGGTCGCTCGGGCTGGGTTCGGTCAAACTCACCTATGGCCTGTCCTACCAGACCGAGGATACCCGCCCGAGCGCCTATACCAATGCGCTCGAAGGCTGGCTCAATCTGCGTGACGGCGTCAGGCGCGAGAGCGGGACCTTCGGCAAGCTCGAATACAAACCTCTCGCGTGGCTGACGCTGAATGGCGGCCTGCGCTATTCGCATTATTGGTCGGACGACCGGCGCACTCAGGCCAACAGTCCGGAGCAGCTGAACCCGGTGCCGAACCGCAGCGAGGGCGGAGTGAGCCCCTCGGCCGGCGTGGCGGTCGAGCCGTTCAAGGGCACCCAGTTCTATGTGAACTATTCCAACGCGCTGCGCTTCCCGAGCCTGGTCGAGACCATGTCGGCCTTCACCCTGATCCCCAATCCCAACCTGCGGCCCGAGCGCTCGAGCAATTGGGAGATCGGCGCCAACCTGACGCGTGAGAACCTTATCGCGGCCCATGACCGGCTGCAGATGAAATTCGGTTATTTCAACTGGGACGTCAGCAATTACATCGCCCGCGAGTTCCGGCCGTTCGACGATCCCAGAGGGTTCACCTGGTACGGCATGCAGATCTACAATATCGCCCGCGCCAAGTTCGAAGGCCTGGAATTCTCGGGCCGTTACCAGGCCGGCGGGTTCAGCCTGGAGCTGGCGGCGAACTACTATCTGGGCGTCCAGTTCTGCCGTACGGCGAATTCATGCGTGAGCAGCTCGTTCTACGGCGACTACGCGACCAATCACGTGCCGCCGCAATATTCGGTCAATGTGACGGTGGCGCAGAAGCTGTTCAACGATGCGCTGACCGTCGGCGGCCGGATAACCCATGTGGGCCCGCGGGCGATCGGCCACGGCGCCGTGACGGCGCAGGGGCTCGGCCAGTTCATCTCGCAGGTGAACTGGAAGCCGCACACGCTGGTGGACGTCTTCGCCGAGTACAAGATCACCGACAATCTGACCGCCAATATGCGGATCGAGAACCTGACCGACGTCTATTATGTGGACCCGCTCGGGCTGGTCAATCAACCGGGGCCGGGCCGCACCGTCTATGCCGGCATGACCGCCAAATTCTAGGCGAACGGGCGGGGGGCCATGGCGGCGGCTCCCCGCGGTCGGGTGCCGGGTCTTGGCCGGCGGCGCCGCGGGCCCTGATCCGCCGGTCTCAAGGCAGCCGCCGGGCGCTCCGGGCCTTCATATGGAACCCGCCGGTTCGCCAGATGTACGGATAAGAAAGGCGCGCTCACTCGGGCCCGGCATCTGCATTTGGTGTGAGATCTGGAATTTGCCATTGACGATTGGCACGGTCGATCTCTAGTTATCCGTACAAATTTTGTGACGCCGGGCCTCGCCCGCGCGGATGCGGATGGTTTGGAGGGAGCTGCCAATGAAGGTGCTTGGCGGAGTGCGCGTTCTCGCGGTCGAAAGCTTCGGCGCGGCGCCCTATGGCACCATGCTGCTGGCCGATCTCGGCGCGGAGGTGATCAAGATCGAAAATCCGGCAGCCGGCGGCGACGCATCGCGCGGCGTCGGACCTCACATGATCGGCGAGGGCGATAGCCAGTATTTCCAGTCGTTCAACATGAACAAGCGCAGCGTGGCGATCGATCTGTCGACGGATACGGGCCGGGCGGACTTCCAGCGCCTGGCCAAGTCAGCCGACGCCGTCGTCAACAACACGCGCGGTGACCTGCCCGCGAAGCTCGGCCTCGACTATGCGAGCCTGAAAGGCGCCAACCCCGCGATCGTCTGCCTGCACATCTCGGCCTATGGGCGGGACAACAGTCGAACGGCCTGGCCCGGCTATGACTATCTCGCGCAGGCCGAGGCCGGCCTGATGAGCATGACCGGCGAGCCCGACGGTCCGCCGTGCCGCCTCGGCCTTTCGATGATCGACTACATGACGGGCCTGACCGGAGCGGTGGGGCTTCTGGGATGCCTGATGCGGGCGAGAGCAACGGGTATCGGCTGCGACGTCGACACCAATCTGTTCGACGTCGCCACGCATCAGCATGGCTATTCCGCGACCTGGTTTCTCAATGGCGGCGAGGTTCCCAGCCGCCAGCCACGGGGGAGCCATCAGTCCGTCACGCCGGTCCAGACGCTGCCCACGCAAGATGGCTGGATCTACGTGATGTGCATGAAGGACAAGTTCTGGCGGACCTATGCCGCGCTGATCGGACACGGTGAACTGATCGAGGATCCGCGCTTCTCCAGCGCGCAGGCGCGGCTTCGCAACCGCGCAAGCCTGACCGGGATCCTCGACGCGGCCATGTCGAAGCGGACGACCGCCGCCTGGCTCGAGATCCTGAAAGGGTCCATTCCGGTCGCGCCGGTCTACCGGGTCGACGAGGCCTTCGCCAACCCGTTCATGGCTGAGACGGGGATGGTGAGCGACGTGGATCACCCGGTCGCGGGACGGCTGAAGGTTCTCTCCTCGCCGCTCAAGATCGACGGCCGCAGGCCCGGCAAGGCGGCCTGTCCGCCGCTCGGCGCCGACAATGAGCGCTATCTCGTGGCAGGCGCGCCAACCCCGCGCTGACCTCCGGCCGGTCGCCACTTTCAGCCGCGCGGTTCGGCCGGACACGCCATCCGATCGACGCGCGAGAACAGCCTCGGGATGCCCGTCCATGCTCGCGCTTCCGCGCCGGATCGAGATCGTCGAAGTCACCCCCCGCGACGGCTTGCAGAGCTTCCCGCGACCGGTCGAGACCGCGACCAAGATCCGCATCACGAATCTGCTCTCGCGGGCCGGGTTCCGCACGATCGAGGTCACGTCATTCGCGCATCCCAGGGCGGTGCCGCATCTCGCCGATGCGGAAGCGGTCATGGCGGGGATCGAACGCGCGCCTGACGTCGTCTATCGCGCGCTGGTTCCCAACGCGAAGGGGGCGGAGCGCGCCATCGCCGCCGGTGCCGACGAGATCCTGGGGCTGGCGATCGTGAGCCGCACCTATCTTCGGCGAAACCAGAACATGGATCGGGACCAGGCTCTCGATCAGGCCGTCCGGGCGTTCGAACTGGCGGCGGCGGCCGGACGCCGCTTCGTCATGGCGCTCGGCATGGCGTTCTGGTGCCCCTACGAGGGCACCATTCCGAAGAGCGATGTGATGGCGTGCGTGGAGCATCTCCATCGGCGGGGTATCCGCCGGTTCTACCTTGCCGGTTCCGTCGGCCTGGAGGATCCGCCACATGTCGGCGCGCTGTTCCGGGATCTGCGCCTGGCCTATCCGGAGGCCCGGTTCGGCTATCACGTCCATGACCGTGGCGGGTTCGCGCCGGCCAATATCCTCGTCGCGATGGATGCCGGGGTCACCTGGCTCGAGGGGGCGATCTGCGGCATCGGCGGCGGCATCGCCATGCCGGACACGGTTGGCGAGGCCGGCAATTATCCGACCGAGGATCTGGTCAATCTCTGCGAGGTCAGTGGCGTCTCGACCGGCTTGGACCTGGGGCGGGTCATGGCCGCGGCCGCCGCGATCGGCGGGTTGCTCGACATCGCCCCCAAGAGCCGTGCCCTGAACGGCGGAACGCGGGCAGCGGCGCTGAAGCCGATGGCATCGGGTTTGTGAGGGCCAGGGCATGACACCAGAAACAAGGGATCGTTCGATGCGGGATTTACCGGCGCCTCAGCCCGTGGATGTCATGGCCGCAGCCGTCGAGCATGCGGTCAGGACGCGGCGCGCCATCCGCGCCTTTCGAGCGGATCCGGTCGATATCGGCCTCATCGAACGCATTCTGTCGGCGGCGCGCTATGCGCCCAGCGGCAGCAACATCCAGCCATGGTCGGTTCATGTCGTCACCGGCGCCGTGCTGGAAAGGCTCGGGGGTGAGCTGACCGAGACGTTTCTGTCGGGCCAGGCGGAGCGGGCCGATTTCGCCTATTACCCCACGACGTGGCGCGCGCCCTATCTCGACAGGCGCCGAAAGACCGGTTGGTCTCTCTACCAGCTGGCCGGCGTGGAGCGTGGTGACCGGGCCGGCGGGGAGCGGCAGCGCGCTCGCAACTATTCGTTCTTCGGTGCGCCGGTCGGGCTGGTCTTTGCGATCGATGACGATCTGAACCAGGGCAGTTGGCTGGACTACGGGATGTTCATCCAGTCGGTCATGGTCCTGGCGCGTGCGCACGGTCTGCACACATGCCCCCTGGCGGCGATCGGCAACTATCCGGACGTCGTTCGGCGTCACCTGGGCATCGCCCCTGGCCAGATCGTTGTTGCCGGCATGGCCATGGGGCACGCGGATCAGGACGCGCCGACCAACCGGCTGATGACGGAACGGGAGCCGGTGGCCGCGTTCACGACATTCCATGGAACGTCCGAGCCGATCCGAGCCGATGCTGCCTCTTGATCGGACAAATTCGAACCGCGACGCCTGGTCTGGGAGCATTGATGGACACGCTGGAGCTTCTGGAACAAACGTTTCGTCCGCTGGCCGGCAAGACGATACTGGATATCGGCTGTGGCAGCGGGCTGCTCGCCGGCGCGCTCACCAGGCGCGGCGCCGCGGTGGTCGGCGTGGACCCGGATCCTGCCGCGGTTGAAAAGGCGCGTGCGAACGTGCCGGGCGTGACCATCCTGCAGGAGCCGGCCGAGACATTGCCGTTCGGGAGCGGCAGCTTCGACGGCTGCGTATTTCTCAATTCGCTGCACCATGTCCCGCCCGGCGCCATGGCGGCCGCCTTGCGGGAGGCTTGTCGCGTCGCCGGCCCGTCGCGCCCCATCGTTGTCGTGGAGCCGCTCGCGAAGGGCAGCTTCTTCGAGGCGTTCCTGCCGGTGGAGGACGAGACGGAGGTGCGCGCGCTGGCCCAGGATGCGATCGACGCCGCCCAATCCAGCGGGCTTCTGAAACAGCGTCAGGCCATCGTCTTCAGCCGGATCGAGCGCTTCGAAAACGCGGCGGCCTTCGTCGCCCGCGTCACTGCCGGCGACCCGGTCCGCAGGGCGGCGGCCGCGGCCAGCGCGCAGCGGATCGAACAGGCCTTCGCGCGCCTGGCGATGCCTGGTCGCGACGGGCGCTTCGAACTGGAGCAACCGCTGCTGGCACGTATTCTCGCTGCCGAAGCGTGAGGACCAAGAGGCCGTTCAGGTGCGCCGGCTGAGCCGCACCGAATAGCTGAAACGATCGACGGGATGGAGGTTGGATGCCACCTCGATCAGGCTGCCGTCGCCCAGCCGGTAGTGGCGGTGGACGCCGACCGCCATCGAGCCCGGTTCGGCGCCGAGCATCGGGGCGATGTCATCGGGCATCGGCTCTCCGCGAAGCGTCTGTTCGACGCTTTCGACGTGAACCCCGTACATTTCCTCGATCCAGGAATAGATCGTCCCCGCGCTCCTGCCGATCTTGAGCGCGATGCCGGCATAATCCGCGCGCACGAAGACTTCGGTCCAGCAGGCCGGCACCGTCTCGCCCGCCGCGTAGCGAAAGCCCTCCACGCGCAGCCAGCGCTCCCCCGGCTTGCATCCCAGGCGCTCGGCCAGGGCCGCGTCCGCGACCACGATGCCGCTCTTGTCCACCTCGTAACGGACATGCGCGGCGTATTGCAGCAGCTCTTCGATGCTGTTGACCGAATAGGTGTAGAGCGGTCGCGACGACCGCTGCATGACGGTGCTGCCGGCGCCCTGGCGCGATGCGATCAGGCCCTCGGCCCGCAAGGCCCGAAGGGCCTCGCGCACGGTGTGGCGGCTGACCCCGAAGGAACGGCACAGCGCATCCTCGGTCGGCAGCCGCTCTCCGACCGCAAACGTCCCGGCCGTGATCGAGTCCCTCAAGGATTGAACGACCTGCTGGTAGAGCGGCGCATCGACGCTGCTGTCGGCTGTCGTTCCGGCCCCGACGTTTGCCATGTCTCTCCGTCCTGTTCATCGCCGCAGCCAGATGTGAGGGCCCGGCCGGGGAGGGTCAACCTCCAAATGATTTTTCGCGCCACCTGCCGAAGGACAGGTTGACACATATCCGGCTTCTCGCCTAGTTGTCCGTACAACTTAAGCCGTCGAGCGAGGAAACCTGTCGTCATGAGCGCTACGAGCACTGCGCACGCCTTGGACAATGCGGATCAGGAGCAGATGCTCGAAGCCATCGATCGCTGGCTGGAGCGCGAGGTGAGGCCGGTCGTCAAGGAACACGACCACGCCGACAAGTGGCCCGCGGAAATCGTCGAGCAGATGAAGGATCTGGGGCTGTTCGGGGCGACGGTCGGCGCGGACTATGGCGGTCTCGGTCTCCGGGCGAAGACCTATGCCGAGATCGTCATGAAGATCTCGTCCGTCTGGATGGCCATAACAGGCATTTTCAACTCGCATCTGATGCTGGCCCTCGCCATCGAGAAGTTCGGCACCGACGAGCAGAAGCATCGCTGGCTGCCGCGGCTGGCCTCCGGAGACATTCGCGGCGGCCTTGCCCTCACCGAGCCCGACGCGGGCACGGACCTGCAGGGTATCCGGATGACCGCGCGGCGGGACGGCGACCACTATGTCATCAACGGCACGAAGACGTGGATATCGAACGGCATCCAGGGTTCCTGCTTCGCGCTGCTGGTGAAGACCGATCCGAAGTCCGAGCCGCGCCGCAATGGCATGAGCCTCTTCATCGCGCCCAAGCAGGAGGGGTTCCGGGTCGGCCGCAAGCTCGAGAAGCTCGGCTACAAGTCGATCGATTCCGCCGAGCTCATTTTCGAGGACTACCGCATTCCGGCGGACCACCTGATCGGCGGCGTCGAGGGCCAGGGTTTCTACCAGGCGACCGGCGGCCTCGAGCTCGGCCGCATCAATGTCGCCTCGCGCGGGGTCGGCATTGCGGAAGGCGCGCTCAAGCTCGCAGCCGACTATGCCCAGATCCGCAAGACCTTCGGCAAGCCCATCGTGGAGCATCAGGCGATCGCGCTGAAGCTCGGCGAGATGGCGACGCGCGCACGCGCCGCCCGTCTCCTGACGCTCGACGCGGCGGCCGCCTTCGACCGTGGGCAGCGCTGCGACATGGAGGCCGGCATGGCGAAGTATTTCGCCTCCGAGGCTGCTCTCGAAAACAGCACCGAGTCGATGCGCATCCACGGCGCCTATGGCTACTCGAAGGAATATGACATCGAGCGGCTGTATCGCGACGCGCCGCTGACCTGCATCGGCGAGGGCACCAACGAGATGCAGCGCCTCATCATCGCCAAGCAGTTCATCAAGCGGAATCCGGTCTGATGAAGCCGCTTTCCGACCTTCGCGTCCTGACGATCGAGCAATACGGCGCGGCGCCCTATGGCACCATGATGCTCGCCGAGCTCGGTGCCGAGGTCTTCAAGATCGAGCACGGCGAGACCGGCGGAGACCCCTCGCGGAGTGTCGGGCCGCACCTGCTCGGTGACGGCGACAGCGAGTATTTCCAGGCCTGGAATCTCGGCAAGCGCAGCATTGCGCTCGATATCAAGTCGGACCAGGGCAAGCGTGATTTTCACGCGCTCGTCCGCCAGGCCGATGCCGTCGTGAACAATCTGCGAGGCAGCCTGCCGGCGGGACTGGGGCTGGATTACGCGAGCCTCCGGCACGTCAATCCGGCCGTGGTCTGCCTCCACATATCGGCCTATGGCCGCGACAACGAGCGCGCCAATTGGCCCGGCTACGACTATCTCATGCAGGCTGAAGTGGGCCTGATGAGCCTGACCGGCGAGCCCGAGGGACCGCCGGCGCGCGTCGGCGCTTCCATGATCGACTCGATGACGGGCATGACCGGCATGGTCGGCCTGTTGAGCGGCGTCCTCCAGGCGCGGCGCACGGGACAAGGTTGCGACATCGACACCTGCCTGTTCGACGTGGCGATGCATCAGCTGAACTATTCCGCCGTCTGGTATCTCAACGAGGGCGACAAGCCCCGGCGCCAGTCGCGCAGCGCGCATCTTTCCCAGGTGCCGGTGCAGACCTTCCCGACGGCCGATGGCTGGCTCTACGTGATGTGCATGACGGAGAAGTTCTGGCGGATCCTCTGCGAAGAGGTCGGCAGGCTGGATCTCCCCGCCGATGCGCGGTTCGCCACCGCTGCCGCACGGCGCGCCAACCGGGCCGTTCTCACCGACATCCTCGACGGCGAACTGCGCAGGCAGCCGACGGCCTTCTGGCTGTCGCGCCTGACCTCGAAGATTCCGGTCGCGCCGGTCTACGATGTCGACGAGGCCTTGGAGACGGCCTTTACCCAGGCGACCGGCATGGTCACGTCGGTCGCGCATCCCGTGCGGGGCGCGCTCCGGGTTCTCGCCAATCCGCTGAAAATCAACGGCGAACGCCCCTCGCAAAAGGCATGCGCGCCGCTGGGGGCCGATAACGGCGCCGTTGCCGCCCTGCGGGCCTCCGCATGAAGCTCGAGGGTTTCAAGGTCGTCGATCTCTCCTGGTTCCTGCCCGGGCCGCTCTTGACCCTGGCGATGGCGGATCACGGCGCCGAGGTGATCAAGTTCGAGCCCGCCGGAGAGGGCGATCCCGGCCGGCATATCGGCCCGATGGACGGCGAAGAGAGCGTCTTCTTCCGCAATCTGAACCGCGGCAAGAAGAGCGCGGTGGTCAATCTGAAGGACCCGCGGGATCTCGCCGCGGTGCTGGCGCATTGCGACGGCGCCGACGTGTTCGTCGAGAGTTTCCGTCCCGGCGTCGCCGATCGCCTGGGTGTCGGTTATGCCGCGCTGGCGGCGCGCAACCCGGGCATCGTCTACTGCTCCATCAGCGCCTTCGGCGAGCAGGGCGCCTATCCCGGGCGGCCGGCTCACGACCTGGCCCTGGAGGCCCTTGCGGGCGTCCTCAGCCTCACGCTGGGCGATGACGGCCGGCCCGCCGTGCCCGGCATTCCGATCGCCGACCTGGTCAGCGGCCTGCAGGGTCTCTCCGGCGTGCTCATGGCGCTGCTGCGACGGGCCAAGACCGGCAAGGGCGACCGCATCGACATCTCGATGCACGATGCCCTGCTGGCGGCGTGCGCCAATGTCATCGGGCCCGCCTTGCTCGAGGATCGCCAGCCCGAGGTCAAGCTCGAGCGCACGACCGGGGGCGCTGCCTTCTATCGCATCTACGAGACCGCCGACGGCCGCCAGCTGGTGCTGGCCGGCCAGGAGGCCAAGTTCATCAGGACGCTGCTGGAGCATCTCGGGCGGCCCGATCTGATCGCCGCCTGCCTGGACGGTCCCGGCGCGCATCAGCGGCCGGTGATCGACTTCCTCGCCGCGACGTTCGCGACGCGGACATTGGCCGCATGGACCGAGGAATTGGCCGGCCTCGATGTCTGTTTCGGCCCGGTGAACACGCTGCCCGAGGCGCTCGCGGATCCCAACGCGCTGCAACGGCAGATGGTGCTCACGGACGAGACGGGGCGGCGCCATCTCGGCTCGCCGATCCGCTTTCGCGACGAGCCGGCCAGGCCGGTCCTGCAAGCCCCGCGCCTGGGCGAACACACCAATCAGATTGTCCGTCGGGACCCGACGGTCCGCTAGGGAGCCAGCACCATGGTCGGCATCGCAAAGAAGGTGGGTCCGTCTCGCTATCGCGAGAGCTATGGACGGTATTTCGAGGAATTCAACGTCGGCGACGTCTACGAGCACCGGCCCGGCCGGACCATCTCCGAGACGGACAATACCTGGTTCACGCTGCTGACGATGAACACCCACCCGCTGCATTTCGACGAGGCCTATGCGGCCAAGTCGGAGTTCAAGAGGCCGCTCGTCAACAGCTGCCTGACGCTCTCCATGGTCGTCGGCATGAGCGTGAGCGACATCAGCCAGAAAGCGGTCGGCAATCTCGGCTGGACCGACATCAAGCTCACCGCTCCGGTCTTTGTCGGCGATACGATCTACGCGGAATCCGAAGTGCTTTCGAAACGCCCGTCGGCCAAGCGCCCGACCCAGGGGGTCGTGACCGTCCGGACGACCGGCAAGAAGGCCGACGGAACGGTGATCATTTCCTTCGAACGCACCGTGCTCGTCCCGATGCAGGGGCACGCCGTCGACGACCTTGCCGACTACTAAAAACAAAACTCCAGGGAGGATCCAATGACTATCTCTCGCCGCGTATTCGGCTCGTCGCTTGCGACCGCCGCGCTGCTGGGCGGCATGCGAGGTGCGGCCGCCCAGGCCTATCCGTCGAGCCCGGTGCGCATCGTCGTGCCGTTTCCGCCCGGCAATTTCTCCGATCTGGTCGGCCGCCTGCTGGTCGAGGAAATGCAGACCCGCTACGGCGCGACGCTGGTCGTCGACAACCGGGCCGGCGCCACCGGCGCGATCGGCGTCCAGGTGGTCACCCAGGCTCAGCCCGACGGCTACTCGCTGCTGCTGAGCTCCAATTCGCCGCTCTCGGTCAATTCGGCCGTGAGGCGCAACCTGCCCTTCGACATCAGGAAGGACCTCATGCCGATCAGCCTGCTTGGCTGGACCGGCTATCTCCTCGTCGTCCCCCCTGATTTTCCGGCCAAGACACTGGCGGAAGCGGTCCAGCTCTGGCGGTCGGCGCCGGGCAAATATACCGCCGCCAATCCCGGCACGGGTACGGCCGGCCACCTCATCACCGAGATGCTCGCCTTGAATCTCGGCACCAAATTCGAACACGCGCCCTACCGGGGCAGTGGCCAGGCGCTGATGGATATCAACCAGAACCGCGCCCACCTGATGATCGATGCCATGACCTCGTCACTGCCCCAGGTCCGTGGCAATATGGTCCGGCCGCTCTGCGTCATGTCTCCGCGCCGGTCGCCTCTCATCCCGGAGGTCCTGAGCATCGCCGAATCGGGCGTGCCCGAACTGGCCGACATCGATGTCGTGGCCTGGGCCGGCCTCTTCGCCCCGACGCGAACGCCGGCACCGATCGTGCAATATTGGAGCGAGAAGTCGAACGCGCTTCTGCGTGACCCCAAGATCATCGAGCGGCTGGTCGCGATGAATGTCGAAGCGGCGCCGCCCGGCACGCCGGCCGATATGCGCGACCTCATGGAAAAGGAGCTTGCCCGCTGGACGGAGGTCGCCAAGCGGGCCGGTGTCTCCGTCGGCGACCAGTGACGCCGGCTACCACCAGGGCAGCCCGAACGGCTGCCCTCGCGCATGACCGGTAGGAGGCGGTCACCCATGCCCCGTCTGGATTTCATTGCCCCGCTGTTTGTTCCCGCCAGCCGGCCCGAGCGGTTCGCCAAGGCCGCGGCGAGCGGCGCGGACGCCGTGATCCTGGACCTGGAGGACGCGGTCCGGCCCGAAGACAAGGCCGCGGCGCGGCAGGCCGTCACGACGGCCTTCACCACGCTGCCGGTGGTCCTGCGCATCAATGGCGCCGGCACGTCCTGGCATGGCGCCGATCTCGATGTCGCCATGGAGATCCGGCCTGCCGCCATCATGCTGCCCAAGGCGGAATTCTCGCCTGTGCTTCAAGGCATAGGCGAGAAGGCGGCGCGGCGGGGCATCGGCGTCATTGCGCTGATCGAGACGGCGCGCGGCATTGCCCATGCCGAGCGGATCGCGGCGGCACCGGGCGTCGTCCGGCTCGCCTTCGGTTCGGTCGACTATGCCGCCGATATCGGCTGCGCGCATACCCGTACCGCCCTCGCTCATGCGCGCTCCCTGCTGGTCCTCGCCTCCAGGCTTTCCGAGAGGATTGCGCCGCTCGACGGTGTCACCACTGAAATCGAGGACGGCACGCGCATCGAAGACGATGCGCGACATTCCCGCGAGCTCGGCTTCGGCGGCAAGCTCTGCATCCATCCGCGGCAGATCCAGCCGGTTCTCGGCTGCTGGAAGCCGAGCGCGTCGGACATCCAATGGGCCAGCCGCATCGTGGGCACCGAAGGTGCCGTGGCGGTCGACGGCGAGATGGTCGATGAACCCGTCAGGGCCAGGGCACGGGCCATCCTGGCGCGCGTCGCCGCTTCGCCGGCGCGGTCTGCGGTCGGATAAGTCGCAGGCCTGATTGTGGAGCCGGCGGTCTTGGCCATCGCGCTCACTTGCCGGCGGGGGTCTCGTCCCACGCCGGGCCTGAAGGGGCGCCTGCGCTTTCAGCCGAAGGTGAAGGCATAGGCCTCCACCCCGGGATCGAGAAACCTGATCTCGAAGGTGCGATCCCCGATCGTCCCGTCCTGCCGGATGAGCTGGTAGAGCCGCTGGCCGGTGACGGTGCCCAGGCCATCCGCATCGACATCCATGCCGTGACTGGCGCCGGGTGGCGCTCCATCGATCGTGACGCGAAACCGGACCGGACCGCGGTCCGGCGCAAGTCCGAGCACGAGATGCAGGTCACGTGCATGGAAGCGATAGACGATGGAGCCCTCCGGGGTGTTGAGCGCGGCATGCTCGCCGCCCACGGTCCAATCGCCCGAAAGCCCCCATTCGTTGAGCCTCGGCGCCGGTGCGTCATAGACGTGACGGGCATCCTGAACCGCGCCGCCGGGCGAGATGAAATTCGCCGCCCGCTCGTAGCCGACATAGGTTTCGGGGGATCGGACGTCGTTCGTCGCGGCGGCTTGCACGCCGGCGGCACTCACCGCGACCACGTCGGTTGACAGGCCGGTCTTGCCGGCCTCCGCCAGGAGCTGCTGGATAATCCGCTCGGAGGTCTCATAACCCCCTTCGCCGAACTGGTGATGGCGCACGCGACCCTGCGCGTCGATGAAGTAATGCGCCGGCCAGTAGCGGTTCTTGAAGGCACGCCAGATCGCATAGTCGTTGTCGATCGCGACGGGATAGCCGATGCGGAGATCGGAGACGGCGCCGCGGACATTTGCGAGGTTCTTCTCGAAGGCGAATTCGGGAGCGTGGACACCGATCACCACCAGTCCCTGGTCCCGGTACTTTTCGGCCCAGGCCCGGACATAGGGGATCGTGCGCAGGCAGTTGATGCAGGAATAGGTCCAGAAATCGATCAGGACGACCTTGCCCCTGAGCGCTTCGGCGGTCAGCGGGGCGGAATTCAGCCAGGCCACCGCACCCGACAAGGAGGGCAGTTCGCCTTCATCAGGCAGTTGTTCGCTCCGGGCGACCGGGTTGCCCTGCATCATCATGCCCGGATTGCCGCCGGTCATCGCAGGTGCGCCGCTCATCATGGCCGGGTTGCCGCCGGTCATAGCGGGCGCGCCGCTCATCATCGCGGGATTTCCGCTCATCATGGCCGGGCTGTCCGGCATGATCACCGAGGACTGCGTCGGCGCATCGGTCTCGCGATGGAACCGGTCGAGCAGGCCTTGCTCCAGGCTCGCCGTGCTCGCCAGCGAGAGGCGGGTGAGGAAGCCGGTATCGAGCCCGAGCGCGATGGCCGCGACCGCCGCGAGCACCGCCGCGCCGAGGCCCCGGCGGACCCATTCGCCAACCCCGAGCGAGTGTTTCATCGCGGCAAAGACCCGGCCGCCGACAAGCAGGGCGAGTGCGAGCGAGGTTGCCGCCCCGGCGGCGTAGGAGGCGAGCAGCAAGGAGGTCTCGACATTCGCGCCCTGGAGCGCCGCCCCAGTCAGGATCAGACCCAGGACCGGCCCGGCGCAGGGGGCCCAGAGGAGACCCGTCGCGATGCCGAGCAACAGGGACGGCAGCAGCGTCGTGCCGCTCGCCTCCGCGCCGCGCTCGGCTGATCGGGACAGGCGCGCGCCGAGCCCGACAAGCGGCCGGGTCGCCCATTCGGACAATTGCGGCAGCACCAGCGCGACGCCAAACAGCGCCAGCAGCACCAGGGCCGCGGTGCGGCCATATTGGTTGGCCTCGACCGCCCAGCCGCCGCCGACGGCGGCGAGCGAGGCCACTCCGGCAAAAGTCACCGCCATGCCGGCCAGCATCGGCAAGCCATTGCGGAGGAACGGCCGTTCCGCCCGCGCGAAAACGAAGGGCAGCACCGGCAGAATGCAGGGGCTGACGATGGTCAGGACGCCGCCGAGATAGGCCAGCAGGAACAGGATCATGACAAAGGCCTCCCGGCGATCAGGCAGCCACGGCCTTGAAGCGCATGGCGACGCCGTTCATGCAGTAACGCAGCCCTGTCGGCCGGGGCCCGTCGTCGAAGACATGGCCGAGATGGCCGCCGCAGCGGCGGCAGTGGACACCTGTCCGGACCATGCCGAAGGAGGTATCCCGGGTCGTGCCGACGGCATTGTCCAGCGGCGCCCAGAAGCTCGGCCAGCCGGTGCCGCTGTCGAATTTCGTGGTGGAGGAAAACAGCGGGAGGTCGCAGCCGGCGCAGGTGAAGTCGCCGCGCCGTTCCTCGTGCAGGAGCGGGCTGGTGTAGGGGCGCTCGGTGGCGCTCTGGCGCAGCACCGCGAATTGATCGGCTGTCAGGCGCTTGCGCCAGTCCGCGTCGCTCAGGGCGACCTCGAACGATTCGGCGGCACGGGCCGCAACCGCTGTCCATGGGGTATGGGGCGCGGCCACCAGGCCGATCGCGCTGCCCGTCAGAAGAAGGCGTCGTGTCATCATGAGCATGGCCTCCCGGCTCGACGCGCCAGAGCGCGTCCCATTGGCCAATACAAAGCTGCGCGTCATATCGTTACGGGAATAGCGAAGGTCACGTCTATTTGATCGGAGCGCGGGCGTCGACGAGACCGGGGTGGAGCGATGCGAGGGGCGTCGCCGTTCGCGCGCGGAGCCGCGATGCGGGAGCGCCGGCGCCCCGCATAGGTCTTTTCCGCCGGCTGCTCGCTGAACCCTTCATGCGCCGCCGTTGTCGCCGGTGAGCATCAACGCGGTGATGACGGCGGCCGGAGTTGGACAGGGTTTCGACGCTATCGTTATGTGTATTTGGATATAATGATAGATCGGCGATGCCGATCCGCCAGAGAGGTCGAAAGCCATGACCGTTCACGTTCCGGCAGCCCGCCATCCGTTCCTGGACGGCAAGACCAAGCGGATGTTCATCGACGGCAAATGGGGCGATGCGGCGTCCGACAAGACCTTTGAAACGATCAACCCTTCCACCGGCGCGGCGCTTGCCTCCGTCGCCGAGGGCGACGGCGAAGACATCAATCGTGCGGTCACGGCCGCGCGCCGGGCCTTCAACGGCCCCTGGAGCAAATTCAAGCCGTTCGAGCGACAGAACCTGTTGCTGAGGCTCGCCGACCTGGTCGACCGGCATTTCGACGAGCTCGCGGCGCTCGACACGCTGGATATGGGCGCGCCGATCAGCCGCACCACGGCGAGCCGGCTGCGGGCCATCGGCATGCTGCGCTATTATGCCGGCCAGGCCACGGCGATCCGTGGCGAGACGATCGAGAACTCCCTGCCCGGTCACTATGTCAGTTTCACCGTCAAGGACCCGGTCGGCGTGGTCGGTGCGATCATTCCCTGGAACGGCCCCCTGACCGCTTCCATCTGGAAGATCGGTCCGGTCCTGGCCACCGGGTGCACGGTGGTGCTCAAGCCGGCGGAGGAGGCGCCGCGGGCGACGTCCCGTAATCGAGGGCCTCGCGCGAGCGCCCGGCCCGGTGCTGGCGAACTGGTTGCGTCACTTAAGATGCCAAGGCCGAGCCCGACGATTGATATCATCGGCGATGGGCCGCGTCGCGATCGGCATCCCAAGCGGTCATGTGTCGTCGAGGGTGGCTTGGCCGCGGGCTCGACAGATCGTCGGACCTGCGCAAGAAGACGGCTTGGCGCGCAGTGGCCGCGCCGCCGGAGCGATCCGTTCTCGCGCCTGGTCAGGCGAACATTCGACGACGGAGCAGCGCGTGATCGCCTTGCCGCAATGTCCTCTCTCGCGCAAGCCGGCGGTCCGGCTGATACAAACAGTCCCCGTCGCTGCCCTGACCCGCTACTGGCGCTATGTCGGAGGCGTGGATATCAGCGACCTGTTTCGTGGTGTCGATGAGGTTCGTCTCTACGAGGGTCACCACGGGCTGCTTTTCTTTGATCCGCTCATTCCCGGAGACGCGGCCTTCTACCAGGTCCTCTACAAGAGCTTGCGGCTGCAATCGGCGCTGGCGAGGCTGCGATACGAATTTTCCGACGCCTCTTTGCATGTCGCACCAGGATCTCGCGTCCTCGATGTCGGCTGTGGCTTCGGTCAATTCGGTCGCACCCTGACGAATGCGTCCTATGTCGGGATCGATCTCAGCTTCGATCAGTCGCATTCCGACCCCATGCGCCCGGATTTCTCGATCCGCCGCCAGTCGCTGGAAGATCACATCGCCGAGGGGCCCGTGCCTTACGACGTCGTGTCGGCATTTCAGGTCCTGGAACACGTGGCCGATCCGTTGCGCTTTATCGGGAACATGCTCTCGCTGCTCCGGCCGGGCGGGCTATTGATTGTTGCCGTGCCGAAGACGCCCTCCGCCGTCACGGAGATTCCCGCCTTCCCGATCAACATGCCGCCGCATCACCTCACATTTTGGTCGGTCGAGGCGCTGAGGCGTTTGGCTTCCGGTTTTGATCTGACGGTGGAACATCTCGACGACGTGCGTCCGAGCCCGGCGGAGGATATCGTTCATTGGGCTCATCGGCTGTCATGGGTGCGTACCGGCCTCGATTTCGCGCGCCTCGACCGCTATGCGATCCTGTCGATGCTCTCAGCGGCCCTGGGCGCGAAGGTTCTATCGCGCATCATTCCATTTCGGTTCGCGCGTGCGACGCCGGTCAACCTGCTGCTCGTCGCCCGCAAGGCCGACGCGGTATAGGCGCCGCAAAGCGTGTCGATTGATTGGGGCGTCGAAGTGGCCGTATGGGGTCTGGAGGACCCGTGGATCAGGATCAGTTCCGGGTTTCCGGCGCCGCGCCCAATGCTCGGCGGGCCTGCCGCTTGCGCATCCGGCTTTCCGAAGCGTATCAATCGCCGAAGCTGCAGGTGCGCCGCGCCAAAGTCAGCGACGATTGCCCTTTGATGAGCTGCCGATTGCAAGGGTGCGGTGATTGATGCCGTATTGGCGCTTGGTGTCCGACGCGAGGCGATCACCTCTCAAGGCTTACGTCCAGGTCGTGGGACTGGTGGCGCTCACGGTGCTTCTGGGTTTGCTGCTGCGCCTGATCGTGCCGCTCGAGAGCGTCACGGTCCTGCTTCTTCTGCCGGTGGTCGGGGCCGCCCTGTTCTGGGGCTTCGAGCACGCCATGGTGGCGGCCATTCTCGCAATCGCGTGCGGGATTCCATTCTATGATCCCGTCCTGACCTTTGAGCTGCGCTATAACCGCGACATCGTCGATCTCGCCGTCTTCGCCTTGGTCGCGATCATTGTGGGCCATCTGGGCGAGAGCCTGCGGCAGCGGTCCTTCGCGCTCGAGAAGCGTGAGAGCGAGCTGAGGCACCTTTATGAGTTGAGCCACGAGATCGCTGCGGCGCCCGACGCGGGCTCTATCCTGAGGATCGTCGCATGCCATTTGTCGAAAGCGCTCGGACGGCCGGTTGATCTGCTCACGCGCGAGGACCTGGCCAAGGAGACCACGATCTCGATGTTTCCGGCTGAAATCACGGAGGCCGCCAGATCGATGCTCCAGGCGGGAGGGCGCTCGCGCGCGGTGGTCACGACCGGCACACAGGAGACGTGGCTGATCGCCTGTATCGGTCCCTTTGACGAAGAGGGCGTGGCGGTCGCCGCGAATATCGGCAGGCTCGAGGGCTCGCAGCCCTCGACGCTGGAAGAGGCTGCCTCGATCCTTGACGAGGGCGCCTCGTCCTTGGATCGCCTCGGCTTTGCACGGGCGCTGGATGAGCGGCGTCTGCGCGGGAAGATGGACGAGGTGCGCACCGCCCTGTTCGATTCCGCCTCCCATGAATTGCGCACACCACTGGCGACAATCCAGGGGGCGGTGACTGCCCTTCAAGACGTGGAGGAGGTGGCCGGCCAGGAGAGGCTCGCCTCCATGGTGCAACTGGCGGCCAAGGAGTGCGAGCGCCTCAACCGCGTGATCCAGAACATGCTCGACGAGGGGCGGGTTCGCAGTGGACATCTTCCCGTCCGGCTCGAGGTCGTGGAGGCGGCCGAGATCGTGCGCGACGCGATCCGGCAGGCTCACTTGAGGCTCGCCTCTCATCGCCTGGAGATCGCGCTTCCCGAGGACGGTCCCTTTGTCGAAGCCGACCCCCATCTCGTTGCCCAGGCACTCATCAATATGCTGGAGAATGCAGCGAAGTTCTCGGCTGCCGGCGCCACGATCAAGGTGAGCCTGCGCGTGGAGGGCAAGCGCGCCGAGATCAAGGTCCGTGACGAGGGGCGCGGGCTGAGCCATGAGGAGGCTGGCCGGGTGTTCGAACGCTTCTATCGTGGAGCCACTGGTTACGAGAGCATCGGATCGGGGCTGGGCCTGAGTGTCGCCAAGGCCTTTGTCGAGGCGAGCAATGGAGAATTGCTTGTCGACAGCCCGGGGCCAGGGGGCGGCGCCTCCTTCACCCTCCTTCTTACGGTCACCCATCCTGCGCAGGCCCCCGATGACGACGAGTGATTTGGCGACGATCCTTGTCGTCGAGGACGAAATCTCGATCCGGCGGCTCCTGGGCAATATCCTGGAACTGTCCGGCTTTCGCGTCCTGGAGGCCGACAGCGCCGCCGCCGCCCTCAAGACGGCCCGTCTCAGATGTCCAGATCTGGTTTTGCTAGACCTGGGGCTGCCGGACGACGACGGTTCGCGGGTCCTTGCCGAACTGCGCGAATGGAATGCGATCCCCGTCATCGTGCTCTCCGCGCGTTCGGAAGAAAACGAGAAGGTCAGGCTGTTGGAGATGGGGGCCGACGACTTCGTGACCAAGCCCTTCGGCTCTTCGGAGCTGATCGCTCGCATCAAGGCCGCGCTCAGGCGATCGGCCTCTCCGGACAATGTGCCGGCTCTTTCCGTGGGGCCGCTGAAGATCGATCTGGTCGCGCGCCAAGTCACATTGCAGGGGGAGGCGGTCGTCCTGGCCCGAAAGGAATTCGGCCTGCTGGCGCTGCTCGCGCGGCATCGCGGCAAGGTCGTCACCCACAGCACATTGTTGCGCGAGCTCTGGGGGCCGGTCCACGCCAACGACGTGCATTATGTCCGAATTCTCATTCAGAAACTGCGCGGCAAGATCGAGCCGGATCCCGGCGCGCCCAGCTTGATCCTGACCGAACTCGGCGTCGGATACCGGCTCGCTCAGTAGAAGGCATCCGGCAGCCTCACGCGATCTTAATTCGCCAATCCGTAGCGCCGGCGAAGATCGTCGGCTCGCGCGACCGTCCGTGTGATCAGGCAGATCAGGCGCGTCTCGTAGAGTTCGCCGGAAGCTCGCGGTTCCGACAGCGACAATGTCTGGCATTCATAGTCGCGCAGCGAGCGGAACCTGCGATCGGCCTCCCGGAGCGCGCGTGACCAGGATTGCCGTTGCATCGGCGACGTGGCTTCGGATCCCGCGAAGCCGTGCTCGACCTGGTCGATCGCCTCTTCCAGAACCGCGTCGGAAAGCTTGGCCGTGGCGCTCAGGCAGAACAGCCATTGACGGTCCTGGCGGTTGCACGAGCCGAGCGGTCGCTCGACGCTCGGCCGGTCTATTGTCGGGGCCGCGCGGGCGGCATGTCCGCCATCCCTTCCGTCGTTCAGGCGCTGCTCGGGAAACCGTTCAGGGGCTATGCGGCGCACAGGCTGCTGCGCCAGCGCGGCCGAGGGCAAATGGATCGGCATGGCCAGCATTGCCGCGAACAGACGAATGGCAATCGTGTATCGAACGTTGTTGGTCACGGTCATACTCTATTGTCGCCTCATCATGGCTCGCAAGGCAGCCCTTGTTGTCGTTTTTCGAGATTTCTTGATCGCCCAGGGCCTTTGCGGCCTCTTCACCGGTCGTGGGCCGCGACCAATTCGCCACAGCCCGGAAAAAACCGGTTGCCTGACTACCGGCGCGTGTCGAAACGCGATATTCCCCGTATGCGCTCAACAATCGTGAGTGGGCGCAGGCATTGATGAACAGGTCTCGGTAGCTTCCGCATGATTCGGCATTTCGTACGATGGCCCCGGGCGCTGGTCGTTGGCTTCTGCACCGCGGGGCTTTCCGCCTGCACGGCCCTGCCGGGAAGTGGCCCTCTGCGCCAGGACATCGTCGAAGAACGTGCCCAGGTGCAGGGACAATTCACGGTCGTCGAGATCAATCAGCATTCTCTCGAGATTCTGCAGCGGCGGCCGGCGGTTTCGCTGAGCGGCAGCTTCCATGACAGGCGTCCGTCCGGCGATCAGCGAATCGGCATCGGCGATGCGGTGTCGGTGACGATCTGGGAGGCGGCGGCCGGTGGTCTCTTCTCGGCTCCGGCCGTGGACCGACTCGGGCCGGGTTCGCGATCGGCGGTGATTCCGGAGCAGGTCGTCGGCCGCGACCGGTCGATCACCGTGCCCTATGCCGGACGTATCCCGGTCGTCGGGAAGACGACCGCCGACGTCGAGCGCGACATCGTTCAGCGTCTTCGCGAGAAGGCGATCGAGCCGCAGGTGCTCGTCACGATCCCGCGCAATACGTCGAACACGGTGACGGTGACGGGCGATGTCACCAATGGCGCGGTCGTCCCGATCAATGTGCGCGGGCAAAGACTGCTGGATGTCATTGCGCTCGCCGGTGGTACGAACGCGCCCGTGCACGAGACCTTTGTGAGCCTCGTCAGGGCCAACACGGCCGTTCGCGTGCCATTGCAGTCCGTGCTCACACGGCCCGCCGAGAATATCTACGTGCAGCCCGGGGACGTCGTTGCGCTGGTGCGCACGCCGCAGACTTTCAGCGCGATCGGGGCGACTGGCCAGAATGCCGTGGTCCCCTTCGGCAACAGCGCGTTGACGCTGGAGGAGGCCCTGTCGAAGGCGGGCGGTCTGGTCGACCATCGGTCCGACCCGGAAGGCGTATTTGTACTGCGCTATGAGCCGGATGATCTGGTCGCTCAGCTGGTTGCGCCCCAGCCCTTTGAACGCCGCAACGCACGTGTGCCCGTCAGCTACCGAATCAATTTGCGCGATCCATCGGCGCTGTTCGGGGCTCGCCTCTTCGCAATGCGCGACAAGGACATCATTTACGTCGCCAATGCACCGCTGAACGAGGTGCAGAAGGTCTTTGTGCTGGTCAATACGATTACCTCGCCCGTATTCACGGCGGCGACGGTTCGGGCGGTGACCCGCTGACCTCCAGCCGGGTGCGGTTGGCCTTGCGCTGCTCGGTCCAGACGGGAAATGGCGGGCGGGCTGCGATTGTCGTCGTCCCGTGACCCTTCGATCGTTTTCCGATACGGCAAATGAGGCCGAAGTCGGTGGCTGGCCGGCCCGAGCCCAGCTGAGGCGATGAGAGAATGCAGACGGGGCGATGATGGCTTGACGCCGCATCCTGCTCGCTCGCCGTCAATCTCATCTCGGCGCGGGCCCGTGCTTCATTCTCAACCGCTTGGGCTCAAGACCGAGAGAGCGGCCGCGTCGCATTCGGCCCGTCGCACCGATAGGTCGTTCCGGCCCAGGTCACCGTGCGGCCCCAACTGCCGGCAAGACCGATCAGCAGGAGGAGCGGCCACC
Source organism: Hyphomicrobiales bacterium (assembly GCA_017304475.1). Classification (GTDB taxonomy): domain Bacteria; phylum Pseudomonadota; class Alphaproteobacteria; order Rhizobiales; family Phreatobacteraceae; genus Phreatobacter. The sequence goes on along the minus strand of JAFKKV010000010.1, from coordinate 499,605 downwards.
AGACCGCGCGCCCAAACCCGTCCGCCAGCCGCCACAGGCCGAGTGATGCAAGCTCGTGCGCAGGCAAGACGCGTGCGACTATTTTCTGTCGATAGCGCTGCCTGACAAGGCCGAGCCCGAGGACCGCGGCAAGCGCGAGCCATCCGGCTGCTTCGCCGGAGAACGCCAGCGTGAGCGCGACCAGCGATCCAGCCACGGGAATTGCGATGGCCGAGACCATTCCGAAGAACAACAAGGCCTCGTTGAGGCGCAAAATGCGAAACTGACGGCCGCCGAATTCGAGGAAACTGACGAACGATCCGGACCAGGGGGTCGAAAGCAGGGTCGCCCGGTTTGTATGGATGAGAATTCCCTGGGCGCGGGCCGCGGCTGTGAGCCGCAGATCGTCGCTGAGCGCACCCTGCCACCATCTGGGCAGGTCGAGCCGGGCGAGCGTCGTCCTGGTCATCGCCATGGTGCCGCCCCATGCGGCGGTCAGGCCGGTGACGCGGGGGCAAATCGCAACCGAGAGGTTCATCGACGCGGCGAAGCCGCTCGACAGGCGCCGATCGCTGGGAAACAGCAGGCGGTAGCCGGTGACGATCTCCTGCGCCTGGTCGTTGACCGCCCAATCGAGCGTCTCCAGCCAGGTTGCCGGCAAGATGACGTCGGAATCGGCGAAGACGACCAACTCGTCGGAATCGCGGATGCATTTCAATGCCGCCAGCTGATTCCACACTTTCTGTCCGCACCCGACGGAGAGACCTGCATCCACGATTTCGAACGCGACCGATGGCGAGATCGCCGCCGCCGCACGGATGAACGGAACCGCCGGATCGGCCGCCGTCTCTACGGAAAACAGCAGCCTGAAATTGCCATGCGACTGGCGAAAGAGGGACGACAGGAAAGCTTCGGTTGCGGCAGCCTTGCCCTTGATCGGAACGATCACGACCGCACGGGCAGGGCGGGACGGGGTGCCGACCTGCTCCATGAGTTGAAAATAGCGGAATGTGGCATAGGTCGAGATCAACGACATCGCGATCCAGCTCAGCAACAGGGCCGCCAGCACCGTCTCCTCCGTCCTTTGGCCTCGACCGATCCCCGCACCCGTCCGGCGACGGGCCATCCGGTGGTTGCATCCAGGCGCGGCATTGTGGCTCGTCGTCGTCGCGCATGCCAGCCTCGCGGCCGGGATGGATGAGGGTGGGCCCCGGCTTTCAGCAGGAAACCCGCGCCTGCCGTGGTCCGGCCGATCCTCGAAGGGCCGGGGTGGCGCCGAGAAAGGGTTTCTCCGCTGCCACAACTGTTCTGCGGGACTTAGCGCGACCTGCGCCGGTCGATGCGCGGCTCGGCCACCGCGAGCTGTTTCAGGACCTTCAGGGATCCGAGCACATAGGCACAGAGCGTCCAGACCGCCATTCCAAGAATGACATGGTCGAAGCTGGTCATGGGCACGGGCCAGGTGGTCATCGGAAATGGCGGGACCACCATCATCACGCAGGTCACAGCCAACAGGAACAGGCGCCCTTCCGTCGGCCCGATATGGCCATAGGCAACATCGTAGATGCCGGTGACGTGGCCCCTGAGATGGGTCAGCGCGACCAGCATGAGATAGCCGATCAAGAACAGGCAGGCGATCTCGAAGCGGACCCAGGGAGAGAGGCCGAGGCCGAGAAATATCAGCGAGACCGTGAAGACGTCGACCGTCTGATCCAGGAACATTCCGTATTTGTTGCGCTCGATGCGGCGGAACCGTGCGAGCGTGCCGTCCAGGCTGTCGCCGAACCAGTGCAGCACGAGCCCAAGGCAGGCAACGAGCAGCCACGCGACGCCGTATGACGCCAGCCCGTAGCCGACAAATGTCAGCGCGCCGCCGACAACGCCAATGCCCGTCATCATGTCGGGGGTGGTCCAATCCGGCAAACGTCCGGCCAGCCAATTCAGGAGGCGACGTTCATGCCTTGCGGTTATCCCGCTGATGATCTTGTCGGACACAGCTTCCTCGATGACAGGCCCCGGGAACCGGGGCGGGATCCTTACAACGGATCATGGCTGCTCCGCTATGGTTGCGCATTCGGGACTGCCATCGATGCGTCGAAGGCCCGTGCGTGGCGACGATCGATCGTTGCCGCATTTGCTTCGTGCAGATGCGGTGAGATGAGCACATTCGATGGTAGAAGAAGTTTTGTATTTTGCTTTTTGATTCTGAATAATTCTTCGTATATTTTTATTATCTGTGATTTTTATTTCAATTTTATAAGTATAGCTCTAAAGAAAATTGAATCGAGATAGAGTATTTTTCTGGGTTCACTAAATGACATTTCGATAACAATCTTAGGTGTTACTGCGTACGGCCTGTCAATGCCTGCGCTCGAAACCTCGCATGTCATGATCCAAGCTGCCCGGAGCGTGGCTGACGTGAGGGCCTACTCCTGCGGGTAAATGCCCAACCCTCGAGGGGTACTTTCAGGTTCCGCAGTATTTTTCGGTTTATATTTCAGTAAATCTCCGATTTTTCGAAAATGGTGACGGTTATTCTGTGTCATGACCCAATCGGGTGAGGCCACTATGTCGCAACGGCCCAAGAATCAAAAAACTATCCAGGCCTGACGTGGTGCGGAATGCATGACGAATTGTCGCTGGGGATGGCAATCATTTCCAGTCGGTGCTGAAATGGCCGTGACTGGCTCACCGGCGGCGGTGTGGCTTGCTTATTTTCTCTGGGGAATTTATGGCAATTTTATTCAACGTGCGCTAGATGAGACAAGAGTTTGCGCTATATGAGACGGTGGTCTGCGTTGCATGAGAAGTGGGGGCGACGTGGACGAGGGCGCTGCAGGGGTGGTTTTGGGGCATTGCCACCCTTGGATGGTGGCCGCGACGGGGTGTGCAAGGCGGAGCTGTGGGGCGGGAATCACTGTAAGCTTAGGGCGTTCGGGCAGATCGGCGTGCCGGGCGAGGGAGCAGTAAGGTCATGAATCGAAGCCTAAGCGACTACGCTGCGCGACGGCTGCATTTTGCCATTGGCTCGGTTATCTCCGCCAATAGCCCGTATAACGCCTCGATCGACGACCTGCGTGCGGCGGCGAGCGCCGCCGGCCAGGAGTTCGTCAGCTTCGCCAATTACGATTATATCGGCATCGCCGAGGACGACCGGATTGCCGCGGCCGCAGAGCGCGCCGTGCGCGAATATGGGGTCGGGGTCGGCGCATCGCGGCTGGTCGGAGGCGAGCGACGCTTTCATCGGGAGCTCGAGCGGGCGCTTGCGGCCTTTCTGGGCCATGACGACGCTTTGGCGCTGGTTGGCGGGTACGGAACCAATGTCAGTTTCATCGCCCACATTCTGGGCGCCAACGACCTGATTCTGGTGGATGCGCTCAGCCACAGCAGCATCATGGTGGGCGCCGCCGCGACGCGCGCCACGGTGATACCCTTCGAGCACAATGATCTCGATCATCTCGAGCAATTGCTGCGTGACCATCGGCCGCGTCACAAGCGCGCGCTGGTCGTGTGCGAGGGCCTCTACAGCATGGATGGCGACTGCGTGGATTTGCCGCGTGTCGTCGCGCTCAAGGATCGATTCGACGCTTGGCTCTATGTCGACGAGGCGCATTCCTTCGGCGTTCTCGGCAAGACCGGCCGGGGCGTGCGCGAGCATTTCGGCATCGATAGCCGGCATATCGAATTCACCATGGGCACCTTGTCCAAGACGCTCGGATCCTGCGGCGGGTTCATTGCGTCGAATGCCAAGGTGATCGACTGGCTGAGGCATACGCTGCCTGGCTATGTCTACAGTGTCGGCATCCCGCCGCCGGTTGCGGCCGGTGCAGCGGCGGCTCTGGCGGTGCTGGAGGCCGAGCCTGAACGGGTCGCTCGCCTGCATCACAATGCGCGGTTCTTCCTCGACGAAGCGCGCCGGCGCCATCTCGAAACCGGATTGGCGGCAGGCTTCGCGATTGTCCCGCTGCATTTCTCGACCAGGCAGAATGCGCTCGACGCCTATCGGCTGCTGCTGTCGCACGGCATCTATGCGCCGCCGATCGTTCAGCTCGCGGTGCCGAAGGACAAGCCGAGGCTGCGCATGTTCATTTCGGCCGCTCACACCGAGCCGCAAATGCTCCGGACCCTCGACCTGCTGGGTGAGTTCGCCGCGGCCCGGGGCGACACTGTCGCCGAAGCCGGCCTGGCGCCGATGACCCAGTTTCGCGTTTTGGAGCAGGGGGCGACCGCGCCGGTCGCCATGCCTTTCTCCACTCAACGCGACGGTGCTTCTCCGGCGGCTGCCGGGGCTGCGGCGGCGGCGTTCTGACGCCCGTGCCGCCCATGATCGCGACCGATCCGAGCCCCGCGCCCATGCACGTTGCCATCACTGGCGCGTCGCAGGGTATCGGCCGCGCGCTGGCCGAACATTATGCGGCCCCCGGGCGGCGTCTGACCCTCCTGGGGCGGGCCGTGGACCGGCTGGAAGAGGTCGCGCGGACCTGCGAGGCCAAGGGTGCCATGGCCGGCATCGTCGTGGCCGACGTGACCGATGCCAACGCCATGGCCGAGGCGCTGCTGTCGGGGGATGACCTGCAGCCGATCGACATCCTCATCGCCAATGCCGGCGTGGGCGGGCGGGATGCCCTGGCCGGTCGCTACGGCGAGTCGCCGACCAAGGCGCGCCTGATGGCCGATGTGAACTTCAGGGGGGTGATCAATACCATCGATCCCCTGATGCCGCGCTTCGTCACCCGCCGGTCGGGGCGCATCGCGATCATCGGCTCCCTGGCGGGTCACGTGCCCCTGCCGAGCTGCCCGGCCTATTCGGCCTCCAAGGCGGCGGCGCGCACCTATGGCATCGCGCTCGATCGCCTGGTGCGGCGTGAAGGCGTTCGGGTCAGTGTCGTCTCGCCCGGTTTCGTGAAGACGGCGATGAGCGCCGAATTGCCGATGGAGCTTCCCTACCTGATGAGCGCGGAGCGCGCGGCCGCGATCATCGTTGCCGGGATTGCCGCCGGACACCGCGAGATCGTCTTTCCCTGGCAGTTGCGCTGGGCATCCCGTTTCCTTGCGAGCCTCCCGGAGGCTCTGCTCCTGCCGATCCTGGCGCGCTCAGAGCCGAGGCTTCGCTGATCTTGTCCGTCAATCCCGAAATCGTGCACATCCGCGCCATTGGCGACGATCCGCAAGGCATTGCCGACTGGTTGCGCGTGCCAAAGCTCGTCCATGCCGACGATCCGCTCCATGTGATCCAGCCGGACAAGCAGGAACGGCATCGGATCTCCCGCGCGCACAATCCCTATCTCGCCATTGCCGAGGCGGCCTTCTTCGTCTGCTACCGGGACGGCGTTCCTGTCGGACGTATCTCTGCCCAATACGATCCGCGACTGAAGGCCGACGACGGCGAGGTCATCGGCCAGTTCGGCTTCGCCGACTTCATCCAAGACCAGCGTGTCGCGGATGCGCTGGTCGCGCAGGCGCGCAGCTGGCTGCGCGAACGTGGCGCCCGCCAGATGCGCGGCCCGTTCAACCTGTCGATCAACCAGGAATGCGGCTGCCTGGTGGAGGGGTTCGAGACCGCCTCCGCGATCATGATGCCGCGATCGAGGCCATGGACCGGGCCCATGCTGGAGCGCTGCGGTCTGAGCAAGGCGATGGACCTCCTGGCATATCGTGTCGTTCCCCAAGAGCTTCCGGATCGGCTGCTCGAGATTGCCTCGCGGGCTGAGGCGGGTGGCGCCATCAACGTCCGGCCAGTCGACACGAAGAATCTCGCCACGGAGTTTGAGTTACTCGGGCGTATCTTCAACGACGGCTGGCAGGCCAACTGGGGCTTCCTGCCCTTTACAAAAGCAGAGCTGGATTTCTTCGTTCGGGAGCTCAAACCCATCATTCGGCCCGACTATGGATTCTTCGTCGAGATCGAAGGACGGCCAGTTGGTGTCATGATGGCACTTCCGAACATCAATGAAACTATCGCACCCTTTCGTGGAAAATTCGGGCTGATCAATACAATAAAGCTGGGATGGTCGGTCTATCGAGAGAAGACAAAGACCGCGCGTGTTCTCATTTTGGGCATCGGCCGCGAATACCAGGGGGGCGGATTGGGTGCGGCTCTGGTCGTGCGAATGCTTGATAAATTGATTGCGCGAATGAAGCGATACAATTTGGCATGGGTCGAGTTTTCTTGGGTTCTGGAAGAAAATGGCCCGGCTGTTGCGGTGCTGGAAGCAAGCGGCGCGAAGGCGGTGAAGCGATATAGAATCTATCATGCATCCCAATGACGAAGTGCGATAAGCGGTTGCATCAATGGAGTGTCGCAATGGAAATAATTATGTCTAGACTCGCCTGAATTGAATAACGCATTCATTTCTATTTGGTGAGAGCCTGTATTATAAGTCAACTATTAAAAGTGGCGCCGGAAACCTGAGATATGACGAAGGACGTGGCCCTTTTTCACTTCAGCCCGATGCCGCCGTCGCGAAATGGCATCGCTGATTATGCGTACCAAGTGATAGATCAGCTATCTGGCCGCTATCCGTCGCGCGTTTTCAGTAGCGACCCGTTTGCCATAGTTCCGAATGGCACTACGAGCGCGGACCCTCTTCAGGCGTTTCGCTTCGTTGGCGAGAATTCGTGCTGCATCCATCAGATTGGAAATAACCCTGACCATGCGTTCGCCATAAGATCGGCGAAGGATTTTCCCGGAATTGTTGTTCTCCACGATCTCAAGTTGCTATATTTGCACGAATTTCTGGAAATCTCGGAAACGGAGACTTTCCATCTCCTGGGCCGGTCGAATCCGTCCTTAGCGCGCACCCAAGCGGCTCGCATTGCTTTCCAAGGTCGGAAAACGCGAGTCGACTACTTACTCTTTGACATGTTGGCAGACGTCATTGATGTCGCGAAATGCATTGTCGTGCACTCTCGCTTCGCGAAGGCAATTCTGGCGCGTCATTATGGCGATGACGCTTCCCGGAAGGTTCGCGTTATTCCTCATTTCGCATTTCAGGCAACAGGCGAGCCCCGCGATGTAGCCCGCCTAAGATTGTCATTGGAGCCGGACTGGTTTGTCGTGGTCACATTGGGTTTTGCCACGAAGGCCAAGCGCTATGATTGGCTCGTGGAGGCGCTCGACCGGATCGTTGCGGCGCGGCCGAATGTCGTTTGGGTGCAAGCTGGTCCGGTGCGCCCCGATGACTACGACCTCCCGGCTCTTCTAGATCGTTACCCGCGAGTCCGCGCCATTGCGCGGATGGCAGGCTTTGTTTCATCCGAAGATCTTGATGCTTATGTCGCCGCGGCCGACGTCGTCGTCAACCTACGGTTTCCTTCTGTCGGCGAAAGCTCGGGCATCTTGGCGAGAGCCATGTCTGCCGGAGCATGTTGCATCGTGACGGATACCGCCGGATACAGCGAGTATCCAGATGATGTGGCAATACGGCTGTCTCCATTCTCGGGTCATGAGACGCTTTATGCCACGTTGACGCACCTTATGGATGCCCCAGAGGTGATTAGAGCATTCGCGCATAATGCGAGGCGATACGCGGCCACTGAACTCTCCATTGCGACTTATACGGCGAGCCTCGAAGCGGCGATCCATGAGGTTGTTCAAGGCGGGGGGGCACCTCTTCAACGAGAGATGCCGCATCTTAAAGCCAGGCGTCACATCGAATACCAAGAAGCGAGCCGACGGAGCGCGCCGGGCGCGCCAGTACGATTTTCGCTCGCTCAGATCGAGCCCGTTCTTGAAGGGTTCAATAATCTAAAGGCCTTGGCTCCCGAAGCATTGCGAATTGAGAAGGCCGAATTCGTGCCTAGGAATGACGGGGAGGCCTCCGACGATCACGGCAATATATACTTAGAGCTCACAGGACAACGGCTAGGTTGATGGTGCGCACGATATTGCATCGGCGGTCGTTTGATAAGAGCGCAAATCACCCGGTGGAGGGGTGGGAGACGTTTCTCTGGAGCGTCATTGAACGTATTCGTGAAACGGCAGGGTCAGTCAATTTCATTGATGCGACCTTTCCTGGCCATCTACTTCACCATGCCGTCGACTGCCCTATTATTGCACATCAAGCCGGGAGTATGAATGAGCTCCGCTTCTACAATCAGTTTCGCGCCAGCCGGGGAGCTGATCCGGTTCGGGAGTTGACGGACGTCATTGGAATTTTGCCGCCGACCGCGCGCCCTACATGGCTGTTTGTTGATCGGCTTGAGATGCTGGCTGATGCCTTCCCTGCGCTGATTCAAGGAAACACTCGTGTCCTGACCTTTTTGGATGCCAGGGAATTTCGAAGGACGTGCGACGAAACACCAGAACTGTCGGGCTGGGATTTTGTTCAGTTCATTTTGCCTGATGGTACTCCGACAGGCTTCTTCGCAATGATGCCATTGGCCGGAAGGGACGCTGATCCGCTATTTTCATCAGCGGTTTCAGCTCCTCCGAAATATGATTGGCTGCGTTGGCGAAGCAGAGGCGCTCCCAAAGAATATCGACTTGTAAGGACGGGCGAGTTCATTGGATCATCAATGTTCCCACGAAGGTATTCGGCGCGCCAATTGACAACGGACAACGTCTACTGCTCGGAAGGAGACGAGATCAATTCCTGGATTTGGACTGGCCCGTCGCCAATCTCGCGCTTCGCGCTGGGTCGGTTGCCTTCCCGAGCGAAGAGCGTGAAAGTCCGATTTGCGGCAAACAGTTTGCATCAAGGCCTTGATGAGGCCCTCCTGTTTCAGGTCAATGGCGTGCGGTGCCAACATGCCGCGAGTTTCAATTCCAACGGCTCCGGCGTGGCCAGTTTGGAAGTTGATGCCTCAACGCGCGACGCATTTATCCTTGGTATTGCCTGCCGAAACAGCCACAGCGTTGAGAGCTCCGAGCGCACGATACGAGTAAGTATTGAATCTATCGAGATCGCCATATGAAGCGTGCTCGACGAGTTCTCATTGTCACCCCCGTCTTCACGCATCCGCCCAACCAGGGTAACGCGGCGAGGATATTGGCGTTCGGCAGGGAGTTGAAGGCGAGAGGCATCATTGTTGACGTCTTCCATTACTGTCTCGACTTCGTTACGGCCGAGGGTGACGCGGCGATGCGACGCGAGTGGAACGCGGTGTATTCGATGGGCGCTCGTGCTCATGCATCGCAGCGTTATCCCGGATGGTGGGGGCTTGACGACTGGTGCCCCGACGAGGTGTGCGAGGCCGTGTCCCGCTTGTGCCGAGAAGTGGGTTACGATGCTGTCGTGACCAACTATGTGTGGATGTCGCGTTGCTTGTTGGGGGTCGAGGGTTCCCTGCGCATTATCGACACGCACGACCTTTTTGGCGATCGGCATCGGATTAGCCTTGAAAATGGTCTAGAGCCGAACTGGTTTTTTACGTCGCGAGTTCAGGAGAGTCTGGGCTTCGATCGTGCGGATCTCGTTATCGGTATTCAGGCGGGAGAAACGGCAGAGATAGCGCAACGGACCAAAGTCCGGGCCGTGACGATCGGCCACCCGATGTCGGCCTGGTTCCTGACCCATCCCGATTCGACGGTTAAAGCTTCGGCGTTCGGTTACTTTGGAAGTGCTAACCCCTGGAACGTACGATCGGTGAAAGCGTTCGACGAGGCGCTCGCACGGGCCGAACAGGATTGTGATTGGGCAATTGCCGGCACTATTTGCGAAGCGCCGCTCGAACTGCGGACGAACCCCTTCCGGTTCGGCAGGGTCTCTGCTCCCGAGGACTTCTACCGGCACGTCGACTGCTGCATCAATCCTATGAGCGGGGGTACCGGGCTCAAGATCAAAACGGTTGAAGCGATGGCCTACGGGCGGCCGGTTATCGGTAGCAGGGATGCGTTTGCCGGTCTCGGGGCGAGCCATTGGCTGCATGATCTCGCTACCGTCGACGATCTGGCGCTTGCCGTTGGAGAATATGCAGCCTCAGAGAGCCTCAGGGCGGAACTTTTGATCGCCACGCGGCGTCTTTTTGCGCGTTATTCCGCATCAACTCGACAGCAGTTTGATCTGCTTGCTGCCATCATCGCCAAGCAAGCATAGGGAAAGTACCGAGGGCATGTCAGCCAACGACACGACGTTCGCGCTCTCCTCCTCGACGCAGGGGCAGCTCATGCGACTAGCGATATTCGGAGCGGCGTCGATTGAGCGAAACGGATTTTCATTTACATGCCTTGCGCCAGGGCACGTTGGCGGTCGGATCGAGGCTTTCGTCAATGGAATTCCAATAGGCTCCAGTGCCGAATACGAGGCCGTCGATCTAGGGCGGGCGATCGTTGTCACCTGCACCTATTTCCCGTTTGTCGCTCTCCCCTGCCAGGTTCGTTTTGCCGTGGAAGGGGGGCAGACCGAGGTCGCTCCCGCTGCGAGCTTGCGGTCGGTCGGTGAGATCGAGCGGCTGGTCGGTTCGGGGCGCATCGAGGGCGTGCGACTTTCCGTGGTCAATGGCGCCATCCACGGCACCGGCATCAACGCAGTGAACGGGTTGGGGCGCCCAATGCTCCTCGGGCGCATCAACGGACATCTGCTGCGTGAAGTCAGAATGGATGCTCCGCGTGCGCGCGCCGAGGGCGGCGCGTCCTTGTCGTTCACTATGGCGATAGATCCTGCGGATCTTACCGAGAGCGGCGCATATTATGAGATCCTGCAACTCCCGGACATGACGATTGCAGGCTCACTGACCTTTGCACGAGAGGACGCCAATGCGTTGGCCGCGGCTGTCACGCGGGCAAGTGCTGCCGTCGGCAATTTGACGAAGCGTCTCAACCTCGAGCTGGCGCGCGCTGCGGAGCTGGCGGAGTCGAGACATAGCGAGCAGCGTGAATTGATCGACGGCGTAGCTGAATATCTGATTGCGTTCGTCTACGATACCCTCGCTGTCAAGGCGGACGCTGCTGCGACTGGCCCTGGGGACAGGGCGCTGCAAGGGTTTCGGCAGCTCATGCAAGATGTTGCTGTCGGTAAGGCGGCGGTCGATCGTCTGGACTATGGAATTGTTCAGCCGGGCACAGCATTCTTCTCCGATGGATGGTCCTGGCTTGAAACGGATAGCAAGAATTTCGATTTTCGCTGGATGGGCCTCGGAGGAACTGTTTTTAATCCGAAGCCACAACGTCCTGTGGTCCAGATCAGTGTGGCGATAGGGACGACATTCGGGCATCGAGCGCCGCAAATCACTGCGATGCTGGACGCCGATGTGGCGGATGTGGAGCTCGTGTCCTCGCCAGGAGGGCCGCCTTACACTTTGAAGGTGTTGCCGCGGTCTGACGGTCGCGCTAGGCCAGTCCATGTGCTACGGCTTGCTAGCGCCGCCGTGGGCCGGCCATCCGAGGAGGATGGGACGGATGATCAACGCATCCTGTCGATCGCGGTCTCCGGCGTCACGTTCTACTATGGACACTGATTTCGTAGGGAAAGCCGACCGTCGTGCCTGAAACGTCCGAAAAGGTCGCAACCGCGGCTTGCCCAGAAGGCGATGAAATTACCTTGACGCCCGCTCAAGATATTTTGGAACAAGTGCGCGCGTTTGAGGGCTATTTATCCGGTACTGAACTGAACGAATACGATCGCACGCATCAGGTACGGCTCATTGAAACCTTTCGCCGGATTGCTCACCTCGTTCGACCCGGGCTGTCGGTGGTGGAGCTAGGAGGGATGTCGCGTATCGCCAACTATTTTGGCGATAGCTGCGGAATGGCGGTGCGTGACTATACGGACGACCTGCGCGATCCAATCAAACTGGATAGTGCAGCCTTCGACATTGTGTTGATGTTGGAGGTGTTGGAGCATCTAAATGATCGCCATACCCCGGCCAGCCCCATTACCGAGATCGCCATGTATACTGGATCGGGGGCGATCAGCTGTCTGCAGGAGGCCAATCGCATCCTGCGGCCGGGTGGCTATCTTGTACTTACGACGCCAAATGCGGCGTCCGTTGATACGCTGGGGCGCACACTTCTCAAGATGCATCCGTTCCAATACGAACCTCATGTACGTGAGTATGCGCCGGCAGATGTTAAATATTTGGCCAAACTGGCCGGGTTTCATATACAGGCTGCCACGACGTTCTTCTCGTGGAATGAATTGCCTGGATATAGACGCGAAGTGTTGCTGAAGGCCATTGGAGATTTGGGTTATGATACCGCAGATCGTGGTGATGACGCGTTCTACCTGCTCAGCAAGTTAGCGTAGATCGGTTGCCGTTGGGTCGTATTCTAATACGCCTACGCGCCTTGGCGGGGTGTTACCGGGCCTGATAGGCGTAGCTCCGGGCCTTGGGCATCGACGCCGACAGCGGCCATGGCGCGTTGGCTTTTTGCATAGGCATGCCGTTTCATTCGACCGCGCCCGAAACAGATCGCCTTGACGATGTGGCTCAGCCGCATCCATGCTTTTCGCTCGCTGACTTCGACACCGATGAATCTCGGCGACACAGCAAGTGCAAATTGCAGGAAGCGAACCAGCTGCCGGCCAGCAGCCGGCGAATTCCACGGCTGGTCTGTCGTTTCTCAGACCGATATCGATGCCTGGGGAGCGCTCCACCAGTGAGGGGACCGGTAGGAGGCCAAGAGCATCGAGCCGCTCGTGGACGACCGATTGATCAATCACGCCGTGACGATCGGAACCTCTCGGGGGCGCCGAAATCGCGATCGCGGCGCAATAATTCTTTTTGATCCACCTGTTCGAGCTTGGCTCCCATTGCAGATGTCACATGAAGTCGCGGTGCATATAGCAGTCGTCATAGCTGAGCGTTTTGACGAGGCTATATCCGTGCTCGGTCAACAATTCGTGGCACGCGGCGCGGTGATCATGTTCGACTGTTCGCGCTCCGCTCGGAAATAATGTCTCGATCGTCAGCGCGCGGATCCGGCGCCGCTCAAACGGAAATCCTTTCAGGACTGCCAGTTCACCGCCCTCAACATCAAGGCTGAAGTAATCAATGGTTTCGGGAGCTTCGATGCGATCCAGGAGGGTCCGCAGGGTCAGGGCTGGAAGCGCGGTTTCCGTGGCCGGCGTCCCGTCGGCATCCTGCTGGTAGGGAGGGTGCGATCTCATGTCCAGCCCGCGCTTGTCGAAGACGGCACGGACATGGTCGGGGGCTACTCCGCGATAGCCGGCTTGGATGAAATCCAGCTCTCCATCAGAGTCGGACAGCACCACATTGAAGCACTTCGACTGTCTATTTTTTTGAAGTATATCAAAAAAATAGACATTTGGTTCAACAAGAACTCCCGTCCAGCCGTGTTGTTTTTCGAGCAGGAACGTATTGCTCGCGTCGGTTCCCGTTGCTGCGCCAGCTTCAATAAAGAACCCCTTGTATCCCTCTGCGATCAGTGACGCGAAGACGTCATCAATGATCCAGCGGTCCTGCCCAAGATCGGAGTATGTCGTGCGTAATGACATTCAAAGCCCTCGCCATAATGCGATAATAATTTGGCACACACTACTCATCGGTGTCTCCTTGCGGAAGGCGACGTAGGGTCGCGGCTGTCTCAGCCCCATTGATATCAGGGCGCCCAAATATCCAGCCTCTCTGATTTCGCCGCCACTGTGACAATGTTTCCGCCAGCTGTCCGCGCCGCGAGAGCTGGCGTGGGCGTAGGGCCCGCAGGCGACCAAGTGACTGTGAGATCGGCGCGTACCCGACCATATCGCGGCGGGCCGGTCCGTCTGGCTGCATCGCCGCCCAATACCTGGCTATGATAGGAGCTATACTTCGAACCGGGTGCTGGTCAAAATGCACCAATCGATCGTCTCGAGTTCCGCCAGGCGTCGCCGGATGACCGGTTCCGGGGCATCTCTGTAGCCAACCAAGCGCCCGATCGGCAGCAAACCGACGGCATTGGCGGGATCATTGATATCGTAACCGTGGCTATCGATGTTGTTGTTGTGCCACCACTTCTTGAAGTCTTCCTCAACGCCACTTTTGGTTGGCCCAAAATAGGTAATAACCTCGGTATTGGCGATTCTTTGAGGTCGGACCTCACGGCGTACGATGCATTCAATGTCATTGTTCTGGAAGGCGGCCGAAAAATCTTTACCGAGCGTATGATATCCCATGTAAAGTTCGCCGAATTTAAAGTTTTGTGTGAAGTATCGATAATCTTCCTCGTTGAGTGATTCATATATGTCGGGGAAAAAATTAATGTGCGCGAGCAGCTGTGCGTCGTTTTCTGTGGCCGCCGCATTCCCGAGTGCCGCTTCGCTGGCATGAATCCAGTTGTTCAACTTTGAGAAAAGGCCATGCAGGCGGCTAGAGTGGATGCTGTCTGCGAACTCGCCAGCGCGATACCGATCGCCGAACGCCTCGAATTCGTAGTGCAACTGATTCAGAGACGATCCGCAGACAGTTTCCGTAGCCACGCTGCGCAGCGTGCCGTTGTCGGAACTTTCAAGCGCGCTACGGTATATCGGGTTAATATCCGAGACGATGCGATTCAACTGATCGACGCAGGTCTCAAGCCCGCGTGGTCCATATCTGAACATCACATTTTGATGCTTAATAGCTAACACGTCCAAGGGATCGAAGCGCTGGACGTATCCTTGGGATCTCTTGAAGAGCTGCAGCCAGCGTCGCCCTGGAGGCGTATCGTAAATCTCGAAAAAGAGGATCGACGCGGCGCCGCCAGGGGCGCTGGCCTTGACCGCAAGCGCGTGGCGAAAAGGAGCGTCCTTCAGCGCCGGTTCCCATTCGCCGGACGGCAGCTGGCGCCAAAACGAGCCGGCATTGGTGTAGCAAAGTCGGGAGCCGGAGAGATCCGTTCCCTCCAGTACCGCAGTGCTGAATTGGGTTGTCCCATTGATACTGTGCGAACGGAGGCGCTGCGGGTCGAAGGAATTTACCTCAATGTAGGCGTTGTCGAGCGGCGACTTTGAGAGGTACTTTCCGATTGCCGGAAGAAAGATATGCGATGTTCCGTCTTCGGCGACGTGTCGGGTTGCATGGGTGATCAGCCACGATCGGTCTGCGAATTCAATCAAACCCGGTTCGCTGTCGAAATATTTGTGAAAATCGTTTCCATTTCTCGACGACCAGAACGTCGAATCATCGAGCATGACGAGGGGGTGGCCGGTGTGTGCGATGGAAATGCGACGATCGTCTATCGTGCGATACTGATTGTCGATGAAAAGCTTCATAGGAAGATTCCGGAATTATTGCGCGAATAGGCATTCGCTTGATAGTCGAGCTGCCGGCGTGTTCTCGCCGAGAGGGGCTGCTCACTGCTGTGCAGATAGATGGTGTCGGAAGAAGAGGTGGTCAAGGCCGCAATAATCGACGAGGATTGACCCATATGATTAAGAAAGAACCGGAGCGAATTGAATAAAGCGCTGCCAATTTTTTGCCTCATGACCGAAACGCGATTGCGACGATTGAGAGTATGGTCGATCACGCGTCGAATACGTATCATTCTCACAATGCAATCATGGCGAGATGATCGTGGCTCTGACCGAGAAAATCAAGTGCCCCCGCTTGGCTCATTCGGCGCCAACGGGGTTGCCGGACGGCGCTCGGATAAAGAGCGCGTGCGACATGAAGCCGGCAAATGATTTGGCTCAAATGTGAACGCTGTGATGTTGACGCGGCGTTGGAGCCCAACACCGGCGGGCGGCCGTCGAGCAAAGGTGGCTTGCGAGCGAATTGATAGCGCTCCGATGAGGAGCGCAGAGCAACAAAATCCGGATGGGGAGGCATCGAAGTGCTTGATGCCGGATGCCGGCAGGCTGTTGTTTTTCGCTGCGGCCGCTATGGGGCATACTGCCCTTGGACGAGACGAGGCTGGTGGCGGGCCGTTCCTGCCCCTGCTCAAGCCGGGATAATCTTTGCCGGGCCGCGAGTTTTTGATTGGAGCTGAGACGAGCTTCACGCGGCGACCAACGAAGCAGCGATCAGGACGGCGAGGAGGTGGCGATGAGGTCGGAATCGATCGGGTGCAAAGTCTTGCTTGCAGCGGGCATCTTTTGCGGCTCGGTTTGGCCGATGGTGCTGCCAACCCGCGGATTGGAAGCCGCGCCTGTCGTTTGTCCGGCCAATCTCCTGCCGTGTTGTCACTTCGAGACAGCAAGGGCTCGTGAGAGTGGGGAGCTTCGGCTCGGCTTTCATCTCTGGCCATTGGATGCACGGAGCTTCCTATCGCACGCAGCGGAGCTCAGACCGGGAATTGTTCGTTTTTCGGTTGGTCCATTCTGGCCGGATCTGCCGGCGATAGACGTGGCGGCCGATCTCGATGAAGTGCGTCGATATGTCTGGGAAGCGATATCCCCGCATGCGGAAAAATGGCGGGATGCAGCGATGGCTCAGCGGCGGCTCGCCGGCGCGGCCAACCAGGTCGATGAGCTGCTCATCATCTGGCAGCCGCCGTTGACAAATCTTGATAGTGTCGAGCTGCGGAGGCGAGGAAGTCGACGCACTATCCAGCGTGAGGCGATCGTGGTGTTCGCGCGATTTTACATTGCGCTGATTGAAAGTGCACGTCGGCTCGGGTTTCGCATTGATCTGGTCGAAATTGCCAATGAGCCGGATGGAGCATGGAACATGCACATTCCGCTCGAGCATTATGTGGAGCTGCTTGAGGCACTGCGAAAAGAGTCGGCAGACGCCAAGGTTGCCTTGCCGCGAATTGCAGGGCCTGGCCTGGCCTTCCTTCGTTCGATGGCTTCCTATCTGTCGGATCGGGAGCTTGCCGGCCGCATGCTTCGGCTCCTGGATGTTGTCAGCGTTCATGCCTGGGATGATCGGGTGGGCAATGACATTCTCGACGAAGCTCGCGCGGTTCGTCGGCTTCTTGATGGACTGGGTTGGCGGTCGCCTATCCTAGTGTCCGAATTCGCGCCGACTTATCCGACGCCGGAGGATCGGTCAGCCAAACGTGGGCCTGACCAGCGAGGACGGACCCAGTCCGGCGATCCACTGGTGAGCGAGCTGCCACGCTATGCTCCTGCAACAGTCGAGCTGGCGCTAGCATTGTCGGCTCTTGGCTTTAACCCGCTCGTATACTGGGAGTTTCAAGACCCTGCCTGGGGATCTGTAAGTTATGGATTGCTTGACACCGTTGGAAGGCCGCGCCCCGCATATGGTTCCTGGGCGCAGGTGTCACAGTTTCTGGCTACCCATCGGATTGATCTCGCCGTGCCGGAGGCGCATCTCGGGGAGCGGATTTTTGGCCTTTTTCAGGGGCAACGGCTTGCGGGTATGGCCATATTGAACAAGGAGCGGGGGGCCTACGCCATTCAGCTTTCCGAGACATCCATTGCCCCGCGGGCCGCCGGGTCGACAGGTCAGTCTGGGGGAGAGCAGGCGCGCTATTGCGCGCCCCCGGGCGGCGGGGCGGGAGTTGTCATTCAGGGAGATAGCACCCTGATTGTCGGGGCGGATAGATGACGGAAATGGTCGCTGGCAATAAAGAAACAAATTGGTTTCATTTTTTTTCGATGCTTATTGCATTCAAGGATAGTCGACAATTCGACCGTTGATGAAGGCGAATCTCAATAAGATCTTTGGCATTCTGTGGATGCCACTGAACTGAGACCGAGATCTGTGATGCGGCGACCAGTTCGTTTCCGCGAAGTTCATGTGAAGCTAATAACGTGCTCGTTCCCGGGCTATACACGTCGAGCGCCAGCTCGCCGACAAGATCAGCCGGTGAGGCCGGAGGGGCGGCACAGCGAATATGAGCGCTTATGCCATAGTGCCCTGGCAGCAGGCGTTTGTACGGGCCGTAAACCGCAATTCCCGGCGTGCACTCATCCATCGGCAGAATGTCGATCCGATCTCCGCGTTCTCGGGCTCGTTCACGGTTCAGACGGAATCCGTAAAGGGTCAGAGGTGATGCGAGTGTTCCGGGCAGCAACTGTTCGGATAAGATCGCTTTCATCGAGAGCGTGGCAATATCGACTGGGGCGGCGAGGCCGGCTGAAAACAGGCGTGCCAGCTTGGCGTCGATCTCGCTCTCGAGTTCCACCTGGGCCGTTCCTAGCGCGAAGGTACGTTTGAGTTCGGTTGTGATTTGACGATAGATCAAATCTATCCGTTGCTCGGTAAGATCGGCAAACGCGTTGGCGCGTTGAGTCGCTGCAGCCAGCTCCACTTGCAGCGCAGCGATGTCTCGGCGCGCATTCGCGATGTCGTCTTCAAGTAAGGCGATACGATCCCGAAATCCGTCCAAATGGCGGTGATACGTTTCGTCCGCTAATGACGTGCCGTTCACCCCAACTCTCTGGGCGCGCTGCTTTCTGCGTATTGCTCCGACCGTAAAGTTTTTCCAATCGATCATGCGAGGTCAGCGCCTCGCTCTGCTGAGTCGCGCACGGCTTGTCGCCGTTCCAGAATCTCGTGGAGCAGAAGTTTCTCTATCGGGCAAATCGCTGGCCCTCTGTCTGCCGTCGGCTTAGCAGTTGTGCCGGCACCCAACCGTTGCTCGTAAGCCTCGCAAATCGCAGCTGCAATGTCCCAGTCCTCGAAGATCGGCAAGATCGTAATTGTTCGGTGCCCTTCGTTGCCTTCGTGGAAACTTTGATATCGGCTGGTAACAATATTTGCACTGGTTGCCTCCGCGCTAGACAATGTTCCGCTTGTTTCTCCACAGGAAGGGAAGCGAAGATTGAATATCAACTGGCAGGACGATTGCAAGCGTGTGAATTCTTCGTCGCTCGGATAGTCGATAAACCGCACGCGGTCGGCTACATCGAAGCGTTCTGCGTCGCGGGCGGGGTCATATGCGCTCTCGGGCGGGCGGCGTCCGACGACAAGCAGTTCGATGCGGCAATCATCGTCGGGGCCCAAACGATCAAGCGCCAACGAGAGCCCTCGAATGACGGCGGTTACCCGTTTGGGCGGCGTAACCCATCCGAAGACGCCGATCCGCAGCCCGAGTTTGGCAGGCGTTGCAGGTGGCGCCTCTTCGGCCGGCGAATGTGGATGCGCGCAAACCCGAATCTTAGGGAACTGATGTGCCGGTAGGTCGCTTTCGCAAATGAGCTTGGCCAGTCCGAATAGACTATGGACCCAAATTTCATGCGCCTTGGTGAGCGCCAACTGTTGGCAATGGGTCACGAACTCGAAAATGTCAGGCATGTGGCCCGCGAGGCGCGACCCGACGAGCCGCTTTGTGGCGGAACGATATTGGAGCGAGGCCGCTTGTTCCAACTGATCAAGGGTAAGGCGATACTCGCCATTGCCGACCATGAAGCGGTTTATCATGAAGGTGGCAGGATCATGAATCACTACAATAACTTTTCCATGTGCTCGAGAGGTTTGCCGCGCAAGCGCTGCAAGCACATAGGCATGATGATCATTGTTCGCGAGGAAAAGGATTCGCGTGGATCCGATCGGCACCTCCTGGGGCATGTGATTGAAATCACAGACTGATACGCCGTGCAGTTGATGAGGTGCTTCCGACGCGGGGAGGAAATTGGAATCAATCACGACGCGCATCAGCGCGGCGCAACCCGGGATAGCCGAGACTCGCTTCAGGACAGTTCCAAGGTAGTTGGCGGTACCAGTCCTCATTGGAGGAATGGGGGAAACGAGTTCCACGAGCGGTGCGCAGGTCGGTATCATCGGTGCGGCAGCCACGGCATGCCTTTCGAATAATAATAGTGCCGCCTGGTGTCCGTCATCACGACGGCCACCTGCAGCTCAATCAGCGGAACACGACCGTCGTGTAGGCATTCTCTTGCTGCGGCATATCCTCGGGCCGAAAGGCTCTAAGACTGTTGCCATCATTCTCGAGGACATTAGCCGAATAGCCCCAATCTCGCATTAGCGAGATCAGGTCATCCCCCGTGACGTGACTGACTTTCGCCAATTGACGTGGATAGAGTTCACAAATAACCACGGGATGCGATGCGCGGACGGTGCGCTCTCCGCCCTTTAGGACTAGCCATTCGGCTCCTTCCGCGTCGATCTTGATTGCATCGATTTTGCGACGCAGGCTCAAGTCGTCAAGTTTTACGGTCTGGACGGTCCGAACTGCGAAGCCGTTGTCTTCGGCATTCGCAGAGTTGATCCAGGCGTGCCCTTGATTTGACGCTCCTCCGGCATCCGATAACCCGTCGCGATAAAGTACAGCTTCCGAGTTTCGATCGGAAAGTGCCAGTGGAAACGTGGTGACCCGGTCTTCGAAGCGATTATGAAATACGCTTCGGCGCAGAAGCTCGTGTGCCTCCACTTGGGGTTCGAACGCCACGACCAAACCTGCTGGCCCGACTATTTGCGCGGCAGTTAAGCTGAACCAGCCGATAAACGCCCCAACGTCAACAAAAGTCGAGCCGGCGTGCAATTGCGAAGAGAGGAAGGTGGTCTCGTGGGGCTCCCACTGGCCGGCGATCACCCCTCTCGAAACGTAGAGATCGTCGAGCGTGACCCAGATAGTCAATCCCGTCGCCGTCTCTACAGCAATCCGGCGGCCAAGCGTCCGGGGGTCGAAGCCATTTATGGATCTGAATTCTTCGGAGTGCAGAAATGCCGAACGTAGATCCTCGAACGTCTCGTTTCGCCGATGCCATTCTATGTCGACTTGCCGTGGCTCGCGACCGAACGCGAAGCGAAAAGCAATCCTAACCTCATCGTCGGTAAGGCGATCGGCCGGCATCTCTATCCGCTCTGGAGTGGCTTCACTGATGGAAGTCATTGCGAGTCTCGATTTCTCAAATTAGCGATTTTATTGAGATGATATTTGGTTGGTCGATGATACCACTGGAGGCGAGTTCGAGGGTAAATCGATTTTTCTCTATTTCAGTTTGGAGAGACGACGACAATATCTAAAGCGTCGCATATATATCAGCTGCCAATGCAGTGTCATAAAACACCCGCCCTCGGCCAGCTTTTAAAATCAGCGCCGATGTACAGAATTCCCGCACGACTTCCGGTGAATGAATCGCGATAATCATCGACCGGTTCGCGCGATTTGAGAACAATTCATGGTGGCATTTCTGCTGGAAGCGCTGGTCTCCGACAAACAGGACCTCGTCGATCAGCAAGCAATCAAAGTCTATCGCCAGAGAAATGCCAAACGCCAGCCGCGCGCGCATGCCGTCCGAATAGGAGCGCACCGGCGTGAACAGAAGGTCGCCGAGCTCGGTGAAATCCCGCACATAGTCGAACACGGGCGCGAGCGGTGCATCATAGATGTCGCAGATGAACCGGATATTGTCGTAGCCGGTCAGTTCACCTTCGAAGCCGCCGCCAAGCGCAAGGGGCCAGGACAGCCGCATTCCCATATGGATGTGGCCGGAGGTCGGATGCATCAGGCCAGCCAGGATCTTGATGAGCGTCGACTTGCCCGCGCCGTTCCGTCCAAGGATCGCCAGCCGCTCGCCCGCGCCGACACGGAAGGTAATGCCGTCGAGAACGCGCCGCGTGCCGATCTCGGTGTGGAATTCCTTGACCAGGTCGGTCACCGCGATTGCGTGCGGATCATGGTCGGGCCGGCCGATCCCGGCGGGACCCGGGCGGTCGTCCAGTTGCACGATATTGGACACGGGACCATTTGCCATCAGCTGCCCTGCGGAGCGTGTTTGCGCAGATTGGTGACCAGCGCCAGGAGAATCCGGTAGCCGAGCGTCAGGACGGCGAAGACCGACAGAATGGACAGGATGCGATAGGGATAGGCCGGATAGTCGGTCGCCTGCGGCTGGACGATGCGTTCGACATAGATCTGCTGGCGCTGCGCATCGAGGCGGGCGCCTTCCAGCGAGCTGACCGACGAGGCAAAGAGCCTGTCGGCAAATTCGCGCTCGATCTGCAACCGCTCATATTCGGCGATCCGCGGCGCCAGCGAGGCGGCCGAACCGGCGAGATTGCGGCGCTCGGCGGCAATCTGCTCATTGAACGCGGCAATTCTGTTGTTCAGCGCGTTGATCTGGGGGTTTTGCGGCGAGGCGCGCTGGATCTCCACGAGCTGCGCCCGCATCTGGGCAAGCTCCAGGGACAGCTTGGCGATGGTTTCGACCAGCGCGACGGAATAGCGGGTGGGGTCGACGATGGCTTCCCGGTTGCGGAAGGCGGTCAGGGCGGCATGGGCGTCCAGCGAGCGCTGACGTGCCCGCTCGACCTCCTCGTCCGCAGTGCGCAGGAGGTCGGTACGAATTCTCTCGGTGAGCCGGTTGCTGAGCGCTTCCGCCCGCTCGATCAGAACGGTTGCGATGCGCAGCGCATGCTCAGGCGAGAAGGCCTGGACCTCGACACTGGTAATGCCGGTCGACTTGTCGAATTTGACGGTCACCATCCGCTGAAAATATTTGAACAGGTCTTCATCAGATGCGCCGCCAAAAAGGGATGGAAATCGCGAGAAAGGGTCGGCGCGAGAGGTGGCGAAGGCCTGCCGCAAACCTGCTTGCGCGACAAGGTCACGCATGGCATCGCGCGACGTCATGAAGGCATTGATCGCATGCGCGTCTTCCGCGCCACGAGAGGAGCCGGTGGCCTGCAAGAGGCCGGACAACTGGCCGGCGGCGCTGGTCGAGGGGCTGCGCACGACATAGCGAAGCTCGGAGGCGTAGCGGTCGGCCGCGATCAGCCCGAAATAGAGCACGGCGAGCAAGGTCGGCAGGACCACCAGCGCCAGAAAGCCCCGGCGTTCCGCCGCCAGGCGCCGCAGCGCGCGAACCGGCGCGGCCGCGTCGGCGCTGTCGACAGCCGGCGCGTCGCGCAGGTCGACGAGCCGCACTTGCGTCGTTCGGGGAACGGGCTTCATCGCGTGATCCCGTTGAGCGCGTGGCGCCGGCGGTGCTGCCGCCCGATGACCGGCCCGGCCCTACCTGTCATGGATCCGCTCCTTCGCCGCGTCCAGGCCCCAGAGACCGACCGCCAGCAGCACCAGTCCGGCCATGAACGTATAACCGGGATCGTAGGTGGCCTGGACATTCGGGCCGAAGACGCCACCGCGGATCATCTCATAGGGATGAGACATCGGATTGTAGCGCATGAAGGTCTGGGCTTCGGCGGGCAGCCAGTCGACCATGTAGAAAATCGGCGACAGCGGAACCGAGAGATATTGGGCGGGCTGAACGAAGCGTTCGGCGGATTCCGATGCCTCGGTCGCCGCCGCCAGACAGGCCGCGACTGCGATGGAGAACCAGCCAAGCAGAAGCCAACCGCCAGCAACCAGGCGGATGTCGTGGATCGGCTCGGCATAGCCGGCAATCGCAAGGGCCGAGTAGATGGCGCACAGTGCGACGGTCGTCGCCGTGAATTCGAGCAGCATGCGTGCCAGAAAGAGGTCGAGATGCGTAATGCCCCGGTGATAAAGGAGCCCGGCGCTCCGGCTGACGATATGCAGGCCGCCATTGGTGAGATGCCTGAACAGGGTGAGCGGCATGTAGCCGGTGATGACGAAGGTCAGCACCTGCACGCCATGCTCGTAGGGCGGTTTGATCACCGACCAGATGGTCATGACGCCGAGGCAGAGGATCATCGGTTCCAGGATGACCCAGACGAAACCGATATTGTCGCGGCCGAAGCGGACGATCATGTCGCGGATCATCAGGGCCTTCAGGATCCGCCATTGTGCTGAAAAAGCCTGCATGCCTCAGCCCCGCGTGACCTTCGGCGCATGCGTTCGCAAGCCCGCCATGAACAGCCAGGCGATCATGATCAGCACCGCGTTGATCGCGAAGACCGCTGCGACGGTGGCGAGGCGACGCGGCATCAGCGCATCGTCCGGGGTGGAAGGACCGGCGATCCGCTCGAGATAGAGCTGCTGGCGCCGGGCCTCGGAGCGCGCGCCGTCGAGCGCGGTGATGGCGGCGCCGAGCGAGCGGTTGGCAAATTCCCGTTCCAGCGTCAGGTGTTCGAACAGGGCGATCTTCTGCGCCAGTCCGTCGGAGGCGTCGGTGATCCGGGCGCGCTCGATGGCGATCTGCGATCGCATGGCCGCGGCGCGGCGCTCCAGCGGCGGCAATTGCGGGCTCGACGGCGACGACGCCGTCACCTCGGCGATCAGGGCGGTGACATTGCTCAGCTCGGCGGAGAGGCGGGCAATCAGTTCCACGACGTGCACCGAGCTGCGGCCGGGATCGAGGATGACCTCGCGGTTGCGGAAGTCGGTGATGGCGAGCTGGGCGGCGACCGTCCGCTCCTCGGCGCGCCGGACCTCGTCCGATGCGAAACGCACGCTGTCCTCGCGAATGCGCACATTCATCTTGTTGATGATGCGCTCGCTCAGCCCCAGCAGCACATCGGCGACCTTGGCGGCGTCGTCAGCCCTGAAGGCCTCGACCTGCAGCGCGCTGATGCCGGTATTGGCGTTGTAGATCACCGTGATCCGGCTTTTCAGGTATTTGTGGAACTCTTCGATCGTCGCGCCATGGAACAGATTCGGATAGCTGGACAGCCGGTCCGCCTCCGGCCGGCCATAGATCTCGGCAAGCGGCAGTTTTTCCATGAGCTGCGCCACCGCATCGCGCGAACCGATGAAGTCATGGACCGCAAACGTGTCGTCCTGCGAGCGCGAGATTCCGGCCATCTGCAGGAAGGCGGCAAAGCCGCTGCCAACCGATGAACGCGTGGCGCTGCGGACGACGAAATGGGCTTCCGAGACATAGCGGTCGGCTGCGATCAGGCCGAAATAGACGCCTGCAAGGATCGTCGGCAAGAGCAAGACCAGGCCGAGAAGCCATTTTCGCGCTCTTTGCGCGCTTGCGGCAAGAGACGGGCCCGCGAGCAAGCGGCTTGGCAATCGATCGCCGAGTCGTTGGGCGATCCTGGCTGGGCTCGCGGCCGTTCTCATGATGGTGCCCAGCATTCCAGCCTTTTTCGCTCCGTCTGCTGCCTGTATCGCCGATCCGCGGCGACATTACGGTGCGCGGTCGAGATACCGCAAGGTCCGCGTGCAGCCGGCCCTTCAGGACAGCTCCGCGAAGGCCTGGGCCATCCTGATCGGAAGGGCAGGGCGATAGCGTGCCGCCATGCCTTGGGCCTCCATCCAGTCGGGGCTCTGCGGGTTCGACAAGGCCGTGATGCGCCGTCGCCATTGCGGGCCGTCGAGAAGGTCGGTCAGGAGCGCCGAATCCTGCGCGACCTCGCGGAACACCGGAATGTCGGATGCGATCACGGGAACGCCGAGCGTCAATGCTTCCGCGAGCGGCAGGCCGTAGCCTTCCGACCATGACGGGACGAGAACGGCCCGGGCATGCGACATCAGATGCATGAGCGCGGGCGTCGACAGCCTGCTCGCCTCGACGACATGGGATTTCAGCACATCCGATCTGTCGAGGAGATCGAGGGCGGCGGCCGCGCCCCAGCCCCTCTGGCCGGCGATCAGCAGCTTGGGCATGGCCACGCCGCGCCGCAGCTGGTCGCGCCAGATCAGCAGCGGCAGAATGTGGTTCTTGCGGGCTTCGATGGTCCCGCACATCATCATGTAGCTGGCCGACGAGAGTTCCGGATCCGGGGAGCGTGCGTGGCCGAGGGCCGCGGAAGGAGCCAAGGGCCGCACCGAGATCTTTCGATCCGGCAGGTCATGGCGCTCGAGATGGGAGCGCAATTGATCGGCCGTCGTCTCGGTCGAGACGACGATGAGGTCGGACCGGGCGACCAGGCGATCGAGGACACGGCCAAAATAGGCCTGATTGCCGGCCTTGAACCATTCCGGCGAATGCAGCGGCAGGAGGTCATGGAGGAACGAGACGACGCGAACGTCCCGGCGCTGATTCAGCCAGGCGGTCGCGCGGTCCACCGCAAAACCCACTTGCCCGACATTGAGATAGATCGCCGACCGCGGCAGGTCGTTGATCGAACGCCCGCGGCGCAGGCCCGTGCGGGTCACGACGCGGCCGATCTCCGTGACGATCCTGCGCCCCCGAGGCCGCCGTGGCCGGCCATCGGGATCGCCTGTCAGCTTCCGGCGCACCCAGTCGAATTGGGCATCCTGCGAGGCAGGGCCGTCCTCGGCCCAGATCGCACGGACCCCTTGAACGAGGGCCGAGAGCGTGCCGCGTTCCAGCATGCGGGGCCCCCAGGGATAGGCGATGATGCCGAAGACATCGCCCGTGAAATCCCGCAGCGCTGCCTCGCAATAGTCGAGATCGACACGCTCGATGCCCCGCGGGCGGCCGCGGGCCAGCGAGACGAAGAGGCGGGTCAGATCGATGGCCAGTGCCTGCGACATCGTTCGTCAAGTCCGCTTCAGTGTGCCGAGAAAGTCCAGGACATTGTCGAAATAGTCGCCCCATTGGGGGGCTCGATAGGCCTTGGTCGCTTGCCGTCTTTCGACCTGGCGGTCGGGATCGAGCGTCTGAACGATCGCGTCCTTCCAGGCCGGACCGTCGAGGGGATCGCAGAACGTCGCCAGGCCTTGGGCGACCTCGCGGAACACCGCGATGTCGGAAGCGATCACCGGTGTTCCGGCCGTCATGGCCTCGGCTATGGGGATGCCATAGCCCTCCGCGAAGGAGGGGGCGAGAAGCGCGCGGGCATGGCCGAGCAGATGCCGATAGGCACCGTCGCTGAGATCCGAGACGAGCAGGACCCGACCGCGCAGGGCCTCGCAACGATCTAGCATGTCGAGCACGCCTTCGTTCTCCCATCCGATCGCTCCGACGATGAGCAGCTTGGGGACCGGGATGCCCCGTTCGGCGAAGTGCCGCCAAAGGTTCAGGAGGAACAGGTGGTTCTTCCGGGGTTCGACGGTGCCAACCACCATCACGTAGGGGGATCGATCGAGCTCCGGATCCCGGGTGGCGACCGGACGGAAGCGATCGCCCGCCGGCAGGTGGCCGACGTGAATGGGCATGGGGCCGTGTCCGTGCGCGGCCAGATGGGCCGAGATCCGGTCACCCGTCGCCTGGCAGGTGACGATCAAGCCATGGGCATGGTGCAGGGCGGTATCGAGGATCCGCGGGAACCGGATCTTCCTCTCGGCCGGGAAATATTCGGGATAGTCGAGCGGCAGAAGATCGTGGATGAAGAAGACCGGGTTGACGTCGGGCCGCTTCTTCAGCCAGCGCAACAGGAAGGGCAGTTCCAGAAGGTATTGCGCGATATTCAGGTAGACGGCGCCTTGTGGAATAGCGACGTGCCGGTCGCGGACCAGGCGCTGGCGCATCTTGTCCAGGGCGATGTGCCGATTTTGACGCGGGTTCTTGCGCCGCCCGGCGATGCGGGTCGGTATGGCCGCGATCGACGATGCCCCGGTCAGGAAGGCGTGGACCGTCGCATATTGGGGATCGTCATGCGGGGTTTCGCTGCCATCATGCCAACGCTTCAACTGGCGACCGGAAAGATCGGCGATCCTTTCGCGCGCGAAGACATGCGGGCCGCGCAGGCCGTAATGCACCCCCGCATGGAGCGTCTCCGGCCTTCCGGAAAGATAATGCGCATAGGCGGTGTCGACCCGATCGATACCCGTCGGCGTCACAATGCCCTGGCGGGTGACCAGATGGGTCGTATCAAATACGAGTGGGACTGCCGGAGACACCGAGGACCTCGCGAGGGCGCTGGCTGAGCGTCAGCCAAGGACCGATTTGTAGAGGGAAGCGATGCGCTCGCTGTAGCGCTCGGGCGAGAACAGGGCCGCCTGGACCTGGCCACGCTGCCGAAGATCGGCGCGCAGGCCTTCGTCGCCGTCGAGGCTCCGGATCGCCTTGGCCATCTGGTCGCGGTCATAGGGGTCGACGAGCAAGGCTGCGTCCCCGGCGATTTCCGGCAAGGAAGAGACGTTGGATGTCATCACCGGCGTCCCGAGCGCCATGGCTTCGAGAACAGGCAGGCCGAACCCTTCGTAGAGGGACGGAAAAAGGACGCCGCGCGCGCCTCTCATCAGGGAGACGAGATGGGCCAGGGGAACGTAAGCGTGGTGGCGAACCTGCCGGTGGGTTCGGATCGTCCCGTCGACGATGCGATAGCTGATGAAGCGAGGATCCTCGATCTTCGCGAGGTCCTCGTCATATTGCCAACCCAGTCCCCCTGCCAGGATGAGCGGGTGGCGCGAACCCGACGCGACATAGGCGTCGATCAGGGCCGCGACGTTCTTCTTCGGCTCGATGGCGCCGACGAACAGGAAATAGCCGTCGCGCTCCAGGTGGAAGATATTGGCGAGATCCGTCTCGACCTCGTCCATGGGGCGATCGGTGAGGGCCTTGGGCAAGGATACGGCCTGATAGGTGTTGGTGACCCGTTTCTCATCGATCCCGAGAAACTCGATGATGTCGCGGCGCGAATGCTCCGAGACGGTGACGATGTGGTCGGCATCGCGGGCGAGGCATTTCACGGTATCGAAGAACAGGCCCTTCTTGTCCAAGGTCGCATAGGGCAGGCGCAGGGGGACAAGATCGTGGATGGTGTAGATGTTCGGGCAGCCCCGCACCATCAGGGGGGTCGGGTGGGTCGCGTGAAAGAGATCGGGTGACGGCACATTCAGCTTGGCACGTCGGCCGAAGCGTATCAGGTGCTGGTCAGCGGCCTCGAACAGGTCATAGGCAGCGTGGGTCGTGCTGAATTCGGCCAAAAGATTGGCGCGCGCGGGATGGATGACCATTCCGGACCATTCGACCGGCTTGGTCTTGATGCCGAAAGGAACCGGCAGGAGACCGCGGACATAGCTCTTGATCGCCTGGAGCCCGGGAGAATTGGCCGCCTTGTGCGCGTCGAGGAGCATCACCTCCGAGAGAGAGGCCGCGGCCCGGTGGATCGGTCTGTCCGTGCCGATGACGACCTCGGCACGAAAACCCTGCTGTTTGGCGATCGCGGTCAGGTTGCGGGCATAGGTCGCAATCCCCGTACCCTTCTTGAGGGTCAGATTGCGGCCCTCAAAGAGAATGGTCTTGCTCACGGACATCATCCTGGTTGGGTGATAGCCTGGCCATGGCCAGGCCGATGCGCCCCTCGATTTCGCCACGGTCGATGAAGAGGCGCAATTGAATGGGTTGTCGGGGATCGACGACGTCGAAAGTCAGCGGCATCGTATAGATGCCGCCGCGGGTCACCTTGCCGACGAAGTTTTCCTGGATCTCGTCGGTGAAGATGTCGACCTTCACATGGGTTTCGGTGATCTCGTTGGAAAAACCGAGAAAAACCTTGGCGTCCCATCGGCCTGTGGGGAGGTGAAGAAAGGGGCCATAGTAGATGCAGCGTGCCGGCCCGGCCAAATCGATCATCATCGGCGCGGGCGATGTGAAGGTTCCGCCGTCATAGAAGAACTCGTAGTGCCAGACGATTTCCGAGGCTGGATGGCCGAGGCAAAGATCGATGATCCCGCCGGTGATCTGTTCGATCATGCCGGCTTCATAAGGCTCGAAGCGATCGACCAGGGGCTGAAGCGATGCACCGTGAAGGACGATGGCCTGGATCGATCCGTTCAGCGGGGTCGCGGGGGAAATGCCGAGCGATGCCAGCGCGCGGGCGGCGATGGACGCGCCATCCGCCCTTATCCTGTCGGCAATTCTGCCGGCGACCGTCGCGGCCGCCTCGCCGAGGTCGCCGACGCCGATCAGGGTCTTGCCCGGAACCGCGGCAAAGGCCGCGATCAAGGACAGGCTCTGTGTCAGCGGCCTGATGGCATCTCGAACAGCGCCGCCGATATTATGCAGGTGAAACGCGGTGCAGGCGATCGGATCGTCGATCGCCAGGATCACCGGGAGCGAATGCGCGGTAATGTGATCGATGAGTTCCGGGCGCGGGTAATGCGTGACGATCAGGGCTGCGCCCTTGGGCGGGTCTCGCAGGAACCGCTCCGTTGCATCGTCGGAATTGAGTTCGAATTGCCCGACATCGGCGCCCGTGGCGGAGGCCAGCATTTGCCTGGTCACCATCGCCACCCAGACGCCCAATGGGCTCGGCGGCGTTGCCACGACAAGCCTGAGCGAAGGCGGGAAAGCGGTGCTCACGTCGCGCCTCAGGCCTCGGCCTTTTTGACGATCAGCCCGAAGCAGGTCGACGCAAAGCCGTCGATCGCAAGCTTGAGATGCGCAGGATTGGCCGGCCAGATCGACTTTTGATAGGGCGACCAGTCCCCTGGATAGGGCGGCAAGTCGATGAAGCGATCGAGAGGGGACTGGCCGACGTCAAAATCGAGCGGCGCGACCTTGTGTCCCTTGGCAGTGAGATCCCGCGCGAGGCTTTCGAAATGGGCGCGCTGAAACAGCACCGTCGCCCAATTGTCCAAGGTGGCCGTGTCGTCGAGGAAATTGAATTCGGTGGTGTGAACGGCAAGGCCACCGGGCTTGAGCGTGGCAAGCGAAGCCTCGACGAATTCCAGGCCCTTGGCGATGGAGCCGAGATGTTCGAGCGCGCAGACGGACCAGCAGAAGTCGAAGTCCCGGAGCGTGTCCGGGATGCGCCTCATGTCGACATATTGCATCGACACGTGGCGATCAAAGTCCCGGCGATCGACAATATGTTCCCTGAATACGGCATCGAGCGAGTAGGTGTGCTGGTTCGTCGCGGTCCAGCCGGTGTCGGCCTGTTCCTGGGGGGCAAGGTCGGTCACCACGACATCGACACCTTCGGCGGCCAGCAGGCTCGGTATCGGCTCCACCCCGCAACCGAATCCCAGGCCCCGGCGGTCCGGCGCCATCAGGCCGTGCTGCCAGATGGTCTGGAGCACAAAGGCAAGTTCCCACAGCTTGCGATGGAATATGACGGGGGAGCCGAGCCGCCCGAGCCAATAGGCGCACCAGTCGCTCTCGAGATCATGCTGGGTCGATGGCTTGGAGCGGAGATCGATCGCGGAGGGCGCAAGATCATTCCGCACCGGCAGAGCTTCAGCCAATTGCCGGGCTAGTTCATAGCCTTGCATCTTGATGTTCAACTTGATCGCGGAGATATCCCCGACGATGTGTCGCAGAGCATTGAGATTGGGCCGGGACAAAGAGTCGGTCGGCCGCATGAGTTCTGCAATCAATCCACTCAGTTTGTCCGGGGACATGGAAGGCAATACCAGCTCTGGATTGTTAAAGGGGATTGCGAGAAACGAGGTGGACGCCAACCATACGCAGGCTTGAAACCGGCATGCCCTTCAGCGGGCCAGGGCATAGTCCCGAAGCCAGGCAGTGCAAGAGTCCGGTCGCCTTCAAGCCTGCGCCGATCTGCCCCAACACGCGGATCCCATCGGTCTTCCGCCGGCGCGACGGCCCCGCATCCTGGGGGTGATGATGTGCCAACTCCATTCGCCGACAGCCTCAAGGCTTTCCCTAAGGTGTATAGCCAGCATTCGCAATCCCGGCGAGCTTTGGGCTGACCGTCGCTACCATGGGCATTACGGGCGCAAATGGCGGCGCGCGGGGCTTTCGCGGCAGGCTGCCGCCGCTCGAGGCGGGCCGGGTACTGATGATGCGAGCCGCCCGGTCCGGCCGGGGAAGACCGACACAGCCTTGATTCGTCTCGTGATGGATGCTGGCGCCGTTGCCGCGCTCGGAGCAGTTCGCCGCTTGGCCGGAATGTCCGGCCGGGCGTCGGGCGAAACGCGGCGGCGCGGCCGGCTTTTCCGCCTCCGCCGTGGCGTGAGGATCGCGGTTCGGCACGGGAGCCGGATGTGATCGCGGCAAATCCTGCCGGTGTTTCTCGCTCCTGCGCGATCATCGCCGGAAAGCCTCCTGGCCGCGGCGATCGACAAGCGCGCGGCCGAAAGGATTCGAATCTCTCCCCACTCCCGGGGATTCGTGGGTCCCGGCCATTTCCGGCGAGTCTGCCGCTTCGGCGCGGGCCTCGTCGCCGCTCCGAAAGCGGCCCGGACATTGCCGGCGTTTCAGGCCAGGGGCGCCGCTGCCAGCCCCGCATGCTTGGCAGCAAAAGAAAAACCCCGGCGAAGCCAGAGGCTTCGCCGGGGTTTTAAATGGTGGGCACGACTGGGATCGAACCAGTGACCCCTACGATGTCAACGTAGTGCTCTCCCGCTGAGCTACGCGCCCTTTGCGGCCGGGGCCGCGAATGCGAGGCGCTCCGTATAGTGGGGAACGCCGACGGGTGCAAGACCGGTTGGGGATAGATTATGCCGCCTGCTGCAGCATTTTTTCCACCTCGTTGACGAGGTCGCGCAGGTGGAACGGCTTGGACAGGATCTTGGCATCCTTCGGCGCCTGCGAATCGGGCTGCAGTGCGACCGCGGCGAAGCCGGTGATGAACATCACCTTGATCTCCGGGTCGAGTTCGGTCGCCCGGCGCGCCAGTTCGATGCCGTCCATTTCCGGCATCACGATATCGGTCAGCAGCAGCTCGAAGGGTTCCTCGCGCAGGCGGTGATAGGCCGACAGTCCGTTGTCGAAGGAGGCCACGTCGTAACCGGCATTGTGCAGCGCCTTCACCAGGAAACGGCGCATGTCGTTGTCGTCTTCAGCCAGCAGAATCTTGCCCATAGGCCCGTCCGGTCCTTCGCCATGCCAGGGAATGCAGTGCGGCCGAACCGGAGTTCGCCAGCGGGCCTTACTCAACACGCGGACGGTAAATATGGCGTGAAGGGGAAAGCAAGAATACTGCGGATAGGTGGTACCCCGGCACTTTATGCACAACCCTGAAGGCTCGCCGAAAGAGCAGCCGGCGCGCGGCGGGAGTGTAATCCGGAATGGCCTCGGCGCCTCGAAGCCGGGTTCGCCGCGCGCTGGGCGGGGCTTGCATGGGAGCAGGGCTGTTCCGGTCTTTTCATCGCGAAGCGGCATGGGCTAAGCTCGTGATAGGGGCGCACCGGACATGACGCATCCGGCGTGGCGACCGCCAATGAGGCCAGACACGGACCTGCGATGAGCGACGCCCAGATCAGCGATTTCGACCCGGCTTTCGAGGCGCTCGAACCGGATGTTCTGGTCGCTCCGGTGGTGTTCAACTCGCCGCATTCCGGCCGCGTCTATCCGCCGCGCTTCCTGCAGCAGGTGCGGCTCGATCTGCCGACCTTGCGGCGCTCCGAAGATACCGATGTCGATGCCCTGTTCGAGGGCGTGGTGGAGCGCGGCATGCCGCTGCTGCGGGCGCATTTTCCGCGCTCGATGGTGGATGTGAACCGCGAGCCCTACGAGCTCGACCCGCGCATGTTCGACGGCCGCCTGCCGACCTTCGCCAATACCCGCTCGATGCGGGTGGCCGGCGGGCTTGGAACCGTGCCGCGGGTGGTCGGAGAGGCGCAGGAAATCTATGCGCGCCGGCTGCCGATCGAGGAGGCGATGGCGCGCATCGATGCCATCTACAAGCCTTATCACCGCACCTTGCGGCGGATCGTGGCGGGGGCCCACCGCGCCTTCGGCGAGGCCTTGCTGGTCGATTGCCATTCCATGCCGTCGCTGGCGCCGGCGCGCGAGGACCGGCCGCGTGCCGACATCGTCATCGGCGACCGCTACGGCACCAGCTGCTCGCCCGTGGTGAGCGACGTCATCGAGACGGTGCTGCGGGGCCGCGGCTACAATGTCGTGCGCAACAAACCCTATGCCGGCGGCTTCATCACCGAGCATTACGGCCAGCCGCAGACCGGAACCCACGCCGTGCAGATCGAGATCAATCGCGCGATCTACATGGACGAGCGCAGCTATCGGCGCAGCCCGAGCTTCGACGCCCTGCGGCTGGACCTGATGGCGCTGGCCGACAGCCTCATGCGCCTGCCGCTCGATCGGCCGGGTGACTGGCGGATCGCCGCGGAGTAACCAGAGCAGCTATTCGACGGGTGCATGGCTGGCGCACTGCCGGGACGAATCGCGCCCGTGGCAGGGCTGTGGAAAGGCCGCCATCCGGCGTGGACTGTTCAATTGATCAGGGTGCAGTGCACAATAGAATGTGCGGCAGAACTTGGCGGGGGCATTGGGGCCGAGGCTTTGACGCGCCACGGAAGGTCCAGCTCTTCTCTTTGAAAAGGTTCAAGAAACTTGAACCTGAAAAGAAAGAGGCCGCCCACTTTCGTGAGCGGCCCAAGTCTAGGGAGGAAACGCCCAAGGAGGGCTGCGCGATGTCGCAGAGCGACACCGCACTGCAGCAATATGGCTGGGACCTCCGGAAAAGGCAAGATGGTTGACCCATTTTTTTCGCAGGGGCTGACGGCCGGCGGTGCGCGGGCCGACGGTCAGTGGATGGCGCGGCGCGGATCCGGGGCGCCGGCATAGACCAGCGCGGCGGTGGCCAGGAGCAAGGCCTGCATGCCGAAAGCGAGCTGGAAGGCCGTCACCGGATAGACGAGCGCAGGGCCGGCCACCGCCTTCACGGCGAGGCCGGTGAGCCATTGCGTGGCGAAGCCGCCGCCGACGGTGCCGATATTGAGCAGCGTCATGCCGCGGCCGGTGAGCGCGGCCGGAAACATGGTTTTGCCATGGGCGACGATGACCGGCGCGAAGGCGCAGGCGAAGCCGAGCCCGGCAATGATCAGCCCGGCGCCGAGCAGGCCGACACGATGGCCGAACAGGATGAGGCTGACGAGCAGGGCGACGCTCAGGCCGGCGGCGGCGAGCGTCACCGGTCGATAGGCTCCGACGACCCGGTCGGCCATGCCCCAGAACAGCATGCCGCCGACCTGGGCGACCGCCATGGCGAGCAGCACATGGCCCTGGGTCTTGAGGCTCGCGCCATGCATATGGGCGAGATAGGGGCCGCCCCAGAGGCCGATGATCAGGCCGAAGGTGGAATAGCTGGAGCATTGGATCAGGAACAGGCGCCAGAAGCCGGTGACCCGGGTCGCCCGCGCGACGCCTCTCAGCGCATCGGCGAGCGTCTCTTTCGGCGCGGCGCCCTGCGGATCGACGAAGGAGCCCCTGACGATGCTGAAGACGGCGAATGTCAGGGCGATGCAGGCGAGCCCGGCCGCGACGAAGGCCGCGCGCCAACCAAAGGCTTCGGTGGCGAGCGCCAGCGGTACCGTCGCGCCGATATTGCCGAGGCTCGCGATGGACAGGTGCAGGCCGGTCAGCGAGGCAAAGGTCGCCGGCGGAAACGCCCTGCTATAGATGACCAGCGGCGCCATCAGGAAGGTCGAGCAGCCGATGCCGAGCAGCGAGCGGCCGGCGAGCAGGCCGATATTGCCCTCGGCCAGGGCGAAGACGAAGGACCCGAGCACCACGAAGACGGCCGACCCGAGCATGGCGGCGCGCGGGCCGTAGCGGTCGATGACGATTCCGACCGGGATCTGGCACAGGGCGAAGACCAGAAAGAAGCTCGACGACAGGGCGCCGAGCTGGGCGGCGGTCAGGCCCAGTTCGCCGGCAAGCGTGGTGGCGATGACGCCGACCGAATTGCGGTAGAACTGACTGAAGGCGGTCGCGAGCCCGAGCGTGCCCACCAACGCGATCATGGCGGATCTCGCCAGCGCCGTTTCGCCCATGCCCTTGATGATCTCCTCAGCGGCGGGACCCTGCATCGTGGCCTCGGCGGAGACAAGAGCGTCAGCGGCAGCACAGATCCCCGCCGCCATGCGAGCGCGCGATTCCGCCTGGCGGATCGCCCGTCCGAATCGCCCCGTCCGCGCGCGGACGGGTTGCGGGGTTTTGCTCCGCCGGCCTATAGCTCTGGGAGGGCCAGCCGGCCGGCAGACAAGAGGACGTCCCCGTGAGCGCCGTCGATATCGAGGCTTTCGTCCACGACCTGGCAAGGATATCGGGCGAGGCGATCCTGCCGTTCTTCCGATCGAGCATCGGGGTGGAAAACAAGGCGGAGGTCGGCGCGTTCGATCCGGTCACGGAGGCTGACCGGGCAGGCGAAGCGGCGATGCGCCGGATGATCAAGGCGACCTTCCCGGCGCATGGCATCGTCGGCGAGGAGCACGGCACCGAGAACCCCGACGCCGAACATGTCTGGGTGCTCGATCCGATCGACGGCACCAAGGCGTTCATTGCCGGCATCCCGGTCTGGGGTACGCTGATCGGGCTTGCCCGCGCGGGCCGGCCGGCCTTTGGCATGATGCACCAGCCGTTCACCCGCGAGACCTTCTGGGGCGATTGCGCCCGGGCCCGCTACGAAGGTCCGGCGGGTGCGCGGGCGCTGCGGGTGCGTGGTTGCGCGGCGCTGGCGGAGGCCACCATCATGACGACCTCGCCGAAAATGTTCGGCGAGGACGACAAGGCCCGCTACGATCGGATCGAAGGCCAGTGCCGGACTTATCGCTACGGCGCCGATTGCTACGCCTATTGCATGCTGGCGGCCGGCCATGTCGACCTGGTCGTCGAGGCCGGGCTGAAACCCTATGACATCCTGGCACTGGTGCCGATCATCGAGGGGGCGGGCGGCATCGTCACCACCTGGGACGGTGGCCCGGCCGGCAATGGCGGGCGGATCCTGGCGGCCGGCGACAAGCGCGTGCACGCCCAGGCCATGGCGATCCTGAACGGCTGACCGGCCGCTACAGGAAGGGCTGTTCGCCCGGCACGAAGGCGTCGAAAGCGGCCCAGAACTGCCGCCGATAGATGTCGCGCTCGAACAGCAGTTCGTGCTTGGCGCCGGGCACCACCACCGTGTGGCCGGCGCGCAGCCGGCTGCCGAATTCCTCCACCGCGGGCGTCGAGACCAGCGGATCCTTGCCGGCGGCGATGATCAGGATCGGCTGGCGGATATCGGCCGCATAGAGCGGGTGCCCGAAGGCGGCGGTGGCTTTCAGGCTTTCACGCACCCAGGCAATGGTCGGCGAGCCCATGCCGAGGCGCCGGTCGATATCGGCATAGGCGCCGACGCGGGCGTAACGCGCGGGGTCGGAGGTGACTGGATTGGTGCCGAACGGGCGCTGGGACAGAGGTTCGAGCGAGCCGCCGGGGATCACCATGCTGCCGAGGCCGAGCCAGGACAGGGCGGTGAGCGCGGCGAGCGGCAAGGTCGGGCGCGGAACCTGGGCGAGCCTCACCATGGGCGAGCTCAGCACGACCCGGTCGAACCAGGTCCGGCCGGCCTTGAGCGCTTCGATCATGATGGCCCCGCCCATGCTGTGGGCGAGCGCGTGGAAAGGCGGCCGGCAATCCGGCAGGGCGACCGTGTCCATGATCGCCTCGAAATCGATCTGATAGTCGGAGAAGCGCCGGACGTGACCCTTGCGAATGTCGCGGGTCAGCCGTCCCGAGCCGCCTTGGCCGCGCCAGTCGAAGGCCAGCACGCCGAAGCCGCGGGCCCGCAATTCGTCGACGACGTCGAAATATTTCTCGATGAACTCGGTACGTCCCTGCACGATCACCACGGTGCCCTTGCGCGGCGCGCCGGTCGGCTCCCAGCGGGCATAGCGGATGGGGACGCGGTCCGCGGTGGTGACGGTCCCGGCGCGGGCGCCTTCGGGGACCGGACGGTCGGGCAGGGCGACGAGATCCATCAGCACACCAAAGTCGCGAATCGGCCGGGAGAGGACAGGATAGCGGCCGTCCGGGCACGGTGGCATGACCGTGGTGGCAGGGGCAATCAAGGTCGAATGGGGCGCTGTGCTGCGCCTCTACCAGGCCGGCGCCAGGCGCCATCGGTAGACCGGCCGGCCGCGGCGGTCATAGCCCGATGGCGGGACGACGACGAGGGCAGGGGGTGGCGGCGGTCGCAGATAGACCTCGCCCCTGGCCTCACGGCAATAATAGGACGCAGGCTCCCGGGCATAGAAGGCGCGTCCCCAGTCGTCATGCTTGGTGACGCGGATCGGCGGCGCACCGGGCGCGCAGGGGTCGAAGGGATAATTACGCGGCAGCCATTGCACGCGCAGCGCCTGGCCGACCGAAAGGCTCGGCGGAACCGGCGCGACGATCGGCATGGCCGCCGCGGCCGCGGGAGCTGCGAGGGCCAACAGGGCGGCAAGCATGATCGGCGGAACCATGAGCCCGATCCGTCTTTCCCAGGCATTCGAAGACCGATCGTTTTCATGGATCCGGCCAAACGCCAAGGATTTGGCTGCGCGATGGTGAATGATGCGGCAATCTCAGCGCTGCGGGGCCGCCGCCGCGGGCGCCTTCGGGTCGGCCCCATGCGGCCTCGGCCGGTCGATGTCGACGCGCCGCATGCCGATGATCTCGGCATTGCGGCCGTCGATGACGATGCGCAGGCGACGGCCGTGACCGTCGATGCCGGTGGCCATATAGGTCGGGCCGCGCCGGATCATCGGTTCGCTCAACGCATAGCCGCGCCGGACGAGCCGGCTGGCGATCTCGGCCGAGGGCAGGACGGCCTGATCGGCCGGCGCCGCCGAAATCCGGGCACCGGTCTCGGGCGTCGTCGCGGCCAGGTTGGCGGGGCCGGCGAGCGCCAGGGTTCCGATCGAGCCGAGCGCTATGCCGGCCCATATCAGAAACACCGCCTTGCCGGAGGCGATCTTGACCATCGGGGAACCTCGGGACCTCGGGAAAGGCGCCGGCCGAACCGCCGGAGCCTGATCATCTCATTGTGACGATCCTGCCCGCCGCCCGCTGAACCGGCCCGGAAACCCACGTTCACGCGACTTTCAGAAAGCCGGGCTGCCCGCGGGCGCGCCCGCATGCCGGTTTTCGGTGGGGACTTGCGAAGCCGAAATGCGATCCCCAACTCAATTGCCGTGCAGGCCCCTGGCGGCTGCACCTCACGAACGGCCTGGCCATCCGGCGGGCCCCACTCTGATGTCGCTTGAAGGAGGACATCCATGCGTACGTTCGATCTTGCTCCGCTTTACCGTTCGACCGTCGGCTTCGATCGCCTGTTTTCGTTGCTCGACCAGGGATCCGGCGCCGATGTCCCGGCTCCCGGCTATCCGCCCTACAATATCGAGAAGACCGGCGAGACCGCCTATCGGATTTCGGTCGCCGTTGCCGGTTTCACCGAGCAGGACCTGTCCATCGAAGTGAAGGAACAGGCGCTCACCATTCGCGGCGAAAAGGTCGCGGCCGAAGGTGAAGCCAAAGCCGAATACCTGCATCAGGGCATTGCCGCCCGGGCTTTCGAGCGCCGCTTCCAGCTTGCCGACTACGTCTTCGTCAAAGGCGCCGCGCTTCAGCACGGTCTCCTGCATGTCGACCTGGTCCGCGAAATCCCCGAGGCGATGAAGCCGCGGCATATTGCCATCGCCAATGGCGACGGTGCCCGTGTCATCGAGAGCGCGCAGGTCAAGAAAGCGGCCTGAGCCCGACCCCTTCCAACAGTGCCTGCACCGGCCTCCAACCGGTTCTCCCATGCGCGAACGCCCCGGTGCCTGCACCGGGGCGTTTTGCTGTGACGGCGCCGCGCAGCTCGCGGCTGCGCCGGGGCCGGCCGGTCAGTTGGACGGCTGGCTCTGCGGCGTCACCTGGCGGACGCCGCTGCGCGGTTCGGGGGCTCCGGGCAGCGTTTCGCCGTTCGGACCCAGGAAGCGGCCGTCGACCATGACGCCTTCCTCCGGCTCGGCGGGCCTTGCCGCCGTGGCCGGCGGAATGGCCTGAGGCACGGCGGGGGCGGCCTCGACCGGTGCCGGCATGGTCGGGGCCGGCGTGACAACGGGCGGCGGCGGAGGTTCGACCGGCGCCGGCGGGAGAGCCGCGCTCGGCGGCACCGGGGTCGGCGCTTCGGCCGGGGCGGCCTGAGGCGCCGGCGGCGCGACCTCCGGCATCGGCGTCACCACCGGCGGTTCCGGGGCGGGAGCCGGCGGCAGGGCAGCGGTCGGTGGCGGCGCGGGCACGACGGCTGCCGGCGGCGCCGCCTCCTGGACCGGCGGGGCGGCCGGCGGCGTGAACGGGATGCGCGGTTCGAGGCTCAGGGGGGGCTGATCCTGGGGGGCGACGCGGGCGGCGGGCGGCGGGGCGGCCGGAGTGGCGTCGGCCGGCGGAAGGGCGACCGGCGGCAAGGCTGCCGGCGGCACCATGCCGGGCGGATCGATCTGCGGACGCGGGGTGGGCACCGGCACCAGGCGGGCGGTGATGTCGCGCTCGGGCTTCGCCGCGCGCTGCGGCCTTTCGGGGCGCGGTTGCGGCCGGTCGAAATCCTGCTCGAGCCGGCCGTCGCGCGGCATCGGCTGGCGGCCGTCGCGCGACTGGAAGTTCGGCCGCTCGTCCGGCCAGACCGGCGGCGTGCCGAAGCGCGGACCCTGGGGGTCGATATAGCGCACGCGCAGCGGCCGGCCGCTGAAGGCGTCGATCGAGACCCGCACCCGCAGGCCCTGGCGGTCGATGCTATCGATCACCCAGGCCCCCTGGACCAGCCTCGGCCGGGTCGTCGCGCGATAACCCATCGAGCGGCTGATGCTCACCGCTTCGCCGGGATGAATGGCGTCGCTTTCCGGTTCCGGATCGAGATAGCGGGGTTCGCGGTAGCGTGGTTCGAAACGCGGCTCGTCGTAACGCGGACCCCAGCCGCCGCCCCAATATTGAACGAGCTGGGGCTTGCCGGCCGCGCCGGCCATGGGCTGGATCGAGCCTGCGGGCATCGCCTGAGCCGGGCTCATCCCGGCTGCGAGCGCGGCCATGGCGGCCGCCAGATATAGACCTTGGCGCACGATCTGCGTCCTCTTTCCCCAGCGAAGCCCCGAGGCAACACTTCGGCAAGGAGAACGGCGATTTAAGGGCAGATCGCGAAAAGTTCAGCGCGGCCTGGTCATTCCGCGGCGAGGGGAGCGGCGGCCTCGGCGGCGATCGCGACGAACCGGTCGACGTCCTCGGACCGGGTGGCGAAGCTGGTGATCAGGCGCACGACGGTCTCGTCCGGACCGACCGTGAAACCGGCCGGCAGGCTCTTGTCCGACCATGGGTAGAACACCGCGCCGGCGGCCTTCAAGGCCGCTTCCACCGGTTTCGGCAGGATCGGGAAGACACCGTTCGCCTGGGGGGTAAAAGGCACCTTGACGCCCGGCACGGCCGCCAGGCCCGCGGCGAGCCGCGTCGCCATGGCATTGGCATGGCCGGCAAGCTCCAGCCAGTGGCCGTCGCCGATGAACGCCTCCATCTGGGCGGCCAGGAACCGGTGCTTGGACAGGAGATGGCCGCCGCGCATCCGCCGCCGCACCATGTCGGCGCCCTTGGCCGGATCGAAGAAGACCATGGCCTCGCAGGCGAGCCCGCCGCCCTTGGTGGTGCCGAAGGACAAGACGTCGACGCCGGCCTTCCAGGTGAGCTCGGCCGGGCTGCAGCCGAGCGAGGCGACCGCATTGGCGAAACGCGCGCCGTCCATATGGACGTTCAGCCCCTTGGCCTTGGCGATCGCCGTCAGCGCCTTCACCTCATCGACCGAATAGACCAGGCCATATTCGGTCGACTGGGTGATCGACAGCGCATGGGCCGGCGCATTGTGCGGCACGCGCTTGGGCAGCCGGGCGAGGGCGTGTTCGAGCGCCGCGGCGCTGAACTTGGCGCCGGGGCCTGGAATGCCGACCAGCTTGGCGCCGCCGGTGAAGAATTCCGGGCCGCAGCACTCGTCTTCGATGACGTGGCTTTCCTCGTGGCACAGCACGATGCCCCAGGGCGGCGTCAGGGTCGACAGCGCCAGTCCATTGGCCGCCGAACCGGTAATGACCATGTAGACGCCGACGTCACGCTCGAACAGGTCGGACAGCATCCGCTCGACCTTCTTGGTGCCGTCGTCATTGCCATAGCCGAGCCGGGCGCCGCCATTGGCGGCGACGATTGCCTGCATGACCTTGTCGGAGGCGCCGAGCCCGTTGTCGCTTGCGAAAAACATCGAATGAAGTCCCTGTCCCCGAACCCGGACTTTTCACGCGGGCTACAACCGCTGTGAGAAATCCGGGCGAGCTTATGCGGGAGACGGGGCCGATGTCACCGCTCAACGCGGCAGGGTAGTCGTGCCCATCAGATCCTTGTCGATGGCATGCGCCGCCTGCCGGCCTTCGCGGATCGCCCAGACGACCAGCGACTGGCCGCGGCGCATGTCGCCGGCGGCATAGACCTTGTCGACCGAGGTCTTGTAGTCGGTCTGGTTGGCCTGGACGTTCTTGCGCGGGTCGAGCGTCACGCCGAGGCTTTCCAGCATGCCGGCATAGACCGGATTGACGAAGCCCATGGCCAGCAGCACCAGATCGGCGCGCAGGTCGAACTCGCTGCCCGGAACCGGCTGCATCTTGGCGTCGACGCGCACGCAGCGCAGTTTCTTGACCTTGCCGTTGACGCCGGAGAACTCGGTGCTGAGCACGGCGAAATCGCGCTCCGCACCTTCCTCGTGGCTCGACGAAGTCCTGAGCTTCAAGGGCCAGAGCGGCCAGGACAGCGCCTTGTTCTCCTTCTCCGGAGGCTTCGGCATGATCTCGAGCTGGGTCACCGAGACGGCGCCCTGGCGTACCGAGGTGCCGATGCAGTCGGAGCCGGTATCGCCGCCGCCGATCACCACGACATGCTTGCCACCGGCGAGGATCGGCTCGTTGGTGCCGATCGATTCGTTGGAGACCCGGCGGTTCTGCTGCGGCAGGAAATCCATGGCGAAATGGATGCCGTCGAGGTCGCGGCCGGGGATCGGCAGGTCGCGCGGCTGTTCCGAGCCGCCGGTCAGCAGCACGGCGTCATAGTCGGCCACCAGCTTGTCGACCGGGGTGGTCACGCCGACATGCTCGTTGTAGCGGAAAGTCACGCCCTCGGCTTCCATCTGGCTGATGCGCCGGTCGATCAGGCGCTTCTCCATCTTGAAGTCGGGAATGCCGTAGCGCAGCAGGCCGCCGGCCTTGGCGAATTTCTCATAGACATGAACGTCGTGGCCGACGCGGGCGAGCTGCTGGGCAGCCGCCAGCCCCGCCGGGCCCGAGCCGACAATGGCGATGGTCTTGCCGGTCTTCTTCGCCTTGACCTCCGGCTTGATCCAGCCGGCATTCCAGGCGCGGTCGACGATCGCGCATTCGATCGTCTTGATGGTGACCGGCGTGTCCTCGATGTTGAGCGTGCAGGACGCCTCGCAGGGCGCCGGGCAGACCCGGCCGGTGAATTCCGGGAAGTTGTTGGTCGAGTGGAGGTTCTGGCTCGCCTCCTCCCAATTGCCTTGATAGACGAGGTCGTTCCAGTCCGGGATCTGGTTATTGACCGGGCAGCCGGTGTGACAGAAGGGAATGCCGCAATTCATGCAGCGCGACGCCTGGTTGCGCGTGCTTTCCTCGCTCAGCGGGATGACGAATTCGCGGTAGTGGCGGATACGGTCGCCGGCCGGCGCATAACGCCGGTCCTGGCGATCGACTTCGAGAAAACCCGTTACCTTCCCCATTTCATTATTCTCCTGCCAGCGCGAAGGGGCGCTGTTCGGCCTGCGCGGCCATCTCGGCGAGCGCGCGGCGGTATTCGACCGGCATCACTTTGCGGAACTTCGGCAGCATCTCGGACCAGCGGTCCAGGATGTCCTGCGCCCGTTTCGAGCCCGTATAGCGGGCGTGATTGGCGATCAGCTGGTTCAGCCGCTCGGCGTCGAACCGGGTCATGTCGCTCATCACGTCGACCCGGCCATGGCCCTCCAGGCCGCCGGACTGATGGTAGTGCTGCGCCAGCAGTTCCTCTTCCTCGAGCACGTGCTCGAGTTCGACCATCGACATGTTGCAGCGCGAGGCGAAATCGCCGGCCTCGTCGAGCACATAGGCGATGCCGCCGGACATGCCGGCCGCGAAATTGCGGCCGGTCTGGCCGAGCACCACGACGATGCCGCCGGTCATGTATTCGCAGCCGTGATCGCCGGTGCCCTCGACCACCGCGATGGCGCCGGAATTGCGCACGGCGAAACGTTCGCCGGCGACGCCGCGGAAGTAGCACTCGCCTTCGATCGCACCGTAGAGCACGGTATTGCCGACGATGATCGAGTTGTCGGCGTCGAGGTCGACGGCTTCCTTGGCCGGATAGATGGCGATGCGACCACCCGACAGGCCCTTGCCGACATAGTCGTTGGCTTCGCCTTCGAGCTCCATGGTGACGCCGCGGGCGAGCCAGGCGCCGAAGCTCTGGCCGGCGGTGCCCT
The DNA here is from genome assembly GCA_017304475.1 of Hyphomicrobiales bacterium. Taxonomy (GTDB): domain Bacteria; phylum Pseudomonadota; class Alphaproteobacteria; order Rhizobiales; family Phreatobacteraceae; genus Phreatobacter. The sequence goes on along the minus strand of JAFKKV010000010.1, from coordinate 455,907 downwards.
TCAGCTTCACATGGATGCTGTCATCGGCCAGGCCGGTATTGCCGTGGACCGCCGCGATGGCGCCGGACAGCATGGCGCCGGTCGAACGGTTGACGCTGCCGATGCGGGTTTCGATGACCACCGGCTTGCCGTCGTCGATGGCGGGACGCGCCTCGGCGATCAGCTTGCGGTCGAGCACCGCCTCCAGATGGTGGTTCTGGTCTTCCAGGCGGCGGATGCCGACCGTGTCGGGCACGTCGGGCTTGTGGAACAGCCTGGAGAAGTCGAGCCCCTGGGCCTTGCCATGGGCGACGACCGCCTTCTTGTCGAGCATCTGCATCTGCCCGACCATCTCGTCGAACGTGCGATAGCCCATGGCCGCCATCAGCTCGCGCACTTCCTCGGCGACGAAGAAGAAGAAGTTGACGACATGTTCCGGCTGGCCGCGGAAGCGCTTGCGCAGCACCGGATCCTGGGTGGCGACGCCGACCGGGCAGGTGTTCAGGTGGCACTTGCGCATCATGATGCAGCCGGCGGCGATCAGCGGCGCGGTCGCGAAGCCGAACTCGTCGGCGCCGAGCAGGGCGCCGATGACCACGTCGCGGCCGGTGCGCAGGCCGCCGTCGACCTGCACCGAGATGCGCGAGCGCAGGCGGTTGAGCACGAGCGTCTGGTGGGTCTCGGCAAGGCCGATCTCCCAGGGGCTGCCGGCATGCTTGATCGAGGTCAGCGGCGAAGCGCCGGTGCCGCCCTCGAAACCGGAGACCGTCACATGGTCGGCGCGCGCCTTGGCGACGCCGGCGGCGACCGTGCCGACGCCGACCTCGGAGACGAGCTTGACCGAGATGTCGGCCGCCGGATTGACGTTCTTCAGATCGTAGATGAGCTGGGCCAGATCCTCGATCGAATAGATGTCGTGATGCGGCGGCGGCGAGATCAGGCCGACGCCCGGCGTCGAGTGGCGCACCTTGGCGATGACCGCATCGACCTTGTGGCCGGGCAGCTGGCCGCCTTCGCCGGGCTTTGCACCCTGCGCCATCTTGATCTGGATCATGTCGGCATTGACGAGGTATTCGGTGGTCACGCCGAAGCGTCCCGACGCGACCTGCTTGATCGCCGAACGCATCGAGCGGCCGTCGGGCAAGGGCTTAAAGCGCTCGGATTCCTCGCCGCCTTCGCCGGTGTTCGACTTGCCGCCGATCGAGTTCATCGCGATGGCGAGCGTCGTGTGGGCCTCGCGCGAGATCGAGCCATAGGACATGGCGCCGGTGGCGAAGCGCCGGACGATATTGGCCGCGGGCTCGACCTCGTCGAGCGGCACCGGCGTGCGGCCGGCCTCTTCCGCCATCTTGATGTGGAACAGGCCGCGAATGGTCTGCAGCCGGCCGGCCTGCTCATTGATCAGGCGCGAGAACTCGCGATAGCGGTCCTGGCTGTTGCCGCGCACGGCGTGCTGCAGCGCCGCGACCGTGTCGGGTGCCCAGACATGGTCCTCGCCGCGAATGCGGTAGGCATATTCGCCGCCGACCTCGAGCGTGGTGCGCAGCGTCGGGTCGTCGGAGAAGGCGGACGTGTGCCGGCGCACGGTCTCGTCGGCGATCTCGGCCAGGCCGGCGCCTTCGATGCGGGTGGCGGTGCCGGTGAAGAAGCGCTGGACGAATTCGGTCGACAGGCCGACCGCGTCGAAGATCTGCGCGCCGCAATAGGACTGGTAGGTCGAGATGCCCATCTTGGACATCACCTTCATGATGCCCTTGCCGATCGACTTGATGAAGCGCTTGACCACCTCGTCGGCATCGACCTCGGGCGGCAGCTCGCCGCGGGCGTGGATCTCTTCCATGGTCTCGAAGGCGAGATAGGGGTTGATCGCCTCGGCACCGTAACCGGCGAGACAGCAGAAGTGATGGATCTCGCGCGCTTCGCCGGTCTCGATGACGAGACCCGCCGCGGTGCGCAGGCCCTTGCGGATCAGGTGATGGTGGACGGCGGCGACCGCTAGAAGCGACGGGATCGGAATGCGGTCCGGGCCGACCATGCGGTCGGACAGGATGATGATGTTGTAGCGGCCGTGGACGGCCGCTTCGGCGCGGTCGCACAGAAGCTGCAGCGCTTCCGCCATGCCACCGGCCCCCTTGGTCGAGGGATAGGTGATGTCCAGCGTCTTGGTGTCGAAGGAATCCTCGCGATGGCCGATGCAGCGGATCTTTTCCAGATCCTCGTTGGTCAAGATCGGCTGGCGCACTTCCAGGCGCTTGCGGCGCGAGGTGCCGTCGAGGTCGAACAGATTCGGCCGGGGCCCGATGAAGGACACCAGGCTCATGACGATCTCCTCGCGGATCGGATCGATCGGCGGGTTGGTCACCTGGGCGAAGTTCTGCTTGAAATAGGTGTAGAGCAGCTTCGACTTGGCCGACAGCGCCGAGATCGGCGTGTCGGTGCCCATCGAGCCGACGGCTTCCTGGCCGGTGGTCGCCATCGGCGCCAGCAGGATCTTGGTGTCTTCCTGGGTATAGCCGAAGGCCTGCTGCTTATCGAGCAACGGCACGTCGGTGCGCGAGGCGCGCGGCTCGACCGGCGGCAGGTCTTCCAGGATGATCTGCGACTTGGTCAGCCAGTCCTTGTAGGGGTTCCGGCTGGAGAGATCCGCCTTGATCTCCTCGTCGGAGATGATGCGGCCCTGCTCCAGGTCGACCAGCAGCATCTTGCCCGGCTGCAGCCGCCACTTCCGGACGATCTGGTCTTCCGGCACCGGCAGGACGCCCATTTCGGACGCCATGATGATGCGGTCGTCCTTGGTGACGAACCAGCGCGCCGGGCGCAGGCCGTTGCGGTCGAGGGTCGCGCCGATCTGGCGGCCGTCGGTGAAGGCGATCGCCGCCGGCCCGTCCCAGGGTTCCATGACGGCGGCGTGATATTCGTAGAAGGCCCGGCGGGCCTCATCCATCAGCTTGTTGCCGGCCCAGGCTTCGGGCACCAGCATCATCACGGCATGGGCGAGCGAATAGCCGCCCTGAACCAGGAATTCGAGCGCGTTGTCGAAACAGGCGGTGTCCGACTGGCCCTCATAGGAGATCGGCCAGAGCTTGGAGATGTCGTTGCCGAACAGCTCGCTGTCGACGCTGGCTTGACGGGCCGCCATCCAGTTGACGTTGCCGCGCAGCGTGTTGATCTCGCCGTTATGGGCGACCATCCGGTAGGGGTGGGCGAGCGACCAGGTCGGGAAGGTGTTGGTCGAGAAGCGCTGGTGGACGAGCGCCAGCGCGCTTTCGAAGGCCTCGTCATGCAGGTCGGGATAATAGCTGCCGAGCTGGTCGGCCAGGAACATGCCCTTGTAGACGATGGTGCGGCACGACAGCGACACCGGGTAATAGCCCAGCGTCTTCGGGTCGTTGCGGTCATAGACCACGTTCGAGATGACCTTGCGCAGGACGAACAGCCGGCGCTCGAACTCCTCTTCGGAGGGCACATCGGCGGCGCGCCCGACGAAGAGCTGCATGTGCTTCGGCTCGGTCGGGGTCACGCTGAAGCCGAGCGAGGCATTGTCGGTCGGCACCTCGCGCCAGCCGAGCACGGTCTGGCCCTCGTCGGCGATGACTTTCTCGATGGTCTCGCGGACGATCGCCTGGCCCTCCAGGTCGCGCGGGAAGAAGATATAGCCGACGGCGTAATGCCCGGGCTCGGGCAGTTCGAAACCGAGCTCGGCGCTCTTCCTGGCGAAGAAGGCGTGCGGGATCTGCACCAGGATGCCGGCGCCGTCGCCGGCGCGCGGATCGGCACCGACCGCGCCGCGATGTTCCAGGTTGAGCAGGATCTGCAGCGCGTCCTGGACGATCTTGTGCGACTTGCGGCCCTTCATGTCGGCAATGAAGCCGACGCCGCAGGAATCCTGCTCATTGGCGGGATCGTAGAGGCCCTGGGCCGCCGGCAGGCCGGGATGGACGATCGGGCGCGTGCGGTTTTTCGTACGGGTGGCCGTATTGGCTTTCGTGGTGCGGTTGGTCCGCGCCTCGATACCCCGACCCTTGCCCGCACCAAAACCGTGAGCGCTCATCTTCGACCTCGTTTCGCGGCAAAGTGCCGCCGTTTCATGCCCTGACTGTGACACACCCAGCCGGCTGCGACCCCGGGGATCCCGGTGCCGGCCGGCCTGTCACTTTGCGGCCTTGGGCCGCTTTCGACTACCCCTGCGGGGCCTATTGCAGATAGGGCAGCGATGCTGACCTTTCTGAAGTCGCTTCTTTGACAGATTTCAAACAGGGTTACAAGCGGCAATCCATGCTGAAAAGTCGGTTTGGATGCGGTTTGTTGCCAGCGGCTGTATTGCCGAATCATAAATGGAAGGCAATCGGCTTGTGCGGCGCAATATTATTGCCGGAGGGCGCACGTTGGCGCTACCGGCCAAAGGGCGGAGGGCTCAGCGGGTCTGAGCGGAACCGACTGCCGCGGCGGCCTGTCCGGTTGCATTTTCCGGCACGGATGTGGTCACCGGACCACGCGGCCAGCGGAAATCGTCGACGCGTCCCGGGATGGGCGTCGGCTCCTCGCCACGAACGAGAACCGCGGCTGCCGCGCCCTGCACCGGCGCCGGCGGGCGTTCGCCGGCAAGTCCGTGCGGCGCGGCCGCGGTCGGCGGCGGCGGCGGATTGCCGGAGACAGCCGGGCGGGGAATGCTCGGATTGCCGGCGAGCGGCAGGATCGGGCCCATCAGCGGTCTCGGCTTGGGCGGTTCGATCTCGAGATTGGGGATCGCCGCCTCCGGCACAGGGATGCCGCCGTCGGGCGCGCGCGGCCGCTCGCCTGCCGGCGCGCCGGGTACGGCCGGGGTGATGCGGCCGACGAGGTCGCGGCGCAGGTCCTGTTCGACGAACAATGCGAGCTTGCGCGCGCCGGCCGAGGTGAAATGCACGCCGTCGGCGGTGCGCAGGCGCCGGATCTGGCCGGCGAAGTCCGGACCGAACTGCGAATATTGTCCCTGTTCGTCGACGAAGCCGTTCCAGACGTCGATATAGGTCACGCCGTTGCGCGCGGCGCGCTCCTTGTAGATGTCGTTCAGATAGGCCATGTCGGCCGAGGCGCGCTGGCCGCGCAGCGGCGGCATGCCGACCCAATAGACCGGCACGCCGCGGGCCTTCATCGCGAGCATCGCGGCGTCGACCCGCTGGATATAGAGCTCGCGCCAGCGCTCCGAACGCGGCTCGAACGTGTCGCGCTCGACGCGGATCGCCTGGCGATCGTTGGAGCCGAGCATCATGACGATGAAATCGACCTTGCTCTCATGCGCCAGGATGTCCGGGATCGCCCTGGCCCAGTCATGGAATTCCGCGCGAACGAGGCCGGAGGACAGGCGCGTCTTGTCGGTGACGCCGATCTCGGGGACGTCCTCGAAGGCGCGCTCGATGCCGAAGGCGAGCCACTCGGCGAGATTGTCGCCGAGCACCAGCACGAAGGTGGTGGGGGCCACCTCGGGCGCGCCGGTGTTGGCGGCGGCGGCCGTGCCGGCGCGTTCATGCGGCGGCCGGGTCGCCTCGGCGGGGGCCGGCTGCGCGGTGCGCGGCGCCGGCGCCGGACGGGTGGATTGCGGCGGGATGGTGAACAGGCGCGGGCGCTGGTCGCGCGGCGCGAACAGATGCGGGAAACGGTCGTCGGAATAGCCGGTCTGGGCCCGCGAGGAGCCGCTGACCGCGGCGCAGGCGACGGTCAGGATCAGCAAGGCCAAGAAATGTCCGAACCGCTTCACGCCTGAACCCCGGTGCCGGTGCCCCAGGGCGCCGGACCGCTCCTTCTATCACGAAGCCCGCGCGCGACGACAGGCCCGCGCATCGGGCGCCGGCCGCCGGTCAGCCGCCGCGGCGCAGGCGTTGCAGCACGGCCGCGGTCGGAAAGCCGTCGGCGGCCATGCCGGCGCGCGCCTGGAACCGCTGCAGCGCTTCCCGGGTGCCGGCGCCGAGCTTGCCGTCGACGGTGCCGCTATAGAGGCCGACCTGGGCCAGGCGCTGCTGCAATTCGATGCGTTCGTCGCGCGACAAGGCGCGCTCGGCGATCGGCCAGGGGCGCATGAAGGGGCCGCCGCCATGCAGCCGGTCGGCGAGGTGGCCGACCGCCATCGCGTAGTTTTCCGAGTTGTTGTACTTCATGATCACCCGGAAATTCGGCAGCATCAGGAAGGCCGGGCCGCGTGCGCCGCCGGGCAGGTGCAGGAAGGCCTGGTCGGTGCGGCGCGGGAACGGCCGGCCGCCGGCGCGGGTTACGCCGCGTGCTTCCCATTGGGCGATGGTTTGCGGCCGGTCGCGGCCGGCCAGGCTCAGATCGAGATTGGCGGGCAGCACCACCTCGTAGCCCCAGCCCTGGCCGCGCGCCCAGCCTTCCTCGCGCAGCAGATTGCCGGTCGACATCATGGCGTCGGCGACCGAACCGACAATGTCGATATGGGCGGAGCCCGAGCCGGACCGGGCGGCGCGCAGGAAGGTCGAGGGCATGAACTGGGTATGGCCGAAGGCGCCGGCCCAGGAGCCGCGGAAATTCTGCGGCGCGACATGGCCGCGGGCGACGATCTGCAAGGCGGCGAGGAATTCGTCGCGGAAGAACTCCTGGCGCCGGCCGTAGCAGGCCAGCGTCGCGGTTGCGCGCAGGACCGAGGTATTGCCCTTGGCCTTGCCGAAACTGGTCTCGATGCCCCAGATCGCGGCGATGATGTGCCGGTCGACGCCGGTCGTCTGCTCGGCGCGGTCGAAAACCGCCTTGTGCCGCTGCAGCAGCTGGCGCCCTTCGGTGATGCGGTTCGCGGCCACCAGCCCGTTGATATATTCCCAGGGCTGGCGGGAGAATTCCGGCTGGGCGTCGAGCAGCCGCAAAATGCTGGTGTCAGGCGTCAGGTCGGCAGTCGAGCGCTCGAAAACCTGCGGCAGAATGCCGCGCTGCTGGGCGTCGCGCCTGAGCGTCTGAATGCAGCTGGAAAAGCCGCCGTCCTGGGCGCCGGCCGGCGCCGGCACGGCCATCACTGTCGCCAGCGTCGCCACGGCAGCGACGGCCAGTCCTTGCAGGGCCTTGCGGGAACGATCCATGCCATAAGCCTCCGACCCGGGTGGAAACCCGCCGAAGAACAAGTGGAACAATGGCCATGGTGAACGAAGCGTTAAGCCGGTTCAACCGCCGCGCCTGAGCCGCTCCAGGAAGGCCCGGTCGGCGTCGCCGGTCGCCGGCATGCCGAAACGCCCCTGCATCGAGCGAATCGCCACTTTCGACTTGTCGCCGATAATGCCGTCGGGATCGCCGAGGTCGAAGCCGAGCGCGTTCAGCCGGCGCTGGATCTCTTCGCGCTCGGCATGGACGAGCCCGCCTTCACCCGGCGGCCAGGGTTTGGAAAAGCGCCCGGCGCCCTTGATCCGGTCGCCGAGATGGCCCACCGCCAGCGCGTAGGAATCGGCATTGTTGTAGCGCTTGATCACGTTGAAATTACCCGTGACGAGAAGATGCGGGCCGCCTTCGCCGGCCGGTTTCCACAGGCTCGCGCTGGCGCCGCCGGCCATCGATCCGCCACCGATGCGGGTGACCCCCTGGGCGCCCCAGGCGCTGATCGCCTGGCGGCTGGCGCGGTTGCCGGCAAGTCCCGGCGCGTGAACCTCGAAGCCCCAGGGCACGCCGGCCGTCCAGCCGTTGCGCAGGAGATAATTGGCGGCCGAGCCCATGGCGTCGGGGACCGAATTCCAGATGTCGCGCTTGCCGTCGCCGGTGAAATCCACCGCGAAGCGCAGAAAGCTGGTCGGCATGAACTGGACATAGCCCATGGCGCCGGCCCAGGAGCCCATCATGGTCTGGGGAGCGGCGTCGCCGGCCTGCAGGATGCGCAGCGCGGCGATCAGTTCGCTGCGGAAGAAGTCCGTGCGGCGACCGGCATGGGCGAGCGTCGCCATGGCCTGGACAACATAGTGGTCGCCCTTGAAGGTGCCGTAGGAGGTTTCGTTGCCCCAGATCGAGCAGACGATCTCGCCCGGCACGCCGAAGCGGCTTTCGACCGCTGCGAAGGTCGCGCGATGTTCGCCGAAGGCGGCGCGGCCATTGGTCACGCGCTTGTTGGAGGTGCGCAGGTCGACATAGTCGCCGAGCGTCTTGCGGAATTCCGGTTGGCGTTGCGACAGCTCGACGACCCGCGGGTTCGGCTGGACGCCGGCAAAGGCACGATCGAACGTGCCGCGCGCGACGCCGGCGGCCGAGGCCTGGGACCACAGGCTTTCGACGAAGCCGGCAAAGGTCGCCGCGCGCGCCTCGCCGATGAAGGCAGGGGCGGCGAGCGAAGCGGCGCCGGCAAGGACGGTGCGGCGGTCGAGGGTGCTCATGTCGGGCCTCCAGTCTGGTCCGGCCAAGCCGTTCCGGACCGGCGGCGCCGGCCACGGAAAAGGATGATTCGCCCGCGAAGATAGCCTGCGCGCGGCCAACCGGCACGCGGCAATCGGGTGTGCCGGCGACGACCTTTGGCCGCAGCCGGCCAGCCCAGGGTACGCAGGCGGCTGTCACGGGTTCGTCTTCGCCCCGGTCTTCTGTACAGCTGGCTTCTTCTGCGACCAAGGATCAAGGTGACCATGCCCGACGTCAAGATTCCCCACGATGCCCTGGTTCTGATCGGCGACGGCGAGAAGGCACTGTTCCTGCGCAACAAGGGCCACGCGGCGCGGCTCTCCCTGGTCATCGAGGAGGTGCTCGCGCAGGACAACCCGGCGACCCGCGACCAGGGCACCGAGCGTCCCGGACGCTCGTTCGCCGGGACCGGGACCCGGCGCAGCGCCATGGAGCAGACCGACTGGCACAGGCTGGGCGAGGAGCGTTTCGCCGTCGATCTCGCTCTGGCGCTGCGCCGCTACGCCCAGGCCGCCCGCTTCAAGGAACTGATCGTGGTCGCGCCGCCCCGGGTTCTCGGCAACCTGCGCAAAGCCTTCCATCGCGACGTCGCCGAACGGATCAGCGGCGAGATCGCCAAGGAGCTGACCGGCCATCCCCTGGAGGATATTCAGCGGCTGCTGGCCGGATAATCCCCAGCGGGCCGGCGCGGCGGGCTTATCTGCCCGGGCGCCCTCGCGTGCGCGGGCGCGAACGACTATATAGGGATCTCCCGCTACACTGATGAACCGAATCGCAAGGCACAGCTTGTGGCCTTCCCGGCCGCTTTGGAGACCCGCCCACCATGGCTGAAACCGCCCGCCAGGACGTCCCGGAAGCCGAATATGGCGCCGACAGCATCAAGGTCCTCAAGGGCCTGGATGCGGTGCGCAAGCGCCCCGGCATGTATATCGGCGATACCGATGACGGGTCCGGCCTGCATCACATGGTCTACGAGGTGGTCGACAACGCGATCGACGAGGCGCTGGCCGGCCACGCGACCGCCGTCACGGTGACGTTGAATGCCGACGGCTCGGTGACGGTGACCGACAACGGCCGCGGCATCCCGACGGATATCCATACCGGCGAAGGCGTCTCGGCGGCCGAGGTCATCATGACCCAGCTGCATGCGGGCGGTAAGTTCGACCAGAACTCCTACAAAGTCTCGGGCGGTCTGCACGGCGTCGGCGTGTCGGTGGTCAACGCCCTGTCGTCCTGGCTGAGGCTGTCGATCTGGCGCGGCGGCAAGCACTATTCGATGGAGTTCCGCCACGGCGATCCGGTGGCGCCGCTCGCGGTGCTGGGCGAGTCCAATGGCAAGCGCGGCACCGAGGTGACTTTCCTCGCCTCGACCGAGACCTTCACCATGGTGGAGTATGATTTCGCCACGCTGGAGCACCGGCTGCGCGAACTCGCCTTCCTCAATTCCGGCGTGCGGATCATCCTCACCGACTTGCGCCACGCCGAGGAGAAGCGGATCGAGCTGTTCTACGAGGGCGGCATCGAGGCCTTCGTGCGTTACCTCGATCGCAACAAGACCGGCCTTTTCCAGCAGCCGATCATGATCAAGGCCGAGCGCGACGGTATTTCCGTCGAGGTCGGGCTGTGGTGGAACGACGGCTTCCACGAAAACGTCCTGTGCTTCACCAACAACATTCCGCAGCGCGACGGCGGCACCCACCTGGCCGGCTTCCGCGGTGCCCTGACGCGCCAGGTGACCGGTTATGCCGGCACGTCCGGCGTCACCAAGAAGGAAAAGGTCGACCTGACCGGCGACGACTGCCGCGAGGGCCTGACCGCTATCGTCTCGGTAAAGGTGCCGGACCCGAAATTCTCCTCGCAGACCAAGGACAAGCTGGTCTCCTCCGAGGTGCGCCCGGTGGTCGAGGGCGTGCTGAACGAGGCGCTCGGCAGCTGGCTGGAGGAGCATCCGACGGAGGGCAAGGCGATCGCCCTCAAAGTGGCGGAAGCGGCGGCGGCGCGCGAAGCGGCGCGCAAGGCGCGGGACCTGACCCGGCGCAAGACCACGCTGGACGTGGCCTCGCTGCCCGGCAAGCTCGCCGATTGCCAGGAACGGGATCCGGCGAAATCGGAACTGTTCATCGTCGAGGGTGACTCGGCCGGCGGTTCAGCCAAGCAGGGGCGCGATCGCGCCTTCCAGGCGGTGTTGCCGCTGCGCGGCAAGATCCTGAACGTCGAGCGGGCTCGCTTCGAGAAGATGCTGTCGTCGGAAATGATCGGCACGCTGATCACCGCGCTCGGCACAGGCATCGGCCCGGACGAGTTCAACGCCGACAAGCTGCGCTATCACAAGATCATTCTGATGACCGATGCCGACGTCGACGGCTCGCACATCCGGACTTTGCTGCTGACGTTCTTCTTCCGGCAGATGCGTGAAATCATCGACCGGGGCCACGTCTATATCGCGCAGCCGCCGCTCTATAAGGTCGCGCGCGGGAAGAGCGAGACCTATATCAAGAACGAACGCGCGCTCGACGACTATCTGGTGACCGGCGGGATCGACGACGCCGTCCTGGTGATGGGAACCGGCGAAATCCGGGCGGGCGCCGATCTCGCCTCGATCGTCGACGAGGCACGCCAGATCAAGAACCTGATCGGTAGCATTCACTCGCGCTACAACAGCGTGGTGGTCGAGCAGGCGGCGATTGCCGGCGCGCTCGATGTCGAGGCGATCAGGGATCCGGCGCGTGCCGAGGCGATCGCCGCCAAGACCGCGCTCCGGCTGGACGCCATCGCCGAGGACATGGAGCGCGGCTGGGAAGGCCGTTTCGACGGCCAGTCCTATGTGTTCAGCCGCACGGTGCGTGGCGTGAAGGAGGTGGCGGTGCTCGACGCAGCCCTGCTGTCCTCGGCCGAGGCCCGCCGCATCGACGAGCACAGCAAGAGCCTGGGCGAGGTTTATGACCAGCCGGCGACGTTCCGCCGCAAGAGTGGCGAACTGCCGATCTCCGGGCCGATCGCGCTGTTCGAGGCGATCAAGGAGGCCGGCGCCAGCGGCATCAAGCTGCAGCGCTACAAAGGTCTCGGCGAAATGAACGCCAGCCAGCTCTGGGAGACCACGCTCGACCGCAATGCCCGGTCGCTCCTGCAGGTCAAGGTGAAGGAGGTCGACGAGGCCGACGACATCTTCGTCAAGCTGATGGGCGACCTGGTCGAGCCGCGGCGCGAATTCATCCAGGAAAATGCGCTGAACGCGACGGTCGACGCCTGAGCGCCGACATTCAGATGCGGCGGGACCGTCGAGGCCGGGCTTGAAGCCCGGCCGGCTTTCGACCAAACGCCGCCGAAGCCCGGCTTGTCGACCGGGCGATTTCCGGCCGCCGGACCGCATCGCGCCTGCTGCCCGTCCGGAGGCGCGGGGGGCGCCATCCGGCATGGCGCTCGGCGCTATGGATACAGGCGGAATAGCCTCGCCCGGAGCGACGTGGACGCGGGCCTTCGATCTCAAACGACCCGAATCGTCTTGACCAGGCGCAGGCCGGCACCGTGAACAACCCGCACCGGCAGGTCCATGCCTTCGGCCTTCAGCTTGGAGCGCAGCCTTGCAAAGGCGGCGTCGATACGCCGGCTTTCGGGCGCGGGTTCGGCGTGGCCGAACAGCGCTGAAATCTCGTCCCGCGAAACCGTCTTGTCCGGATGCCGGGCCATGTAGTCCAGCAAGATGGTTTCCCGTGCCGACAGCCTCGCGAAGGCGCCTCCCGACGACCGCAACACCTGGCTTTGCCGGTCGAGCAGCCACGGTGCATCCTCGCTCGTCACGGCGAGCGCCGCCTGTTCTCCGACCGGCTGGGCCCGGGCCCGACGGATGCGATGGCCGAGATTGACGATGGCCAAGGCGAGTTCTTCACTGTCGACAGGTTTGGTCAAATAGAGATCGGCGCCCTCTGCGTAGCCGCGGACCCTGTCGTCCCGGCCCGCGCGCGCCGTGAGCATGATGATCCCCATTTCTCCCTGGGGGGCAATGTCACGGGCCAGCTCGAAGCCGCTGACATCGGGGAGATTGACGTCCATGACGGCAATGTCATAGCTCTCTTGCCGCAGTGCCTTGTAAAGCGCGATACCGGACGCGGCTTCGGTGACATGTATCTTTCGTAGCCGCAGGTAGTCTGCAATGCTCTGTCGTAGATCATGATCGTCTTCGACAAGGATGATCCTGAAATCGTGAAGGATATTCTCGTCAGCCGCATTTCGCGGCAAGACAGATGCTGTCGTCATGACCGTCGCTGGACCATTGGCTGCAAAAGTGCGTTCCAGGAAAGGATACTGAAAATACTGAGTGGCGCGATCGCAACGGCGCTTCAAGCCAAAATCGTAGGGCTGCGTGCGACAGATCCGCCGTGCAGGCGCTATCGGTCGGGCCTCCGTCCGCTTCGGTTGGTTGTCTTCCTGCTGCTGTTGCCGGTTCTTCAGGGATTTTCACCTGCCGCTTCCGCGCGGGAGCCGCAAGCCGGCGCAGCCGCGCCGCCCGCATTGGACGGCACTGTCTCCGTCCTGACCGATCCCTCGTCGGCGCTTACGCTCGCCGACATTCTCGATCCGGCCCAACAGCGACAGTTTCGTCCTGTTCCCGGCCAGGACATCAATTTCGGCTATCTCGCCACCGCGATCTGGGTCAGGCTGGCGCTGCCCGGCATGGCCAGCATGCCGGCGGTTCTGTCTCTGACGCCGAACTTTCTCGACATCGTCGACATCTATGCGGCGCAACCCGGAAAGGGCGCGCGGGCGGAGGATTTCGTCCATCACGCGATGGGCGATCACCGTCCCCTGGCCCGGGACGGTCTCTCCGGGCTGGACAATGCAGTCCGCCTCGAACGCGCGGAGGGCGCGGTCACCCATGTCTATATCCGCATTTTCAACACGAACTCGGCCACCTATCTGAATTTGCGGCTGGACTCGATCGCCGACCGCGGGTGGCGGACGGTCGCGACCGCCAGCGCCTATGGCGCCTGGCTCGGCGGCATGGGCGTCCTTTTCGTCACTCAGTTCATCTTCTTTTACTTCGACCGCAAAGTGCAATATCCGGTCCTGGCGTTCAGTACCCTGGGCATCATCCTGATATACATGGGAAATCTGGGCTTCAGTCACGTCTATCTGTTCCCCGAAAACGGCCCGGCCAACGATATATTTCTCGGCTTCAACGCCTGGGCCGGGCTGGCGGCCAGCGCGCTCGCCTATTCGAGCATTCTTGATCTGCGTAGAACGGCGCCGCTGCTGCACCGTCTCTATCAGTTTACCGCTCTGACCGGCGTCGTCGGGATCGGCTTCGCATTCGCCGGCCGCAATCTGGTCTTCGGTCCCGTCGGTACGGCCTTCAGCATAGCAATGGCGATCGTCAACATGGCGCAGGGGCTGCGCCAGATGAATGACGAGGGAGCTGCAAGCCGGCTCAGGGCCGCGGCTTTCGCCGTTCTTTTCGTCGGTGCCTCTCTCTCGATGATGCAACGTCTCGGCCATGCCTGGCTGCCGCACTGGACCGTTCACAGCTACGGTATTTCAGGGCTCATCCTGACGATCCTGCTGACCGGCTCCCTGGCCGTCAGGTTGCGCGCCGCGGAGGCCCTGAACAGCCGCATGCGGGAGGACGCGCTTCGAACGGCGAAGGCAGCCGAAAAGGTCGCGAGCCGCCTCGTCGAGGAGAGGACCGGCGAACTCGAGAAGGCGCGCCGGGTCGCGGAAGAGGCGCTGCTGGCCGAGCAGCAATCCCAGTTGCAGCAGGTGCGCTTTCTGGAGGTCGTTTCCCACCAATACCGCACCCCGCTTGCGGCCATCCGCACCAGCATCGACAGCATCGCGCTGGCTCTGCCGTTCGGCGACGGTTCGAACCGCAGCCGCATTGAACGGATCAGGCGGGCGATCGCCCGGCTCGTGGAAATGCTCGAAATCAATCTGGCCCGGAGCAAGCTGCAAGGCCCCACTTTTCGCGCACAAATCGTTCGCGTGAGCGCCGGCTCCGTCGTCGCCTCGGCTTTTCACCGGGCGCGCGATCTCTTGAGCGAGCCCGACATCCAGCTGTCTGTGCATCCGCAGGCGGAGGCGGCAACCATCATGGCCGATGCAGGAATGCTCGAACTCGCCATCGTCAATCTGCTGGAGAACGCGGTCAAATACACCGCCCTCAAAGGGCATGAGCCGGTCGTGCTGTCGCTCACGCTGGCTGGGTCGGACATCGTCATCGGTGTCGCGGATCGCGGCATCGGCGTTCCCGCCGCCGACCTGCCCGACGTGTTCACGATCGCCAGGCGCGGCGCGAATGCCGAAAGCGTGGAGGGCTCGGGACTGGGACTTTTTCTCGTCGAGAAAATCGTCCGGGCGCATGACGGGCACGTCGAGGTGGAAAGTACCGAAGGCGAGGGCACCAGCGTCAGGATCGCGATCCGCGTGGTGGTGTGAGGACGTCCGATTTGCCGGCGGGTGAAGCCCGCGAAGCCGGAATTTGCCGGCCTGATGCAGCGCCGCCACGCTTTCCGTTACATCGCGTTACATCTCTCCACATTCGTTACATTTGAATTCTGGTGCCGTCCAAATGTCCTGCCTTATGCTGGCGGGAAGGGACGATCGGAGAGCGTAAAACAAAGCCAAGATATCGTAACCCGATACCGGCAATGTGGGGCAGGTTGTGGCTTCGGCAATATTTCGGATTTCATTTCGGTATCCGTGCGAAAATCCCGTAACCCAGAAAGCATCGAAATCCGGCTCCCGGCCGCCGTCTTTTTCTTCAATGCCGAAGGCGGGGCGCGGAGCCGCTCCGGGGGCGATGGCCTCGGCTCGCCAGCAGGCGTGGGGAGACCGCGCGGGCGGGAGAGGTCGTGATCGGCTGTCGCCCGGGACCTTGCGGACATGAAACATCTCCTTCGCGCTCCTGCCTTGGGCCTTTGCCTCCTGGGGCTTGCCGCGCCTGGTGCGGGCCCCCTCGGGGCGCAGGGTCTGTCGGCCTGGGAAACGCCGGAATATTTCCGCTCGGGCGCATTGGCGCAGATCAACGCGGCCCAGGCCTATGGGCTCGGTTTCACGGGCGCCGGTGTCGTGGTCGGGATCGCCGATTCCGGACTTGATGCGCGGCATCCGGAATTCGCGGGCCGGGTCCTGCCTGGCTATGACTTCTCCAGAGACCGTCCGATCCTGCCGGGCGACATGGCCGATCCCGACGCACACGGAACCCACGTCACGGGGATCGTCGCCGCCGCGCGAGACGGTGTTGGAATGCATGGTGCGGCATTCAATGCGGCGGTCATTCCCGGACGCATCGGAAGCTACAACAGCGAGCATGTCCGCGTACTGACCTCGGATCACTATTTGAGCAGCGCCTGGGGCTTTCTCACCGGCCAGGGGGCAAGCATCATCAACAGCAGCCTCGCCGTAAAATGCGATCTGCATCCTGGCCGCTGCAATGTCGCCGACTATACACGGAGCGACCTCGACGGCTTCTTTCCCCTCACGATCGCCCGGGCAAAGGCGGCTGTCGAAGCGGGGGCGCTGATGGTTTTCGCCGCCGGAAATGACAGCCAGCCCCATGTGGATGTGCTTGGCGGCTTGCCCGTTCTCGTCCCCGAACTCGAAAGGGGCTGGCTGGTCGTGGTGGCGGTCGACGCCAACAATCAGATCGCATCTTTCAGCAATCGATGCGGCAGCGCCAAAAATTTCTGCCTCGCCGCGCCCGGCGTCGATATCTATTCGACCGGTCCTGGAAGTGTTCCCTATCGGGTGGACTCGGGCACCTCGATGGCTGCTCCCGTCGTGTCCGGGGTCGCGGCGCTGGTGAAGGAAGCCTTTCCCTGGTTCACGGCCCATGACCTGCAGCAGGCCCTGTTGACCTCGGCGACGCCTCTTGGCGCCGGCGGCGTCAACGACGTCTATGGCTGGGGCCTGGTCAATGCCGGCAAAGCCGTCCTCGGCTATGGCATGTTCGTCGGGACGACCGTGCTCGATACCCAGGGGATGACCTCGACCTTCGCGAACGACATTTCCGGCGCGGGAAGCCTGATCAAGACCGGCGCGGGCGAACTCATTCTCGCCGGAGCCAATAGCTATACCGGCGGCTCCTACGTCGCCGGCGGCAGCCTTTCGATCAACGGGTCGGTCGCCTCCGCCGTGGTCGTCGGGACGGACGGCACGCTGCGCGGCACCGGCATCATCAACGCGCCGCTGAGCGTGGCCGGTCGCCTGGCCCCGGGACATTCGCCCGGCACCTTGACGGTCGCGGGCCCCGTGGCCCTGTCGGGCAGCGCGACATTCCAGGTCGATATCGACGGCACGGGAACCGGCACGGGGGCGGGCAATTACTCCCGCCTGATCGCGACCGGCGTCGACGGAACGGTCACGGTCGCGGGTACGCTTGCGCCCATGCTGCGCACCATCACCGGCAGCGCGACCAATGCCTTCACCCCTGCGCTCGGCACATCCTTTTCGATCATCCAGGCGAGTGGTGGCCTGGCCGGGTCATTTTCCGGCTTGACGCAACCTCTGGACGGACTGGCGCCCGCCACCCGCTTCGACGCACTCTATGCTGCCCATGGCCTGAGCCTTGTCGTGACGCCGGCCGCCTATGGCGACCTCGCCGCCAACGGCCTGCGGACCACGGCGAATGCCAATGCGGTGGGAGGCGTGCTGGACAGTGCACGGCCGGCGGCCGGGCTGGCGATGAGCGGCGCGGCGGGCGCGCTCTATGCCGGTCTCTACGGGGTCGCTCCCACCGCGCTGCCGTCCGCCTTGAGCCTTCTTGCAGGCGAGATCCATGCCTCCGCCCGCACGGTGCTGATCGAGGACAGCCGCTTCGTGCGCAATGGCGCCATCGACCGGCTGCGCGCGGCCTTTGGCACGGTCGGCGCCTCGCGTGCTCCGGTCATGCGCTACGAGGACGGCCAGCCGCGGGCGATGGCCGCGGATACCGGGCGTTTCGCTGTCTGGGGCCAGGCCTTCGGCGCCTGGGGCCATGCCGGCGGCGACGGCAATGCCGCGCGCCTTACCCGGTCGACCGGCGGCTTCCTGGTCGGCGCCGACGGGCTCGCCTTCGAGACCTGGCGGCTCGGTCTCGTGGCCGGCTACAGTCACACGAGCTTCAATATCCGCGATCGCAGTGCCGCGGGTGCCAGCGACAATTACCATGTCGGTCTCTATGGCGGCACCATGTGGGGCGATCTCGCCGTCCGCACCGGTGCGGCCTATACGTGGCACGACCTCTCGACGAGCCGCTCGCTGAGCCTCGCGGCCTTGGCCGACAGCCTGAAAGGCAATGCCCGCGCCGGCACGGCGCAGGTGTTCGGCGAGCTGGGCTACGGCATCCGCGCCGGCAAGGCCGCCTTCGAACCTTTTGCGAGCCTGGCCCATGTGAGCCTTGCGACCGGTGGCCTGCGTGAGGTGGGCGGGCCGCTGGCGCTGTCGGCGGCGAGCGCCGCGACGAACGCCACCTTCACGACGCTCGGCGTGAAAGCCTCGGGCGCCTTCGAAATCGGTGGAATCGGCGCCGAGGCGAGGGGCATGCTCGGCTGGCGGCACGTCTTCGGCGACGTGACGCCGCTCGCGTCGCTGGCCTTTGCCGGCGGCAATGCCTTCGCGGCAGCCGGCGTGCCGATCACGCGCGACGCCGCCGTGGTCGAGGCCGGTCTCGATTTCGCGGTCGCACCATCAGCCATCCTCGGCATCACCTATGGCGGCCAGTTCGGCGCGGGCCTTTCCGACCAGACGGTCAAGGCCAACCTCAACCTCAGGTTCTGAGCACCGGCAAGAGGAGCTCTGCGCATTTCAGGAGGCATTGCCGGGCGATGGCGGACCCGGTCTTCGAGGACCGCGGCGCCGGCGGCGTTTCGCGGTGGCGGAGCCGTGCGGGCATGGACCGGTGGTTCGCTCGCCCGCGTGTCAGGCAAGCACAGGGCAAGCAGCGCCAGTCATTCATCGACGGCGGAAGGCATCTCGTCCGGCGTCGCGAGGCAATGGCCCATTAAAGATTCTTCTCTACGGAACGGAATAAAGCGAAGGATTATTGCATGAAACGTCGCGATTTTCTGATCAATGCATCGGTTCTCGGCCTCGCCGGACCGGCGCTGTTCAAGGCGGCCGTGTCGCCGGCGCAGGCGCAGCAGCCGGCTCCCGCCGGAGCGCGCATCGTGCGCGCCGCGATTTTCCCGGCCATTGGCTTCTCGCGCGTCGGCAATGGGGACGAATGGTTCCTCGCCCCCGAGGTGCCGGGCCTGATGATCGAGCCATCAGGCGGCTTCAAGCAGGGGCCTGATCGCATCAAGAAGCAGGTCCAGCGCTTCCGGGTCTATGGCTATGACGACCAGGGCCGCGTCGTGCGCGAACTCGGCGTGGCCGACGGCCTCGCCTGGACCGTGCATGTCGCCAATACCAAGGCGGCCTGGTACGGCTATTCCAATGCCATGGATGGCGGCGAACATGCGCCCGGCATTCCCGGGCCGCTGCGCAACGCCGCCATCGAGCCGGCGCGCCGCGAGAGGATGCTGGTGATCGATGCCGGCCCGGTTGCCATCGCCGGCGCCGCGGCGAATGGCACGGGAGGCGACCCGGCCTACCGGATGGCGGGCAAGTTCTGGAACAAGCTGCCCGTGACGCTCGGGCATCTGCGCACCGATGAAGCCGGCCGCCTGCTGGTGTTTCCCGCGGACGGTGTCTCGGCCACCGCCCTGCCGCAAAATCCGGTGCGCGACTTCACCAACAATGACGGCTGGCACGACGACTGGTGCGATGGCTGGGTGAAAGCCAAGGTGCGGGTCGGCAATGCGGAGCTCGATTGCGAGCCGGCCTGGGTGGTCAGCTGCGGTCCGAAATTCGCGCCGCAGATCGAGCCGATCGTGAGCCTCTACGATGCCGCGCGGGAAGCGATGATCGCGGCGGGGCATATGCAGGCGCCGGCCGGTCCCTTGTCCTTCCGGCGCGACGTGCTGCCGATCCTCAGGCGCTCCGGCACGATGCAATGGGTCGCGCAGGCTTCCTTCCTCGGCAAGGCCTGGCATGATCTCGAGGACCTCTCCGATCCCAAGGTCGTCGCGTCGCTGGCCGATCCGGGGCCGGGTGCGCGCGCCGCGCGCGACAAGGTCCTGGCGGCGTTCCGCAAGCCGGGTGGCGAGGACGTCCGCGTGGACGCATTGCCGCCGATGCTCGGCGACGGCGTCAATTTTCCGGGCAGCCCGACCGGCTGGCTGACGCTGACGGCGACCCAGCACAAGATCCTGAGCGACTGGGCCCAGGGCCATTTCGTCAACGATCTCCATGATCCCGTCGCCGATGCGGTCAGGCAGATCGACGACATGCCGCTGTCGCTACGGCCGGAGGCTCTCACGCGGGCCGCTCTCGATGCCTGTTCGGGCGGCGCATTCCATCCCGGCGTCGAGATCACCTGGCCGATCCGTCACGCGGCGCTCTATCGCTCGCCGAAGGAAACGCCGCTGCCGTTCCGTATCGCCATCTCCAGCCGGAAGAGCCTGGTTCAGGATGTCGGGCTGCAGCTCAATCCGCGCAATGTCTTCGCCGGTCATCCGACCCGGCGCGACGAGGGCGCACCCGTCGGCCCCCAGGCCCCCGGCGATCTGACCCGCTGGATGGGCGTTCCCTGGCAGGGCGACGCCTTCAGCTGCCAGTCCGTGCTCACCGGCGACGGTTTCCCGACACCGGTCTGGTGGCCGGCGCTGCTGCCCGTCGACGTGCTTCCGGAGGGCTTCTACAAACAGCTGATGCGGGCGGATATTCCGCTCGAAGAGCGCCTGCGCTTCTACCACGCACGGGTTGCCTGGTCGCGCGGCGCGGCCGGGATCGGCCTGCATGTCGAGGCCGGCTATACCGACGGCCTGCGCCGGATGATCGAGCTGTGGACCCGGATGGGCATGGTGGTGCGGCGCGCCGGCCCGAAGGACGTTCCCGCCATTCCCCAGGAGGTCTTCGTCGAAGTTCAGCGGGGTTCGATGGACCTGGCCCTGAACCACGCAGCCGACCAGCGGGAATGAGGCAGGTCGTCGTCCTGGGCGCCGGCATGGCCGGGATGGCCTGCGCCCGGAGCCTGGTGCGACACGGCCATCGGCCACTGCTCGTCGCACCGCGCGGCGACATTGCCAATCGCGGCGAGACACTCTCGTTTCGCGCCGCGCCCCATCTCGAGAGGCTCGGATGGCTCGGGCTGCTCAACGACGAGACGGCATTGGCGTGCCAGGGGCGCTATTCCGTCTGGGGCGGCGCGGCTCTGCGGCGAGCGCCGGGGCCGGGCGAGGGAGCGTCGGGTTGGCACATCGACCGGCGGCGGCTCGAAACGGCCATGGCGGCGACCCTCGAGGCCGACGGCGTGGAGCGCATCGGGGGGACGGTGCGGCAGCTGTCGCGATCGCCGGGCCGGCTTGTCGTCGAATTGGCCGATGGTCCGCCGATCGCGGCGGATTTCGTGATCGATTGTTCCGGCCGCGCTTCGATCTCGGCCGGCGCCGAGGCGCCGCTCCGCCGGCTCGACAGGATGGTGGCCTGCTTCCGCGTTCTGCCGCTCGACGAGGATGTCGAAGCCATCCCGGCGACGCTGGTCGAGGCGGTGGCGGAGGGCTGGTGGTACATGGCGCTGATGCCGGGCCGCCGCGTCATGATCGGCCTGTTCAGCGATTCCGACCTGCTGCCCGCCGGCCTTCGCCACGACGTGGCGCTGTGGGCCGCCATGGTGTCGCGGACCCAGGCGATTTCGCTGCGCCTGTCGAGCCTCAGCCTCGATCCGGCGATGGCGGGCGATCTTCAATTTGCCGCCGCGAGCACGGTGACGACGTCGAGACTGGTCGAGCCGGGGATCATCCGTGCGGGCGATGCCGCGAGCGCGCTCGATCCCCTCGGCGCGAACGGACTTGCCGCGGCGCTGTGGAGCGGCATCCAGGCCGCTGAAAGCGTCGTGGGGCTGCTTGCCGGCAACGATGCCGCCGCGCTGCGCTACGAGCAGGATTTCCTCGAGGGGATCGCCGCGCATCTGACCGCGCAGGCGGCGCTCTATGGTTCGGAGCATCGTTTCTCGGCCATGCCGTTCTGGCAGCGGCGGCACGGGTCGCCGCCTTGAGCGAGGCCGCGATGGGCCGGCGCATCCCCGGGGCTGGACATGACGAGGGGCGGCCCTGATCGGGCCGCCCCTCGTCATTTCGCACTGTCGGATCGACCCCTATCGGGTCGGCCGCGCGCCTTATTCGGTGACGAAGCGAGTGGTGCCGGCCTGACGGTTCCAGAACAGCGTCACCTTGCTCACCGAGCAGAGATTCACGCCGCGAAATTCCGAGCTGTCGCCGTCATCATAGACGACCCGGATGTCCCAGTTGCAGGCCTGAGTGCCGGGGCGGAACGAGACGTTGAACTGCTGGCCGTGCTCGAGGCTGTCGTCGCCGGCGAGGTCCTCGCCCCAACTATTGGCCGAGGCCGGGCTGACATAGATCTCGTCGATCGTGTAGCCGGTCTGGTTGATCAGGGCGAAGTCCTGCTGGCCCTGGGCCTGCGCGGTGACCGGCGAAACGAGGAGGGTGAGCGCGGCGAAGGCCGCGAAAAACAGAGCGCGCATCGGTCGTTCCTGTCGCTCCTTCCGGGGACTGGCGGTCGGAGGATGGTGGCGGAGATTGAGCTGGAAGCGTGTTTGGGTCCCGCGGCACGGAACGCTGCACCTCGCGCAGCGTCAACTCGCGGTGCTACTTACTTCGCCGGTCCGGGCGCGGTTTTCAGATCACGTGAGCGTGATCATCAAATCGT
Source organism: Hyphomicrobiales bacterium (assembly GCA_017304475.1). GTDB lineage: Bacteria > Pseudomonadota > Alphaproteobacteria > Rhizobiales > Phreatobacteraceae > Phreatobacter. The sequence goes on along the minus strand of JAFKKV010000010.1, from coordinate 433,833 downwards.
CTTCGAATTCAACACGATCGGCTGGCCGTGGGGCGTCGCTTCTGCCGCGCGATGCCAGGCCTCGGTGGTCTCGTCGATACGGGCTTCCGTGGTCACGCCATGGGCGATGACCAGCGTTTCCAGAGCCTTCAGCCAATGGACGTAATAGGTCTCGCCGGTATCGGGATCACCGGCGGCCTGCGCCCGGCGGATTTCCGCCGACAGGGTCTCTGCCCATTGCGGCCAGGTGAACAGGCCCTTGCCGTGCAGGCTGACGGCCAGCGCGAAGGCATGGGCCTCCCACGGCTCGCGAAACACCGGGCCTTCCGCGTCGCAGGGAATATGGGGCAGGGCGGAAATGTCCTGCGGCGAGAGGCCGGGGGCTGACGACGCGGCCATCATGCGGGGCTCAGATAGCTGTCCCAGGCATCGACCGAGACGGAGGTCGTCGGATCGGCCTCGGGGCCGAACAGGTCGATACCGGCAAACCGCACGGTGTAGAGCCATTCCGGCGCCTCGCCCGTGCCGGTCGCATTGGCATCCGGAAAGGCATGGCCGCCGTGAAGATGCGTGACGGTGCCGGTCTTGCCCTGGACGTAGCGCGGCAGGCGGGTATGGCCGGTCGGCGCCGGGATCTCGCGCGTCGTGACCCGGTCGCCGACGGCGAAACGGGCGGGGGTTGCGACATCGCGGCTGGTCGGCCCGCCGCGCGCGAGCACGGCCGCGACATTCTCCGCCATCAGCTTGCGTGGCAGCGGCTTCGCCGGCGTGACGGCATGGCCGGCCTCGATCTCGGCGGCGGTGATCATGCCGCGCTCGATCATCAGCCGCTCAATGCCGGCGGTCCAGATCTCGAAATAGCTCATGGCGAGATAGTTCGGAGCCTGCTCGCGAGCGGCCCGCGACTGGTCGATATTCCACGAACCCGTGGCCCCCATGGCCAATGTCAGGGCGAAGGCACGCTTCTCCCAGGGGGCGTGAAACCAGGGCTCGTCCTTTTCGGGCACGACCCTGCCGAGGCCGGTCCGGCCGCCGAGATCGGCGTGGGTGACGTAGCCCGGCTCGGCGCTTGCGGCGGTCATGCGGCCTCCGGCGGGTTGGCGAGGCCAGTGCCGATCATCGAATCCCGGGTCACCAGGCGGGCAAGCTGGTCCTCGCTCCAGCCATCGGTGCCGTCGGGGCGTTCCGGCAGCACGAGATAGCGGACTTCCGCGGTCGAATCCCACACCTTGATCGTCTTGCCGGCGGGCAGGGTGACGCCGAAATCAGCGAGCACGCCGCGCGGATCACGCACCGCCTTGGAACGGTAGGGCGCGGACTTGTACCAGACCGGCGGCAGGCCGAGCACCGGCCAGGGGTAGCAGGAGCACAGCGTGCAGACGACCATGTTGTGCGTATCGGGCGTGTTTTCGATCGCCACCATGTGCTCGCCCTGGCGGCCGACATAACCGAGTTCGCCGATCGCCGCGGTGGCGTCGTCGAGCAGGCGTCCGCGAAAGGCCGGATCGGCCCAGGCCTTGGCCACCACGCGCGCACCGTTATGCGGGCCGACCTTGGTCTCGTAGGTCTCGATCAGCGCGTCGAGGGCGGCCGGGTCGACATAGCCCTTTTCGGTGAGGATCGTCTCGATGGCGCGCACACGGGCATCCATCGGCGAGAGTTCGCTGTGATCATGATCGTGGTGGTGATCATGGCCGTGGTGATGGCCATGGTGGTGATGGTCATGATCATCATGGCTGTCGTGGTCGTCATGCATGGTCGCCTCCGGCGAATGGCCAGAGGCTAGCGCGGCTCATCCGGACTTGGAAGACGCGAAGACGAAGGTCCGCCGCAGCAAAAACACCAGGGCAAAGCTCAGCGCGACCGCGACTGCCTTGGCAAGGATCGGCCTGACGCCGGCGTAATCGGCCAGCAGGGCGACGGTTCCGGCCGTGACCACCAGGCCGCAGATGCCGCTCAGGGCGAATTGCCAGAACAGCCGTGCGGCCGACTTGCCGGTGGCGGCGCCGTCGAAGGCGACCCGCGCCGACAACAGGAAATGCAAGGCGAGCCCGATGCCGTAGCCGGCGACCGCCGCAACCGAAGCCCGCGTGGCGAGATGGACGAGCCCGAGATAGACCAGGAGGTCGACGCCGAGCGCCAGCACGCTGACCAGGCCATAGACGAGCACCTGCTGCGGAATGCCCGCGGTGGCAAAACGCAGGATCCGGTCGGCCGGCGACGGCGATCCGGCGCCGTCCGGCCGCCGCAGCGTCAGTTCAAGCGCTTCGGGCGACACGGCTCGGCACCATCCGCTGGCTGTTCAGGGCGTCCTCGACACCGGACTGGCCGGCCTCGTGATATTCGGCGTCCTCGTTGACGTTCCAGATGTCGAACAGCTTGCTGCCGGCCTGGATGTTCCTGACCGTCAGCATGGCGGTCATCATCGCATGGTCCTGATTGTTGTATTTGTGCATGCCGTTACGGCCGACCAGGTGCAGGTCGGGAAATGCCACTGCGAGCTCCTCGCGGATCGCCTCGACGTTCTGCTTGTAGCCTTCGTCATAGACCGGATAGGCTTTCTTCTGCCGGACGACGCAGCCGTCGATGCATTCCGCCTCGGTGGCGAGCCCGATCTGGGCCAGTTCGCGCTTGGCCAGCGCGATGAGGTCGTCGTCCGAGCTGGTCCAGAGCCCGTCGCCCTCGAAGCAGAAATATTCCATGCCGAGGCAGGCGAGATTGGCGTCCGGCACCATTTCGGGCGACCAGGAGCGGAAGTTCTGGATGCGCCCGACCTTCACCGAGGGCTCGTGAATATAGATCCAGTTGTCGGGAAACAGGTCCGCCTTGTTGACCACCAGCGCGACGGTGATGAAGTCGCGATAGCGCAGGCGCGACGCGGCCGCCCTGGAGGCGAGGGGCCGGTCGATCGAGGCCATCAGCTCCGTGATCGGGGCGGATGAAATGACGTGGCGTGCCGTGAAGCTCTTGATCTCGCCGGCGCCGGTGCTGACCTCGATGGTGCTGATGCCGGTCGCCTCGTCGCGGGCCAGCCTGTGGAGCTTGTGGCCCATATGGATCTGCCCGCCTTGCGCGCGGACCTTCGCGGCGGCTGCCTCCCACATCATGCCGGGGCCCTTGCGGGGATATTCGAAGCTCTCGATCAGGGTCTTGATCGGCTTGCCGTCCTTGCCGCGCGCGGTGGTGTTGGGGCTGATCGACTTGCGCAGCGCAGCCGCCAGCGCGCTCCAGAGATCCAGGCCCTTGATCCGCTGGGCGGCCCAGTCGGCCGAGATCTCGTCGCAGGACATTCCCCAGACCTTCTCGGTATAGGTCTTGAAGAAGATCGAGAACAGACGGTCGCCGAACTGGTTCGACACCCATTCCTGGAAGGTTTCCGGCTTCTCGTGGGGGAAAACCTGCTTGTACATGAAGGACAGCATGCACAGGGTCGACTCGACATAGCCGAGATTGGTCAGGGCCTCGAAGGCCTTGAGCGGATAGGAATAATATTTGCCGTCGTAGTAGATCCGGCTCAGCCGCGGCCGCTCGATGAAGTCCTGCGGCAGGATCTCCTTCCAGAGATCGACCACCTCGCGCGACTTCGAGAAGAAGCGATGGCCGCCGATGTCGAACAGAAAGCCCTTGTAGCTGGCGGTGCGGCTGATGCCGCCGACATAATCGGGGTCGGCTTCGATGACGGTGGTCGGCACGCCCTCCTTGGTCAGGAGGTAGGCCGCGGTCAGCCCGGCCGGGCCGGCGCCGATGACGAAGACGTCGGTGTGCTGCTGCTGCGTCATGGCGACCTGTCGACACGCGTTTCGGTTCTCGCCAGCCGATGCGGAGCGGTCGCAGCCGGCAGGACCAGCGATGGATAGCGGATATCCGTTAAAGGGACAGAAACGCGGCTGCGGTCGCAAGCAGCTGCCGGGTTAACCGGCAAACAAGGCCTTTCCGCTAGAAGCGGGGGCCGAGGGTGCGCCGCGGCGTGCCGCCGAGAACCTGTCGATGACCGCTATCAACGATGCCGCGCCTGGCTTGCGAATGCGGCCGCACTGGTTGACGCAGGTGCCCGTCGCCGCCTGGCTGGGGCTCGCGGTGCTGCTCACCGCCGCGCGTGAACTCCATGCGCGTTGGTCGACGCTGCCCGACCTGCTTGGCGATACGGACGACGCGGTCCGGCTGGTCCAGGTTCGCGAATGGCTCGCCGGCAAATCGTGGTTCGACCTGCACACCGATCGTTTCGGTCTCGCCGACGGTCTTTTCTCGCATTGGTCGCGGCTGGTGGATGTCGGGATCGGTGGCCTGATCAGGCTGTTCGGCTGGTTTCTTCCCGTGGAACAGGCCGAGCTCGCGGCGCGGACGGTCTGGCCGCTTCTCCTGCTGATCCCGTTGTTCGGCCTCGTCGCGCGCGCCGCCGGCTGGCGGGGCGGACGTCTCGCTGCCGTGCTGGCGATCGCGTTCGCCGCGACCAGCCTGGCGGCCCTGGCCCAATTCCGGCCGGGCCGGATCGACCATCATAGCGTGATGGTCATCTCGGTCGCCGGCGCAATCCTGGTCGCCGCGCGGGCCTATACCGATCGGCGCGTCGCGCCGCTCGCCGGCGTGCTGGCCGGATTCGGCCTCGCCATCGGTTATGAAGGCCTGTCGCTGGTGGTCGCCTTGATGGCACTTGTTACGCTGATCGCGTTGTTCGAACGCGGTAGCGCGCGCATCGCCGCGTCGATCACGGCGGCCTGTGCGATCACTCTCGCTTTGGCCTTTCTGGTCGGCGTCGGGCCCACCCGCTGGTTCGACATCGCCTGCGACGCGCTCGCCCTCAATGTCGTCCTCGCGGCAGGTGTCGGCGCCGCCTCGGTTCAGGTCATGGCAAGCGACAGGCTGGCTGGCCGCGCCTTGGCGCGGTGGCTGGTCGTGGGGGCTGGCGGGCTCGCCGCCCTCGCGGTCTACGCGATGGCGCAACCGGTTTGCCTGGCCGGGCCATTCGCAATGGTCGATCCGCTGGTCAGGGCGAACTGGCTCACGCAGGTGGCCGAAACCCAGTCGCTGCTGCAGCTTGCGCAGACCACTCCACGCGATGCACTCACCGCGGCGCTGACGCTGACTTCCGCACTCGTCGCCCAGGCCTGGCTATGGCGCGCGGCGCCGCGCGACACGGGCGCGCTCCTCGGCCTTGCCATGCTCGCCCTCGCGGCGCTTCTCGGAGCCTGGCAGATCAAGCTCTTGCCCTATGCCACGGTCCTGTCCTGTGTCCCACTGGCGGTGTTCGCCGCAAGACTGCCCGCCCTTGCCGGGATATCCGCCGCGACGCTGCGTTTCTGCTTCGTGGTGCTGTTCAACCAAGTGATGCTGGCGCAGGTCGCCGGCGCGGTGCTCGGTCTCGATAGCTTGCTGCGGTCGCGGCCGGAGATCGCTGCGCCCGCCGATACCTCGGTCTGCTTCGACCGCAAGGCCGTCACGGCCTTGGCGCAATTGCCGGCGGGCCTGGTCGCCGGCCCGATCGATATCGGGCCCTTTATCGTCGCCTTTACGCCGCACCGGGCCCTGGCCGCGCCCTACCACCGGCTGAACGCTGCCTTGCATGCCCAGATCGCGATCTGGACCAGCAGCGACATGGCCGAGGCAGAGCGCCTGCTGCGTGGCGTCGGCGCCACCTATCTGGTGGAATGCCCGCCGCTCGGGCCGAGCCTCGAGAAGGCACAAGGCTCCGGCCAGTTCGAGGCGCGCCTTGCGCGGGGCGACATTCCGGCCTTCCTGGAGCGGATACCGCTGCCGGCGGCCGAGCCCATCAAGGTGTTCCGGCTCCGGCCCGCCAACGGCTCCTGAGGGGGCGAAGCGGGCGGCACGCCGCCGCCCGCGCCTTTCGGCCTAGCCGTTCAGCCTTTTGGCCAATTCCTCGGCGCGCAGATCCTTGCGCAGGATCTTGCCGACATTGGACTTGGGCAGTTCGTCGCGGAACTCGACGAATTTCGGCACCTTGTAGGCGGTCAGGTGTTCCTTGCAGAAGGCGCGGATCTGATCGCTGGTGATGTCCGCGCCCGGCCGCTTGACGATATAGGCCTTGACCGCCTCGCCGGCCGCACCGTCGGGCACGCCGACCACCGCCACTTCCAGCACCGCCGGGTTCTTGGCGAGCGTATCCTCGACCTCGTTGGGGAAGACGTTGAAGCCGGAGACCAGCACCATGTCCTTCTTCCGGTCGACGATCTTGAAGAAGCCGTCGGCGTCCTGGGTGGCGATGTCGCCGGTATAGAGCCAGCCGTCGCGAATGGTCTTGGCGGTATCGTCGGGCTTGCGCCAATAGCCGGCCATGATCTGCGGGCCCCGGGCGATGAGCTCTCCCGGCTGGCCGAGCGGAACCTCGCGGCCCTCGTCGTCGACGCATTTGATGTCGGTGGAGGGCACGGGGATGCCGATGGTGCCGGAGCGGACATTGCCGAGCGGGTTGAACGACAGCACCGGTGAGGATTCGGTCAGCCCATAGCCCTCGATAACAGGCGTTCCCGTGACTTCGAGCCAGCGCGTGGCGACCGCCTCCTGCAACGCCATGCCGCCGGCCGAGGCGGTCTTCAGGTATTTCGGCGGGTTGCTCTTGAACCAGGCCTCGTTGTTGAGGCCGTTGAACAGGGTATTGACGCCGGTGATCGCGGTGACCGGATATTTCTCGAAGGCCTTTTGCAGGTTGCTCAGCGGGCGCGGATTGGGGATCAGGATATTGTGCGCGCCGAGGTACCAGAAGCCCAGCATGTTCACCGTGAAGGCGAAGATATGGTAGAGCGGCAGGGCCGTCAGAATGGTGCCTTTGCCCTTCTCGATGTCGCCGGCGACCATTTCGAGCGACTGGGCCATGTTCATGATCAGGTTGCCATGGGTCAGCATGGCGCCCTTGGAGACCCCGGTCGTGCCGCCGGTATATTGCAGGCAGGCGAGCGTATCGAGACTGATATCGTTGGAATAGCTGATGACGTCGATGGAACCGCGCCGGGCCTCGCCCGCGGCAAGCGCGGCCTGGAAGGTGGTGTGCGCGACCGGCGCCGTCTTAACCGACTTGTCCTTGTATTTCTGGACGAAGCCGACGATCGCGCCCTGCAGCCAGGGCATGAATTCGGTGATCCGGTTGATCACCACGTGGCGCACCTTGTGGATGGCAAAGGCGGCCGGCAGCTTGTCGGCGAACATGTCGATCACGACGAGGCAGTCCGGCTCGGCGTCGGCGAACACCTTGCCCATTTCCTCCGCCGTATAGAGCGGGTTGATATTGACCAGGACGCAGCCGGCCTTGAACACGCCGAAGCCGACGATCGGGAAAGCCAGGGCGTTGGGGGTCTGCAGCGCCACGCGGGCGCCGGGCTTCAGCTGCAGCTGTTCCCTCAGATAGAGCGCGAAGGCATCCGACAGGCGGTCGATATCGGCGAAGGTCAGCGTGCCGCCCATGCCGTTCGGCAGGCAGAGCGAGAAGGCGGGCTGGGTCGCATAGGTGCGGGCGATCGACCGGACCATGGCGGCGAGCGAGGCATAGGGCGCCTCGTCGATCGTCGCGCGGATCCCGACGGGATAGAATTTCGCCCAGGGCCGGTCCGGAGTGGCGGTAATGGTCGTCATGAAATCCTCCCGCGATTTTTTTGTATCCTGGCTTATTTGCGCGGATCACGCGAGCCGCGGCAACCGCCAAATTGTCACAAGCCTGCACAAGGTTCGGGCATGATCACCGCAAATGCCCGGCGGCGCGCAATACGAAGCCGATGACCTCGGCGACGGCGCGGTAGAGATCCTCGGGGATTTCCTGGTCGAGCTCGACGCCGGACAGGGCCTCGGCGAGCAGCGCATTGCCTTCCACCGCGATGCCGTGCTCGCGGGCGGCGGCGATGATCTTCTCGGCGATCGCGCCCCGGCCGGTGGCGGTGACGCGCGGCGCATGATCCTTGCCCTGCTCATATTGCAGGGCAACCGCGACGGGTGGGCGTTTCGGTCCGGTCTCGTCGGTCATGTCAGCCGGTCCAGCCGCGGCGGCCGTGGCAAGGCCGCCGTGTCGCGCGGATCGGCCGGCTTGCCGGCGAGGATCGAGAGCTGATCGACGGTGAAGGCGGAGGCCTCCAGCGCATCGCTCAGATGGGCCCTGGCCTGGTCGAGCCGGGCCGCGATGCCCTCGCGCTCGGCCCAGAGCTGAACCCGGACATGGCCGTCGCGCCAGCGCACCGCCGCATGCACCGGGCCGAGTGGTTCCGCCTCCATGGAAAAGCGCATGGTCCAGTTGGCGGACCGGGGCGCGACAGGGCTCGCCGGACCGTCCTCCTGGGAGCGCTCGCGAACGATCTGGAACTGCATCATCGCGGTCTCGTTGCCGATCCGCAGCGGCACTTCCACGGTGGTCTGGAGCGGCGCATCCGGCCGGCCGATCTCGCGGGCGTCGGGCAGCGAGGCGGCCTGCAGCAAGGTGATGCGGGCAAGTGCTGCTTCGGTCCGGTCGATGAGCCTGGCCACCGTCTCGGCGGGCGTCGCGCCGGCCGGAAGGCCGGAGGCGGCCGGCGGCTGGCCCTGGGGCAGGGCGCCGCGCAAGGGCGGCCTTTCATGATCGGGATTGCGTGGGGTGGCCTGGGGCTGGTCGGGCAGGCCGAGGTCATGAGCCCAGGCGGCGAGCGCACCGCGCAGGACGGCAAGCGCCGCCTTGAGGTCGGCGGGCGGCGGTGTGCCGGCGGCCAGCGTGGCTTCGAGAAAAGTTCCGGCGGACGCCACCGCCCGCGCCAGGCCCGCGGGCGTCGCGGCCGCCTCGGCCGCCAGGCGGAAGCCGAACACCTGGGCCATGGCGCGGGCGACCGGCTCGGGCAAGGTGGCGGCGGCAGCCGGTCCGCGGCCCTCGGCGACCGCGGCGATGTCGGCGAAGAGCGGGCTCAGGCTGTCCTGCCGGGCGGCGGCGGCGCGGACCGCTTCGACCAGGGCCTCCCGCGGGGTTGCCGGTTGCGGCTGTCCAGCCGCCGATTCGAGCACACGCGAAGCGTCCGGCGAGCCGCGGGCGATCACGGTTGCCCGGGCGCCGTCGACGCCGCCGGCGAGCCGCGACGCGCTGGTTTCGCGTGCGACCAGATCGACCAGCGCGGCCACGACATTGGCGGTGGCCTGGCCCGGCAGGAGCGCGGGCGCGGTCCCGGACACGGGAGTGGCGAGGGCCGTCGCTGCCGCGCCGGGCAGGGGGGAGGGGGCCGGCTGCGCGCCGGCGTTCGGGATCTCCGCCGACACGGCCGCCAGCAGCAGGCGCAGTGCCTGGCCCTGGCGTTCGACGGTCATGGTCAGGGATGCGCCGACGGGCAGGGCCTGCGGCGTCTTCACGTCCAGTGTCGCGTCGCCGATCACCAGCCTGGCGATGCCGTCGGCGATCATGGCGGCGACACGCGCCTCGATCGCCTGGCCGGGCTTCAGGCCAAGCGCGTCGATCAGCGCCTTGATCTGTGTGCCGTCGACCGCCGGCGTCGCGGCGACCGGGACGATACCCTCGACACTCATACGGACTCCGCGGGTGCGACCTCGATCCAGGCTAGGGCGGTCGGGGCGAAGCCGCAACTGCGCCGCGCCGTCGGGGCGGATATCGCTGCGGCGGCTGGCGCCTTGCTCCGGCAAATCATCGAACAAGCAGAAAACATGGCGGAATTCCGCTTGACCGACTTGACTCGGCATCATCAGGGTCACGAAGCTGTGTCAGAATAGACACAGGCAGCCGACCCGTGGCGGCGGCGAGGGCCGATCGAGGCCGTCGCATGCGCCGATCCCCGGGAAAGCGAGGACGATATCATGCCGTTGCAGCCGCGTTCCTGGTTTTCCGGTCTCCTGCCCCTGGCCCTCCTTGCAGGCGCGTCGCTCTGGTGGAAACAGGCCGATATCGAGCGTGATCTGGCGCACAGGGCGGCCGATGCCATCGCCGCCGCCGGACCGACGGTCGACGGCAAGCCCTGGGCGAGCGTCGTCATGGCCGGCCGCGATGCCACGATCACCGGCGAGGCCCCGGCGATCGATGCGCTGACCGGGGCTGCCCGTACCGCCGACGACACATTCGGCGTCAGGCGCGCGGCCCTGCCGCAAGGCTTGCTGCCGGCCGCCAATCCCTTTGGCTGGTCGGCCCGCCGGGACGGCCAGACGCTGACTTTGTCGGGCCAGGTCGCGCCTGACGGTTCGCGTGGCCGGATCGTCGCGGCCGCGCGCGCGGCGGTGCCGGGCGGTGAGGTGGTCGACCAGATGACCACGGCGCGTGACGTGCCCGCGGCCGCGACCGCGGCGGCGTTGATCGGCCTTCATGAGCTCGGCCGGGTTACCAGCGGCTCGACCGCGCTGATCGGCTCGACCTTCTCCTTCGCCGGCAATGCCGCCGATGAGGCGACCCAGGCGCTGATCACGGCGGCGCTCGGAGCACTGCCGCAGGGCGTGGCGCGGGGCGCGGTGCGGGTCGCGGCGCCGCCGCCTCCCCCGCCGCCCGCTCCGCCGCCTGCGCCAACCGCCCCCGCCGCACCGATCGCAAACGCACCGCCGCCCGCACTGCCCGCCCCGCCGCCGGTCGCCGCCTGGAACGCCACCAAGACACTGGGCGGCATCACGCTCACCGGCACGGTCGCCTCGGAGGCGGCCCGCGCGCGCATCCTCGCGGCTGCCCGGGCTGCGACGGCAGGCCAGGTCATCGACGAGATGCAGGTCGCCGAGGGCCTGCCCGAGGCGGTCGAGGCCAAGGCGATCGCGGCGCTCGGCCAGATCGGCCAGCTCGCCAGCGGCACGGCGGCCATCGCCGACTGGGTCTATTCCCTGGCGGGCGTCGCCGCCACGCCGGCTGCCTTCGAGAGCATCGCCAAGGCGCAGGATCCGGCCGACGGCTTCAGCATCGGCAACCTGGCCATCGCGCCGCCGGCGGTCAGTCCGTTCACCTGGAGCGCCACCAAGCGCGAGGGGGTGCTGACACTTTCCGGCTTCGCGCCCTCGGCGGCGGCCAAGGCGACGGTGCTGGCGCTCGCCACCAGCGCCGCGGGCCGGGCGCGGATCGTCGACGAGATGCAGATAGCCTCCGGTCTCGCTTCCGGGGTCGACTATGCCGCGGTCAGCGGCCTGGCGCTGAGCCAATTGGCACGGCTGAGCGAGGGCGCGGCGCGGCTGTCCGACCGGGCTTTCGCATTGGCCGGCAGGGCACCGGATTTCGACACCGCGACCGCTGTGCGACAGGCGGTTGCCGGGCTGACGGTGGTCACCACGAGCTCCGACATCACCTTGCCGCCGGCCGAGGTGCCGGCGCCGGTGGACATGCCGCCGCTGGCCGCCGACCTGGTGGCGCCGCCGCCGCCGGCACCCGTGCCGTCATCACCGGTTCTGGCCACGTCGGCGCCGGGCGCGGTGGCCAGCGGCCCGGCGGCGCCGGCCGCCGCCGTGCCGCAGCCGGCGGTCCGGCGCTGGCCGGATTGCATGGTCGCGATCTCGACTGCGCTCGAGGGTGACCGCATCCTGTTCGACTACTGGAAGGCGGAGCAGCGTGCCGAACACGGCAAGGTGCTCGCCCGGCTGGTGGCGGCGCTCGAGCGCTGCGATCCGGCGCTGCGCATCGAGGTTGCCGGCCACACCGATATCCGCAACCTGACCAATGGCAATCAGCAATTGTCGGTGGAACGGGCGCAGGTCATCCGCGAGGAGCTGATCCGGCGCGGCATCGCCGCCGAGCGGCTGGTGGTGGTCGGCCACGCCGCGTCGCAGCCGGTCGTGCCCAACGACAGCGAAGCCAATATGGCGCTCAACCGGCGGGTCGAGTTCGCCGTGCTGCCGCGGCCCTGAGGAGAACGGTCCATGTTGTACCTTGTTCAGACCTTCTGGCTGCCGCTCGCCATCGCCCTGGCCGGCGGGCTCATCTGGGGCTGGATCAGCGCCGGTCGCCCGGACAATCGCGGTCGCAGCGGCTGGGTCGGCTTTGCCGGCTTCCTGCTGGTCACGGCGGTGGTGGCGGCCCTGCTGAAATGGCTGCCCGGCCGGCCGGGCCTCTGGCTCGACACCGCCCTGTTGTTCATCATCGCGTTTTTCGGCGGCTGCGTCATCGGTAGCCTGGCCCGCCAGACCCATCGCGGCGAGCAGGTCGAAGAGGCGATCGAGCGGCTGGAGGCGATCGCCGAGACCTCGCTCGATCCGCCCGCCGGAATGGTCGACACCCATCCCCATGCCGTGCCGGCCCAGCCGCTTACCGGCGCGGCGGCGGCCGCGGAGGCGATGGCGCGGGGCAGCAAGCCGGCAGGCCTGGCGGCGCCGCGTGGTGCCGGCGGCGACGACCTCAAGCTGATCCGCGGCATCGGCCAGCAGAACGAGGCGCGGCTGCATGCGCTGGGCGTCTGGCATTTCGATCAGATCGCCGCCTGGACCCCCGCCGAAAGCCAATGGGTCGGCGGCTATCTGGCCTTTCCGGGCCGCATCGAGCGCGAGGACTGGGTCGGCCAGGCCGCGGTGCTGGCCAGGGGCGGCACGACCGAGTTCGCCGAACGCGCCAGGCGCGGCGAGGTGGCGAGTTCCAGGGATGACGGATCGCTCGGCGAAGGCAATATCGCCGATCTCGCCCATCTCCATGGCGGCACGCCGCCGCAAGGCCTGGTCGGCCCACGCCTCGGCCAGGCCGACGACCTGACACTGGTCAGCGGCATCGGCCCAGCGATCCAGGCGAGGCTCCATGAGCTGGGCATCTGGCATTTCGACCAGATCGCCGCCATGACCGACGCGGAGCTGAGCTATGTCTCGGGTTTCGTCGGCTTTCCCGACCGGGCGATCCGCGAAGACTGGGCGGGCGAAGCGCGGATCCTGGCCGCCGGCGGCGAAACCGACCATGCCCGGGCAGTGCGGGCCGGCCGCCCGGCCTGAGCCTGGGCAAAGAGACAAGACCCCGGCGGCGGTCGCCGTCGAGGTCCGGGTCTCCTGGTCCTGATCAGGTCAGGTAGTGCATTCCCGCGGCGATGATCAGTCCCCAGACAATGAAATTGCCGGTGAGTGTCAGCGCAACGGCCTGGGTCGGCGACATCGAAAACCTCATGATCGCGCTCCATTCCCGTCCCGGAACGTCCGCTGCCGATGATCCTGACCGAGGCGCGGCGCGGCGTCGACCAAAGGATGAAGAAACGGTTAACCGGCGGTCCCGCTTCGACGCGCCGGGCGGCCGCGCCGCGGCCTCGCGGCCCGGCAAGGCCGTCGCTTCGACCTGAGGCGCGGCGCCGGCACGGCGGCCCCGAGGCGAGCCCTTCGCGCGACAGGGCCGGGCCTCAACGCGCCTCGGCCAGGCGCCCGGCAATGTAGCGATGCTCCTGGGTCAGCCCGCCGAAACCATAGGCCTCGGCCCGGACGTCATGGACATAGACATAGCTTTCCGGATGCAGCTCGCCGAGCAAGGCCGCCATGGCGTCGAAGATGGCGGCGACATAGGCGGCCTTCTCGTCCTTGGTATTGGTGCCGTCGACCACCTTGATGTCGAGATAGAACGAGGCCTTGTGCTGGGCGGCGAGCGAGGGGCCGCCGACGAACCAGCGGGCGGCTTCCACCTCGTCGACGACCACCGCGGTCAGCTTCGGGTTCTTGCGCAGGATGTCGGTGGTGATGCGCACCGCCGCAGCCGCGACCTTGTCGGGCAGGTTCGGCTGAGACAAGGGGGTGGCGAACTTGATCTGGATGATGGGCATGGCGAGGTGTCCTGGTTGAGGCCGCGAGCAGTGCGGTCCGTCAACAATTGGCCTCTGCCATCGTGGAAACAATTGAACATCCATATTGCTCAGTTTTTCCATATTTGCACAAATTGACGGCCATGCATGATGCGTGATCGGCCGGCGATTGACGCCGCTTCGCGGAGGCCGGGATAGTGCGCCTGCTAACGCGAGCCGGCCGCTCAGGGGCTGCCGGACAACCGCCAATTCCGGAGAAGACGCCCATGTTCCGTTTGCCCTCGGTCCATTGCCTGGCGACCGTGCTCGCCCTCAGCGGGCTGTGGCTCGCCACGCCCGCGATCGCCGAGGAGCCGCCGCTCGAAATCGTCGGCATGGGCTCCTTCCACGTCGGCGGCCGGCTCGCCGAGGTCTCGGGCCAGCCCTCCCGCGACGTCGTGTTCACGCCCGGGGGCCCACCCGCCAAGGTCGATCCGAACGGGCTCTACGCGGTCGAGCAGATGTATGCGCAATGGTTCAAGCCGCGGACCGAGCGTGGCCGGGTGCCGATCCTGCTCTGGCACGGCGGCGGCCTCTCGGGCGTCACCTACGAGACCACGCCCGACGGCCGTGAAGGCTGGGTCAACTGGTTCCTGCGCCGGGGCTGGACGGTCTATAATTCCGATGCGGTGGAGCGTGGCCGCTCGGGCTGGGCCTCGCCCGACATCTGGCCCGCGCCGGCGCTGCATCTGCCGGTCGGCAACCCGTTCGAGCGCTTCCGCATCGGCCAGGGCGAGGGCTCCTACAGCAACGATCCGGCACAGCGCCGGGTGTTGCCGGGGAACCAGTTCCCGACCGAGGCCTATGATCAGTTTCCGCGCCAGCTGTCGCCGCGCTGGACCACCACCGACCAGCCGACGATCGCCGCCTATATCGCGCTGGTCGACAAGGTCTGTCCCTGCGTGATCGTGTTCCACAGCCAGGCCGGCCAGTTCGGCTTCCGCGTCGCCCAGGCGCGGCCCGACAAGGTGATGGCGCTGGTGGCGGTCGAGCCGTCGAGCATCGGCGACCCCGCGCGCGCCGACGTGCTCAAGACCGTGCCGACCCTGATGCTTTATGGCGACTTCATCGAGCAGGACCCGCGCTGGCCGACGATCCGGCGCACCGGCATCGGCTTCGCGGAACGGATCCGCGCGGCCGGCGGCCATGTCGATGTCGTCGACCTGCCGGCCGCCGGCATTCGCGGCAACAGCCATATGATCATGATGGACCGCAATTCGAACGAGGTCGCCCAGGTGATCCAGACCTGGCTGCAGCAGAAGGGGCTGTGGCGCTAGGGCCGACCGGCGCGCCGGAGGAGCCCGGAGCGAGCGGTCGTCAGGGACGCGCCGGGCCGTCGCGGCGGTTCGCCGCGGGGGCCTGCCGGCCACGCCGCTCGCCCTCGCGGCAGAGCGGCGGCAGTTCCTGCGGCGAGTGACGACACCAGGTCGCCCGGACCCTGCAGTCCGAGGACGTCATCCTTTGCCCGTCGCGCGAAAAGGCGATGGCGCAGCCGTCGGTGCGCGAGGGATCCGTCTCGGCGGCGAGCCAGTTGGGCGGCTGGTTCGGCACCAGGATCTGCAGCCGGCCCTGTTCGACGCGAAAGCGGGCCTGGACAGGCCAGCCTTCGTTGATGCCGGGGCCGAGCGCATCCTTGCGGATGACCACGCCTTCGACGAAATCGTCGGCGGTGATGCAGAGGCGGAATTCGACCTTTTCCTGCTGAACATCGGCGTACCAGCAATCGCCGACACGCAGTCCGCCTGGTTCGGCCACCGCCATGGCGGCGGGGAGGCCGAGGACAAGGGCGAGGCCCGACGCCAGGGCCCAGGCCGCGTGACGCGGCGATTTCGGGAACGGGGTCTTGGCGGTCGCCGACGGACGCATGGGGATTGTCTATCTCGACGGCCGCCGTCGCGCCATGGCGGGCATGACGGCCGGTGCCAGGCTCAGACGCTGCCGACCGTCTTCAGCCGCACCCGCGGATGGACCTCGGCCTGGCTGAGCACCGGGGTCTGCGAGCGGAAGCGTTCGACGATCGAGCGCACGAAGGTCCGGATGCCCGGGCTGGTCAGCAGGACCGGGGCCTCGCCCATGCGGGCGGCTTCCTCGAAGGCGTCGCGCACCAGGGTGATGAATTCGGACAGCTTGGAGGGCTGCATGGCGAGCTGGCGCTCGTCGCCCTGGCCGATGATCGAATCGGCGAAGGCCTGTTCCCAGCGCGGCGACAGCGCGATCAAGGCGAGGGCGCCGTCCGGCCCGGCATATTGCGCGCAGAGCTGGCGCGACAGGCGGGCGCGGACATGTTCGGCGATCTGCGGCGGCGAGCGCGTGAACGACACCGCCTCGGCAATGCCTTCGAGGATCGCCGGCAGGTCGCGGATCGAGACGCGCTCGGCGAGCATGACCTGCAGGACGCGCTGGATGCCCGAAATGGTGATCTGGCTGGGCACCAGGTCCTTGACCAGGTCGGCCTGGTCCTTGGCCATTTCCTTCAACAGCTTCTGCACCTCGGCATAGCTCAGGAGGTCCGAGGTATTGGCCTTGAGGATCTCGGTCAGGTGGGTCGACAGCACGGTCGCCGCGTCGACCACCGTATAGCCGCGAACACTCGCCTCCTCCTTCAGATTGGCGTCGACCCAGGTGGCCGGCAGCCCGAAGGTCGGTTCGGTGGTGTGGACGCCGGGCAGGTCGACCTGCCCGCCCATCGGGTCCATCACCATATATTGCGCCGGCCAGACATAGCCCTGGCCCGCCTCCACCTCCTTGACCCGGATGATATATTGGTTGGGCTGGAGCTGGACATTGTCGAGGATGCGCACCGAGGGCATGACGAAGCCCATATCGGTCGCCAATTGCCGGCGCAGCGCCTTGATCTGGTCGGTCAGGCGATCGGAACCGCCTTCGGACTGGACCAGCGGCAGCAGGCCGTAACCGAGCTCGACCTTGAGGTCGTCGATCTTGAGGATGCTGGCCATCGGCTCTTCGGCCGGCGGGGCGTTGGCGGCGGCCTGTTCGGTCGCGGCCTGGATCACCTCGGCGGCGGCGGTGCGGTTGGCCGCGCGCGACACGGCATAGGCGGTATAGCCGGCAAGGGCGGCCAGGCCGAAGAAGGGGATGAAGGGAATGCCCGGCAGGAAGGCCATCAGGCCCATGACGCCGGCCGACAGGCCGAGCGCCTTGGGATAGCCCGTCAGCTGGCGGATCAGGGCCTGGTCGGCCGAGCCGGTGACGCCCGCCTTGGAGACCAGGAGGCCGGCGGCGGTCGAGATGATCAGGGCCGGGATCTGCGAGACGAGGCCGTCGCCGACGGTCAGGATGGTATAGGTGCGCGCCGCCTCGCCGAACGGCATGCCCTGCTGGGCGACGCCGATGATCAGGCCGGCGACGATGTTGATGAAGGTGATCAAGAGGCCGGCGATCGCGTCGCCCTTGACGAATTTCGAGGCGCCGTCCATGGCGCCGTAGAACGAGCTCTCGTCCTCCAGCTCCTTGCGCCGGGCCTTGGCCACCTTCTCGTCGATCAGGCCGGCGGAGAGATCGGCGTCGATCGCCATCTGCTTGCCGGGCATGGCGTCGAGCGAGAAGCGCGCCGCGACTTCGGCGATGCGGCCCGAACCCTTGGTGATGACGATGAAATTGACGATCACCAGGATGGCGAAGACGATGATGCCGATGACGAAATTGCCGGCCATCACGAAATTGCCGAAGGCCTCGATGACATGGCCGGCGGCGGCCGTGCCTTCGTGGCCATGCGACAGGATGAGGCGGGTCGAGGCGAGGTTCAGCGCCAGCCGCAACATGGTCGCGATCAGGAGGATGGTCGGGAAGGACGAGAATTCCAGCGGCTTGTGAATGAACAGGCCGGTCATCAGGATCATGACCGAGGAAATGATCGACACCGCCAGCATGACGTCGAGCAGCATGGCCGGCATCGGGAAGATCAGGATCACCAGGATCCCGAGCACGCCGACGGCCATCCAGAGATCCGGCCTGGTCAGCCAGCCGGCCATCGCGCCGAGCGACAGACCTCCCGCGCCGGCAGCCCTTGCCGCCCCACCTGCTGTCACATCGGTCATGCCACGCCCCCAGGCCGACGAAGATATGAACGGCCCTGGGCAAGATTTGCCGGGGGGATGGTTAATGGAGAGTTACGATCGCCGGCCTGCGACAATTTCGGCGCCGCCTACGGCATGGGCGCAGCAAGCGCGGCCGGCCTCGCGACTTGCCGTCCGAGCGTCCTGATGTCAGTTCTTTTGCCCTTGTCCGAGGCCGGGACAGATCGCATGGAGAGCAAGGGATGCCCGATTTTCGTTTGAGCGGCGCGG
Organism: Hyphomicrobiales bacterium; assembly: GCA_017304475.1. Taxonomy (GTDB): domain Bacteria; phylum Pseudomonadota; class Alphaproteobacteria; order Rhizobiales; family Phreatobacteraceae; genus Phreatobacter. The sequence goes on along the minus strand of JAFKKV010000010.1, from coordinate 415,883 downwards.
GCGGCACGCCGGGCGGGCTGATCCCGTTCTTCGTCGGGCTCGGCATGACGGTCGCCGGCGCCTATCTCTTCACCACCCAGGTCACCGTCTCCGGCGGATCCTGGACGCTCGGCGGTTATTCGGCTTTCGGCCTGTCGCTGGTGCCGCTCCTGTTCGGCATCGGCATGCTGTTTTTCGACGGCGCGTCGCGCCTCGGGTTCCTGCTCCTGTTCGCCGGCGTGGTGATCATCGTGGCGGGAATCCTGACCAATCTGACCATCTATTTCGTGCCGACCAGCCTGTTCAACACGCTCATCATGCTCGGCCTGCTCGCCGGCGGCATCGGCGTGGTGCTGAAATCGCTGCGCTGATGGCGATCGTCGGGCTCGCGTTAACTCCCTGGTAACCACCCACCCGGCAATTCTTGCCCACCGCTCCGGCTGACGCCGGTTCGGGTATGCAAGAGGCCTGACGCATTTGAACGGCATCCTTGAGTTCGTGAGGAATATCGGCGCGACGCGCATCGCCGCCATGGGCGCGGTCGCGCTCGGGCTGGTCGGCTTTTTCATCTACATCATCCTGAGGATGAGCCAGCCGAACATGTCGCTCCTGTTCTCCGACCTGACGCTGGAAGATTCAGCCCAGGTCGTGAAGGAACTCGAGCGCCGACAGGTCCGCTTCCAGATCCGCAATGACGGCGGCCAGATCTTCGTCACCCAGGATCAGGTGGCGCGCGTGCGCATGCAGCTCGCCGAAGGCGGCCTGCCGCGCGGCGGCGGGGTCGGCTACGAATTGTTCGACAAGGGCGACGCCCTGTCGTCGACCTCCTTCGTCCAGAACATCAATCATCTGCGGGCGCTCGAAGGCGAGCTCGCCCGCACCATCCGCGGCATCGAGCGGGTCCAGTCGGCGCGCGTCCATCTGGTCATGCCGGAGCGGCCGCTGTTCTCGCGCGAGCGTGTCGAGCCTTCGGCTTCGATCGTGCTGCGCATGCGCGGCGGGCTGGAGCCGCCCCAGATTCGCGCCATCAGGCACATGGTGGCCTCTGCCGTGCGTGGCCTGTCGCCCCAGCGCGTGTCGATCGTCGACGAGGGCGGCCGGCTCCTGGCCGACGGCGCCGGCGATCCCGCCGGCATGTCCGGCACCACCGCCGACGAGCGCCGGGTCGGCCACGAGCAGCGCCTGCGCCAACAGGTGGAGAGCATCATCGCCTCCGTCGTCGGCCCCGGCCGCGCCCGTGTCCAGGTCACCGCCGACATGGATTTCAACCGGATCACCCAGACCTCGGACGATTTCGATCCGGAGCGGCGGGTGGTGCGGTCGACCCAGACCCGCGAGGAACAGTCGAGCTCGGCCGAAGGCAATCGCGACGGCCAGGTCACGGTCGGCAACGAACTGCCCGGCGCCAACAATACTGCGGCCAATAACAACAGCCGCGAGGCGAGCAAGAAGTCCGAAGAGATCGTCAATTACGAGATCGCCCGCACCCAGCGCACCGAGGTGGTCGAGGGCGGCCGGATCAAGCGGATTTCCGTCGCCGTGCTGGTCGACGGCATCTATGCCCGCGACGGCCAGGGCAATGTGAATTACCAGCCGCGCGCGGCCGAAGAGCTCGATCGCATCGGCGCGCTGGTGCGCTCGTCGATCGGTTTCGACCAGCGGCGTGGCGACCAGGTCGAGGTGGTCAACCTGCGCTTCGCCGAGGGCCCGCAGCTTGCGTCCCTCGAACCGCCGCGGCCCTGGTGGCAGGTCTACGAGCCGACCAAGGACGACGTCCGTTCGGGCATCGAGCTTGCCGTGCTGCTGCTCGTCTCGGGGCTGGTCATCCTGTTCGTGGTCCGGCCGCTGCTGAGGCGCATCGTGACGCCCGATCCGCCGGCCAAGCTGCCCGCGGTGGCGGCAGGATCGGCGGCCGCCGCCAGCGCGGAGGCCGCGATACAGGCCGCCGCCGCGAGCCCGCCGATTCCCGCACCCCCGCTGGTGCCCTCCGACAACCCGACCATGCGCATGATCGAAATGGCCCAGATCAACGGTGAAGTGCATGCCGCCTCGCTCGCCAAGGTCGGCGAGCTGGTCGACAAGAATCCCCATGAGACGGTGTCGATCATCCGTCAGTGGCTGAGCGACGCGGAGTCGAAATGACCGGCGCCATTTCCGCCCGTGAAAGCGAATTCGCCTCCGCGCTCGCGACCCTGTCGAGCGGCGGCCGGGTCTCGACCGAGGCGGCCAAGGGACTGACCGGGGCCCAGCGCGCCGGGGTGCTGATGCTGTCGCTCGGCGACAAGGTGTCGGCCCGGATCTGGAAGATGCTGGACGACGACGAGATCCGCCAATTGTCGATCGCCATGTCGCAGCTCGGCAATATCGGCGCCGAGGTGGTCGAGGGCCTGCTGCTCGAATTCGTCGGCCGGCTGTCGTCGGCCGGCGGCCTGATGGGCAATTTCGACGCGACCGAACGGCTGCTGTCGCAGTTCATGCCGTCCGAGCGCGTGGCGCTGCTGATGGAAGAAATCCGCGGGCCCGCCGGCCGCAACATGTGGGAGAAGCTCTCCAACGTGCAGGAGCAGGTGCTCGCCAACTATCTGAAGAACGAATATCCGCAGACGGTCGCGGTCGTTCTGTCGAAGATCAAGCCGGAACATGCCGGCCGGGTGCTGGCGATCCTGCCGGAGGAATTCGCGCTCGACGTCGTCGGCCGCATGCTCAAGATGGAAGCCATCCAGAAGGACGTGCTGGAGCGTATCGAGCAGACCCTGCGCACCGAGTTCATGTCGAACCTGTCGCAGACCAGCAGGCGCGACAGCCACGAGGCCATGGCCGAGATCTTCAACTCGTTCGACCGGCAGACCGAGACGCGTTTCCTGACCGCGCTGGAAGAGCAGAGCCGCGACTCGGCCGAGCGCATCAAGAACCTGATGTTCACCTTCGACGACCTGGCCAAGCTCGATTCCGGCTCGGCACAGACGCTGGTGCGCCAGATCGACAAGGACAAGCTGGCGGTGGCGCTCAAGGGCGCGACCCAGACCATGCGCGACTTCTTCCTGAAGCAGATGTCCACCCGCGCCGCCAAGATGCTGCAGGACGACATGCAGGCACTCGGGCCGATGCGGCTCAAGGATGTCGACGAGGCGCAGGCGATCCTGGTCAACCTCGCCAAGGATCTCGCCGCCAAGGGTGAAATCATGATCTCCAAGAACCGTGCCGACGACGAACTGGTCTTCTAGGGACATGGCGATGGCAAGACCGGTCAAATTCCTGTTCGACACCGAATTCGCCGCCGAGGCGAAGCAGGAGGCCGAGCCCAAAGTGCCGCTGGCCGAGCACCAGTCCCTGCTGGCGATGGTCCGTCAGGAGAGTCATTCGGCCGGCCTGGCGCAGGGCGAGGGCCAGGCCATGGCGTCGATCGAGCGGCAGAGGGCACAGGCACTCAGCAGCATCGGCAGCCGGATGGTGGAAGCCGCCGGCGCGCTGGCGGTGCTGGAGGGACGGCTCGAGCAGGAGGCGATCGACATCGCGGTGGCGGTCGCCACCAAGCTCGCCGCCTCGCTGATCGAGCGCCAGCCGCTCGCCGAGATCCGCGCCCTGGCCGGCGACTGCTTCGCCAACCTGCGCAGCGTGCCGCATCTGGTGGTGCGCGTGCATGACGACCTGCTCGAGGATGCCCGCACCGAACTGACCCGGCTCGCCGCCGAGCGCGGCTTCGACGGGCGCCTGGTCATCCTGGCCGAGCCGATCATCGCGCCGGGCGATTGCCGCATCGAATGGTCGACCGGCGGCATCGTGCTGGACCGCGACGAGACCGCCCTGAGGATCGCCGAAGCGGTGCAGCGCTATCTCGGCCCCGAAACATCCGCCGACTTCGAGAGGACGCCATGACCGACACACCCGAAAACGGCATGCCGCTGCCCGATCTCGAACAGGATGCCGATATCGATCTGGTGCCGGGCGAGGCGGGCTTCCCCGCTTTCGGCACGCCCGAGGGCGACAGCGGCTCGAAGACCGCGGCCGACCTTGAGGCGGTGTTCGATGTGCCCGTGCATGTCTCCGCCGTGCTCGGCCGGTCGCGCATGGATGTCGGCGAGCTTCTGAAGCTCGGCCCCGGCGCGGTGCTCGAGCTCGACCGCAAGGTGGGCGAGGCGATCGACATCTATGTCAATGATCGCCTCGTGGCGCGCGGCGAGGTGGTGCTCGTCGAGGACAAGCTCGGTGTCACCATGACCGAAATTATCAAGGCCGACCGCTGAAGGAACACGAACCATGCGCCTCCTGATCGTCGGAACACTCAAGGGCCAGCTCTCGATCGCCACCAAGATGGCGGTCGACAAAGGCGCTGCCGTCACCAATGCCGAGGATATCGACACCGCTCTCAGGGTGATGCGCGCCCGCGGCGCCGACCTGCTGATGGTCGACGTGGCGATCGATGTGCGGAGCCTGGTGAAGGCGCTGGCCGACGAGATGATCGCCGTTCCGGTGGTCGCCTGCGGTACGTCCAACGACGCCCGCGCGGCGGTCGCGGCGATCCATGCCGGCGCCAAGGAATATATCCCGCTGCCGCCCGACCCGGAACTGATCGCGGCGGTGCTGGCGGCGGTGGCCAGCGATGCCCGGCACCTGATCTATCGCGACGAGGCCATGGCGCGGGTGGTGCAACTCGCCAACCAGGTCGCCGGTTCGGACGCTTCGATCCTGATCACCGGCGAGAGCGGCACCGGCAAGGAGGTGCTGGCCCGCTACGTCCATACCAAGTCGAACCGCGCCAAGGCGCCGTTCGTCGCGGTCAATTGCGCGGCGATCCCGGACAATCTCCTGGAGAGCGAATTGTTCGGCCACGAGAAGGGCGCCTTCACCGGCGCGGTGGCGCGCCGCGTCGGCAAGTTCGAGGAGGCCAATGGCGGCACGCTGCTGCTCGACGAAATCTCGGAAATGGACATCCGGCTGCAGTCCAAGCTGCTGCGCGCCATCCAGGAACGGGTGATCGACCGGGTCGGCGGCACCCGGCCCGTGCCGGTGGATATCCGTATTCTCGCCACCTCCAATCGGACGCTCGCCGAGGAGGTGCGCAAGGGCACCTTCCGCGAGGATCTGCTCTACCGGCTCAACGTGGTGAACCTGAAGCTGCCGCCGTTGCGCGACCGGCCGGCCGACGTGCTGGAGCTGGCGGCCCATTTCGCCAAGAAATATGCCGAGGCCAATGGCATTGCGGTCAGGGTGCTGTCGGCGGATGCCCGCCGCCAGCTGACGGTCGCGCGCTGGCCGGGCAATGTCCGTGAACTGGAAAACACCATCCACCGGGCGGTGCTGCTGTCGTCGGGTGCCGAGATCGGCGCCGATGCGATCCGCACGCCCGATGGCGCCAGGCTCGACGAGCGCCGCGGCGGCGATGCGGTCGCCGCCCACGCGGCCGACGTGGCGGAGGCCGTGACCCGCGGGCTGATCGGCCGGACCGTCGCCGATGTCGAGCGCGACCTGATCCTCGACACGCTCGGCCATACCCTCGGCAACCGGACCCATGCCGCCAATATCCTGGGCATCTCGATCCGGACGCTGCGCAACAAGCTCAACCAATATGCCGACGAGGGCCATGCCGTTACGCCGCCGCCACAGGGCGAGGCGCGTTACGAAGCGCGCTACGGCTGAGGCGGGACAAGATCGCCATCTGTCCTCCGACGGGGCTTTCGTCCCGCGGCGCGATCGGCTTTGATGGCATGACGTGCCGATACACGTCCCGTTCATCAGCCACGGATCGCCCAAGCCCATGACGCTTCCCGCCTCGCTCACCGGCCGCCTCCAGCTCCCCGTGATCGGCTCGCCGCTGTTCATCGTGTCCAATCCGGATCTCGTCATCGCGCAATGCAAGGCCGGGGTCGTCGGCTCCTTCCCGGCGCTCAACGCGCGTCCCGGCCCGGTGCTGGAAGATTGGCTGAAGCGGGTGATCGACGAGCTGGGCGCCTATGACGAGGCCAATCCGCATGCTCCCTCGGCGCCGTTCGCGGTCAATCAGATCGTGCACAAGTCGAATGACCGGCTGCAGCACGACATCGATCTCTGCGTGAAATACAAGGTGCCGGTCGTCATCACCTCGCTGGGCGCGCGGCCCGAGCTGAACGAGGCGATCCATTCCTATGGCGGCATCACGCTGCATGACGTGATCAACATCACCCATGCCCGCAAGGCCCTGGAAAAGGGCGCCGACGGCTTGATCGCGGTCGCCGCCGGGGCCGGCGGCCATGCCGGGATGATCTCGCCGATCGCATTGATCCAGGAGATCCGGCAGTTCTTCGACGGCCCGCTGGCGCTGTCGGGAGCGATCGCCACCGGCCGCGCGGTGCTGGCGGCCCAGGCCATGGGCGCCGATCTCGCCTATATCGGCTCGGCCTTCATCGCCACCCGCGAGGCCAATGCGACGGAGGCCTACAAGCAGGCCATCGTCGATGGCAAGGCCAGCGACATCGTCTATTCCAGCCTGTTCACCGGGGTGCACGGCAATTACCTCAAGGCTTCGATCGTCAATGCCGGCCTCGATCCCGACAATCTGCCCGACGGCGACCCGAGCAAGATGAGCTTCGGCTCCGGCGGTTCGTCCAAGAGCAAGGCCTGGCGCGACATCTGGGGTTCGGGCCAGGGTATCGGCGCGGTCAACGGCGTCGAGAGCACGGGTGAATTCGTCGGCCGGCTGAAACGCGAATATGCCGCGGCGCAGGCCGAACTCGCCGGCGCGACCCGCTGGCCGCAGCGCGCGGCCGGCTGAAACAGGCCGGCCGGCGCGGCGTCGGGCGGCTGAAACCGCGGCGGGCGAAGAGGGGGCTCTTTCCCGTTCCGGCAGGATCGCCATGACCGTGTTTCGCTTCGCCGCCGCCGTGCTGGGCCTTGCCGGAAGCCTGGGGCTGAGCATGGGGGTGGCGGCCGAGGCCGACGGCAGCCGGCATTCGTCGGCACAGGGGCTCGGCTGTTCGGTGGTGCTCGATCGCTGCGCCCTGCGCGCCGGCCAGATCGAGATCAGCCGCAGCTACCAGCCCGGTGCCATCTGGGAGATCGCCGTCCTCGACGAGGCCATGCCGGGCGCGACGCTCACCTTCGAGGCGGCCGGTGCGGGCGGTGAAGCGCCGCTCGCCTTTGCCGCCGGCGACTGGGCCATGCAGGGCGCCGCCGGCCGTGCCGTGCTGCGCGACCGGGCCAAGGCCACCGCATTGCTGGCGCGGCTCATCGCCCAGGGCGACCGGCGCTCGGGCTTGACGGTCAATCTGCCCGGCCGCTCGCGGGGGACGGTCGTCGACGTGCCGGCGCTGCGCGCCGACCTCGCCTGGATCGACCGCCAGCAAGGCCGCTCCGACACCAATCGGGACGCCGGCTCGCCATCGGCGCCACGGCTTTCGACCGCGGCGCGCGACGATATCGCCCAGCGGCTTGCCGCATCGAATGCCGGCATTGCCGCCCTGCCGCCGCAGGTGCTGGCGGCGCATCGCCGGCTCGCGCCGGATTGCCGCGGCGACATTCCGGTCATCGGCCGCCGTGATGCGCCGCCGGCCGATATCACGGTCAATCACGGCCTCTGGCTCGGCGACGGCGATGCCGTCTTCGTGGTGTTCTGCCGCCGCGCCGACGGCGTTTCGACGAGCCGGCTCTATCTCGCCGGGGGCGAGGGCTTCAGCCGGATCAAGCCGCTCCGCGTGCCGGTGTGGAACCCGCAGGCGCGGCGGTTCGCGTCCACGCTCGACTTGCCCGGCGACGTCGTGTCCTGGTCGAGCCTGCAGCAGATCAGCCATCGCTGGACGGTGGGGCCATGCGATCTCGTGCAGACGACGCGCGTGCTGCGTGGCGAGGCCGTGGTGGTCGCGGTGGCGGGCGGCGGCTGCCTGACGCTGGACGGTCGCCGCCGGACCGACCGGGTGGGTGAGGAGGAGATCTTTCGCGCGCCGCCCGAGCATCGTTAGGCTTGGGCCGCAGGTCCCTGGCGCGCCACGCGCGGCACTCTGGCAAAGTTCTTGCGAAGCCTCGCTCCGGCATGGCCGGCCACGCAAAGCGTGAGCCTCAGCACGGAGCAAGACCATGATCACTCGCCGGACAGCAGCCGCGGCCCTCGGTCTGACGCTTTTCGCGCCACATGTGCGGGCGCAGGCGCCGACATCGATCAAGTTCACCTTGGGGTGGAAGACCCAGGGGTCGGATGCGCCGTTTTTCGTGGCGCGCGACAAGGGCTATTTCCGCGAGGCGGGCCTGGATGTGGTCATCGACCAGGGCGAAGGCTCCGGCGCAACCGTCACGCGCATCATGGGCGGTGCCTATGATGCAGGCTTCGGCGACATCAATGCGATTATTCAGAATGCAGCGACGCGGCCGGCGGACACGCCCGTCATGGTCTACCAGATGTGGAACCAGCCGCCTTTCGCCTTCGTCGCCAAGACGTCGAGCGGCATCAAGACCATTCGCGACCTGGAGGGACGCACGCTGGGCGGCGCCCCGGGCACCCCGACCACCCGGCTCCTGCCGGTCTTCGCCAAGGCCAACAATCTCGACCTCGCCAAGATGAAGCTGACCAGCATGGCGCCGAACCTGCAGGAGCCGATGCTGATCCAGGGCCAGATCGACGCGGCCCTGGTGTTCAACATCACCAGCTATTTCAACCTGGTGCTGAACCGCCAGGATCCGGACAAGGATTTCACCTGGTTCGCTTTCGGCGATTACGGCCTCGATCTCTATTCCAACGGCATGATGGTGTCGCAGAAGCTGATCCGCGACAATCCGCGCGCGGTGGCCGGGCTGGTCAAGGCGGTGAACCGGGCGAGCATCGAGGTCGCTGCCGATCAGACCATGGCGATGGCCGCGGTGCAGGCCTATGACGGCCTGGTCAATATCCCGGTCGAGAAGCGCCGGCTGCAATATGCCTTCGACAAGCTGATCATCTCGCCGGAGCTGCGCGAGATCGGTTCGGGCGACGTCAAGGACGACCGCCTGACACGGGCGATCGGCATGGTGGTGACCGGCTACGAACTGGCGCGTACGCCGGCGGCCGCCGAGATCTTCAACCGGTCGTTCCTGCCGGCGCGGGCGGAGCGCGAACTCGCCTATAAGGTGAGCTGAGGGAAGGGCGAGCATTCGAATCAGCCGGCAGAGCGGATCGACTGGCTGCCGAAAAACTCTCTACGTCACCCCCGGCGAGCCGGAGCAGAAGCCCTTGCTTCTGCGGAGGCGAGGGAAGGGGGTCCAGGGGTTGCAGAGCGCGACTGCCGCCACGGCGAAATCACCTCAACAGATGAGGCCGCGAGCGCGGCCAAGCGGCCCTGGACCCCCTTCCCTCGCTTCGCTCGCCGGGGGTGACGTAGAGACCCTGCGACGCCCGCCATGACGCTGGACGGGGACGGCCGTATTGAGTGCCGCCCTCACGACCCCGGAACGATGCCCTGGGGCAGGGCGGCGACATGGGCGGCGATGGCGCCGGCGGTGGTGATCCAGACCTGCTCGCGCCTCTCGGCGATATGGGCGAGCGCCCGGCGCAGATGGCGCAGCCGGTAGGGCTGGCCGACGATATAGGGATGCAGCGCGATGCCCATGACCAGCGGCCCCGAGGCCGACTGTTCCAGCATCTCGTCGAACTGGTCGATGATCATCGCGGCGAATTGCTCGGCCGAGTCCTTGCGCGCCACGATGGAGGGAATGTCGTTCAGTTCCTGCGGGTAGGGCAGGCTGAGGATGCGCCCCTTGTCGCGGGTGGCGAACCAGATCGGCTGGTCGTCCTGGCACCAGTCGAGCAGGTAGCCATAACCGGCTTCGGCGAGCAGATCGGGTGTCACGTGGCTCTGCGAGATCCAGGGGCCGAGCCAGCCTTTGGGCGGCGTGCCCTCGGCCGCCGCGATCGTCGCCGTGGTCTCGGCGATCAACTGGCGCTCGGAGACCTCGTCGAGCACACCCTGGCGCTCCGAATTGCTGCGGCCATGGCCGAGCACCTCGTCGCCACGCGCCCGGAAGGCATCCATCACCTCGGGGCAATAGCCGTAGATCGCACTGTTCACCAGCACCGAGGCAGGCAGCCGCAACCGGTCGAACAGGTCGATCATGCGCCAGATGCCGACGCGGTTGCCGTAGTCGCGCCAGGCGTAATTGAGCACGTCGGGTTGCGGGCCGGCCGGCGCGAGTTCGGCGCCGAGGCCGGTGCCGAAAGCGAAATGTTCGAGATTGACGCCGAGATAGACGGCAAGCCGCTTGCCGCCGGGCCAGTCATAGACCGGCCGGCCCCGGATCGGGCTATAGGCATAGCGGCCGTGGCCGGGCAGGTAGGGGGCGGACGGGGAGGCGGTCATGGCAACCTATGCGAAAGCGGTGGCGGCGCTGCGCGCCCTGGCGGTTTGACGGATCGGGCCGGTTCAAGGCAAGTGCCGTGCCGACCCTTCGTCGTCCGGTCATGCGGGTTGCCTTCGCCGCGCGCCTCGCCATGATCCCGTTCGAGCCCTCCAGTCTGGATTTGCCATGACCGCATCGTTTCCCGCCGCTTCCGACCTCACCATCTGCTTTGCCCACGCCGCCTATCGCATGGGCGAGGAATTCGCCCGGCGCGGAACCGGCCTGAAGTCCTTCGAGGTGCGCAATGCCGAGGATTTCGCCGCCCGCATCGGCGAGGCGGATGTCGTGGTGGTCTCCGGCATGTGGCGCAACGCCCCCGTCGAGCGCGCCGGCAAGCTGCGCTTCATCCAGTCGATCAGCGCCGGCCTCGACCAATATGATCTCGGCGTGCTGCGCCAGCGCGGCATCAGGCTCGCCAGCGCGCAGGGCGTCAATGCCAATGCGGTGGCCGAGCATGCCATGGGTCTGATGCTGGCGCTGACCCGCAAGATCCACACCAGCCGGGACAACCAGGCCAAGCGCTTCTGGCGGCCGATGATCGGCAACCCGGCGGAGCGCGAGGACGAGCTTGCCGGCAAGTCGCTGCTGATCGTCGGGCTCGGCGGCATCGGATTGCGGCTCGCCCGTTTCGCCAGGGCCTTCGACATGGCGGTGACCGGCGTCAAGCGCGATACCTCGGTCAAGCTCGCCGGCGTCGACCGGCTGGTCTCGCCCGACCAACTGGCCGAGGCGATCGGACAGGCCGACATCGTCGCGCTGACCTGTCCGCTGACCCCTGAAACGACGCATCTGATCGATGCCGGCATGCTCGGCCGGATGAAGCCCTCGGCGCTGCTGATCAATTGCGCGCGCGGCAAGGTGGTCGACGAGGATGCGTTGATCGAGGCGATCAAGGCGGGCGGCATTGCCGGCGCCGGTCTCGATGTGCTGCGCGAGGAGCCCCTGCCTGCCGGCTCGCCGCTCTGGGGTTTCGAGAACGTGCTGATCACGCCGCATGTCGGGGGCGAGACCGCGGCCTATGAGGCGCGCGTGGTCGACCTCCTGATCGAGAATCTCGGCCGGCTCGGCCGCGGCGAGGCGACGCTTGCCAATCAGGTGATCTAGCGACGGGCGCCGGCCGCCCGCAGGGGAGGAGAGCATGAGCGGACTCGATCATCTCGGCGTGTCGGCGAGCGATTACCGGCGCGCCCGGGCCTTCTACGCGGCGGCCCTGGCGCCGCTCGGCATCAAGATCCTGATGGAGTTCTCCGATCCGGGCCGAGAGGTCAGCGGCTTCGGCAGCGACCGGCCGTTCTTCTGGGTCAGCGGTGGCGGCGCCCATCAGGGGCGCCTCCACATTGCCTTCAGCGCGGCGACGCGTGCCGAGGTCGACGCCTTCCACCAGGCGGCGCTCGCGGCGGGTGGCACCGACAATGGCGCGCCCGGCATCCGGGCCCATTATCATCCGAGCTATTACGGCGCCTTCGTGCGCGACCCGGACGGCTACAATATCGAGGCGGTCTGCCACGCGCCGGAATGAAACCGGCCGTCGCCGTCAGCCGGCCAAGGTGACCACGACGGCGCCGTTGCGGGTGGCCACGACCGTGTGTTCGTACTGCACCGTCGGCGCCATCGGCGCGCTGTAGAGCGTCCAGTCGTCTTCGCCGTCCTCCGCCCATTCGGCGCCGAGCGACAGGAACGGCTCGATGGTGAAGACCAGGCCCTCGGTCATCCGTCGCCGCTCGGAGCGATCCGGCCAGGTGGCGATCTCGGTCGGCTCCTCGTGCAGGGAATGGCCGACGCCGTGGCTCGCCAGATTGCGCACCAGCGTATAGCCGTTCTTGGCCGCGAAGGCGCCGACCGCATCGCCGATACCGGCCAGCGGCCGGTTGACGCCGACCTCGCGGATGCCCGCCCACATGGCGCGCCGGCCGTCGCGGCAGAGCCGGGCGACCTTGGCCGAGACCGGCGGTACCGGGAAAGACGCGCCGGTATCGGCGAACAGGCCGTCCTTCTCGGCGGAGACATCGATATTGACGAGATCGCCGGCCCGGATGACGCGCGGCCCGGGAATGCCGTGGGCGATCTCCTCATTAACGCTGATGCAGGTGGCGCCGGGAAAGCCATAGGCCATTTCCGGGGCCGGGCGGGCGCCGGCCTTGTCCAGGAGCGCGCGTCCGATGCCGTCGAGCTCGGCGGTGGTCATGCCCGGCTCGATCGCCGCGCCCATGGCCTCGAGGACGCGGGCGACGATCTGGCCGATCGCCTTGAGCCGGATCAGGTCTTCGTCATTGGAAATGGTCATGGGGCGGTCGGAGCCTCGCTGTTCACCGCCCTCTTACACCAGCGCGCCGGTCGCGTCAGGCCGGCCGTGACCGGCGGCGTGCCAGGGCCTTCGCGATCGCGATGTCGTGGTCGGCATTTCGCGTGTCGCTCTGCTAAGCTCGCGCTTCTTGCCGCGCCGCCGCCTCGGCCGTGGGGCGGCGTTGGACACGAGCCGCAAGATGACCATGGATTCCCTCCCGCAAGAACCCGGAAGTCCGCCCTCGTCCCGCAGCATGCCGGGCGCGATTTCCAGCCGCGGCCGCGGCTGGGTCGGCCTGGAGGCCGAATTCGGGCTGATCCGCGCGGGCCTGACCAAGGTGCCGGCCTCACTCGACCATCGTCTCGGCATCCATGTCGGACCGTCGGTGAACGCGGCCTGCCGCTGCGACGGCCGCGTTCACCGGCGCGTTCAATCCCATGGCGATATCGACGTCGTGCCGGCGGGTCTCGCCGGCGAGTGGGAGGACGACGCCGATTGCAGCATCTTGCGCTTCTGGATCAGCCCGGCGCTGATCCGGCAGGCGGCCCGCGAGGTCGGGTGCGACCCGGACCGGGTCGCCCTCGCACCGCAGTTCCAGCTGCGCGACCAAAGGATCGAGCACATCGCCTGGGCGCTGAAGGCGGAGCTCGAGACGGAGATTTCCTCCGATCGGCTTTACGCCGAGAGCCTGGGCATGGCCCTCGCCGTGCGCCTCGTTCACGGCGCCGTCGCGGCCAGGGACGATGGCCTGCCGGCCCGCCAGACCCTGTCGCCGCGGCAGCAGCGCCGGCTGGTCGATTTCATCGAGACCCATCTCGACCGGGAGCTGTCGCTGGGGGGCCTTGCCGCGGTCGCCGATATCAGCATATCGCACCTGAAGGCGCTGTTCCGGCAGACCATGGGCATGCCGGTGCATCAATATGTCATTCGCCGCCGGGTCGAGCGCGCCAAGGCGCTGCTGCTCGCCGGTACAATGCCGATCAGCCAGGTCGCGCTGGCGGCGGGTTTCGCCCATCAGAGCCACATGGCCCATTGCATGAAACGGGTCCTCGGCGTCACGCCCCGCCAGGTCGTCGGCATCGGGCGATAATCCCGGAATCCCGGAATCCCGGGATCCCGGCTGGCCGAATTTGCGCCGGTCCGGCCGAACCTGTGCGACGCGCGCTTGCCGCGCCGGCATGCTGCCTCCGGTTCGATCGGATCGCAGGAGGCCGGAATGTTCGTGATCATGGGGGCGACAGGCAAAGTGGGGCGGGCGACGATCGCGGCGCTCAGGCGCCGAGGCGCGCCGGTCAGGGCGGTCTTGCGCGAGGCGTCGAAGGCCGCCGAGTTCGCCGCATTGGGCTGTGAGACGGCCATTGCCGACCTGCGCGACGCGGAGGCATTGCGGGCGGCCATAGCGGGGGCAGGGGCGGTGCAGGTCATCTGCCCGATGAGCATGGCCGCGGCCGATGCCCCGGCCGACATGCGCGGCATGATCGAAACCATGGCCGGGGCGCTCGACGCCGTGCGCCCGGCCAAGGTCCTGGCCATTTCGGACTATGGCGCCGAGCGCGCCGCCGGCACCGGCGTCACGCTCACCTTCCATGCCCTGGAGGCGCGGTTGCGCGCGCTGCCCACCGGCCTGACCTTGCTACGCTCCGCCGAGCACATGCAGAACTGGTCGCGCCTGGCCAAGGCTGCCGCCGCAAGCGGCATCCTGCCGAGCCTGCACCACCCCTTGACCAAGCTGTTTCCGACCGTGTCGGCCTCCGATGTCGGCCTCGTCGCGGCTGATCTCCTGGCCGCGGGGGATGCCGCAGCCTCGCCACGCATCGTCCATGTCGAAGGCCCCCGCCGCTACACGCCCGTCGACGTGGCGGAGGCCCTGGCCAGCGTCGCCGGCCGGCCGATCGTCGCACGCGAACTGCCACGCCCGGACTGGATCGCAGCCCTGACCCTGGGCGGCCTGGGCATGAGCTATGCCCGGCTCGTCACCGAACTCTACGATGCGCACAATGCCGGCGCGATCGATGTCGAACCGGGAGCAGGCGACGTCCGATACGGCGCGACCGAACTCCGCGACGTCCTGGCGGCGATCATGCGGAACTGAGGGTTGTCCGCGCTCAGGGCACCAGCGTGGCGAGCACGGCCGCCCAATGGCTCTCGGCCTTGGCGATGGCGGCTTCCGGATCGGCGGCGAAGCGCGCGCGGTTGCGCTCCGAATGGAACACGTAGAGCCGTTCCTCGTGGATGCTCCAGACCGAGGGATGGCCGGTCGCCGGATTGCCCTCGCCGATGGCGACCGGGTCGTAACCGCCAAAGCGCGGTTCGTAGACCGAGGGGTCGCGCATGAAGGCGGCGCGGTTGCCCTCGTTCAGGAAGCGCCAGGTGGCGCCGGCCCAGGGCAGTTCATAGTCGCGCAGGCCCTCGCGCGGCGCCCGGTCGGTGAAATAGGCCACGGGATCGATGCCATAGAGGGCGAGCCCGGTGAGACGATCGGTCACAACCCGCTCGGTGGTGGCGGCGCGCGTCGACGATTGGCCGTCGGCCATCGCGATGATCAAGGCAAAGCCCGCATAAAGCCCCGTGATCGCCATGGTCCAGGCCAAAGGGCGCAGGAACTGCCTCATCACCGACATCATCTTCCCCAAATCTGCACGTCATCGAATCACTGAGCGAGCTTCGCAATTCACGGTGTGCACTTCGTTACCGAGAACGTCGAAATCATGACCTGGTGACCAAATGGTTACCTTCATCCACTAGCTTATTTGACCAAGGGCGCGCCCAAGCCGGCCGCACCGACATTTGCCGTGAGGTGATCAATGCGCAGTCTTTCCAAGTTTGACCGGCGAGCCATCCTGACCGGTCTCGCCGCGACGGCCCTGGTCGGTTTCGACCGGCAGGCGCTGGCGCAGCGCTCCTATCAATCGGAAACGCCGCAGACTTTTTCCGGCAACGAGGTCGTCAATGCCGGTCACCGCTTCTTCGGCGGTACCAGCCGGGGACTTGCCAATCTGGTCGAACGGGCCACCCAGCAATGGGGCCAGCCGAGCGCCTATATTCTGGGCCAGGAAGGCTCCGGCGCCTTCGTCGCCGGCCTGCGCTACGGCGAGGGCGTGCTCTATACCAAGCATGGCGGCGACACCAAGGTGTTCTGGCAGGGGCCCTCGCTCGGCTTCGATTTCGGCGGCGACGGCGACCGCACGATGATGCTGGCCTATCGCGTCCGCAATCCCGACGACCTCTACCGCCGCTTCCTGGGGGTCAACGGTTCGGCCTATCTGGTCGGTGGCCTCGGCATGACGGCGCTGGCCGCCGACAACATGCTGGTGGTGCCGATCCGCACCGGCGTCGGCGCGCGGCTCGGCGTCAATGGCGGCTATCTGAAGTTCACGCCCAGCCCGACCTGGAACCCCTTCTGAGCGGTCGCCGGCAGCGCCCGGCGCATTGCTTTCATGATAAGGATTGAACGGCCGCGGACCTTTCCGCGGCCGTTTTGCCGTGGCAGAAGGGAGTTGCCGACCCTGACGCGTGTGGGAGTTGCCCGACCGTGACGATCGAGACCGCCATGGTCTTCGCCCTGGGGTTCCTGCTGGCCGCGCTCCTGGCGCTCGGCCTGCTCGGGGCCGTGTGGCGGCGTGCGGTCAGGCTGACCACGCGGCGGGTCGAGAATGCCATTCCGCTCTCCATGGCGGAGATCAAGGCCGACAAGGACCAGTTGCGCGCCGAATTCGCGGTCGCCGCGCGCCGGCTCGAAATGAGCGCGGAGGCCTTGCAGGGCAAGGTCAACGACCAGACCGTCGATCTCGCGCGCAAGACCGAGGCGATGCGCGACCTGGATGTCGAATTGAAAGCCAGGGCAGCGACGATCGCCGGCCTGGAAGCGCGCCGTGCAGAGCTCGAGACGGCGCTGGCCGCGGCCCGCGACGCGGATGCGGAGAAGGCCAGGGAGCTGACCGTTTCAGCCACGGTCCTGGCCCAGAAGGAAGCGGAATTCACCGCCCTCGACAGGGAACTGGCGGCCAAGCTGGTTGAAAGCGACGGCCAGCGTGTCGAGATCGTGGCGTTGCGCACGCAGGTGGAAAATCTGCGCAGCCAGGTGACCCAGCTCGGCAAGACACTCGGCGAGGCCGAAACCGACCTTACCGGCCACCGGCAATCATTTGCCGAAACCTCGATGCTGCTCACCGGCGAGCGGCAGCGGGCAGGCGAGCTCGGCGAGACCATCGCGTCGCTGCGGACCGCGCTCGAGGCCGAGACGGCTGCGAGTACGCGGCTGCAGGCGGATATCGAGGGCCTGAAGGGCGAGGTCGCCACCCAGCAGGAGCGGGCGACCCGCGAACAAGAGGCGCGCGATGCCGCCGAGCGCGCGCTTGCCACGCTGGAGGCCGAGCGCGACAAACTGAAGACCAAGCTTGCGGCTCAAACCATGCGCAATACCGAAACCGTCAAGGGCCTCAGGGAAACCGCGGAGACGCTGAAGGCGGAAAAGGGCGTGCTGGACGGTTCGCTCGCTCAGGCGCGCGACGATCGCGAGAAGATCCAGCGCGATCTCGTTCAGTTGAAGCGCGACATCGAGGCGGCCAAGAGCCGCGACGGCAAGGACAATGCCCTGCTGCGCGACCGCGTCAGCGCGGTGGCGGTCGAGGTCGCGCGCGTCACCGCGCTTCTCGAAGGGCCGAATTCAAAGATCGAGGCAATGCTCGCCGATTATGCCGCGGGCAAGGCCGGCAAGACGCGCGGCGAGCTCGGCCTGGCCGACCGCATCCTGGCCCTTCAGGCCCATGCCAAGGCGGCCGTCCCGGCACCGGCGGCCGAGGCGGAACAGCCAGCCGAATAGCCGGGCCGGCCGTCGTGGCCGTCCCCGCATGCGCGGCGGCCGGGATTTGGCTTGCAAGACACGGGCTCGGCAGGCCATCGCATGGGGATGCGAGGAGTGCGCCATGCCGAATCAGCCGCCAGCATCCGTGCCGCCATCGCCCGAGGGCGCCGGCGTCGGGCCGACCACCCCTGTCGGTCATGCCTCGACCGGCGACGGCTTCCACGCGGCCGTCGGTAGCGCTGCCCGATCTTCGTCCGCAAGCATGACGCGATCGGGATCGCGGGCGGGGCGGGAGGCATGATCACCAGCATCGCCGAGCAGTTCAACCTGCTGGCCCTTCACGCGACGATGGAACTGGCCGAGGCCGGCGAGGGTGGCAAGGGGTTCACGGTCGTGGCCGCGGCCGCGGCCGGGCTCGCTGAGCACGCCTGCGCGGCGGCGGGCCGCATCGCGGCCGAGATCGCGGTTTTGCGCGCGCTGCCAGAGGACCTCGCCGACACGCTCGCCTCACTCGCCGTCGCGATCGAAGCTGCCCAGGGCTTCGTCCAGGCGGTTGCGGTCGTCGGCAAGCAGCTGAAGCCGGCCGCGCTCTGAAAGCGGCGCGAGCGCGGGCTCAGGGCTCGTTGAGGAAGGCCTCGACCATGGCCGCCGAGCGCGCCGGATCGGTCACCACGAACAAGTGGCCGTCGTCGATCAGTTCCAGGCGCGCCTTCGGGATCAGCGTTGCCAGCAGGCGCGCGTTGATCACCGGGATCAGCGGATCGTCGGTGCCCGACAGAATGAGGGTCGGCTGCTGCAGCATCCATAGCCAGGGCACGCTGGTCCAGCCGAGCATGGCCAGAAGCTGCAGCGTATAGCCATATTGCGACGAGCCGCGCATGGCCGCCGCGTGACGATCGATCAGATTCGGGTCCTTGCGGAAGGCGCCGCCATAGATCTCGGCGGCGATCGATTTCATGTAGCCGCGGTCGGTATAGCGCTGCGGGCTGGCCATCTTGGCGAGCACGTTGGGCGCACCCGGCAGCATGATCATGCCGGCCGAAGTCGAGACCAGGACGAGCCGGCGGCAGGTCTTCGGGAACTGAAAGGCGAATTGCTGCGCGAGCCCGCCGCCCCAGGACACGCCGGAGACGTCGACCTGATCGTAACCGAGCTGGACGATCAGGTCGTAGGCGAGCCTTGCCATCGTCGAGGGCCGGTAGGGCAAGGTGGGCGCCGGCGAGCCGCCGATGCCGGGCACGTCGAAGATCACCGCCTCGGTCTCGGTGAGCGCCTCGAAGAACGGCTCGGCGAGTTCGAGATTGGCGCCGATGCCGTTGAACATCAGCAGCGGCGGCTTGTCCTTGGCACCGGACTTGATGGCGACACGCAGGACTTGCCCGCCGACGTCGATCATCCGGATGTCGAAGTCGGGGGAGGGCGCTGCGGCAGTCCGGGCTTGGGTCAAGGCATGCTCCTCAGGCGCGCGCGCCGGCGCAGGGAATCACCGATCGCGTTCGATCGGCGCAAAGCTTAGCAGATGGCCGTCCAGCGACGGCATCCGCCGGTCGGCATGGGGACAAGGCGGCGGCCCTCAGGGTTCGAACACATAGGTGCCGGGCGCCGGTCCCAGAGGCTTGTGCGTCTTGCTGCCGGCCTGTTTCGGCGCGGCCACCTCGCCATTGCCGCGCTGCTTCAGCCAATCCACCCAATGGGTCCACCAGGAGCCCTCCTGCTTGGCTGCGCCGGCGGCCCAGGCGTCGGCATCGGCCTGTCTCGCCTTGCCGGTGACGAACCAGGCCTTGGGATTGCCGGGCGGGTTCAGCAGGCTCTGCAGATGGCCCGAATTGGACAGCACGAAGGTGGTGTCCTCGCCATAGATGCGGGCGGTCTGATAGACCGCCTTCCAGGGCGTGATGTGATCGGTCGTGCCGCCGATGACATAGGTCTCGGCCTTGACCTTGCCCATGTCGATCGGGGTGCCGTGGATCGCCATCTTGTTGGCGTTGACGAAGGGATTGGTGAAGATCAGGTCGAGGAAGTCGCCATGCAGGCGCGCCGGCAGCCGGGTCGTGTCGGCGTTCCAGTAGAGGATGTCGAAGGCCGGCGGCTGATTGCCCATCAGGTAGTTGTTGACCCAGTAGTTCCAGATCAGGTCGTTCGGCCGCATCCAGGCGAACATCTTGGCCAGTTCCTGGCCGTCGAGAATGCCTCTGGTGGCGGAGATCTGCTTGGCGGCGAGCACCGATTCCGGTGTCACAAGGGCTGAAAAGTCGGTGTCGGCGCCGGCCTCGGTATCGATGACGCAGACCGCCAGGATGATGCCGTTGAGCTTGTCCTGCTTCTGGCCGGCGAGCCAGCCGGCATAGGTCGACGTCGTGATGCCGCCGGAGCAGGAGCCCATGATGTTGATGGTGTCCTGGCCGGTGATGTCGCGGGCCGCGTCGACCGCTTCGTCGAGCGCCTGGATATAGGTGTCCAGGCCCCAGTCGCGCTGCCGCGCGGTCGGGTTGCGCCAGGAGATGCAGAAGGGCTGAATGCCGTTGGCCAGCAGGAAGCGGATCATGCTTTTGCTGGGCGACATGTCGACCGCATAATATTTGTTGATCTGCGGCGGCACGATCAGCAGCGGACGGGCAAACACCTTGTCCGTGGTCGGCGTGTAGAGGATGAGCTCCAGCACCTCGTTCTTGAACACCACCGTGCCCGGCGTGTTGGCAAGGTTCTCGCCAACCTTGAACTTGGACATGTCGACCTGGCTCGGCAGCCCGCCATTCTGCGCGAGGTCGGCAAGGTAGTTCTTCATGCCGTCGAGCAGGCTCTGGCCCTTGCTGTCGATGGCCTGTTTCAGCGCGAGCGGATTGCCGATCAGCGTGTTCGACGGCGACATGGCGTCGACGAAGATCGAGGTGACGAGGCGCGCGCGGGCGGCGTCCTTGTCGGGCAGGTTGGTCCTGGCGACCGCTTCCGTCACGGTGTTGGCCCAGGCGACATAGGATTGCATCAGGCCGCGATGCAGCGCGTTGTCGCCCCATGAGGGATGGGCGAAGCGCTTGTCCTTGGGGTCGGGCGCGACCTCCGAGCGGCCGGTGACGATCTTGCCGAGCTCACCGAGAAAGCCCATCCACTGCTGGGCGACGATCTGCGGCTGGGCCGCGAGCGCGCCGATCACGGTCTTGGCGGCGCTCACCAGGTCCTCGCCGCGCAGGCCGACCAGGGGATTGAGCGCCAGCGTATTCTGCGAAGCCTCCTCGGCGATCTCCTCGGCGAGCGACTTCGCCGACGGCTTGGCTTCGGTCGCCGATTTCGGCGTACCGGCCTTCGCCTCAGCTGCCGCCGACGCGGCCGCCGTGGCGGGCCGCTCGGCCTGCTCCGGCTTCGCCTTGCCTTTGGCTTTGGCAGGCGATGCCGCGGCCTTGCCCGCCGTCTTGGAGCTGCTCGCGGTCGTCTTTGTCACGGCGGTCTTGGCTGTCTCGGTCTTGGCGGCGACAGGGGTCTTGGGTGCCGGGGCGCGGGCCATAAGTCATGCTCCTGGTCATGTGATCATGCGAAGCGATCGGGTGGTTGGTCAGGCGGCCTTGGTCATGTCCTTGATCGCCTGGTCGCGCAGCTCGCGGCGCAGGATCTTGCCGACATTGGTGCGCGGCAGATCGGTGCGGAACTCGATATATTTCGGCTTCTTGTAACCGGTGAGGTTCTCCATGCAGAACTTCATCAGTTCTTCCTTGGTGAGGTTCGGATCCTTGCGCACCACGAACATCATCACGGCCTCGCCGGAATTGCGGTCGGGCACGCCGACCACGGCGCATTCGAGAACGCCGGGATGGCTGACCGCCACGCCCTCAATCTCGTTGGGATAGACGTTGAAACCGGAGACCAGGATCATGTCCTTCTTGCGGTCGATGATCGTGATGTAGCCGCGCTCGTCCATGATGCCGACATCGCCGGATTTGAAGAAGCCGTCCGGCGTCATGACATTGGCCGTTTCGTCCGGCCGCTGCCAGTAGCCGGCCATCACCTGCGGGCCGCGAATGGCGATCTCGCCGGCCGCGCCGCGCGGCACATCCTTGCCGTCGTCGTCGAGCATGCGGATCTCGACATTGGGCAGAGGCAGCCCGATCGTGCCGGTATAGGCCGAGGAATCCGTCGGGTTGCAGGTGACGCCGGCGGAGGTCTCGGACAGGCCGTAACCCTCGACGATCGGGCAGCCGGTCAAGGCGAGCCACTTCTTCGCCACCGCCTCCTGGACCGCCATGCCGCCGCCATTGGCGATCAGCAGATGGGAGAAGTCGAGCTTGGCGAAATCGGGGTGATTGGCGAGCCCGTTGAACAGCGTGTTGACGCCGGGCATGACGTTGAAGCGGTACTTGGCCAGCTCCTTGATCATGCCGCCGAGGTCGCGCGGATTGGGGATCAGCACATTGACGCCGCCCATGCGCATGGCGAGCAGCGCGCAGGAGACGAAGGCGAAGACGTGATAGAGCGGTAGCGCGCAGATGAAGACCGGCTGGCCTTCGATCGGCTTGCGCTTCAGCCCCGGCTGGGTCCAGGCCTCGGAGGCCAGGAGGTTGCCGATGAGCGTGCGGTGGAGCAGCGTCGCGCCCTTGGAGACGCCGGTGGTGCCGCCGGTATATTGCAGCACCGCGACGTCATCGGGCGTGATCTCCGGCTTGGCCAAAACGACGTGCCGGCCTCGCGCCAGCGCGGTGTTGAAGCGGATCGCGCCGGGCAGCGAATAAGCGGGGATCGCCTTCTTCACATTGCGCAGCACGAAGTTGACGATGGTGCCTTTCGGAAAGCCGAGGAGGTCGCCGACCGCGGCGAGGATCACGTGCCTGATCGGCGTGTCGGCGATCACCTCGCCGAGCGTCGCGGCGAAGTTCTCCAGGATGATGATCGCCTGGGCGCCGGAGTCCTTCAGCTGATGCGCGAGCTCGCGTGGCGTGTAGAGCGGATTGACGTTGACCACGATGAAGCCGGCGCGCAGCACGGCGGCGACGGCAACAGGATATTGCAGGAGGTTGGGCATCATGATCGCGACGCGATCGCCCTTCTTCAGGCCGAGCGACTGGAGATAGGCGCCGAGGGCCGCGGACAGCGCGTCGACCTCACCAAAAGTGAGCGCCTTGTCCATGCAGATATAGGCTTTGTCGTCGCGATATTTGGCGAAGCTCTCTTCGAGCAGAGCCACGACGGAGGAGTACTTGTTGACGTCGACGTTCTCGGGAACGCCGGCTGGATAAGACTTCAGCCAGAACCGGTCCAAGAGCTTACCCTCCCGCTATTTTCTCGTTGCGCCGAGCTTAGAGCGGCTTGGCCGCAGCGTTCAAGAGCCCGCTCTCGGAGAGTTCGCGCGAACAGCTTGCGAGAATCACGAAAAATCAGCAGCTTGACTAAGGAGAGGATGGACTTGCCTTCGGTTAGCGTATCGGCGTTCAATGGTGGCACCGAGCCCCGCGCTAGGCCCTCCGCCACGGCGCAGGAGAAAATCGGCCCCAGGGGAAACGAAGATGAAACAGCTCAGCGGCATCGACGCCACGTTTCTCTACATGGAGACGCCGGAAACTCCGATGCATGTCGCGGGGCTCACGCTCTATGAAAAACCGCAGGGCCTGACCGGATCGTTCTACGACCATTTCCGCACCTTCTTCGCGACGCGCCTGCACCTGATCCCGATCTTTTCCAAGAAGCTCGCGCGCACGGTTCTCGACCTCGATCATCCCGGCTGGGTCGATGCTTCGAATGTCGATCTCGACTATCACATCAAGCACACCAGCCTGCCCAAGCCCGGCACCTTCGCGCAGCTCGAGGCGATGGTCGGCGACCTGCATTCGGTGACGCTCGACCGGTCGCGTCCGCTCTGGCAGTTCACCGTCATCGAGGGCTTCGAGAACGGTCAGGTCGCGCTCTATTCGAAGGTGCATCACGCCGCCGTCGACGGCGGCGCCGGCATGGTGATCACCAAGGCGCTCTACGATATCTCGGAGACGCCGCGCGAGGTCGAGCCGCCGCCGGAGCCGGCTCCGAAAAAGCCGAAGCCCGATCCCGCCGAGAGGGCGCTCGCCAATCTCAACACCCTGGTCAGCAATGCGGTGCGCCAGCACTTCACCGTGCTCGCCGCCGGCGCGCAGATGCTGACGACGGTGGCCGGCCTGCTGATCCCCGGCGGTGACAAGGACAAGGCCGAGAGCGGCGCGCCGGCACTGCCGAATGTCCTGCCGCCGAAGACGCCGTTCAACGTGACCATATCGGGCCAGCGTGCCTATGCCGCCCGCTCGCTGTCGCTGACCGATGCCAAGCTGATCGGCAAGGCGACGGGCACCAAGATCAACGACGTGGTGATGGCGATCTGCGCCGGCGCGCTCAGGCAATATCTCATCGACAAGAAGGCGCTGCCCGCGACGCCGCTCATCGCCTTCGTGCCGATCTCGCTGCGCGAGGCCGGCAATACCGACATCAACAATCAGGTCTTCGGCATGAGCTGCCCGCTGGCGACCGACATCGCCGATCCGCTGGAGCGGCTGATGTCGATCCAGAAGACCGCGACCACATCGAAGTCGATCGCCGGCGCCACCAAGGATGCCGCGCCGAAGGACTTCACCTTGCTCGGAGCGCCACTGTTCCTGCCCGGGATGATGCAGCTGTTCGGCAAGTCCGGATTGGCCGACGTCATCCCGATGGGCGCCAACGTGGTCATCTCCAACACGCAGGGGCCGCCGTTCCCACTCTATTGCGCCGGCGCCAAGGTGCTGGCCCTCTATCCCGTCTCTATCCCAGTGCACGGCATTGGGCTGAACCTGACAGTGCAGAGCTATCTGGACAAGCTCGATTTCGGCCTGACCGCCGACCGCCGCGCGGTTCCGGATATCGTCAGGCTCGCCGATCATCTCGGCGACGCCCTG
This sequence comes from Hyphomicrobiales bacterium, assembly GCA_017304475.1. Taxonomy (GTDB): domain Bacteria; phylum Pseudomonadota; class Alphaproteobacteria; order Rhizobiales; family Phreatobacteraceae; genus Phreatobacter. The sequence continues at coordinate 391,600 of JAFKKV010000010.1, read as the reverse complement.
GACGAACTGAAGGCAGCCGTGACGAAGAGGTTCGGCGTCGCAGCCGCTCCTCCCGCCCCGGCTGAGGTCGCTACCAAGCCCAAGGAGACGGCAATGGCGAAGGCAACGGCGAAGACGAAGACGAAGGAAGCTGCGAAACCGAAAGCACCGGCCGCAGCAAAGGCAAAGGCTCCGGCCGCAGCCAAGTCGAAGGCACCGGCTGCGGCTGCCGCGAAGGCAAAGGCTCCGGCCGCGGCCAAGTCGAAGGCTCCGGCGGCCAAGGCTGCTGCGAAGGCTCCGGCTGCGGCCAAGGCCCCGGCTGAAGCGAAGGCCCCGGCGAAGGCTCCGGCTGCCGCGAAGGCAAAGGCTCCGGCCGCTGCCAAGGCTCCGGCCGCAGCGAAGGCAAAGGCCCCGGCCGCCGCCAAGTCGAAGGCTCCGGCGGCCAAGGCTGCTGCGAAGGCTCCGGCCGCTGCCAAGGCCCCGGCCGCAGCGAAGGCCAAGGCTCCGGCCGCTGCCAAGGCTCCGGCCGCAGCGAAAGCCCCGGCTGCCGCCAAGGCCAAGGCACCAGCCGCCGCCAAGTCGAAGGCTCCTGCCAAGGCCAAGGCCCCGGCTGCCGCCAAGGCAAAGGCCGCGCCGCCGGCGAAGGCCAAGGCCGCTGCTCCGCCGAAGTAGCGGCGCCAGGCGCGCCGAGGGCGGCAGCGTCCACGGCGTCCTCGCCTGAGACGGCACAACCGAGAGCCATCGGTCGAGTTGGTCCCGACCGGATCGCAAGGTCCGGCGGGGCCTCGTCGTGGGCCCGGGCTTTTGCTGCGCCGATCGGCACCCTATCTATCCTGAGGCCATCCCAGCCTGTCCACAGCCGTGGACCGCCGTCTTGTGGCGATGGCCGTGGGATGATCTACCTTTGCTGTCCGCCGCATATCGGCGCGGACCAAAGAGCGGGCTTTCGGATACCGGATCCCCGCATGAGAGAGGAACCGGCATGGCATCCGCATCCGAAACCCTCGCACCGCCGTCGACGGCTCTGCTGCTCATGGAAGGTCGCGCGATCCCTGAACTGGCGGCCTTCGTGGCGGCCTATCCGCTGATCGCCTCCGCTCCGCGGGGCGACGGCCATCCGGTCCTGGTCCTGCCCGGACTGATCACCTCCGACCGGTCGACCGGCCCGCTCAGGACCTTCCTGGCCGGCCAGGGCTATTCGGCCCATGGCTGGGATCTCGGCCGCAACTACGGCCTGCTGCCGGGCTTCGAGCGGCGCATGCTCGACCGGGTCAAGCAGCTCAATGACGAGCACGGGCAAAAGGTGAGCCTGGTCGGCTGGAGCCTCGGCGGCATCTATGCCCGCCAGCTCGCCAAGGCGCTGCCCGACAGGGTTCGTTCGGTGATCACGCTCGGCAGTCCTTTCGCCGGCCCGCCGACCGCCACCAATGCTTGGCGCCTCTACGAATTCACCTCCGGCCACAAGGTCGACAATCGCGACAATCACATGGGCGGCGTGGTCGCCACGGCGCCGCCCGTGCCGACCACGGCGATCTACAGCCGCACCGACGGCATCTGCGCGTGGCAGTGCTGTGTCGAGGTCGAGGGGCCGCTCACCGAGAATATCGAAGTGATGGGCAGCCATTGCGGGCTCGGGCACAACCCGGCCGCCGTCTATGCCGTGGCCGATCGCCTGGCGCAGCCCGAGGGCAGCTTCAAGCGCTTCGATCGCGGCGGCTGGCGCAAGGTGTTCTATCCGGATCCGGCGCGGCCGCATTGAGGCGGGCCGCCGGCGCGGATCCAACAAAAAGGCGGAGCCGCCGGCGGCTCCGCCTCGATTATGAGCGCCGATCCGGCGGAGCTTATTTCTTGGTGAAGCTCGCCTTGATCTCCTCGAAGCTCTCCTTCATGCGGTCCTGAATGATCCGCAGGGCGTCCTGATTGGATTTCTGGATCAGCTCGGCGACATCCTTGGTGTTGCGGATGGCGGCCTCGATCGATTTCTTGGCGAATTCGGACTGGGCGGCCATCGCCTCCTGCGGGCTGCCGGGCATCTTGAAGCCCTGGGCGGCCGACTGGATGTCCTTGATCGCGGCTTCGATGATCTCGCGCTGCTTGGCGGCGAATGCCGCCGCACCTTCCGCCGCCGCCTTGCCGCTGGCGCTCAGCGCCTCCAGGTTCTTGCGGTGATGGGCGATGATCTTGTCCATGTCGACGCTCGGGATCTTCAGGTCTTGTCCGAGCTTGGTGAACATCTCCAGGATCGACTGAGGCGTCTGAGTCATGATCGCTTCTCCGCTTGGCACTGCACCAAGGGCACCGTCGCGCCCTGTCGATGCTCCACCTGGAAAAACTAGGCGGGTGCGGGAAAGGTTTCAAGCGATCTTGAAGACAACCTCGATGGTGTGGAGCAGAAGGCCGGCAAGGCCGCCGATCAGCGTGCCGTTCAGCCTGATATATTGCAGGTCGCGGCCGATATTGATTTCGATGAGCCGGATCAATTGCTGCATGTCCCAGGATTCGACCTGCTCGGCGATGAAGCGCGACACGCCGCTCTTCTGTGTCTCGACGAAGGTCGCCAGCGCGACGACGAAACCCTGGTTGATCTCGGCGCCCATGCGCGGATCGGTCGCGAGCTTGCGCCCGATATCGGTGAGCAGGTTGCCGAGCTGCTTCTCGATCATCGACTGGGGCGAGCTCAGGTCCTTCTCGAGGAATGTGGTCAGGCTCTTCCAGATGTCCTGCGCCAGCCCGCGCAATTCCTTGCGGGTCAACAGGTCCTGCTTCAGCTTCTCCGCCTTCTCGGCATATTCGGGACTGTCGCGCAGATTGTCGATGAACCCCATGACGAAGCGGTCGAACTCGCCGCGCAGCTGATGCTGCGGGTTGGCGCGGATGTCGTCGAGGAAGGAGAGCGTCGACTTGATGATCTTGCGCAGGAGATAGGCGTCGGCCTTGAACAGGTTGAACAGCGAGGGCAGCTCTTCGCGGATCTTGTCGCGGATGCCGTCCAACGCGGCCTGATCGGCCAGCAGCTTTTCCAGGGCGCCGAGCAATTCGTCGAGCAGGCGCTGATGCCGGCCGTCATCGGTGATGGAGGTGAGGATCTGGGCCGCCAGCGGCGCGATCTTCAGGCCGCCGATCTGCTCCATCATGCGCGCGGAGATGAACTCCTTCATGCCCGACTGATCCATGCCGGCCATTGCCTGGGGCAGCAGTTTCAGCGCGAAGCGGGAGAGGTTGCCGCTCTTCTCCGAATCCGACAGCCAGTCGGCGATCAGCCTGGCGAAATCGACCTCGCGCAGCTTCGCCTCGACCGGACCCGGCGCCAGGAAATTGGTCTCGACGAATTGCCCGAGGCTTTCGGCGATCCGGCTCTGGTTCTTCTGGATGATCGCGGTGTGCGGGATCGGCACGCCCATCGGATGCTTGAACAGGGCGACGATGGCGTACCAGTCAGCCAGGCCGCCGATCGTCGCGGCTTCGGCGAAGGCGGCCACGAAACCCCAGGCGGGATGGCGATGTTCCATGAGCTTGGCGATCACCATCAGCGACACGCTGGCGCCGAGCAGGCTGGTCGCGACGATCTTGACGCGCCGGAGCGCGCCGAGCTTCTCGCGGTCGCGGGCGGTCATCTCGCCGCCGCCCGTCAGGCGGGAGCCCGAGGCGGCCTTGGGCGCTGCGTCCGGGAAAGCCATGCCTACCTCCGGCTGAACCTGAATTTCGAGATAAGGCCGCGGGCTCCACTCGGAAAGGCCCGCGACGTCGCATCTTGCGTGAGTCGCGATGCCGGATGGCTGCCCGATGCACCGGAGAGCACCCTTTAGCAGCTTGTTTTAAAAAGATTATCCCGGGATGTTGCGTTGCGATAATTTTCTATGTTGCAATGCACAATAAGATGTGCGATAAGCTCGTCATTCCCCGGGCCGACGATGGACGGGGTCAACCATAGCTCAAGTGAGGATGGAGACGACGATGACCGACAAGACCTCGAAGGCCAAGACCCAGTCCGCGGAAACCCAGACCGCCGAGACCACTGCTTTCGCCCCGGTTGCCCAGATCATGGAGACGCTGAAGAGCGCCCAGGAAAAGATCCAGGTTCCGGCCGCTGCCCGTGACTTCGTCAAGCGCAATGCCGAGACCGTCAAGGCTCGCGCCGCCGATGCCGAGAAGGGCGCCCTGAATGCCACCGCGACTGTCGAGAAGGCCCTGGTCGCCGTTGTCGGCGCCGGCGCTTCGGTGTCCCGCGGCGTGATCGACGCCACCATCGCCAATGTCAATCTGACGCTCGGCGGCATCCAGTCGCTGGCCGACGCGTCCTGCCCGAGCGATGCGGCCCAGCGCTATGTCGCTTTCGTCCGCGAGTTCAGCCAGGCCAATATCGTGCGTGCCCAGGACGCCTTCAACACCGTCCGCCAGGTTGCCACCGACGGTGCCAAGACGCTGCAGGCCGAGGCCGGCAAGCTTGCCTCGTTCGGCAAGACCGCCTGACGCTTCAGCCGACCACTTCCCCTTCATGCGAAAGGCCCGCCATTCCGGCGGGCCTTTTTGCGTTTCACTGCTGGTCCCGGATTTCGAAGGCGCCGGTGCCGGCCCGGCGTCACCAGCCGGCGAAAGCCGGTGCGCGTGCCTGCCGGAGGGTCTTGCCGTCATGGCCGGCCGCCAGCGGCGGCGCGGCCACCATCAAGGTGCCGATGGCCTCGCCATAGCTGAAGGCGAAGCTTGCGCCGAATTTGCGGGCGAGTGCCCGCATCGCCTGGTTGTCGCTGGACGAGGTGATCCTGAGCTGGTCGAAGCCTTCGGCGCGCGCGGCGGCGATCACCGTCTCGAACAATTTCGAGGCGATGCCGCGGCGGCGCAGTTGCGGCTCGACCGAGAAGGCGATGTCGGCGGGTTCGTCGCCTTCCGGCGGATGCAGTTCCCCCGTGCCGCGAACATGCCCGTCGTGGTCGACGAGCGCGAAGACGCGGGTGACGCCGGCGAAGCAGCGCGCGGAATAGTGTGTGATGAACGTGTCGTCGGCGATACCGTTGAAACGGTCTCTGCGCCCCTCCGGATCGAGCCGGATGAGGTGTTCGCGATGAAGCTGCTGCTCCAAGTCGGACAGTTCACGGATGGTGCCGAGCGCGGATGATGCTCGTGCCATTGTGGCGGTCTCCTCGTGGATCAAGGTCCCCGAGGGCGCTCACTTCCCTAGATGTCCTATATTGTGCGGTGCAGCATACAAGTCAATGCGACCATATGACCTGAGCGCCGGCGGTGACGCCGGCGCTCGTCCGCCGGCCTCAGCTGCCGGCCCAGACATCGAGGACATAGCGGTTGTCGCGGCCCATCCGGTCGATCCAGGCTTCGCCTTCTTCCAGCGAGACGTCCTTGTCGTCGCAATAGATGCCGACCAGGGTCCGTTTGACGTCCGGCTCCATGCGGCTGCCGTCGCCGCAGACGAAGATCACCGCGCCGGCTTGGATCAGCCCCTTGAGCTTGTCGCGTTCCGCCTTGACCAGGTCCTGCACATAGGTGCGGCTGCCGTCATGGCGCGAAAAGGCGACGTGAAGATCGACGATGCCGTCGCGGGCGAAAGCCTCCAGCTCGTCGCGATAGATGAAGTCCTGGTCGGGATGACGGCAGCCGAAGAACAGGACCGCCGGTCCGACCGGGCGGCCTTCAGCCTTCAGCCGGGCGCGCTGCTGCAGAAATCCGCGGAACGGGGCGAGCCCGGTGCCGGGGCCGATCATGATGATCGGTTTTTCCGGGTCGTCGGGCAGGCGGAAGCCGGCCTTGGTCTCCTTGACCATGGCGTGGATCGTCGCGCCTTCGGCGAGGCGGTCCAAATGGTTCGAGCAGATCCCCTGATAGGTGCCGCGGCCCGAACGCGCCGGGCCACTGACCACCCCGACCGTGATGCTGCAGCGGCCGGCGGCGACCAGCGGCGAGGAGGAGATCGAATAATAGCGCGGCGCCATCAGGGGCAGCATTTCCAGGAAGGCGCCGAAGCCGAGCTCGCAGGCCGGGAACTCCTCCAGGAGGTCGAGGATCGACTTGCGCTTGGCCCAGATCTCGCTCCGGTAGCCGCCGGGCTCGGCGTCGCCGGCGAGCGCGGCGAGCTTCGGCTTGGTCATCGGGCAGCGGGTCTGATCGGCGAGCGCCTGGACCTGCTTGCGCGTCGCGACCGCCTGCAGCTCGACGAACTCGGTGAGCAATTGGCGCACCGGCAGCGCCACGTCGACCGGCAGCGCGCTGCGCCGGCCGTTCTCGGTGCGCAGGCGGATCTGGCTGTCCGGCGCGAAGCCGAACTGGCGTTCTGCACGCTCGACCAGCGCCTTGCCGTTGACCGGCACGACGCTCAGGTGATCGCCTGGGCGATAGGCCGCGCCCTCGGGCAGCTCCACCTCGATATGGCGGGTGGACCGGTCCGACGGCGCATTGCCGGTCCTGGTCTGCAGTTCGCGATTGACCGCGATGGTCATCGGCCGGGCGCCGGCGGCAGTGACCACGGGGTTGGCGGCCGACCGTTCCAGGGTCTCGACCGCATAGAGCGGGGCCGCGGCCGCGCTCTCGGTGAAATCGATGCCAAGGCCGAGCTTTTCGGAAATGGCCGGGAAGAGGCCGGCGAACCAGGTCTGGAACTGGCCGTCGAGATCCTCGCGCGCATCGCCCTCGCCGCGGTCGCGGATACGGCGGGCGCCGAGCGCGGCAAGGCGCTCGTCGATCTGGCGCGGCACCGACTGATAGGTCGAGGCCCAGTCGCGGTTGCCGCAGCCGAAAACCGCATAGGTCACACCCGCGAGCAGTGCCGGGTCGGCCGATTCGGCGAGCCAGGCGGCGAAACGCGCGGCATTGTCGGGCGGGCCGCCATTATAGGACGCGCAGGCGATGACCACCGCGCCGTCCTTGGGCAGCCGCCCGACATGGCTGTCCATCTCGGCAAGGCTCACGTCGAAGCCATTGATCTCGGCCGATTCGGCGATGGCGCGGGCGACCTCTTCCGTCGCGCCGAGATTGGAGCCGTAGAGAACGGTCAGCGCGGCGCCATGCTTGGGCCGGGCCGCCGTCGCGGCGGCGGGCGCAGCGGTCGCCGGCGCGCCGGCCGCCGCAATCGTGGTGCCGCGGGTGCGGCCCGGGCGCGGCTTCACCTTGATCTTGAAGCCGTCGGGCTTGATCGACAGCGTTTCCTTGATCTTGAGCTGGTATTTGGCGTGATCGAACAGCTGGAAGCGCTGCAGGATCATGCCGAGCACCAGGGCTGCTTCCTGCATGGCGAACTGGCGGCCGATACAGGCGCGCTGGCCATTGCCGAACGGCTTATAGGCATTGACCGGCCGGGCCGCCTCGGCCTCGCGCGAGAACTGCTCGGGATCGAAGGCCTCGGGATTGCTGCCCCAGGCCGCGGGGTCGCGATGCAGCATCAGGGTCAGCGCGGTGACGAAGGTCCTGGACTTCAGCTTGTACTGGCCGCCGATCACCTCGTCCTTGTAGGGGTAAAGGCCGAAGGCCGGCGCTGTCGGCCACAGGCGCAGCGCCTCTTTCAGGATCTGCGCGACATAGGTGAGCTGGTTGACCTGGGCGAAAGTCGGCTGCACGCCGATATCGGTGCCCAGCACGCGGTCGACCTCCTCATAGGCCCTGGCCAGCACGTCCGGATGGTTCAGCAGGAAATACAGCGTGAACGACAGGAGGCCGGAGGTGGTCTCGTGGCCGGCGATCAGGAAGGTGTTGATCTGATACCGGATATTCTCGTCGGACAGGCTCTCGCCGGTCTGCTTGTCGACGCCGGCCAGCATGTAGTTGAGCAGGTCGTTCTGGCTGCCGCCCTGGCCGCCGCGCCGGCGCTCGCGGATGATGTCGTCGACCAGCTTGTTCATGAAGTCGACGTCGGTCTTGAGCTGGCCGAGCCGCTTCCTCAAAAGCACGTTCTCGAAGGGCAGCCCACGCTGCATCATGCAGGTCTCGAGAGTGCGCGTCAGCGCGTCGATGAAGGGGTGGTAGTCGCGCCGGTAGAACGAGTTGAACCGGTAGTCGAAGCCGCAGATGCCGATCGTGTCGAGCGCCAGCGCGGTCATGTCATGGACGACGTCGACCTCGTCGTCGGCATTGAGCCGTTCCCATTTCAGCATCAATTGCGATGCGATATCGAGCATCATGGGCAGGTAGTTGACCATGGCGCGCTGCGAGAAGGTGGGCAGCAGGATATTGTGCGCCTTGGCCCAGTTGGCCTCCTGGGTGTCGCCGGTGAACAGGCCGTCGCCGGCAATGGCGCGGATGCGCCGGAGCGAGCCGCGCACGGCCTTGTCGAAACGCTTCTCGTCGCAGAGCTCGTCGATCAGGGCGGCGCTGGACGCCACCACCAGCGGCGTACCCATCATGTCGAGCCAGAAGATCGGCCCGTTTTCACGGGTCAACTGCATGAGGCTCTGCAGCGGCGTCTCGCTGGAGACCGTCAGCATGTTGCCGACGACCGGCTTCTTCGGCGGATGTGGGATCGGAGCCAGCGGATTGGCTGCGGCCATGGATGTTTCCCCTCATGTTTTCAAGCATTGAGGGGGCGGGCCGGCACTCTGTCAACCACGACGCGAAGCCAAGGCGGTGCGGCTTCGTCGCGCGCCGCCGTCAGGCGTTCAGCGCGACGAGACCGGGTGCACCTGCCGGCGCGGCGGAGGCGGCGTGGTGGCCGCGGCCCGGGGCTCGTCGCCCCAGCCGCCGGCCGGCGCCGTGACCCTGACCGCGGTCTCGGGCTCGGGCTTTGCAGTGAAAGTCTGCACCGCCAGGCGCACCGCCACCAGGGTCTGCGCGTCGAGGCGGCCGGCCACCTCGTCGCGCTTCTTGGCCGCGTCCTGATCGCCACCCAAGGCGGCCAGTGCGAACCACTTGTAGCTTTCGGCGAGGCTCTGATCGACGCCGAGACCCCGGGCATAGAGGATGCCAAGGTTGAACTGGCTGTCGGCGACGCCGAAATCCGCGGCGCGACGGAACCATTGGGCGGCCGTCCGATAATCCGGGCGCTCGCTGAGAGCGCCTTGCGCGAACATCACCGCAAGGTTGTGCATCGCCTTGCCGTTGCCGGCTTCCGCGGCCTTTTCGTAGAGGCCACGGGCGCGCGGCAGGTCACGGGCCACGCCGGTGCCCTTCTCATAGAGGCTGCCGAGCCGGTATTGCGCGGGCGCGAGGCCGGCATCGGCGGCGCGCTGGTACCAGCCCGCCGCTTCCGTGGCGCTGACCGCGACGCCGCGGCCTTCGAGATAACGGGTGCCGAGTTCGAAGGCGGCCGCCGGATTGCCGCCTTCGGCGGCGGTCTTGAGCGGTGCGGGGATCGTGCTCTGGCGTTCGCCGGCGCGGCCGACCGATTGCCAGCCGGCGGGCGAGACCGACGTTCCGAGCGGCAGGCCGCGCGGCGAGGAGGGCACCGACCCGGTGGTCGCGGGCGCGCTGTTGTCGTCCTGCGGGGCCAAAGCCGGGGCGGCCGGGGCCAACTCGGCCGGCGGCTGGGTGGCGGCCGGCGACAGCAGCGTCGACGACAATTCGCTGGGCGAGACCTGGCGGGCCTCGGCGCTGGCGATCGGCGCCGGCTGGGTATCGATCTTGCCCTGCGGCGCGACCGTGCTCGGCGCCGGCGGCGTGGCGCCGTCCTCGGCCGGCTTCTGGCGCAGGTTGGAGATCGTCGAAAGGCCGGCCGCGACGACCAGGAGGGCCGCGGCGATGCCGACAATGATGGTGCGCCGGTTGGCGGCTAGGCGCGAGCCGATGCTTGCCTGTTCCATGTCCGACCCCACCTTTTCGATCATCGGATCGATCGGGGCGGCGGCTGCAACCGGCGGGGCGAGGTTCGCCGTGTCGCGGGCGACACGGACCTTGGCTCTGGCCGGTGCGACGTCGTCCACCGATTCGGCCTTGGGCTTGGTCACCTTGCCGCGCAATCTGGCGAGCAGCGACCGGGGCTTGTCTTCTGCCGGCACGGGGCCGGAGACGCTGGATTCGGTGGCGGCCTGCGCGGCGCGGCGCGCGGCGGCGATGAAATCGGCCTTGGAGCCGCCCATGGGCGCGGCGCCGGGCGCGGGAGGCCTGAGACGCGGCGCGCCGGAGCCCGGCTCCAGCGGCAGGTCGACGCCGACCACCGGCGCTTCGCCCTGCGGGGCGGGAGGAGCGGTTTCGCCGCGCTGAGCCGCCGGGATGCGCGGTGCCTGCACGGCGGCGACCGGGCGTGCCGCGGCTTCCGGCTTGGCGCCGTCCGGTTTGGTGCTGTCCGGTTTGGCGACCGGCTGATCCGCGACCGGCCTGGTAAAGACCGGCGGCGTCGCCGGCGGCATGGCCGGAGCCTGGGCCGCCGGATCGAGCTCGGAGATCCGCCGCACCACCCGTTCGAGGGTCTGATGGACGGCTTCCAGGCTGCCGAGCGTGCGCTCCTCATTGGCGGCCTGGGCGGTGCGCAGGCTGTCGATGTCGCTCTTCAGGGCGTCGACCTGGGCGTTCGGCGCCCGGCCGGACTTGCCGAGATCGGCGACCGCGCCGCGCGCGGCGCGCTCGGCCGCGTCGATGGTGCTGGAGCGCATTTCCTCCATCTGGACGAACAGATCGGAGAGGCCGCGCTCGATGGTGCCGAGTTGGGTGAAGCGCGCGTCGGATGCGTCGATCTTGGCGGCCAGCGACAGGATGTGTTTTTCGAGCTCGACCAGGACCTTCGGATCGCCGGCCCGGCTGTGGCTCTCTTCGAGCTTGTCGGCGAGGCGACGGAGCGCCTCTTCGAGCTGTGGGTTGATGGCGGCCGCAACCGCGGGGCCCGGCCGACGCGAGGCCCTTTCGAGGCGGTCGGCAATCTCCTCGATGCGCGCTTCGATGGCCGCGGTGACCGCCTCGGCATGGCTTTCGCTGCGCGCGGGCACGACGTTTTCGAGACGATCGGCGAGGGTCGCGACCTGATCGGCCAGGGCTTCGACGGCGTCGCGGGTGGCCGCGCCGGCCACCAGTTCGCGAACCGACAGGATTTCATCGGTCAGGCGGTCGAGATTGGCGTCGTCGGCGCCGCGCACCTTGACCATGTCGAGCTTGCGCGAGATCGCCTTCAATTCCTCGGCGATGCCCTCGGCCGGGGTCAGGCTGGTCACGGTGCGTTCGAATTCGGCGACGAGGTGCTCGAGCGCCTCGGCCGGAATGCCCTGGGCCCTCACGGTCGCGACCCGGTCGCCGAGGGCGTGAATCTCGGCCTCCAGCGTCTCGACGGCCCGGCGCGGGGCAAGATCGTCGAGGCGGGCGGCCAGCTGGGCGATGTCGGCGCGCAGATCGGCTACCGCGAGGTCGGCCTGGGCGGTCTCGCGGGCGGCCATTTCCTTGCGCATGGCTTCGATGCGGCCGGAGAGGGCCTTCAGCTCACGCTCCAGGCCGTCGCTCGGCCGCCGGTTCACGACGTCGATGCGCTGGGAGAGCTTCTGGATCTCCGCCGTAATGGCGGCCCGGTCGGGGCCGGCTTCGCGCGGCAGCGGATCCTTGAGGATCTGGTCCATGCGCCGGCCGAGCAAATCGAGCCGTTCGGCAAGCGGGCCAAGGCCGGGCTGGGGCTGAGGCGGGACGTGACGCTCGGCCTGCGCCACATCGCGGCTGAAGCCCGCGGGCGACAGGGGGACAGCCAGGGACAAGGCCTCGGGGGCATCGAAATCGAGCGCGCGCTGGCGGGCGGCGATCTCGGCGACGGTTGCGTCCAGGTCCTGGTCGAACAGCCGCGGCGGCGTATGGCTGGCGCGTTCGGCGGCATGACCGGCAGCGACGCCGGCATTCATGGCGCGAATCGAGCGGGCGATCTCGTCGAGCTGGGCCTGGGGCGAGCTGTCGGCCGCACGGGTCGCGAGCGGTGCGGTCGATTCGACGGGTTGCGCCGATGGTTCCGGGCGCGACAGCGCCGTGTCCCCACGCTGCGCGGTCGTTTCCATGCGCTGCGCGTTGGTCTCCATGCGCTGCGTAGCTTGAGCGCGCGGCGCCGGATCGATGTTCGGTGATGGCAGGTTGCGGGCGTTCGTCAGTTGCTCGACCGCTTCGATGGCGGCGGCCGACCGGCGTTCCGAGATTTCGGCGAGGCGCGCCACGGCACCGAGGGCACGGACGATGTCCGTGCTGTCCTCGCGAGCCAGACGGCTGCGCGGAATGGCGGTGTCGGAGACGCGGCGATTCGCGGCGTCGAGCCGCTCGGTGATCGTTTCGAGCCGGCGAGTCACGGTCGACATGCCGGGATCGGCGTCATCCGTGCCGGTTTCGACGGCCTGATCGGCGATGACCGTGTTCAGCCATTCGCCAAGCGATAGCCCCGAGCGCCGGGCAGCCTCCTTGGCGGCCTCCCGGGCGTCGTGATCAACACCTTTCACACTCCACGGAACGGTGTGCCGCATAACGTTCCCACCCGCCTGGCGGTTGATCGGGCGCAACGCCCCGGTCGGGGTTTACCGAGTTGCGTCCAGGGTACCCGCTTCCGGCGAATCCTTGTCGCGGCAGGGGACACTCCCATCTGGCAATCTTGGCAATCATGGTAAAGGACGGGTTAACGGCGACAAATTTTTGTTAACTTTGGTTCCTGCCTGTTAACTGATAGAATCACACAGTGTGCTCCACGGCCTTGCGATGGGGCTCGGATTCGAGCCCTATCCTAACGGTAACTAACCTATCGGAAAGCGGTGCATTGCCCTTTGAGACGTCCCTATCGGTTATGAGTGAGCCATCCCACCTGATCGTATCCCCTCAAGCCAGAGGACGGAGCAAAAAATGGAACGGAAGGCTTTGATGACACGCAACAACGACGACGACGTCTTCTGGATCGAAGACGACGCCGAAGCCGCCAAGAGCGGCCCGGCTGTCTACACGATCGGCGACCTGGCTCGTGAGTTCGACGTGACGTTGCGGGCTTTGCGCTTCTATGAAGACAAGGGCCTGCTGTCGCCCCGCCGCGAGGGCCTGACCCGCCTCTACAGCGCCACGGACCGCGTTCGCCTGCAGCTCATCCTGAAGGGCAAGCGCCTCGGCTTCACGCTGGCCGAGATCTCGGAAATGGTCGAGGCGCACGAACGCCACGACACGGGCGCCGACCAGCAGCTCAAGCTGTCGCGCGAAAAATGTCTCGAGCAGATCACCCATCTGGAGCAGCAGAAGCGCGAGATCGAAGATGCGATCGCCGAGCTGAAGCGCACTCACGAGACGCTGAACGCGATGATCGACCGCTCGAAGTGAGCGATTGACCTCAAGGCCCGCGCCGGAGCGCCCATTACGGGGCTGTCGGTGCCGCATACGAAAACCGTCGCGGGGACGCAGGGCCCCCCGGCGGTTTTCGTATTTGTGAAGCGGCGTCACTCCGGGACCGGGTCATTGCCGACTTGCGGCCGCCCGCACTTCCTGCGAAGGCGTGCCGCGACGCCGAAGCCAAGCATGAGGGCCACGCCATGACGGTCGCATTGTCGCTCCCCAAGGACCGAATCAAGATCCTCCTGCTGGAAGGCATTTCCGATACGGCGGTCGGCCTGCTGCAGCATGCCGGCTACAGCAATATCCGCCGCATGCCCAAGGCGCTCGATGGCGAGGCGCTCGCCAAGGCGGTGCGCGGCGTTCACCTGCTCGGCATCCGTTCGCGCTCGCAGATCACGCCGGAGATCCTGGCTGCCGCCGATCGCCTGATCGCCATCGGCTGTTTTTCGGTCGGCACCAACCAGGTCGACCTGGTGGCGGCGAATCGCGCCGGCGTGCCGGTGTTCAACGCGCCTTTCTCCAACACCCGCAGCGTCGCCGAGCTGACGATCGCTGAAATCGTCATGCTGTTCCGCCGGATCTTCCCGAAATCGGTGCGGGCGCACGAGGGCGGCTGGGACAAGTCGGCGGTCGCGAGCTACGAGGTGCGCGGCAAGACGCTGGGCATCGTCGGCTATGGCAATATCGGCTCGCAGCTGGCGGTCCTCGCCGAGGCCATGGGCATGCGGGTGATCTATTTCGATCAGACCGACAAGCTGCGCCACGGCAATGTCGAGCCGGCCGACGATCTCAGGGATCTCCTGGCGCGCGCCGACGTGGTGTCGCTGCACTTGCCGGAAACGCCGGGAACCCAGGGGCTGATCGGCAAGGCCGAGATCGCCGCGATGAAAAAGGGCGCCTATCTCATCAACAATGCCCGCGGCACGATTCTCGACCTCGAAGCGCTGGCCAAGGCCCTGAAGAGCGGCCATCTCGGCGGTGCCGCGGTCGACGTCTTCCCGATCGAGCCGTCGTCCAATGCCGACGGCTTCGCATCGCCGCTGCAGGGGCTCGACAACGTCATCCTGACCCCGCATGTCGGCGGATCGACGGAGGAGGCGCAGGAGCGGATCGGCGCCGAGGTCGCGCGCAAATTCGTCGATTATTCGGATGTCGGCTCGACCTGGGGCGCGGTCAATTTCCCGCAGGTGCAATTGCCGGTACGGCCGGCCGGCACACGCTTCATCCAGGTTCAGCGCAACCTGCCGGGCGAGCTGCGCCGCCTGAACGACGTGTTCGCCGCGCGCGAGATCAATATCGCCGCCCAATATTATCAGACCGACGGCGATGTCGGTTACGTCGTGCTCGACGCCGACGGCTCGGTCGATGACGCCGACAGCGTGCTGGACGATATCCGCAAGCTGTCCGGTACGATCCGCTGCCGGCTTCTCTACAGCCGGGCATGATCGGCGGCGCGCTCGCGGCGCTCGTGGGGGCCAACTCGGCTGCGCGACGCCATCGGCGCTTGACGGCACCGATCTCTGTCACGCTGCGCCATCGGTGCTTGACGGCACCAGCGAAAAACCGCGATCAACCCAGCACGGGTTGAAGGCACGGGGTTTCGTGATGACGGTGAAGATCGACGGCGTGAAGCTGAAGGGCGACCAGGTGGCGCGGGTGGCCCGCGCCAATGCGGCGGGCCGTTTCGAGAAGGCGGCGCTGCATCCGGCCGCCCGCGACAGGATCGCCGCCACCCGCGCCTATATCGACAAGCATTGGATGGCCGACGACGTGCCGCTGATGTACGGCTTCAACACCGGCGTCGGCCTGTTCAAGGATCAGCGCGTGCTGATCGCCGACATGATCCCCTATCAGACCAAGACGGTCTATGCCCACGCGACCGGTATCGGCCAGCCCTTCGCCGAGGATGTGACGCGCGCCACCATGCTGCTGCGCGCCAATGCCTTCGCCTCGAATTTCTCCGGCCCGCAGGTCGAGCTGGTCGAACGCCTGATCGCCTTCCTGAATGCCGGCCTGCATCCGGTGATCCCGGAAAAGGGTTCGGTCGGCGCATCCGGCGATCTTGCCCCGCTCGCCCATATGGCGGGCGCGGTCTGTGGCTTTCCCGAGGCGGAGATCATCTACAAGGGCAAGCGCATGGCCGCCCGCGCGGCGATCGCCAAAGCCGGACTGTCGCCGGATTTCCCGATGGGCGCCAAGGATGCCTCCGCGCTGATCAACGGCTCGACCGTGTCGCTGGCGCTCGGCGTGCTGGCGAGCCACGACGCCCGGCGCCTCTTGAAGGCCGTCGACGTGGCGCTGGCTCTGTCGCTCGAAGCCATGCGCGGCGAACTCGCGGCTTTCGACCCGCGGGTTCATGCCGCCCGGCCCCATGAGGGCCAGGCCCGCGTCGCACGCAACGTGCTCAGGCTGACCGAAGGCACGAAGCGCTGCTCGCAGGCTGCCCGCGACGTGGTCTTTCCGGATGAGGCGCGGGCACCGGGCGCGCCGGCCTCGCCGCGCGTGCAGGATGTCTACTCGCTGCGCTGCGCGCCGCAGGTGCATGGCCCGGCACGCCAGGCGATCGCCTATGTCGACGGCATTCTCGGCACCGAGATCAATTCGGCGACCGACAATCCCTTGATCTTCGACGATGCCAAGGGCGGCTATGTGTCGATTTCCGGTGGTCATTTCCACGGCCAATATGTCGCCCAGGCCATGGATGTGCTGGCCATCGCGATCGCCGACCTCGCCTCGATCTCGGAGCGCCGGCTCGCCCGGCTGGTCGATCCGACCATGAGTTACGGCCTGCCGCGCAATCTTTTGGCTGGCAAGCGCGGGCTCAATACCGGTTTTGCCACGGTGCAATGCTCCATGTCGGCGCTGGTGATGGAAAACCGGCATCTGGCGACGCCGGGTTCGGTCGACAGCATTCCGGGCAAGTCGAATGCCGAGGATCACGTGTCGAATTCGACCTGGTGTGGCCGCAAGGCGCGCACGGTGGTGGAAAACGCCGAACAGATCATCGCCGGCGAGATCCTGATGGCCTGCCAGGCCCTGTCGCTGGTCGAGCCGGTGGCCAAGGGCTATCCGCTCGGCAAGGGCACAGCGGCGGCGCTCGCTGCCGTGCGCGAGGTGATCCAGCCGGCGCTCGACGGCGATCGCTGGTATGCGACCGAGATCGGCCAGGCGCTCGGCCTGGTCCGCTCGGGCGCTGTGGTCGAGGCGGTGGAGCAGGCGATCGGCGCGCTGGAATAAGGCCAGGCCGGTCCTGCAGGGCAAGGCACTCGACCCGCTTGGCCCCGGACTTGCCTGACACGCTTCGGCAGGCAAGCCGGGACGGAGGTGCGGGAGCGGCAATCTCGGGCAGGACGGAAATGCGCGATATCGGCGCCGCATGCGGCCGGTGCGTGTGATGGTCCTGCCTAAGATTTGGGCGTTCGCGCGATCTTTTTCTGGTCTTGCATGCGCGGTTGCCGGCGCTGCCGACGAAGGAGACAGCCGATGCCCTTGCCCGATATGACGCCCGACGAGGCCGAGCGCATGATCGACGCGCTTGCGCCGGTTCTCGGCCTTGCCGTGCCGCAGGAATTCCGCCCGGGGGTGATCGCCAACCTGCAGATCGCGGTGCGCCTGGCACGCTCGCTCGATGCGGTCGACCTCGCCGATCACGACGAGCCGGCGCCGGTGTTCGAGGCCTGACATGGCAGCCGGGATCACCAGCCTTTCGGCCATGGCCATCGCGGCCGGCATTCGCGGCGGCCGGTTCACCGCGCGCGCCGTCACCGAAGCCCATCTCGCTCGGATCGAAGCCCATGACGGAGCGCTCGGCGCCTTCACCGCGGTGACCCGAGAGCGGGCGCTCGCCGAGGCCGATGCGGTCGATCGGAGCCGTGCCAAAGGTCTGGCCCTCGGCCCGCTGGCGGGCGTGCCCTTCGCGGTGAAGAACCTCTTCGACATCGAGGGCCTTGCGACGCGCGCCGGCTCCCGGATCAATCGCGGCTACGCGCCCGCGACGCGCGACGCGGCCTTGATCACCCGCCTCAACCGCGCCGGCGCGGTGCTGCTCGGCGCGCTCAACATGGGCGAATATGCCTATGACTTCACCGGCGAGAACGCCCATGACGGCCCTTCGCGCAACCCGCACGATCCCGGCCGCATGTCCGGCGGTTCGTCCGGCGGTTCCGGCACGGCGGCCGCCGCCGGCCTGGCGCCGGTAACGCTCGGCTCCGACACCAATGGATCGATCCGGGTGCCGGCGTCGCTTTGCGGCCTGTTCGGCCTCAAGCCGACCTATGGCCGCCTGTCCAAGGCCGGCACGTTTCCGTTCGTCGCGAGCTTCGACCACCTCGGCCCGCTGGCGCGCTCGACTGCCGATTGCGCCGCCTTCTACGATGCCATGTCCGGTTACGATCCCGATGATCCGGTGTGCCGGGATCGGCCGGCCGAGCCGCTCCTGCCGGTCTTGGATCAAGGCATAGGCGGCCTCAGGATCGCGCGCGCCGCCGGCTATTTCGACAGGAGCGCCAGCGCTCAGGCACTCGCGGCGACCGACCGGGTGGCGCAAGCGCTCGGCGCGGCGAGCGGCCTGGAGATTGCAGGTGTCGCGGAGGCGCGGGCCGCGGCCTATGTCATCACCAATTCCGAGGGCGGCGCCTTGCATCTGGACCGGCTGAGGGCGCGGCCGCACGACTTCGACCCCGACACCCGCGACCGGTTCATCGCCGGCGCGCTCTTGCCCGCGGCCTATGTCAACAAGGCCCAGCGCTTCCGCGGCCGGTTTCGCAAGGCCATGCTCGATCTGTTCCGGGATGTCGACGTGATTATCGCGCCAGCGACGCCGACGCAGGCGCCCGTGCTCGGCCAAAGGACTTTCGCGCTGGGTGGTGTCACCTTGCCGGTGCGCGCTTCCCTCGGGCTGTTCACACAGCCCTTCTCGTTTATCGGCCTGCCGGTCATGGCGGTGCCGGTCTGGCTCCACGGCGAGACGCTGCCGATGGGCGTCCAGGTGATTGCCGCGCCCTGGCGCGAGGATATCGTGCTGCGTGTTTCGGCCCTGCTGGAGCGGCAGGGGGTGGTCGCATCGAAAGTCGCAAGGCTTGGGGAGACGGCATGATCATCAACGACCCAGAGGTTCATGCAGAGGTCTCGGCGGCGTTCGACCGCTACGAGCAGGCTCTGACCAGCAATGACGTCGCCACCCTCGATGCGCTGTTCTGGGCGAGCCCGCATACGGTGCGCTACGGCGTGACCGAAATCCTCCACGGCTTCGACGAGATCGCGGCCTTCCGCGCCGGGCGCTCGCCGGTCGGGTTGGAGCGCAGCTTGGAGCGCACGGTCATCACCACCTATGGCCGCGACATGGCGACCGCCGCCACCTTGTTCCGGCGCGATAGCATGGCCGGCAAGATCGGCCGGCAAATGCAGACCTGGATGCGCACGCCCGAGGGATGGCGCGTGGTGGCGGCCCATGTCAGCCTGATGGCCTTGCCCGAAGCCTAGGGAATTTCGCCCTCGGCCATCAGCCGGTCGATGCTCTCGATGACAGGCATCAGATTGGCGACGGTGTCGATCACCACATGGGCGCCGGCGGCCTCGAGCTTTTCGCGCGCCGGGATCAGGACGCGCTCGCGCTCGGCCGGCGTCAGCGCCGTCCATTCGGCCAGCGACAGGCCGGTCTCGTTGCCCGAAGCCGCGATCCCGACGGTCCAGGTGCCGGCGGCAAGGCCCTCTTCGATGCCGGGCACCGTGTCGTCGACCTTGACCACGGCGCCCGGCGGATAGACGCCGAGATCGGCGAAACAGCGATACATCATCAGCGGGCTCGGCCGGCCCTCGTGAAGATCGCCGGCGCAGACGAGAGTGTCGGGCTGATAGCCTTGGGCGGCCGCCAGGGGCAGGATCGGCGCCATGACCTCGCGGCCATAGCCGGTGGTCGAGCCGATCTTCAGGCCACGCGCCCGGAGCGCCTTGACGATCATCGCGGCGCCCGGGACGAGGTCGGCGAAATCGGCGGCGGCCTTGACGCTCGCCGGCATGAACACCGCGTAGACGCGGTCGATATCGGCTTCCGCCGGCCCGCGGCCCTGGGCCTTGGCCCAGGCGCCGGCGATCCGTGGCAGCGCCAGCAATTCGGCGATGTGGTCGCGTTTCGTCCGGCCCATCGGGCCGCGCACCTCGGCAATCGTCAGCGCCACGCCGAAATGGCCGAAAGCCTCGACGAAGGCACCGATGGGCGCGCGCGAGCCGAAATCGATCATCGTCCCGGCCCAGTCGAAAACCACGGCTTTCAGCGCCATTCCGCCAACCCTTCCCTGGGGACGGCGGCGAGCCTAGCCGGTCCTGACCGGCTGTCCAGTCGGGGCGGCGACCGAGGCTCGGGCGGAGAAGGGCGCGGCGGATCAGAGAAAGGGCCGCAGCACGAGTTGAAGGCCGAGCAGCAGAAGGCAGATCATGAACCAGCGGCGGAAGGTGACCGGGCTGACGCGCCGGCGGATCGCCTGGCCGAGCGCCATGCCGGCAAGCGCGGGGGCGACCGCCAGCACCGAGGCGCCGATGCTGCCGAACTGGAAGGCCCCGCCGCCGGCCAGGCCGATCGCCAGCGCAATGGTCGACACCGTGAAGGACAAGCCGAGCGCCTGGATCAGGTCGTCCTTGCCGAGGCCGAGCGCCTGGAGATAGGGCACGGCGGGGATGACGAAGACGCCTGTGCCGCCCGTTATCACGCCGGTCGCCAGGCCGATGAAGGGCGAAAGGCGCGGCTCCAGCCGTGCCGGAATCGAAAGTTGCCAGGCGGTCAGGCTGATCGTCGCATAGGCGACGAGGGCGATGCCGAGCGCCATCGTCGTCCAGCCGCCGCTGTCATTGGTGATGAGCCAGGATCCGGCGATCGTGCCCGCCATGATGCCCAGCATCATCAGCCAGAGCCGGGCGGCCAGCGCCATGAAGCTCGGCCCGGCCAGCAATTGCCAGACATTGGTGACGAAGGAGGGCACGATCAGCAGCGAGGCGGCGCCCACCGGCGGCATGACGGTGGCGAGCAGCCCCATGGCGACGGTCGGCAGGCCCATGCCGGTGACGCCCTTGACGATGCCGGCGACGAAGAAGGTCAGGGCGATGGTGGTGAGATGAGCTGCGGAAAAGTCGGTCATGGCGCCATTGGACCGAAACGGATCACCCGCACAATGCGGAAGTCGCGCATTCAGCCTTAGGCTGGGACGAAGGCTGATCTGGTGCTAGCGTGGTCGCCATGCGTTTCGACCTGATCGACCTCCGGCTGTTCTTCCTGGTCGTCGAAGCCGGCAGCATCACGCAAGGGGCGGCCCAGGCGAACATGGCGCTGCCCTCGGCGAGCGCGCGGCTGCGCGGCATGGAGGAGGCGATCGGCCTGCCTTTGCTGGAACGCGGCCGCAGGGGTGTCAGGCCGACACCGGCCGGCGATGCGCTGATGCATCATGCCCGTATCGTGCTGCGCCAGATGGAGCGGCTGCGCGGCGAGCTCGGCGAATATTCGAAAGGCCTGAAGGCGCATATCCGCCTGCTCGCCAATACCGCCGCCATGACCGAGTTCCTGCCCCAGGCGCTGGCGCCCTTTCTGGCACGCCATGCCAATGTCGATATCGACCTGAAGGAGCGGCTGAGCACCGATATCGTCAAGGCGGTTGCCGGCGGCTTCGCCGAGATCGGCATCATCTCCGATGCCGTCGACCCCGGCGCCCTGCAGCTGTTGCCTTTTGCCGTCGACCGGCTGGTCCTGGTGGCGCCGCGCGACAGCCTGCTTGCGCAAGGGCGGCGCATCGCCTTCCAGGATCTCGTCGGCCAGGACTTCGTCGGCCTGAACGCCGGCAGCGCGCTGCAGGACTATCTCGGCGAACACGCGGTCCGGGCCGGCCATCCCCTGTCGTTCCGGATCCGCATGCGCACCTTCGAGGGCGTTTGCCGCATGGTCGAGCACGGTGTCGGCCTCGGCATCGTGCCGGAGACCGCGGCCCGCAAATGCCAGCGCTCCATGGCGATCCGGTCGATCCGGCTGACCGACGGCTGGGCGACGCGGCATCTGTCCCTGTGCATGCGCGGGCTGGACCAATTGCCGCTGCATGCCCGTGAACTGGTCGAGCACCTGGCGGCTCAGGCGGGGACGAGGGCTTGACGCGCTCCGCCCGCGCGGCTTCCCTCTGCGGCCGTTTTCAAGAGCACCGATCGAGGTCCGACCATGGGCGAAGGTACCGCCACGCTATCCATCTCGGGCGCCGTCGCGACCCTGACGATCGACCATGGTGCAAGGCGCAACGCGCTGTCGGTGCCGGTGCGCACGGCCTTGAAGGCCGGGCTCGTCGCCGCCCAGTCCGATCCTGCCGTCCGCGCCATCGTCCTGACCGGCGCCGGCGGCCATTTCTCGGCGGGTGGCGACATCTCGACCATGGCGGAGACGACGCCCTGGAGTCTGCGCCAGCGCCTGACCATCGTCCAGGATTGCATCCGGCTGATCGTCAAGGGGCCGCAACCGGTCATCGCGGCGGTGGAGGGCAATGCGGCGGGCGGCGGCCTGGCCCTGGCGGCGGCCTGCGACCTCGTCGTGGCGGCCGAGGGCGCGCAATTCGCGGCCTCGTTCCCGAAGATCGGGCTGATGCCCGATATGGGGCTCGCCTATACGCTGCCCCGGCGGATCGGCGGCGGCGCGGCCCGGCGCATCATGCTGACGGCGGCAAGCTTCGGCGCGGGCGAGGCGCTTCGCCTGGGCCTTGCCGACGAGGTCGTGGCCAATGGCGCGACGCTCGAACGCGCACAGGCCCTGGCGGCCGGGATCGCCACGCTGGCGCCCACCGCCATCGCCTCGACCAAACGCGTGCTGGCGGCGCCGGTCACCGATCTCGACACCGCGTTGGAGATGGAGGCCCAGGCGCAGGGCCTGCTGTTCGCGACCGACGATTTTCGCGAGGGTATCGCGGCGTTCCTCGCCAAGCGCAAGCCGGAGTTCAAGAACGGTTAGGCCCTGGTACAGCGGCCAGGTTCCCTGCCGAGGACGCGGCCTTGTTCTCGGTGACGCGGCAACGGATCGGTCCGGAGATCCGGGAAAAGGCCAATGGGGCCTTCCCGCTTGCATCGGTCTCGCGATGGCGGCTTGATCCGGCCATTCTGAGGGCTGGGTGATCGGATGCCGCACAAGCCGCAATATCCGCTGTCGCGCCGCGGTGTGCTCGCACATTTCGCCGCGGCGGCGGTTTGCGGCGATGCCACGCGCGGCGTCGCGGCCGCGCAACCGGCCGCGAACACCACGATATCTGAAATGGCCGCGGGTCCGATCTTTTCGCGCGGGGGCCCCGAGGCGGAACGCTACGGAGCCGATGACGGCTACCCGGTCCCCCGTTCTCCCGGCGAGCGGCAGAAGGGCAATCCATGGGACCCGAAATTTCGGGTCGGTGCATTCAGTCATCTCGACGAGATCTATCCGACGCGAAAGGTCGACCAGGCCGTGGCGCCATGGGCGTTCGACCGTTCGGCGCGCGAGATCCGCTATCGCTTCCGAGGGCGCGCCTCGTCGCTCTCCGACTATCTGTCGCGCAATCCCGTGACGGGGCTGCTGGTCGCCAAGGACGACCAGATCCTCTTCGAGCAATATCAATATGATCGAACCGACCGCGACCGGCTGGTGTCCCAGTCGATGGTCAAGTCGATCACGGGGATATTGATCGGCATCGCGATTTCGGATGGTGCGATCAGGTCGGTCGATGACACGGCCGAGACCTATGTGCCGGGTTTCAAGGGCACGGAATACGGCAAGACGCCGATCCGCGACCTGCTGCATATGTCGTCCGGCGTCGATTTCGGCGAGGAACGGGATGGTGGCCGCGACCTGCAGCGGCTTTGGCGCGACATGGTCACCGGGGGCTGGATCTTCGGCAAGGGCACGGTCAACAGCCTCGCGCAATTCAATCAGAGGATCGCGCCATCGGGGACGCGGTTCTCCTATGCCAGTATCGAAGCCGATGTGCTCGGCATGGTCCTGCGCCACGCGACCAACAGGCCGGCCTCCGGCTATTTGCAGGACAGGGTCTGGGGGCCGATCGGCGCCGAGGCCGATGCGACGTGGCTGCTGGACGCGGAAGGTTTCGAACTGGCCCATTTCGGCTTCAGCGCGGTGCTGCGCGATTATGCGCGGCTCGGGCGTCTGCTCGCCCATGACGGGGCCTGGAACGGCAGGCAGATCATTCCGCAGCAATGGATGATCGATGCGACGACGGTGCGGCCGTCGGACGCCTATCTGGCACCGGGCCGAGCCATGCCGACATTCGGCTATGGCTATCTTTTGTGGCTGCTTCCCGGCAGCCGGCGCCAGTTCGCTTTCGTCGGCTCCTATGGTCAGCGCATCTGCATCGATCCGCTGTCAAAGCTCGTCCTGGTCCAGACCGCCCTCGACGACCCGCATGGCGAGGTCTGGCAATTGTGGTCGGCGCTGGTCGATCAGTTCGGTGCGGGCTGAAGGTTGTCGCGCGCCGGTTCGGGATGACCTGGACATTCCAGGCCGCCCGAGCCCCGCCGGGAGCGGGCAGGGCATCCGCCGCTTGGCGCGTTTACAGCATTCGTCCGCGTGCTAGCGTCCACCCCAACATCCGGAGCAACCGGGGCAGCGCTGTCAGCTCAGCATCAGGGGAAACGCCGTGTCGTCATTTGCTTCATCCCAATCCACCCGGTCCTGGCGCCTGAACGCCATCTGCGAGGCGCTGGTCGCCGAGACCGAGCCGCTGCCCGTGCCGAAAGGCCGCGAGGTGCTGATCCGCGTCAGCCATTGCGGCGTCTGCCATTCCGACCTGCATATTCGCGAAGGCACCTACAATCTGGGCGCCGGTCGGACGCTCGACCTGACCCAGCGCGGCATCGCGCCGCCGCTCACCCTCGGTCACGAGATCCTCGGCACGGTTGAGGCGGTCGGGCCCGAAGTCACAGAGGTGAAACCGGGCATGCGCCGGCTGGTGCATCCCTGGATCGGTTGCGGCAAATGCGCGCTTTGCCGGACGGGCGAGGAGAACCTATGCGCCGCTCCGCGCTTTCACGGCGTCCAGGCGCGCGGCGGCTTTGCCCAGCATGTGTTGGTGCCGGATGCCGAATTCCTTGTTGATGTCGACGGCATCGACCCGGCAGTCGCCGCCACCTATGCCTGCTCCGGCGTCACGGTGCACAGCGCGATCAAGAAGATCCAGCCGCATCGCGCCGGCGAGAGGATCGCGGTGTTCGGCTGCGGCGGGCTCGGACAGATGGCGCTGCAGCTTCTGAAGGCACTCGATCTCGGGCCGGTCATCGCGGTCGATCCGTCGCCCGAGAAGCGTGCGGCGGCGGAGAAGATCGGCGTCGCCGCGACGCTCGATCCCTTCGCGCCCGACGCGGCCAAGCAACTCTCGGCCTTCGGCCAGGGAGGGCTCGCCTCGGCGCTCGATTTCGTCGGCAGCGAGCAGACCAGCACGCTCGGCATCAATTGCGTGAGGAAGGGCGGCACCTATGTGATCGTCGGGCTTTATGGCGGCGAGCTGCGATATCCGCTGCCCTATCTGCCGATGCGCGCGGTGACCATTCGCGGCTCCTATGTCGGCTCGCTGAGGGATCTCAAGGAGTTCGTCGCGCTGGCGCGCCGCGTCGGCCTGCCGCCGGTGTCGATCGAACGCCGGCCGATGGCCGAGGTGAACGGGGCGCTCGCGGATCTCGCCGCCGGACGGGCCGGCGGGCGCATCGTGCTCGAGGCGGAACCGGCCGCATGAGCGGTCCACGCGTCGAGGGCATCGATGCCGTCCTGTCGCCGCGCTCGGTGGCGATCGTCGGCGCCTCGGCCGATCCTGCCCGCATCGGCGGCCGGCCGATCCGCTATTACAAGCAGGCGGGCTTCGCTGGGGCGCTCTACCCGATCAATCCGAACCGGGCGGAGATCCAGGGGCTGAAGGCCTATCCGTCATTGGCCGACATACCTGACGGCCTCGACTGCGTGGTGGTGGCAGTGCCGCCGGAACTCGCCTTGCCGGCGCTGGAACAGGCAGCCGCCAAAGGCGCGCGCGGTGCGGTGATCTTCACCGCCAACTATGCGGAAGCCGGTCCGGAAGGTGTCCTGCGCCAACAGGAGCTGGTGGCGAGCGCGCGCGCCAAGGGCATGCGCCTGCTCGGGCCCAATTGCCTCGGCGTCTACAACGCCGCGTCCGGTCATGCTGCGAACTTCGGCTCCTTCCTTGAGGGCGAGCGGGCGCCGGATGCGCCGATCGGCATCATCGGCCAGTCCGGCGCCTATGCGAGCTATATCCATGTGCTGCTGCGCAAACGCGGGCTCGACGCCGCACGTTGGCTCGCCACGGGCAATGAGGCCGATATCACGGTCGCCGACGCCATCGCCCACATGGCTGATGACGATGGCGTCAAGGTGATCGCAGCCTTTCTGGAGGGCGTCAGGGACGGTCCTGCCTTTCTCGACGCGCTTGAGATGGCGCGCGCGGCCGGCAAGCCGGTGGTGCTGCTCAAGGTCGGCCGCTCGGAAACTGGAGCCGATGCGGCGAGGTCGCATACCGGCGCGATGGCCGGCGACGATCAGGTGTTCGATGCGGTGGTGCGCCAGATGGGCGGTTATCGGGCACGCACCACTGAGGAGCTGATCGACGTGGTCGAGGCCCTGATAAGGCGAGGCCCGGTGGCCGGCAACAGGCTCGGCGTGCTGACCATTTCAGGCGGCGCCGGCGTGCTGATGGCTGATGCAGCCGAGGCTGTCGGCCTCGAGCTGCCATACATGCCGGAGGCGACGCAGGCCCGGCTCAAAGCGGAAAACCCGCTCGGCTCCTTCAGCAATCCGGTCGATTTCACGGCCCAGGCGATGAACGATCTCAGCCTGGTCGGGCGCGCGTTGCGCGCGATCCTGGAAGACGGCGACGTCGATGCTGTCGCCGGCTTCTTCATGACCTGGATCGCCTCGCCGGTCATGGGCGAGAGGCTGCAGGCCGTCATCGCGGAAGCCATGCAGGGATACGAAGACCGGACCATCGCCCTGGCTGTCTCGGCGCCGGACGAGGTGCTGGCCGCCTATCGCGCCAAGGGCATCATCGTGAACGCGGATCCGAGCCGGGTGGTCGTCACACTCGGTGCACTGGCTTGGATCGGCCATGCGCTGAAGAAGCCGAAGCGGTCGGCGATCGACTTCTCGGCCGCGCCACGACTGACCGGTGAGGAGAGAAGCGACGCCACCGCCAAGGCCTTTCTCGCACAGGCGGGGCTGAAGGCCTTGCCGGAAGAGGTAGTGCGGACGCCCGAGGAGGTCGCGGATGTCGCGGCGCGCCTGGGCGTTCCGGTCGCGTTGAAGGTCGTCTCGCCCGATATCGTCCGTAAATCCGAGGTCGGCGGTGTGCTTCTCCATGTCGCGCCCGAAGCCGCAGCGGCGCGCGCTCGCGCCATGGTCGCCGCGGTCGCGGCCGCCAGGCCCAGGGCCGAAATCGAAGGCGTGCTGGTTGCCCCGATGGCGGGCTGGGGCGGCGAGCTGGTGATGACCGCGCAGATGGACGAGCTGTTCGGCCCGGTCGTCACCGTCGGGCTTGGCGGTCCGTTCGTCGAGTTGCACCAGGATGTCGCGTTCCGAGCGGCTCCTATCGATGAGACCGAGGCGCTCGCCATGATCGACGGCCTGAGGGGCCGCCCCCTACTCGACCGCCTGTTCGATCGGCCGTTCGCGGATGTGGAGGCCGCGGCCAAGGCGCTCGCTGCGCTCTCCCGGGTCGCCGCTGCCAATGCCGAACACATGGAAGCGATTGAGATCCATCCGCTTCTGGTGCGCGCCAGCGACGCCGTCATGTTGGACGTGCTGATTACCTACCATGATCCCCAATGGCATATCTGACCGGTATCGGCCTCACCGCCTATGGCAAGCATCCGGGCCTGCAGCCACTCGACCTGATGGAACAAGCGGTGCTGGCGGCGCTGGCCGACAGCGGCCTTGCGCGCGACGAGCTTGACGGGCTGATCACCGGCTATGCCACCACCCATCCGCATCTGATGATGGGCACGGTGGTCTGCGAGCGGCTGGGATTGAAGCCGCGCCATGCCCATCAGGCCCAATGCGGCGGGGCGACCGGCGCCATGGCACTGGTGCTGGCGCGCCACCTGATCGCGGCCGGTGCCTGCCGTCACGTGCTGGTGGTGGGCGGCGAAAACCGCCTGACCGGCCAGAGCCGCGACGATGCGGTGAAGACGCTGGCGACCGTCGGCCATCCCGACCATGAGGTGCCGCTCGGCGCCTCGATACCCGCCTATTACGCCTTGCTCGCCGCGCGCTATCTGCACGAGACCGGCGCGACCGAGGAGGAGCTCGCCGAGCTCGCCGTGCTGATGCGCCGCCATGCCGGCGCCCATCCGCTGGCGCAGTTGCGCAAGGCCATCACGGTCGCCGGTGTCATGGCCTCCAAGCCGGTCTCGACGCCGCTGAAGCTGCTCGACTGCTGCCCGATCACCGATGGCGGCGCGGCGGTGATCGTCTCGGCCGAGCCGCTGGCCAAGGCAGCCATCAAGCTGACCGGCTGGGGCGAGGCCCATACCCACCAGCACATCTCGGAAATCCCCGGCGATCTCGGGCTCGGCGCCAGGATCGCCGGAGCGGCGGCCTTCGAGACTGCCGGCCGCAAGCCTGGCGATGTCAGGCTTCTCGGCATCTATGACAGCTTCACCCCGACACTGGCGATCTTTCTGGAGGCGCTCGGTTTCGCCCCGCCCGGCCGGGCAGGGCGGGCGGCGGGGGAGGGCCGGTTCGGTCGCGACGGCGCCTTGCCGCTCAACCTCCATGGCGGGCTCCTGTCCTTCGGCCATCCCGGCGTCGCCGGCTTCATGGCCCATGTGACCGAGGTGGTCGTTCAGATGCGTGGCGAAGCCGGGGACCGCCAGGTTCGGGACGCACCGCTTGCCTATTGCCACGCCGATGGCGGGACGCTGTCGAGCCATGTCGGCTTCGTACTGGAGCGGCTGGCATGAGCGGCATCGCCCTTCTCGCCTGCCGTGCCTGCGGCCATGTCTGGCAGTTCCGGCGGGCCCTCTGTCCGGCTTGCGCCGCGACCGATATCGAGACGATCGAGGCTCAAGGCGGCGGCACGGTCTGGTCGGCGACATCGGTGCATCGCGCGCCGACGCCGGATCTCGACGTCCCGGGCGGCTATGGCATCGCGCTGGTGACGCTCGACGAGGGGCCGCGGGTATTGGTCCGCGGGCCGAACGATCTCGTCATCGGCGAACGCGTCACAATGCGCATGGAGAATGGCTTGCCGACAATTTTCCGTGCTTGACGCAATGGCGGAAATGGGGTGCCACAGGACGGCCTGCGCTGTTGAGGAGCCCGCCATGTCCGATCTCGATCTCGCCATACGCGGCGGTACCGTCGTCACCGCGTCGGACACGATCCGTTGCGATATCGGCATCAGGAACGGCCGCATCGCGTTGCTCGCCGAAGCGGTCACCGGGGCTGCCCGCACGATCGATGCCTCCGGCCTGCTGGTGATGCCCGGCGGCATCGACAGCCATGTGCACTTCGACCAGGATTCCGGGCCCGACGTGACCATGGCCGATGGTTTCGAGAGCGGCTCGCGCTCGGCGGCGGCCGGCGGCAATACCACGGTCATTCCCTTCGCCATGCAGATCAAGGGCACGTCGCTGCGCGCCTGCGTCAGCGACTATCACGCCAAGGCGGAGGGCAAGTCGCTGATCGACTATGGCTTCCACCTGATCGTCTCGGACCCGACGCCGACCGTGCTGAACCAGGAATTGCCGGCCTTGTTCGCCGACGGCTGCACCTCGTTCAAGGTGTTCATGACCTATGACGACCTGGTGCTGAGCGATCGGCAATTGCTCGAGGTCTTTTCAGTCGCCCGGCGGGAGCAGGCGCTCGTCATGGTCCATGCGGAAGGCTACGACTCGATCAAGTTCCTGGCCGAGCGGCTGGAACAGGCGGGCAAGACCGCGCCCTTTTATCACGGCGTGTCGCGGCCCGAGATCGTCGAGCGCGAGGCGGCGCACCGCGCCATCAGCCATGCCGAACTCACCGACGTGCCGATCATGATCGTCCATGTCTCGGGCCGCGAGGCCATGGAGCAGATCCGCTGGGCGCGCCAGCGCGGCCTGAAGGTCTATGCCGAGACCTGCCCGCAATATATCACGCTGACGGCCGACGACATGAAGGGCCTCAACATGGACATGAGCGGGGCGAAATATGTCTGCTCGCCGCCGCCGCGCGATACGGCCAGCCAGAAGGCGATCTGGGAAGGCCTGCAGCAGGGCGTGTTCCAGACCTTCTCGTCCGACCATTGCCCGTTCTTCTACGACAGCCCGCGCGGCAAGCTGACGGCCAAGGGCAAGACCTCGTTCCGCTGGGTGCCGAACGGCATTCCCGGCGTCGAGACGCGCATGCCCATCCTCTGGTCGGAAGGGGTCGCCAAGGGCCGCATCTCGGCCAATGAATTCGTCGCGCTGACCTCGACCAATCACGCCAAGATGTACGGGCTCTATCCGAGGAAGGGCACGATCGCCGTCGGGGCCGATGCCGACATCGTGCTGTGGGACGCCAACCGCAAGGAAACGCTGCGCCAGGAGATCCTGCATCACGGGTCCGACTACACGCCCTGGGAAGGCTTCGAGGTCACCGGCTATCCCGTCATGACGATCGCCCGGGGCAAGACCGTGGTGGAAGAGGGCAAGGTGCTGGGCAGCCCGGGCGACGGCCAGTTCCTCAAGCGCGACAAGAGCCCCTACGCCTTGCCGCTGGGCGCGTGAGGCATCGCCCTATCGGTTGCAGATGACCTGCACGGTGAAGTCGCGCGACTGGTCGGCGAGGGTTGCCGGGTCGAGCTTCTGCTCGCTGGCGCGGCCGGCATTGGTCACGCCGTTGACCTCGAGGAAGTTTGTCGCGACGCCGGAGCGGATGGCGAAATTGACGTTTTGAGCGATGTCCTGATTGCGCTGGGCCAGAGCCAGGACGTTCAGCTTGGAGACGATGACGCCGACGACATTGCCCCGTTCGTCGACCAGTGCGCCGCCGCTGTTGCCGGGTTGCGTGGGCGCGGAGTGCTGCAGCATGCGCGTGTCGTCGCGCAGCCCTGCCAGTGCCGAAACATTGCCGATGGTGAAATTTCCCGCGGTCGCGAGCAGGCCGGCCAGCGGGAACCCGTAAATATAGACGCTCTCCCCGACACGGACGCGGGGCGAGAAGGCCGGCACGCGAGCCGGCGTAATGCCGGTCGTCAGCAGCGCGAGGTCATTGACCGGATCGCGTCCAACCAGGGTCGCGGGCACAGGCGGTGCACCGAGCCGGGTCACCGACATGTCGGTGCAGTCTTCGACCACATGGTGATTGGTCAATACATGACCGCTCTGCGAGACGAAAAAGCCTGTCCCCGTGCTCATGCCGCGTGGGCGTGAACCACCCTCGCGAGGCCGGTCGCCGGCCGGCGGCACCCGGGTCTGCCGGTTTTCGCCCTGTTTCGGGTTGAAGGCGAACTGCCGGTGGCACAACAAGACACCTTCGATCGCGCCCAGCGAGCCGTTGAGGGACAGGCGCGCGATGGACCGGCGCTCGAAGATGACCTGGATGCCCGCCGATCGGGCGAGATCCAGGATGAACTCCCGGCGAAGCCCGAAGGCGACCAGGCCCTTTTCGTCGGCGGTCTGTTCAAAGCCGGCAAACCGGCCATCCCAGTTGCGGCCGGTCGCGGCACGAAAGGTCAGGGTGTATTCGCGGTTCTTCTCGATCGACGCCCAATTGGGATTGGTGAAGGCGAGAAAGGCCGTGCTGTTTTCGCCGGTGAAGCCCAGCCATACGGTCGTCTGGTCGGTATATCGGGTCGTTGCGACACATCCGCCGAATCGTTCGCTGAGCCCGATCTGCCAGCCGCGGATCGCCGTGTTTTCCCGATCGATCCGCAACAGGGCCTGCGCGTCGGCCGGCGACCTGGTCGCGAGGCAGAACAGGACCGTGAGGACGAGGCACAGGACAACGCGCGCGCAGCGGTCAGCCATCCGCTTCCTGACACTGGACGCTTGCATCACCGTTGCTCCGGCCCGACCTTTGCCGTCACCGTGATGTCTGCACGGCGAAGGGATCACGCGACGCGGCCGGCCGCGTCGACGCACTTGCCGCGAAGGGATCGCGGGATCCACCTCTATCGTTGCGCTGTGCGACCGCCGGACGATGGCGCGCCGCCGGCCGGTGATGGACCCGCGGCCGGACATGGCGATGGCGCCGGTAGGCGCGCCCTTCCTCCGCGTTCCGATGGGCATTGGCCAGGGCCGCGGCGCCGATGACGACCGCGGCTGCGCCAAACAGCCCCTCAGCCCCGAGCCGCTGGGCCCTTGCCGTGGTCGGCTGAGCGATCAAGCCGACGGCCAACAGCGCCACACCAATACATGTCACCCATTTCATGCGCATTCTTCAGCCTCCCCAGACTACCGCCAATCGTGATAGGTCGGCCGATAAAGGTCAAGGTTGTGCGGTTTCGCCGATCGCGGCTTTCCCCGCCGATCCGCGTCATTGGTCACGTCCCAGCGTTGCAGGTGAAAATCGTTGCTCTACGCGCATTTCCGTATGCCGTGCGCTTGATATCAGCCTCTAGACTGGCCACAGAGGCGGCTTGATCGAGATCGCCACCAGAGGAGTATGAGAATGTCGCCACGGTCCTTTGCGCGCCGGATGCTTGCCGGTGTCGCCGTTGTCGCGGGTTTGGCTCTCGCCGGCCCCGCGAGTGCGCAAACCAAGGTCTCGATCGGGATTTCCGGCTGGACCGGGTTCGCGCCGCTGACGCTGGCGAAAGAGGCCGGCATCTTCGCCCGCAACGG
Source organism: Hyphomicrobiales bacterium (assembly GCA_017304475.1). Classification (GTDB taxonomy): domain Bacteria; phylum Pseudomonadota; class Alphaproteobacteria; order Rhizobiales; family Phreatobacteraceae; genus Phreatobacter. The sequence continues at coordinate 359,626 of JAFKKV010000010.1, read as the reverse complement.
CCTCGACGTGACCATCCGCAAGATTCCGCAGGCCAGCCGCCACCTCGCCATCGCCTCGGGCGACGTCCAGTGCGCCGCCACCACGGTGGAGACCTGGATCTCCTGGAACGCCAGCGGCATCGCCACCACGCAGTTGTTCCAGCTCGACAAGAGCTACGGCGCCGACGGCCTGGCGGTACGCGCCGGCATCAATTCGATCCGCGACCTGCGCGGCAAGACGATCGCCGCCTCGCCTCCGGGCACCGCGCCCTATTTCGGTCTCGCCTGGATGCTGCGCGAGAACGGCCTGACCATCCGCGACGTCACCGTGGTCAATCTCGAGCCGGGCCCGGCGGCGCAGGCCTTCATCGCCGGCCAGAACGACGGCGCCATGACCTACGAGCCCTATCTGTCGGCGGTGCGCGACGCGCCGCAGGCCGGCAAGATCATCGCGACCACGCTCGACTATCCCATGGTGATGGACACGTTCGGCTGCACGCCTGCCTTCATCCAGGCCAATGAGACGGCCGTGCGGGCTCTGGTGAAGAGCTATTTCGAGGCGCTCGAGCTGATCAAGTCGGACCAGACGCGGGCCTATACGCTGATGGGCGCCGACGTCCGCCAGACGCCTGAGCAGTTCGGCGCCTCGGCGCGCTATCTGCGCTGGTCGGGACCGGAGGAGAACCGCGCCTTCTTCGCCAATGACTGGCTGCCGTTCACCGAGAAGGCGGCGAGCCTGCTGCTCGACCTCGGCATCATCAGGCAGAAGCCGGATTTCACCCGCATGGTCGATACCCGCTTCATCCAGTAAAGCGGCGCTTCGCTGTTGCAGTGAAGCAACGGTCCGCCGTTGCGCGAACCGGTTCCCATTGCAGAAAAATGCTTTAGAAGCGTGCCGCCGCTCCCGGTCATCCGGGTGCGGCGGTCTTCATTTCCGAGTGCATCTGCCGCATTTCCGCCTGCGCATTTTTCCGTCACCTTCGCCCGGGCGACCCGTCGCCCGTTGTGCGCCGCCCGACCGACAAAGGACGTCATGAGGCCCCTTCAACCTGTCTCCGCGACGTCGCGCGTGATCCTCGGGATCAGCTTCTTCGTCCTGTTCTTCCTGGTGTGGAGTTTCTTCACCTTCGGCGGCTTCGTGTCGCGGATCTTCCTGGCCGATCCGCTGACCATGGTGAATGACGGCTGGACGCTGCTGACCAAGCACGGCTTCATCTTCGACATCGGCATGACCGTCTGGCGCGTGCTCGGCGGTTTCGTCATCGCGGCGATCATCGCGGTGCCGATCGGGCTCGCCATGGGCGCCTACAAGCCGGTCGAGGCCTTTTTCGAACCCTTCGTGTCCTTCGCCCGCTACCTGCCGGCCTCTGCCTTCATCCCGCTGCTGATCCTGTGGGCCGGCGTCGGCGAGGTGCAGAAGCTCCTGGTGATCTTCGTCGGCTCGGTGTTCCAGATCATCCTGATGGTGGCGGTGGCGGTCGGCTCGATCCGCCGCGACCTGATCGAGGCGGCGCTGACGCTCGGCGCCAAGGACCGGGGCATCGTCGCCCGCGTGCTCATGCCCTATGCCGCGCCGCAGATCGCCGAGATCCTGCGCCTCGTGCTCGGCTGGGCCTGGACCTATGTCATAGTCGCCGAGCTGATCGGCTCATCCTCCGGCATCGGCCATATGATCATTGAGAGCCAGGCTCTGCTCGCCACCGGCCAGATCATTTTCGGCATTATCGTCATCGGCGTGATCGGGCTCATCTCGGACTACCTGTTCAAGGCGCTGAACCGGAAGCTTTTCCCGTGGAGCGCAGTATGAGCGACCTCGTCATCAAGGCGGTTTCCCGCACCTTTCCGGGCGTCCATGGCGGCCCGCCGACCCAGGCTCTGGCGCCGGTCGACTTGACCGTTTCGGAAGGCGAGTTCGTCGCCATTCTCGGGCCCTCGGGCTGCGGCAAGTCGACGCTTCTGCGCGTCGTCGCGGGGCTCGACCAGCCGACCTCGGGCAGCGTCACGCTCGACGGCGCGCAGGTGAAGGAGCCGGGCGCCGATCGCGGCATGGTGTTCCAGAGCTACACGCTGTTTCCCTGGCTGACGGTTGCCGAGAACATCGCCTTCGGGCCGCGCGAGCGCGGCGTGGGGCTCGCCGAGCGCCAGGCGATCGCCGAAAAGCTGATGGCCCAGGTCGGCCTGACCCAGTTCGCCAACCACTATCCGAAGATGCTGTCGGGGGGCATGCAGCAGCGCGCGGCGCTGGCGCGCGCGCTCGCCAACAATCCGAAGGTGCTGATCCTGGACGAGCCGTTCGGCGCGCTCGACCACCAGACCCGCTCGCTGATGCAGGAACTGCTGCTGTCGATCTGGGAGCAGCACCACAAGACCGTGCTGTTCGTCACCCATGACATCGAGGAAGCCGTGTTCATGGCCAATCGCGTGCTGGTGATGAGCGCGCGTCCCGGCCGGTTCAAATGCGAGGTGCCGGTGCCGTTCCCGCATCCGCGCTCCTACAAGATCAAGACCACGGCGGAATTCGCCGCGCTCGAGGAGCGCCTCACCGAGGAGATCCGCGGCGAGACCATGCTGGCGGTGTCGAGCGGGCTCTGAGCGGTTTCAATGGCGGGGCGCGTCGAGCGCCCTCAGCCAGGCAAGCCCCTCCGCCAGCCAGCGCGCCTTGACCTCGTGACCGCCGGGATGACTGCAGAAGGCGAGCGCGCCGCCCGCGGCGCAGCCGCGCCAGGTCGAACAGGCCTGGCCGTGTTCCTCGCTTTGCGCGGGCACGGTGGCGCAATGATCGGTGCGGATCAGCGCGGCGAGGCTCGCCCTGACATCGCCCTGCTTGGCGCCGGCGCCGACCCGGCGGCCGGCCAGCGGTACGGTGCCGTCCCACCGGCCGTGGACATGGCGCAGCCGGACCGGGCCGCCCGGGCAGGGGCCCTCGGGCACGGGCTCCCAGAAGGCGCCGGCAACCGGCAGGAAGCCGGTGAACCGGCCGGGGCGATAGCAGGCGAGGTTCCAGGTGATGAAGCCGCCGGCTGAGAAGCCGCCGGCGACCACCATGCGCGGGTCGACGGGATAGCGGGCCATGACGTCGTCGAGCACGGCGGTGGCGAAGGCGAGATCGTCGCGCGGCGCGGGTGCCCCGGGCCGGACATACCAGCGCCGGTCGAGACCGGCAGGCAAGACGAGCAGCAGGTTCTGGCTATCGGCGAGCGAACCGATGTCGGAATTGGCGAGAACCCCCGCGGGCGTGTCGGCGAAACCGTGGAAGAACATCAACAGGGGCAGCGGCGTCCGGCCGTCCCAATTGGCCGGCAGCCGCAGCACGTAGTCGCCGGTCGCGACATGGCACGGCGCCTCCACCGGGCAATCGCCGGCAGCGGCAGCATCCGCGCCGGCAAGGCTCATTGCCAGCGTCGCGATGAGGGCGAGACGCATGCGCGGCTCCTGGGCTCAGCACCCCAGTGTAGAGACGCACGCTCGCCGGGACAGCCGCTGTCGCGTCACACTTCCTTGAAGCCGTAATCGGGAATGCCCTGCTCGTTGCCGTAATATTTGTAAGGCAGGAACTTGCCCGACATGGCGATCTTGACCCGATCGCCTTTCGGGTTGGCCTCACGCTCGATCTCGATATTGAAGTCGATCGCCGACATGATGCCGTCGCCGAACTCCTCCTCGATCAAGGCCTTCCAGGCAGGGCCATTGACCATGACCATTTCATAGAAGCGATAGATCAGCGGGTCGGTCGGCGGCATCGCCGTGCCGCGATAGGGCACTTCGTTGAGCATCTTCTCTTCGTTGGCGGACAGGCCGAACAGGGCGGCCGCCTTGGCGGCGAGCGGCTTCACCAGCTTCATCTGGCCGAGCAGCGCACCGACGATCAGTACGGGCGAGATGCCGCCGATCTCCTCGGTGATGTATTTCCAGGTCCAGTCTCTCTCGCGCTTGATGTCGAGAATCTTCTCGGTGAGTTCTTCGCGGATCATGTCGGTCTCCAAAACGGTCAGTCGGGACGCGCCGTGCTGAAGAGCTATCAAGCGGCGTGCCAGTCGCGGCGCGCCGCAGATACGCAAAAGGTGGCCTTGAGTGAGAACTCCGGTGCCGGCCATGCTGGCCTTTCTGCTCATCAAACAGGCAGTGAACGTTTGACGCCGGCGCCGCCGGGAGAGAGCCTCCCGGCTTGCCGGCAAGGCATGGAGACAGCTTGTGAAACGCGTGCGGATCTTTGGTGTGGGCCTTGCTTATTCCGGTACGGAAGACGTGGCCGAGGTGATGATCCGTTGCGTGGTCGTTGGTCGCGAGACAGTGGAAGGAGCAGCGGCATGAGCCGGATCATCACAGTCGGAGCCGCCCAGATGGGTGCGATCCAGCGCGCCGACAATCGTGCCGCGGTGGTCAAGCGTATGCTCGACCTGATGCGTGAGGCGGCCTCGCATCGCTGCGACCTCATCGTTTATCCCGAGCTGACGCTGACCACTTTCTTCCCACGCTGGTGGATGGAGAGCCCGGAGGAGATCGACTTTTTCTTCGAGCGCGAAATGCCGTCCAACGAAACGGCGCCGCTGTTCAACGAGGCGGCGCGACTCGGCATCGGCTTTTCCTTCGGCTACGCCGAGCTGACGCCCGAGGGCCGGCATTTCAACACCGCGCTGCTGGTCGACAAGACCGGCCGGCAGGTCGGCAAATACCGCAAGATCCACTTGCCGGGCCATGCTGGACACGAGCCCTGGCGCGCCTTCCAGCACCTCGAAAAGCGCTATTTCGAGGTCGGCGACCGGTCCTGGGGCGTGTGGAACACGCTCGGCGGCAACATGGGCATGATGATCTGCAACGATCGCCGCTGGCCCGAGAGCTACCGCATGATGGGGCTGCAATCGGTCGAGATGATCCTGCTCGGCTACAACACGCCCCGGCACAATCCGCCGGCGCCCGATCATGATCGCCTGAGCGAGTTCCACAACCAACTGGTCATGCAGGCCGGTGCCTATCAGAACGGCACCTGGGTGGTCGGCGTCGCCAAATGCGGCGTCGAGGAAGGCTGCGAGATGATCGGCGCCTCGTCGATCGTGGCACCGACCGGCGAGATTGTTGGCCAGGCCTTGACTCAGGAAGACGAGCTGATCGTGGCGCGCTGCGACCTCGACCTGACGAAGAGCTACAAGGCGACGATCTTCAATTTCGAGATGCACCGCCAGCCTGAGCAATATGGCCGGATCGTCCAGCAGCGCGGTGCGGTGCCGCCGGAGGGGTTTGGGGAGGGGTGAGGCGGAGGGCCAATGTGGTTGAGGGAGATACCCTCGTTTCGCACAACGTCTGGCGATCTCATTGCTCGGCGATGGCAGGTCACTAAGCGCGGATGCTGTGCACTCGAACCTCTACGTCATCCCCTGCCGGCAGGCGATGGGCTCGGCCCAAATGCCACACCACACCGTGGAACCTCGCCCCAACCGGGCTATTCCGCGGCTTCCTGGTTCGCCGTTTCCCAGCCGAGCAGCTTGCCCGGGTTCATCAGGCCGTAGGGGTCGGCCAGCCGCTTGAACTCCGGCTGCGGCGCCTTGATCTGCTTCCAGCCGGCATTGTTCAGCACATAGGTGTGCGGGTTCGACACCTGGATGCCGGCCTCCGTCGCTTCCGCCATGATCTGCTCCAGCCGCTCGCGCGTGGTGTATTTGACCAGCGGCAGGCTGGAGGGCACCACCTGGCCGTGGCGGCGCTGGAATTCGAGGTGCAGGTAGACGTCGTCGTGGAACTGTTTCTCGGCCCAGGCGACGAGCTTGAGGCTGTCGGGCGGTGGATAGCGCAGCTGCAGATAGGTGATGGACGGATCCATCTTCATGGCGTGTAGGGTCGTGTGGTTCCAGGTATATTCGTAGAGCGGGCCGGGGCCGCCGCGCTCCTTGTGGGTGCCGAAGGCGACCGCCTTGGCCTCGTCGGCGCCACGCCGGAAGGTGACCTTGCCGGCATGGTCGGCGATCAGGAGGTCGAGCGTGTCGGCCTGCGGCTCGGAAATCATCAGCACCGCGAAGGCGCGGTCCTTGTCGAGATAGGGCGCGAGCCGGCGCAAATAGGGCCCGATGCGCGGATCGTGGATCGAGACGAGCTTCTTGGCGAGGCCGTCGCATTCGGTGAAGGCCTGGCCGAAGCGGGCGGCGGCGGTGAAGCTGTCGAAGGTGACGATGCGTTCGGCCCAGTCATGGGCGGGCGCGGTCGGCACCTCGACCTCTGTGATGATGCCGTTGACGCCATAGGCGTGCATCACCTTCAGGATGTCCTTGCCGCGCAGCTCGATCAGCTTGGGCTCGGCCTCCACCGTCATCACCTCCAGCGCCGTGACCGCGCCGAGATTGTCGATCTGGCCCCAGGTGCAGGAGCCGGCGCCGGCAGCCCCGCCGGCGACGAAGCCGCCAATGGTCGCCTGGGCCCGGGTCGAGGGATGGAAGCGCAGTTCCTGGCCATGTGGGTCGAGCGCCTTGTCGATATCGAGCAGGTTGGCGCCGGCCTCGAAACGGGCGGCACCCTTGCGTGCGAAAATCATGCGGTCGAACTTGCGCATGTCGACGATCAGGCCGCCGGCGAGCGGCACGGCCTGGCCGTAATTGCCGGTGCCGCCGCCGCGAATGGTCAAGGGCACGCGGTGGCGCGCGCAGGCCGCGGCGATCCGGGCGAGCTCGTCCTTGCTGCGCGGCATGGCCACGAGGTCGGCATGCTTGCCGTCGAGTTCGGCTTTCAGGATCGGCGAGAACCAGAAGAAATCGCGGCTGGCCATGCGAATGGAGGCGGCATCGTCGGCCAGCGCCAGGCCTGAGAGATCGGTACGCAGCCGGTCGAGGGCGGACGGGTGCGCGGTCTCGGAGGCATTCACGGGCACGGTCATCGGCAGTCCTCGGGCCTGGCGGGTTTGGATCGCCGCGAAGATACTCCCGGCGTGCCGACATTGCACGGCGGTGTGGATCAAACCGGCCTCGCGCTCAACGCTATGGCAAAATGCTGCTAATTTGTGCATGGCTGGTCCGTGAAACCATACAAAAGCCAGGGATAAGGCGGCACGCGCGTTGCTCGTTGCGCGCTGTCGAATTAGTCCTGCAAGGACAAACCGGAGAGGTCGCCATGTCTCACGCTCGTCTGACGCGCCGCACAGCCCTCAAGCTCGGCGCGGGTGTCTCCGCAGCCTATCTGATGACCTCGGGCCAGGTGACGGCCCAGGGCCTCGACAAGGTGTCCTACCAGACCAATTGGCGCGCCCAGGCCGAGCATGGCGGCTTCTATCTGGCGCTGACCAGCGGCATCTACCGCAAATATGGCATCGACGCCGATATCCGCATGGGCGGGCCGCAGCAGAATCCCTCGCAATTGCTGCTCGGCGGCCGCGTCGACATGATCATGTCGAACTCCTTCGAGGCGATCCGCTATGTCCAGGAGGGCCTGCCCTTCCTGTGCATCGGTTCTATCTTCCAGAAGGATCCGCAGGTGATCATCTGTCATCCGGGTGTCGGCAATGACAGTTTCGAGGCGCTGAAGGGCAAGACCATCCTGGTGGCCGCCGGAGGCCGTTCGTCCTACTGGCCCTATCTCAAGGCGCGCTTCGGCTTCGTCGACGAGCAGGTGCGGCCCTATACCTTCAACATGGCGCCGTTCCTGGCCGACAAGAACATCTGCCAACAGGGCTTCGTGTCCTCCGAGCCTTTCGCGATCCAGCAGCAGGGCGGCGTCACCCCGCTCGCCCACCTGATCGCCGATGCCGGCTTCGCCAATTACAACACCACCTTCAACATCTCGCGGAAAATGGTCAACGAGCGCGCCGACGTGGTGCAGCGCTTCGTCACCGCCTCGCTCGAGGGCTGGGCCGAATATATGAAGGGCGGGCCGGGCGTGGCGGCGGCGAATGCCGCGATCCTGCGCGACAACCCGGACATGGACCAGGCCAAGATCAATTACGCCGTGAAGGTGATGACCGAGCGTGGCATCATCCTGTCCGGCGATGCCCTGACGCTCGGCATCGGCGCCATGACCGATGCACGCTGGGAGACCTTCTATACCCAGATGCGCGATGCCGGCGTGTTCCCGCCCGGCATCGACTACAAGAAGGCCTATGATCTCAGGTTCATCAACAAGGGTGTGGGCAAGGCCTGACGTGTCGGTTGTGATATCCCCGAAGAACGCGGCGAGCGACGCGAGGCCGCTCGTCTCGATCCAGCACGTGTCGAAGCAGTTCGCCAACGGCACCATTGCCGTGCGCGACGTCAATCTCGACCTGGCCGCCGGCGAATTCGTCAGCCTGCTCGGGCCGTCCGGTTGCGGCAAGTCGACATTGCTCAGGATGATGGCCGGTCTCGGCGATCCCAGCGTCGGCACGATCGACTGGCCGGGCGCCGCCGACGCCAATGGCGACCACGAGCTCGGTTTCGTGTTCCAGGATCCGACCTTGATGCCCTGGGCCACCGCGCTCGCCAATGTCGTCTTGCCGATGAAGCTGAAAGGCGTGTCGCAAGCCGAGGCCGAGGCGCGCGGCGCGGCCATGCTGGGGCTGGTCGGCCTCAAGGGCTTCGAACGCAGCTATCCGCGCGAGCTCTCCGGCGGCATGAAGATGCGCGTGTCGATCGCCCGCGCACTGGTCACCCAGCCGAAGATCCTCCTGATGGACGAGCCTTTCGCGGCGCTCGACGAGATCACCCGCCACAAGCTGAATGACGACCTGCTCGCCCTCTGGGAGACCAATCGTTTCTCCGCCGTGTTCGTCACCCATTCGGTGTTCGAAAGCGTCTACCTGTCGCAGCGCATCGTGGTGATGGCGGCCCGGCCCGGCCGCGTCATGGCCGATCTCCGGGTGGAAGCGCCCTATCCCCGCGACGAATTGTTCCGCACCTCGGCCGACTATGCCCATTGGTGCCGGATCGCCTCCGAAAAGCTCAAGGAGGCCATTTCAGCATGAGCGAGGCCACCCTCAAGACGCCGGTCGTCGCCCATGACGGCACGGATGCCGAAGCCCGGCCGATCTACCGCGAAGACCGCAAGGTGCTGGGCATTTCGACCGAGACCTGGCCGGGCATCATCGCGCCGCTGGTGATCGGCATCCTGGCGCTCGGCGCCTGGGAAGCGGTCGTCCGCATCCGCGAGATCCCGCCCTTCATCCTGCCCGGACCGTTGCTGATCGCCAGGACCCTGGTCGAGGACTGGGCTTCGCTGTCGGCCTCGCTGTGGGTGACGCTGAAGATCACGGCAGCCGCCCTGGTCGCCGCCGTGGTCCTGGGCGTCGGCCTCGCCGTGCTGTTCACCCAGTCCAAATGGCTGGAGAAATCGCTGTTCCCCTATGCGGTGATCCTGCAGGTGACGCCGGTCGTGTCGATCGCGCCCTTGATCATCATCTGGGTCGGCGACATCAACCTGTCGCTTCTCATCTGCGCCTGGCTCGTCGCCTTCTTCCCGATCCTGTCGAACACCATTCTCGGGCTCAATTCCGCCGATCACAACCTGATCAACCTGTTCCAGCTCTACGGCGCCTCGCGCTGGCAGACGCTGCGCTATCTGCGGCTGCCGGCGGCGCTGCCCTATTTCCTCGGCGGCCTGAAGATTTCGGGCGGCCTCGCGCTGATCGGCGCGGTCGTCGCCGAATTCGTCGCCGGCTCCGGCGGTTCGTCCTCCGGCCTCGCCTATCGCATCCTCGAGGCCGGCTATCAGCTCAAGATCCCTCGCATGTTCGCGGCCCTGATCATGATCTCGCTGACCGGCATCGCGATCTTCCTGGCGACCAGCTGGCTGTCGCATGTCCTGCTCCGGCGCTGGCATGAGAGCGCGCTGAAGCGGGAGAACTGAGGGGGCTCAACCCGAGCCTCCCACAGGCTGATCTCGCGGCTTTCTCGTCTTGGCGGGGCTTGTCCCGGCCATCCACGAATTGTCTTGGCCAGGAAGAAGATGTGGATGGCCGGGACAAGCCCGGCCAAGACGAAGGGGGCGGCCTACCGCACCGGCACGAAGCTCTTCATCTTGCCGGGGTTCAACAGGCCCATCGGATCGACATCGGCCTTGAAGCCGAGCTGGTCGGCATCGGCGCGCTTGTGGCGCGAGCCGTCCTCCAGGCTGACGACATGCGGGTTGGCGACCAGCACGCCGTGCTCTTCATGCAGGGCGATGATCTCGTTCAGCCGTTCGGGCGTGGTGTAGCGGACGATCGGCAGCGCGCTGCAAGTGATATTGCCGGCGAAGCGGATGAATTCGAGATGCGGCAGGACTTCGCCCTCGAACAGCGCCATCATCTTGCGCACGCTCTCCTCGAGCCGGTCGAAGGGGTAGAGCAATTGCAGATAGGTGATGGACCGGTCGGTCTTCAGCCATTGCAGCGTCGTGTGGTTCCACGAATATTCGTAGAGCGGCACCTGGCCCGGGCCTTCCTCCGATGGAGCCTCGTGGGTCACCGTGCCGCGGCCGGCCAGGATCGCCTTGAAACTGTCGAGGAACGGCTCGGCGATCATGCAGAGCAGGATGCTCTTGCCTTCGGGGCAGGCGCTTTTCAGCGCGCCGAAATAGGAGGGAATGGGCGCCGCGATCGGCGTGATCAGCTTCTTCACCACGCCGTCGGCCATGGCGACCGCGCGGCCGGCCTCGAAGGCCTCCCAGAACGTGTCGAAGGCGACGATGACGTCGACCCAGGGCCAGGCAGGGGCCAGCGGCATTTCCAGCTCGGTGATGATGCCGGTCGTGCCGTAGGCGCGGTTGACCTTCTGCGCCGCGTCGTTGCGAAGCTCCAGGACGCGCGGCTCTTCCTCCACCGTGATGATGCGGGCGGCCAGGATATTGCCGGGTTCGCGCAAGCCCCCATAGGCGACCGAGCCGATGCCGCCCGAACCGCCGGCGACGAAGCCGCCGACCGTGGCGGTGCGCTTTGTGGAGGGATGCATGCGCAGCTCGAAGCCCTGGCCGCGCGTCGCCTTGTCGAGGCTCAGCAGGTTCATGCCGGCCTGAACGCGAACGACGCCGGGCTTCTGCCAGATCACCTGGTCGAGCGCGGTCATGTCGAGCAGCACGCCGCCGGCAAGCGGCATGGCCTGGCCGTAATTGCCGGTGCCGCCGGCGCGCACGGTCAGCGGGATCCGGAGCCGGGCACAGGCGGCAGCCACGGCGATGATGTCGGCTTCGTCGCGCGGCTTGACGATGATGTCGGCCGCCACCGACTTCAGCTCTTCAGCGAGGATCGGCGAATACCAGAAGAAATCGCGCGAGCGCCGCCGCACGATCACCGGTTCGGTAATGACGGGAATGTCGCCGAGCGCCGCGATCAGGCCGGCAATGTCATAGGTTGGCCTGTCGGCCGGATCTCGAGGGGTCTGATGAATGGTCATTCCGCTGGGGTGCCGCGTTTTGCGGCGTCATGCAAGACCCTTTTGGCGCCGGGCGTGAAGGTGATCGGGATGTCATTCCACAGCGCCCGTCTGGATGAAATGCTGGGCAGTCAAACATCCCATTTCCGTGCCGAATGTCCCATTTTTGTTGTTTTGCCGGGAAAATAAGCACGCGACGGTATCTCCGTATGGTTTTCTTAACCATTGCACCGCCGTTCTCATGGACTATTCGAGAAGATTCACCTCTGAGGGGTTCCCGGTGCAGATCAAAACCCGTCTCTTGGCAGTCATTGGCAGTCTCGCCGCCGCAGCCCTGATCATTGGCGGCGTCGCGGTCTACGGTTTCCAACGTTATCAGACGGCGGTCGACAGTATCGAGCACAACGCCCGCAGCTCGCTGCTGGCGGAACGGGCCAATGCCCTGATCTTTGCGGTCGTCATGGAATCGCGCGGCATCTACATGTCGGCGGAGAAGGACGTGCTCGAGCGCTTCGCCAAGGCTCAGGATCAGCAGCTCGCCCGGTTCAGCGCCACCATTGCCGAATGGGCCGCCCTGCTGCCGAAGACCGAGGAAGCCAACAAGCTCCGCCTGCTCGAACAGGCCGACGTCTTCGTGCGGTTGCGCAACGATCTCGCCAATGCCGGACGCTCGCAGGGCAATGGCGCGGCGCGGCAGATCGGCGACAACGACGCCAACCGCACGACCCGGCAGCGGCTGAATGTCGAGATGACCGCGCTCGCCGAGACGAACAGCCAGCGCGTCGCGGTGCTGTCGAGCGAGATCGAAGCCGCCAAACGCAGCCTCACCTGGCTGATCATCGCCACGATCGGCCTGGCTCTGCTGGCCGGCGCGGTCGCGCTGTGGACCGTGCTGCGCGGGGTTACCGGTCCCCTGTCGCGACTGACCGCTTCGGTCGGCGCGGTGGCCGAGGGACGCACCGATGCGGCGGTCAGCGACACCGAGCGACGCGACGAGATCGGCGCGCTGGCGCGCTCGGTGCTGGTGTTTCGCGACAATGCGATGGAGGTCGCGCGGCTGAAGGCCGCCGACGCCGCCCAGGCCGAGGCGAACCGGGCGGGACGGGCCCGCGACATGGCGGTTCTCGCCGATGAATTCGCCGCGACCGTCCAGTCGGTGGTCACGACGGTCGCCGGTTCCGCCGAAGAGATCGTCGGCAATGCGGCGCGGATGGGGCTGGTCGCGCGCAACGTTTCGGACCTCGGACAGGCGCTTGGCGCGACATCGGCCGGCGCCACGGGCAGCGTCGAGAGCGCCGCGGGATCAGCGCAGGAGCTGGCGTCCTCGATCGGCGAGATTTCCAGCCGCACCGCCCAGGCTCAGCAGATCGCCGCTTCCGCGGTCGACCAGGCGACCCGCACCGGCGAGATCGTCGGCACGCTGGCAGTCTCGACCCAGAAGATCGGCGACGTGGTGAACCTGATCAATGCGATCGCGGCACAGACCAATCTCCTGGCGCTGAACGCGACGATCGAGGCGGCCCGCGCCGGCGAGGCCGGCAAGGGCTTCGCCGTGGTCGCCTCGGAGGTGAAGAGCCTGGCGTCGCAGACCTCCAAGGCGACCGAAGAGATCGCCAGCCAGATCGGCGCGGTCCAGTCGGTGACGGCCGAGGCGGTGGCGGCGATCGAGGCGATCAACAAGACGATCGGCGAGATCAGCTCGGTGTCCTCGTCGATCATGGCGGCGGTGGAAGAGCAGTCGGCGGTCACCCACGGCATTGCCGGCGCGGTGGCCGATGCCGCCGAAGGCACGCGGACGGTGGAGACCGATATCGGCCGCGTCACCCGCGCGGCCGATGAGACCCGCGAGGCGGCCGGCGCGATGACCAATGCCGCGTCGAAGCTGAAGGAGGGTTCCCATCAACTCGACGGGGCGGTGTCGGGGTTCCTGGCAAGGATCCGGGCGGCTTGACCGCCCGGCCGCGGCTCAGGCGGTCGCCAGCTTCTTGAACTTGTTCGAACGCTTCGGATGCCACCACTTGCCGCCGATGACGGTGCCTTCGGAGACGATCTTCTTGTCGGCGATCAGGTGTTCGCCGACCACGTCGACATAGTCGAAGCGGCCTTCCTTGATGGTCAGGATGGTGGCATCGCCCACCGAGCCGGGCTTCAGGCTGCCGAGCTCGGGGCGCTTCAGCGCCATGGCGGCATTGACGGTGGAGGCCGCGATCACCCGGTCGAGCGGCATGCCCATGACCAGGAATTTCGACAAGGTGGTGACCTGGTCGAAGGCCGGCCCTTCGATGCACAGCGAGTGGACGTCGGAGGAGATCACGTCCGGCTCGAAGCCGCCGGCCAGCATGTTGCGCGTGGTCTTGAACGAGAACGAGCCCTTGCCGTGGCCGATGTCGAAGATGACGCCCTTCTTGCGTGCCGCGATGACCTCCGGCTTGATCGCTCCCTGCGCCGTGCAGGGCGCATTGGGGAACGGCCGGAAGGCATGGGTCAGCACGTCGCCGGGGCGCAGGCGGCCGATGACATGCTCGTAGGACGGCGGCGGATGGTCGATGTGGCACATCAAGGGCATGCCGACCTCGTTGGCGACCTGCAGCGCCAGATCGAGCGCGCTCTCGCCATTGGTGCCCGAGGCGTGCAGGCCGACACGCACCTTGATGCCGACGATCAGGTCGCGATTCTTGTCGGCGACCTCGACGCAGTCGATCGGGTTCATATGCATGATCTCGCGGCTCTCGCCGACCATCACCCGCTTGTCGAAGCCATAGATGCCGGCGTGGCTGACATGCAGATAGGCCAGGATGCGCACCTGGCTCTTCTCGATGACATGCTTGCGGAAGCCCATCCAGTTGCCGGGGCCGGCCGAGCCGGTGTCGATCGCCGTGGTGACGCCGGAGGTCCGGCAGAAATCCTCGGCGTCGATGCCGAGTGAGGTACCGCCCCAATAGACATGGGTGTGCAGGTCGATCAGCCCGGGCGTGACGATATAGCCGGAGACGTCGCGGATTTCGGTGCCCGATCCAGGCTTCAGGTCCTTGGCGACCGCCGCCACCTTGCCGCCGGCAAAGCCGACGTCGCGCACGCCGTCGAGCTTCTGCGAGGGGTCGATCACGCGGCCACCGCGCAGGATCAGGTCGAAATTCATCAAGGCACTCCCGCTCTCTGGAACTTTGCTGCCGGCGCGAACCATGCGAAGCCATGGGCCCCGGCCGGCGATTGCGTAGGAGATTGCGCGCGGTCGACCGGCTTGCGCAACCGCCAACACCGTTCGTTTCTGGAGACCTCCCATGCCGTCACGCCACTGGGGTGACCTGAAGACCACCGACTTCGATCGCCTGGATCCCGCTCGCACGGTCGCCGTCCTGCCGCTTGCCGCCATCGAACAGCACGGCCCGCATCTGCCGGTCTCCACCGATACCAGCATCATGAAGGGCATGATCGAGACGGCGTTTCCGCTCGTCGGCGCCGACGTCACCGCGCTGTTCCTGCCGATCGAGGCGGTGGCCAAGTCGAACGAGCATATTCATTCAAAGGGCACGCTGACCTTGTCGGCGGAAAGCGTGCTGCGCTCCTGGATTGAGATCGGCGAGAGCGTCAAGCGCGCCGGCATCGACAAGATCCTGCTGATGACCTCCCATGGCGGCAATCTCGATCCGATGAAGGTAGTGGCGCGCGAACTGCGCATCCGCTGCGGCCAGCTCGCGGTCGTGTCGAGCTGGACCGCCTTCGGCAGGCCCAAGGGTCTGTTCGGCGAGCTCGACATCAATCACGGCATTCATGGCGGCGACGTCGAGACCTCGCTGATGCTGCATTTCCGTCCGGACCTGGTCGATATGAGCCAGGCGAAGCTGTTCGAGCCGATCATGGTGGGCATGGAGAAGGAGTTCACCTATCTCAGGCCGACGGTGAACCATGCCTTCGGCTGGATCGCCCAGGACATTCATCCCGACGGCACGGCGGGCGACGCCTCGCTGGCGACGGCCGAGAAGGGGCGCCAGACCGCCGAATTCCAGGCGGCCAATTTCGTCAAGCTGATCGACGACATGGCGCGCTTCGACATCGGCCGGCTGTGGAAGCCGAAGGCCTGAGGCGGGCCTCGGGGCGGCCGGCTGGTTGACCGGCCGCGCCGATCCCCCGATCATCGCTCCCGCATCGGCGGTTGAAGGGGTGGCGGGCATGCATACGGTGATCGTGATCGCGGGCGGCCTCCTGGCGCTCGCACTGTTCGTGCTCGTGGCCCGGTTCTTCGGCGGGGATGCCAGCGGCGCGATCGGCACCGCCGTCAAGATCTTCCTGCCGGTCTGGCTCGTCTGTGCCGTGGTGAACATGTGGATCGGGGTGTCGCGCGCCGGCTATTCGGTTGCCGCGGAAGCGCCGATCCTCGCCCTGGTCTTCGGCTTGCCGGCCCTGGCCGGCCTGTTCATCTGGTGGAAATTCTCTTGAATCGAGCCGCTCGCCGGGGCGGCGTTCCGCTCCCGCCGGCACGGCTCAAACGGGCAGGTGAATGATGGTTTCGCTGTTCAGGCATGCCGGCCTCCTGCGCGACAAGACGTCGGCGCAAAGAGGCCGGGTGACATCGATCGAGCTGTTCTTCGATCTCGTCTTCGTCTTCGCCATCACGCAGCTTTCCCACGGCCTGCTGCACAAGTTGACCCTGGCCGGCCTGGTCGAGACCACATTGCTGTTCTTCGCGGTCTGGTGGGTCTGGGTCTACACGACCTGGTCGACCAATTGGCTCGATCCCGACCGCATGCCGGTGCGCGTGGCGCTGTTCGTGCTCATGCTGGCCGGCCTGGTCATGTCGATCTCGATCCCCTCGGCCTTCGGCGCGGGCGGGCTGGCCTTTGCCGGAGCCTATGTCTTCATGCAGGTCGGTCGCACCGCTTTCTGCGTCTGTGCCACCGGCCTGGCGAGCGAAAGCAACAGGCGCAATTTTCAGCGCATCCTGTCCTGGCTGGTGCTTTCAGGGCTGTTCTGGATCGCCGGAGGCCTGGCCGAGGGCAATGCGCGGCTGGCGCTCTGGGCCATCGCGATCGGCCTTGAATATCTCGCGCCCTGGACCGGGTTCTGGGTGCCGAAACTCGACCGCTCGACCACCGCCGACTGGGATGTCGACGGCCACCACATGGCCGAGCGCTGCAGCCTGTTCGTCCTGATCGCGCTCGGTGAGTCGCTGATCATCACCGGTTCGACCTTCGAGAAATCGGCTGTCACCGTGACCACGGTCGCCGCGCTCGTCTCGGCCTTTGTCGGCACGGCGGCCATGTGGTGGGTCTATTTCGCCATCGGCGCCGAGCGCGGCACCCATCATATCGCCCACGCCGCCGATCCGGGGCGCGTGGCGCGTGTCGGTTACACCTATCTGCACATCGTCATCGTCGCCGGGGTCATCGTCGCGGCGGTTGCCGACGAACTGGTGCTGGCCCATCCCGGAGGTCATGTGGAACTGCCGGCGCTGCTGGCGATCGTCGGCGCGCCGGCCTTGTTCCTCGCGGGCAATGGCTGGTTCAAATGGCTGAGCGCGCCCTATTTTCCGCTATCCCATCTGGTCGGCCTCGCCTTGCTGGCCCTGATCGGCGCGACCGAGTTCCAGTTCCACCTGTTCACGCCGCTCGCCCTGTCGCTGGTGACGACAGGGGTGCTCGTGCTGGCGGCGATCTGGGAATGGCTGTCGCTGACATCGGGGGAGGCCGAAGCGCACCGGGCCTGACCGGCCCGGGCAAGGCCCGGCGTCAGGCCGCCACCGGCTTGACGTCGACGGCGACCGCGATGTCGTGGTCGCCCGAGGTGACCAGCACGCCGCCATTGGGCGCGACATCGGCGAAGTCGCGGCCGACCGCCAGCACGATATGGTCGCGGTCGACGATCAGACCATTGGTCGGATCGAGCCCCCACCAGCCGAGCTCCGGCCCGCACCAGACCGATACCCAGGCATGGGTCGCGTCGGCTCCTTCGAGACGCGGCTGGCCCGGCGGCGGGTTGGTGCGCAGATAGCCGCTGACATAGGCGGCCGGCAGCCCCAGGCCACGCAGGCCCGAGATCATGATATGGGCGAAGTCCTGGCAGACGCCGCGGCGCATGGCGAAGGCGGCGGCCGCCGGCGTGTCGTTCTCGGTCGCCTCGGTGTCATAGGTGAAATCGGCATGGATGCGCAGGGCGAGATCGAAGGCCGCATCCAGGATCGGCCGGCCGGGCGGAAAGCTCGCCGTGGCATAGGCGCGGATCGTCGGGTCGCGCGGCACGTGGCGGCTGGCGAACAGGGCATGGACGGGCGATGCCGGCGAGATATCGGCGGATGCGAAGGCGGTCTCGCGCACCCGCTCCCAAGGCGGATCCATGCCGGGCAGCGGTCGGCTGCGCCCGGCGATCGCCACGCGGGCACGGGTGTCGATCTTGATCTTGCTGTGCGGGGTCTCGAAATTGAGAAAGACCACGTGATTGCCGAAGAAGTCGGTGGTATCGCGCCGCTGCGTCGGTTTGGGCGAGATCGACAGGTCCCAGGCGATGACGCGCTGGCCGAGGCGATCGACCGGCACGACGCGCAGCACGTGCTGGGCAGCGGCGACCGGAGCGGCATAGGTGTAGTCGGCGACCTGGCGGATTTCGTAGATCATCACTGAATCTCGTCCGCGTCCGCGCTCATCGGCCGTTCGGCCTCGCGATGGGTGAAATATTGGCCGGAAACCTCATCCGACAGATCCATCAGCCGTTGCTCGAGCGTCAGGATCTGCCGGGAATCCAGGGTGTGGGCATCGGCCGTCTGCAATTCGACCAGGACGCGGGCGATCAGCTTTTCGGCGCTGTTCAGCCGTCCGTCCGAGGAATGCAAGGGCAAGGCCTTCAGGTGCTGGCTGATCCGTTCGACCTGGAAGGCCACCGAGCGGGGATTGTTCGGATCGAGCAGGACCAGATCGAGCACGGGCGCGCGGGCGGCGACCATCACATAGCGGCGGCGATAGGTGATCTGGCTGTCGGCGAGACTGAGCAGCACGTCGAGGCCGGCGGCGCCGATTTTCGGATCGGCGAACTGGCGGGTCGCCCGGCAGGTCGCGAGTGCCCGTTCGACCCGCTTGCCGATGGACAGGAAGCGCCAGCCGGCCAGCTGGTTCATGTTCTCCTGCGCCAGGCCGGAAAAGGCCGCGGCAATGCGCAGTCCGGTATCCGCCCGGTCGAAGATGTCGGTGTCGGCGGTGCCGGCCGAGGCCTTGCCGGCGAGCGCGACGAGATCGGTGATGGTCAACCAGGCATCGGGGGAGAAGCGGTCGCGAATGACCGAGGCTGCCCCCCTGGCCGCCTGGGTCAGCGCGACCAGGCTGCCCGATGTCTGGCCGTGCAGCACGGTGGCGGCGACCGCGGCGGGGTCGGTGATGATGTGGTCGCGTGGCAGCGCCTCCCAGGCGCCGAGCAGGTCGACGATACGGCGCACCGCCTCGCCGGCCATCGACTGGCCGGTGCCGATCTGGTCGCCGAGCGCCCGGACCAGCCTGAGGGTCGCTTCGGCGCGCTCCATGTAGCGGGCGAGCCAGTAGAGATTGTCGGCGGCGCGGCTCGGCAGCGAGGCGGTCGAGCGGCGCAGTTCCACCTTGTCCGGGGTGGGCAGCAAGGTCGTTTCGTCGACCGGGCCATCGGCGAGCACACAGACATCGGCGGAGCGGCCGTCGCGCTGCATCGTCACGGCGCGGGCGTCGATGCGGTCGCCGACACGGCAGAAGCCGCCGGGCATGACCGTCCAGCGGCCGTCGACCTTGGCGAGGAACAGCCTGAGGATGAAGGGCCGTGGCTCCAGATAGCCGTCACGCCAGACCGGCATGGTCGAGAGCTTGACCACCTCCTGGGCGACGAAATCCGAGCCGCGCAGGCGCATCTCCTCGGCAAGCTTCAGCTTGGCGTCGGCCGAGAGGTCGCCGGCCAGGACCGGGCCGTCGTCGAGCACGCCCGGAACGGTCTGGCCGAAGGCCGGCGCCACCACGAAGCTGTCGAGATCGGCAATGACCGCGCCGCGTTCGAGCGGCTGGCCGCACCACCAGGTGGCGATATGCGGCAATTGCAGCTCGCGGCCGAGGCGATGACGCGCGATCGCCGGCAGGAAGGCGAGCAGCGCGCGCGCCTCGGCAACGCCGGAACCGAGCGCATTGGCGAGCGTCACCTTGCCGGCGCGCAGCGCGCCGGCAAGCCCCGCGACGCCGAGATGGGAGCGCGGATTGAGTTCGAGCGGATCGGCGAAGTCGGCGTCGAGCCGGCGCCAGACCATTTCCAGCCGCTTCAGGCCGGAGACCGTGCGGATGTAGAGCGTGTCGTCGCGGACGGTGAGGTCGGCACCCTCGGTCAAGAGGAAGCCGAGATAGCGGGCGAGATAGGCATGCTCGAAATAGGTTTCGTTCAGCGGCCCGGGGGTGAGCATCGCGACACGCGATTCGGTGCCGGCGGCCAGTGCCGAGAACTGCGCGCGCATCGCCTGGAAAAAGCCGGCGAGCCGTTCGACCGGCAAGGTGCGGTAGATTTCCGGCAGCGAGCGGGCCATGGCGAGCCGGTTCTGCAGCGCATAGCCGGCGCCCGACGGCGCCTGGGCGCGGTCGCCGAGCACCCACCAGCGGCCGTCGGGCCCACGGCCGACATCGGCGGCGTAGAGCCAGAGATGCTCGCCGCCGCGCGGCTTGACCCCGACCATCGGGCGCAGGAAATCCGGCGAGCCGGCAAAGGCGGCAGCCGGCAGCAGGCCGTCGCGGACCAGGTCGCCCGGGCCGAACAGGTCGGCGAGCGTCGTTTCCAGGAGTTCGGCGCGTTCGGCGAGACCGGCCGAGAGCTTGCGCCACTCCTCCGGGGCGATGACCAGCGGCACATGGGCGAGCGGCCAGGTGCGTTCGGCGCCGGTCTGGTCGCCATAGACCCGGTAGAAAACGCCGCTGTCGCGCAGGTAGCGGTCGGCCGTGGAAAAACGCCGGTCGAGTTCGCGCGGACCGAGATCGGCAAGGCTCGCCAGCACCGGTTTCCAGTGCTCGCGCGGTTCGCCCCGGTCGTCCAGGATCTCGTCATAGATCCCGGGCAGGGGCTGGTAATGGGCCAGAAGCGCCAGGATGCGTTCGGCTCTGGTGTCGGTGGAGCGTGGTCCGCGCAAGGTCATGGTGGAGATTTCCCGCTGCCGGCTCAATGAACCGGCGGGCGGCGCAAGTCGAGGGTGACGGGAAAATCGCCGGTGCGCTCCGGCTTCGGCGGATCGACCAGCCCGGGCGTGTGGCCGTGGTCCTGGAAACGGGCGCGCCGGCGCGCTTCCGCCTCATAGGAATTGACCGGGAAGGTCTCGTAATTGCGGCCGCCGGGATGGGCGACGTGATAGACGCAGCCGCCGCGCGAGCGCCGGCTCCAGGCGTCGACGATGTCGAAGGTCAGGGGCGCATGGACCGGAATGGTCGGGTGCAGGCCGGAGGCCGGCTTCCAGGCCTTGAAACGGACGCCACCGACATATTCGCCGCTGCGGCCGGTCGAGGTCAGCGGAACCGGACGGCCATTGCAGGTGACGACATGGCGCTCCGGCTGGACCCCGGTGACCTTCACCTGCAGGCGTTCGACGGACGAATCGACGAAACGCACGGTGCCGCCGATCGCACCTTCCTCGCCCATGACGTGCCAGGGCTCGAGCGCCTGGCGCAGCTCCAGCCTGACGCCGGCATGGTCGACCATGCCGGCCAGCGGAAAGCGAAATTCGTATTGCGCCTCGAACCAGGCGGGATCGACGGCATAGCCGGCCCGGTCGAGATCGGCGAGCACGCCGAGAAAGTCCTCCCAGACGAAATGCGGCAGCATGAAGCGGTCATGCAGCGCGGTGCCCCAGCGGGCCAGCGGGCCGTCCTGCGGCTCGCGCCAGACCCAGGCGATGATGGCGCGGATCAGCAATTGCTGGGCAAGGCTCATGCGCGGGTCGGGCGGCATTTCGAAGCCGCGGAACTCGACCAGGCCGAGGCGCCCGGAGGGGCTGTCGGGCGAGAACAGCTTGTCGATGCACAATTCGGTGCGATGGGTATTGCCGGTGGAATCGACCAGCAGGTTGCGGAACAGGCGGTCGACCTGCCAGGGCAGGGGGGCCACGCCGTCACCCGGCTTCGGCACCATGCTCATGGCGATCTCGAGCTCGTAGAGTCCGTCATGGCGCGCCTCGTCGACGCGCGGCGCCTGGCTGGTCGGGCCGATGAACATGCCCGAGAACAGGTAGGACAGGGAGGGATGGCGCTGCCAGTAGAGCACCAGGCTCTTCAACAGGTCGGGCCGGCGCAGGAACGGGCTGTCCGACGGCCTGGCACCGCCGACCACCACGTGATTGCCGCCGCCGGTGCCGGTATGGCGGCCGTCGAGCATGAACTTCTCAGTGCCGAGCCGTGACAGCCGGGCTTCCTCGTAGAGCCCCTGGGTGATCGCCACGCAGTCGCGCCAGGATGCCGCCGGATGGACATTGACCTCGATGACGCCGGGGTCGGGGGTGACCTTCACCACATTGAGGCGCGGGTCGGTCGGCGGCGGATAGCCCTCGACATGGACGGCGAGCCCGAGCGACCGGGCGGTGGCCTCGGTCGCGGCGAGGAGCTCGAGATAGTCCTCCAGCCTTTCGGTCGGCGGCATGAAGACACAGAGCCGGCCGTCGCGCGGCTCGACCGCCAGGGCGGTGCGGACCGCATTGTCGCCCGAAATGATTTGCTCGACCTGCTCGGCGCGGCCGGCCTCGCGCGCGTGCTCGGCGGCGACCCGTTGGGTGACCTGGGCCTCGATGACCTGCGGATCGGGCAAGGTCTCCGGCACGCTGCCCGGATCGGCGTCGACGACATAGGGGTAGGATGTCGGCGGCACATGGGGCAGGGCGCCGAGCGGCAGGCGATAGCCAACCGGGCTGTCACCGGGCACCAGGAACAGCCGCTCGCGCCGCAGCTTCCATTTCTCGGTCATCCAGTTCCGCTTGGCCGGCTCGGCATTCCAGCGCTGGATCGGCAGCACGAAACCCGACGGCTTGGTCAGGCCGCGCTCGAATACACGGGCGATGCGGGCGCGCGCCTCGGCGTCTTCGAGCTTGGAATCGAGCGCATCGACATTGACGGGCAGGTCGCTCTCCTTGAGCACCCAATGGGCCGGATCCTCATAGGCCGGCACCGCCGCCTCGGCGTCGAGGCCGAGCCGGGTCGCGATACCGGCCGCGAGCGCGCCGGCATCGTCGACGGAAATGGAGGTGGTGCCGGTCTCCCTGGCGATCAGCCGCTCGTCGTTCCAGATCGGCTTGCCGTCGCGACGCCAGTAGAGCGCGAAGGTCCAGCGCGGCAGGCTCTCGCCGGGATACCACTTGCCCTGGCCGTAATGCAGGAAGCCGCCCGGCGCGTAGAGGTCACGCAGACGGCGGATCAGCTCGTCGGCGCGTTCGCGCTTGGTCGGGCCGACGGCGGCGGTGTTCCATTCGGCGCCTTCGTAGTCGTCGACCGAGACGAAGGTCGGCTCGCCGCCCATGGTCAGCCGCACGTCCTGGCTTGCCAGGTCGGCATCGACCTTGTCGCCGAGCGCATCGAGCCGGGTCCAGGCTTCGTCCGAGAAAGGCGCGGTGACGCGCGGCCGCTCGTCGATGCGGTCGACCCGCATGTCGAAGGCGAAGCTCACCTCGGCGGGCTCGACATTGCCTGAAATTGGCGCAGCCGAACGGAAATGCGGCGTCGCCGCCAGCGGGATATGACCCTCGCCGCACAGCAGGCCCGAGGTCGGGTCGAGGCCGATCCAGCCGGCGCCGGGAATGTAGATCTCGGTCCAGGCGTGCAGGTCGGTGAAGTCCTTGTCGGTGCCGGCGGGGCCGTCGAGCGCTTTGAGGTCCGGCTTCAGCTGGATGAGATAGCCGGAGACGAAGCGGGCGGCGAGACCGAGACGGCGCGCCACCTGGACCAGGAGCCAGGCCGAATCCCGGCAGGAGCCCGATGCGCGCTCGAGCGTTTCGTCCGGAGTCTGGACGCCCGGTTCCATGCGGATGACATAGCTGATGTCGTTCTGGAGCTTCTGGTTGAGCGCGACCAGGAAATCGATCGTCTGCACCGGTCCGCGCGGAATCGCCGCGAAATAGCTCTCGAAATGCGCGCCGGCGGGCTCGATCACCAGATAGGGCGCCAGTTCCTCGGCGAGCGCCGGCGTATAGGCGAAGGGATAGGTCTCGGCGTAGCTCTCGATGAAGAAGTCGAACGGGTTGACCACCGCCATGTCGGCGGTGAGATCGACGGTGACCGAGAATTCGGTGGTCTTCTCCGGAAAGACGAAACGCGCCAGCCAGTTGCCGTGCGGGTCCTGCTGCCAGTTCACGAAGTGGTTTTCGGGCACGACCTTGAGCGAATAGCTGGGGATCGTCGTGCGGCTGTGCGGCGCGGGGCGCAACCTGATGACCTGGGGGCCGAGGCCCACCGGCCGGTCGTAGAGGTAACGCGTGACGTGGTGCAGCTGCGCGAGAATGGCCATGATGTTACCGGTAATGCCTTCCGGAGAGGGCGTCAAAGACAGCTTAAGCAACTTTCGCGCCGCGGCGTGCGTGGCACTACCAATAGTCTTCGACGCGCCGCCGTGATCGGATCAGCGCGGCTCGGGGGCGGATCATCATCGTCGAGATCTGCCGATGCACCCGCGCGAGCCCGTCGTCCATCCTGTCGCCATCACCGATCTTCGCCCGACCCAGATCACGGTCGGCATGCGGGAGGTCGAGGAGAAGCGCCGACGCTGGCGCAGCACGGAAAAGAAAGGCGATTTCCTCGGCCGCCATATGATCCCGGTGCTGAAGGGCCCGAAGGACCGCTTTTACGTCATCGACCACCATCATCTGGCGCGCGCGCTGGTCGAGGAGGACGTCGCGGACATCCTGGTGACCGTCATCGCCGACCTGTCGCGCCTCGACAAGGACAGTTTCTGGACCGTCTGCGATCTCAAGGGCTGGACCCATCCCTATGGCGCCGATGGTGTCAGGCAGCGTTTTCAGGACATCCCGAAAAGCGTGACCGAACTCGTCGACGACCCCTATCGAAGCCTGGCGGGATCGTTGCGCCGGGCCGGCGGCTTCGCCAAGGACACGACCCCGTTCTCGGAGTTCCTCTGGGCCGCCTATTTGCGCCTTCACATCAAGCGCAAGGTGATCGACATGGATTTCGAGGCTGCGCTGAACAAGGCGATGACGATCGCCCGCGGCGACGAGGCCGGCTACCTGCCGGGCTGGTGCGGGCCGTCCGACGACGCCTGAGCAGTCGGCCGCCTGATGCATCCGGCCTCTGCCATCGGCCGGATATCGCCTGCCGCGCCGAGCCATTATGGTCCCACCGCGGAGACCTGAAGCCATGCCCCTGACCTTGCCGACTGCCGACGATCATGCCGACCTGCGCGACGCCATGCGCGCGCTCTGCGCCACCTATGACGATGCCTATTGGCGCAGGATCGACGACGAGCGCGGCTATCCGGAAGCCTTCGCCGAGGCGCTGACCAAGGCCGGCTGGCTGGCGGCCCTGATCCCGGCCGAATATGGCGGTTCCGGGCTCGGCCTGACGGAAGCCTCGATCATCATGGAGGAGATCAACCGCTCCGGTGGCAATGCCGGCGCGGTCCATGGCCAGATGTACAATATGGGCACCATTCTGCGCGGCGGTTCGGCCGAGCAGAAAGCCAAATACCTGCCGCGGATCGCCTCGGGCGAGCTGCGCCTGCAGTCCATGGCGGTGACCGAGCCGACCACCGGCACCGACACGACCAAGCTGAAGACCACAGCAGTGAAGAAGGGCAATGACCGCTATGTGGTCAACGGCCAGAAGGTCTGGACGAGCCGCGTGCAGCATTCCGAACTGATGGTGCTGCTCGCCCGCACCACGCCGGTCGACCAGGTCGCCAAGAAATCCGACGGCCTTTCGGTCTTCCTGGTCGACCTGCGCGACGCGATCGGCCATGGCATGACGGTCCGGCCGATCCGCAACATGGTCAATCACGAGACCAACGAGGTGTTCTTCGACGACCTCGAAATCCCCGCCGAGAACCTGATCGGCGAAGAGGGCAAGGGCTTCAAGACCATTCTCTCCGGCCTCAATGCCGAGCGCACCCTGATCGCCGGCGAATGTATCGGCGACGGCTACTGGTTCATCGAACGGGCCAAGAAATACGGCACCGAACGCATCGTCTTCGACCGGCCGATCGCCAGGAACCAGGGCGTTCAGTTCCCGATCTCGCGGGCCTATGTGAACATTCGCGCCGCCGACCTGATGCGCTTCCAGGCGGCAGCCCTCTGCGATGCGGGCGAAGCCTTCGGCGCCGAGGCCAACATGGCCAAGCTGCTCGCCGCGGACGCTTCGTTCGAGGCGGCCAATGCCTGCCTGCAGACCCATGGCGGCTTCGGCTTCGCCGCCGACTACGACGTCGAGCGCAAGTTCCGCGAAACCCGGCTCTACCAGGTGGCGCCGATCTCGACCAACCTGATCCTCGCCTATGTCGGCGAACATGTGCTGGGAATGCCACGGTCCTACTGACACTGCCCACCGGGTTGGAGCCCTGCGGCCAAAAGCCTTGACGCGGCAGGCATTTTCCGGTCCTTCGGAGGTCAACCCGATCATCGCCGGGGTGAGCCGTGCAGCTTTACCTGCCCATTGCCGAACTGCCCGTGAACATGCTCCTGATCCTGAGCATGGGGCTGGCGGTCGGGTTCATTTCCGGCATGTTCGGTGTCGGCGGCGGTTTTCTGCTGACCCCTCTCCTGATCTTCATCGGCATTCCCCCGGCCATCGCGGTGGCCAGCGTGTCCGGGCAGATCGCCGCCTCGTCGCTGTCGGGAACGCTGAGTTACTGGCGCAAGAACGCGGTCGACGCGAAGCTCGCCGCGGTGCTCATGGGCGGCAGCGTGATAGGCTCAGCCGGAGGTGTCGCGGCCTTTTCGCTGCTGCGCCGGGCCGGCCAGCTCGATCTGTTCATCGCGCTTTCCTATGTGACGCTGCTCAGCGGCATCGGCCTGCTGATGGTGATCGAGAGCGGCCGGGCGATCGCCCGCTCGCGCTCCGGCGAGCCGCCGAAGCCGGTGCCGGCCCGCGACCGGCGGGTCGCCTCCAGCCTGCCCTTCGCGATGAATTTCCCCCGTTCACGCATCACCATATCGGTCATTCCGGTCGTCGCCATCGGGCTCGGCATCGGCTTTCTCGGTTCGATGATGGGCATTGGCGGCGGCTTCCTGCTGGTACCGGCGCTGATCTATCTCCTGCGCGTCTCGACCTCGGTGGTCATCGGCACGTCCAGCCTGCAGACGCTGATCACCATGTTGCTGACGGTGATCTTCCACGCCATCACCAATGCCTCGGTGGATGTCGTGCTGGCGCTGCTCCTGATGATCGGCGGCGTGATCGGCGCCCAGTTCGGCGCCCGCACCTCGCTGACCATGAAGGGCGAGGAGCTGCGCCTGATGCTCGGCCTCGTGGTGCTCGCCGTCGGTATCCGCTTCTTCGTCGACCTGGTGCTCAGGCCGGACGACCCGTTTTCCAACACGATCATGGAATGGGTGGGCCGATGATCCGCCCGGCGATCGTCCTCATCGGCCTGATCGCCATGGCGGCGGCTGCCCGCGCCGAGACATTGATCACCTCGCTGTCGACCCACCGGCTGCAGATCACGTCCAATTTCGTCGGCTCGGAAATCGTGCTGTTCGGCTCGATCGAGCGCGACAGCCAGACGGTCGCGCGCTCCGGCGGCTACGACATGGCGGTGGTGGTGCGCGGCCCCCGGGCGAAGGTCATCACCCGCCGCAAGGACCGCATGTTCGGCATCTGGATGAACACCGACGCGCGTGAATTCGTGGAGGTGCCGACCTTCTATGCGCTCCTGTCCAACAAGCCGGCCGACGCGCTGGCCGATCTCGACGTGCGCCGGCGCCAGCAGATCGGTCTCCAGGGCATCGCGCTGGCGACCTCGCGCCCGGGCACCAATCCGGAGGGGACCGTGACCTTTCGCGAAGCCTTTCTCAGGATCAACCAGACCCGGGGGCTGTTCCGCGAAAACCCGACCGGCGTCACCTTCCTCACCCCGACCCTGTTCCGCGCCACCATTCCCGTCGTCGCCAACACGCCGGTGGGGGCTTTCGATGTGGACATCTATCTGATGTCGGGCGGAGTGATCCTGGCGCGCGAGAATACCAATTTCGAAGTGACGAAGACCGGTTTCGAGGCCTTCGTGGCCAATGCGGCACGCGACAACGGGCTGATCTACGGCATGGCCGCGGCCGCCATGGCGCTGTTCACCGGTTGGGCGGCGAGCGTGGTGTTCCGGCGCGACTGAGGCGCGGGGCTTTCGTCATCGAACCGTCGCATCGCCATGACAGTCAGCCCTGGGCCGGCATCGGCGCCCTCCCGTCCTGCGTCAACGGGCAGGGGTTTTTTCGCCTCATCTCATCCCGCCGACGTGAACCGGTAGCCTCCGCGTTCGAAAATGCTCTAGGAACACATCCATGGACGACGAGTTGGAACCGCCGCGACTGCAGGGCTGGCAAGGGCGTGTCCTGCTCTTGGTCGTGGCCTTCCTCGTCGCCGTCTTCCTGATCGTCTGGCGCAAGGTCGAATGGCCCTATGCCATCGGCTCGGTGGCGGTCCTGACGGTCGCCGCGCTGATCGTGCGGCGGACCAGCATCGCGCCGATCCCGCCGGATCCCGAACAGCTGGCGCGCCGGGCGGCCCGGCTGACCGACCTGACCATCGAAGGGCTGATCGCGGCCTTGCCGGCGCCGGCCATGCTGATCGATCCGAAACTGATCGTG
Organism: Hyphomicrobiales bacterium; assembly: GCA_017304475.1. Lineage (GTDB taxonomy): Bacteria > Pseudomonadota > Alphaproteobacteria > Rhizobiales > Phreatobacteraceae > Phreatobacter. Next base: position 331,591 of record JAFKKV010000010.1, on the reverse strand, counting down.
CGCAGCCACAATGCCAGGGCGCTCGACCTGATCGGCGGCCTGAGGCGCGGCGAGCCGCTGACGCTCGCATTGCGCACCCCCGAAGTGGTCGAGGCGGTGCGCCGGGCGCTCGCCACCAACGCCACCCAGGAGATCGACTATACCGAGCGGGTGCCGGTCAACCGGTGGTTCCGGGTTGAGGCGGCGCCAGTCGCGCTGACGGTGAAGGCGCGCGACGAAGCGACCCCGGATTTCGTGCTGGTGTCGCTGCGCGACCTGACCGAGGAGCGCCGGCTGGAACGGTTGCGCGCCGATTTCGTCGCCAATGCCAGCCATGAGCTGCGCACGCCGCTGGCTTCCGTGGTCGGTTTCGTCGAGACCATCCAGGGGCCGGCCAAGAACGATCCGGCGGCCCGCGAGCGGTTCCTGGCGATCATGCTGGCCCAGGCCAACCGGATGGCGCGGCTGATCGACGATCTTCTCTCGCTGTCGCGGGTCGAGCTGAACGAGCATGTCCGCCCGATGGCGCAGGTCAACCTCGTGCCCCTGCTCGGCCAGGTGCGCGACAGCCTCGGTCCCTATGCCCAGACGCTCGGCGTCAGCGTCGGCATCGAGGCGGCGGAGCCCGCGCTGGTGGTTTCGGGCGACCAGGACGAGCTGTTCCGCCTGTTCGAGAACCTGGTGCAGAACGCCATCAAATATGGCTCCGAAGGCAAGACGGTCGAGATCACGCTCAGGCGCGAGCCGCGCGGCAAGCGCCGTGACGAGGCGGTGGTGGCGGTGCGCGACCATGGCCCCGGCATTCCGCCGGAGCACCTGCCGCGCCTGACCGAGCGCTTCTATCGCGTCGACGTGGCGTCGAGCCGCGAGAAGGGCGGTACCGGTCTTGGCCTGGCGCTGGTCAAGCATATCGTCAAGCGCCACCGCGGCCGCCTGGCGATCGAAAGCGAGGGGCGTGACGGGGCGACCTTCACCGTCCGGCTGGAAACCGCCGCGGCGGCGGCCGAGCCGGGCGAAGCGCCGCCGGCCGGCGCACCGGCGCGCAGCGGGTCGCCTGCGGCAGAATAGCCGAGTCGGCCGGCCAATGCTTGCCCACGACCCTGTCGCATCTCATCTAAGCGATTGAAGCGTTATGCGATTCATCGTCATTGATGTGTCACGTCGCAAGCATAGAACCGTCGTCATATCAGGGTAGGGAAAAGCCCCCTTTTCCCGGCCCAGCAGGAGACCCGCATGACCGAGCACATCGTCAGCGCATTTGAGAACGAGCTGAAGGGGCTGGCGCAGCGCGTCGCCGAAATGGGCGGGCTCACCGAAAAGCAGATCGTCGGTGCCATCGACGCCCTGATCCGCGGTGACGTCGCGCTGGCCTCAACGGTGCGCGCCGCCGATCCGACCATCGACGCGATGCAGCGCGAGATCGAGGAAGTCGGCATCCTGGTCATCGCCCGGCGTCAGCCGATGGCGATCGACCTGCGGGAGATCGTCGGCGCCCTGCGCATCGCGGCCGATCTGGAGCGGATCGCCGATCTCGCCAAGAACATTGCCAAGCGGGTCATCGCCATCAACGGCTCGATGCCGCTGCCCAAGGTGACCGGCGGCTTCGACGCCATGGCGCGCCTGGCGCTGGAGCGCATCAAGGAGGTGCTCGACGCCTTCGCGCAGCGTGACGTGGCGGCTGCTCTCGACGTCTGGAAATCGGACGGCGATATCGACGCGCTCTACAATTCGCTGTTCCGCGAGCTCCTGACCTATATGCTTGAGGATCCGCGCAATATCGGCGCCTGCACGCATCTCCTGTTCTGCGCCAAGAACCTGGAGCGCATCGGCGACCACGCCACCAATATCGCCGAGACGATCTATTACGTGGTCAACGGCACGACGCTTGCCGAAGAGCGGCCGAAGCTCGACACCACGTCCATCGTCACGACGGCCAGTTAATCGCGAAGGAAAATCTCATGACCGCACGCATCATGGTGGTCGAGGACGAGGAACCGATCACCGTTCTCCTCCGCTATAATCTCGAAGCCGAAGGCTACCGCGTCGAAACGGTGATGCGCGGCGACGAGGCAGAGGTGCGGCTGCGTGAGGCGGTCCCTGATCTGATGCTGCTCGACTGGATGCTGCCGGGTCTGTCGGGCATCGAGCTCTGCCGGCGCATCCGGTTGCGCGCCGAAACCGAGCGGCTGCCGGTGATCATGCTCACCGCGCGCGGTGAGGAAGGCGAGCGGGTGCGCGGGCTCGCCACCGGCGCCGACGACTATGTGGTGAAGCCTTTCTCGGTCCCGGAATTGCTGGCCCGCATCCGGGCTCTGCTGCGCCGGGCGAAACCCGAGCACCTGTCCAGCCTCCTGAAGTCGGGCGACATCGAGCTCGATCGCGAGACGCGCCGGGTTCACCGTTCGGGGCGCGAGATCACGCTCGGGCCGACCGAGTTCCGCCTGCTCGAATTCCTGATGCAGTCTCCGGGGCGCGTCTATACCCGCGAGCAATTGCTCGACGGCGTCTGGGGCCGCGACGTCTATATCGACGAACGCACGGTCGACGTTCACATCGGCCGCCTGCGCAAGGCGGTGAAGCGCGGGCGCGAGGCCGACCCGATCCGCACCGTGCGCGGCTCCGGTTATGCCTTCAACGAGCGTTTCGCCGGCGCGGCCTGAGGCTCTTGCTGGGCCTTTGTCCGTGGTTTTCGACGGCTGGATGGGCTGGGCTTCCTGCCCATCGGTAAGCCGTCCTTCGAGGCTCGCTTCGCTCGCACCTCCACGCAAAAGCTCGCTTTTGCGTTGGGATGAGGACCCTGGAGCATTGCAGCAGCGGCGGCGCAGAACGCGCGATACGCTCAACGCTTCATGAGCAACGCTGATGCAGTTCTCTGCAGCCCTCATCCTGAGGTGCGAGCGAAGCGAGCCTCGAAGGACGGCTGATCTTTGTGCAGGACTATCCGAGGGGGACAGTCAAAAGAGGCTGTGCTCCAGTGTACTTGATATCATTCAACTCAGCTGCTCGATGCGCTTGCCGAGCACGCGCTTGTAATCGAGAAAATCGATGAAGATGCCGTGCGGCCCCGCATCCCTCGGGCGTGGCGCCGCGCAATGGCGGGCGATCTCCCGGCGAAAGGCGCTGGCCTTGTCGGGTGCGTCGCGGCGGGCCGTGATATAGGCCGCCACCGTCCGCGCCTGCAGGTCGCGACCGGGCCAGCCGATGCCCGCGCCCTCGATCATCCCGACCACGAACAGGTTGTTGTCGGCAGGCGGGAAAATGTTCAGGTGAAGGTGCGGCGCCGGTGCCTGCCAGTTCAGCTCTTCGGCGAGTGCCGCCGCGTCGAGGAATGGGAAGGTGATGCGGTAGCCGGTGGCGAGCAGCACCAGGTCGACCTCGTCGGTTCGGCCGTCGGTGAAGATCACGCGGTTGCCGTCGAGCTCCTCGATCGGCGGGCGGATTTGGATGTCGCCCTGGCCGAGATGCTGCAGCACCAGCGAATTGACCACCGGGGTGCGATCGTAAAGCCGGTGCGTCGGGCGCGGCAGCCCGAACTTTTCCGGCGCGCCGACGACGAAGCGCAGCACCACCTCGTGCAGGACAGAACGCAGGTGGCGCGGCAGCACGAATTTCGCCTTGTGGCTGGCTTCGTCGGCCGGCTTGCCGCCCAGGAATTTCGGGGTGAAATGGTTGCCCGAGCGGACCGACCACAAGACCTTGGCGGCCCGGTGCACGGCGTCGACGGCAATGTCGCAGCCGGTATTGCCCATGCCGACGATCAGCACCCGCTTGCCGTCGAAGATCGCAGCGTTCTTGTAGGTCTTCGAATGCATCAGTTCGCCGGAAAAGCTGCCGGGGATCTGCGGCAACTCGGGATCGGTCAGATGGCCGTTGGCGATCACCACGCCCTGATAGTCGCGGCTGGTCGCATCGTCGAAGCTTGCCTGCCAGCCCTCCGCCCGACGCGTCAGGCGGGTCACCGCCCGGTTGAAGCGGATCGACGGGTAGAGGCCGAAATGGCGGGCATAGCTCTTGAGATAGTCGAGCACCTGGGTGTGGTGCGGATAGGCCGGCCAGTCTTCCGGCATGGGATAGTCGGCGAAGGCCGTGGTGGTCTTGGACGAGATCAGATGGGTCGAGGCATAGACGCCGCTCGACGGCGCGCCATAAAGCCACTGGCCGCCGATCTCGCCATGGCGCTCGACCACCTCGAAGGGCAGGCCGACCTCCTTGAACACCCGGGCGGTGGCGAGACCCGCCGGCCCCGCGCCGATGACGAGAAAGGTCATGCCGCAGCCCTCGCCTGCCAGTAGCGGTCGAAGGCCTCGGCCGCCGACAAGGCCGGTACATAACCGAAAACGCCTTTCAGGCGGTCATTGGCGAGAACCGGCCGATATTGCAGGAAATTGACCTGGGCCGGGCCGAGCCGGGTCAGCGTCAGCTGATTGGCGAGGCCGAGCACGCCGCGCAGCAAGGCCGGTGGCAGCGGCAAATAGGGCTTGCCGATCCGCCTGGCGATCTCGGCGAGCGACAGCGTGCCGTCGCCGGCGAGATTATAGACACCTGCCGGACTTGCCGCCTCGGTCGCCCGGACGAGGGCGGCGATCACGTCGGCCTCGCTGATCAGGCTGAACGGCGTGGCGCTGCCGGCCAGGCCGATCACCACAGGCCGTTCGAAAATCGCGGTGATCTGGTTGCGGACGCCGGGGCCGAGCACGGTGCAGGGACGGAACACCACCTGTTCGAGGGCTGGATGGGTTTCGCGCGCCTCGGCCAGCAGGTTTTCCACCAGCCGCTTGTGGCGCGAATAGGGGAAGTCGTCATTGCCGCGCAGCGGATCGGTTTCGGTCAGCGGCTGGGGATTGTCGGCATGGTAGCCATAGGCCGCCCCGCTCGAGGTCACGACGAGGCGGCTGACCCCGGCGGCCAGGCAGGCGCGGACGACATTGCCCGTACCGACCACGTCGATGGCATAGTCGCGTTCGGGATCACCGCCGGCGGCGACGACGGATGCCAGGTGGACCACGACGCGCGGCCTGTGGCGCATGACGAGGTCGATGAAGGAGCCGTCGCAGATATTGCCGGGCTCATGGCCGACGCCCGGCGTCGGTTGCGCCGGCGGACGGATGTCGAGGCCGGTCAGTGCCTCGTCGCGGCCGGCCAGTTGCCGGACCAGGCCCTGGCCGATGAAGCCGCTCGCCCCGGTCACCAGGATGCCCGTGTTCATTCCGCGGCCGCCCTGCTGTCGCGCCGCGTCCAGAAGGCCGCCAGCGCCCAGCCCGACACGATGTGCCAGACGCCCCAGCCGGCCGCGATCAGGGCGGCGCCGCCCAGAGCGTCGAACTGGTTGAGAATGAGAGCCAGCCCCAGACCCGAATTGTGCATGCTCACCTCGATCGCCATCGCGCGGGTGTCGTAATCGCTCAGCCGCCAGAATCGTGCCGCCAGCCAGCCGATTCCGACCGCGATGGTGTTGTGCAGAATCACCAGGGGAATGATGTCGCTGACGAAGGTGAGGAAATAGCGGCCGTTGGTGGCGGTCGCCGCCAGGATGAAGCCGATGAGGAAGACGAAGGAGGCGATCTGGAACGGCCGGCGGAGCCGTTCGGCAAGGGCCGGCCAGAAATGCACGGTCAGCATGCCGGCCGCGAGCGGCAGGCCGAGCAGCAGCACGGTGGTGCCGAGGAACGAAGCCGGTTCGATGCTGACCTGGCGCAGCAGCGCCGCTGTCGCCGGATTGAGGCCTGCCCAGAACAGGATGTTGAGCGGCGTGGTGACCACCGCCAGGATGTTGGAGATGCCGGTCATCGAGATCGACAGCGCGGTATTGCCGCGAGCCAGATGGGTCATCAGGTTGGAGATGTTGCCGCCCGGACAGGCGGCCACGATGATCATGCCCAACGCGATGCTCGGCTGGGGTTTCAGGATCATGGTGATCGCGAAGGTCACCGCCGGCAGGATCAGGATCTGCGCGACGAGGCCGGTGACCGGCGCCAGCGGCCGGGAGAAGACTTCGGTGAAGTCCTTCCAGCGCAGTTCGAGCGCCACGCCGAACATGATCAATGCGAGGATCAGGTTGAGCACCAGCTGACCCGTCGGATTGATCTGGATCAGGACGCTGTCGATCCCCATGCCGCTTCCCCCGGAGTGTCGGCCCGGGCGTCTGGCGGCCCGATTCAACCTCTGCGGGAGCGAGCATCGCAAGATCGCCGGCAGGCTTCAAGCCGGCGAAGCGTTCCGGTCGTGCGCGATCGTCAGGCCTCGAGGCTTTCCTTCAGCAATTCGAGTTCGAGCCAGCGCTCCTCGGCCTCGTGCAATTCGCCTTGGGCCTTGGCCAGCGCCGCGGAGGCCTTGTCGAAGGCGGACCGATCGCGCGCGAACAGGCCATGGTCGGCGAGGATCGCCTGCAGCTTGGCGATGTCGCGGCCGAGCGCGTCCATGCGCTTGGGCAGGCTGTCGAGGTCATGTTTCTCGCGGAACGACAGCTTGCGCTTGGCCCCGGCCTGGGGGGCGTCGTCGCGTGCGGCTTGGGGTTCGGCGGCGCGCCTGGCCTGTTTCTCGGCCGCGCGGGCGGTGACGCCCACACCGCGCTGTGCGACCATGTCGGAATAGCCGCCGGCATATTCGAGCCAGCGGCCTTCGCCTTCGCTGACCAGGACGGAGGTGCAGACCCGGTCGAGGAAATCGCGGTCATGGGAGACCAGGATCACCGTGCCGGGGAAGTCGGTCAGCATTTCCTGCAGGAGGTCGAGGGTCTCGAGGTCGAGATCGTTGGTCGGCTCGTCGAGCACCAGGAGGTTGGCGGGGCTCGCCAGGGCGCGGGCGAGCAGCAGCCGGCCTCGCTCGCCGCCGGAGAGCACGCCGACCGGCGTGCCCTTCTGCTCGGGCGTGAACAGGAAGTCCTTCATATAGCCGATGACGTGGCGGTTCTCGCCATTGACCGTGACATAGTCGCCGCGGCCGAGCGTCAGCGCATCCATCAACGGGGTGGTCGGGTCGAGCGCCTCGCGCTTCTGGTCGAGCGTGACCATGGCGAGATTGGTGCCGAGCTTGATGCTGCCGGCATCCGGCGCGAGCGTGCCGGTCAGGAGGCCGACCAGGGTGGTCTTGCCGGCACCGTTCGGGCCGACAATGCCCAGCCGGTCGCCGCGCAGGATACGGATGGAGAGGTCGTCGACGATGACCCGCTCGCCGAAAGCCTTGGTGATGCCGCGTGCCTCGACCACCCGCTTGCCCGAGGGATCGGCGTCACTGATCGTCATCGAGACATTGCCGACCGCCTTGCGATGTTCGCGGAAGTCGGTGCGCAGGCCCTGGAGCTGGCCGAGCCGGCGGACATTGCGTTTGCGCCGGGCGGAGACGCCGTAGCGCAGCCAATGCTCCTCGCGGGCGATCTGCCGGTCGAGCTTGTGCTGGTCCTTTTCCTCCTGCTCCAGCACCTCGTCGCGCCAGGCCTCGAACGACGCGAAACTCTTGTCGAGGCGGCGCGTGGTGCCACGGTCGAGCCAGATGGTGGTGCGCGACAGGTTCTCCAGGAAGCGCCGGTCATGGCTGATCATGACGATGGCGGAGGTGGAGGCGGCAACGGTCTTTTCCAGCCACTCGATGGCCGGCAGGTCGAGATGGTTGGTCGGCTCGTCGAGGATCAGGATGTCGGGGGAGGGCGCCAGGGCGCGCGCCAGCACCGCACGCTTGACCTCGCCGCCGGACAGCGAGGTCGTGCCCTCCTCGCCCGAAAGGCCGAGCTCGTTCAGCAGATAGCGCGCGCGATAGGGATCGTCGCCCGGCCCGAGGCCAGCCTCGACATAAGCGAGCGTCGTGGCGAAGCCGGTCAGGTCCGGCTCCTGCGGCAGGTAGCGGATGGTGGCGCTCGGCTGGGCGAAGCGCGTGCCGCCGTCGGCCTCGATCAGGCCGGCGGCGATCTTAAGCAGCGTCGACTTGCCCGAGCCGTTGCGGCCGACGAGGGCCAGCCGGTCGCCGGCCTCGACCGACAGGTTGGCGCTGGTCAGAAGCGGAGTGCCGCCAAAGGTGAGGCGGATATCCTGCAATTGCAAAAGAGGAGGAGCCATGGGCAGCCCTCTACCATTGTCGCGCCCGGAGTGCACCCGGTCATTGCCGTGTGGGCGGGGCCAATCAGGCTGCGGCCACCTCATTGAGAAAGCCGTCGACCGAAGCCGACAGCCGCTGGCCGGCATGGGTCAGCGCGCCCGAAGCGGTCAGGACATTGGCGGACTGGGACGAGGTCTCGCCGATCACGCCCTTGACGCCCGAGACATTGCGCGACAGCTCCGTCGTGCCGGTTGCCGCGCGCTGAATGTTGCGGGCGATCTCGGCGGTGGCGGCGCCCTGCTCTTCGATCGCGGCGGCCACCGTGGCGGTGACGCTGGTGATCTCGGTCATGGTGCCGGTGATGGTCCGGATGGCCTCCACCGCGCTGCCGGTCGAAGCCTGGATCCCGGCGATCTGCGTGGCGATGTCATCGGTCGCCCGGGCGGTCTGGGTCGCCAGGCTCTTGACCTCGGCGGCGACCACCGCGAAGCCTCTGCCGGCGACGCCGGCCCGGGCGGCCTCGATGGTCGCGTTCAGCGCCAGAAGATTGGTCTGGGCGGCGATCGCACGAATGAGCGCGACGACGTCGCCGATCCGGCCGGCGGCCTCGGCGAGCCGGTTGACCTCGCCATTGGTGCGGCTCGCAATATCGCCCGCCTGTCCGACGATCGCCTGAGCCTGCGTTACCTGCACGGCAACCTCGCGGATCGAGATGGCGAGCTCCTCGGCGGCCGCGGCCACCATCTGGACATTGGCCGAGGTCTGTTCTGAAGCCGCCGCGGCGGAATCGGACTGGCTGTCGGCTTCGCGCGCGATGACATTGAGCGAGCGGGCGGTGGTCTCCATCTGCTCGGTATTGCTGCGCAGCACGGTCACGACCTCGGCCATGTCGGTGCGGAACCGCCCGAACAATCGGTCGACCCGGGCCTGGCGCGTCGCGCGGACCGCGTCTTCGTCGCGCGCCGCCTCCAGGCGCAAGCGTTCGATCGCGCCGTCGCGGAACACGGTGACGGCACGCCCCATTTCACCCAGTTCGTCCTGGCGCTCGGCTTCGGGGATCGCCAGGTCGGTCTCACCCGCCGCCAGGCGCGACATGGTGGCGGCCAGGGCGCGGATGGAGCGGATCAGGCCGGTGCTGAAGAACAAGGCGAGGCCGGCGAGCAGGATGGTGAGCAGGATCGACGCCCCGATGGTGAGCACCAGAGCGGTGGCGGCCGTCTCGTCGATCCGGCGCTGCGCCTCCGATTGCTGGAGCGCGGCGCCGTCGATCAGCTTCTGGATGCCGGCGACCGCGGCCTCGCCGGTCTGCGCCCCATTGGCGAGTTCCTGCGTCCGCTCCTGGACGGTCCCGGCCCAGGCCAGGAACCCCCTGACATAGCCGGCCAGCATGTCCTTCATCTTGGCCTGGGCCGGCAAGGGCAATTCATTGTCCTGGAGCAGCGCTTCGAATTCGGCGACCCCCTTGCGGAAGCGGTCGAGCTCCTCGGTCGTCAGGCGCAGCATGAAGTCCTTCTCGGAGCGGCGCAGGCGCAGCATGGCGATCTGAAAGTTGCGCGTGTCGGCGCAGCAGACCGAGGCGAGCTTCTGCAGCGTGTCCTCGACGCCGTGGATGGCGCGGCGCAATTCGCCGTTCAGGCCCGAATCGGCATCCCGCCCCATGCGTTCCTGCACGGCGGTGAGGCGATCAAAGACGGCCGTCACCTCTTTCGGCGCGGCAAGACCCCGCCTGAGATCCTCGGGCGCAAAAATGCCGGCCAGCGGCGAGGCGGCGATCGCGGCGGCGTCGCGGCCGGCCCGCTCGGCGAGACGGGCGAAGGGCGCCGCCTGGTCGGCGCCTTCGCCGGTCGCCTGAAGGCTGATGGCGCCGCTCATCGCGCGCACCGCCGTGCGCAGGTCATAGGCGCTGCGGAGCAGGTCGTTGGCCGCCGTCAGTTCGATGATCGCGTGGTTGGTTTGGCGCGACGACCACCAGGACAGGGCCGTCAGCCCGAGCAGCCCCGCGATCGGAATGACGGCGATGACGAGGATCCGCGCGCGGACGGAGAGGGCGTTGGACTGCGGCATGGAATGGTCTGCACTGCTCGGAGGAAGGTTGCCGCAACCTCGGTGACCCACCTGAACCAAGGGTTAAACTTAGCCGGGGCGAACGTTCGATTTTTTTCGTGAATTCAGTAGTCGACTCAATAGTTTAATATACCTTGATTCGTGCGTCCGGAAGGACGTTTCGACTGGCGTCGACAAGGTCCGCGGGACATGCGTTTTCTCATCGTCTACTGCCATCCCTGCCCGGAGAGCTTTACCGCGGCGCTGCGCGATGCGGCGGTGGCGGCGCTAGGCGCCGGCGGGCATGACGTGCGTGTTCTCGACCTCTACGCTGAAGGTTTCGAGCCGGTCATGTCGGCCGAGGAGCGGCGCGCCTATCATACGCCCGGTATCAACGAGCAACCGGTGGCAGGCCATCTCCAGGCGCTGCGCTGGTGCGAGGCCTTGCTGTTCGTCTATCCGACCTGGTGGTACGGCCTGCCGGCCATGCTGAAGGGCTGGCTCGATCGCGTCTGGGTGCCGCATGCGACCTTCGGCATGCCGGAGGGGCGCATGCCGATCGGACGGGTGATGACCAATATCCGTTTCATCGGCGCTGTCTCGACGCTCGGCTCGCCCTGGTGGTGGTGGCGTCTCGTCATGTCGGAGCCGGGGCGGCGCACCTTGCTGCGCGGCCTTCGCCCACTCGTCCACCCGCACGCCAAAACGCTCTGGCTGGCGCTGCATCGGATGGACAGCGCGTCCCAGGACGATCGGGAACGTTATCTCGCCAAGGTCCGCCGGAGGCTCGCGCGCGTTCGCTAGCGGCTGCCGCCAAGCCGGGCGGCTGGCCGTGCCGGCGCACCGGTCTCCGCCATGCTCCAGGCCTTGGCGAGGCTGTCGCGGATCAGGTCGACGGCCTGGTCGATGCGGCCGAGATGAGGACCCCGGATGATCCGGATATCGAAATCGAGCGGCATGTCGGGAACCGCCAGCCGTTTCAGGCCATGGCGGCGCGCATAGGGGGCGAGACGGCGAGCCGGCACCATGCCGATGCCGACGCCCTGGGCGATCAGCGCGGTCTGCAGATCCAGGCCCTGGACCTCGGCGGCGATGCGGATGCCGGCGCCTGCGGTGGCCAGAAGCGCGGCAAGGGCATGGCGCGCGTCGCAAGGCTCCGGGCTCAGCACCCAGTCCATGGCGCCGAGCGCCGCGCAGGTCAGCCGGCGCGGCAGCACCCGGTCCGCCGGCGCCACCACCACCATGCGTTCGCCGGCAATCGTTTCGCCGCGCAGTCCGGCGGGCGAGACCGGCGCGGCGCCGGCCGTCAGCATGACGGCCGCGTCCAGCTTGTCCGCACCGACCAGATCGGCCAGATCCCGGGCCCAGCCGCCGACGACGCGCAATTCGACCTTCGGAAATCGCCCCCGGACCGCATGGACGGCGTCTGCAATGGTCTCCGCCGCCAGCGCCGAGGCAAAGCCGATGCGCAGCGTTCCGTGAGGCTCTGCGCCGGCGGCCGTGCTCGCCTTGAGATCGCCGATCGCGCCCAGGATGGCCCGGCAGCGCTCGAGCGCCTCCAGTCCCGCCGGCGTCAGGCGGGGCGGCTTGACGCGGCGGTCGAGCAGGGTCGTGCCGAGTTCGGTCTCCAGGCGCTGGATCTGGCGCGTCACCGCCGACTGGGTCAGCGGCAGGCGCTCCGCGGTCATCTGGATCGAGCCGGTCTCGGCGAGCAGCACGAAGCTGCGCATTTCATCCAGCATCATGTCTCCAAGGCATAAACATTCTGAGAATAATGAATTTGCATACTAGGCGCGGCTGTTCAAAAGCTCAAACCCGTCACGCACCGAGACGCTGGAGCCCCTGGATATGAAAGCCTTTGCAATCGAACAGCATGGCATCGCCAATCTGCGCGAAGTCGAGCGGCCGATCCCCGAGCCGCGTCACGGCGAGGTGGTGATCCGGGTCGCCGCCGCGGCGCTGAATTATCGCGACGTCGAGATCGTCGAGGGCAGCTATCACACGCGCTTCGATCTGCCGCTTATTCCGCTCTCCGACGGGGTCGGCGAGGTGGTCGCGGTCGGCGAAGGTGTCAGGCGGGTCGGTGTCGGCGACCGGGTTGCCGGCACGTTCTGGCAGAACTGGATCGGCGGCGATTTCGCCATGGCCGAGGCCGGTGGCCAATTGGGTGGGCCGATCGACGGCATGCTGGCGGACTATGTCAGGCTGAGCGCGGAGGGCGTGGTTCACGTGCCTGCTCACCTGACCGACGAGGAGGCCGCGACCTTGCCCTGTGCAGGGCTCACCGCCTGGCACGCGCTGGTCACCGAAGGCCGGATCAGGCCGGGGGAGACGGTGCTGGTGCAGGGAACCGGCGGGGTCTCGATCTTCGCGTTGCAATTCGCGCGGCTGGCCGGCGCCAGCGTCATCGTCACATCGAGCAGCGAGGCCAAGCTGGAGCGGGCGAGGGCCCTTGGCGCGCGCGCCGGGATCAACTACCGCACGTCGCCGAAATGGGGCCTGGCGGTGCGCGACCTTGCCGGCGGCGGCGGGGTCGATCATGTCATCGAGGTCGGAGGGCCCGGCAGCTTCGCCCAATCGCTGGCGGCGATCAGGCCGGGCGGGCAGATCAACGTGATCGGCTATCTCGGCGGGGTCGACGGAACGATCAATCCGCTCGACATCTTCAGGCGCAAGGCGCGGGTGCGCGGCATTCCGGTCGGCTCGCGCGAATCATTCGAAGCGATGACCCGCGGCATCGGACAAAACGGCCTGCGCCCGGTGATCGACCGGGTCTTCCCGCGGGCGGAGGTGTCTGCCGCGCTCGACTATTTCCGCTCCGGGCGGCATTTCGGCAAGGTCGTGCTGAAATTCTGAGGCCGGCGGCGGGTGCCGCTCAGTCCTCGAACAGGCTCGACACGCTCTCTTCGCTGGCTGTGCGCGCGATGGCTTCGCCGATCAGGCTGGCGATCGACAGCGTGCGGATATTGCGCGCCACCCGCACGGCCTCGGTCGGCAGAATGGAATCGGTGATCACCAGTTCCTTCAGCTTCGAAGCGGTGATGCGGGCCACCGCGCCGCCGGACAGCACGCCATGGGTGATATAGGCGGAGACGTCCTTGGCGCCGCGCGCCAGCAGGGCTTCGGCGGCATTGACCAGCGTGCCGCCGGAATCGACGATATCGTCGACCAGGATGCAGCTCTTGCCCTCGACGTCTCCGATGACGTTCATCACCTCGCTCTGGCCGGGCTGTTCGCGGCGCTTGTCGACGATGGAGAGCGGCGCATCGATGCGCTTGGCGAGCGCGCGGGCGCGCACCACGCCGCCGACATCCGGCGACACCACCATGACCTTGGAGAGGTCGAGCCGCTCCTTGATGTCGCGGGCGAGCAAGGGCGCGGTGAAGAGATTGTCGGTCGGAATATCGAAGAAGCCCTGGATCTGGCCGGCATGCAGATCGAGCGTCATGACGCGGTCGGCGCCGGCGCGGGTGATCAGGTTGGCCACCAGCTTGGCCGAGATCGGGGTGCGCGAGCCGGAGCGCCGATCCTGGCGGGCGTAACCGAAATAGGGAATGACCGCGGTGATGCGTTTGGCTGACGAGCGGCGCAGGGCGTCGCAGATGATCAGCACCTCCATCAGGTGGTCATTGGCCGGAAACGATGTCGACTGGACGATATAGACGTCCTCGCCGCGCACATTCTCCTGGATCTCGACAAAGATCTCCATGTCGGCGAAGCGCCGTACGGAGGACTTGGCCAGAGGCGTCTGGAGATAAGCGCCGATCGCCTCGGCGAGCGGACGGTTGGAGTTGCCGGAAACGATCTTGATCCCGGGTTTTCTCGACATAAGGCTTGTCCCGCTGGCTTTCGGCTGCGGGGCCCTCATAGCAACCGTGGTCTCAGGCGACAATGGCATGAAGGCCAGAGAATCCGGCGATCAACAGGCTGTGACACGGAAATGACAGTCAGCGAGGCCCGGAAACCGGTATCAAGGGGCCGCCTGTGCCAACCGTGGATTGTGGCGGGGCGGCGACCGGCGCCGCCTGGGGCGAGGCGAAGGTCATGACCTGGCTCGCACCCGACGCGCCGGGCGCCGAGGCCACGACCGGCTGCGCGGCCGGCGCGGGCTCCGCCGGGGTGGCGGCCGCGGTCGCGGTCATCGGTGCGGCTGCCGGCGCGCTTTGCGGTGTGGCGAGCCAGGTGGCGATCTGGTCCATGCTGCGGCTGGCGATACGGCTCGCCGCCGCCTCGTCCAGCCCGCTCCAGGCATCGCTGCCGCGGGCCTGCACACGCTCCTCGCCGACAATGCGGGTGGAGCGCCGGCGCTCGGGGTCGAAGACGTCCCAGACATAGGAGACGGTGGCGGTATCGCCGGAACGGGCGGTCGCCATATAGCCGCGCACGCGGTAACGGGCGCCGTCGCGGTTGCCGACGACCTGGATCTGGCGAGCCTGGGCTTCACCGGCCAGCTGTCCTGCGAGCCGCTGATTGACCGTCGCGGGCGCGTCGTCGATCGGCTCGAAAGCAATGGCGCCGCGCGGCGGTGTGCTGCCGGCGACCGGCCCGTCACCACCGGTGCAGGCGCCGAGCGCGAGCGAACCGAGAAGGAGGGCGGCGCTTCCGTTGAGCAGGTTTCGGGCCATGGCTCATCTCCGATCGCCGCCAGGGATAGCCGACGCGCGGGCGCCGGTCCAGGCGGCGTTCATCATTTGCTAACCATCACGGTTAACGGGCAAGCGTGATGGCGGCGATGTGACGGCCGTAGTCTGGCTCGCGGCGATGGGTGGTGCGCCGGTAGGAATAGAAGCGCTGCGGGTCCGAATAGGTGTCGAAGCCGAGGTCGTCGATCGTGCCGATGCCGGCCGCGCCGAGCCGGTGGGCGATGAAACCGGGCAGGTCGAACTGCGCGTGGTCGGGCTTTCCCGTCGCGAAAAAGCGCGCATAGCCGGCATCGCTGGCAAGGAACTGGTCGACGAAGGCGGCCGAGACCTCATAGCTCTGCTGGCGGATCAGCGGGCCGATGGCGGTCCGGATCCGCCCGCGCGCCGCGCCGAGCTCCTCCATGGCCGCGATGGTGGATTCCAGCACGCCGCCGAGTGCGCCTTTCCAGCCGGCATGGGCGGCGCCGACGACGCCTGCCTCGGCATCGGCGAACAGCACGGGCCCGCAATCGGCGGCGGCGACGCCGCAGGCGAGGCCCGGCACGCGGGTGACGACGGCATCGGCGCGCGGCCGGTCGCCGCCGTCATGCGGCTTCTCGGCGACCACCACATGGGGCGAGTGGATCTGAAAACACGAGATCAGCGCATTTTCGGCGACGCCGAGCGCTTCCGTCATGCGGCGGCGGTTTTCGCGCACGTGCTCGGGCACGTCGTTCGAGCCGATGCCGGCATTGAGCGAGCCATAGATGCCTTCGGAGACGCCGCCTTCGCGGGTGAAGAAGGCGTGGCGAATGCCGGGAAGGCCGGCGAGGGCGGAGGACGACACGAGCATGGCGGGACCAAATCCGCTTCGCGCTCAGCTGTCAAACGCCGGCACGATCACATCGGCGGAATGGATGACGAGAGCCTTGAACAGGGAACCCATTCCGGTCGGGGCCGGATCGACGAGCCGCTCGACGGCCGCCTTCAGGTCGGCGAAGCCTCCGGGATTGGCTTTCGCCAGCGTCTCGGCGCGCTGCTGCAGCCCGAGCCGGAACAGGAGATCGCGTTGGCTGAGCGGTGGACCTGCCATCAGGCCGTGATCGGCGGCGTGACGGCCGAGCATTTCGAAATCGACATGGGCGGTGAGATCGGCCTCGCCGGGTTCGGCGAGAGGGTCGGCGAAGCCATGAGCCTTGACCGCCTGCAAGGTCTCGCCATGGGCCGAGCGGGCGTGGCCATAATCGATGAACAGGGCCGCCAGCGGCCCGGCCACCTTGCGCGCGCCGAGCGTGGCGGCAAGGGCCGGGAAGGCCGGGCAGATCTCGACGATCGCGCCGGCCGAGGCCTGCCGCAGATCGGCCGGGATCAGCGCCGGCGGAATCGGGTCGGGCGCGAGCCCGAAAGCGAGCCCGCCTTCGACGAGGCCGACCACCCGTTCACGCCAGCCCCTGTTGGTCATCACGAATTGGCGGATCGGCAGGGCATCGAGAAATTCATTGGCGATCACGAGCGCCGGGCCGGGCGGAACGGCGGCGAGATCGGCCTGCCAGGTGGCCGCGATGCCGGCCGCCGCCATGGCCTCACGCTGGCGCGCGATCAGCACCGGCGAGGTCTCGACCAGGTGAAGGTCGATGGTGGCGCGGAAATCCGGCGCGACGCGGGACGCGCGGATCAGGTCCTGCATCAGCGTGCCGCGGCCGGGCCCGCATTCGACCAGGCGCAGGCGGGGCGGCCGACCCATGGCCTGCCAGGTCGCCGCCGCCCAGGCCCCGATCAGCTCGCCGAAAACCTGGCTGATCTCCGGCGCGGTCATGAAGTCGCCATGTGCGCCGAGCGGGTCGCGGGTCATGTAATAGCCGTGGCGCGGGTGGCCGAGGCAGAGCGCCATGTAGCGGTCGAGGGGCATCGGGCCTTCGGCCGCGACGAGAGCGGCGATCTCGGCGCCGAGCGCGGTCATTGCGGCTGGCGGCGGGCGCGCAGGACCAGCCAGAGGCCGGCCAGGATGGCCGGGATCGACAGGAGCTGGCCCATGGTGGCGCCAGCGAACAGGAAGCCGAGCTGGGCATCCGGCTGGCGGAACAATTCGCCGAAGGAACGGGCGAGCCCGTAACCGATGCCGAAGCAGCCGGCCATGAAGCCGGGCCGCTTGAGGCCGCCGGAGCGGGCGATCAGCAGCAGCACGACGAACAGCAGAAGTCCTTCCGTGGTCGCCTGGTAGAGCTGGCTCGGATGGCGCGGATCCGGTCCGGCGCCGGGAAAGATCACGCCCCAGGGCATGTCGGTGACCCGGCCCCAGAGTTCGCCATTGATGAAATTGGCCAGCCGCCCGAGCATGATGCCGATCGGCGCCACGACCGCGGCGACGTCGATGAGGCTGAGGAAGGGCACCTTGTTCTTGCGGGCGAAGATGAACAGGCCGACCACCACGCCGACGATGCCGCCGTGAAACGCCATCCCGCCGTGCCAGACCGCGATCATCTCCGCGGGATTGGCCAGGTAATAGTCGAAATTATAGACCAGCACGAAGGCGAGCCGGCCGCCGAGAATGCCGGCGAGCGCCGCCCAGACGATGGCGTCGTCGATCAGGGCGGGATCGAAGGGCGACGTGCCGCCACGCCACAAGGAAGCGGTCGCGACCAGCCGCTTGGCCAGCCACCAGCCGAGGAAGAAGCCGGCGATATAGGCGAGCGCATACCAGCGGATCGCGAAAGGCCCGACCTGGATCAGGACGGGATCGAAAGCGGGAAACATGATCGCGGAAACCGGCATGGCGCGGGTTTGCCCGGCACGGGGAGCGTGTGTCAAGCGGCAGTCGGTGTCTCACGAACTCTTGCGCGGATCTCTTGCGCTCGTGGACGAAGCTCCCCATACCCATGGCTAGCGTGGAGAGATGCCATGACCCAGACCACCGATCGCATCGCAGACGAGTTCGCCAAGTTCATGACCGACGCAGCAGGTCTCGCCCAGGGCTTCAAGCGGGAAGCCGACACGTTCGTGAAGACCCAGGCCGAGCGGCTGCTGCGTGACCTGGACCTGCCGACCCGCGAGGAGTTCGAGGTGGTCCGCGACATGGCGGTGAAGGCGCGTGAGGAGAACGAGGCGCTGAAGGCGCGGCTCGACGCTCTCGAAGCGAGCCTTGCCAAGGATGCCAAAGGCGCCAAGGACTCATAGCGCCGACAGCCGGAAAACGCGCTGCCGGCCCGGGCCCGTGGCCGGTTAGCGGTCGCGCAGGCCGTAGCTGCTGAAGCCCTGCCGGACGCGCTCGATCTCGTCGTCTGGCAGCAGCACCGGGCCGCCGATCAGCAGGCTGTGGTAATATTGCCTGGCGATCGTCTCCAGTTCCGCTGCGAGCCACATCGCCTTGTCGAGCGAGGCGCCGACCGCGATCTGGCCGTGATTGGCGAGCAGGCAGCCATTGCGCCCCTCGAGCGCGGCCAGAGCATGGTCCGACAAGGCCTTGGTGCCATAGGTCGCATAGTCGGCGCAGCGGATGGTCGGACCGCCAAAGGCGGCGATCATGTAGTGGCAGGCCGGGATGTCGCGGCGCGCCATGGACAGCACGGTGGCGAAGGTCGAATGGGTGTGGACGATGGCGCCGACATCGACGCGGGCGCGCATGATGGCCAGGTGGAACGGCCATTCGGTCGAAGGTTTGAGCGGGCCTGACCAGGAGCCGTCGTCCCGGTCGAGCGGCATGACCGCGATGTCGGCCGGCGTCATGCTGTCATAGGGGGTGGCGCTCGGCGTGATCAGCATCACGTCCTCGTGGCGCGCGCTGATATTGCCCGACGTGCCCTGGTTGAGGCCGCTGGCATTCATCTGGCGGCACTGGCTGACAATGGCCCGGCGCAGATCCTGTTCTTTCATCCCGATCTCCAGGGCCGGAAGGCCGCCGGCGCACCGGCGGCCCCCGGGCAATGCGGTCAGCGGCGCGCCGGCAAGGGCAGCCATTTCGGAACGACGACATCGGCATGCTCGAACTGCGGCAGCTTCTGGCCGAGGTCCTGCATGTTGGTGATGTTCTTGTCGATCAGGTCGGCGCGGGTGATCAGGGTCGGCGGCACGACCACCTGCCGGCCGGGAAATTCGCCGGTCATGTGCAGGGCGAGCGCCCGCACGCAGACCTCGCCGACGACGGCCGGATTGGTCGCAGCGGTCGCCGCCCAGGCGCTGTCGGGCTCGCGCATGGCCTGGATGTCGGCGGTCGAGATATCGGCCGAATAGATCTTGATGTCCTTGTTCCTGCCGGCCTCGTCGACGGCGATCTTCACGCCCTTGGCGAATTCGTCATAAGGCGCGAAGACCACCTTGATGCCGGGATTGGCCCGCAGCACGGCGCCGGTCTGGTTGGCCACCGCATTGGCGATGGGATTGTCCATCGTGCCCCAGCGGGCAATTTCCTTGATGCCGGGATTGGCCGCCTTGACCTTCTGCCAGGTCTCGTCGCGCCGATCGAGCGGTGCGATGCCGGCGACATAGACATAGCCGGCCGGAAAGGCGTTGCCATTGTCCTTGACCGCCTGTTCGAGCGCGAGGCGGGCCAGATCCCGGTCGCTCTGCTCGATCTGCGGCACTTTCGGATTTTCGCAGTTCACGTCGAAGGCGACCACCTTCATGCCGCCGTCGACGGCGCGCGCGACCGCATCCTTCATGGTTTCGGTCAGGCCGTGCTGGACGATGATGCCGTCGACGCCCAGGCCCACCGCCTGTTCCAGCATTTCGCGCTGCAAGGCCGCGTCCTGGCGGCTGTCGAAGACGCGCAATTCGATGCCCAGCGCCTTGGCCTGGCGTTCGACGCCGGCGAGATAGGCCTGGAAGAAGTCGCCGGTCGAGAGATAGCGGACGAGCGCGATGCGCAGGCCGCCCTTGTCGAAAGGCTTCGGCGCGCCGGGCAGGCCGGCGGCCAGGGCGAACCGTCCGGACAGGACGAAGGGAGCGGCAACGGCTCCCTGCAGGATGCTGCGACGCTTGATCATGGGTCTTCCTCCGCTGGATTTTCGGCCTGCCTCGTCGGGAAGCCGTTGTTTCACCGAACCCGTGACGCGATGCCGAAGGTGAAGGCGAGCGCGAGCACGAGGACCAGTCCCTTGACGAAATCTTGCGTGTAATAGGGGGCGTTCAGCATGGTCAGGCCGTTGAGCAGAACGCCGACGAAGAGCGCGCCGATGGCCGTGCCGAAGGCATTGGGTTTCTTGGCGCCGAGCACGGCGAAGCCGATCAGCGCGGCGGCGACCGAGTCGAGCAGCAGCGAGTTGCCGGAGCTGACATCGCCGCGGCCGACACGGGCGGCGAGCAGGATGCCGCCGATCGCCGCGTAGAGGCTCGAGATCATATAGGCGGTGAACTTGTAGGCGCTGACATTGGCGCCGGCGAGCCGGGCCGCCTGCTCGTTGCCGCCGATGGCATACATCATGCGGCCCCAGCGGGTGCGCTCCAGGAACACCCAGGTCGCGATCGCCAGCACGATCATGATGACGACCGGAACCGGCACGACGTCGCCGATGCGATAGCGGCCGAGCATCAGGAACGAGGGCGTGAAGCTGCCGGTGGCGATGGCGCCCGAGGGCAGCTGCATGCCGCTGGCGATCGAGCGTCCGCCGGTCGGGATCAGCTGCAGGCCGACGATCAGGAACATCATGCCGAGCGTCGCCAGCAGGTCGGGGATCCGAAGCTTGACGATCAGCACCGCATTGACCGCGCCGACGGCGAGCCCGATGGCGAGACAGAACAGGATCGTCTCGACGGTGCCGAGCTGCCACACCACCATGGCATAGGCCGAGGCCATCAGGGAGGCGGCGGCGACGCTGCCGATCGACAGGTCGAAGCCGCCGACCACCATGGAGGAGGTGACGCCCAGAGCCAGCAGGGCGACGATCGAGACCGACTGCAGGATGATGAAGACATTGCCGACCCTGAGGAAGGCGGGCTCCAGCACGGCGAACAGGCCGATCATGGCGGCGAGGACGACGAGCAGGCCGTAGCGGATCATGCTGTCGCGGGTCTTTGAGGTCATGATCGATGAGGTCATGGACGGCGTTTCCCGATGCGTCGTGATGGCGGCTCAGGCCGCTTCTTCGTGCTCGATGGCGGCGATCTCGGCGATCAGCGCGTCATGGCCGATGGTGTGGACGGGGTGGCTGGCGACGGCGCGGAAATCGCGCACCACGATGATGCGGTCGGCGACCTCGAAGGCCTCCTCGATATCGGCCGAGATCAGCAGCGTCGCGCGGCCGCGCGCCGTCTCGCGCAGGTGCTGGCCGATGTCGCGGCGGGCCGCGATGTCGACCCCCTGGAACGGCTCGTCGAGGATCAGCACGCGGCAGGTCTCGATCAACCAGCGCGCCAGCACCACCTTCTGCTGGTTGCCGCCGGACAGTGCCTCGATCGGGGCCTCGGGCGAGGGGGCCTTGATGAACAGCCGTTCGATCTGGCTGAGCGCCGTGGCGCGCTCGCGGCCGCGATCGACCAGGCCGAGGCGGGAGAACAGCCTGAGGAACGGCAGCGTCATATTCCTGGTGATGCTGGTCTCGGGCAGCAGCGAATTATTGGCCCGGTCCTCCGAGGCCATGAAGACGCCGCGCCCGAGGGCCTCCGCCGGCGACCGGGGCGCCCAGTCGGCGCCGTCGAGCGTGATGCGGCCGGCGACCGGCTTGCGCAATCCGAACAGGCACTGGGCGATTTCGCTCTTGCCGGCGCCGATCAGCCCGGTCAGCACCACGATCTCGTTCTCGTTGAGGCTCAGGTCGAAGGGCCTGGCATGGCCGGCGAGCTGGACCTTGTCGAAACGGACGACCTCGCGCCCGGCGGTCGCGGCTTGGCGGGCCGCCATGGCGCTGAACTCCCGGCCGAGCATGGCGGAGACAGCCTTGGCGAGGTCGAGCGGGGCTTCGAAAATGCCGGTGAGGCGGCCGTCGCGCAGCACCACCGCGCGATCGGCCAGGCGGCGGATATCGGCCATGCGATGCGAGATGTAGAGAATGGCGACGCCCGACCGGCGCAGGTGCTCGATGGTGGCGAACAGCCGCTCGGCTTCGGCTTCCGACAAGGAGGAGGTCGGTTCGTCGAGGATCAGCAGGCGCGGCTGGTGCGCCAGGGCGCGCGCGATGGCGACCATTTGCCGGTCGGCCTGGCCGATGTCGCGCACGGGCTTGTCCAGCGGCAGGTCGAGCGCGAGGCTCCGGGCGACCTTGGCGGCGCGCACGCGCATCGAGCGCCGGTCGAGGAATATCGGCGATTCCGGCGCGCAAAGCTCGTCGAGCAGCAGGTTCTCGGCAACGGTGAGATCCTGCACCACGCCGTCATTGATGATCTGATGCACGGTGAAAATGCCGGCGCGCCGGGCATCGAGCGGCGAGGCGAAGCGCTGCGGCTTGCCGTCGATCGCCATCGTGCCCTGGTCGGGCCGATAAGCGCCGGACAGGATCTTGACCAAGGTCGATTTGCCCGCGCCATTGGCGCCGAGCAAGGCGACGATTTCGCCGGGGCGCAGGTCCAGCGACACATCCGCGAGGACGATATTGGCGCCGAAAGTCTTGCCCAGGCCGTCAAGCGTCATAAACGCCCGCTTCATGGCAGGTCGCCCTCGCTCTTTTTGCGTTTCCTCGGGGGTGAGTTGTCGCAAAGGCCGGGGACCACCGCCAGCGCCAGACGGCTTCTAACTGTTATGAGCGAAGCATCAATTGTTGCGGGCAAAAGGCCCGGTTACGACTTCGGCCGGAGCCAGCCGTCGCGCGCTTGGCCCGCCATGGCCAAGCCTCTTGATTCATCAAGAAAATCAAGGGTTCCGGAGGACAGTCAGTGAGCCCATCCGCCACCTATCGTCCGATGGACGATGCCAGTCTTCGCCCCTATCTCGGCGCCATCCCGGCGGTGCTCGACCTGCTCGGCGCCGAACCGGACCGCTGGCGCGTGCGCGAGGTCGGCGACGGCAATCTCAACCTGGTGTTCATCGTCGAGGGCGCCGAGGGCGCGGTCGTGGTCAAGCAGGCCTTGCCCTATGTCCGGCTCGTCGGCGAATCCTGGCCGCTGCCGCTGGAGCGGTCGCATTACGAGCACCGCGCGCTTTGCGAACAGGCCAAGCTCGCGCCGGGGCTGGTGCCCGACATCTATCATTTCGACCGGGACCTGGCGCTGATCGTCATGGAATTCCTGTCGCCCCATATCATCATGCGCAAGGGGCTGGTGCGCGGCATCGAATATCCGCGTTTCGCCGAGGACATCGCCGAGTTCATGGCGCGCACCCTGTTCGGCACCTCGGTGCTGGCCGGCGCCGCCGCTCCCTACAAGGCCCTGGTCGCCGGCTTCGCGCCGAATGTCGCGCTCTGCCGGATCACCGAGGACCTGGTCTTCACCGATCCCTATCGCGAGGCGCCGCTCAACCGCTGGACCAGCCCGCAGCTCGACGACCTTGCGCTGTCGTTCCGCCGGGATGCGCCGTTGAAGCGGGCGGCGCAGGCGCGCAAATTCCAGTTCATGACCGAAGCGCAGGCGCTGCTGCACGGCGACCTGCATACCGGTTCGGTCATGCTTACGCCGACAAATACGCGCATCATCGATCCCGAATTCGCCTTTGTCGGCCCCATCGGCTTCGATGTCGGCGCGGTGCTCGGCAATCTCATGCTGGCCTATTTCGCCCAGTCCGGCCACGAGACGACGGCCGGCGCCCGTGACGGCTACCGCGAATGGCTGCTGACCCAGGTGACCCAGGTCTGGCGGCGTTTCGAACAGCGTTTCGTCGATCTCTGGCGGCAGGCGAGCGCCGGCGAGGCCTATGTCGCTGCGCTGTTCGCCGATGCCGCGGGGCAGGCCGAAATGGCGCTGGAGCGGGGGCGCTTCATGCGCCGGCTGTTCGAGGATTCGGTTGCTTTCGCCGGGCTCAAGATGATCCGGCGCGTGCTCGGGCTCGCCCATGTCGAAGATCTCGAAAGCATCACCGATCCAAATCTCAGGGCGCGCTGCGAGCGCCGGGCGCTGACATTGGCGCGCGAGCTGGTGGTGAACGGAACCGCGCTCTCCAGCATGGCGGAGCTCACCGCCATGGCGCGCAATATCGAGCAGGAGATTGCCTGATGCGGATCAACGGCCGCGACTACCGCACCATCTGGCTCGCCGATGACGGCTGGAGCGTCGTCGTCATCGACCAGACCAAATTGCCGCACTTCTTCGAGGTGCGGAGCCTGGCGAGCCTGGAGGCCGCCGCCGGGGCGATCCGCGACATGATCGTGCGCGGCGCGCCGCTGATCGGCGCGACCGGTGCCTATGGCATGGCGCTCGCCATGCGCCGGGACGCTTCCGACGCCGCGGTGTCGGAGGCCTTCGACGTGCTGAACGCCACCCGGCCGACGGCGGTCAATCTGCGCTGGGCGCTGGAGCGGATGCGCCGCCGGGTCCTGGCCCACGCGCCGGGCCAGCGGGTGGCCATTGCCTATGCCGAGGCGGCGGCGATCGCCGACGAGGATGCGGCGGTCTGTTCGGCCATCGGCGATCACGGGCTCGGGGTGATCGAGGTACGGGCGGCCAGGACGCGGGCGAGCCGGCCTTTCCAGATCCTGACCCATTGCAATGCCGGCTGGCTCGCCACCGTGGACTGGGGTACGGCGCTGGCGCCGATCTACAAGGCCCATCGCAAGGGCATCGCCGTCCATGTCTGGGTCGACGAGACCCGGCCGCGCAATCAAGGCGCCAGCCTCACCGCCTGGGAGCTTGCCCGCGAAGGGGTGCCGCATACGGTGATCGTCGACAATACCGGCGGTCACCTGATGCAGCACGGCCTGGTCGACATGTGCATCGTCGGCACCGACCGCACCACCCGCAGGGGCGATGTCTGCAACAAGATCGGCACCTATCTGAAGGCGCTCGCCGCTTCCGACAATGGTGTGCCCTTCTATGTCGCGCTGCCGTCCTCGACCATCGACTGGCGGATCGCCGACGGGCTGACCGAGATTCCGATCGAGGAGCGGGCCGAACGCGAGGTGACCCACCTGACCGGGCTGACCGAAGCCGGGGTGACGGAGACGATCCAGGTCACGCCGGCGGGCAGCCGGGCCGCCAATTATGGTTTCGACGTCACGCCGGCGCGCCTGGTGACCGGCCTGATCACCGAGCGTGGCGTTTGCGCGGCCTCCGAGCAGGGCATGCGTGGTCTGTTTCCGGACGCCGAGCAGGCGGCCTGAGGCCGGCGGCGGGTCCGGTGCCGAGGCTCAGGCGAGCTGCGCCTGGGCGAACAGCGTCTTGACCGCGCGGATGATGTCATTGATGCCACGCACCGGCGCGCGATGCTTGCCGGTGACGGCGATGATGCCGCGGAACGGCGTGGGATCGATGATCTCGACCGATTGCAGCTCGCGGGCGCGCAATTCGGTCTGCAGCGGCAGCACGGGCAGGAGCCCGAATCCCATGCGGCTGCGGATCAGGTCGACAATGGCGCCGAGGCTGTCGACATCGAGCACGTGTTTCAAGCTGACGCCGTGCTCGGTGGCGAGCTGGTCGATCAGGCGGCGGGCGCCATGGGGCTGGCCCGGCATGATCAGCGGATAGTCGGCGAGGGCTGCAAAGGGGATCTGCCCGACGCCGCCGAAGGCGTCGCCCGGCCCGATGAGATGCAGCCGTTCCTTGACCACCGCCTCGATCTGCTGGCCATGGGCGGCCGGCGTGTCGTAGATCAGCGCGAGATCGACCCGGCCGCTGGCGAGCCATTCCAGGATGTGGCTGCTCAGCGCCTCGACCAGGCGGACCTGCACGTGCGGAACCCGCTCGGCGAGCGTCCTGACCACCAGGGCCGAGATGAAGCGGGAAAAGGTCGGCGTCAGCGCGATGACGCACTGGTTGTTGCCGATCTTGCCCAGCTCCTGCCGGGCGCTCTTCATGTTGGCGTGAATGTCGCGGGCGCGTTCGTAGAACAGCCGGCCCTGCTCGGTCAGCACTGCGCCGCGCCCATTGCGGTAGAACAGCTGGGCGCCGAGATCGGCCTCTAGGTCCTTGATATGCCGGCTCAGGGCCGACTGGGTGACGCCCAGGCCGATCGCCGCGCGCGAAAAGCTGGCGGCATCCGCGACGCCGAGAAAGCATTCGATCTGCCGAAAACTCAGCGACATGACGTCTCACTCATCGGCATTGGCGGTTCCGGCCGCGGCTTGCCCGGTCGGCTCTAGCCGCGCCGTGCCGCATCGCTCCACGCTGCGACGACGATCTGCGGCGCGGTCGCGACAATCACCAGGCCGACCAGGCCGACGGCCTCGATCAAGGTGAGCGGCGCGCGCGGGAACAGGGCATTGCCCTGTTCGAGCGTGGCCCAGCCCCAGGCCAGCACCGCACCCATGGCGGCATAAGCGATGAAGGCCAGGATCAGCCGCGCCAGCCGGCCCCAGGTGAAACCCCAGGACCAGTCGACGATCATACGGGCAAGCCCGGTGACCAGGCCGAGCATGACCCCCGAAATGGCGCCGCCGAGCAGGAAGCCGGCATCGACGCCGGTGATCCGGGCATCCAGGATCGAAAATCCGCCGCCCATGAAGCCGGGGCGCGCGATGATGCCGCCGAAGGTCGGGTAGAGCGCCGCGGCGAGCACCAGGGCCAGCGCCGGGATCAGCAGGAGGAGGCGGATCAGGATATTCGGGCGATGCGCGAGGATGGCGATCACCATGACGCGCACCAGGACGAAGACGATGGCGAAGGCGAGCGCCGGGAAGCGCTCGGCGAAGAAGCCGAGGATCAGGTAGGGACTGGCGACCGCGGTTTCGATCGAACGCGCGGTGGTGCCGGTGGCATAGGTCGCGATAATGGCGCCAAGCGTCACAATAAGCGGTGCGAGCGCGCCGATGGCCGCCCGTCGATCGATCCCGGCCATTGCCAGCTCCCCCGGATACACGCCCTGGATGTGGAGCCTAGCAGGCGATATGGCGGTCTGGGAATGCTAGGGCAGGCCCTAGGGTCGATCGCCGATCGACCCTAGGCCGTGCCGGGCGGCCTCAGCCCGGCCAGCGCTGCGCCTTGGAGACCAGGAAGTCGCGGAACACCTGGACGCGGGCGACCGATTTCAGCTCTTCGGGATAGACGAACCAGGCGTCGAGAACCGGCATTTCCTCCTCGTCGAGGATCTGCACGAGGCCCGAGCCGTCGCTCACCAGGTAGTCGGGCAGCACGGCGATGCCGATGCCGCGCTCGACCGCCGAGACCAGGCCGACAATGTTGTTCATGGTCATGGCGAAGGCGCGCGGCGCCAGGCCGTTGCGGCCGGCGGTCGACAGCCAGGTGACGTTCTGCATGTAGTTCGGGGCGCGCCCGCCAAAGGCCAGTATACGATGGCCATCGAGATCGAGCCCGCTTTTCGGCGTGCCGTGCCGCTTCAGATAGTCCGACGAGGCATAGGCGTGGAACTTGATCTGGAACAGCTTGCGCTGGATCAGGTCGGGCTGCACCGGCTGGCGGACACGGATGCCGACATCGGCCTCGCGCATCGACAGGTCCAGCTCCTCGTCGGTGAGAATCACCTTGATCTGGATGTCGGGATAGAGGTCGAGGAATTCACCCAGGCGCGGCGCGAGCCAGGCGGTGCCGAGGCCGACCGTGGTGGTCACCTTAAGCTCGCCGTGCGGGCGTTCCTTGGAATCGGTCAGCTTGATCTTGGCGCTTTCGAGCTTCATCAGCACGTCTTGCGCCGTGTGATAGAGAAGCTCGCCCTGCTCGGTCAGCACCAGGCCGCGAGCATGGCGGTGGAACAGCGGAACCTTCAGGTCCTGCTCCAGCGAGGACACCTGCCGGGATACGGCCGATTGGGACAATCCGAGCGTATCGGCGGCATGGGTAAAACTGCCGGCGGCGGCGGCCGCGTGAAAAATCCGCAACTTGTCCCAATCCATGGGCTTTCTCCCTCGGGCTGGGTGCTGGCTGACTTATTCTGCGGCTTGGCGGATCGTCGCGTGGTGGGCGAGAAACCGTTCTGCTTCGAGGGCGGCCATGCATCCCATGCCGGCGGCGGTGACCGCCTGGCGGTAGATGTCATCGGTGACGTCGCCGGCGGCGAATACGCCGGGAACGTCGGTGGCGGTGGAGTCGGGTGCCGTCCACAGATAGCCCGAGGGCTTCTGCTTCAGCTGCCCGACAAAAAGCTCGACGGCGGGCGCATGGCCGATGGCGACGAACACGCCGTCCACCTTGCGTTCCTCGACGGCGCCGGTGCGCAGGTTCTTCAGCCGCGCATGGGTGACCGCGGTCGGTGCGTCATTTCCGCGGATCTCCTCGACCACCGAATCCCAGACGACTTCGATCTTGGGATGGGCGAACAGGCGTTCCTGCAGCATCTTTTCGGCCTTGAAGGCGTCGCGCCGGTGCACGACTGTGACCTTGGAGGCGAAATTGGTCAGGAACAGCGCTTCTTCGACCGCGGTATTGCCGCCGCCGACCACGAGCACTTCCTTGTTGCGGTAGAAGAAGCCGTCGCAGGTCGCGCAGGCGGACACGCCAAAGCCGCGGAAGGTCTGTTCGGACGGCAGATCCAGCCATTTGGCCTGGGCGCCGGTGCAGACGATCAGGGCGTCGGCGGTATAGCTCGCCCCCGATTCGCAATCGATCCGGAACGGCCGGGTCTTGAG
This sequence comes from Hyphomicrobiales bacterium, assembly GCA_017304475.1. GTDB lineage: Bacteria > Pseudomonadota > Alphaproteobacteria > Rhizobiales > Phreatobacteraceae > Phreatobacter. The sequence continues at coordinate 303,327 of JAFKKV010000010.1, read as the reverse complement.
GTCGACCTTGCTGACCTGGTCGGACATGATGCGCGTGCCGACATGTTCGGCCTGCTTCTGCATCTGTTCCATGAGCCAGGGGCCCTGGATCACGTCGGCAAAGCCCGGAAAATTCTCGACATCGGTCGTGATGGTCATCTGCCCGCCGGGCTGGATTCCCTGGATCATGACCGGCTTCAGCATCGCGCGGGCGGCATAGATCGCAGCCGTGTATCCGGCGGGGCCGGAACCAATGATGACGACGCGCTCGTGTTGGACGCCCATAGCGGACTCCGGGCCGATCAGTGGGGACGGATGAGGAGAAACAGGACGCGAGTCCGTAAGAACCCTATACTGTTATAGCCATGCGCCCGGCGCAAGGCTCGTCTGGTGATTTTCGCTGATAGCGCGGATTTGTTTGATGAATAGGTCGTGCCACCGGGCACCTGTCGGCGCCCGGTGGAAAGCCTGTTCAGCTCTGGCTTTGGCCGGCTTCGGCGAATGCCGGGGCGTCCGGCCTCAGGCCGCGCGCCCGGTGATGAAGCGGACGAATTTCTTGAACCGGCTCGAGCGGGCATGACGGCCCTGTTCGTGGTCGACCACCGCCTGGCTGGTGACCCAGTTCATCTGGATGGCGCGGCGCTTGCCGGCGAAGGGCTCATGACCGTGCCACGACTTGTCGGAACGCTTGAACACCAGCAACGTGCCGCCATCCGGCGGGATCTCGGCGGCGAAGTCATTCAGGTCGGTGCCGTTGTTGAGAACACGCAGCCGGCCGCCGTCGGAATCCCAGGCATCGTTCATATAGAGAAGAACGGTGATGATCTTGGTTTCGGAATCGGTGTGGATCTTGCCGTCGGTCGCCCGGGTGAAGCCGCGCACCGTATACATGGTCGGCTTGCCGGCGAGGTCGACGCCGAATTTCTCTTCGACCGCCTTGCGGAACGGCGCCTGGTCGAGCTCGGCCATGAGGCCGGCGAAGTCGCCCTTGATGGACAGGACGGAGGGCGGGTGCGAGCCCGGGCCCGGCACGTCGGGGTAATCCTTCAAGACATCCTGAAGCCGCTCGGGGCGAACGAAATTGCGGACCACCACATAATCGTAAGGGGCGGTCTCGACTGGCGTCGCGCGGAAGCGCTCAATATCAACGAAGCTCATTTGAGGGGCTCTCGATCTCGATCAATGGCCCAACATATGATGTCTCGCACGACATCTGTCCATGTGGCGGCCCGCACAACAGAACGGTTCTTGTCTGGAGGCCCGCCATTGGCGCCAGCCGCCCTTCTGTTGTCCTGGCTGCAACAGTGTCGTTGCGCATGGCACGGCTGACGCGAAATTTTGTTGCGCGCAACATCCGGCTGGGCTATCCGGCAAGCCTGTTCCTGCCCCTTCCCAGACATTGGAGACGCGCCCCGTGAAGGCCCGCCTGGACGCGATCGATTGGAAGATTCTGAAGGAATTGCAGGCCGACGGGCGCATCACCAATGTCGAATTGGCAAGCCGCGTCGGCATTTCGGCGCCGCCCTGCCTGAGGCGGGTGCGCGCGCTCGAGGAGATGGGCGTGATCACCGGCTACCGGGCGCTGGTCGCCGGCGCCAAGCTCGGCTACGGCGTCACGGTTTTTGCCATGGTCCATCTGGCGAGCCAGGCGGAGGCCGACCTCAACGGCTTCGTGGCGAAGGTCCGCGGCTGGCCGATCGTGCGCGAATGCCACACGGTGTCGGGCGATTTCGATTTCGTCATGAAATGCGTGGCGCCCGATCTCGCCAGCTTCCAGTCTTTCGTCGGCGAACTGACGGCAACCCCCAATGTCCGCAATGTCCGCACCGTCCTGACCTTGAACCAGGTCAAGGATGAGGCCGCCGTGCCGATGGAGATCGCGCCGGCCGGCTGACCGCCGCGCGGCCTCGAAGCCTGGGCGACCCCCTCCATGACGACATTTTCCTCTTCGACCGGCACGCGTCTTTCGATGCCGCTTCCCGACGGAACCCTGTCGGGCCTGCGCTGGGGGGCGGAGAAGAGCCCGCCAGACCTGCTGTTTCTCCATGCCACCGGTTTCAACGCGCAGACCTATGCGCCGCTGCTCGACCCGCTGAGCGCGCGCTATTCCATCATGGCGCTGGACCAGCGCGGCCACGGCTTCTCGGATCTGCCGACCGATCCGCAGGGCATTGTCGACTGGATGCCCTATGCGCGCGACCTGATGCTGGTTCTCGATCGCCTGGTGCCCGACGGCGGGCGGCCCCTGGTGCTCGCCGGCCATTCGATGGGGGCGATCGTCTCGCTGCTGGCGGCGGTCGCCCGGCCGCGCGCCGTGCGCGGGCTGATCCTGCTCGACCCGGTCATGATGAGCCCGCTTCTGAGGCTTGCGACCTATACCCCCTGGGGACGGGCCAAGTTCAAGAATTTCAGCCTCGCGGTCGGCGCCGCCAAGCGCCGGGCGGTGTTCGGCTCGAAGCAGGAAGCGGTCGATACCTATCGGACGCGCAAGGCCTTCCAGAGCTGGCAGCCGGGCTTTCTCGAAGCCTATGTCGACGGCGGTTTCGTCGCCGATGCCGAGGGCGTGCGCCTGGCCTGCGCGCCGATCTGGGAATCGGCGACCTTCTCGTCGCACCGGCACAATTCCTGGGGCGCGCTGAAGCGGACCCGGATGCCGGTCCACCTGATGGCCGCGGCTCACGGATCGACGGTGACCGGCGGCATCGCCAAGGTTCGCCGCGCCGCGCCGCAGGTCGAGACCGAGGTGGTCGCCGGCACCAGCCACTTCTTTCCGATGGAGCGGCCAGGCCACGTCCGGGCCGCGCTGGAGGCCATGCTCGCGAAGACGTGAAGCCCGGGCGGCCTAATGTGACCGGCCACGTCAGGTCGGGGCAAGGCCGGTTCGTGTTATGAGAGGAGGCGGCCTTGCATCAAGGCCTGTCATATCCCTCTCCTGACCATTTGGCGGCATGTCCGGTACGTCTTCATTCGCAACCTGGTTCTGGCGCGGCACCGCTTCGGCTGCCGGCGGACGGATTGCGCGTGACCCGCGCGTCGACGTGTTCCGAGGGCTGGCGCTGCTGGTCATCTTCATCGACCACGTCGCCGGCAACTGGCTGACGCGCGTGACACCGTCGGCCATGGGGCTTTCGGACGCCGCGGAATATTTCGTCCTGCTCGCCGGCTTCTCGGCGGCGATCGCCTATGGCTCGGTGATGGACGAGCGCGGGCTGTTGACCGGCTCGGCCCAGGTCGTGGCGCGCATCTGGCGGCTCTACACCGCCCATCTCGCCCTGTTCGTGTTCATGGCGGTCGCCGTCGCGACCATGGCCGTGAAGGTCGGCAACCCGCTCTATTACGAACATGTGGCGATCCTGCCGTTCTTTCAGGACACGGCCAATTCGATCCTGGAAATGGCGCTTCTGCTGTTCCTGCCCAATTATCTCGACATTCTGCCGCTTTATATCGTGCTGCTCGCCATGTTGCCGGCGCTGTGGATCCTGGCGCGCATCGCGCCGGCGCTGGCGGTGGCGGCTTCGCTGGCGCTCTATGCCGCGGCCTGGATGCTCGAGCTCGCCATTCCCAACGTGCCGACCGGCGGCGTCTGGTTCTTCAACCCGTTCGCCTGGCAGCTGATCTTCACCATCGGCCTGGTCGCCGGCCACGGCTCCCTGCACGGGGTCGTGCTGACGCGATCGCGCCTGGCGCTGATCGCCGCCGTCGCCATGGTGGTGTTTGGCCTGGTCAATGCCGCGCCCTGGGCCTGGATCCCGGGGCTCGAGAACCTGACACTGCCGGATCTGTGGCGTCTCGACCCCGACAAGACCAACCTGTCGCCCTGGCGGCTCGCCCATGCCCTGGCGCTCGCCTATCTCGTCGCCCGGTTCGTGCCGGTGAATGCCGGCTGGATGAGCAGCCGGGTCGGCCGGCTTCTTGACGATTGCGGCCGCCATTCGTTGCCGCTGTTCTGCCTCGGGGTGATCCTGTCGCTGCTCGGCACCTTCGTGTTTTTCGAGATCGGCCGGGGCGCCGTCATGCAGATCGTCGTGAATCTGGTCGGTTTGGGGCTTTTGTTTGCATCCGCTCGTGTGCTTCAATGGTATAAGGTAGCAGCAGCCAAGACGCCGGCCACCCGGACGGCAGCCCTGAGCGAGGCCAGAAACCATTGATCCATGCCAAGGCCAGCATGCTTGCGGCGGTCGTGATCGCCGGGTTCTCGACCGTGCTCGCCGGCGCCGCGGAGGATCAGGTGGCGGCCGGGCGAACGCGTTGCGCCGTCAGCGGCGAGTTGCGCGCCTTCACCCAGGACCTGCCGAACGCCCGTGCGGCGCTACGCGAAGGCCGGACGCTGACCATCGTGGCACTCGGCTCCTCCTCGACCCAAGGGGTGGGCGCCACCTCGCCCGAGACCAGCTATCCGGCCGTGCTGCAGGCGGAGCTGACCCGGCTCCTGCCCGGCCATGACATCAAGGTGATCAACCAGGGGGTCGGCGGCAATTCGGCCCTGCAGATGTTCCATCGCATGGACGAGGACGTGATCGAGGAAAGTCCGTCGCTGGTGATCTGGCAGACCGGCGTCAACGACGCGATCCAGGATGTCGGCATCGACCGCTTCAAGCGGATCCTGCGCAAGGGCATCGTCAAGCTGCGCGAGGCCGGCACGGATGTGGTGTTCATGGATCACCAGCCGGTGCCGCGGGCCGAGCGCTATCCGCTCTACCGTGATTATCTGATGGCGCTCCGCGAGGTCGCGGCCGAAACCCGCACGCCGGTCTATCGGCGCTTCGACGTGATGGCCGAGCTGTTGCGCGAGGGCCGCCTGCGCAATGACGAGATCTTCTCGGCCGATTCGCTCCACATGGTCGATGGTGGCTATTTCTGCGTGGGCACCACGCTCGCCCGGACGATCGCCGAGAAATTGTCGCCGCGCGCCGCCGAAGCGGTCCGGTAAGCCCGGCTATGCCGCAAGTCTGGCCATCGGGCCGGGCTTCCCGCGCGTGGCATCCATGCGCGCCCTGTGACCAAGCTGCCGCTCGCGGCTTCCCTTGGCGGGAAAAGCCGTCTATAGGGGCGCCTTAATCACGCGACCCGACTTGGATACGGGTGTGCGGTTGCGGGAGGCTGGCTCGATCACATGAGTCCGGCCTCTTTTTTTGCGCCGCGCGTCCTAGCCGCCAGCGAGCCTTAACAGGGCCGGAGAACCATGCCGAAAAGAACCGACATCGCCTCGATCCTGATCATCGGCGCCGGCCCCATCGTTATCGGTCAGGCTTGCGAGTTCGACTATTCGGGCACCCAGGCGGTGAAGGCGCTCAAGGACGAGGGCTACCGGATCGTCCTGGTCAATTCCAATCCGGCCACGATCATGACTGATCCGGATCTGGCTGACGCCACCTATATCGAGCCGATCACGCCGGAAGTGGTGGCGAAGATCATCGAGAAGGAGCGCTATGTGCTTCCGGGCGGCTTCGCCCTGTTGCCGACCATGGGCGGCCAGACCGCACTGAACACCGCCCTCAAGCTCGCCGAGATAGGCGTCCTGGAGAAATTCGACGTCGAGATGATCGGCGCCAAGGCCGATGCCATCGACAAGGCCGAGAACCGCGAGCGGTTCCGCCAGGCCATGGCCAAGATCGGTCTCGCCACGCCGAAGAGCCATGTCGTGCAGACGCTCGGCCACGCGCTCGACGTGCTCGACGATATCGGCCTGCCGACCATCATCCGGCCGTCCTTCACGCTTGGCGGCACCGGCGGCGGCATTGCCTATAACAAGGCCGAATTCATCGAGATCTGCGAGCGCGGCCTCGATGCATCGCCGACCAACGAGATCCTGGTCGAGGAATCGGTGCTCGGCTGGAAGGAATTCGAGATGGAGGTCGTGCGTGACACGGCCGACAACGCCATCATCATCTGCTCGATCGAGAATCTCGATCCGATGGGCGTGCATACCGGCGATTCGATCACGATCGCGCCGGCGCTGACGCTGACCGACAAAGAATATCAGATGATGCGCGACGCCTCGATCGCGGTGCTGCGCGAGATCGGCGTGGAGACCGGCGGTTCGAACGTCCAGTTCGCGGTCAATCCGGAGGACGGCCGGCTGGTCGTCATCGAGATGAATCCGCGCGTGTCGCGCTCCTCGGCGCTCGCCTCCAAGGCGACCGGCTTCCCGATCGCCAAGGTCGCGGCGAAGCTTGCTGTCGGCTATACGCTCGACGAGGTCAGGAACGACATTACCGGCGGCGCGACGCCGGCTTCGTTCGAGCCCACCATCGACTATATCGTCACCAAGGTGCCGCGTTTCGCCTTCGAGAAATTCCCGGGCGCCGATCCGGTGCTGACCACTTCGATGAAGTCGGTCGGCGAGGTCATGGCGATCGGCCGCACTTTCCAGGAATCGCTGCAGAAGGCCATGCGCGGCCTGGAAACCGGGCTGACCGGCCTCGACGAGATCGAGATCGAGGGCCTGGGCAAGGGCGACGACAAGAACGCCATCCGCGCCGCGCTCGGCACGCCGACGCCGGACCGGCTGCTGAAGGTCGTGCAGGCCATGCGGCTCGGCATCTCCAATGACGAGATCCATTCCTATTGCCGCATCGACCCCTGGTTCCTGGCGCAGATCCGCGGCATCGTCGACAAGGAGGCGGAGATCCGCGCCAAGGGCGTGCCGGTTACGGCCGGCGCCTTCCGCAGCCTGAAGGCGATGGGCTTCTCGGATGCCAGGCTCGCGGTGCTGACCCACAAGACCGAGGCCGAGGTCGCCAAGGCGCGCCGCGCGCTGGACGTCCGGCCGGCCTATAAGCGCATCGATACCTGCGCCGCCGAATTCGCCTCGCCCACGGCCTATATGTACTCGACCTATGAGACGCCGTTCGCCGGCCAGGTCGCCGACGAGGCGCGGCCCTCCGACCGCACCAAGGTGGTCATTCTGGGCGGCGGTCCGAACCGGATCGGCCAGGGCATCGAGTTCGACTATTGCTGCTGCCATGCCTGTTTCGCGCTCGCCGATGCGGGCTACGAAACCATCATGATCAACTGCAATCCGGAGACGGTGTCGACCGACTACGACACGTCCGACCGGCTCTATTTCGAATCGCTGACGGCTGAAGACGTCATCGAAATTCTCGAGCGCGAGAAGACCAACGGCACGCTGAAGGGCGTGATCGTGCAGTTCGGCGGCCAGACGCCGCTGAAGCTCGCCCGCGCGCTGGAAGAGGCGAGGATCCCGATCCTCGGCACCTCGCCGGATGCCATCGACCTCGCCGAGGATCGCGACCGGTTCAAGCGGCTGCTCGACAAGCTCGGCCTCAAGCAGCCGAAGAACGGCATCGCCTATTCGGTCGAACAGGCCCGGCTGATCGCCGCCGAACTCGATTTCCCGCTGGTCGTCCGGCCCTCCTATGTGCTCGGCGGCCGCGCCATGCAGATCATTCACGAGGAAAGCCAGCTCGGCGACTACCTGCTGGGCACGCTGCCCGAGCTGGTGCCGGCCGACGTCAAGGCGCGCTATCCCAACGACAAGACCGGCCAGATCAACACGGTGCTGGGCAAGAACCCGCTGCTGTTCGATCGCTACCTGTCGGATGCGATCGAGGTGGATGTCGACTGCCTGGCCGACGGCAAGACGACCTATGTCGCCGGCATCATGGAGCATATCGAAGAAGCCGGCATCCATTCCGGCGACTCGGCCTGCTCGCTGCCGCCCTATTCGCTGTCGGCCGAGACCATCGCGGAGCTCGAGCGCCAGACCAAGGCGCTGGCGCTGGCGCTCGAGGTTGGCGGCCTGATGAACGTCCAGTTCGCCCTCAAGGACGGCGATCTCTACGTGCTCGAGGTCAATCCGCGCGCCTCCCGCACGGTGCCCTTCGTCGCCAAGGTGATCGGCGAGCCGATCGCCAAGATCGCCTCGCGCGTCATGGCCGGCGAGAGCCTGGCTTCGTTCGGGCTGCAGCCGAAGGTGCTCAAGCATATGGGCGTCAAGGAGGCGGTGTTCCCGTTCGCGCGCTTCCCCGGCGTCGACGTCCTGCTCAGCCCGGAAATGAAGTCGACCGGCGAGGTGATGGGCCTCGACCGGACCTTCCCGGTCGCCTTCGCCAAGAGCCAGCTCGGCGCCGGCACCAAGGTGCCGACCGGCGGCACCGTGTTCGTTTCGGTGCGCGACCAGGACAAGCCGCGCATCCTGGACGCGATTCGTTCACTGCACGATCTCGGCTTCAAGATCATCGCGACCTCGGGCAATCAGCGCTTCTTCGCCGAGCAGGGCGTGCCCTCGGTGAAGATCAACAAGGTGCTGGAAGGCCGGCCGCATATCGTCGATGCGATCAAGAATGGCGGCGTGCAATTGGTCTTCAATACGACCGAAGGGGCGCAGGCGCTGGCCGACTCGCGCTCGTTGCGGCGCGCTGCCCTCTTGCAGAAGGTGCCTTACTACACCACTCTGGCAGGAGCGATCGCGGCCGCGCAGGGCATCAAGGCCTATCTCGAGGGTGACCTCGAGGTGCACGCGCTGCAAAGCTATTTCGACCGTTCCTGACGCAGTCGGGTTATAGTCGGAAGACAGAGGTTTGCGTCATATTTGGAAGGCTCGCGCGGCCGGCGTCCTCGGCCCGCGAGCCCCTTTTTCGTTATTGAAAGGTCAGGGCGGACATCATGGACAAGATCCCGATGACCATCGGCGGCTTCGCCAAGCTCGAAGCGGAATTGAAGCAGCGCCAGCAGGTCGAGCGTCCGCGCATCATCGCGGCGATCTCGGAGGCGCGCGCCCATGGCGATCTCTCCGAGAATGCCGAATATCACTCGGCCAAGGAACAGCAGTCGCATAACGAGGGCCGAATCGTCGAACTCGAGGCGACGATCACCCGGGCCGACGTCATCGATGTGACGAAACTGTCGGGCGATACCGTGAAATTCGGCGCCACCGTCAAGCTGATCGACGAGGATACCGAAGAGGAAAAGGTCTGGCAGATCGTCGGCGACAGCGAAGCCGACGCCAAGGCCGGCCGCATCTCGATTTCATCGCCGCTGGCGCGCGCGCTGATCGGCAAGAAGGCCGGTGTCAGCGTCGAGGTGACGACGCCGAAAGGCGCCAAGAGCTACGAGGTCGTCGAGGTGAGGTGGGGCTGAGCCGCGCGCGGCTCAGGCATCCCATTCCTTTCCCCGCCTTGAAGTCCGGTTCGTTTCATGGCCTCTTCGGTCACGGGGAGGCTGACGAACGGGATTGATATCATGCGGCTCTCCGCCTTTTTTCGCGCCGCGGCCATGGCCGCGGCGTTTGCTTTGCCCGCCGCGGCTTTCGGCCCTGTCCTGGCGCAGACGCCCGCCGCGACATCTCCGAGCGCTGCTCCTCCCGCCTCGGTCGAGGCCGGCGGCGGCGACCTGCAGGCGGCCATCGGCAAGTCCAATGCCTATACGGCGCTGATGAACCGGACGCTCCGGGCGATCCAGTCCTGGCAGCGCTACCGCAGCTGGGTCGACATGAGCCGGGGCCCGACCGGACGCGAACGCTATATTTCCTACGGGCTTTACAGCCTCTACGACGTGGCGGGCGAAATCAGCCGGGCCGAGGCGGCGAGGGGGCGCGAGCCGGCCATGCCCGAACTCGACGAGACCGTCGGGCGCTATATCCAGGCCTACCAGGACCTGGCGCCGCTGATCACCCGGGCCGAGCGCTATTACGAACGCAAGGACTATCGCGACGACGGCATGGCTGAGGGACGTGACCTGCACGCCCGCATGGTTCCCGCGGCCGAGACCTTCCTGCGCGAGCGGGCGGCGCTGGACGCGCAGATGCGCGGCTTCAAGAACGACCTTGACGGCCGGGAACTGGCGGCCATCGAGAAACGGGAGGGCCGGTCGGCGCGCTGGCAGGTGCGGAACATCATGATCAGCGCAAGGGCGGTGATGGACCTGATGCCGAGCAACGACCAGCCGGTCGTCGACCTCAAGGCTTTCGATGCGGCGGTTGCGAGCTATGCCGGGGCGGTGCGCGAGATGGATCGCTTCAAGGAGAACAATCCGTCCGGCGTGCCGCTGATCGAGAGCCAGGCGAGTTCCTGGCTCGGCAAGCTCAGGGATTTCCGCGACAAGCTGGGGCGATCGCGCGGCGATGTCCGCCGGGGCGCGGCCAATGACGCCAATTGGCTGGTCAATTCCTACAACACCATGGTGTCGCTGGCCGATACTGCCATGCGCCTGCCGCGCTGAGGCGACCGCTTCAGACAGAAACGCCCGGCGCGAGGAGCGCCGGGCGTGTTCATCCTGCTGGCGTGCCGGGTCTGCCGGCGCGTCGGCAAAGGGGCGGCGAATCAGCCGCCGAGCAATTGCTTCACGGCCGGCGAGGCCTTGCCGAAATCCATGCGTCCGGCGAAGCGGGCTTTCAGTTCGCCCATCACCTTGCCCATGTCCTTGAGGCCGCTCGCGCCGATCTCGGCGATGACGGCTGAAATCGCCGCCTTGGCCTCGGCCTCGTCCATCTGCTGGGGCAGGAAGGCTGCGATCACGGCGATTTCGTCGTTTTCCTTCTGCTCCAGCTCGGGACGGCCGCCATCGGCATAAAGCTTGGCGCTTTCCTGGCGCTGCTTGATCATCTTCTGCAGCAATTGGAGGATGTCGTCGTCGCTGAGCGGATCCTTGCCGAGCCCCCGGGCCTCGATGTCCTTGTCCTTGAGGGCGGCCTGAATCAGGCGAATGGTCGACAGGCGAAGCTTCTCGCCGGCCTTCATCGCCACCTTGAGGTCGTTCATGAACTGGTCGCGCAGCATGGCGGTCTCCTGTCGGGGAGGCGATCGGCGGCAGGCTGCCGGAACGGCTCTCCCATGAGGCCTAAGCCTCTGAATTTTCTTTCAGAATTTTCCCCGCAAGCGGGCAGCAATGTTCCCGCGCAGGGTTGACGAAGAGATCGTCCGACCTTAACTGTCTCGGCAGATCCCGCGCCGGGCGAGCCCCGGCGCTCGCGCGCGGTCGGTGCCCGTCTCGCGGGGGCTTTCGGGCCTTCGTCCAGCGCGCTTGCAACGAGCCTGATAGACGAACCATGACCGACACTCAAGATCGCGCCGCCAAGGCGGCCACGACGACGGCCACGACCACGACCAGTTGGACCGAGCCCAGGGCAACAGCCCTCCTGGTGCTCGCCGACGGCACGGTGATCGAAGGTTTCGGCCTCGGCGCCGAGGGCGATGCCGCCGGCGAGGTGTGTTTCAACACGGCGATGACCGGTTACGAGGAGATCCTCACCGACCCGTCCTATGCCGGCCAGATCATCACCTTCACCTTCCCGCATATCGGCAATGTCGGCACCAACGAGGAAGACATCGAGACGGTCAACATGGCTGCCGCCTCGGGTGTCCGCGGCGTCGTGCTGAAGGCGGCGATCACCGATCCCTCCAATTATCGGGCGACCGCCAATCTCGACCAGTGGCTGAAGCGGCGCGGCATTGTCGGCCTGTCCGGCATCGACACGCGGGCGCTGACCGCGCTGATCCGCGACAAGGGCATGCCCAATGCGGTCATCGCCCATTCGCCGACCGGTGAGTTCGACGTCGAGGCGCTGAAGCGGAAGGCCGCGGCGCTTCATTCCATGGACGGGCTCGACCTGGTTCCGGGGGTTACCTCGAGCCAGCGTTATCCCTGGTCCGAAACCGTATGGGTCTGGAACGAGGGTTACGGCGCTGCCGGCGAGCCGCGCCATCACGTGGTCGCGCTCGACTATGGCGTCAAGCGCAACATCCTGCGGCTTCTGGCCAATGCCGGCTGCAAGGTGACCGTGGTGCCGGCGACCGCCAGCGCCGAGGAGGTCCTGGCGCTGAAGCCGGACGGCGTGTTCCTGTCGAACGGCCCCGGCGATCCCGCCGCCACCGGCACCTATGCCGTGCCGGTGATCCAGGCCTTGCTCGACCGCAAGATCCCGACCTTCGGCATTTGCCTCGGGCATCAGATGCTCGGCCTCGCGGTCGGCGCCAAGACGCTGAAGATGCATCAGGGCCATCACGGCGCGAACCATCCGGTCAAGGACCTGGATACCGGCAAGGTCGAGATCACCTCGATGAACCACGGCTTCGCGGTCGACGAAGCGACCTTGCCCGGCAATGCCCGCTCGACCCATGTCAGCCTGTTCGACGGCTCCAATGCCGGCATCACCTTGACCGACCGGCCGGCCTTTTCGGTGCAATACCACCCGGAGGCAAGCCCCGGACCGATGGACAGCCACTATCTGTTCGACCGTTTCGTCGCGCTGATGGACGACGCCAAAAAGGCCTGAAGCGAGGCCTCGAAAGAGGCTTTTCGCGTGGCCGGCGGCGTCTGACTTATCCACTATATCCACAGGGTGACGTGGCACGTGAGGTCTGCCGGACTGCGGTCGAAATCCGCCTTCGGCGGCCTCTCGGTGTTTCGAATTGTCTTTTTATTACAAGGATTTGGCGCTGCCGGGCGACGTCGCCGGGATGCACGCGGCTGAGCGCCCAAATTTTCGCGGCGCGTCCATCATGACGTCTGCGTCGCGCAGGCGAGGCGTTCATGGGAGCGGTGCCGAAACGCCTGGCTGTCGCTGCTTCCGAGGCGATGTCGGCCGGACGGGCGGGCGTCTCCAGGACCATCGCCGACCGGGTGGGTCCGGGCGAGGGGGCAGGGGTCATTGGCGACCCCGTCACCATGCGTGACGAACGATCAGAGCCGGGCGATCTGGACCCGGCCGACGCCGCGCTGGATCAGGCCGATATGGCGGGCGGCGCCCCGCGAGACGTCGACGATGCGACCGCGCACGAAGGGGCCGCGATCGGTCACCGTGACCACGGCCGAGCGGCCGTTGGACAGATTGGTCACCCGGATGCGGGTGCCGCAGGGCAGGCTGCGATGCGCGGCGGTCATCGCTTCCGGATTGTTGCGGGCGCCGCAGGCCGTGCGGCCCGGCAATTGGTACCAGGACGCCATGCCGGTGCCGGCCTCGCCGGCTTCGGCGGATGCGATGGGAGCAAATGCAAAACAAGCGGCGCCGAGCGCCGCCAAGCGCTTCAAATTAGCCATCAGTGTGGAGCTCTCGTCTCGCGCGGGAGACTAACGTCTGATCCCGCGGATGGGTTCCGGCGGCGCTGAAATACATGCGCGCCACCAACGGACATTGCGTCCGTAGAGGTCAAATGAGACGAGAATGAGGTAGCAATGAGTTGACGCTATTGACCTAACGTCAACTCATCAATGCTTTCAGGCCCAGAGCCTTTCGCTCTGGCGATCCTTGTAGAGCCCGGCGACATATTCGCCGTAGCCGTTGAAGATCTGGGTTGGCACGCGCCGGCCGCTGGTGCCGATCAACTCTTCCGTCGCCTGGCTCCAGCGCGGATGGGCGACCGCCGGGTTCACATTGGCCCAGAAGCCGTATTCGCTGGCCTGCATCTTCTCCCAGAAGGAGACCGGGCGCTCGGCGGTGAAGCTGATCCGGACGATCGACTTGACCGATTTGAACCCGTATTTCCACGGCACGATCAGGCGCAGCGGCGCGCCGTGCTGGCGTGGCACCGGCCTGCCATAGATCCCGGTCACCAGGATCGCCAGGTCATTGGCGGCCTCGTCGATGGTGAGAGCCTCGACATAGGGCCAGGTGAACCAGACGGCTTTCTGGCCCGGGGCGACCTTCGGATCCTCGAACGTCTCCATGCGCATATATTTGGCCGAACCCTGCGGCTGCACCATGTCGAGCAGCGCCTTGATCGGAAAGCCGGTCCAGGGAACGGTCATGCCCCAGGCTTCGACGCAGCGGAAACGATAGACCCGCTCCTCGATCGGCATGCGGCGGATCAGCGTGTCGATATCGATGGTCTGGGGCTTTTCCACCAGCCCGTCGATCTTGACGGTCCAGGGCCGGATCGGCAGCGCCTGGGCGGCGCGGGCGACCTGTTTGGAGGTGCCGAACTCGTAGAAATTGTTGTAGTTCGAGGCGACCTCCTGGGGCGTCAGGTCGCGCTCGACCGTGTAGGTCTCGTTGCGCTTGGCCGGGTAGAGATCGAGGGTGGGATCGGCATCGGCCACGCGCTGCGCGTGCGCCGGCCCGCTCAAACCGACGGCGGCGAGGCCTGCTGCCGCGCCGAGCAGGCTGCGGCGATCGAGGAACAGGCTTTCCGGGGTCACCGCACTTTCCGGCAATTCCCAGCCGCGCTTGGATTTGATGAGCATCGAGGTCTCCCTTCGGCAGCGATCAAGCCTTATAGAAGCTGCCGTCCATGGACAAATCACGCTGCGGCGAGTCCCGTTCAGCGCCGCTGGAGGCATCATGCTTGCGCCGACCCTCATTCATCTTATCGGATTGGCTGCGGCAATCGTTACGACACTCTGCTGGGTCCCGCAGGCATGGCACATCATCCGGACGCGGGACACCCGGGCGATCTCGCTGCCGGCCTATTCCGCCTTCACCGGTGGCATCCTGCTCTGGCTCATCTACGGCCTGTCGCTCGGCGACCTGCCGCTGGTCCTGGCCAATTCGGTGTCGCTGGCGCTGCAACTGACCATTGTCGGGCTGAAGCTTCGTTACGGCTGATCCGGCAAGGCCGGGCGATGTGCCGGCCACCATGGCCAAGGTGCTGCGCGTGATGGTCGCAGCCGCGTTACGGCGGCGATAATTTTCGCCGGCCTGTCGGAAAGTGCCTGTAACGTGCGGTGCGTGCCTGGTCTCAAGGGCGCGCGGGGGCGGGCATGACAATGGCGGAAGGCATGACAACAGCTTTTGCGAGCGGCATCGCGGCGCTCGATCACTATCTCGGCGACGGCTTCGATCGGGTGAGGGGCATGTCGTCACGCTTCTCCGCCACCATTTGTGGCCATATCATGCGCCGCCAGACCGAAATGGGCATTCGCGGCGGCGTCGCCGAGATCGGCACGTTCGAAGGGCGGTTCTTCATCGCCATGGCGCTGGCCCTGGCGCCCGGCGAACATGCCTATGGCTTCGACCTGTTTTCCTGGCCCGACGACCAGGTGCTCGACCGGCTGACGGCCAGCGCGGCCCGGCACGGCCTGACGGCGGAACGGTTCACGCCGCGCCCCTTCGATACCGGCACCTTGAGCCCCGAGGACTTTGCCGGCCTGACCGGCGGCCGGCCGCTGCGCTTCATCCATATCGACGGCGATCATTCGCCTGATGCCCTGACCCACGACCTGACGCTCGCCCATCGCAGCCTGCATCCGCAGGGCCTGATCTGCCTCGACGACATGCTGCACCCCGGCTATCCCTTCCTGGTCGTGGCGGTGCACGACTATCTGAAGCGCCATCCCGACATGCGGCTGATGTGCGTGATCGACCGCGAGGACATCGTCGCCGCGCCGAAATTCCTGATCTGCCGCGCCGACGCGGTTCGCCTTTATGAAAATGACCTGATGAGCAGTTTCGCGGCCCAGCATTTCATCCTGGGCGGCGATGCCATGGGCCATCATTGCGTGGTGCTGACGCCGCATCCGCGCATCGCCGAGGTGTGAGCCGGGTGAGGGGGCGACGCGCAGCGCTGGCGCCGCCGGACCGAGGCTTCGGCTCTAACGTCCTTTCGGCCTGACGCTGAGCAGTTGGCCGTCGGCTGAATCGGTCAGCAGCCAGAGCGCGCCGTCGGGCCCTTGCTGGACATCGCGGAAGCGCTGGCCGAGATCGGTCAGGAGCCGCTTCTGCTCGACCACACGCTCGCCGTCGAGAACGATGCGCACGAGCATCTGCCCGGCCAGGGCGCCGGAAATGAGGTTGCCGCGCCAGGCCGGGAACAGCGTACCGGTATAAAAGGTCAGGCCGGAGGGGGCGATCGACGGCGTCCAATGGACCAGCGGCTGTTCCAGGCCCTCCGCCGCGGTGGCGCCGCCATTGACCGGCCGGCCGTCGTAATGGGTCCCGTAGGAAATCAGCGGCCAGCCATAATTGCGGCCGGCGCGGGCGACGTAGAGACCGTCGCCGCCGCGCGGCCCGTGATTGGTGATCCATAATTCCCCGGTCTCGGGGTGCAGGGCGGCACCCTGGACATTGCGGTGGCCAATCGACCAGATCGCGGGATTCCAGCCGGGGCGGCTCGCGCCGGGATTGCCGCCGGCCGGCGTGCCGTCCGTGGTGATCCGGACGATCTTGCCGATGGTATTGGCCGGGTTCTGGCTTTCATTGGGCAATTGGAAACGCTCGCCCGATGTGACGAACAGCGCGCCGGATCGATCGAAGACGAGCCGGGAGCCGAAATGCAGGCGGCTGGCGAAAGCCGGTTCCTGGCGATAGATGACGCGGCCGGCCTCGAGGCCGGTACCGGCCAGGTTGAGCCGGCCACGGAACACCGCCGTGGCATTGGTGTCGCCCGAGCGCCGCTCGGCGAAGCTCAGATAGATCAGGCGGTTTTCGGCGAATTGCGGATCGAGCGCGATACCGAGCAGGCCGCCCTGGCCGATGGCGTGGACCGTGGGCACGCCGGAGAGCGGCGGCAGGATCCGCCCGTCGCGCTCGATGAGGCGCAGGCGCCCGGGCCGCTCCGTCACCAGCATGCGTCCATCGGGCAGGAAGGCCAGTCCCCAGGGATGTTCGAGCCCGCGCGCGACGACCCGAACGTCGAGCTGCTCGTCGCCGCCGGCAGCGGTCTGTGCCGGCGCCGGTCCGGCGAGCAGGATCAGGCTCAGGGCAAGAACGGCGAGGCGCACGGCATTCTCCCGGCGAACGGCGCTTTCCCAGCGCGGGCTGTGTGACCTTAGATAGAGCCGCCGCCTCAAAACAAAACCCGCGGGACGGCGGTCCACGCGGGTTTCGAGATGCCTGCCGAGCGGTGCGACCGGCTCAGACCGGAACGATCGGGTCCTTGTCGTGGCTGTTGGCGCCCTTGCGCAGCATGTGCACCAGCAGGCCGGAAAAGCCCAGAATGGCGATCAGCACGGTGCCGGACATGACCAGGGTTTCCGGATCGGCGCCGTCCTCGAACGTGGAGGGGTCGACCAGCTCGGACGACAGGAAGAAGGCGGCAACGGCGAGCGCCACCAGCAGCGCGATGACGACGCCGGCGGAGATGATGGTGGGAACGCGCGGATGCGCCTGCGGGAAACCGCGGCGGCCGGGCCTTCGAAGCAGGGGATGCGAAGCACGAGGCATGAAACGGTCTCCGTCGATCCGGACTATCCCGGGAACGCCCGAGCGGGGAAAAGGTTCGCGGCGCAAGCCAAGGCCGCGCCGTCCGTTCCGCTCAGTTCAATCCCGATGCGTGCACTGTCATGCCAGAATGGGGCCGGCGCTTCGCTCAACGATGACGGTGCGGCGATAATTGCAGGCAAAAATGCGGCAGGCTGTCACGACTGCGTGAAATCATGGGCGGAAAAGGTTTCCGAAGCATGAACCCGGTCTTAACCTTGATCGATCGATAATGGAATTCCGACACCTTTCAGTTTTGCGTGAGGTTCTGGAATGTCCCGTTTCGTGCTTTTTCTGATCGCCGCCGCCGCGGTGGTCTTCGCTCAATATGTCGATCGCAGCACGGCCCATCTGGACGGCTCGCAAAGCGTTGCCCATCGCGATCGCGGCGTGAACCCGGATGACGCCATCATCACCGGCACGACGCGCCGGCCGCCGGCACGCTGAAACCGCCCATCCCACGCCCGACCGTCGGCCACGCATCTTTCGCTGCAGCGCGAGATTGATCCCTTGCGTCCGCGCGGCGGCGGCGCGAGCATTGGTCGCACGTGAGGTCCCATCAACAAGACCCTCCGTTTGTCCCGTCACTTCCGGGTCGACCTTCTAGCCCGGGCCCTGATCGACGAGGGAACTGCCATGGGTGAAGCAGGCGGCAGAAGAGCAACGGGTCCCCGGTGCATCGCGCTGGTGGGCCCGTTCCAGAGCGGCAAGACCACGCTGCTCGAGGCCATCCTGGAGCGCACCGGCGCCCTGCAGCGCATGGGATCGGTGGAGACCGGGACGACCGTCGCCGATGCCAGCGCCGAGGCGCGGCAGTTCAAGATGAGCATCGAGGCGGGAATCGCCACGACCAATTTCATGGGCGAAAGCTATACGTTCATCGATTGCCCGGGCTCGGTCGATTTCCTGCATGAGATGCGCAATATCGTGCCGGCGGTCGATGCCGCGGTGGTGGTTTGCGAAGCCGACGAGAAGAAGGTCCCCGCGCTCGGGGTCATTCTCCGGGAGCTCGAGGATCGCGGCATTCCGCGCATCCTGTTCATCAACAAGATCGACAAGGCCGACAAGCGCATCCGCGAGACGCTGACGACGCTGCGGCCGGCCTCGCGTGTGCCCTTGCTGCTGCGCCAGATCCCGATCTGGTCGAACGGCATCGTCTCCGGTTTCGTCGACCTGGCGCTTGAGCGCGCCTTCGTCTACCGCGAACATGCCGCTTCCATGGTGGTGCCGCTGGACGGCGACGACCTGACGCGCAATCGCGACGCCCGCTTTTCCATGCTCGAAACGCTCGCCGATCACGACGACGAATTGATGGAGGCCCTGCTCAGCGACCTCGAGCCGCCGCGCGACAAGGTCTTCGACGATCTCGGCAAGGAACTGCGTGACGGGCTGGTCTGTCCGGTCCTGTTCGGCTCGGCGACCCGGACCAATGGCGTGCTACGCCTGATGAAGACGCTGCGCCACGACGTGCCCTCCGTCGAGGAGGCCGCCGATCGCCTGGGCGTCAAGCCGGATGCCGCCGTCGCGCATGTGATGAAGACCGTTCATACCGCCCATGGCGGCAAGCTTTCGGTGTCGCGCATCCTCTCGGGCGCGGTCACCGATGGCGCCATGCTCACGGGCTCGAGCGGCCATACCGAGCGCACGTCAGGCCTGTTCAGGATGTTCGGCCCGGCGCTGGAAAAGGTCACGGAGGCGCGGGCCGGCGACACGGTCGCCTTCGGCAAGCTCGACCATGTGGCGACCGGCGATGCCGTGACCACGGCCAAGACGCCGCATGCGCGACTGGCCGATGCGCCGCCGCCTCAGCCGGTGCTGTCGGCCGCGCTTTCGGCGAAAGACCGCAAGGACGACGTCAAGTTGGGACTGACGCTCGCCAAGCTCGCCGACGAGGATCCCTCGCTCTCGGTCGTCCATGCCGGCGAGACCGCCGAGATGGTGCTTTCGGGCCAGGGGGAGATGCATTTGCGGGTGGCGGTGGCCAAGCTTGCCGGCCGCTACGGCATCGCCGTCAACCAGGCCAAGCCCGGCGTCGGCTATCGCGAGACGATCAAGAAAAGCGCCACGGGCATCCGCGGGCGTCACCGCAAGCAGTCCGGCGGGCATGGGCAGTTCGGCGACGTGGTGATCGATGTCAGGCCGCTCGGGCGCGGCGAGGGCTTCATCTTCTCGGACAAGATCACCGGCGGCGTCGTGCCGAAGCAATATATTCCCGCGGTGAAGGACGGCATCGAGGACACGATCAGGAAAGGGCCGCTGGGTTTCCCGGTGGTCGATATTGGCGTGACCCTGACCGACGGCAGCTATCACACCGTCGATTCCTCCGACATGGCGTTTCAGCAGGCTGGCAGGATCGCCATCCAGGAGGCCCTGCCGGCATGCCATGCGGTGCTGCTGGAGCCGATCCATCGTGTCGAGGTGGCGGTTCCCTCCGAGGCGACCGCCAAGATCAATGCGATCGTATCGGGGCGGCGCGGGCAGATTCTCGGCTTCGACAGCCGCGACGGCTGGGCCGGCTGGGACGTGGTGGCCGCGCTGATGCCGGAATCGGAGATCGGCGACCTGATCGTCGAGATCCGTTCGGTGACGGCCGGCGTCGGCACCTTCACCTCGCGCTTCGACCATCTGGCCGAACTGACCGGCCGTGAAGCCGACAAGATCGTGCAGGCGCGCGCCGCGGCCTGAGGCCGGCCGTTCCGCCGAAAAAAAAGCCGAGCTGAAAAGCCCGGCTTTATGAGTTTCGGCCGCTGACGCTAGGCATCTTGCGGCCGCCTTCCAGAGGGGAACGCCGACGGCGACATGGGAACACAGGGAGGAAGTATTCCGTAACACCGTCGACGCATCAGATATGGCGCTTTCGTGTGCAGCGCACAACAGAAGAGGGTGCATGGCTGGATCTCGGATGCCGCACGTCTCGGCTTTCTGCCTAAAAAACGAGCTAATTTGAACATTTTTTCCGACCGCCGCCGCAACCTCTGGTTCGGGCTCGAGTGAGCTGTGCACTGCGGCCCGGCTCGTGTGGATAATCGCGACGGTGCGATTGCGGAAACATGACGAATCCAAGATCGCTTGCAGGGTCAGTAGGCAGCGCCTTCATCCTGCGTTAGGGTCTGGTCAGGGATCGATTCGGGTAGCCGAATCAAACGGTTGACGGCGGTGACGCCGATCTCCCGGAAAAGGTCCTCCTGTCCAGTTGCGTCCGTCGCGTCTGTCCGACAACCGAGCGAACCGCACGGGGGCGGAATGTCCTTGATCGACTTTGAGACCACCGATCGCCAGGTCAATCCTGTCGACCTCGTGGAAAATCTGGCGGCCTTGAACGACTGGTCGTTCGACCGCTCCGCCGATGACGAGATCACCCTTTCCGTTGCAGGGCGCTGGGGTGACTATCATGCCTCCTTCACCTGGATGGATGATATCGAATCGCTGCATCTGGCATGCGCCTTCGATCTCAAGGTGCCGGACCGGCGCCGTGCCGAGGTCAAGGAGCTGATTCAGCTCGCCAACGAGCAGCTCTGGCTCGGCCATTTCGACCTCTGGCCGCAGGAGGGCGTGGTGATGTTCCGCCACGGCCTGCTGCTTGCCGGCGGCGCGGAAGCGTCGGGGCGGCAATGCGAGGCCCAGCTCGATGCGGCGATCGAGGCCTGCGATCGCTATTACCAGGCCTTCCAGTTCGTCGTCTGGGCCGGCAAGAGCGCGCGCGACGCCATGGACTCGGCCTTGTTCGAGACCGTCGGCGAGGCGTGACAGGGCGGCGCGGCGCGGGTATCGATCTCGGTGGATCATTCCACCGAGGTTGTCATGCCGAACCTGTCCCATGCCGCGCTCTCGCCTGAAAAATTGCCGCTCGACGCCTTCAACGGCCATCTCGTGCTGGTGGGGGCCGGCCAGATGGGCGGCGCGCTGCTGGCCGGCTGGCTGAAGCTCGGGCTGGCGCCGGGGCGCGTCACGGTGATCGACCCGAAACCGCCCGCGACGATCCGCGCGATCATCGACGCCCATGGCATCGCGCTCGATCCGCCGTCGCCGGCGATTGCCGACGTCCTGGTGCTGGCGGTCAAGCCGCAGCTCGCGGACGAGGTCATGCCGCTGGTCCGGCATCTGGTCGGCAAGACCACTGTCGTGGTCTCGGTCATGGCCGGCAAGACCATCGCGCGCATGGAGCAGGTCTACGGCGCGCAGACGGCGGTCGTACGCACCATCCCGAACACGCCCGCGGCGGTCGGCCGTGGCATTACCGGGGCGGCGGCCAACCGGCATGTCGGGGAAGCCCAGCGGCTTCTGGTGGACAATCTCCTGAGCGCGGTCGGCCGTGTCGAATGGCTGGCGCGCGAGGACTGGATCGACGCGGTCACCGCCGTTTCCGGATCCGGGCCGGCCTATGTCTTCCTGCTGGCGGAAACACTGGCCAAGGCCGGCGTCGCGGCCGGCCTGCCGCCCGAGCTCGCCGCCCGCCTCGCCCGCGCGACCGTCGAGGGGGCGGGGGAATTGCTGCACCGCTCGCCGGCGGTGGAACCCGCGACCTTGCGCCAGAATGTCACGTCGCCGAACGGCACCACCCATGCCGCGCTGCAGGTCCTGATGGCGGCCGACGGCATCGATCCGATCTTCGCGGCGGCGGTCGCCGCCGCCACGAAACGCTCGCGCGAGCTGGCGGGCTGAGATCGCGCACCTATCTCAAGCTAAGAGTCGGCCCAGGACCCGGGTCGATGCAAGAGACCGGAGGACAGCATGGCCAAGGCTTCTAAATCCGCCTCATCCCAGCCGCCGCGCGACGCCATTGTCGAGGCCTATATGGGGCTGCTCGCGGACAAGCCGCCGCGCGAGATCGGGCTGGCCGAGATCGCCGAGAAGGCCGGCCTGTCGCTGGCCGCGCTGCGCGGCGAGTTCGGCTCCAAATTCGATATTCTCGCGGCCTTCGTGAAGAGCGTCGATACCGCGGTGCTCGAAGGCATCGATGCCGACCTGGCCGACCAGCCGACCAAGGAAAAGCTGTTCGACATCCTGATGCGCCGGCTCGACGTGCTGGGGCCGCACAAGGCGGCGATCGGCAATCTGGCGCGCGCCGCCCGGCGCGATGCGGCGCTCGCCATGGGACTGAACCGGCTGGCGCTTCGTTCGCACCAGTGGATGCTGGCCGCGGCGGGCGTCGAGACCAGCGGCCGGGGCGGTGCATTGCGGGCCCAGGGCATGGCGGTGATGTTCGCGCGGGTCCTCGGGGTCTGGCTCGACGACGACGATCCGGCGCTCGCCAAGACCATGAAGGCGCTGGACGAGGGGCTTGCCAGGGCCGGTCGCGCCGCGCGTGCGCTGCATGATGTCGAGCGTCTGACGGCGCCGTTCAGGTCGCTGTTCGGCGCCCCCAAGGCCTTCTGTTCGCGCCGCCGCTCCAACGACCGCGACAGGTCCGAGCCAAGGCCGGGCAGCTGGCGCGGCGATGATTTCCGCGATCCCAATGTCACCCCGGTCTGAACGGACAGAATGATGAATGCACATGAGCCGGCCGGCCCGATTTCCTTCGACGATTTCCTGAAAGTGGATATCCGGGTCGGCAGGATCGTCGAGGCCGAGCCCTATCCGGAGGCGCGCAAGCCGGCGTTCAAGCTGGTCATCGATTTCGGCGGCGAGATCGGCCGGAAGAAGTCCTCGGCCCAGATCACCAAATATTACGCCCCGGACAGCCTGGTCGGCCGGCAGGTGCTGGCGGTGGTCAATTTCCCGCCCCGCCAGATCGGCAAGTTCATGTCGGAGGTGCTCACCCTCGGCGTGCCCGACGGGACCGGGGAAGTCGTGCTTCTGACCCCCGAGCAGGATGTTCCGCTCGGGGGCCGGCTGTTCTGATCGCGACCGGTCCCGGTCAGACGGCCTTGGGCAGGACCTCGGCCGAATAGTCTTCCATGATCGTCTTCGACATGTTGCCGGGCGTGAAGCGGTAGGGGCCGATCTCCGAGACCGGCGTCACCTCGGCGGCCGTGCCGGTGATGAAGCATTCGTTGAAGCTCGAAAGCTCCTCCGGCATGATCCGCCGCTCGATCACCTCGAAGCCGCGCGTCTTGCACAGGTCGATGACGGTGCGCCGGGTGATGCCGTCGAGGAAGCAGTCGGCCTTCGGCGTATGCACCTGGCCGTCCTTGATGAAGAACACATTGGCGCCGGTGCATTCGGCCACGCGGCCCTGCCAGTCGAGCATGAGCGCGTCGGCGTAACCCTTCTTCTCGGCCCGATGCTTGGAGATCGTGCAGATCATGTAGAGGCCGGCCGCCTTCGAGGTCGAAGGCGCGGTCGCCGGATCAGGGCGGCGGTAATCCGCCATGTCCATGCGGATGCCCTTCATCTTGGTCGCCGGATCGAAATAGCTCGGCCAGACCCAGCTCGCGATGGCCAGGTGAATGGTGTTGTCCTGGGCCGAGACGCCCATCATTTCCGAGCCGCGCCAGGCGACCGGCCGGACATAGGCGTCGACCTGGCCATTGGCCGCGAGGGTCGCCTTCTTGGCGGCATCGATCTCGGCAACCGAGAAGGGGATCTCGAAATCCAGCAGTTTGGCGGATTTGCGCAGGCGCTCCGAGTGCTCGGTCGACTTGTAGATGGTGCCGCCATAGGCCCGCTCACCCTCGAATACGCAGGAGCCGTAGTGCAGCCCGTGGGTCAGCACGTGAATCTGGGCGTCGCGCCAGGGAACCAGCTTGCCGTCCATCCAGATGAAGCCGTCGCGGTCATGGAACGGGATGAGGGTCATGCGTCTATCCTCCTGCTACTGTGCCGGCGCTGCCTGGCCCGATTGCGCTTTTGCGAAGCGGCCCGCGTCCGGCTAACCTCGCGTGGAACGCGTCGTCGTCAAGGGACGATTCTTGCCAGGGCCAAAGGCCGATTTGGTACGATCGTTTCGTGATTGCGGGCAAATGAGTAACAATCGGCATCGAATATGTCAACATGGCTGACATAAATGTCTCACCGGCGGCGCGCCGGCAATCGTCGGGTCCAGCCGGGGGCGGCCCGGAGGCGGGCGGCCGCGAGCCGGCCTATGACCTGATCGAGTTGATGTTCTTCGCTTATCGCGATTTCGTCGGGGATCCCGACCATGTGCTCGAGCGGTTCAATTTCGGCCGCGCCCACCACCGGGTCCTGCACTTCGTGTTCCGCCATCCCGAAATTCGCGTGGCAGATCTGCTCGACATTCTGAAGATCACCAAGCAGAGCCTGGCGCGGGTTCTGCGCGAACTGGTCGAGCAGGGCTTCATTCTGCAGAAGGAAGGCCAGGTCGACCGGCGCCAGCGGCTGCTGACGGTCACCGACAAGGGCCGCGCGCTGGCGCTCGAACTGTCGCGCCTGCAGACCGAGCGCTTCGCGCGCGCCATCGCCGGTTCCGGAACGTCGCGCGACGCCGCGGTGCGCTTCCTGTTCGCGATGATTGACCCGGAGGCGCGCGAGGACGTGACGCGCCTGATCACCAAGGCCGACCGCGTCGCCGCGCGGGCCAGGGAGCGCTGAGCGATGCCGCCTGCCAAAGCCTTGCCGGACGATGCCCACCACCTGCTCGTCGTGGACGACGACCGGGTGATCCGGCAGACGCTGGCGCGCTATCTGAACAATAACGGCTACCGGGTGACAACAGCCGAACATGCGGCGGCGGCGCGGGCACGGCTGGACGGGCTGAGCTTCGATCTCCTGATCCTCGACGTGATGATGCCGGGCGAGACCGGTTTCGACCTGGCCAGGGCGATCCGCGCGGGCAAGACCGAACAGGCGGCGGCGGTCCCGATCCTGATGCTGACCGCGCGCTCGGATCCCTCCGACCGGATCACCGGGCTCGAGATCGGAGCCGACGACTACCTGCCCAAGCCCTTCGAGCCGCGCGAATTGCTGCTCAGGATCGGCGGCATCCTGCGGCGCGCCATGCCGACACCGCAGCCGGTCGTGGAGTCCGTGCGCTTCGGCGATTTCCATTTCCATCTCGGTCGCCTCGAACTGCGCCGGGGCGAGGAGATCGTGCGGTTGACCGATCGCGAGAAGGAGATGCTGCGCGTGCTGGCGGTGAAGCCCGGCGAGACCGTGCCGCGCTTCGACCTGGCGGCGCCGGGGGGCGACATCAATGAGCGCACCGTCGACGTGCAGGTCAACCGGCTGCGGCGCAAGATCGAGATCAACCCGGCCAATCCGATCCACCTGCAGACGGTGCGGGGCATCGGCTACCGGCTGATCGCCGCTCCCTGAGTATCGGCGCGAAACATCGGAAAGACGGAGTGCCGTCCCGCTGAAACAGTGACATGCGACATCGCGTCGCTGCTTTCAGAGGGGATCTCCATGAGCATGGATTCGGACAATGACTGGTCGTCCACCGCTTCCACCGGGGCGGATGGCGACGCTTCGGGCTCACAGGACGGCGACAGCACGACGGAAAATGTCGGCTTCTTTCAGCGGCTCATGCAGTCGCTGGTCGGCATTCTCATCGGCCTCGCGCTGGTCGGCGCCACCATCTGGGGCGTGTTCTGGAACGAGGGACGGGCGATCGGCACCGCGCGCGCCCTGAACGAGGGCGCGGCTGCCGCGATCAGCGTTCCCGCGACCCGGGTCGATCCGGCGAACGAGGGCCGCCTGGTCCACCTGACCGGCGACCTGCGCGCGGGCGCGGCGCTGGCCGACGAGGAGTTCCAGATCCGGACCCAGGCGATCAGGCTGGAGCGCCGGGTCGAGATGTATCAATGGAAAGAGGAACAGAAGACCGAGAGCCGCAGCAATACCGGCGGCTCGCAGACCCGCACCACGACCTATTCCTATGAGCAGGTGTGGTCGGATCGGTCGATCGATTCCTCCAGGTTCCGCCAGCGCGACAGCCATTCGAACCCGCGCATGCCGATCGCCGGCCGCAGCCAGACGGCGCCGAACGCGACGCTCGGGGCGTTCCGCGCCGACGACCGGGTCATCGGCCTGTTCGGCAAGGGCGCCGAGCGCAGCTTCGCCGTGACCGCCGATGCGCTGCAGCCTTTCGCCGCGCGCTTCGGCAATCGCACGCGCCTCTCCGACGGCTCGGTCTATGTCGGCGACGATCCGGCAAACCCGCGCATCGGCGATATCCGCATCAGCTATTCGATCCTGCCGGAAGGCGCGGTCAGCGTCGTCGGCCGTCAGATCGGCCATGGGCTGACCGCCTATGTCGCCGGCAATGGCCGGGAGGTTTTTCTCGGTGAGACCGGCACGAAGAGCTCGGCCGAAATGTTCACCCATGCCCAGGAGGCGAACAGCACGATCACCTGGATCCTGCGCGCCGTGGCGCTGCTGGTGATGTGGATCGGCTGGTTCCTGGTGTTCCGCCCCTTCGTCATTCTCGCCGACATCATTCCGATCCTCGGCAGCGCCATGGCGGCCGGCGCCGGACTGGTGGCGCTTGCCCTGACGCTCGTCGTTTACCTGCCGGTGATCGCACTGGCCTGGTTCTGGCACCGGCCGGTCATGTCGATCGTG
This sequence comes from Hyphomicrobiales bacterium, assembly GCA_017304475.1. Classification (GTDB taxonomy): domain Bacteria; phylum Pseudomonadota; class Alphaproteobacteria; order Rhizobiales; family Phreatobacteraceae; genus Phreatobacter. The sequence continues at coordinate 276,791 of JAFKKV010000010.1, read as the reverse complement.
CTGATCGGCGTGGGAATTGCCGGCGCCTATGGCCTGCGCATGCTCGGCCAGAGCCGGCGGGCCGCCAAGGCCGCAGCCGCCCCCGTACCGCAGGCTGGCTACGCCGCTCAGCCCTATCCGGGCCAAGCCTATCCGGGACAAGGTTATCCGGCCCAGCCCTATCCGGCGAACGCCTCGGCGCCGGCGGGAGCCTATCCTGCGCCACAGCCCGGCTATCCGCCGCAGCCCGGCTATCCGCAGCCCCAGGCCTATCCGGCCTCGCCGCAGGCAGCGCCCGCGTCCTTCCTCGACGTGCCGTCGTCGCTCGGCGGCCGCAACGGCGCGCGCTGAACGCCCAAGCAACAAAAAACGCCCCGCCGGCCGGCGGGGCGTTTTTTTCGTCTCGGGTCATGGTCAGGGGATGAGGATCATCGAGCCGGTGGTCTTGCGGCCGGTCAGGTCGGCATGGGCGTGCGCCACCTGCTTCAGCCCATACTCCTTGGGTTTCTGGATCTTGACCGTGCCGTTCTTGACGACCTCGAAGACGTCCTTGGCATTGGCCAGCAGGTCCTTGCGCGCGGCCACATAGTGGAACAGCGTCGGGCGGGTCAGCGAGGCCGACTTGGCGGCGAGCGCGCCGGGAGCAATCGGATCGGGCGCGCCGGATGCCGCGCCGAACAGGACGAGGTGGCCGCGCACCGCGAGGCATTCCAGCGATTTCAGGAAGGTATCCTTGCCGACGCCGTCATAGACCACCTGGACGCCCTTGCCGCCGGTGATCTCCTTCACCCGGGCGACGAAATCCTCCTTGGTGTAGAGGATCGGATATTGGCAGCCGTTCTTCTTGGCGAGTTTCGCCTTGTCCTCGGTCGAGGTCGTGCCGATGACGATCGCGCCCAGCGCCTTGGCCCATTGGCACAGCCACAGGCCCATGCCGCCGGCGGCCGCATGGATCAGCACGTAATCACCCTTCTTGACGTGATAGGTCTGCTTCAGGAGATAGCGTGCGGTCATGCCCTGCAGCATGATCGCGGCCGCGGTCTTGTCGTCGATCGCCTTCGGCACCTTGACCAGCGTCGCCGCCGGAATGAGCCGCTTTTCGGCATAGGCGCCCGGAGGCCCACCAGCATAGGCGACCCGGTCGCCGACCGTCACCTCGGTGACGCCCGGGCCGATCGCCTCGACCACGCCGGCTGCCTCCATGCCGATGCCGTGCGGCAGGCTCGGCATCGCATAGACCCCGGAGCGCTGGTAGATGTCGATGAAGTTCACCCCGACAGCGGTCTGGCGGATATAGGCCTCGCCCGGACCCGGGGGTTTAAGGGATACGTCTTCATAGACCATGGCATCCGGACCGCCGGGTTTATGGATACGGATCGCCTTCACCATGTCTGGTCCCTCGCTGTCGGCTGCTGCTTCAGCCTGAACGCCTGATATCTGCGTCGCCTGAAGAAATCGATTTCATCGGTTCGTTGTAATGCGATTTCGGGCGCGGCGTCGATATGCCGCATGGGTCGCATAGCGGTCAAACCGGCCGGTTTTTCGCGGGAAGCAGCTGCCGCGCCTGGTTTGGCCGGTCATCCTTGGTTCAGCATTCCGAGGATATCGCAGCGGCGCGCAGCCACCGGCCTTGCCGGCCAACCGGACCAGGCATAGCCCTTGCGTAGCCAGGGTCGAGGTATCCATGCTGTCCCGACGCGAGACCCTTTTAACGGCCCTGAAGGCCGCTTGCGGACTATCCGTGAGCGCGGCGTCCCCATTGGGGACGCTGCTGGCGACGCCGGCTGCGGCCCAGGCGGCGCTGCGCCCGCCGTCGCAATGGCTGTTTCCGTTCGGCGCGGCGCTACGCGACGGGCCGCTGGCCGACGAACCGGACTATCGCGCCGCCATCGTCAGGCATTGCCGCCAGGTGGTGGGCGAGGGCGGATTGAAATGGTTCGATCTGCGCCCCTCGCGCGACCGCTTCGTCTTCGACCAGGCCGACATGCAACTGGCTTTCGCGACCGAGAACGGCATGGAGCTGCGCGGCCATACCTTGGTCTGGTACGGCGCGATGCCGGACTGGACCAAGACGATCGCCAGCGCGGCCGAGGCCGAACGCGAGCTGGTGCGCCATATCGAAACGGTCGTGGGCCGCTATCGCGGCCGCATCAAGAGCTGGGACGTGATCAACGAACCGATCCCCGACGATCCGTCCAGCCGATCCGACATCCGACCGTCGATCTGGCAACAGCGGCTCGGCGAAAGCCATATCGCGCTGGCGCTGCGCACCGCCGCCCGGGCCGACCCCGAGGCGAAGCTGGTCATCAACGAATTCGACATCGAATTTGTCGGCGACCGCTTCCGCCACAAGCGCGACGCCCTGCTCAGGCTCGTGCGCGATCTGAAGCTGCGCAACGTGCCGCTTCACGCGGTCGGCCTGCAGGGCCACCTGCGCGGCGACCTCGCCATCGATATGGAGGGGCTGTCGGCCTTCGTTTCGGAAATGCGCTCCCTCGGGCTCGAAGTGCTGGTGACCGAACTGGACGTGGTCGACGACAAGCTGCCGGGCCGGCCCGAACTGCGCGACATGCTGGTCGCCGCGCGCGCCTATGATTTCCTGCGCGCGATCCATGCCGCGGCAAGGCCGGCGGCGGTGCTCACCTGGGGCATCACGGACAAATACACCTGGGTGCCGATCTGGTTCAAACGCAGCGACGGGCTGGCGAACAGGCCTTTGCCGCTGGACGACGGCTACCGGCCGAAACCGCTGATGCGGGTGCTCGAACATTTCGGCCAGGGCTCGCGCTGATGCTGATCCGCCAGACCTCCACCTATATGATCGCCCACGGCACGTCGGCCGCGCTCGGCTTTCTGTCGGTCGTCCTGTTCACCCGGCTGCTGACGCCGACGGAATACGGCTTCTACGTCGTCGGCATGGGGATTGCCGGCATCGTCTCGGCGCTGCTGTTCACCTGGGTCAGGCTGTCGGTCCTGCGCTTCCAGTCGGAGGGCGACAAGGTCGATATCCGGCTGACCGCGCTGATCGCCTATGGCGTTTCGGTCGCGTCGACGCCGGTGGTCTTCGCGGTCACGGCCTATGTGGTCGGCGTGCCGATCGAACGGGCCGCCGCGGCGATCATGCTGGCGCTGGCGCTCGGCCTGTTCGAACTCGGCCAGGAGATCCTGCGCGCCCGGCTTCAAGCGGGCGCCTATATGCGGGCCGCCATCGTCCGTGCGGTCATCGCCATCTGCCTGTCGCTGACATTGGTCCATCTCGGCTATGGCGGTTTCGGCCTGGTGGTGGGTGTGGCGGGGGCCTATCTCGCCACCGCGCTGCTTTTCTCCGGGGCGATCTGGCGCGCGCCGCTGAAGCCGTTCAACCGGCCGGTCTTCGCCGAGATGCTGCGTTTCGGCGTGCCGATGGCCCTCTCGGGTGGGGTTTTTGCCCTGCATTCCGCGCTCGACCGCCTGCTGGTCGCCTATCTGCTCGGCGACCACGCCGCCGGCATCTATGGGGCTGCGGCGGACCTGACGCGCCAGATCATCCTGTTCCCGGCCCTGTCGGTCGCCTCGGCCGTCGTGCCGCTGGCGATCCGCTCGCTCGCCGAGGACGGCCCGGCGGCGGTCGATGCCCATCTGACCAAGAGCGGCGAGCTGCTGCTCGCCGTCGTCATGCCGGCGGTGGTCGGCCTCGCCATTGTCGCGCCGCACCTCGCCGCCCTCATCCTCGGGCCGGAATTCCGCGCCACCGCGGCAAGCCTGATTCCGATCCTGGTTTTCGCCTGGCTGTTCCAGACCATTTCCCAGCAATTCGTCCAGGTCAGCTTCCATCTCGCCAAGAAGCCGAAACTGATGGTGGCGCATGGCACCGCGATCCTGACGGTGAATGTCGTGGCCATGATGCTGCTGGTCGGCCCGTTCGGCCTGAAGGGCGCGGCCTTTTCGCTGGTCCTCGCGGAAGCCGCCGGCGTGGTCGTCGGCTATCTCCTGTCGCGCCAGGCCCACCCCCTGCCGTTCGCCTGGCGCCCGATCGTCAAGGTGGTCGCCGCGGTGGTGGTCATGGCGGTTCCGACCGCGCTGATCGAATGGAGCGATCCCGAGGACAGCATTCTGGGTCTTGCCATGAGCATCGTGACCGGGGTCGGGCTCTATGCCGGCGTGGCGCTGCTGATCGATCTGGCCGGCGTGCGCAGCGCGCTGGTCGGCCGGCTCGCCTATCTCAGGCAGCGCCGCGGCGAAGCCTGACGCCGCCTTTGCCGGTCAACGGTCCCAGCGGACGCGCGCGACCTGCTCGGCGAGCAGCCGGTCTTCCTCGTGCAGCGCCGGGTCGTAGGTCTCGCGGCCGGTGCGGGCATATTTCCAGCTGTCGCTGATCTCGCGGAAATGCCGGTAGGAAAACCTGTCGGTCATCAGCCGCGAGGCCGGATGGCCGCCGATGGCGTGGATCCGCCATTGCGCGTCCGGCGGGCATTTCGACGGCACGATGGTCCATTTCGGCGGGCAGCGGTCGGCATCGATGGTGATCACTCCGAAACGCTTCACGGGGCGCTCGCGCCGCACCACGCCGTAGTCGCGATGGCGTTTGTCGGGCTTGTCGGGCGCCGGCTCCCGGCCCTCGATGCCCATCACCCAGCGGCCGTAATAGCGAAGGACGCCGAAACGCTGTTTTTCCGCCGCCTCGAAGATGCTGCCGCCGTCGCGCGACAGGATCAGCTCATCGACGTCGGAACATTGCACGCTCGCCGCGGCAGCCAGGAAGCGCCGGCGGCCGTGCTCCCAGACGCCGTGCTGGCCATAGTCGGAATCCCAGAAGCGCTTGGCGTCGAAACCCTGGGGGCCGAACTTGTAGGGCCAGGACACGACGCGCGCGACGGCGATCCCATCGAGGGCGCCGAGCGCCCCGGCGAGGTCGGCGAGGGAATAGGAGGTCGAGCCGTTGTCGTAGATCAGCACCGCATCGGCGCCGTGAACGTCGCGCGAAAACCGGACCCAGTCCTGGATCCAGCCGAGGTGATTGTTCTTCGACTGGGTGAACATGACCCGCCGGCCGGCGAACAGGTCGACCTCGCTCGGGTTGATGGCGATCTCGGTGGTGCCGAAGGCGGCACTCAGTATCAGGCTCGTCGTGCCGTCGGGCGCACTGACATGGATCTGGCCGTGGCGATCCATTTCGCGGATCTCGAAAGGGCAGGCGGCCCCGGACGGTCTCGCCGTCAGCGTCATCCGTTCGAGGGCGGGCTTGAGGTTCAGGAATGGCGGGCCGACCAGCAGGATGCGGCGGTCGGAATCCGCGAAGGCGTCGTAGAACAGGGTTTCGGCATCATATTTCGCCGCGAAATCGGCGTCGCGATGCTCGACGGGTCGCGTCGGCTCGCGCCGCGCATCGGAGAAGGCCGGCAACATCACCGGCGAAGGCTCGACGATCCCGATCCGGCGGGGCATTTCAGGATGCATCGTGGGGACGCCGCTCTCGCAATTCTCGATCTCGACCATTGGTGGAGCGTCCTGGCCCTGTCAAACGGCTTGTGCGGGCCCTGTCGCGCGGCGCGTGCCCGGCCGGCTCAGGCCGAACGGGTGGCCATCAGATAGATCGCCCGGGGATTGGTGACGGCGTAGCGCCAGAACAGCCGGCGCGGCTCCAGCCAGACGCGATAGGCCCATTCGAGGGACGCCGCCTGCATCCAGCCGGGCGCGCGCCGATTGGTGCCCGACAGGAAATTGAACAGGCCGCCCGAGGTCTTGATCAGGCCGACCTGGCCGAGCTTGCCGGCATGGTTGTGGACGAAGCGCTGTTCGTGCGGAACGCCCATGGCGAGCCATAGAATGTCCGGCGCGAGCCCGTTGATCTCGGCGAGCTTGGCGTCGAGCGCTTCGCCCTTCAGAAAGCCGTGGCACTGGCCGACGATCCTGAGGCCCGGATAGAGACGGCGCGCGGCGGCGACCGCCCTGGCATTTTCCTCTTCGGTGGCGCCCAGCATGTAAAAGGTGACGCCGGTCTCGACCGCGCGCCTGGCCACGTCATGGAACAGGTCTGTGGTGCCGACGCGCTCGGGCAAGGGCTGGCTGCACAGGTAGCGCGAGGCGGTCACCATCGGCTGGCCGTCGGCGACGATCTGGTCGGCCGCCAGAATCAGGGCGGCGATCTCGGCGTCGCCGGCGGCGCGCGCGATGACTTCGCCATTGGCCGAGGTCAGGTAGAGCGGCCGCCCGCCCCGGGGATGTTCGCGCGCGGCGCGGATCATCCAGTCGGCCGTCTGGTCGCGATCGAGCACGGTGATCGGCAATCCGCCGATGGTCACCGTCGGCAGGGCGCGGAACGCTTGGTCGAAGCCGTTGGGCATGGCGATGGCAACCGTGACCTAGTGGACCAGCCGTGCGACCGGCAGGCGCTGAGTGCTTGTCGCACGCCCCGCCGGTGTCGGCACCGATCCCGGAAAGACCATGGCGAGCAGCAGAGCGAGCGCCGCGCCGGTGCCTATGCCGCCGACGAAGCCGGCCGCCGCGACGACCACGCCGCGCGGCGGGAAGGTGCGGTTGCGGGGCGGCTGGGCGACGGTGATGATGCGCGCCGTATTGGTGTCGATCCGCTCCAGCTCGCTGGTTTCGCGCGAGCGGCTCAGGAACGAATTGAGCAGGTTGCGGTTGACGTCGACCTCGCGCTGCATTTCGCGCAGCTGGACGAAGGCCTGGCCGGCGTCGGAGGCCTGGTTGCTGAGCTGATCGACGATGCGGCGCTGGGCGGCCTCGGACGCCTTGGCACGCTCGAGATCGGCGCGCGCCGACTGGGCAATGCGGCCGAGTTCTTCGGCGATGCCGCGCTCGAGATCGGCGACCTGCGCCTGGGCATTGCGGACGCTCGGATGGCGCGGGCCGAATTCGGTCGAGGCATCGGCGAGCCGGCGGCGGGCTTCGGCCTGCTGGCCGCGCAGCGCGGCGATCGTCGGCGAAACCACCGCTTCCGGCAATGCGCTCGCCTGGCCGACATTGCGCAGCGCCTGGCGGATCTGGTCGTTGCGCGCCTGGGCTTCGCCGACGCGGGCCTGGGCCTGGCTCAGCGCGGTATTGGTATCGGTCAGCTGCTGTTCGCTGACGAGCTGGGTGCGGGTCCCGACCAGGCCGTTGCGGCGGCGGAAATCCTCGACCTTCTCTTCGGCGACGCGGACGCGGTCGCGCAATTCGTCGAGCCGGTTGGTCAGCGACAGGGTGGCGCGCCGGGCCGCCTCGGAGCGGGCCGCGGTCTGGGAATCGATATAGGCATGGGCCACGGCATTGGCGATCTGGGCGGCCTTCTCGCCGGAAGCGGCGCGGGCGGTGACCTCGATCACGAAGGTGCGCTCCGGGCGGCGCACGACGACGCGATCATAGAGGGCGGCGAGCGCCGACTGCTCGCGCACCTCCAGGCTCTCCTGGACCTCGCGCTTGAGGCCGAGGCTCTTCAGCAGGGCGACGGCCCAGGGCGCGCCGCCGGCGCCACCGCCGCCGAATTCGGGATCGTCGGCCAGGCGCTCGCCGTCGACGACACGGGCCAGGACGCTTTGCGAGGTGATGATGCGGACCTGGCTTTCGACGAAATTGATCGCCGTGTTGGAATCCTGCTGGCGTGAATTCGGGTCGCTGTCGAGCACCTGCAGGCCGCGTGGATCGATATAGATCTGCGCGGTGGCCATGAAGCGCGGCGTGGCGAACTGGGAGGCGACGAAGGCGCCGACGGCAAATAGGGGGCCGAGGATGGCAATCAGGATCCAGTAGCGGCGGAGCGCACCGATGATATCCAGGCCGCCCAGCACCTTGCCGGTCTGTTGCGGCGCCGGACGCGGCGCGATGGGCTCGGCCCGATCGTCGTCGTACATGACTTGCCTTTCCTGCCGACCCGGAACGAAGCGTTTAACCGCGTCCCGAATTGGAACACACCCGTGGAACTGTGTTCTGTCTGCGCAAGGAAGAGGCCAGCACGATCTGTGCGGTGTCGGAGCATGTCAGGAGGGGAATGGAGCAGGCGTGGCCTGGTCAGGCGGCGCCGATGCGATCCAGGGCGTCGCACATGGGCAGGATGTCGATGCCGCGCCGGCGGGCGCCTTCGAGGGCCGCCGTGACGAGGTCCGGCGAGGCGCCGAAGCGGGTCGGCTCGGCGGCGATATCGTGGGTCAGGAAGACCAGCCAGCCGCGGCGGGCCACCACCTCGTCGAGCAGCCGCTCCAGCGCGGCCGTGGTCAAGCCGCAATCGATCAGCTCGACCGCCTTGACGAAATCGAGGTCCAGCCTGCCGGCATTGACGCCCGGCTGGACCGAGCGGCTGGCGCGGGCGAGGCGGCTCAACTGACGCTTGCGCGCATAGCCGGCAAAGCCATAGGGATAGGCGAAGGTCTCGCGGGTGAGGCCGGGAATGAGCCGGCGCAGCGCTGCCCGGTTGGCGGCGATATCGGCCTCGAATTCGCGGCGCGCCATGTCGAAGACGGCGCGATGCGAATGGGTGTGCAGGCCGATCTCGTGGCCGCGCGCATAGAGGTCGACGACCGCGTCGGGGCCGGCGACGGTCCAGAGCGGATTGGCCTCGCCGAGCATTCCGGTGGCGGTGAAATAGGTACCGCGCGCGCCATGGGCCTCGAGCAGGCCGGCGCCGACCTCGTGGGCGGAAGCCGGGAAGTCGTCGAAAGTGAAGGATACGATCGGCCGCTCGTTGCCGAGCGCGATCGACCTGACCGGCAGGCGTCTGGCGAGGGCATGGCCGAGATGCGCGCCGAACCGATCGATGATCGCGTCGCCATTGCTGTTGGCAGCTTGCTTAGCCGGCGGTCGGCCGAAGCGGGTGGCCGGACCTGCAATCGGCTCCGGCGAACCGCTGTCACCGTCGCTCATCGACGTCTCCTTGATCGCATGCCATCGCCTTGCCCCGGTCCGATACGCGACCGGCTACGCCATGCTATGCGTGCCACCTTGGAATGGATTCCCTAATATTCGATCCGGTCATGCAATTGTAAGCAAACGGGAGGCCACGGCCGGCATCTTGCTCTGGCCTTGTCCAGCAGGCCGCCAGGCCGCATTCTTGATCCAGAACGAGAACCCGACCATGGATTTGTCCCCGGGCGAGACGATGCCTAAGCCTATAGTTGCATCGAATCGAGAACTCGCGTCGAGCCGAGATTTGGACAGGTCGGCAATGCGCGCCGTGGTCGTGGTGCCGACGTTTCGCCGGCCGGAAATGCTGGCGGCGACCCTTGCTTCGCTTCGCCAGCAGACGAGCCCCCTGGGTTTCGCCGTGGTGATTGTCGAGAACGATGCGGCGGGCGGCGCCGGCGCTGCCGTCGCGCGGGCCGTGCTCGACGCCGGCGAGCTTGCCGGGCTCTGTGTCGTGGAGGCGGCGCAGGGCAATGTCCACGCGATCAATGCCGGCTTTGCAACCGCGCTCGACGCCTTTCCCGCGGCCGAATATTTCCTGATGATCGACGACGACGAGGTCGCGTCGCCCGGCTGGCTCGACGCCATGATCACGGCGGCGGAGCGCGAGAATGTCGATGTCGTCGGTGGCCCTGTCGTGCCGCGCTTCGCCGATGGAGCGCCGTCCCTGATGGTACGTCACCCGGTGTTCTGGCCGGCCTACGAAACCAGCGGGCCGGTCGAGATGATCTATGGCAGCGGCAATTGCCTGATGCGCCGGCGCGTGTTCGAGCGGCTCGGTCGTCCGGCTTTCGATCCCCGGTTCAATTTCCTCGGCGGCGGCGACATGGACTTCTTCACGCGTTGCCGGCGCGCCGGGTTCAGGTCCTATTGGACCGCCGAGGCCGTCATCACCGAGACGGTGCCGGCGGAACGCGCCAAGGTCGGCTGGATCGTCAAGCGGGGCCTGAGGATCGGTGCGATCAATCGCGCGGTCGACCGCAAGAACGCGCCGGGCGCGCGCGGCCTCGCACGCATCCTGGCGAAGGATCTCGCGATCCTGCCCCTGTCGCTGGCGCGCGCCGTCGGCGTGCTGGTCAAGACCGGCAATCCGCTGGTCGCCGCGCATCCGCTGGCGGTCGCCGCCGGCCGCATCGGCGGCATTTTCGGCCAGGAACCGCAGCCCTATCGGGCGGCCGGCACGCCCTCCTCATGAGCCAGGCAGCCTCCTTGGCCGTGCCGGTGGCGGCGTCGCGCATGCTGGTCATGATATCGGACAGCACGACGCCCTGCGGCGTCGAAGCTTTCGCCCGCCGGCTGGCATCGACCGCCGGGCCGCGCGCCACGACCGCGGTGCTGGATCGTGATCTCGGCCGCCTTCGAAACGCGCTCGGAAATGCCGATGCGCTGGTGCTGAACCTGCCGGTGGTGGCCTGGAAGGCGAAGTTGGCCGAACCGGTGCTGGCCGCCACTCTCGCCCGCGCCAGCCGCCGGGATGTCGTGGTGATCCTGCACGAATGGGCCGATCTCGACTGGAAGCGGCGGGCGAGCTATGCGCCGCTCCTGCCGCTGGCCACCATGGTGCTGTTCTCCTCGCCCGAGGTCGCGCGGCAATTTGCGGCGAGCCCGGTCTCGCGTCTCACCACCGGCCGGCGCGGCATCGTGCCGATCCCGCCCAATCTGGTGCGTCCGGCCAAGACGTCGCCGTCGCGGGCCACGGCGACGCTCGACCGCGCGCGGGCGGAGGGCCGCCTGGTGCTCGGCCATTTCGGCTCGATCTATCCGAAGAAGCAGTCGACCCTGGTGCTCGACGTCGCTGCCGCGCTGCGCGACCGGGGCGAGGACCCCTTCGTCGCCTTCATCGGCTCATTCGTGAAGGGCAGCGATCGGGTGGAGGAGGATTTCCAGGCGCGGGTCGCCGCGCTCGGCCTTGCCGACCGGGTTCTCGTCACCGGCTATGTCGCCGAGGACGCGGAGGTGTTCGGCCTGTTCGACCAGGTCGACGTCTTTCTCTACGCCTTCGCCGAAGGCTTGACGTCGCGGCGCGCGAGCGTGCTGGCGGCGTCCGCGTCCGGCCGGCCGCTGGTGGTCAATGCGCCGCGCGAGGCCGACGCATTCGACCATCATCCCACCTATCTGCGCTTGCTGCGGGAGGGCCGCCTTCGCCTGGCGCCGACCGACGCCACGGTCGAGGACCTGGCCCTTGCCGTCATGGCGGCGCGCGACGCGGGCCTGCCCACCGGATCGATCGACGAGCCGGCGGCCTGGCGCGACGCGCTCGCCGTGGTGGATGCCGGACTGCAGCCGGCGGAGCGCCGCGAGCAGGCCGGTCCGGGCCGGGTACGGCCGGATTAAGGCCCGCTGGTTTTCGGCGCCAGCAGTGCCCGCGCCCATCTGGCGAAATCCGACTGCCGCCAGGCCGCGAAAGCCCGCCTGGTGCGCCTGAGGGCGAAATAGAGCGGGCCACGCCAGGTGACGCTGGCGGCATGTTCGAGCAGGGGGATGGACCGTGTCGCCCAGAGCTCCCGGTAGGCCGGGTTGTCCGCACCGAGATCGAAGGCCCGGTGACCGAGGCTGAAGGACCGGCGGATCAGCCCGACCAGCAGCCGCGGGCTGCTGGAGAAGCGGCCATAGGTTTCGGTTTCGTGGGCGGTCAGCGCGAACCAGAAGCAATCGGGCTCGACAAAACCGAGCAGGGAGGCGGTCACGGTCTCGCCGCAGCGTTCGGCGGCGATGTCGGCGAGCTTGCCGAGCCGGCCCTCCGACAGGGCGCCGCGATAGAAGGCGAGCGCGCCGCTCGCCTCGAAGCGGTCATGGCCATGGCGCTTGAGCAATTGCCGCCGCCTGAGCGCGATCAGTGTCTCGAACAGGCTCGCGGCCTCGCCGGCCGAACCGGCCACCGTGAAGGAGACCGGGCCCAGGCGCGCCATTTGCCGGCGCCGGCTCTCGATCTTGCCGATCTCGGTGCGCCGCGCCTTGGTCGCCGCGTAATCGTCGAAGCGCTGCCCGGCAATGTCGACGAGGCCGCTCGTCGCGCCGGTATCGACGGGGGCGAGATCGACCAGCGGATTGCGCCGCTCCTTCACCTGGCCCGGGATCTTGCCGAGATCGACGGCATCGACCGGGGGCAGGGCGCGCAGGATCTGCGGCCAGAGCGAGAGCAGCGCGCCGGGGGCCAGGTCCATGTCGCCGGCCAGGATCGGTGCGTTCACGGCGGCCACGCCGCCATCCATGAAGCGGAGCACGGCGAGGCCGAGCCGCGTTTCGACGGCGAGCGGCAGGTAGAGCACCGGTGTGCCGTCGGCGAGCGTGACGATTACGCCGAAGCCGCGTGCGCCGCGCTCGAGGCCGATCGTCTCGCACCAGAGCGTGACGAATTCGAGCGACTGGAAGACATGGCCGGTGGTCTCGGCCGACCGGTTGGACGGCCAGCCGACAAAGGGCAGATCGGCGGCCGGCACGACACTGATGCGACAGGCCGACGCCTCGACCGATGGTGCGGCCGAGGCGGGGGTGAGAGTGGATGGGTGCAGGCGCATCACGCTTGGCATGTCGTCAGAAGGCGTTGTCATAAGCCTTCCGGGAGAAGACGGTGCGGGCCATGATTTCGAGGTCGAGCAGCACCGACCAATGGTCGATGTAATAGAGGTCGTGCTCGACCCTGGCCTGCATCTTCTCGACGGTGTCGGTCTCGCCGCGCAGTCCGTGAACCTGGGCCCAGCCGGTAATCCCCGGCTTGACGTTGTGGCGACGGGCATAGAGCGCGATGTGGTTGTCGTAGTGGCGATCGTGGGCGATGGCGTGCGGGCGCGGGCCGACAAGCGACATCTGGCCGGACAGCACGTTGAGCAGTTGCGGCAGCTCATCCAGGTTCCAGCGCCGGAGGAAGCGGCCGATGCGGGTGATCCGCTGGTCGTCGCGCGTGGCCTGGCGCACGGTGTCGCCGTCGTCGGCGACGGTCATGGTGCGGAACTTGACGATGGAGAAGGCGCGCTGGTTGAAGCCGAGCCGGCGCTGCCGGAACAGGGCAGGTCCGGGGCTGTCGAGCCGGATCGCGAGCCCGATCAGCAGCAGGACCGGCGTGAACAGGAACAGGGCGAAGGAGGCGAGCCCGATATCCAGAAGCCGCTTGGCCATGATCTCGCCGGCGGACAGCGGCGGACGGCCGAGCTGCAGGCTGGCGATGCCGCCGGTCTTGGCGATCTTGATCTGGTCGAACCGGTCGAAGATGCGCTCGGGGCCGAGATGGATCGCCACGGGAATGCGCATGAAGGCGTCGATCAGGCCGTCGATCGTCTCGGTTTGGGACCAGGGCACGATGATCAGCACGTCGTCGAGAGACATCTCACGCGCCTGGGCGACGATGCGGGCGATATCGCCGCGGCCGGGCTCGGTCGTCGCGTCGGCAGCCAGCAGACCCGTACCGGCGATGTGCATGCCGGCATTCCAAGGCTGGTAGCGCATGGCGAAGGCGGTCACGTCGACTTCGCGGCCGACCAGCATGACGCGCCGGGCCGGGATCATGCCGATCTTCGAGCCGATGGTCATCAGCCGGCCGGCGGCGTGCCGGGTGAGCAGGACCAGCGGAAAGCCGGTGACGAAGGTGGCGATGACAGCGGCACGGGAGAAGCCGTCGCTGGTCTTGGTGGCGAAGGCGAAGGCCATCAAAGTGACGAAAGTGGCGCCCCAGAGCGTCAGGGGCGTACCGATCGAGCGCCCCGGCGCGACATAGTGGCTGAGCTGATATTGCCCGCGGACCACGTTCAACATGACGAACAGGCTGGACACCAGCAAAGCCAGGTCGATCTGGGCCTTGACCGTCCACCAGTCGCCGCTGCTGAGGCGATTGTAGACGAGCGATACCATGTAGGAGGTGCCGGCGATGACCATCCAGTCGGCGGCGGCGGTCGCCACCATCAGCGTCAGGCGGGTCCAGGCGTAGCCGCCACGCCCACGTCGGGCGATGACGCCGACGGGCAGATCCAGATCCTTCAATGTCATGGTCCAGGTTCTCGCGCGTTCGTCGGCCGTCCCGTTCCGACAACGGCGCCCTGGGCACCGTCCCGGACTGGGACGCTCGGTTAGATTGACGTAACGCTAAGCAGGAGCCGTGCCGCTCTCGGCCTGGCCGAGGGATATCGCCGTCGCCGCGGCTTTCCAGGTCTTGGCCGCGGCCAGGGTATGGACGAAAAGCGCGTCCCTGGCGGCGGCGGGGGTCAGGTCGTGATCGGTCTCGGCGATGAAGTTCAGCCGGACCTCGGACATGCGGCCGAGCCACCGGCCACGCGCGCCGAAATGGCGCGCCAGTTCCTCGAGGCCGGCATCGTCCTCGCTGAACAGGATGTCGACCGGCACGGAGCGCCGGTGGAGCGTCTCCATGAGGCCCCGGGCTGCCCGGGTTTCCGCGGAGGGAATGAAGCCGCGCGCGCGGGCCGCCAGCCGCTTGGTCAGCTCGATCGCCAGGGGCAGCAGGGGCCGTTCGCCGGTCAGCAGCTTGGTCCAGGCGCGTCGGTCCCAGAGCTTGGCGACATAGCTGGACGCGATCGCATAGCTGGAGGCGATCGCCTGCTCGACCGTTTCGCCTTCGCGCCAGACGAAGCGCTGGATATTGACCAGGACCACGCCGCCGATGCGTTCGTCGGCGGCCGCGCTGTGAAGCGCGAGATGGGCGCCGCTGCAGCCGCCCATCATGGCGATCGACCGGTAGCCGCCGGCGTCGAGCAGGTCGATGGCGGCGGTGACGTCGGGGGCGAGCGCGGGATTGTAGAGCACCGCGCCGATCGTATCGGGCGCATCGGGCCGGTCGGCGCCGTCGCCGACGCCACCGAGATCCATGCGGAACGAGGCGATGCCCTGGGCCGCCAGGCGGCGGGCGAGGCCGACGCCGCCCCGCGCCCAGCCGACATGGGAATTGCGCCCGGCATTGACGATCAGCAGCACGGGACCGGAGGCCGGTGCCGTGGTCGGCCGGCACATGACGCCGAACAGCCGACCTCCCGGACCGAAGGTCGAGGCCTCCTCGACGAAATCGCTGCCCACGAGCCTGGCCGGCGCCGGCGCGCCGGCTGTCGCCGTGCCGCGATCGCCCAGTGTCTCGATCCAGGCGACGACACGATCGAAGGCGGCGAGCGGCGTCACCGCCATGGTCGGGCTAAGCGCTATGCCGTCCAGGCCGGCGGCCTCCTCCAAGGTGACCGGAGCCGCGGTCCAGGACGTGGTGAGGGCGCCCGCATCCAATGCGCCCTTGCGGCGCAGCACGAGTGCGGGCACGGCCGGTTCGGGCAACTTGGCGATATCGAGCGCGCGCAAGGCCTCCAGCGTCGCGGTGCTGGTCAGAAAACCGCCGACGAGCACGCCCTCGGGTGTCGACGTCGCATCGGGGTCGAGGCGCGCGCCTTCGGCGACGGCGCGGGCCGTGACGGTGAGTTCGCGGGCATAGCCGCGACCGCGCATGACCGGGTCGAGCAGCACGAGACCGGCGAGATCGCCAATGGCCGGGGCGGCGCGCACCGCCAGCAGGGCACCGAGGCGCAGTCCGACAACGACGGTGCCGGTCGTCCCGGTCTGGGCCGACAGAGCCTTCGCCGCGGCGGCGATGCTGTGGGTCCAGGCCTCGATGCGATCCGGATCGGCATCGCTGCCGAGCGAGTCGCCGGTGCCGGGCAGGTCGAAGCGCAGGCAGGCATGGCCGGCCGCCGCGATGGCCTCGGCGAGCAGACGCAGGCTCTTGGTCGCTGCCAGCGCTTCCAGGCCATGGGGCGGCACGATCACGACGCCGAGCCCCGAGACCGACGTCCCGCGCGCAGGGTGGATCTTGGCCATCACGCCGTCGAAACTCACGGGGATCATGAAGCGTCCCCATAGGCGACGGCATGGCTGTTCAGGGCGCGGATGCGCCCTCGTGGTCCAGCCTCTACGCGGCCGGCGATCAGTTGGATCAGCCGGCTTTCGCCGGGAACCAGGCAAAAGCCCTGGTCGCCGGCCTGGAAATGGTCGTCGTCGATGGTGACGAAACGGGCGAAACGCTCGGTCGAGAGCCGGAGCGCCGGCCCATCGGGGTGCAGGACGTGCTCGGCCTTGAGGCCGATGTCGCGGGGTGTCACGGCCCGGCCGGGCAGGATGTGGACGGCTTCCGCGACGATCATGCCGGCCGCGTCGACAAGGCGCGCGACGGTTGCGTCATGAGCCGGCGGCCCGAAGCGATAGGCGTGGGTGATGTCGAAGAAGCGGCCGATCAGCGCGTCGCTGGCGAGGCTCGTCGCGCTGCGGGGCGCGAGGGTCAGCGCCATCTCGGCCTTGACGAGCGGGTGCACGGCTTCGCCATAGCAGGCAAGCCGGAGCGTCAGATCGCGGGCGGTCTCGGTCTCGTTGACCAGGTGGATGCCGAAGCCGTTGAGGCCTTCGTCGGTCAGCCCGACATGAACCGGACGGAACGCTCGCTTCAGCGCGAAATAGGTCGATTTCGGCTCGCCGGCGGCATCGATGACGCCCCAGCCCGCGCCCGGCGCGAGATCGTTCAGGAACCAGACGAGCCCGCCGGCGCAATGCGAGCCCGGCCGCCGCCATTCGGCGAAGACGGCCTCCATCACCTCGGCGGGCGCGGCCCGGCCGATGTCGAGATAGCGCTCGGGCTCGTCGGCGCGCAGCAGGGCGGGATTGCGCCCCGAGACGAGGCCGACATAGTGGTCGCGGGTATCCTCGAAATCCCAGTCGGCGCCGGCATCGCGCGGCACGCCGGCTTTCCAGCCGGGATCGTCGGGCGCCTTGACCGCCGAGGCGCGCAGCCGCGCCGGGCTCGGCAGATTGGCGAAGGCGAGACATTCCGAGGCAAAACGGACGTCGGCGCGGCGGGCATCCTCGATCGGCCGGCAATAGGCCCCGACGCCGAAATAATGGGTCACCCCTTCATTGGCGGTGAATGGCAGGGGGCCGCCCCAGGGCGTGTGGGGCACGTAGATGGACTGGCCGGCAAGCTCCGCGGTGAGCTTGGGGAACAATTCGTCGAACAGCGGATTGGCCGCCTGTGCCGGGGTGAGGCCGAGCATGACGGCCTGCTGCGCGATTTCGCTGCCGCCGCAGACGATCGCGGCCGAGGGCGACGCCTGGATGCGGCCGAGCCATTGGCGTGCCTCGGCCTCGACCAGGCCGTCGAAAGCGGGATCGGCCGCCGGATAGTCGAAATTGGCAAAGGGCAGGTCGTGCCAGACCAGGATGCCGAGGGCGTCGCAGGCGTCTTGAAAAGCCTGCGACGCGGGGACGGTGGTGCCGGAGATGCGCAGCATGTTCATGCCGGCGTCGCGGGCCAGGGTCAGGAGCGGCAGCGGATCGCCGGTGCCGGGCGTGACCGGATCGGGCGGCATCCAGGAGGCGCCGCGGCAGAACAGCCGCTCACCATTGACGATCAGCGCGAAGCCCCGGCCGTCGGGTCCGCGATCGCATTCGAGCGAACGGAAGCCGACGCGGCCAAGGGCGACGCCGGTGTCGCCGACCCGGATGGCGGCGTCGTGCAGCGCGGGCGTGCCATGGGTGTGGGGCCACCAGGGCGCGATACCGTCGAGCCCGAGGCGGCCGGAGAAGCGGTCCGGCGCGGTGCGGTCGAGCACCAGGCTGGCACCGGCGCAGGTGAGTTCGACCGGCGCCGCGACGGCGCGATCGAAGCCGATGACGATGTCGAGAACGCCGCGCGTGCCTTCGAGCCGCGGCACGAGGTCGAGCGCGGTGATCCGGAACGGCGCGCGCCGTGCGATGCAGGTGACGGCACGCCAGGGGCCGATGGGGGCGACCGGCGGCGCCCAGCCGGGCATATGGCCGAGCGCGGTGGTGCGGATGAGGCGCAGGGTTCCGGGCGTGATCATCATCGGCCGCCAGCGGGGGCGGGGACCCTTGGCGGCGGCCAGCGCCGGGTTCAGCGCCTTGAAACGGATCGCCAGCTCGTGCCGGCCGGTGCCGGTAAAGTCGACGTCATGGCTGAGAAACATCGATGCCGAAGTCAGCACGCTCAGGCCGTCGAGAAACACCTCGGCGAGCGTCGCGAGGCCTTCGAAGCGCAGGGTCTGCGGGCCGCTGGCGGTAATGGAAGTGCGGTACCAGATGTCGTGATCGTCGAGGCTGCCGGGCTTGCCAGGGACGCCGGGGGTGTCGAGCGACCAGCGGCCGGCGGCGCGCAGGGCTTCGGCCGCCGTTCCCGGCACGATCGCAGGCAGCCAGTCGGGCAGGAGCGCGGCCTCGTCCGGCGTTGCGGCCGCATCGGGTGCGCTGAGCGCCATCACCCAGCCGGTCTCCAGCGCGGCGCTCTCATCGCCGGATATGCCGCGAACAACAGCCATGCCGGACCTAGGATGCCGCTCGGACCGGTGCCCGGGTCTCGGGGGAGGCGGCGAAGCGGAAGACCTTGGAGATTTCGTCGATCAGCCGGTCGTAATCGCGGGCAAGCGTCTCCAGCGCCGGATCGAGCCCGTCGAAACGCTTGCGGGCAAGCGCCCGCGCCAGCAGGAACTGGAAGGTCTTGGCGGCCGTGGTCATGCGCTCGCAGAGATCGATCGCCTCGCTCAAGCCGGCAATGCCGGTGCCGGCGAGCCAGCCGAGATGGGCGCCGGCCAGCGCGATATTGGCGCCGAACTGGCGCGCCGTGTTGAAGGCATAGGGGTGGAACGAGCAGGGCGGTTCGGTTGCGAGCCGCGCGAGATCCCGCGGCAGCGCCGCGCGATAGGCATCGATCGGATTGGTCGCCGGGCGCCGGGCCCAATGGCCGGCAAGCCGCTGGACCGCGGCGTCGCGCAAGGCTGCGCCGGTCAGGCCGGGGCCGATCACCTTGACGAATTCGACATAGGGCGGAAGCACCGGCTGAGGCACGGACCCGAAGCCGAACATGGCCTCGACATCGGCGCCCTCGGCTTCGAAATAGCCGGCATTGTGGAAATAGCCGAGCCTGGCCGGCGCCCGCTCGAACCGGTTCACCGCGATGGTCGTCTTGGAATGGTCGGTCTTGTAGGTGACGCCGCGCGTGTCGGGCAGGTAATGAGCGTCGACTTCGATCAGCACGAGCCGGCCGCGGGCCAGCTGCTCGTCGATATGGTCGACCAACGGCCGGAAGATCGAGAGTTCCTGGACATCCAGGCCGAACAGGGTCTCGAGATCGGCGGTCGCCATCTTGAAGAAGGTGAACTGGTCGCCCTCGAAATCCTGCGCCAGGGTCATGCCGAGGCCGGCCACCGGTTCGCGGCCGAGCGTATGCAGGATCTCGACGAACAGGTCGGTATGGCAATTGGTCTCCGGCCAGTGATTGGCCGGATCATGCAGCGGATGCCGCGCATAGGTCCCGGGCTCGAGCGAGGGGAAGACCGGCGCCATGGTCAGCCCCAGAGAGCTTTGCGCACGCCCGCCGGCCACGTCTTGACGTCGGTGCCGTGGTGCTTCAGCAGCGCCAGGATGACCCGCTCGTGGCCGAAGCCGACGCAGGCCGTATGGGCGGTCTCGGGGCCGGCGGTCTCCAGCCCGAAGGTCTTGCCGAAATGGTCCTGGTGATAGTTGAAGCTGAGGCAGGCGGTCGGATTGGCCTCGCTCTCGATCGGGATCAGGAGCTCGAATTTCAGCCGCTGGTCACGCTGATTGACCGCCAGCATCTTGCCGGTGCGGCCGAAGAAGGGATCATTGGCGACGTCGACCGCGAAGGGCAGGCCGATATCGGCGATCAGTTTCTGGCCGCGATCGAGCCAGTCGGCACGGAACGAGGTCACCTGGTCCGGCGTGCCCATGCGGACGAATTCACGCATGCGGAACATCTGCTGGCGTGCCGGGTCGCGCGAGGGCTCGTGGCGGAAGCAATAGGACAGAAGGTCGAAGAGCCGGCCCTCGGCCGGCAGCGGGCCGCGCTTGGCAGCGGTCGGATAGAGCGGATAGCAGGCCGCCGGCGTCAGCACGACCTCGCTCGCCGTCTGTCCCTTGGTCCAGTCGCCCTTGGTCTCGATGGTCTGCAGGAGATCGAGATGGGCGGCGCCGTCGCCGTGGAAGCAATGAATGGTGCCGGCGAGCTGCGGGAAGCTCTTCATGTAGCCGGAACGCTCGAACACCGCCCGGCTCATGGCGGGCGGAAAGCGCACGACCTCGGCATTGTCCGTGCCGGCATAACGGGTGACCAGGTCCTGGAACCGGTCGCCGATCTCCTCGAACAGGCCGGAGCGGCCGTAAATGCCGTCGACGCCGGTTTCGATCAGCAGGCCCTTGTCGAAGAGTTCGTCGAGAAATCCGGTCGCGGCCAGCATTTTCAACCCTCCAGGTCGGCATCGAGCCGAGACATCAGCAACATGGTCGAGGTGTTCGCCATGATGCGGTCATTGGCGATCATCAGCGGCGCCGACAGGATGTCGCGCAAATGGCGGCCGACCGCGAAAGGCGTGTCGTTCTTGTAGCCCTGGATGCCGATAATGGTCAGGGCCTGCTGAACGATGCCGACCGCCTTCTCCGAGGCCTGCACCTTGACCGCGTTCATGGCGATGGCAAAGGCCATGGAGTTCAGCTCGTCGTCGTGGTGGCGGGCATGCTCGAAGCGCGCGATGCCGTCGCGCACCAGTGCCTTCAGGCTCGCCAGTTCGGCGGCCGCGGCGGCGAGCCTGACGGCGCCGGGCGGCGCCACGGTCGGCGCCTTGCGGGCCGCGGCGCGCACGAAGGCCTGCGCCTTGCTGAGGGCGCCGGCGGCGATGCCGAACCAGAGGCCGGACCAGAACAGGTGAGAGCTCGCCAGCATGCTCTGCGCGGCGATCTCGGCGAAGGGCTTGGGGAAAACCTGGGCGGCCGGCACCCGCGCCTTCAGCTTGAAGCCGTGCGAGGTGGTGCCGCGCATGCCGAGCGTATCCCAGGTCGAGGTCTGCTGGAGATCGGCCTGGGCCCGTTCGATGACCAGCAGGACCTGGTCGGAGGAGGCGGCATCGGGCGCACGCCGGGCGGTGGCGAGAATGGCGTCGGCATCCAGCGCATAGGAGATGACGATGGCGTCCTTCTCCAGCGTGACGTGGTCGCCGTCGGGCACGACCGAGCAGACCGAGTTGCGCAGGTCGCCGCCGATGCCGCCTTCCGAGGTGGAAGAGGCGAGCAGCAATTGGTCGCGTGCCAGCCGGGTCATGAAGTCGCGATGCCAGGCACTGGCGCCACCGTGGTGGACCAGGCTCGCCGTCTTGATCTGGTGCATGGCGAAAACCATGCCGGCGGCCGAGCAGGCGGCGCCGAGAAGGGTGCAGAGCTCGGCGATCTGGCCGAAATCGGCGCCCTCGCCGCCGCAGTCGCGGGGCACCATGATGCCGAGCAGGCGCTGGGCGCGCATCGCTTCGACCGCCTCGCGCGGGAAGCGGGCGTCGCGGTCGACCTGGTCGGCAGCCTCCGCGGCGATCGCCGCGACGGTCTTCATGCGGGCAGCGAGCGTCGGTGCGCTGCGAACGCCCTCGGAACCGGTCGCGTCGAGCATGGTCAATTCTCCGCCCGTTCGGCGACAAGCTCTTTCAGGGCGGCACTGATCGACGAAACGGACGAGAACAGCTTGCGGTTCAGCATCCGCTCGGGAAATTCGATGTCGAAGGCTTCCTCGAGCGCCAGCATGAGCTGCACGGAGCCAAACGACGTCATGCCGGCCTCATAGAGGTCGGAGGTATCGGTCAGGCTGTCGATGCCGGCGGGCAGCTCGACGGTCCTGGCGATGATGCTGCGGATCTCTGTCGTCATGTCGGACGGTCCCCTTCGAGCCCATCCCCGTTCCTGGGGGGATGAATAGGCGCAATTTTAGCAATTAAGCAATTGCCCATTGCCGGTATGGTTATCTCGCTGACCCACAGGCAGGCTGAGAGTCCGCCTCGATGCACTCAAGCATGCCGGTGATCTCGGTCGAAGAACGACTGTACCTGGAAATATATACTCGTTCGTTTACCGCGTTGATGTCGTCGGCCTCGCCGGCGCCTGCGGTGCGCAGATCAGGACGACCGCGGAAGCGGCGAAGGCTTCGAGGTCGCCGATCTCGGCACCGATGCGCGCCCTGACGGCAAGCGTATCGAAAATGGCGCCGCCGAGCCGGGCGCGGGCCGCCGGCGACGGCTCGGCGGTGAGCCCGTCCGCCGCGACCGCCCTGGCAAAGGCCCGCTCCAGCGCCTTTTCGTTGCCCGCGATAAAGGTCGCCGCGGCTTTTGCGATATCGGGATGGGTCGGCGCCTCCACCGAGGCGGTTCCCACGATCATGCAGCCCTGGGCCCGTGGCGGCGCGGTATAGAGGCGGATCGCCGCGCGATAGAGCCGGTTCAGCCGCTCCTCGATCGGGTCGTCGCCCGCCATGATCGCGTCGATCCCGGCGACGCTCTGCGTGCCGTAATGGCTAAGCACGGCGAGATAGAGCTGCTCTTTGTTGCCGAAGGCGGCATAGAGGCTCGGCCGGTTGAGACCGGCGGCCTTGGCGAGGTCGTCGACCGAGGCGGCCGAGAAGCCCTTTTCCAGGAACACGGCGCGGACGCGCGACAGCACCTCGGCCTCCGTGAAGGAGCGCGGTCGTCCCGGGGGGCGCTTCATTTGTTTTGTACCGTCTTGCATAAAATCAGTTGACGCTTTCGCGATAGGACGCTCTAGTTATGTACCGTATCGTATAAAACTCAGGGAGGTCACCATGCACCTTTACGCTTCACCCATGGCCTGCTCGCTCGCCTCGCATATCACCGTCCTGGAAGCCGGCCTGCCGGTGACGGTGCACTATGTCGACACCCGCGCCAAGCTGACCGATGACGGCGAGGACTATTGGAGCATTTCGCCCAATGGCTATGTGCCGGCGCTGAGGCTTCCTTCCGGCGAGGTGCTGAACGAGGGCCCCTCGGTCCTGCAATATCTGGCCGATCAGAAACCCGAGGCGAAACTCGCGCCGGCCTGGGGCACGACCGAGCGCTATCAACTGATCGACGTGCTGAACTATCTGTCGACGGAGGTGCACAAGCGCGTCTTCAGCCCGCTTCTGGCAGCCAGGTCGCCGGACGAGGTCAAGGACAGGGCGAGGGCGCTGCTCTCGCCGACGCTCGACGCGATCGCCCGCCGGCTCGGCGACCGGGACTATCTGATCGGCGACAGCTTTACCGTGGCGGATGCCTATCTGGTGGTGCTGCTCAACTGGTTCCGCCATGTCGGCACGGACCTGAGGCAATGGCCCGCGGTCGCAGCCTATCACAAGCGGCAGCTCGCCCGGCCGACGGTCGCCGCTGCGGTGGCGCAGGAATGGGCCGAGCATCAACGCCGCGCGGCGTGAGCCGAACGCATGGGACAGGCGCCGCCCGCCGCCCTCGGCGGCGCGGCGGCCGCCGGCATTCGGGAGCCGGGGTTCACTGGCCGCCATGAGCCGGGCGGCCGTGGCCAAGGCTTCGATTTCCTGCAATGGTCGCCCAAGCGGTGTTGGCGAGGTGGGGCGGCAATGCATCTGCGCGGCCTGGCATTGTTCAGGGAAATCTATTGGGCGGGCAGCATCACCGCAGGGGCCGCGGCCCTTCACATTTCCCAGCCGGCCGCCAGCCGCATGCTCCGCCATCTGGAAGACCAGCTCGGCTATGCGCTGTTCGAGCGCAGCGAAGGCCGCGCGAGGCCGACGGCGGAAGCCCAGGTTCTCATCCATGAGGTCGACGAGATCTTCGCGCGCGTCAAGCGAACCTCCCAGGTGGCGCGCAATCTCAAGAAAGGGGGTGGCGAGCGGCTTGCCGTCGTCGGCCCGCATCACCTGACGATCACCTTGCTCCCCACGGTGCTCAAGCGGCTTCAGAGCCGTTTCCCGGATCTCGAGCTGGCGCTCGACGCCCAGGGGCTGGACGAACAGCTCAATTCCCTCGAATGCCGCCGGGCCGATATCTGCATCGCGGCCGATCTTGCGCCGCCGCCCGGCGTCGAGGCGCGGCCACTGGGCCGCTCGGGTTTCGTCGCGGTCATGCCGGCGACGCATCCGCTGGCGGCGGAGCGGGTGGTCGAGCTTGCCGATTATGCCCGTTTCCCGGCCATTCTGTGGGGACGGGTCGGGCCGCTCGGCCGCCTGCTGACGGCGCGCTTCGACAGCCAGGGGATCCAACCCGACATCCGGCTGACGATCGGTTCGCCGCTGCTTGTCGAAAACCTCGTGCGCTCCTTCGGCTACCTTTCGATCATCGACAAGGCCGCCGCCGCGTCGCTGGCACGCGCGCCCGGCCTCGCCGTCCGGGACCTGAGACCCGAGATCGAATTCGGGCTGTTCGCCTTCTGGCGCCTGGAAGCGCCGCCAAGCGCGATCCGAGAGGCTTTCCTCGAGATCCTGGCCGATGCCCTGCGGCCGATCCTGGAGGACGAGGCGCCGCTGCCGCGCAAGGCCGCCATAGGCTGAGGGTATGCCGCCCGCACATCTCGGCATTGGACGGCATGGAGCAGCGGCGCGGACAGTGCGCGCCGGCTGAAGCCGCGACGGTCGCCTCGACCGTGGCATTGCCGGGAACGATCGCCGCCATGTCCTTTACCGCAGATCTCGCGTCCTGGGCCGCAGGGGCCGACGGGCGGCACCGCCCGGCCGCCGCCCGCATCGCCGGCGCCGCCATTATCGACATCGTGTCCTGCATGGTCGCGGGCGCCGGAGACGAGGCGACCAAAGCGGTCGCCGCCGGGGTGGGAGCGGCGGGCCGCGGCGCTTGCCTCGCCTTCGCGGGTCCCCGTCTCACTCCGGCCCTGGCGGCGCTGGTCAACGGCACCGCCGCCCATGCGCTGGATTTCGACGACAATTTCGCCCCCGGGCTGACCCATGCCACCGCGGTGCTGGTGCCCGCTCTCCTGGCATTGGCGGAGGAGGAGGGATTGTCGGGAGCGGCGATCGTCGATGCCTATTGCATCGGCTTGGAGCTTCAGGCGCGGATCGGCCGCCTCATGCTGCCCCGGCACTATGAGCTCGGCTGGCACGCCACATCGACGATCGGCGCCATCGGTACCGCCGGTGCCTGCGCCCGGCTGTTGAAGCTCGACGC
The DNA here is from genome assembly GCA_017304475.1 of Hyphomicrobiales bacterium. GTDB lineage: Bacteria > Pseudomonadota > Alphaproteobacteria > Rhizobiales > Phreatobacteraceae > Phreatobacter. The sequence continues at coordinate 251,973 of JAFKKV010000010.1, read as the reverse complement.
GGCCGCCATCCTGGCGGCCATGAGCATCGCATCGAGCATGGCCGGCGGCTCCAAGAAGCAGTTCGGATCGATGGTGAAGCCGCTCCATGCCGGCATCGCGGCGCATCATGCGGTCCTGGCGGCGCGGCTGGCCCAGGCGGGGGTGAGGGGCGACGAGGAGCCGCTTTGCGGGCCGTGGGGTTTCGCGGAGCTCCATCTCGACGGTCCGCCGGCTTCGCCCGAAACGGCCTTGGCCGGTCTCGGCGAGAGCCTGGCGATCGAAACCGATGGGCTTCTGGTCAAGCGCTTTCCCTGCTGCGCGGCCGCGCACAAGACGCTCGACGGCATCGCCTTGCTGCGCGAGCGGCACGCCATCGACCCTGCAAGCGTGGTCGCGGTGGAAACGGTGATCCCGGAGCTCGGCCGGCGCAATCTGCGTTTCGATGAGCCCACCAGCGACATGCAGGCCCGGTTCAGCCTGACCTATTGCGCGACGCGGGTGCTGTGGCAGGGCCATCTGGCTTTGGCCGACCTGACGCCCGCTGGGGTCGCCGACCCGCTTATCCGGGAATGGCTTCCGCGGGTGAAGATCGCCACCGAGCGTGCCGATCTGCGCCGCTTCGCGGTGCCGACACGGATCATCACGCGCGACGGCCGCACCTTCGAAGTGTCGATCGACGCCCTGCGCGGGTCGCTGGCCGATCCGCTTTCGGAGGCCGATATCCGCGCGAAGGCGCGCGACTGCTGCCGCTGGGCCGGGTGCGAAGCCTCCTGGGAGACAGTCCACGCGCTCGCGGCGGGCCTTCCCGCGGCCGAGGACTGCCGGCCAGTACTGGCCGGTCTCGCGGCCGCCATCGCACCTGCCGCGACCCGCTCCGAAATCTGATCCACCCGCCAACCCCCGGAGTTTTCCGATGCATCGCCGTGACTTTCTCGGCTCGACCTCGGTCGGCCTCGCCACGCTGGCCGCGCCGCGCCTGGCGCAGGCCCAGAGCTCCCGGGTCCTGCGCTACGTGCCGCACGCGGATCTGACCGGACTGGACCCTGTCCACACGACCGCCCTGGTCACGCTGATCCACGGATTGCTGGTTTTCGACACGCTTTATGGCCGGGACGCCGAGGGCCGGCTGCAGCCGCAGATGGTCGAGGGCCATGTGGTCGAGCAGGACGGCCTGCGCTGGACGCTGACATTGCGGGAAGGCCTGCGCTTTCACGACGGCGAGCCTGTGCGGGGGCGTGATGTCGTGGCGAGCCTTCGCCGATGGGTTGCGCGGGACGGTTTTGGCGCGGCGCTGATGGACGCCGTCGAGGATCTTGCGGCGCCGACCGATCGCACCATCGTCTTTCGCCTCAGCCGGCCGTTTCCGCTGCTGCCCGAGGCCCTGGGCAAGAGCGGCTCCTATCTGCCCGCCATCATGCCGGAGCGGCTGGCCGGCACGGACCCGTCGAAGCAGATCACCGAAATGGTGGGAAGCGGGCCGTTCCGGTTCCTGCCGGCGGAACGGCTGGTCGGCAGCCGCGTCGTCTATGAGCGCTTCGCCGGTTATGTCCCGCGTCAGGCCCGTTCGAGTTTCCTCGCGGGCGCCAAGGTGGCGCATTTCGATCGCATCGAATGGCGCATTCTGCCGGACCCGGCGACCGCGGCGGCCGCGCTCCAGGCCAATGAGGTCGATTGGGCCGAGAGCGTGCTGAGCGATATCGCGCCGGTTCTGCGCAGGAGGCGCAATCTGGCGGTGGGCTATGCGGAGGACGCGACACTCGCCGTCATGCGCTTCAATCACCTGCATCCGCCGTTCGACAATCCCGCGATCCGCCGCGCCTTGCTCGGAGCGGTCGACCAGCGAGCCTTCATGGAGGCCAGCGCCGGCACGGATCCCGAGGCCTGGCGGGACCGGGTGGGTGCTTTCGCCAGGGGCACGCCGATGGCCAGCGAGATCGGCCTAGACGTCCTCACCAGCCCGCGCGACCTCGATCGGGTCAGGACCGACATCAAGGCCGCCGGCTATCGCGGTGAAAGAGTGGTCGTGCTCAACGCCGCCGACTTTCCGGTCATCGACGCGATGACCCAGGTCGGCGCCGACATGCTGCGCCGGGCGGGGCTGAACGTGGACGTGCAGTCGCTCGACTGGGGGTCGCTCGTCCAACGACGCGCCAAGCGGGAGCCGGTCGATCAAGGCGGCTGGAGCGTCTTCTGCACCGGCCTGACGGGCACCAGCATCGACGATCCCGTGGGGCATCTCGGCCTGCGCGGCAACGGCACCGAGACGGGCTCATGGTTCGGCTGGCCGACCGCGCCGCGGCTGGAGGACTTGCGTCGCGACTGGCTGGCGACAGCGGATTTCGACCGGCGCCGGGAAATCTGCGGCGAGATCCAAGCGCAGGTCTGGCGCGACGTGCCCTTCCTGCCGCTCGGCCAGTTTCTCCGGCTCACCGCCCATCGCCGCGATCTTCAGGGCGTGTCGCCGACCATTCCGCTGTTCTTCAACCTGAAGCTCGCCTGAGCGGCGTTCCGGCCGGGCAGGGGCGGATCGTCGCCGCGGTCCCGATCCATGGCCCTTTGCCGCCTGCGCCGCGGACCCATGCGGGACTTGTGAAAAGCCTTGCCACGCGACTCATAAGGAAAGAGCCACGTTCTCCGATTGGAAAACGTGGCTCTTTTTGATTGGTAGCGGGAGGCAGAGTCGAACTGCCGACCTCAGGGTTATGAATCCTGCGCTCTCACCAACTGAGCTACCCCGCCCCAGGGGTGCCGCACCGCCTGAGCAGTTTGGAGAGCGCGGATATAGTGCCCCATGCGAAGGGGTGTCAAGGCGAACCGCCGGCGGTCAGCGTGCTATTCTGCCGAGGCTGCGGTCGATCGCCACCAGCAAGAGGCCGAGGCCGAGAAAGGCGAGGGTCAGGATGACCGCGTTGATCATCACGCCCTGGTAGCCGAGCGCATCGGCATTGAGGAAGGGATAGGCCCACCAGCCGGAGCTGGCGCCACGGGCCAGGGCGAAGATGAAATAGCCGAGCGGAAAGAGGAGCCAGCGCGCCGCGTCCTGCCAGGCGAGCCGCCCCTTGGGCACGAAACCGAGCCAGAAGGCGACCGCCAGCAGCGGCGTCAGGTCGTGCAGCGCCATGTCGGCGACCTTCTGCCAGCCCTGCGGGTTCCAGGTGGCGCGCAACAGCAGCGCATAGACGATGCCAACAATGACGATGAACAGCGTGACGGCGCCGATGAGCGAGGCGCCGACAATCCGGCCGAATGCCAGCGCGGTCAGCACGGCTGCGAGCAGCAGGTTGGTCAGGATGGTGAAATAGCTGACGAACAGGAAAACGCCGCCCGCCACCGAACCGCCATTGCGCAGGGTCAGGCCAATGCTCAGCCAGAGCTGCAGGGCAAGCGCTACCCAGGTGGCGAGCGCGATGACGGCGGCAGCCGCGCGCCCGGCCCGGCTGATGTCGTTCCGGCTTGCCGCGGCGATCCCGCTCATCCGACGCGCTCCCGGAAAGGCCTAGGCGGCAACCGTCGCGACGGTCGCCGGAACATCCGCCTTGCTGAAGCGGACCAGCGTGAACAGGCCGCCGAAACCCGCCGGGCGCTTTTCCACCACCGTCAGCTCCGGCTCGCCGGTGACCCGCGAGAACGGAAAGTCGGGATGCCAGCCGAGCTTGTCGCCGAAGGGCGCCGCGGCCTTCTCGATCAGCGCGCGGAAACCACGCTCGGCGGCGAAATGGTTGACCAGGATGACCTCGCCGCCGGGTTTGCAGACGCGGTTCAATTCGCGCATCACGCCTTCCGGATCGGGCACCACGGTGATCAGGAACATGGCGACGACGCAGTCGAAGGAGGCGTCGGCGAAAGCCAGGCGCCCGGCATCCATCTGGAGGATGCCCTCGACATGGGGCAGGCCGTCGTCGACGCGCTTGCGTGCGATCTTCAGCATGTCGAAGGACAGGTCGAAGCCGATGACGCGGCAGTTCCGGCCGTAATCGGGCAGCGCGATGCCGGTACCGACGCCCACCTCAAGAATGCGCCCACCGACCCTGGTCGCCGCGGCGACCGCCGCCCGGCGGCCGGTCGTGGTGATCGAGCCGAACAGCGTGTCATAGATCGGCGCCCAGCGGGCATAGGCCTTCTGGATCGAATGGGTATCGAGTTCGGCTGCTGCCATGCGGGCTCCGATCAGAGCGCGGCGTGAAGGGGGGTGGAGATCGCGGGCCGGGCTTGAGCCTCGGGCCGCTTGATGAAGCCGCCGCCGAGCACGCGGGACGGCCCGTCGGCGGCATCGTAGAGCACGCAGGCCTGGCCGGGGGCCACGCCTTCCTCGCCGTCGAGCAGCTCGATTTCCATGCCCGCCTCGGTGGCGCGCAGGACGGCGGCCTTGGGTGGCCGGGTCGAGCGCACCTTGGCGAAGCAGTCCATGGCCTCGCCGGCCTGCAACGGCCGGTCGCCCAGCCAGTTGACGTCGCGCAGCCCGATGGCGCGGGTGGTGAGCGCCTCCTTGGGGCCGACCAGGACACGCCGGCCGGCGGCATCGAGGCCGACGACGTAAAGCGGCTCGCGGGCGGCGATGCCGAGGCCGCGGCGCTGGCCGACGGTGAAACGCATGATGCCGTCGTGGCGGCCGACCACCCGGCCGTCGATGTGAACGATATCGCCCGGCTCGGCCGCTTCCGGCTTCAGGCGCTCGACAATGGCGGTATATTTGCCCGACGGCACAAAGCAAATGTCCTGGCTGTCGGCCTTGTCGGCGACCGACAGGCCGAAGCGGCGGGCATGCTCGCGCGTTTCCGGCTTGGTCATGGTGCCCAGGGGAAAGCGCAGCAGGTCGAGCTGGGTCGGCGTCGTGGCGAACAGGAAATAGCTCTGGTCGCGGTCGGCATCGACAGGGCGGTAGAGGCCGCGCCGGCCGTCGGCCAATGGCCGGCTCGAGACATAGTGGCCGGTTGCCAGGGCATCGGCGCCGAGGTCGCGGGCGGTGTCGAGCAGATCGGTGAACTTCACATGGCGGTTGCAGTCGACGCAGGGGATCGGCGTCTCGCCGGCCGCGTAGGACTGGGCGAAGCGATCGATCACCGCTGCCTTGAAGCGCTCCTCGTAGTCGAGGACATAATGGGGAATGCCGAGCCGCTCGGCCACCCGGCGGGCATCGTTGATGTCCTGGCCGGCGCAGCAGGCGCCCTTGCGGTGAATGGCGGCGCCGTGGTCGTAGAGCTGCAGCGTCACGCCGACCACGTCATAGCCCTGTTCGGCCATCAGCGCGGCGACCACGGACGAGTCCACGCCGCCGGACATGGCGACGACCACGCGGGTCGCATGCGGGGGCTTGTCGATGTCGAGGCTGTTGAGCATGGGCGCCGGGTTCAGAGTGATGGGACCGCTATATAGGGCCGAGCGGCCATCGGCGCAAAGTCTTCATCGCATCATGAAACAAGGGCGGACCTGTCCGGCACGCGGCGGAAACAACGGGACGGCAGAAGCAGCCGGCATGACGGTGCACGGAAGGGTGTTCGATGGCTGCCACATGGATGCCGGTTCTGGCGCTGCTCGCGGGTCTCCTGGGGTTCGCGCCGGGCGCGCGCGCCCAAGGCTGTCCGGCGAGCCAGCCGGCCGCCGAGCGGACGGCCTGCCTGGTCCAGGCGATGGCGGAAGCCGAGGCCGCGCTCGAAGTCGCCCGTGTGGACGCCACCAAGGCCATCGCCGAATGGCGCGGCGAACTCAGCGAAACGGACCGGGCGCGGTGGCGCGAGGAGTTTGACAAGGGATTCGCGCTCTGGGTGACGTTCCGGGACAAGGTCTGCGCGGCGCCGCTGCTGGCGCGGGAGCAAGGGCTCGACGCGACACGGGCGCAGATCGCAAGCCTCGCCTGCCGGATCGGCATCAGCCAGGTGATTTCGGGCGATCTGACCAATCGTTTCGGCGAGGCCGTTCCCGACAAGGCGCGCGGCCATCTCGCCGGTTTCCAGCGCGGCCCGAACCGTCGCGAACTGATCGGGGCCGAGGGGCGCCAGCCGCTCTGCCGCCACCCGGGCCGCGGCGGCGACTATGCCCCGCTGACCGCCTGCTACGAGCGCCAGGTCGCGCGTGTCGACGCGGAACTCAATGCGGTCTGGGCCAGGGCCCTGTCGACCATCCGGGCGCGCGAGGACCTGTCGGCGGCGGACCGCGCGGCCTGGATCGAGTTGCTGCGGGGCGCGCAACGCCCCTGGGCGGAGCTGCGCGATCTCGCCTGCCGGCTCGAAACCTATGAGACCCCCAACCGGTTCGCCAATTCGATCTATTCCGGGCTGGTCGGTCCCTGCCTGATCGTCGAGACCGAAGCGCGCATCAGAAGTCTCAAGACCGGCTACGGCCTGCGCTGATAGGACACTGAGCCGACGTCAGAGGTCTTGAGCCCGTCATCGCGGCCGGCTAAGGGCTCGGCCATGACCATACGCTATGCCATCTATGCCGCGCCGCCGCCCGACGACCCGCTCTGGGCCTTCGGATCCACCGTGATCGGTTATGACGCGGCGACCGCGCGCGACCTGCCGTTTCCCGCGGAGCCGCCGAGCGACGCTACCGACTGGCCCGAACTGACCGACGATCCGCGCCGTTATGGCTTTCACGGCACGCTGAAAGCGCCGTTTGAACTGGCCAGCGAAGCCAGTGAAGCGGACCTGCTGGAAGCGGTCATGGTCTTTGCCGATCGCCGCCCCGCAGTCACCGTGCCGGCCTTGACGGTCGCGACGCTCGGCTCCTTCGTCGCGCTGGTCCCGGCCCAGCCTGCCGAAGATCTCCTGGTGCTGGCGGCCGATTGTGTCCGGGTCTTCGACCCGTTCCGCGCGCCGATGAGCGCATCTGACCGGGCCCGCCGGCTGAAGAGCCCGCTGACGGAACGGCAGATCGGCCATCTCGACGACTGGGGCTACCCCTATGTCTTCGAGGACTTCCGCTATCACATGACGCTGACCGGCTCGCTGCCGGAGGCCCGGCGCGAGCCGGTCCGCTCCGCCCTGGCGGCGCGCTACCGGGCGGTCGCCGCGCCGTTCCGGCTCGACGCCCTGGTGGTGTTCAGGCAGGCGCGGCGCGACCAGCGCTTCACCATTCTCGGCCGCTTCGCCTGTGAAGGCTGAGCCGGCCGCCCCGGCGCGCGACCGGCCGCGATCAGATCGGCTGGCCGACGTCGATGCGGTTGCCGTCCGGGTCCTCGAAGACGAAGGCCCTCAGGCCATAGTCCTTGTCGCGCAGGCCCTTGATGATCCTGACGCCGTGGCGCTGGCAGACCGCATGCAGGCCGTCGACATCCTCGACCATCAGGTGGATGACGTTATAGGGCGGCGCCCGGTAGGTCGGATCGAGCGTCAAATGCAGCTCGGCCTTGTCGCGCTTCAGGATCATGAAGCCGACCGGATCGCCGTTCTGGAAGGTCTTCGTGAAGCCCAGGACATCCGCGTAAAAAGCCTGGGCCTTGGCGATGTCGCGCACCGGCAGCATCGCGGCGATCCGTCCGAAGCGGATGCCGTGGTCAGCATTGTCAGTCATGGCATGAACTCGATTGGGAAGCGGGCTGGTCGCGCCGGACGGTGCCGGTAAAGCGCCAGTGCCCCTGGTTTCGGTCATGAGACGGTGCCCACGGCGGGTTCCATAGCATTGCCGGGCAGCGTCGCCAACGGTCTTGGAGGGCGAGCAGGGGGCCGACCTCGCGGCGTTCGGCCGATCCGATCGCTTCGATCACCGCGCACCCCTTATCGGCGCGACCATGTCCGCTATAATCAACCGCGAGCCCGGCTCCTGCCGGCCCAAGGACATCACGGCAAAACATTCCAGGGAGGACGACCAATGCCGATCATTCTCAACCGCCGCGGGGCGCTGCTGGCCGGCGCCGGCGGCGCACTCGTGCTCGGCGCGCCTGCGCTCGCCCAGTCGCGCCAGCGGCTGACGGTGGCCACCGGCGGCACCGGCGGCGTCTATTTCGTCTATGGCGGCGGCCTTGCGCGCGTCCTGTCCGAAAAGGTGCCGAACACCCATGTGACGGCGCAGGTGACCGGCGGTTCGGTCGACAATGTCAATCTCGTCTCCACCGGCGATGCCGATGTCGGCTTCTCGACGCTCGATTCGGTGGTCGATGCGCTCGCCGGTACCGCCGCCTATGCCCAGGGCGGCAAGCGTGACGTGAGCGTTGTCGCCGTGCTCTACGACAATGTCCTGCACGTGGTCGCCAACCCGTCGCTGAACTCGGTCGCCGACATGAAGGGCAAGCGCATCGGCGTGGGCTCGGCGGGCTCGTCGACCGAAGGCTGGGCGGACCGCACGCTGGAGGCTGCCGGCCTCAATCCGCGCACCGACATCACGCGCGACAATCTCGGCGTGGCGGAATCGGCCAATGCGCTCGCCGACGGCAAGATCGCCGGCTTCTTCTGGGGCGGCGGCGTGCCGACGGCCGCTGTCCGCGACCTCGCGCAGGGCGGCCGGACGCCGATGAAGATCCTCGATTCGTCGAAGGAGCTCGTCGCCATCGACAAGAAATATCCCGGCCTCTACCGGCTCTACACGATGCAGCCGAATGCCTATGCCGGCCAGACGGTGGCTGTGCCCTGCATTGGCGTCGCCAATGTCCTGGTGGTCAATTCCAAGGCCCCGAATGCTCTGGTGAACACCATTCTGGAGGGTATCTTCAACAATCTGACCGATGTCGCGGGCATCCACCCGGAGGCGCGGCGCCTCACCTTGCAGAGCGCCGCCACCAAGACGGCGGTTGCCTTCCATCCGGCGGCCGAGGCCTTCTACAAGTCGAAGGGCGTGGCGATGTAGGCGGCGGCCGGCCGCCACAATGCCCATGCGTTTCTTGTGAAAAACAGCCGGGATGGCGGTGCCGTCCCGGCTTCTTTTGTGCCGCCAACCGGCTATGGTCGCCCCGACCATGGGGACAGGGCCGCGTTGAACGGGCCGTCCCGGGCATGTGAGGGGACGGCGAATGACGGCAAGCGTAGCGGGGCGCCCGGAAACGGTTCAGGCCGAGGAACGGCAACTGAGCGCCGAGGAGATCGAAGCCCTCTCCTCGGATTCCGAAGGCGGACCGGCGCGGCGCGTGTCGGGGTGGCTCGGCTGGCTCAGCGGGGGAACCTGTTTCCTGATCGGCGCCTATGCGCTCTACTGGACCCAGTTCTCGATCAATACGACGATCTACCGCTCGTCCTTCCTGGTCATGTGCCTGGCGCTGACCTTCATCCTCTATCCCCTGACCAAGCCCGGCCCGGACGGCCTGCCTAGGACGCGCAAGCCGGGCATCGAGGAAATGCTCTATGCGCTGACCGCGGTCGCGCTGATGCTGTACCTCCTACACAATCCGAACCCGATCTTCGCGGTGTTCGGCCGCTCGAACTTCGCCTATGGCCTCGGCATCGTCGTGGCGCTCTGCTTCCTGAGCTATCCGCTGCTGGTCGGCAACCGGACGCTGGCGCGTTACCAGCCGGTCGACTGGATCTTTGCCGCCATCGGCATCTATGCGGCGGTCTATCTGGCTTTCAACATCGAGCAATACAAGGTCCGCTCGATGCGCCCCTCGCCCGAGGAAATGGTGCTGGGCCTGACGCTGATCCTCCTGATCCTGGAGGCGACCCGGCGCACCGTCGGGTGGATCCTGCCGGCGATCGCCTTGGTGTTCCTGGTCTATTGTTATGCCGGCTCGGGCTGGCTGATCCCGGATGTGTTCGAACATCGCGGCTTCACGCTGAACCGCATCATCGGCCAGAACTACCTGACGCTCGAAGGCATTTTCACCACGCCGCTCGACGTGGCGGCGACCTTCATCATCCTGTTCACCATCTATGGCGCGGTGCTCGACCGGGGCGGCGCCGGCAAATTCTTCATCGAATGGGCCTTCGCGCTGTTCGGCAAGAAACCCTCGCCTTCGGCCCCCGGCCGCGCGGTGGTCGCCTCGGGTTTTCTGCTTGGCACCGTCTCGGGCTCGGGTGTCGCCACCACCGTGACCGTCTCGTCGCTCGCCTGGCCGATGCTGAAGCGTTCGGGCTACACGCCCGAGGTGGCCGGCGGCATGCTCTCGGCGGCCGGCATCGGCGCGACGCTGTCGCCGCCGACGCTGGGGGCCGCGGCCTTCATCATCGCCGAGTTCCTCGACGTCGATTACCTGCAGATCCTGATCTACGCGACCATCCCGACCATTCTCTATTACGTCTCCTGCTGGCTGATGACGGAGGCCGACAGCCGGCGGCTGAACGTGCGCTCGGTGCGCACCTCGGATGCCTCGCTCTGGGAGCTGACCAAGGCCGGCGGCTATCACTTCCTGTCGCTGGGGGCGATCGCGGTGTTCCTGGTGCTCGGCTATTCCAGCTTCATGTCGGTCTACTGGTCGATCGTCGTGGCTTTCGTGCTGTCCATGCTCCGGCCGGAGAGCCAGCTCGTGACGCGCACGGCTTTTGCCGTCGGCTGCGTGGCGGCGGTGGCGGCCTTCCTGTTCGGCAGTTCGGAATGGCCGCGTGCGGTCGGACTGCACGAATTGTTCGACGCGCGTATTTCCGTGGCGAGCTTCTGGGGGATCGCCGCGGCGATCGTCGTGTCGGGAGCGCAGAGCCTTATCGCCGCGCGGGCCGGCCGGCCCGTGCCGGATGGCGGCACCGGCATGATCGACGCCTTGATCGACGGCACGCGCTCGACCCTCGGCATCGTCGCGACCTGCGCCTGCGCGGGCATCATCGTCTCGGTGGTCAATCTCACCGGCCTCGGTCTGACCATATCGGGCATCATCATCTCGGCCGGCGGCTCCAACGTCTTCCTGATCCTGCTGATGGCGGCGCTCGCCATGTGGGTGCTCGGCCTGTCGGTGCCGGTGACCGCGAGCTATATCATCGCCGCCGTCATGCTGGTGCCGGCGCTGGTCAAGGTCGGCGTGGCGCCGGCCGCCGCCCATATGTTCATGTTCTATTATGCCGTGCTCGCCGACGTCTCGCCGCCGACGGCGCTCGCCCCCTTCGCGGCCTCGGCGATCACAGGCGGAGACCCGTTCCGCACCACCATGCAGGCCTGGAAATATACCCTGCCGGCCTTTGTCGTGCCGTTCATGTTCTGCCTGACGCCGGAAGGCGCGCAGTTGCTTATGCTGGTGCCGTCGGGCGTGAACGCGGCGGGCGCCACCATCTATGCCGCGCCGAGCGGCCTGTTCGCCTGGATCTCGGTGCTCTGGGCGACGTTCACCGGCTGCCTGGCGCTGGTCGGCCTCTGCGTCATGTTCACCGGCTATGCGCTCGATCAGGCCAATTGGCCCGAGCGACTGCTCTGCCTTGCCGGTGGCGCGCTGCTGCTCGCCACCAATACCTATGCGGACTTGGCCGGTCTCGTCTTCCTCGGTGCGGGCTTGGCCTTGCACTGGGCGCGGGTGAAGAATGCCAAGGCCATACCGACCTGACAGGACCCACCATGACGCATCGCCTCGACGCCGGCGCCGACACTGCCCATTGGGGTTATTTCGAAGCGGCGCTCGCGCCCAAGCTGACCATCGGGTCGGGTGAGCGGGTGACCATTTCGACCGTGTCGGGCGGCGCCGACGTGTTGCCGGATCCGAGCTGGGGCATTCCGCCCGGGCTGACCGCGATCCAGCAGCGTTTCGGCGGCCCGGCCTTGCCCGGCCATATCTGCACCGGTCCGGTGGCTGTCACCGGGGCGAAGCCGGGCCATGTGCTGCAGGTCGATATCGAGGCGATCGAGCTGCATTACGACTGGGGCTATACTTTCGTGGCGCCGCTGGTCGGGGCGCTGCCCGACGACGTCAAGGCGCGCCGGCTGTTCCATTCGCGCATCGACCGGCAGGCGAAACTCGCGCGCATGCCCTGGGGCCACGAGATCCCGCTCGACCGGCCGTTCTTCGGCGTGATGGCCGTGGCGCCGCCGGCCGAATGGGGCCGGATCAATACGCTGCCGCCCCGGCGCAATGGCGGCAATCTCGACAACAAGGAGCTCGTCGCCGGCACCACGCTCTATCTGCCGGTTCATGTCGCGGGCGCCAACTTTTCAGTCGGCGACGGTCATGGCGCGCAGGGCGACGGCGAGGTCTGCATCACCGCCATCGAGACCGGGCTGATCGGCACGTTCACGCTGACCGTACGCGACGACATGAGCCTGACCTGGCCGATGGCGGAGACCCCGACCCATGCGATCACCATGGCCTTCGACCCGGATCTGGACGCGGCCGTTCAGATCGCCCTGCGCGGCATGATCGACCTGGTCACCGCGCGTTCGGGGCTCGACCGCGACGAGGCCTTCGCCCTGCTGTCCCTGGTCGCCGACGTGCGGGTGACCCAGGTGGTCAACGGCAACAAGGGCATCCACGTGATGATCGACAAGAAGTGGCTTGCGAAGGTGAGGTGAGGGGGCAGGGAGCGGACGCGTGATACGGACCGACCGGCTGCCGGGAAATCTCGACGTCATCCCCGGCCGAGCGGAGCGAGGGGAAGGGGATCCAGGGGCGGCTTGGACGAACCGAGACGCCGCGAAGTCGCCTTTACTCAGGGGATTTCATGCGCTGAAGACGCGGCCTGTCGACTCCTGGATCCCCTTCCCCTCGCTCCGCTCGGCCGGGGATGACGTAGAGTATTTTTCGTCAACGGGTCGACGCTCTCACGGGCTTGCCGCGCTCACTCCCACGGCACGCCCTTGACGATCACCTCGGCGAGCGCCGCGACCGCGACTGCCTGCAGCTTCTCGCCCTTGGCGCGTGATGCCTTGCGGGCATCCCCGATCACGCCCGAGGGCGCGAAGCTCTTGATCGCGCGCCAGCGCTGCACGACCGGCAGCAGCACGTCGCGCGAATTGGCGAAATTCGGCCCATGCGCTTCGGCGAACCTGTCCTCGCGCACGGCGTCGGGGGCGGCCACCATCATCATCGAGGTCTCGACCTCGCAGGCATGCAGGACGCTGTCCTGGTCTTCGAGCAGCGGCGTGAAGGCCGGCTGGGCGAGCTCGAAATAGGTGGTGGCGGCGACCGCGACGCCGGTCTCCCTGGTCATGTCGGGCAGGAAGGCGTTGAGCGCCGAGACATTGCCGCCATGGCCGTTGACGATCAGCACGCGCTCGAAGCCGTGGCGCTTCAGCGAGGTGATGAGGCAGATCAGCAGGGCCCGATAGGTCGGGATGTCCAGCGTGAAGGTGCCGCCATGCTCCATGTGATGCTCGGCCATGCCGACCCACAGGGTCGGCGCGACTACGACCGGGCGGCGATCCTGGGCCTGTTCGGCCGCCAGCCGGCAGACCGTGCCGCACAGGATGGTGTCGACGCCGGTGCCGAGATGCGGCCCGTGCTGTTCGGTCGAGGCGACCGGCAGGATGACCAGCGCGCCGGCGGCGGCGAGATCATTCAGTTCGGGCGCAGTGAGCTTCAACCATTCGACCGAGGGCCGTTTCTGTCCGGGCATGTCCATCTCCCCTTGCGGAGGCCGAGACTTCCACGCTCCGGGGCACGGGTCGAGCGGCGTTGTACCGCAGCAGCGCATTCCCCTTATTCACCAGAACGAGGTTGTTCTTGGCACGCCGATCGCTAGTGTCCCCGCCATGACAACACCCGACATCATTCATCTTGCCACCGACATTGGCGGCACCTTCACCGACATCGTCCTCGAAAGAGGCGATCAGCGCTTCACCACCAAGGTGCTGACCACGCCGCATGCGCCCGAAGAGGCGGTGGTCGAGGGCACGCGCCTGGTGCTGAAACAAGCCGGCATCGGCTTCGCCGATCTCGGCGTCTTCGTGCACGGCACGACGCTCGCCACCAATGCGGTGATCGAGCGCAAGGGCGCCAGGACGGCGCTGATCGCCACCGACGGCTTCCGCGACGTGATCGAGATCGCCGACGAGGGCCGCTACGACCAATACGACATCTTCATCGACAAGCCGCGCCAGCTGGTCCCGCGCAAGCTGCGCTACACGGTGCCCGAGCGCATCGACGTGATGGGCAAGGTCTGGGTGCCGCTCGACGAGGCGGCGCTGCGCAAGGTGGCGCAGGAGCTGAAGACCCAGGATGTGCAGGCGGTGGCCGTCGCCTTCATCCACTCCTATGCCAATGGCGCCCACGAAGCGCGCGCCGGCGAGATCCTGGCCGAGGAGCTGCCCGGCATCGAGGTGACCCTGTCATCCGAGGTCTGCCCGGAAATGCGCGAATATGAGCGCACCTCCACAGCCATCGCCAATGCCTATGTGCAGCCGCTGATGGCCGGCTATCTCGGCCGGCTGAAGTCGCGTTTCGCGGCGGAAGGCTATCAGCGGCCGATCCATCTGATGACCTCGGGCGGTTCGCTGGCGACGCTGGAGACCGCCGCGCGCTTCCCCATCCGCCTGGTCGAATCAGGCCCGGCCGGTGGCGCGATCCTGGCCGCCCACATCGCCGCCGAGCGCGCCGAGGACAAGGTCCTGTCCTTCGACATGGGCGGCACCACCGCCAAGATCTGCCTGATCCACGACGCGACGCCCTACAAGGCGCGCACCTTCGAGGTCGACCGCCAGTCGCGCTTCATGAAGGGTTCGGGCCTGCCGGTGCGCATTCCGGTGATCGAAATGGTCGAGATCGGTGCCGGCGGCGGCTCGATCGCCCGGGTCGACGGCCTGAAGCGCATCACGGTCGGGCCGGATTCGGCGGCCTCCGTTCCGGGCCCGGCCTGCTATGGCCGCGGCGGCACCAACCCGACGGTGACCGATGCCGACGTGGCGCTCGGCAAGATCGATCCCGGCCGCTTCGCCGGCGGCGCGATAACGCTCTATCCCGAGCAATCGGCGGCCGCGCTGGAGGCCTCCGTCGGCAAGCCCCTTTCGCTCGGCATGTCGATGGCGGCGCATGGCGTCGCCGAGATCGTCGACGAGAACATGGCCAATGCCGCCCGCGTCCATTCGGTCGAGCGCGGCGTGGTGGTGAGCGACCACACCATGGTGGCCTTCGGTGGCGCGGCGCCGCTTCATGCGGCACGCCTTGCCGAAAAGCTCGGCATTTCGCGCATCATCATTCCCGCCGATGCCGGCGTCGGCTCGGCGGTCGGCTTTCTGCGCGCGCCGGCGGCCTATGAGCTGGTCCATTCGAAATTCATGCGGCTCGACCGGTTCGACGTGGCCGAGGCGAGCCGTCTGCTCGACCATATGAGCCAGGAGGCGACCGCGCTGGCGAGCGCCGCGGCCGGCGGTCGCCCGCT
The DNA here is from genome assembly GCA_017304475.1 of Hyphomicrobiales bacterium. Classification (GTDB taxonomy): domain Bacteria; phylum Pseudomonadota; class Alphaproteobacteria; order Rhizobiales; family Phreatobacteraceae; genus Phreatobacter. The sequence continues at coordinate 236,841 of JAFKKV010000010.1, read as the reverse complement.
GCACGAAACCCGCACGGCCTTCATGCGCTATACCGGCCAGGGCCACGAGATTGCCGTGGCCCTGCCGAACCGGGCGCTGACGGAAGCCGATATCGTGATGATGCGCGAGCATTTCGAGACCGGCTATCGGCAGCTGTTCGCCCGCCACATTCCGGGCGCGGCGATCGAGATCCTGTCCTGGGCGCTGCTGGTGACCACCGACACCGCCAGGCCGGATCGGCTCGCGACGCCCGAGCGCAAGGCCGGGCCGCAGCCGATCGGCTCGCGGCCGGTCTTCGACGGCCGCAGCGGCAAGACCGTCGACGTGCCGATGATCGACCGCTCGACCATGACGCCCGGCGCGGTCGTCAGGGGGCCGGCGATCATCGTCGAGGCGGGAACCTCGACCTTCGTCACCGCCACGTTCGATGCCGAACTCGACGCCGGCCACGGCCTGGTCCTGACGGCCAAGGCCAGCGCGGCCAATGCCGCTGCCGAGAAGGGAATTTGATCGCCATGACCGAGCTTTCCGACATCGATCTGCAGGTCATGTGGAACCGCCTGATCGCGGTGGTCGAGGAACAGGCCCAGGTGCTTCTGCGCACGGCCTTTTCGGCGATCGTGCGCGAGGCCGGCGACCTCTCCGCCGGGGTGTTCGACCGCGAGGGCAACATGCTGGCCCAGGCGGTCACCGGCACGCCGGGCCACGTCAATTCCATGGCCGAAAGCGTCAGGCACTTCGTTCGTACCTTCCCGGTCGAGACGATGCGCGAAGGCGACATCTACATCACCAACGACCCGTGGATGGGCACCGGCCACCTCAACGACTTCGTGCTGACCACGCCGGCCTTCCATAAGGGCAAGCTGGTGGCGCTGTTTTCCTGCACCAGCCACCTGATGGATATCGGCGGCATCGGCTTCGGCCCTGATGCCACCGACGTGTTCATGGAAGGGCTCTACATCCCGCTGTTGAAGCTTGCCGACAACGGCAAGCTCAACGAGACCCTGATGGCGATGATCCGGGCCAATACGCGCCTGCCGATCGACACCGAGGGCGACGTCTATTCGCTCGCCGCCTGCAACGATGTCGGCTGCGAGCGGCTGTCGTCGATGATGACCGAGTTCGGGCTCGACGATCTCGACGTGCTCTCGGCGCATATCCTGAGCCGGTCGCGCGCCGCCGTGCTCGAGGCGATCGCCGCCATGCCGCAGGGCTCCTGGTCGAACACCATGACGGTGGATGGTTATGACGAGCCGGTGACGCTGGCCGCCACCGTCACCGTGTCGAAGACCGGCATCCATGTCGACTTTGCCGGAACGGGTCCCGCCTCGCGCCGCGGCATCAATGTGCCGCTCGCCTATACCACTGCCTATACGGTGTTCGGTCTTGCCTGCATCGTCGGCAAGGACATTCCGAACAATGCGGGATCGCTCGCGCCGCTGACCGTGTCGGCGCCGGAAAACTCGATCGTCAACGCCCTGAAGCCGAAGCCGGTCGCCTCGCGCCACGTCATCGGCCAGATGCTGCCGGACGTGGTGTTCGGCGCGCTGCGCCAGGCCATCCCTGAGCGCGTGCCGGCCGAAGGCACGTCCTGCCTGTGGAATCTCAATGTCCGCGGCCAGACCGAGGATACCGGGCTCGGCAATTACGGGTTCACCATGGCGGTGACCTCCAATGGCGGCACCGGTGCCCGGCCGCTGAAGGACGGGCTGTCGGCGACCGCCTATCCCTCCGGCGTCAAGGGCACACCGGTCGAGATCGCCGAATCGATCACGCCGCTGATCTTCTGGCGCAAGGAGTTCCGTGAGGATTCCGGCGGCGCCGGCAAGACGCGCGGCGGCCTCGGCCAGGTGATCGAGGTCGGCAGCCGCATCGGCAAGCCGTTCGACCTGCTGGCCGCCTATGACCGGATCGACCATCCGGCGCGCGGCCGCGACGGCGGCAAGGACGGCGCCGCCGGCGCCGTCGCGCTGAAATCGGGCGTCAAGCTGAAGGGCAAGGGCTTCCAGCTCATTCCTCCGGATGACCGCCTGGTGGTGATGACGCCCGGCGGCGGCGGCATCGGCGACCCGACCGCACGCGACCGGGCGGCTCTCGACCAGGATGTGTCGGAAGGGCTGGTCAGCCAGGCCGGCGCCAAGGTCTATGGCGGCTGAGGTCGGAGGCCGGGCGGCGGGCGTCATGGCCCGCTGCCGGCGAATCGGCCCGGCGGCTCCTGATCAGAGGCTTGCGGCGGAGCGGGTCGCCTGGTCGTAGAGGCCGGAAAGCGCCCGCATCTCGGCGGCGATGCGGCTCAACGCGGCCGCATCGGAGCCGAAGGCCTGGACCCCCTTGATCAGCAAGGCCTCGCGGATTTCGCGGTAGCGCAGGCAGAAGTCCGCCCCCTTGGCGGTCGTGCCGATCGCCTTTTCCTTGCCGACCTTTTCAGCCTTCACGAGGCCGGCCGCCTCCAGTTTCTTCACCGCATAGGTGACGAGATGCGTATCCTCGACATTCAGCACAAGCGCGATGTCGGCCATGCGCTTCGGCCGGCCGCGATGATTGACCGTATGGCAGATCAGCACTTCGAGCGGTGACAGGCCGGGCATTCCGGCGGCGGCGGAACAGCGCGTCATCCAGCGGTCGAAGGCATGGCCGACCAGGATCAGGCCGAACTCGAATTCGGACAAAGCCGGCATCGCGCCCGAGGCGAGATGGGCCGAGGAGACGATGGGCCCAAGCGTCGGCCCGGAAGATGTCGGCCCAGAAGATGTCGGTCCAGAAGATGTCGGTCCGGAGGATGCCGGTCCAAGAGCCGTCGGCGCGGCAGGCGTCGGTGTCGAGGGCATCGGCGATTCTCTCGCGGGCTGGAACGGGGCAACAGGATCCCGGAATTATGTGTGTCACCTTATCGAAATCAAATCAATAAAACGACGATAAATTGTCGATGATGTGTTGACACCGGATTTTTGTTGCGCAATCGTCCCGTGTGAGAACGGTTTCATGTCGCGGGCGAGGGGCGGGACGTGAGAATTTACGCGTTCCAGTGTGCACCGCAATGCACGCGTGCCTCTTGTCTTGAACGTGAAACAACGATCCAATCACGTCATAAAGGCCATCAGCCTCAACCGCCTGACAAAGGCGGAGCCATCCAGAGACCAGGGATTTCAGGAGCTTCCTTCATGTTCGACCGCCGTCAGATTCTCGCCGGCATGGCCGGTGCGACCACGCTCGCCGCGCCCACCGTGTTGCGCGCCCAGACCGCCTGGGACATGCCGGTGCCCTATACGGACGGCACCTATCACACCCAGAACGTGCGCTGGTGGGTCGAGGAAATCACCAAGGCGACCGGCGGATCGATGAAGATCCAGGTCCACTCCAACAATTCGTTGATCCGCCTGCCGGAAATCCTGCGCGCGGTATCGACCGGCCAGGTCGCCGCCGGCGAGATCCTGGTCAGCCAGTTCGGCAACGAGGATCCGTTCTACGAACTCGACTCGATCCCCTTCCTGGCCCAGGGCCTCGACCAGGCGATGAAGCTGCACGAGGCCTCGAAGGCCCAGCTCCAGGCCTCGCTGCAGAAGCGCGGCATCCGCATGCTCTATGCCGTCGCCTGGCCGAGCCAGGCCTTCTATTCGAAGACGCCGATCAATTCGGGCGCCGACATGCGCGGCATGAAATTCCGCACCGTCAGCCCGATCACCTCGCGCATGGCCGAGCTGCTCGGCGCCGTGCCGACCGCGGTTCAGGCGTCCGAAGTGCCGCAGGCCTTCGCCACCAATATCGTCACCGGCATGATCACTTCGGGGGCCACCGGCGTTCAGTCGCGCGCCTGGGAATTCTCGAGCCAGTTCGTCAACCTGCGCGCTTCCATGCCGAAAAACGCGGTGCTGGTGAACGAGCGCGCCTGGCAGCGCCTGCCGGAACCGGTCAAGCAGGCCATGCTGGCCGCCTCCGCCCAGGCCGAGCCGCGCGGCTGGAAGCTCGCGGCGGAAGTCGAGGTCGCCTCGATCGAGGAACTGCGCAAGAACGGCATGACCATCGTCGAGCCCAGCGCGCAGCTGCTGACCGACGTGAAGGCGGTCGGGGCCAAGCTGACCGAGGAGTGGATCGCCAAGACCGGCGACACCGGCAAGGCGGTCATCGAAAAGTTCCGCGCGAGCGTGCGCGCCTGATCGGCCGAGGCCGTCGCAGCACGATCGCATGGGGAACCGGCGCATCCGGCGCCGGTTCCGCGTCGCGTTGCGGTTGCGCCCGGCCCGGGTCTTGCTTTCTGCGGGCTGATGATATCGCCACCTTCGCCCATTCCCGACATCTCGCTCGCCGACGCCGCATCCCGCAGGGATCGCGCCCGCAAACCACAGGCTGGTCATGCGAAAATTCCTCGATAATCTCTATTTCGGAACGGCCCTGCTCGGCGCCCTGGCCGTCTTCGCCATCTGCGCCATCATGATGGCGCAGGCCACCTTGCGGCTGAGCGGTACCTTGCTGCGCGGCGCCGACGACGTCACCGCCTGGGTTTGCGCCGCGGCCGCCTTCCTGCCGCTGGCGGCGACCTTCAAGCGGGGCGAACTGGTGCGCATGGGCATCATCGTGGAGCGCTTCTCCGACAAGACCGCACGCTGGATCGAGCTCGTCGCGCTCGCCATCTGCGGCGCCTTCGGCATCTATCTGTCCTATTGGCTCTGCAACATGGTCTATGAGAGTTTCGTCTTCGACGAGCGCGGGCAGGGGCTGCTGCCGATCCCGATCTGGATCCCGCAGGCACCGGTGGCGATCGGCGCCATCGTGCTCGCCATCGCCGTCGTCGACGAGTTCGTCCGCGTCGCCTCGGGCCTGGTCCCGACCTATGTACAGCAGGTCCGCGACCGCCATGCGGCCGGCGACTATTCGGGCGAGGTCTGAACCATGGGCGCGCTCACCATCGGCACCATCCTGCTCGTCGTCATGTTCGCCACGCTTACGACCGGCGCCTGGATCGGCTTTTCGCTCGCCATTACCGGCTGGGCCGGCATGGCCTTCTTCACCAATTCGTCGCCCGGGCTCAATCTGGCGACCGCGGTCTGGCAGTCGGTCGCCTCCTGGGAACTGGCGGCGCTGCCGTTGTTCGTCTGGATGGGCGAGATCCTGTTCCGCACCAATCTGGCCAACCAGATGTTCGTCGGCCTGGCGCCCTGGCTGAGGCGGCTTCCCGGCCGGCTGCTGCACGTCAACGTGCTGGCCTGCGGCATTTTCGGATCGGTGTCCGGTTCGTCCGCCGCCACCGCGGTGACCATCGGCAAGATGACCGTTCCGGAACTGAAGCGGCGCGGCTATCCCGACGCCATCTCGCTCGGCTCGCTCGCCGGCTCCGGCACGCTCGGCATCCTCATCCCGCCGTCGATCATCATGGTCGTCTATGCGGTGGCGGCCGAGGTCTCGATCATCCAGATCTTCCTGGCCGGCTTCCTGCCCGGCCTGCTCGTGATGGTGCTGTTCTCCGGCTATATCGTGGTCTGGGCCCTGCTCAACCCCGACAAGGTGCCGGCCGACGACCTCGGCGAGATGAGCTTCAAGGAAAAGCTCGTCGCGTCGAAGGAGCTGATCCCGTGCATGCTGCTGATCATCATGGTCATCTGGGTGATCGTCGCGGGTTACGCGACGGCCACCGAGGCCGCGGCCTTCGGTGTGGTCGGTTCGCTGGCGCTGGCCTGGTGGGGCAATTCGCTGACCTGGGAGCATTTCCAGGAGAGCCTGTTCGGCGCGACCCGGCTGTCCGCGATGATCATGTTCATCCTGGCGGGCGCGGCCTATCTGACGCTCGCCATGGGTTTCACCGGCATTCCCCGGGCCTTGGCCGAATTCGTCGCCTATCTCAACCCGTCGAAATTCCAGCTGATCGCGGTGCTGACGGTGATGTACATCATCCTCGGCACGGCGCTGGACGGCGTGTCGATGATCGTGCTGACCACCACCATCGTGCTGCCGATGATCCAGAAGGTCGGCATCGACCCGGTCTGGTTCGGCATCTTCATCGTGCTGCTGGTCGAGATCGCCGAGGTGACGCCGCCGGTCGGTTTCGTGCTCTTCGTGCTGCAGTCGATGAGCGGCCGCGACTCGTGGTTCGTCGCCTATGCCTCGCTGCCGTTCTTCCTCATGCTGGTCATCGCCATCGTCATCATCACGGTGTTCCCCGATATCGTGACGGTGCTGCCCCGCATGTTCGTGGAGGCGACGCAGGCCGGCGGTCCACGCTAGGATCGCCAAGCCGTCTCGCCTTCCAGACCGGTTCAAGTTCATGAGGTCCGCGATGGGCGCGCCCATCCAGCCGCGCTTCCTTGCCGGCGGCGATACCGCCGTCACGGTGGAGTTCGGCACCGAGATCGACGATGCCGTGAATGCTTTGTGCCTCGCCTTCGACGAGGCGCTGACGGCGGCGGCCATTCCGGGCGTCGTCGAGACCTTGCCGACCTATCGCTCGGTCATGGTGCAGCTCGATCCGCTCGCCATCGACATGGCGGCGTTCGAGGCGCGGGTGCTGGCCGTGCTCGCCAGCCTCAAGCTCGGCTCCGCCAAGCCGAAGCGCTGGAAGGTGCCGGTGGTCTATGGCGGCGCTTTCGGCATCGATCTCGAGGATGTCGCGAGCGCTCACGGCCTCACGGCCGAGGAGGTGATCCGGCGCCATTCGAGTCGGGTCTATCGCGTCGCCATGCTCGGCTTCCTGCCCGGCTATTGCTACCTCTCGGGCGCCGATCAGAGCATCGCTTTGCCGCGGCGCATCGATCCGCGCATCAAGACGCCGGCCGGCACGGTGTCGATCGGCGGTGTGCAGGCGCTGTTTGCCTCCGTCGAGGCGCCGTCCGGCTGGCATCTGCTCGGCCGGACCCCGGTGCGCAATTTCATGCCCGACCGCGACCCGGTCTTCCTGGTCGGCGCCGGCGACGAGGTGGTGTTCGAGCCGATCGACGCCTCGCGCTGGGACGCGCTCGACCGGGCGGCGGCGGCCGGCGAACCGGTGGTCGAGGAGATCGTCGCATGACCCATCTCCTGGTCAGGGATTGCGGCGCCGGAACCAGCATTCAGGACGCCGGGCGCTTCGGTTATCAGCGCTACGGCGTCGGGCCCGCCGGCGCCATGGATCGCGTCGCGCTGGCGATCGCCAACATGCTCGTCGGCAATGTGCCGGGAACAGGCGCGATCGAATTCACCGTGATGGGCGGATCGTTCGAGGTCGAGGGCGGCCCGGTTCGCCTGGCTCTCGCGGGGGCCGCGGCCGACCTGAAGATCGACGGCGAGCCGGTGCCGCCGCTGTCGAGCGCCACGGCCAGCCCGGGCCAGATCGTCACCGTCGGTCCGGCCAGGCTCGGCGCCTTCATGATGCTGGCGGTGTCGGGCGGTTTCGATCTGAAGCCCGATCTCGGCAGTCAATCCTTTCACCTGCGCGCCGGCCTCGGTGGCGTCGGGCGCGCGCCGGTCAAGGCCGGCCAGAAATTGCCGGTCGCCGGCGCGCCGGGCGGGCCGGAACTGACCGTGACGGTGCCGCCGCGCGTCCATGCCGGCGCCTATCGCGTCGTGCTCGGACCGCAGGACGACTATTTTTCCGAAGCCGGCATCGCGACGCTGACCGGCGAGACCTATGCCGTCTCGGCCCAGGCCGATCGCATGGGCTATCGCCTGAGCGGGCCGAAGATCGCCCATTCCAAGGGCTTCAACATCGTCTCCGACGGCATCGCCATGGGCGCGATCCAGGTGCCGGGTTCCGGCGAGCCGATCGTGTTGCTGGCCGACCGCGGGACCACCGGCGGCTATCCGAAGATCGCCACCATCATCTCGGCCGACCTGCCGCGCTTCGTCCAGCAGCGGCCCGGCAGCGAGCTGCGTTTCACCGTGATCACGCGCGATCAGGCGATCGCCGCCGCGCGCGACCAGGCGGCCATGCTGGCGGCGGTCGCAGGCGGGCTCAAGCCGGCCGGCGGCGGCCTCGATGCCGAGCGGCTGCTGTCGCTCAACCTGGTCGACGGCTGGATCGACGCCCATGGCGCCGCGCCCATGCCGCACGACACCGATCTGTGAGAAGGAGAACGATGATGGCCTCGGTCGATCTCAATTCGGATATGGGCGAGGGCTTCGGGCCCTGGCAGATGGGCGACGACGCCGCCATGCTCGACATCGTCACTTCGGCCAATGTCGCCTGCGGCTGGCACGCCGGCGACCCGATCATCATGCATCGCACCGCCGAGATCGCGAAGGCCAAGGGTGTGTCGATCGGCGCCCATCCGGGCTTCGGCGATCTCTGGGGCTTCGGCCGCCGGGTCATCCGCGGCGACAGCATGGCGGACCTGGAAAAGCAGATGGCCTATCAGATCGGCGCCATGCAGGCCTGCGCGGCGCTGGCCGGCCATAAGGTCACCCATGTGAAGGCGCATGGCGCGCTCGGCAACATGATCAATGACGACGAAGAGATGGCGCTGGCGATCGGCCGGGCCATCAAAGCGATCGACCGGAACCTCGTTTATGTCGTCATGCCGGGACTGCCGACTGAAAGGGCCGCTGAAAAGCTCGGCTTGCCGCTGGCGCGCGAGGTTTTCGCCGACCGGACCTATGACGACAGCGGCAATCTGACCAGCCGCAAGGTCGCCGGCGCGGTGATCCATGACGCGGCGCTCGCCGCCGAGCGCGTGCTGCGCATGGTTCAGGACCGCCAGATCGTCACCGTCTCCGGCAAAGTGCTCGACGTGGCGATCGACACGATCTGCGTCCATGGCGACAATCCGGCGGCGGTGGCCATGGCGCGCGGCGTCAGGGACAGGCTCGAGGCGGCCGGCATTGCCGTGAAGCCGTTCAGGTGATCAACGCCAGCCGGTGATCTGGGCGAGCGCGCCGGCGAAAGGCTCGAAGGTGAAGTGCACGGTCGCCTTGCCGGCGGGGACTTCGACAGCCCGGACCACGCCAAAGGCGCGCCGGACGGGTGCGTCGCGGCCGTCGATGCGCGCGACCCACCAGGGATGCCAGGCGTCGGCCAGGACCAGGATGCCGCCGTCGCGGGTCTCGGTCTCCACGACCACCGCGGCGTTGGCATAACTGACGATGCGGGCGGTGCCCCCGGCGGAACGGCGGGGCGGCACCGGTCCTTCGATCGGGACGATGTCGCGCGGATCGAGATCGAGCCTGAAACCGGTTTCGGCCAGGCGCGCCGGCGTCGGCTCGGCGGCCGGCGCGACCCAGACGCGCGGCAGCGCGCGGGGGTTCTCGTAGATATAGGCGTCATTGGTGCGGGCGACGAGGGTGAGCGCCAGCGGCGGCAGGCGCTTGTCGATCTCGCCGGCCGGCACGCCGGAGACGATGAAACGCAGGCCTATGATGTCGGCGAGCGTCGAGCGATAGGACGGGAAGGCCGGCGGAAACCGCCGCTGCTCGGGCAGCGAGGCGATGTCTTCGGCGCCGACCAGCGCGGCATAGGCGGAGGAACGGACCGGATTGAAGCCGAGCGTGTCCTCGAAGCCGTGCACCATGGCGGCGTTCTGCCAGAAATAGCCGAGCCCGATCAGCTCGACGCGATCGCGCCGGGTGGCGTCGCGGACCTGGCCGGCCTTCAAAAGCGCCACCGTCGCATTGCCGGTCGCGGATTGCAGAACGTCGTAGGTGTCGGGCGGAAGCGCGGTGGATTCGCTGGGTGCATTGGTCACCGCCAGATCCACTACCAGGATCGCCGCCAGCGCCAAGGGCAGCAGGCCCGGCTTGATTTTCGGGGCCGCGGCAAGCGCGATCCATGACAAAGCAAGCGTCGCCGCGCCGATGGCGAGATGGGCCCAGGCGCTGACCGGTGCGGCCTTGCCGACGATCGCCAGGATGGCCGCGGCGACGAACAGGGCGGCAAACCCGGCCGATGCGATGCCACCGGCGCGGAGGCGGCCGGTCAGCAGGAGATGCGCGCCATAGCCGGCCAGCACAGAATAAAGCCCGCCGATGACGAAGACGGCATCGGCCGGCCGGCGGAACAGGCTGATGCCGGGCAGGTGCCAGAACAGCTGCAGTGCCGGCGTGTACCAGCCGAGCGCGAAGACGAGCATCACGGCCAGCGCGATCGTGACATAGCGGATCTCGGCGGCCAGTGCCGCGCCGCTGCCGATGACTGCGAAGACCAGGAAGAAGGGGAGGGCGCCGGCATAAAGCACGCCCATATTGCGCGCCAGGAACAGTCCGGTATCGCCCCAGGTCGGGCTCGGCGGCCCCCAATACTGGGCAAGCGGGCCGGCCGCGCCGTAGAGATTGCCGATGGCGAGGGTGAGCAGCGCACCCGGATGCAGCGAGCCGCGGCCAGCGCCTTCGAGATCGATGGCGACCCGGTTCGACTGTTCGCCCCACAGCGCCGTCAGGATGACCGGGACGGCGATGAGCGCGAGCCCCGCGACGGCGCCGGCGCCAAGCGGTGCCAGGCTGGCGCGGAACCGCGCCTTGCGTCCCGGCCCGGCCAGCCAGCGGGCCGCGACATGGGCCGCCAGGAGATAGGTGAGCAGCAAGGCGACCTGGTCGCGGCCGAGCACCATCAGGCCGGCAGCGATGCCGGCGGCGATGCCATAGGCGATCGACGAACGGTCGAGCGCGCGGGCGAGGAGCCACCAGGCGACCGGCCACCAGCAGAGCGAGAAGACCTGGTTGACGTGCTGAATGCGCCAGCTCGCCGCCGCCCCGAAGGCAAAGGCGATGGCCGCGACCAGCGCACCGCCCCAGTGCCAGCCGCGATCGCGGAAGATCAGGATCACCGCCATGCCGCCGACCAGCAGCATGGCGAAGACCGCGCGGTCCATCGCGGCGAGCGAAGGCGCGGGATCGAACAGCGCCAGCGCCAGGAGCGGGGCGGAGAAGAGCACCGATTGCGGATCGGCGATCTCGGGCGAGCCGGCGAAGATATTGGGCGTCCAGAAGGCGCCGCCGCTGCCGTGAATGGCGCGGGCGACGAAGCCGAGATGCGGATACCAATGGGCCTTGGCGTCCCAGGGAATGGTGACGCCGCCGCTGAGCCAGGGAAAAGCCAGGATGGCCCAGGCCAGGACGAACAGCCCCGCCGTGGCAGGCAGATTGAACGGCGCGCGCGCAGGCACTTGCATGGACGGATCCGGACTATGGGCCGGACCTTGATAGCGCACCTTGACTGTCAGGGCGATCGGTCGCCGGGCGCGGCCGGAATGCCCCCGAGCGCCCTATTCGCCGGCCTTGAGCCTGGCGAACAGCGCATCGGTGTCGATGAAATGGCCGGCACGTTCGCGTTTGGACGCGAGATAGCGGACGTTTTCATCGGTCGGGCGGCCGATGACCCGGCGCTCGGAAACGACGTGGAGGCCGGCGTCACGCAGCGCCGCCACCTTGACCGGATTGTTGGTCATGATGTCGACCTCGGCGATGCCGAGCTTTTTCAGCATCTCGGCGGCGAAGTCGAAATGGCGCTGGTCCAGGTCGAAACCCAAAGCCTCGTCGGCATCATAGGTGTCGAAGCCGAGCGATTGCAGCTTGTAGGCGCGCATCTTGTTGGCGATGCCGTTGCCGCGGCCTTCCTGGTCGAGATAGAGCAGCACGCCGCCGCCGTTCTTGGCCATCCACTCGACGGTGCCGCGCAACTGGTCGCCGCAATCGCATTTGAGCGAGCCGAACAGGTCGCCGGTCAGGCAGGCCGAATGCAGACGGACCGGCACCGGCTTGGCGAGATCGGGCTTGCCGACGACGATCGCCACCTGATCGCGCAGGCCTTCGCCGCCGCGGAACACCACGAACTCGGTCTCCGGCGCGCCTTCCAGCGGCACCGGTGCGCGGCCGACGATGCGCAGGCGCCGGACCTCGTTGCGGCGGAAATTCTTCACCGCTTCGACGTTGATGCGCTCGACATTGCTGTCGGCGAGGCGGGCAGCATCGACCGGCACGACCACGACGACGGGAACGGTGAGGGCGAGACGGGCGAGTTCGAGGGCCGTCTCGTCGAGTTCGTCGACGGGGGCGATCGGGGCGTCGGTCTTCGCGTCGATGACCAAGGCGAGCTGCTCGATCCGTTTCAGATCGATGCTCGGCAGGGCGACGCGGCCGGGCAAGGTGCGCTCAAGCCCGAGACGCCTGAGACGAGCGGCGGGCAGGACCAGCCGCGGCGTGCCGCTGGCGAGCTTGGTCAGAGCCTCGGCGAGCGGGGCTTCCAGGCCCTCGACGCCGCAAACCAGCACCGCCTCCGCACCGCCGGCGATCAGGACCGGGCGCGCCGCACGAAATTCGGCAAGAGCACGCTCCACACGGGTTTGATCCAAGTCGGCGCGAGAGCCTAGAATCCCATTCCCATCCGTCATAGAACTGCCTTCAGGCCCTGCCGTGCATGCCGACGCGAGTTGCGCGCTCGGATGTCTCCGACCGCATGTAGGAGTTTCGACATGCCAATCAAGCGCGACCGGCGCCGGAATCCCAGTTCGGGAGGCTCCATTGTCTGACATAGCGGAGCCAGACGTGTTTTTACACGTTGACCATTCCGGATGCGAGAGGAGAACGAGCGGCGATGCGGCAGGGCCGTTCGCCGGTTTCGACACGGCTCCCTCGACGCGGCCCTTCGTGGTGGCGCAGCTCGGCCAGTCGCTCGACGGGCGTATCGCGACGCTCACCGGGCACTCCAAATATATCAACCGGTCAGCCGCGCTCGACCACCTGCACCGGCTGCGCGCGCAGGTCGACGCAGTCGTGGTGGGGGTCGGCACGGTGATCGCCGACGATCCGCTGCTGACGGTCCGCCGGGTGCCCGGCCGCAGCCCGGCGCGGGTGGTGATCGATGTCGGCGCGCGCCTGCCGGCCGGGGCCAAATGCCTCGCCGACGACGGCGTCAGGCGGATCGTGCTGCGCGCCGAGCCGAGCCCCGTGCCCGAAGGCGTGGAACAATTGCTGGTGCGGCGGGTCGGCCCTGCGGCATTGTCGCCCCACGCGATCGTCGACACGCTGTTCGCGGCCGGGCTGAAGCGGATCCTGATCGAGGGGGGCGCCAGGACGATCTCGCTGTTTCTGGAGCACCGCGCGGTAGACCGCTTGCATGTTCTGGTCGCCCCGATGATCATCGGCTCGGGAGTGCCGGGGATCGAATTGCCACCCATCTCGGTCGTGGACGACGCCTTGCGCCCGGTGACCCGGGTGCATCCGCTGCCCGACGGGGATGTCCTGTTCGACTGCGATCTCAGGCTTGCAGCGAGCGAGGACAATGCGGATGCAGCAGCCTGACGCCGTTCCGACCGTTCACAACGCCTATTCGCCACCGCAGCGCGCCGTGCACTGGATCATGGCGATCCTGATCTTCTGCATGGTGCCGCTCGGTCTGTTCATGACCAGCATTCCCTGGGAGCCGGCACCGGGCGCCAATCCGGTGCTGAAGGGCCGGCTCTACGAACTGCACAAGTCGGTCGGGCTGACCATTTTCATGCTGGCCGTGCTGCGCGTGCTGCTGCGCATCTTCAAGGGCGCGCCACCGCCCGAAGCCACGCTCACGCCGTTCGAACGGGTGGCGTCCACCACGCTGCATCACCTGCTCTATGTGCTGATCTTCGTCGTGCCGATCACCGGCTGGATCGCCACCTCGATGTGCTGCCCGCCGGTCAATCTGTTCTGGACGGTTCCGCTGACCTTGCCGATCTCGGGCACGCTGGAGAGCTCGCAGCCGGTCTATCTCGTGCATTTCACCGCGGTCGCGCTGATGAGCTTCCTGATCCTCGGCCATGCCGGGGCGGCCCTCATGCATCTCCTCGTCAAGCGCGACGGCGTGTTCCGGCGCATGTGGCCGCCGCGCCGCTGAGGACCGCGGCGCGGCCCCCAAAAACGAGACCGCCGGCGCCCAGGAGCGTCCGGCGGTCCGTTGATCGGCTCGACCGCGCCGTGCGCGGTCATGATCCGGTGGGATCTCCTTTAGTGCACACTCCGTACACCGGCTTTCAGCCGTGTGATCTCATCCTTCAAAAGCAATTTGCGTCGCTTCAGATCGACAATCTTTTCGTCGGTTGACGAAGGACTCGCAATAATTTCAGCCAGTTCTCGATCGAGCGCTTGATGGCGCCGTTCCAATTCCGATAGGTGCGACTGCAAGCTCATCCATGTCTCCTTTTGAGAATGGGCGTGCCGATCACGTTCGGACAGGAGGTCCGCGACGCGCCGGACGACCGATGTTTTACCCCTTCTCCGGCAAAGTAAAATCACGGAATGTTACGAGCCCGCGCCGTGCCGTGGCCTTGTCGGCGCCGATATCGCCATGTCGCCGAACCGGCTGCCTTGCCCTTGGCCGCGCCGGGCGCGATAGTCCCGCCCGGCGCTTTCACGCGAGCGCGTCCGATTCCCTTGACCGGTGCGACGATGCCATTGACCGAGGACGAAGAGCGCGACATTTCGCTCGAACTGGAGCGGTTGAGGCAGGAACATCGCGACCTCGACACGGCGATCGAAGCCCTGGCCGCCCTGGTGGTGGCGGACCGGCTGCAGTTGCAGCGGCTGAAGAAGCGAAAGCTGGCGCTGCGCGACCGGATTTCCTACCTCGAGGACATGCGGACGCCCGACATCATCGCCTGAGCCGGGCTTTCGCTCGCCGCCGGGCCGTCGCGCGCCATCATGATTTTGCGCTCCGCCTTGCGGGCATACATGGCGAGGTCGGCGCGCGCGGTCAGGCTGGCGGCGGTGTCGCCCGGCTGCGCCAGAGCGATGCCGCAGGACGCACCGACAGCGAGCGCCTGGGTGCCGATATGGGCTGGCACCGCGGCAATGGCGGCTTCGATCGCGCGGGCCTTGGCCGCCGCTGTCTCCTGATCGAGATTCCACAGGATGAGGGCGAATTCGTCGCCGCCGAGGCGCGCGGCGCTGTCGGAGCTTCTGATCGCGTCGACCAGGATTTCGGCCACGTGGACGAGCAGGACATCGCCTGCGGCATGGCCATGGCGATCGTTGACCGGTTTGAAGCCGTCGAGATCGAGAAAGGCGACGCCGAGCGAACCGCCATAGCGGCGGACATGGTCGAGAGCCCGGCCGAGTTCGCGGTCGAAACCGCGGCGATTGAGCACGGGGCAGAGGCTGTCCTGTTCCGAACGCATTTCGAGATCGCGGACATGGCGCCGGCTCTGCTCGAGTTCGTCGCGCAGCCGGTCGACCTCCGCCGCCAGCCGCCGGATCACGGAGGGGAAGGGCGGCGGGCCGGATGCCGCATCGCGCCGCTCGTCGCGCGGGTCGAGCGTCGTGCGCGCCGCGGCACGCCTGAAGCGCAGGATTTCGGCAGAACTACGCATGGACGGGGCCACTCCGGGAGCGCCCAGCCATCGCAAATCATGGTTAAGTCCCGGTGAATAGCAGACGGCATGTCTTGTGGCCTTGCCGCTCGGCCTGGCTCTGCCTATGCTCTGGCGCTTCTTTCGCGAGGCCGACCGGGCCGCTGGGGAGCAGTTTGATGCCGGGAAATGCCGCGAGCGGGGTGCCGCCCGTCGCCATCATCATGGGGTCCCAGTCCGACTGGGCGACCATGAGACATACCGCCGAGACGCTGGATGCGCTTGGTGTCGCGCATGAGCCGCTGATCGTCTCCGCGCATCGTACGCCGGACCGGCTGTATGAATTCGCTAAGGGCGCCAAGGCCAAGGGCTACAAGATCGTCATTGCCGGCGCCGGCGGGGCAGCCCATCTGCCCGGCATGGCGGCCGCGCTCACCATCCTGCCGGTGTTCGGCGTGCCGGTAGAGAGCAAGGCGCTGTCGGGTGTCGACAGCCTGCATTCGATCGTCCAGATGCCTGGCGGCATTCCCGTGGGAACGCTGGCCATCGGCAAGCCGGGCGCGATCAACGCGGCGCTGCTCGCCGCCGCCTGCCTCGCGCTCAATGACGAGGCACTGGCGGCACGGCTCGAAGCCTATCGCGCCAAGCAGACTGCCAGCATCGCGGAGCGGCCTCGTGACGACCACTGAACGGTCGGCCGGCCCCGATCAGATCATCGGCATCCTGGGCGGGGGCCAGCTCGGCCGGATGCTGGCCTTGGCCGGCGCCCGTCTCGGCCTGCGCTGCCAGGTGCTGGCGCCCGAGCCGGAAAGCCCGGCCTTCGACGTGGTCCGGCGGATCACCGAAGCCGACTATTCCGACGAGATCGCGCTCGCGCGTTTCGCCGAGGATGTCGACATCGTCACCTATGAGTTCGAGAACGTGCCCGACAAGGCGGCGCGTTTCCTGTCGAGCCGGCTGACGGTGCGTCCAGGACCGCGGGCGCTGACCGTGTCGCAGGACCGCGTCGTGGAAAAGACCTTCGCGCGCGATTGCGGGCTGGGCGTGCCGGACTTCGAGCCGGTCGACGACGAGGCCGATCTCGAACGGGCGCTGGCCCGCCTCGGCCGTCCGGCCGTGCTGAAGACCCGCCGCTTCGGCTATGACGGCAAGGGCCAAGCGGTGATCCGCGACGGCGACGATGCCGCCGCGGCCTTCTCGTCGATCGGCCGCCAGCCGGCGATCCTGGAGGCCTTCGTGCCATTCACGCGCGAGATCTCGGTCATCGTCGTGCGCGGCGCCGACGGTGAGATCCGCCATTACGACCCGGTCGAGAACGTTCACCGCGACGGCATCCTGCGAAGTTCGACGGTGCCGGCGCGGATCGCGCCGGAGCTGGCCGCGGAAGCCGCCCGGATGGGCGAGGTGCTGGCTGAAAAGCTCGACTATGTCGGCGTGCTCGCGGTCGAGCTGTTCGTCACCGCCGACGGCCGCCTGGTGGTCAATGAAATGGCGCCGCGCGTGCACAATTCCGGCCATTGGACCGAAGCCGCGTGCCATTGCTCGCAGTTCGAGAACCACATGCGGGCGGTCGCCGGCCTGCCGCTCGGCTCGACCGCCCGGCATTCGGATGCGGTGATGGAAAACCTCATCGGCGCCGATGTCGAAGCCTGGCGGGCGATCGCCGCCGAGAGCGGTGCCGTGCTGCATCTCTACGGCAAGCGCGACCAGCGCGACGGCCGCAAGATGGGGCACGTCACGAGGCTGACGCCGCTGACATAGAGGTGAGTGGGGAATGGGGGGCTCGGCGCACGGGAAACCGGTCGGGCCTCACCAGTTGCCAGCTCGTGTGCTCTCTACGTCACCCCCGGCGAGCGAAGCGAGGGAAGGGGGTCCAGAAGTCAACAGGCCGCGCTTTCAGTGCATGAGCCTTGCCCTCGGCGGGCGCTATCCGGTTGCCTCGCGGCGTCGCGGTTTCTGCCCTGCAACTCCTGGACCCCCTTCCCTCGCTTCGCTCGCCGGGGGTGACGTAGAGGTTCAGGTGCGAGTCCGGTGGGTGAGACGGGCCGCCATCCGAGACCCTATTCCCCAATTCGCCACTCGCCACTCACCCCTCTCACCCCAGCGTCAGCAGCACCGCGACGCCGATGACGATCAGCGCTATGCCGATGGCGTCGCGCGGGCTGGTCGCCTGCTTGATGATGGCGCCCGAGACGAGGCCGGCGAAGATCACCTCGACGAGGGCGAGCGTGCGTACCTTGGCGACCGTCTCGAGCGCGAAGGCGAGGAACCAGAACTGCGAGGCGAAGGAGCCGAGGAAACCGGCGAAGACCGACTGGCGCCAGCTCTTGAAGATGGCGATCAGGCCGGGGCGATTGAAGATCGCGAGATAGCCCGAGAGCAGAACGGTCTGGATGCCGAGGCCGCAGACCAGGGTGGTGGTCGCGGCGAGCACGAAGCTGTCGGCGTCGAGCGAGCGGATGGCGCCGCGGAAGCCGATGGCCGAGACGCCGAACAGGGCCGCCGAGGCGATGCCGAGCAGAGCCGGGCGCACGGCATTCTCAGAACCGGGCCGCCAGGACATGAACAGGATGCCGGCGGTGGCGACGAAGATCGCCACCCAGGCCCACAGCCCGAGATGGTCGCCCAGGATGATGACACCGAACAGCGCCACCAGCACCGGCTCCAGCTTGGTATAGGCAGTGGTCACGACGAAGGAGCGTTCCTGCATGGCGGCCAGCATCAGGGCGGTCGCGCCGATCTGCGCCAGCGCGCCGGCAAGCGTCCAGGCAAAGAAGGTGGTGTGCAGCGGAATGCCGGCGCCGGGAATGGCGAGCTTCACCAGGCCGAGGAAGATGAGCGAGAACGGGAAGCCGTAGAGAAAGCGCACATGGGTCGCGCCAATGGTGCCGAGCGTTCCGGTGAGGCTGCGCTGCATGGCGTTGCGCGCGGTCTGGGCGGCGGCGGCGACAATGGTGAAGACGGCCCAGAGCCAGGGCAAGGCGAGCATGTGCGGATCTCCTGATGGTTTCGACCATCACGAGCCGTCCCGGCAGGGTCAATCCGCCGCAATTGCAGGGGTGATGTGCGGCTTGCGGCCCGGGATCAACGCAGGCCGGTCTGAAGGATCGTGGTGCGGCAAGCCTCGGTCAGGCGGGTCTTGTTGGTGCGCAGGCAGGCCTCGATGCGCGGGCCGTTGGTGCCCGCTTCGGGGCAGTGCTGGTTGAGATCGGCCCGGCAGGCGCGATAGATCGCCAGTTTCTGGGTGAAGGAGAGGCTGTTCTCGGCGGCCGATTGCGCCATGACCGGCATGGGGGCAAGGGAAAAAGCTGCAAGGAACGTGACGCGCTTCATCGACGGGCTCCGTTACGGGTCAAGAGGAAAGGCGTCACCCCAACCGATCTTGCGGGTGCGCCTGGCGAGATCGCGGTCGCGCGCGGCGACGGTGCGGTGCTGCAGGCCTTCGGTGGTGCAGAGGCTGAAACTGGTCGAGGGTTTGCTCGCCTTCGGCGGCCGCAGCACGCGCGCTTGCGCCGGCCGGGTCGTGATGCCGGGCCTGGCGACCGCGACATAGGAATAGCGTTCGTCCTCGAAGGGGACATCGGCGCCCTTGGCCGCCTTGTGGGCCCTCAGGCGCGGCAGCCGGGCGGAAAAATGGCACCAGTCTGGCGGGGTGAGCGGGCAGGGGCCGCCATGCGGGCAGGGGGCGACCACCGTGCCGCCCGCCGCGATCAGAGCGCTGCGCGCCCTCTCGATCACCGCGAAGCCCTGGGGCGTTCCCGGCTCGACGATCACCACGAGCGCGGCGGCCGCCGCATAGAGCTGGCGCGCCAGGCCCGCGACGTCGTCGGGCGGGACCTCGTTCAGGGCATAACCGGCGACGACCAGATCGGCCTTCGCGGCCTCCGGCAGGTGCCGCGCCATCGGCGCCTCGATCCAGGTCGCGCGGGTCAGCGCACCGGGGCCCTGTCCGGCAAGCCGCCGCCCGACACCGATCATGCCGGCATGGGCGTCGACCAGCGTGGCGGTCGCGATATCCGGGAACGCATCGATCGCCGCCCAGGCCGCCGTGCCGGGACCGCAGCCGATATCGATCAGGCTTTCGGGGGTGAGATCGGTCCGTTCGGCGACCTCCTCCAGGACGGCGCGAAAGGCCGCATAGGTCGCCGGCATGCGCGCCACCGCATAGGCCGCCAGATCGACCGGGGTGGCGAGCTGCGTGCCGCGACCGCCGCGATAGTTGCCGGTGAGCCGGGCGCTGGCCTCGCCGAGCGCCCGGCCGGGATGATCGGCGGCCAGCGCCTCCAGGCCGGCGCGCAGCTGCGGTGGCAGTTCGCCGCTCAATCCTTCACCGGAACCGTATAGTTGAGGCCGATGCGGCCGCCATCGGCATAGATGGTCTGGCCGGTAATGTAGCTGGAGCCGTCGGAGGCCAGGAACAGCGCCACCTTGGCGATTTCGTCGGGATCGCCGATGCGGCCGAGCGGCGTGCGCGACAGCAGGCGATGGCGCGCGGCTGAGTCATTGTTGACGCTCGCCAGCATGTCGGTGGCGATCGAGCCCGGGCCGATGGCATTGACCCGGATGCCGTGTTCGGCAAGGCCCAGCGCCATCACATTGGTGAGCTGGCGGACGCCGCCCTTGGAAACGCAATAGGGGGTCTGGTTGAGAATGCCGAGTACGGCATTGACCGAGCTCATATTGACGATGGCGCCCGGCGCCTTGCCGGCC
The DNA here is from genome assembly GCA_017304475.1 of Hyphomicrobiales bacterium. Taxonomy (GTDB): domain Bacteria; phylum Pseudomonadota; class Alphaproteobacteria; order Rhizobiales; family Phreatobacteraceae; genus Phreatobacter. The sequence goes on along the minus strand of JAFKKV010000010.1, from coordinate 216,939 downwards.
TTGACCTGCTCGACCATGCGCCGGGCGACCGCCTGGCCGACCAGGAACGAGCCCTTCAGGTTGACCCGCAGCACGCGATCGAAATCGGCCTCGGCAAGGTCGAGGAAATCGGCATTGTGCGAGATGCCGGCATTGTTGACGAGAATGTCGATATCGCCGGTGAAGGCCTTGCCGGCCGCCGTCACCATGTCGGCGACCGAGGCCCGGTCGCCGACATCGCAGGCGACGAAGACCGCCTTGCCGGCCTTGGACAGTTCCGCCGCGGTCCGTTCGCCGGCCTCGGCCAGGATATCGGCGATCACCACCTTGGCGCCCTCGGCGACGAAGCGTTCGGCGATCGCCCGGCCGATGCCGCGCGCCGCGCCGGTAATGACTGCGACCTTGCCGTCGAGAACGCCCATGCTCTGCTCCTGCTGCTGAGATATCAGCCTTTCTAGACAGAAATCCCGGGCAGCGGGAGAGCCCCGGATATCAGGTCAGACCGTCAGCACGATCTTGCCGATATGGGCATTGGTTTCCATGCGGGCATGCGCCCTGGAGGCCTCGCGCAGCGGGTAGGTCGAGTCCATCACCACCTTCACCTGACCGGAGGACAGGAGCGGCCAGACCTTGGAATGGAGCGCGTCGGCAAGCGCCGCCTTGAAGGCCGTGTCGCGGATACGCAGCGTCGAGCCGGTGAAGGTGATGCGCTTCAGCATGAGCCAGCGCAGGTCGACCTTGACCTCCGAGCCGTGCAGGAACGCGATCTGGACGATCCGGCCATCGGCCGCGACGCAGTTCAGGTTGCGCTCGACATAGTCGCCGCCGACCATGTCGAGGATCAGGTTGACGCCCTTCCTGGCGGTGATCTCGCTGACCGCCTGAACGAAATCCTGGTTGCGGTAATTGATCGCGTGGTCGGCGCCGAGCGCCTTGGCGGCCGCGCATTTGTCATCCGAGCCGACGGTGGTCAGCACGGTGGCGCCGAAAGCCTTGGCGAGCTGAATGGCGGTGACGCCGATGCCGGATGTGCCGCCATGGATCAGAATGGTCTCGCCCGCCTTCAGGCCGCCGCGATCGAAGACATTCGACCAGACGGTGAAGAAGGTCTCGGGGATGGCGGCGGCCTCGACCATGGAGAGGCCGGCGGGGATGGCCAGCGCGTTGGTCTGGTGCACCACGCAATATTCCGCATAGCCGCCGCCGGCGACCAGGCCGCAGACCTTGTCGCCGAGCCTGAAGCGGTCGGCGCCGGCGCCCAGCGCCGCGACCTCGCCCGCGATCTCCAGGCCGGGAATGTCGGATGCGCCCTTCGGCGGCGGATAGCCGCCGGCCCGTTGCAGGACGTCGGGCCGGTTGACGCCCGCGGCGGCGAGCTTGACCAGGATTTCGCCGGGACCCGGGGTCGGCACCGGCCGGGTCTCGGGCACCAGGGCTTCCGGGCCGCCGGGGACCGGGATCGCGATGGCGGTCATGGTAACGGGGAGCGCTGCAATCGAGGCGGTCATGGGCCTTGTCCATTTCGACAGGGAAGGGTGGATGGTGATAACCTCTGGCCAAGCGCCACGCCAGCCGGCCTATGGGAGGTTCACCATGGATGACGACCTGAAACCCCGTCCGAAGCCACCCGCCCATGAAATCGGCAGCGATCTGGCGACTTTGTCCATCCATGAACTGGCCGAGCGGATCGATCTGATGAAGACGGAGATCCTCAGGCTCGAAACCGCCATGGCGGCCAAGACGTCGAGCAAGAGCGCGGCCGAGAGCGTCTTCAAATTCTGAGCGAAAGCCTCGCCCGGAGCGCGCATTGCCGACGAATCGACGGCTGCAACGACTGAGGTTAACCAGGGGTTAACCTTTCCGGTTTATAACCGAAATCGTTCAGTTCGCTGGACGCGAGTGGCTCCTGTCCACTCTGTTTGACGCCTCCCTGTTAATTACTTTTGGGCCGCCCTCGGGCGGCCTTTTTTTGCAGACGATCCTGCTGCACGATAGCGACCGAGTCGTCCCAAGGCGGGACAGCAAACCCTGGCATCGTGCTTGCTCGTTCAAGGCAAGCGCCGCGTTTACCTTCTCTTAAGCATGTCCTGGACAGCGAAGGGCAATGACGGCAGAGACGAAGCCTGAGGGAGTTAATGCGTCATGTCGAATGAGTTCGCACCCGAAATGCAGCCGACCGTCGCCTTCGCAGCGCGGCTGGCGAGCTCGCCGGCATTCAAGGATCTGTTCCGCGACGGGATGGGCCTGGTCGAGGAGACCGCGACCTATCTCGACGGATCCGGGCGGGCCGAGAGCAAGGGCCTCGACCGCGGAGCCGCGCTTGCCTATGCGACCGAAAGCATGCGGCTGACCACCCGGCTGATGCAGCTGGCCTCCTGGCTCCTGCTGCAGCGTGCGGTCAACGAGGGCGAGCTGACGCAGGAGCAGGCGGCCCAGGAGAAATCCAAGGTCAGGCTGTCGTCGGTCGGCGCCGCGACGCCCGAGGCGACCCTGGTCGACCTGCCCGAGGCGCTGCGCGAGCTGATCGGCAAGGCCATGCGCCTGCAGGAGCGCGTGATGCACATGGACAAGCTGCTTTATTCGGAGGCCGAGCCGGCCGCCGCCAATCCGCGCAACATGGTGGCCGGCCAGATCGACCGGCTCGCCGCGGCCTTCGGCATGAAGCGCTGAGCCGGCACGGCTGCCGTCTGGATTTCGGCTGAACCCGCGCCTATAAGACCGGCCAAATCGCCGCCGGCCAGGCGCGGTGCGCCCATGCGCCCCGCCGGCCGGCCAAGCAGCGCCACAAGCGCGGGTCAAGAGGGTCACCATGGCCGGGCATTCCCAGTTCAAGAATATCATGCACCGCAAGGGCCGCCAGGACGCGGTCCGCTCGAAGCTTTTCGGCAAGCTCGCGCGTGAGATCACAGTCGCGGCCAAGATGGGCATGCCCGATCCGAACATGAACCCGCGCCTGCGCCTGGCGATCCTGGCCGCGCGTGCCGAGAACATGCCCAAGGACAATATCGAGCGCGCCATCAAGAAGGCGGCCGGCGGCGATACCGAGACCTATGACGAGATCCGTTACGAGGGCTACGGGCCCGGTGGCGTCGCCGTCATCGTCGAGGCACTGACCGACAACCGCAACCGGACCGCCTCGGAAGTGCGCTCTTATTTCACCAAGAGCGGCGGCAATCTCGGGGAAACCGGTTCGGTGTCCTTCATGTTCGACCGGGTCGGCGTGGTCGAGTTCGACGCCGCCAAGGCCTCGGCCGACGACATGCTGGAAGCAGCGATCGAAGCCGGTGCCGATGACGTGGTATCGTCCGAGGCCGGCCACGAGATCACCACCACGGTGGAGAGCCTGGTCGAGGTGACCAAGGCGCTGGAAGCCAAATTCGGCGAGCCGCGCAAGTCGGCGATGACCTGGAAGCCGCAGAACACCATCGCGGTCGATGACGAGACCGGCGAGAAGCTTTTGCGCCTGATGGACGTGCTGGACGAAAATGACGACGTCCAGAACGTCTATGCCAATTTCGAGCTGTCGGACGCGCTCGTCGCGAAGATGGGCGGCTGAGGCCGAACCGGCTGGGATCGAACGGGCTCGACCGGACTATCTCAGCCAGCCGTCCAGCACCGGCAGGCTGGTCAATGCGGCGGCCGCGATGACCGCGAAGGCCACCGGCCGGAACAGCCGGGCGTCGGCATTGTGGAACAAGAGCGAACCGAGCCAGATCCCGACGCCATAGGGCACGATCGCCCAGGCGGCGATGCGCAGCACCTCCCAGTTGAAGATGCCGGCAATTGCCAGGAGGGCGCCCGACAGGATCGAGGCCGGCACGAAGAAGGCGACCGATGATCCGCGCACCGCTTCATTGCGGCTCGGTCCGGCCAGCCAGAACAGCGACAGCACCATGCCGCCGAGGCTGGCGACCCCGGAAATGAGCCCGGACACCGCGCCGGTCGCCACCGTCGCGGGCAGGCCCGGCGAGGTTTCGATGCGCCTCGCGGTGATCAGCATGGTCAGGGCCACGACGATCGAGATCGAGGTGGTCCAGCGGATCGGGCCGGGGTCGAAGGTCATCAGCGCGTAGACACCGAGCGGCAGGCCGACGACGTAGCCGAGGAACAAGGGGCCGATCTCGCCCCAGCGCGCATGTTTCCAGGTCGAACGGACCATGGCGAGCTGCAAGGTGCCGTCGATGATCCACATGATGCCGATGGCGGTCTTCGGCCCGAGATAGGCGCCGGCGACCGGCATGAAGATCATTGCCGAGCCGAAGCCGGTATAGCCGCGCACCGCGCCCGCCACGAGCGCCGCGACGAGGACGAGCAAGGGCGGCGAATCGCCGAGGCGGGTCAAAAAATCCATGATGCCCATGGATTAGAGCGGATCGTTCTCCGGAGGAACGACGGAAGTCGCCGGGGCAGCCTTGCCGGCGGAGCAAGGCGATACCTGGGCGCGCCCGCATCACGGGTCGATCCGTCCTCATCTGTCAGGAGATGTCGGTTATGGTGATCGCCATGTCCGACACGATTCGCATTCTCGGTATCGATCCGGGGCTCCGCCGTACCGGCTGGGGCATTATCGACGTCACCGGCAACCGGCTGGCCTTCGTGGCCTGCGGCACGGTGACCTCGGATGCCGAAACGACCCTGGCCGAGCGCCTGGCGGAGCTCTATCGCGGCATCGAGGGCGTCATCCGCAGCTTCACGCCCGACGAGGCGGCGGTGGAGAACACGTTCGTCAACAAGGATGCCACGGCCACCCTGAAGCTCGGCCAGGCACGCGGCATCGCCATGGTGGTGCCTTCGCTCGCCGGCCTGCCTGTGTCGGAATACGAGCCGAACAAGGTCAAGAAGTCGATCGTTGGGGCGGGCCATGCCGACAAGAAGCAGGTCGAGATGATGATCGGCATCCTCTTGCCCAAGGCTGACCCGAAGACCATGGACGCGGTCGACGCGCTCGCCATCGCCATCACCCATGCCCATCATCGCGGACCGGCGGCGCGCCTGCGCGCCTGACCGGCGTTGACCTCGGCCGCATGGTCGCGGGATGGTTGCGCCGTCAAGGTCCGTCCGGAGAGCCCAAAGTGATCGCATTCGACAAGATCCAGGCACGCGCCGAGCGGCGCAAGGGCGGAGCCGCCGACCTGAAGGCCTTGCTGCCGCCGATCATGACGAAGGCCGAACTGTCGGCGCTGCCCGACGACCGGATGCTGGCGGAAATGGCCCGGCGCGTCTTCTGCGCGGGTTTCGTCTGGCGGGTGATCGACAACAAGTGGCGGGGCTTCGAGGAGGCCTTTCTCGGCTTCCAGCCGAAACCGCTCCTGTTTCAGCCGGACGAGTTCTGGCACGACCTCGCGCGGGATCCGCGCATCGTCAAGAACCCCATGAAGATCAAGAGCGTGCGTGAGAACGCCGCCTTCGTCGCCGATATCGCCGCTGAGCACGGGTCCTTCGGCAAGTTCCTGGCGGCCTGGCCGGCCGACGACCAGATCGGACTGATGGATTTGCTCGGCAAGCGCGGCGCCAGGCTCGGCGCCCGCACCGGCCAGTATTTCCTGCGCTTCATCGGTTTTGACGGCTTCGTCGCCGGGCGCGACACGGTGGCAGCGCTGCGCGACGCCGGCCTCGATATCGCGGCCGAGCCGACCTCCAAGGGCGACCTGAAGAAGATCCAGGGGGTGTTCAACGACTGGGCACGCGAGACCGGCCTGCCGCGCGTGCACCTGTCGCGTATCTGCGCGATGTCGATCGGCGAAAATTACGACGCGGCGACGCTGATGCGTTATGGCGGGGGTGAAGAGTGAACAAGCCATCCTTGCGGTCAGCGAATCCCCTATAAGGGGGCCAGGATGCAGGGACGGATAACGCCATGATCGGCAAGTTGAAGGGCACGATCGACTCCTACGGGCCCGATTGGGTGATCGTCGACGTGCACGGCGTCGGTTATGTCGTGCACTGCTCGTCGCGCACGCTGCAGGCCCTGCCGGCGGCGGGCGAAGCGGCGGTGTTGTCGATCGAGACCATGGTCCGCGAGGATATGATCCGGCTCTACGGTTTCGCCAATGACCTGGAGCGCGAGTGGTTCCGCCTGCTGCTCGCCGTCCAGGGTGTCGGCGCCAAGGTGGCGCTGTCGGTGCTGTCGACGCTCAAGGCGAGCGATCTCGCCACCGCCATCGCCATGCGCGACAAGGCCGCGATCGGCCGGGCCAATGGCGTCGGCCCGAAGGTCGCCGAGCGCATCATCACCGAATTGAAGGACAAGGCGCCGGGTTTCACCGATATCGACCCGACGCTCGCCAAGCTGGTCGGCGATGTCGACGACAAGCGCGCGCCCGCGCCGATCCGGGACGCCATCTCGGCGCTGACCAATCTCGGCTACGGCCAGCCGCAGGCCGCCGCGGCGATTGCCGCCGCCGCCGGCAAGGCGGGCGAGGCGGCCAATACCCAGACGCTGATCCGCATGGGCCTGAAGGAGCTGAGTTCGTGAGCGGGTTTTGATGCCTGAAAAGCGGTCTCTTGTCAGGCCGCGCGCTTGCGAAGCCATTCCCTCAATGCCTCGTCGATCCGCGTCTGCCAGCCCGGCCCTCCCGCCTTGAAGGCTTCGATCACATCCGATGACAAACGGATGCTGACCGGCACTTTCGGCTGCGGTTTCCTGGGCCTGCCGCGGCGGATCAGCGTTTCGCCCTGATAGAGGTCGGCCGACTGGAACATCTCCTCGGTCCATTCGGGGGCGTCATCAGGATCCACCCAGGTGCTGTCCGTAACGGGCTCTTTCCCGGTCATTGGCATACCTCATCGAAATGATACGGCGCGTTCCGTCGCGTGGTGTCCAGACAAGCGATACGGCCCGGCCGCGCAATGTTCCGAACGTCAGGATCCGGGGCTCGCCGTAGTCGGTCCGATCGTCGGGAATGTCGAAATGGACATCGTCGAAAACGAGACTAGCATCCGCGAAATCAAGCCCTCGCTCCTGGAGGGTTCGCAAGCGCTTGTTCTCATCGTATGAGATATCCATGCTCGAATATTCGTATATACATTAAATTTCGAGAGCAAGCGAATCGTTGATGACCGAAGCCCGCCGCATCCTTTCAGCCGAGCACCGCGACGACGACGCGGATGTGCATCTGCGTCCGCAGCGGCTGGTCGAATTCATCGGCCAGGCCCAGGCGCGCTCGAACCTGGAAGTGTTCATTTCGGCGGCCAAGAGCCGTGGCGAGGCGCTCGACCATGTGCTGTTCGTTGGGCCGCCGGGCCTCGGCAAGACGACGCTGGCGCAGATCCTGGCCAAGGAACTCGGCGTCAATTTCCGCTCGACCTCCGGTCCGGTCATCGCCAAGGCCGGAGATCTCGCGGCGCAATTGACCAATCTCGAAGAACGCGACGTGCTGTTCATCGACGAGATCCACCGGCTCAACCCGGCGGTGGAGGAAATCCTCTATCCGGCCATGGAGGATTTCCAGCTCGACCTGATCATCGGCGAGGGGCCGGCGGCGCGCTCGGTCAAGATCGACCTCGCCAAATTCACCCTGGTCGGGGCCACGACGCGCGCCGGCCTCCTGACCACGCCGCTGCGCGACCGCTTCGGCATCCCGATCCGGCTGCAGTTCTATACCGTCGAGGAGCTCGAGTTCATCGTCACTCGCGGCGCCCGGGTGCTCGGCGTCGGCATGACCGCCGACGGCGCCAACGAGATCGCCAGGCGTGCGCGTGGCACGCCGCGCATTGCCGGCCGGCTGCTCCGGCGGGTGCGCGATTTCGCCATCTACCGGGATTCCGACACGGTCACCCGCACCATCGCCGACGAGGCGCTGACCCGGCTCGAGGTCGATGCCGCCGGTCTCGACGCCATGGACCGGCGTTACCTGCAGGGCATCGCGCTGAACTATGGCGGCGGACCGGTCGGCATCGAGACCATGGCGGCGGCGCTGTCGGAGCCGCGCGACGCCATCGAGGAAATCATCGAGCCCTTCCTGATCCAGCAGGGCTTCCTGCAGCGCACGCCGCGCGGGCGGCTCCTCACCAGCCACGCCTTCAGGCATCTCGGCCTTGCCGAACCAGCGCGCGACGCAGCGCAGTTCCTGCTGTTCAAGGGTGACGAAGACGAGGCCTGACCTGGATCGAGGCCGCGCCGGCCTGTATCAGGCCTCGCTTTCGCCAGATCAGCTCTCTATGCGGCAGGCTCACGCCCCCAGACCAAATCCTGAGGTTCCGCATGATCAAGTCCCCGGCGCTGGCCGGCCATATCGAAGACGAGACCCATCATCTCTCGATCCGCGTCTATTACGAGGACACGGATTTTTCCGGCGTCGTCTATCACGCGAGCTATCTGCGCTTCATGGAGCGCGGCCGGACGGACTTCCTGCGGCTTCTGGGCGTCGCGCAGGGCGATCTGTTCGACAAGGCGAAGGAGGAGGCCGGTGCCGGCTTTGCCTTCGTGGTGCGTTCGATGGGCATCGAGTTCCTGCGTCCGGCCAAGATCGACGACGTGCTGACCATCGAAACCCGCACGGTCGAGGTCAAGGGCGCGACGCTGAACCTCGCCCAGCGCGTGCTGCGCGGCGAGGAGGTGCTGGTCGAGGCTACCGTGCGCGTCGCCTTCGTTGCCGGCGAGCGGCCGATGCGCATCCCTGACGCGCTGAGAAGGATCATGACGCCCAAGGCCTGATATGCGAGTGAGGGCGTCCCGTTTTTTGCCTCCTCGCAGCAGATCCATTCTCTTCATGTCGCTTCTGGGCTTCGGACCGGCCGAACTCGCCGCCATCTCCGCCATCATGGCGGTGGCCACCGTCATTCAGATGGCGGTCGGCGTCGGGCTGTCGCTCGTGATGATCCCGCTGCTCGCCATCGTCTCGCCGAGCCTGGTGCCGGGCCCGGCGATCGCCTCGGCCTTTGTCGTGATGGTCGCGATGGTGCGCGGCAACAGCCATCTGATCGACCGTGCCGAGATCGGCTGGGGCGCCGGCGGCCTGCTGATCGGCACGGCGATCGGCGTGCTGGCCCTGCTGGCGATCGATCCGACCCACCTGCCGCGCCTGTTCGGCGGCTTGATCCTGCTGGCGGTCGGGCTGTCGCTGAGCGGCCTGCACATTGCGCTCAACGCCCGCAATATCGCGATCACCAGCGTGATTTCCGGCTTCATGGGCGGCATGTCGGGCATTCACGGGCCGCTGATCGGCGTCGTCTATGCCGGCCAGAACCCGGCCAAGGTGCGCGCAACCCTCGGGCTCTACTGGATCGTCGCCTATGCCATGCTGATCGCCATGCATGTCGCCGCCGGCCGCTTCGGCCTGGCCGATCTCGGCCGCGCCGCGCTGCTGGTTCCCGGTATTCTCATCGGCACCTGGCTTTCCCCATATGCCGTCGCGCTGATGGATCGCGAGCGGATGCGCATCGGCCTGCTCGCCATCGCGGTCATCGGCGCGCTGGTGCTGCTGATCCGAGGTTGAGGCCTCAGTGTTCGCTGCGGTAACCATGCATGGCAGTCGTGCGACCACCTTTTTGTGACGATTGCCCGCTGCACTAAGCTGTTGCAGTGCGGCAATAACCCGGTCTTAACCTTATCGATGGCTTGGTAGTTTACCACGCGGATGTACAGACCGCGTCACGGTCAAGACACATTCGAGGGTCATTTCGCCCTCTTGGGACGGGAAAAAGCGCAAAATTCGTCGAGGCGCTCGCCGTTCCCGGTGCATTAACCGTGGCGTGGACTGTTCTGCGACCTCGAAGCCGGACCTGTCGCGAAAAGGATCGCCGCCTATGAATCCCGCCGATGTCGCCCAGACAGCTGCAGCCGCATCCCACGACGTCTCGCTCTGGGCCCTGTTCATCTCCGCCCATTGGGTGGTGAAGCTGGTGATGCTCGGCCTGGTCTCGGCGTCGATCTGGGTCTGGGCGATCATTGTCGAGAAGATCATCCTGTTCCGCCGCACGCGCAACCAGATGGACCGCTTCGAGCAGGTGTTCTGGTCCGGCCAGTCGCTGGAAGAGCTCTACCGGACGCTGGCGCAGCGCCCGACCACCGCCATGGCCGCGCTGTTCGTGGCCGCCATGCGCGAGTGGAAGCGCTCGCACGAGACCGCTTCGCGCTCCTTCGCCGGCCTGCAGCAGCGCATCGACCGGGTGATGAACGTCACCATCCAGCGCGAGGTCGAACGCCTCGAAGCCCGCCTGATGGTGCTGGCGACGGTGGCTTCGGCCGGCCCGTTCATCGGCCTGTTCGGCACGGTCTGGGGCATCATGACCTCGTTCCAGGCGATCGCCGTGTCGAAAAACACCTCGCTCGCCGTGGTGGCGCCCGGCATTGCGGAAGCGCTGTTCGCCACCGCCATCGGCCTGGTCGCCGCCATTCCCGCCACCATCGCCTATAACAAGCTCGCCGGCGAAGTGAACAAGATCGCCAACCGGCTCGAGGGCTTCGCGGACGAATTCGCCGCCATCCTGTCGCGTCAGATCGACCAGCAGGGCGGACCGACCACCTACGACCAGCGCGCGGCCTGAGGAGACATCGATGGGTGCTCAAGTCGCAAGCGGCGGTGGCGGTCGCGGCAATAATGGCCGCCGGCGCCGGCGCGCCTTCGTGATGAACGAGATCAACATCACGCCGATGGTCGACGTGATGCTGGTGCTGATGATCATCTTCATGGTGGCGGCGCCGCTGATGACGGTGTCGGTGCCGCTCGACCTGCCGCAGGCTTCCGCCCGCGCGATCCAGCAGGACAAGCCGCCGATCACCGTGTCGGTGCGCCAGAACGGCGAGATCTATCTCGGCGACAACAAGGTCGAGCAGGCCCAGCTGATCGATCAGCTCAAGGCGCTGGCGCAGAACGGGCCCGAGGAACGCATCTTCGTGCGCGGCGACGCGGCGGTGAACTATCAGGCCATCATGGACGTGCTGTCGCAGATCAAGGGCGGCGGCTTCACCAAGGTCGCGCTGGTCGCGACCGAACGCGCGACGCGTTGACAGGACAGGCCGAGGTTTGACGAGCGTGGCGCTGCACCCGCAAAAAGTCGGATACGGGATCTCGGTGGGCGGGCATGCGCTCCTGCTCGTCGCGGCCCTTGTCGGCTTCCTGAGCGCGCCGCAGAAGCCGGACGAAGGCGAAAGCGTGCCGGTCGAGATCGTCTCCGACGCTCCGGCCCAGTCGACCCGCGGCCAGCGCGACGGCACGCCCCAGCCGACGCCGCAGCGCGTGATCGACCGCCAGACGCCGGACGAGCGCCCGACCCCCGATCCGGCAGCCCTGCCGGTCGCCCGCGAGCGTGTCCAGAACGTGCAGCTGCCGCCGCCGCCGACCCCGCGTCCGCCGATGCCGCAGCCGCCGCAACCCGAACAGGCCGAGGCGCCGCCGCCGCCGGCAGCCCGCCCGCAGCAGCTGGCCGCGGTGCAGCCGGTGCCGCAGCCGACCCCGCGCCCGCCGCCGCCGGCGGTGGCCCCCGAGCAGCGTGAGGATCTCGACGCCAAGATGGCCGAGATCCAGGCGCAGCAGCGGCGCGAAGAGGAACAGCGCCGCCAGGAGCAGCGCCAGGCCGAGCAGCGCCGCCGCGAGGAAGAACAGCGCCAGGCCGTTGCCCAGCGCGAACGCGAGCAGCGGGAAGCGCGCGAGCGGACCGAGCGTGAGGCCCGTGAGAAGGCCCAGCGCGAAGCCCGCGAACGGGCCCAGCGCGAGGCGCGCGAACGGGCTCAGCGCGAGGCACGCGAACGCGCCGAGCGCGAGCGCCAGGAGCGGGCCAATGCCCGCCAGTTCGATCCGAATTCGATCGCGGCCCGGCTGAACACCAGCCCGACGCAGGAAAATGACCGCCGCCAGGCCGCCCGCACCGAGGCGACCGGCTCCAGCGCGCCGATGCGCACGGCCTCTCTCGGCACGGCCACCGGCGCCGCCGCGCGCATTTCGGGCCGCGAGATCGATGCCATCAGGGCCTGGGCCGAACGCTGCTGGGAGATCCCGCTCTCGGCGCGCGAGGGCAACAGCCAGGCGGTGCGTGTCCGCGTGTCGTTCAACCCCGACGGCACCGTGACCGGCCGTCCGGAGGTGCAGAACCCGCGCGGCGATTCCAACTTCCAGGTGCTCGCCAATTCGGCCGTGCGCGCGGTGATGCGCTGCTCGGCGGAAGGCGGCGTCCGGTTGCCGCGTGACCGCTACGAGTCCTGGCGCGAAGTCGTGCTGAATTTCGATCCGAAGGAAATGATGCGCTGAACATCCACCGTCACTGTCCTGTTCCAGGACGGCGCCATGCTCAGCGACTGACCGAGACCCCATGATGACCCTGCTTCTGAACCGCCGCAATGTCCTCTCCGCCGGTGCCGCTTTCGGTGCCTCCGGCCTCCTGTCGCCGTTTGCCCAGGCACAGCAGAGCCAGCCGCCGGTGATCGACATCCGGCGCGGCCAGGTTCAGCCCTTTCCCATCGCCGTGCCGAATTTCGGCGGCGAGGGCGATATGGGCCGCAATATTTCCGGCGTGATCGAGAACAACCTGCGCCGTTCGGGCTTCTTCCGGATCATCGACCGCCAGAGCTATGCCAATGTGCAGGTCGATCCGGACCAGCCGCCGAATTTCCAGCGCTTCCAGACGACCGGCGCCGCCGGCCTCGTCACCGGCCGGGCCGGGCGCGGCGCCGACGGGCGCTCGCGCGTCGAGTTCCGGCTCTGGGACGTCACCCAGGGCAGCCAGCTGCACGGCCAGCAATTCGCCACCCAGGAAGCCAACTGGCGGCGCATCGCCCATATCATCTCGGACCAGATCTTCGAGCGGGTGACCGGCGAGAAGGGCCATTTCGACACCCGCGTGGTGTTCGTCGACGAGACCGGGCCGAAGGATCGCCGCCAGAAGCGGCTCGCCATCATGGACCAGGACGGCGCCAATGTGCGCTACCTCACCCGTGGCGGCGACCTGGTGCTGACGCCGCGCTTCTCGCCGTCGAGTCAGGACATCACCTATATGGCTTATAATTCCGGCGAGCCGCGCGTCTTCCTGCTCAATATCGAGAGCGGCCAGCGCGAGCAGGTCGGCAATTTCCCCGGCATGAGCTTCTCGCCGCGCTTCTCGCCCGACGGCCAGCGCATCGTGCTGTCGCTGCAGCAGGGCGCGGGCTCGTCGATCTATTCGATGGACCTCCGCTCGAAGAACGCCGTGCGGCTGACCGACGGCTCGGCCATCGATACCGGCCCGTCCTTCTCGCCCGACGGCCGCCAGATCGTCTTCGAAAGCGACCGCGGCGGCACCCAGCAGCTCTATGTCATGAGCTCGGGCGGCGGCGGCGCCAACCGCATCTCGTTCGGCGAAGGCCGCTATTCGACGCCGGTCTGGTCGCCGCGCGGCGACCTCATCGCCTTCACCCGCCAGGGCGGCGGCCAGTTCTCCATCGGCGTGATGAAGCCCGATGGTTCGGGCGAGCGCCTGCTCACCACCGGCTTCCACAACGAGGGCCCGACTTTCGCGCCCAACGGCCTGTTCGTCATGTTCTTCCGCGACCAGGGCGCCGGGCCGCAACTGTTCCAATCCGACATTTTCGCCCGCGCCGAGAACCGCGTGCCGACGCCGAGCTTCGGTTCGGATCCGGCCTGGGGCCCGACGCTGAGCTGAGGCATCAGCGCGGCTCGAAGCGATAGACCGGGCCATAGGAGCCCTGCAACCGCAGCAGGCCGGCGCACTGCCGGTCGAGTGTCACCAGCATGCGGCGTGCCCGTTCCCAACGATCGTCATCGGCAGGCATGCCGCGCAGCAGAGCGAGGGCATCGCGGTGGCGCCCGAGAACATCCAGCAGTTCGATCGCGATCCGATTGTCCTTCTGCGGCACGGGCTGTCTGGCACGGATCAGTGCGGCGGTGGCGAGCCAGCTCTCCCAGTCGAATTCCGGCCGCACCATGTCCGGACGGGCCGGGGGGACGCTGGTCCGGCCGTCGAGATAGGGCAGCAGCGCGCGGCGTGCGCGCGGTGTCTCCGTGAGCGCTGCCAATGCATTGCGCATCTCCGCGCCCGTGCCTTGGCGGTCCATGAAGCCGCCATGGCGCTCGGCGATCAGGATCAGGATCTCGTCCTCGTCGCCGGTGACATCAAGTCTACGGACATGCACTTCGTCGAGGAGTGCTTGGAAGAATTCCTGGAAAGGGCGACTATCCGAGGAGTGGACGGCTGCAGCGTGCCCGGCTGCAAATGCCATCAATCCGAGATGCTGAGCGGCGTGGGGGCTGTGCTCGGCCAACCTGCGAAAAGTTGCTGCGCGTAGCACTGTATTCGCGAGCATCGGGTCGCGTTCCAACTCGTCAGCCGCAGCGCCTAGTTCTCCCGGCAGTTCACGCCAGACGCCACGCATGGGACGGAAGAACGGCGAAGATCCTGTCCACGGTCCGCTCAAACGCTTGACCCACTGCTCGAGCGTGATCGGCGCACCCGGCGCACGTCGGACAAAGGCCAGCCACTCGTTGGGGCTGTCCAGGTCGGCCAACAGATGCTCGGCCAAGTCCAGGAGACCCGCAGCTTCGGCTTGCCGGGCCACATGGACCTTGCGGGTATCGCTCAGATCGGACAAAGCCGAGGCCAATTGAAACTGGTTAACCGGGAAAGCACGCCGGCCGCCGGGCTGCGCCAGCCGCCGTTTCGCTTCGGGGAAGAATTGTCGGCCGCCGTCTTCGAGGACCAGGGCGCGCTCAAGAGAAGCGCCGGGCTGCCCGGCATCGACGGGATGTGTGCCGCCAAGCAGTGCCTTGCGGTCGGAGGGGCGCGCGAACGTTAGGCGAAGTCCCTCGATGCCGAAGGGCGGTCTATTCCAGCCCCGGATGCGCTCGATCAGTCTGCGGCCGGCCTGATAAGACAGAACACCATAGCGGATCTTGAGATAGGCCGCTTGGGTCGTGGCATGCTGATCGACGCGCTGTTCGGCACCCGGCTCCTCCAGAAGAAGGTCAGCGGCAAGACCAATCGCGGGGCTGAACCGGCATTCCGCAACTGGCCGTGCCTCGGCCGGACAGGCGGCGCTCAAGGCAAGGCCGATGGTGAGAAGCCGAATGGTTGAGCCGAACATCGTGCCTCTATGCACTGGGGCTTCAGCCCACGGTAGCCAGCGACAGCGAATCGCACAATGCGGAGGGTGGTACATGCCTGGCCTTGCCGCCAATCTTTCTCTCTGGCGCCCCCCATGGAGCTGAGGCGTCAGCGCGGCTCGAAGCGGTAGACCGGTTCCTGCAGCGGCATCGGTGGCGACATGAGCTGGGCGCAGCGCTGGTCGAGCGTCAGCATCAGGGCATGGGTGCCGGCGCGGCCGGTTTCGCGGTCGCCGACATCGCGCCAGGCCAGCAGGGCTTCCGGATAGCGGCCGGCCGCTTCCATGAGGTCGGCGGCGATCGACTGGCTGGTGGCCGGGATGGGGCCGCCCGTGCGGAGGGTTTGCGCCGTGCGCGACCAGGCGTCCCAGTCGAAATTGGTGGAGAGCGGCAGTGGCCGCTCCGGCAAAGCCGGGCGGTCGCCGGCGAGATAGGGCCGCAGCGCCTGGCGGGCGACGGTTCGTTCCAGCCGCATCAGCGCGGTTTCGCTCAGCCCGCCGCCGGGAGCGCTCGCAAATCCCGACAGCTGTGAGGCGGCCTGCGCGCGGCCGAGCACCCGGTCGACTCCGCTGAAGACGAGGATCTGCAGGGCATCGTCGTCCTTGGCGGGATCAATGCGGCCGGCGCGGATGTCGCGGACCAGCGGTTCGGCGACATCGCTGCCGAGCGCGAGCGAGCCGGTCTGGTTGAGCAAGGTCATCAGGAATTGCGCGCGCGGCGCAAGGCGCACCAGAGTAGTGATGCTGTCGATCCGGTCGCTCGCCTGGCTCCGGCGGCCGTCCAGGGTGGCGGCCGCCTCGCGCAATTCCGGTGGCAACCCGTCCAGGCGGTAGGGGCGCGGGTTCAATGTCGCGGAGCCGCGCCATAGTGGCGCGAACAGTTCGGCCAGCTTCGCGGCATTCGCTGGTGCGATCGGCGAGCGCTTCAAGGCCGCGAGCCAGCCGGACGGATCGGGGGCGGTCGCCAGCAGTTCCAGGCTCAAGCGCCAGAAGCCGGCCGCTTCGGCGCGCCCGGCAATGCGTTGTTTCGTCGTTTCGTCGAGGTCGGCAAGGCTGCGCGCCAGTCGCACCTGGGTGGTGTCGGCCAGGATCAGGGTCTGCAGGGGCGCGGCATTGCGGATGACCGCAGCGAAAAAGCGCTCGCCGTCATCGTCGAGCATGGCGGCGCGAAAGGCCGAGGGGGCCAGCATAGGGTCGACGGAGATGTCCTGCGGGCCGCCCAGCAGGGCCGCGCGCTCGGCCGGCAGGGCATGGGCCAGCCGCAGTTCCTCGATCCGCTGGGGCGGTGTCGACCGCCGCCGCAGGTCGTCGATCAGACTGGCAGCCTGCCGACGGTCCAGGCCGGCATAACGGATCTTCAGGAAGGCGGCGTCGGTGCTGGTGCGATCGCGCCAGAACCGCCGCTCGATGCGCGGGTCGACCAGCAGGAGATCCGCGGCGGCGACGATATCGGCGCTGAAGCGGCACGCCGGAACCACCTGGCTCCTGGCCGCGCCTGCTCCCGGCAGGACAAGGGCGACAGCGAACAGGGCATGCCGAACGGCTGGATATGCCATGCGAGCCGGCTCCCCCTGCTCGAGCGTTTCGAAGGCCAGCCTAGGTCGCCGACGCGTCCCGGCACAAGCGGTCGCCATGAGCGGGTCGCACGGCCGGTCGTCGCTTCGGCCCATTGTCGATGCCTGCATATGCAGGTATCCGTCACGAATGAACCATCGGTCCGATCAGCCGCCTGCCGTCATTGCGCCTTCGGCCTGCACCGGCGCGCGCATCCGCAAGGTCGCGCGGATCGTCTCCCATATTTTCGACCAGCATCTCGAAGCCCATGGCCTGACGGTCTCGCAGTTCGGGTTGCTCGGCCAGCTCAAGGCCCATGACGGCGTCGGCATCGGCGCGCTCGCCGAGCGGATGGTGATGGACCCGACCAGCCTGACCCGCACGCTCCGGCCGCTGGAGCGCCAGGGTTTCGTCCGGCTCGAACAGGACCCGCGCGACCGCCGGCATCGGCGCCTGCACCTGACGCCGGAGGGGCGCACGGTGTTCGATGCGGCAAGGCCGGCCTGGCTTGCCGGCCAGCGCCAGATCGACCAGGCGCTGGGCGGCACCGACGCGACGACGCTCAATGCATTGCTCGACCGTACCATCGAGAGGCTGACCCGGTGACCGCGCCGGGCCGCCCGGAATGCCGCCAAATACCTGCATATGCAGGTAAATTCAGATCGTTCTCTCCGCCCCGCGCCGCAGACCTGGACACGCCATGACCCTTTCCGCCACCGCCCCGGTCAACCCGATCGTCAGCGCGCCGCTGCTCGCGACGATCGTCCGGCTCAGCCTGCCCAATATGCTGGCCATGGTGGCGACCGCCTCGGTCGCGGTCGCCGAGACGGTCTATGTCGGGCTGATCGGCACGGCGGCTTTGGCCGGCATGGCGCTGGTCTTTCCGATGGTCATGCTGCAGCAGATGATGTCGGCGGGCGCCATGGGCGGCGGCGTGTCGTCGGCGATCAGCCGGGCGCTGGGCGCCGGCGACGAGGCGAGGGCACGCTCGCTCGCCTTCCACACCGTGGTGATCGCGCTGGCTCTCGGCCTTGCCGTGACCGTCATCCTGTTCGTCTTCGGCCGGCCGATCTACTCCGCCCTCGGCGGCCATGGCGAGGCGCTCGAACAGGCGCTGATCTATTCGAATGTCGTGTTTCTCGGCGCCCTGGCGATCTGGCTGTGCAATCTTCTGGCCTCGATCGTCAGGGGCGCCGGCAATATGCGCGTGCCGTCGACGACCCTGCTGGCTGTCGCGGGGTTGCAGGTGGCGATCGGCGGCGGTCTCGGGCTCGGTCTCGGGCCGCTGCCGCGGCTCGGCATGTTCGGCATCGCGCTCGGCCAGGTCATCGCCTATGCCGTCGGGGCGTTCATCCTGTTCCGGTTCCTCAGATCGGGGGCCTGCCGCATCGTGCTTCCGGTCTCCGGGATCAGGCTGCGCGGCGATCACTTCGCCGACATTCTCAAGGTCGGGGCGCTCGCCTGCCTGTCGTCGTTCCAGTCGGTGCTGACCGTGCTGATCCTGACCCGGCTGGTGGCGCGTTTCGGCCATGAGGCGCTGGCCGGCTACGGCATCGGCACGCGGCTCGAATTCATGCTGATCCCCTTCACCTTCGCGGTCGGCGTCTCCATGGTGCCGATGGTCGGCATGGCGATCGGCGCCGGCAAGCCGGAGCGCGCGCGCCGTGCGGCCTGGACCGGCGGCATGCTGGCCTTCGCCATCACCGCGACCATCGGCCTTGTCGGCTGGCTCCTGCCGACGGCCTGGGCGAGCCTGTTCACCGACAATCCTCAGGTACTGGCCGCGGCGCGTACCTATCTGGTCTGGGCCGGCCCCAGCTATGGCTTCTACGGCCTGGGGCTCTGCCTCTATTTCGCCGCCCAGGGCGCCGGCCGGGTGCTCGGCCCGGTGCTGGCCGGCTCGGCCCGGCTCGCCGTCGTCGCGCTCGGCGGCTGGTGGCTGGTCGCCACCGACCAGCCGCAATGGATGATGTTCGCGCTGATCGCCGCCTCGATGGTCGTCTATGGCCTGAGCACGGCCTATGCGATCCATATCACCCGCTGGGGTGGGCGGCCGGCCTGACGCGGCCGGTCGCGGCGGGCATCCCCTTTCGCTCGGTCATCAGGGGCCGAGGCGGATACCTTCGGCTTCCGCTCGCTTGACCAGCAGTGCTGCATCCGCGGGCAGAAGATAGCGCGCGGCGACCAGCCGATCGGCGGCTGCCTTCACCGTCGCGACATAGGCGTCGGGGCTCGGATAGCGCTCTTCGATCGATGGGCGCGGATCGCCGGCATCGAGGCGCTCCTGGCGGGGCCGCGCGAAGGGCACGAAGGAGCCGGCGAGCGAGCAGAAGCCGTCCTCGAACCGATCCTTCCGCCCCAGATTCCAGCCGGTATAGGTGCCGATCGGCGCCTGTAGGAACAGCGAGCGCAGGCCGCCGACATCGTTGCCGTCGGCATCGACCTGCGGCACCAGCAGCCCGTAACCGGCGGCACTCTGGCGCGGCGGCTCGACGGTGATGACACCGCTGGTATCGGCGGCGGCGTAACCCGGGCCGTAGTCGAGCCGGAACAGCGGGTTGGTCACCCTGGTCATCCGGACCGCCGGACGCCGGACATTGCCATAGGCATTGGCCGGGATCGGCGGGAACAGGACCTGGTTCGGCGCGACCAGCGTGCCGTCGGCGATGCGCGGTATGGCGCTGGCGGGAGGCGCCTTGTTCGCGGTGATCCAGTCGGTCAGCCCGGTCATCAGCGCACGCAAGGTCCAGAGATGCGGATTGGGGTTCTGCTGCTGCTGGCAGACGCCGAAAGGCTCGGCCGTCGGCAAGGGCAGGTTGGCCGGCCCGTGCTGGGTCGAGGCCATGATGTAGGTGCGGACATTGGCGGGGTCCGCCACGTCGCGCCGGCCCATGGGATCGGTCAGGCCGAGCGATTGGCGGCCCTCCCACATTTCCAGGGCGGTGGCGACATGGAAGATGCGCGGGCAGGTGCCGTCGGCCCGGCAGCGGTCGAGCAGGCCCTGGTTGCGGCCGGTGACGGGGTCGCGCTGGCGCGCATAGGTGAACGGGAAGTCATAGGCGGGGTAGAGGTGATCGATCTGCTCGCCCCAGGCCCGGCCGGCCTGCGAGAACCTGACATTGAGCGGCATCAGGCCGCCGCCGATATGGGGCAGGGCGCCCTCGAAGGCGATGCGGCCCTGTTCGTCGCGGTTGAAGCCGAGATGAACGAAGGAGCGGATCATGCGGCCGGATTGGGAGGTGCCCATGACGATCGCCCGCTGGCCGCGCCGGAAGATCGGATTGGCATTGCCGGCCTGGTCCTTGTCGCGGTGCTTGAGAAAGGCGGCGAGGTCGCGGGTCGCGGCGAAGCCGAGACCGGTCACCAGGGGATCCCTGGCACGATAGATCAATTCATAGAGGCGGCCGGGCTGGAAGCCGGCGGGCAGACAGATCTGCCGGTCGCCCGGCGTGACGCCGCCGGCCTCGTTGCAGGCGCCGAAGCTCCAGTCGGCGTTCGGTACGGCCACCCGCGGATCCTGTTCCTTGGCGCGCATGGTGAGCGTCGGCAGGAAGCCGTCGGCAAAGGCGGTCCGGTTGTCGGTCGAAGCGGTCGGATAGCTCGTATGGGTCATGCCGGTGAACCAGCCGCTGGACAGGTTCAGCGTCTTGACCGGGGTCATGGTGGTGAGTTCGGCGCGTACCAGGCCGGTCAGCGGCGTGCCGTCGGGGTTGCGCGCGGCCGGTACGGTCAGCGTCAGGCGGCCGTCGCCCGCTGCCACATCCGCCTGCCAGCCATACCAGACGAGGGTATAGCCGGCCTGCATCAGGAAACCGTCGCCGGCATCGGTCAGGTTGTTGTAGTCGGTCTGGGTGCCGGCCAGGCCGTCGTTGAAGTTGCGCAGGATCAGCTTGCGGCCGCGATTATGCACCTCGAACAGCAGGATATTGTTGCCGCGCTCCAGGCTGGCCGGCCGCAGGATGTCGATGTCGGTGACATATTCGACCATGCCGCGGGCGTTGCGCGGGGCAAGGGCGATATCCTGGATGAGGGCATTCTGCGGAAGGCGCGGATCGATCTCGCCATGGGCCTTGCCGGTGAGGCGGATATAGGCGCCGACCTGGCCGAAGCTGCGGCCGCCAAAGGCCGGCTCCTGCCTGGTGATGTCGATCCTGACGATGCGGGCTTCGGCCTTGCCCGACAGGCCGGCCAGGATCAGGGCCGCGGCGATGCAAAGGGACAGCAAGCGTCCCATCTTCCGCAATGTCATGCCAGTTTCCCCCCAAGGAACATGTTTGGAGCGAGACTAGAGGACGAAGGATATCGGCTGCAACCGCAGCGGGAGGCGATCATTGCCTCGGTAGGGGCTCAGGCTTGACCCTTCGTCAGGTCCAGGATGACCTCGGCGACGTCTCGCGGATGGGTGTCGAGCAGGCCATGGCCGGCGCCGGCCATGGCAATGACACGGGCCGCCGGCGCGACCGCCCCCAGGGCTTTGGCGATCGATGCCGCGACAGGCGCGCCGAGCGTGCCGTGAACCACATGGAACGGCTTGTCGAAACGGGCGAGTTCGTCGCGGTCGAGGATTTCGTTGAAGGACGAGACGACGTCCCGGGCGTTCCTGGGCGCGCAGGCATCGAGGAAGGCCTGGACCGGTATCGGCAAGCGGGCGAACGCCTGCGGCCCGAACCAGTAATCGACCATGCCGGCGACCGCATTCTTCTCGCCGGCCGCGGCGCGCGCGGCATAAGCGGCGAAGAAGCGGAAGGCCTCGTCGCGGATCGCCTGGCCGCCGTTCAAGGCCAGGGCTCGAAAGAACACGGGCTCGAACAGGGCAAGCCCGCGGATCCGGTCGTGCGAAGCCGTCTGCAGCGCGACATGGAGTGCGACATTGCCACCATAGGAATGGCCGGCGAGCCAGACGGGCTGGCCGAGGCTCGCGGCGAGTTCGCCCACGGCTCTCGCCATGGCGGCGGTGCCGCCATCGGCCTCGCGCAGCGGGTCGGAAGCGCCGTAGCCCGGCAGGTCCGGCGCCAGCACGCGAAACCGGCCGGTCAGCAATGGCGCTACACGGTTCCAGGCTCGGCCTTCGCCGGGCGAACCATGGATGAGGAGCAGAGGCGGACCCTCTCCCGATTCCGAAAAACCCAGATTGCGGCCGTCGGACAGGGCGAATGCGGGCATGGCGCGAGGGCTCCGAAATCAGGTGCGGCAGGTGATGCGGGGGCGCCGCCCGGCGGCAACGCATCGGCGCCCTGTCACTCCCTGCGCATCGTTTCCATTTTCATGTAGATACAATTCATGTAGATACATAGATCCATGAGCACCACGCGGCAAGCCTCGAAATCCCTGCGTTCCGACGCGCGAGCCGCGCTGGACATCTGCCCCGGCTGGAACAGCCGGCTGGCGGCGCGGCGGATCGATCAGTTCCTCGAGCGCCGCATGACGGGCGCGGGCATGTCGCTTCCGCAGTTCTGGCTGATGGCGCAGATTGCCAGCATGCCGGACGACAGGCTCGGCGCGCTCGCCGAACGCATGGGGCTCGACCCATCGAGCCTGTCACGCAACCTGAAGGTCCTGGAGCGGCTGGGCTGGATCGAGATCGCCATGGTCGAGCAGGATCAGCGCCGACGCGCGATCTGGCTGACCGAGGCCGGGGCCCATGCGCTGGAGGTCGCCCTGCCGATCTGGCAGATGGCGCAGGCCGCGCTCCGGCCGGCGCTCGCGGGCGATTTCTCGGCCCGACTCGCCGCGGTCGCGGCGGGGTTGCCGGACGAGGATGGCGCTTGAATTGACGTGGCGGGGGAGGGCCGCTCCCGGTCTGGCCTCTCCGCCTTGTGGCAATCCTGCAACAGCTCGCGCAAAGCCAGGGCCGGGGCGGGTTTATCACCTCGGCGACACCCCGTTGCCACAGTCTGGTCACGCTGCGCCGCGATCCCGGTCCCGTCACGTCGCCGCTCCGGCGGCACCGCGTGATCGGGCAGGCCCTCCATTTACCGATGGTTGACCATCCCGGCGAATGGTCGAGCAGTGCGGCGAACCTGCCTCACTGCTCGGCCATCCGTAAAAAACAAACGTCATTTCAGGATGTTAAAGAGCCGCCCCGGATCCAATCCCGAAGCTTTTCTTGGCCGTTCGGCACAAGCTTTCGGGGCTTCGGGAAGGTTCGATTAACCCCCATCCTGGTAAAGGAACGGCTACGTTTTTCGTTAAGGAGATCCCCATGCTGACCATGGCTCTCGGGCGCAACTTCAAGTTTGCAGCCCTCATGGCAATGGGCCTGGCGCTCGGCGCTTGCGCTCAAAATCCCACCAACGGCGCCGGCGCCGGCGGCGCTGGCGGCATGGGTGCCGCAAGCCCCGGCAGCCCGCAGGACTTCGTCGTCAATGTCGGCGACCGCGTGTTCTTCGAGACGGATTCGTCCGAACTGACCACCCAGGCCCGCGCCACGCTGGACAAGCAGGCCACCTGGCTGCAGCAGTACAACCGCTATTCCTTCACCGTCGAAGGCCATGCCGACGAGCGCGGCACGCGCGAATACAATATCGCCCTCGGCGCCCGCCGCGCCCAGACGGTGCGCGACTATCTCGGCGCCCGCGGCATCTCCTCGGCGCGCATCCGCACGATCTCCTACGGCAAGGAACGGCCGGTCGCGGTCTGCGACGACATTTCCTGCTGGTCGCAGAACCGCCGCTCGGTCACCGTGCTCAATGGCGGCGCCGGTTCGTGACGCCCGCGTCATGGCAGGCCCGCTGAATGACGGGGTACCTCCGAAGAGCTTTCTCGGGTGGTCTTGTCTGAGACTTGCCGGCAACGCCTGATGAAATAAGACGGCGCTCGTCAGACGAGCGCCGTTTTTGCTTGAATAGGGTCGAAATCTGGCCCAATTCGCACCTGCGAATAGCGGGCATGCGCGAGGGGCGCAAAGTCGAAGGAGAGAGAACGACGATGACGATCGGTCGGGCAGTCAGGGGCTGGGTCCGGGTCGAGATGTGGGCGGGGCTTGCCTTGGCGGCAGCTCTTGTCGTCGTGGCGAACAGCGGCGCGCGTGCGCAGTCCGGGGCCGATCTGCTCGATCGGATCCAGAGGCTGGAGGCGCAGATCCGCTCGCTCAACGGCCAGCTCGAGCAGTCGCAATTCCGCATCCGCCAGATGGAAGACCAGGCGCGCCGGACCCAGGCCGACCTGGAATTCCGGCTCAACGAGCTGGAGGCGCAGCGTGGCGGGGCGGCCCGGCCGAACCAGCCGCGGCCGCAGCAGCCGGCGCAACCGCAGCGCCAGCAGCGCGGCGACGCCTTCGATCCGAACGCCCAGCAGGGCGCGGCCGGGACGCCGCGCGACCTCGGCGCCTTGCCGCCCGGCGGCAACGCGGCCCAGCCGCGCGCCGGCAGCATCGCCTCCGGCGGTGCGACGGTGACCAATGGCGGCGGCGTGGCGACGGGTTCGGCTGCCGGCGGTGGCGTGAGCGAGGGCGGCCCGCAGCCGCTCGACCTCGGGCAGATGTCCGGCCAGGCGGCGAACGATCCGACGCTCGAGCCGCGCATGGCGGCACGGCCGCCGGGCACGGGAACCCAGCCGATCATCGCCTCCTCGCCGCGTGACGAATATGATCAGGCCTTGGCGCTGGTGCAGCGCCGGGAATTCGAGCAGGCCGAACTGGCGCTGCGCGGCTTCATCCAAGGCCACCCGCGCGACCGGCTGGTCGGCGACGCCACCCATCAGCTCGGCGAGACCATGTATCAGCGCCGGCAATATCGTGAAGCCGCCGAGCAGTTTCTGAAAGTCTCGACCGACTATCCGCGCATCGGCCGCGCGCCGGTGAGCCTGCTGCGCCTCGGCCAGTCTCTCAACGCGCTGGGCGAGCGCGAGGCGGCCTGCGCGGCTTTCGCCGAATTCAACCGCAAATATCCGAGCGCCGGCCAGCAGACCAAGACCGCGGTCGCCAGCGAGCAGCGCCGTGCACGCTGCTGAGGCCGCCGCAGCGCGCGCCTTCGACACCGCCGATCTCGCCGACCTCTTCGATCGCTTCGCCGGATACCCCGCGCTGCTGCTCGCCGTGTCGGGCGGACCGGATTCGATGGGACTTCTCGCCGCTGCGGCACAGTGGCGGCGCGCGCGCGCCGACGGCCCGGCCTTGCACGTGGCGACCGTCGACCATGCCATCCGCCCGGAATCGGCTGACGAATGCAAGCTGGTGGAAGCCGCGGCCGGACGTTTCGGCCTGCCTGCCGCGACGCTGGTCTGGCAGGGCAGCAAGCCCAGGGCCGGGCTGCAGCGCGAGGCGCGCGCCGCCCGTTACCGGCTGCTTCTGGCCGAGGCGAAACGTGTCGGTGCCCCTGGCATCGTCACCGCCCATACCATTTCGGACCAGGCCGAGACGGTCCTGATGCGCTTTCTGCGCGGTTCCGGCCCGCTCGGCCTCAAGGCCATGGCGGAGGTGACCGAGCGCGAGGGCGTCGAGATCGTCAGGCCGTTCCTGTGGGAAACCGGCGACCGGCTGAAGGCGACCGCGCTGGCCGCGGGTCTTCAGCCGGTCGACGATCCCTCGAATATCGACGACCGGTTCACCCGGGCCCGGCTGCGCAAGCTGATCGCGGCCATGGCCGGGGAGGGGCTCGACATCACGCGGCTGGCGACCTTTGCCGGGCGCATGCGGCTGCTCGACCAGGCGCTTGGCCATCAGGCCGCGAAGCTCGCCGAAGCGAGCCGCCGGCCGACGATCGTGCCGGGAACGCAGGTGTTCGAGGCGCAGGGCTGGCTCGCCGAGCCGATCGCAGCGGTGCAGATGCTGCTGTCCCAGGCCATCGAGCAAGCCGGCGACAGCGACGTGGCCGAGCGGCTTTCCGCCATCGAGGAACTGTCGGCCGAAGTGCTCATCGCGCTGGCCGAGGGGCGCGCCACCAAAACGACATTGCGCGGGGCCATGGTTGCTGTGACCGCCGAGGGGCGTGTCATCGTGTCGCGCGAGCCGAAGCGCCGAACGGCCGATGAATAGGCCGGTTGGGATCGCGTGCCGGGCTTCGGCCGGTCGGAGCAGGCGCGTTGCGACGGGTGGCCGCCGCGGCGCGGGAGTGAATCGCCTCTGCAATCCACATTTTGCCGCTCTCCCGGCGGCCGTGGCCGCGCAATGGCGATACGGGCAGTAGCCGGTGCGACAAATTCGGGTTAGTGGCTGTCGCCGCAGGACATGCCGGGCAGCAGGCAAAAATTGACGGTGTCGCGGTCTCGTCCAAATGGAACGGCTCGGTTGCGCGGGTCGCTCCTTGGCAAGGCCCGCCGCTGAACCTACATTACGTATTCGAACGGGTTGGGCCACAAACAGTCGCAGAGGCGCGCCGCATCGGCGCACGTGCGTGGCCGAGCCCCCGGGAAGGATCGCGATGAACTCGAATTTCCGTAACCTCGCCCTCTGGGTGATCATCGTCCTGCTTGTGCTGGCGTTGTTCACGCTGTTCCAGAGCCCGCAGCAACGGCAGGGTTCGTCCGATATGCCGTTCACGCAGTTCCTCTCGGAGGTCGATGGCGGACGCGTCCGCGACGTCACCATCCAGGGTCCCGAGGTGACGGGTCACTTCACCGACGGCCGGACCTTCCAGACCTATGCGCCGCCCTATCCGGGCCTGACGCAGAAGCTGTTCGAGAAGGGCGTGCAGGTTCAGGCCCGCCCGCCGGGCGAGCAGGTGCCGTGGTTCGTCGCGCTGCTGGCCCAGTGGTTCCCGGTTCTGCTGCTCATCGGCCTGTGGATCTTCATGTCGCGCCAGATCCAGGGCGCCGGCGGCAAGGCCATGGGTTTCGGCAAGTCCAAGGCCAAGCTTCTCACCGAAGCCCATGGCCGGGTGACTTTCGACGACGTTGCCGGCATCGACGAGGCCAAGCAGGACCTGCAGGAGATCGTCGAGTTCCTGCGTGACCCGCAGAAGTTCCAGCGCCTCGGCGGCCGCATTCCGCGCGGCGTGCTGCTGGTCGGCCCTCCGGGCACCGGCAAGACGCTGACCGCCAAGGCGGTCGCGGGCGAAGCCAATGTGCCGTTCTTCACCATTTCCGGCTCGGACTTCGTCGAGATGTTCGTCGGCGTCGGCGCGAGCCGCGTCCGCGACATGTTCGAGCAGGCCAAGAAGAACGCGCCCTGCATCATCTTCATCGATGAAATCGACGCGGTCGGCCGCCATCGCGGCGCCGGCCTCGGCGGCGGCAATGACGAGCGCGAGCAGACGCTGAACCAGCTGCTGGTCGAGATGGACGGCTTCGAGCCGAACGAGGGCATCATCATCATCGCGGCGACCAACCGCCCCGACGTGCTCGATCCCGCGCTGCTGCGTCCCGGCCGTTTCGATCGCCAGATCGTCGTGCCGAACCCGGATGTCAACGGCCGCGAGAAGATCCTCAAGGTTCATGCCCGCAAGGTGCCGCTGGCGCCCGACGTCGACCTGAAGATCATCGCCCGCGGCACGCCCGGCTTCTCCGGCGCCGACCTGATGAACCTGGTCAACGAGGCGGCCCTGCTGGCGGCTAGGCGCTCCAAGCGCATGGTCACCATGGCCGATCTCGAGGACGCCAAGGACAAGGTCATGATGGGCGCCGAGCGCCGGTCGATGGCCATGTCGGAGGAAGAGAAGAAGCTGACCGCCTATCACGAGGCCGGCCACGCCGTCGTCGGCCTGAACGTCGAGGCCGGCCTGCCGGTGCACAAGGCGACGATCATTCCGCGCGGCCGTGCGCTCGGCATGGTGAAGTTCCTGCCCGAGGGCGACCGCTATTCCATGAAGTACAAGGAATATACGTCGCATCTGGCGGTCGCCATGGGCGGTCGCGTGGCCGAGGAACTGACTTTCGGCAAGGACAACGTCACCTCGGGTGCGGTCGGCGACATCGACCAGGCGACCAAGATGGCGCGCGCCATGGTCACCCGCATGGGCTTCTCCGACGAGCTCGGCATGGTGGCCTATGGCGACAACCAGGAAGAGGTCTTCCTGGGCATGTCGATGGGCCGGCAACAGAGCATTTCGGAAGCGACGGCGCAGAAGATCGACATCGAGGTCAAGCGCCTGGTTCAGGAAGGCTATGACGAGGCCCGGCGCATCCTGACCGAGAAGCACGACGAGTTCATCCGGGTGGCCGAGGCGCTGCTCGAATATGAGACGCTGTCGGGCGACGAGATCAAGGACCTGATCGCCGGCAAGCCGCCGGTGCGCGACGCCGAGCCGGACAAGAATTCCGGCCGCTCCTCGGCGGTGCCGACCGCCGGCAAGGGCCGCCGCCCGGCCAATGACGACGGGCTGGAGCCGCAGCCTTCGGCATGAGACCGGCCATATGACTTGAGAACGACGGAGCGGCGGGACACAGTGCCCGCCGCTTTCGTTTTCAGGAGCCGGCTGCACACCTCATGACCATCGCCAAAGTCGAGCCGTTCATCCTGCACGTGCCGGTCACCGGCTCGAGCATTTCCGACAGCACCCATACCCTGTCCCATTGGGGCGTGGTCGGCCTGCGGATCACCACGCGCGACGGTTTTGTCGGCACCGGTTTCACCGGCACCCATGCCGATCTCGCCGGCGACCGGCTGGTCACCGCCTGCATCGCCTCCTGTTACGCCGAACTGCTGGTGGGCGAGGACGAGGCCGACATCACCCGGCTCTGGCAGAAGATCGCCCGGCATCCGCCGATGCAGTGGATCGGCCGCGCCGGCATCAGCCATATCGCACTCGGTGCCGTCGACATCGCACTCTGGGACATCAAGGCGCAGCGGGCCGAACAGCCGCTGTGGAAGCTGCTCGGCGGCGCCACGACCGAACGTCTCATGGCCTATAATACCGATATCGGCTGGCTCTCCATTCCCGACGACCAGTTGATCGCCGGCGCCCGCCAGGCGGTCGGCGAGGACGGGTTCCGTGGCATCAAGGTCAAGGTCGGCTCGGCCGACATGGCGCGGGATCTCCGGCGCCTGCAGGCGGTGCGACGGGCCATCGGGCCCGGCATCATGCTGGCGGTCGACGGCAATGGCCGCTGGGACCTGCCGACCGCCATGCGCTTCTGCCGCGAGGCCGAGGGGCTCGACATCTTCTGGTTCGAGGAGCCGCTCTGGTACGACGATATCGCCGGCCATGCCGCGCTCGCCCGGGCGAGCCGGATTCCGGTGGCGCTCGGCGAGCAGCTCTATACCGCCGAAGCCTTCTCCGAATTCATCGGCCGCGGCGCGGTGCATTTCGTCCAGCCCGACGTGACCCGGCTCGCCGGCATCACCGAATATATCCGGGTGGCCGAGATCGCCCATGCCGCGAGGCTGCCGGTGGTCGCCCATGCCGGCGACATGAGCCAGGTCCATGTCCATCTCGCCTACTGGCATCCGGCCAGCGCGATGCTGGAATATATCCCCTGGATCAAGGACTGTTTCGAAGAGCCGATCGCGGTGGTCGACGGCGACTTCCTGCGGCCGCAGCGTCCGGGCGCCGGCACCGCGATCCGGCACGAGGCCTTCGCAAGCTTCGCCAAGTCGCTGGGCTGATCGCCGTCCAGCCCGGTGACGGGCGGGGATCCCGCCTGCAATCCCCGGCTCAGGCGGCGCAATCTCGGCCGGCGACCTTGCCTCGGCCCGATAAGCCCGGCTAAGTCTTTGCCATCTCAAATGCCATGCGCCGCATTGGCGCCACAAGCGAGGCCCATGGCGTGACGCCCGTTCAATCCTTCGTCCTGGCTCCGGCGACCGTGCGCACGCTTCGTTCCGTTTTCCAGCATCTCCTTGTCTGTCTTGTCCTGGTGTCCGGGATGATGCCTGTCGGCCCGCGCGCCGCTTTCGCGCTCGATCCGGTGGCGGTGACGCTCGACCGTCCGGCGATCAATCTCGGCCGCGCCGTCGAATTCGTCCAAGGCGAGGGCGACCGCGTCAGCGTGCCGACCGCGCCGGGCGCCGACGGCATCACCCGCCGCATGGAGATCCGCCAGACCCAGGCGACGTCCAGCCTGAGCTGGGCCGTGTTCGCGCTGTCGAATGCCACCGACGAACAGGTCGACCGGCTGATCGTCGTGCCGCATTACCGGCTGATCCGTTCCGGCCTGATCTGGCCGGATCTCGGCTCGCAGCGCATCGTCGCCCTGACCCCCAGCCAGGGGTTCCGCCCCGAGCGCCAGTCGGCGGTCGACCAGGACGTCTTCCTGGTGACGCTCGATCCGGGCACCACGGTGACCTTCGTCGCGGAACTGCGCGACCCGCGGCTGCCGCAGATCACGCTCTGGCAGCCGGACGCCTTCAAGGACCGCGAGAATTCCTTCACGCTCTATCGCGGCATCGTGCTCGGCATTGCCGGCCTGCTGGCGCTGTTCCTGACCATCCTGTTCGTGGTCAAGGGCTCGCTGATGTTCCCGGCGGCGGCCCTGCTCGCCTGGGCCGTGCTCGGCACGCTGGCGCTCGATTTCGGTTTCTGGACCAGGGTGATGGAGCTAGGGCCGGAGGCGGTCCGGTTCTGGCGGGCGACGGCGGAGGCGATCCTCTCCGCCACCTTGATGATCTTCCTGTTCGCCTATCTCGATCTCAACCGATGGCATGTGCGCTATACCGTGCTGACCGCCATCTGGCTGGCCTTCGCCGGCGGGCTCGTCACCGTGGCCTGGTTCGATCCCTCGATCGCCGCCGGCATCGCCCGGCTCGGCATCGGCATCGTCACCATTCTCGGCACGGTCATCCTCGTCTACCTGGCCTTCCTGCGTTACGACCGGGCGATCAACCTGGTGCCGACCTGGATCCTGTTCATGATCTGGGGCGGCGCGGCGCTGCTGATGGTCACCGGCCGGCTCAACAACGAGATCGCCTCGCCCGCCCTGCTCGGCGCGCTGGTGCTGCTGGTCATGCTGATCGGCTTCACCGTGATGCAGCACGCCTTTGCCGGCGGCGGCGTGCCGCAGGCGCTGGTCTCGGACAGCGAGCGCAAGGCGCTGGCGCTGACCGGCTCGGGCGACATTATTTTCGACTGGGACGTCAGCGCCAACCGGATCTGGGTCAGCCCGGAGGCCGAGCAGCATCTCGGCCTCAGGCGCGGTGCCCTGGAAGGGGCCGCGACCAAATTCGTCGAGGCGATCCATCCCGGCGATCGCGACCGGGTGCGCGCGACGCTCGACACGGTGGTCGAGCACAGGCGTGGGCGCCTGTTCGAGGAGTTCCGCATGCGCGCGGCCGACAACCATTTCGCCTGGTTCGCGCTGCGCGCCCGGCCGGTGGTCGGTTCCGACGGCGAGGTGGTGCGCCTCGTCGGCACGCTGACCGACGTCACCGAATACAAGACGGCGGAAGAGCGCCTGCTGCACGATGCCGTGCACGACAACCTGACCGGCCTGCCCAATCGCGAGCTGTTCCTCGACCGGCTGGACGCCGCGCTGACCCAGTCGCGCACCGACGACCAGCGCCGGCCGACCGTGCTGGTCTTCGATATCGACCGGTTCAAGCAGGTCAATGATTCCGTCGGCATGGCGGTCGGCGATTCCATCCTGCTCACCGTGTCGCGCCGGCTCGCCCGGCTGTTGAAACCGCAGGACACGCTGGCCCGCCTCAACGGCGACCAGTTCGGCATGATCCTGGTGTCGGAACGGGCGCCGGAGCGGATCACCGCTTTCGCCGAGACCATTCGCCGGACGCTGCGCGCGCCGATCGCCTTCGGCGACCGCGAGATCTTCCTGACCGGCTCGCTCGGCATCGCGCTGGCCGACGGCACCCAGCGCGGCCGCGAGGACCTGCTGAAGGATGCCGAGCTCGCCGCCTATCACGGCAAGCGGCTCGGCGGCGACCGGATCGAGGTGTTCAAGCCGGCGCTGCGCGCCCAGAAGACCGACCGTCTGGCGCTGGAAAGCGACCTGCGCCGGGCGCTGGAGCGTTCCGAGATCGCCATCGTCTATCAGCCGGTGGTGCGGCTCGCCGATCGTACGCTCGCCGGTTTCGAGGCGCTGGTGCGCTGGGATCATCCGCGCCTCGGCCGCCTGCCGCCGGGCGAATTCATCGCCATTGCCGAGGAGACCGGCCTGATCGTCGAGCTCGGCCTGTTCGTGCTCGACCGCACGGCGCGGCAATTGTTCCAGTGGCAGCAATTGATGCCGCTCGACCCGCCGCTGTTCGCCGCGGTCAATGTGTCGAGCCGGCAATTGCTGCGCCATGACCTCCTGCAGGACGTCAAGGGCGTGCTCGCCCGTGCGCCGGTCGCGCGCGGCTCGCTCAAGCTCGAACTGACCGAGAGCCTGGTCATGGAAAATCCGGAATATGCCGCGCAGATCCTGCAACGCATCCGCGATCTCGGCGCCGGCCTGTCGCTCGACGATTTCGGCACCGGCTATTCCTCGCTGTCCTACCTGCAGCGCTTCCCGTTCGACACGATCAAGATCGACAAGAGCTTCGTGCGTGCCGACGGCCGCGGCATCCGGCCGGTCATGCTGCGCTCGATCATCGCGCTCGGCCACGACCTCGGCATGGACGTGGTGGCCGAAGGCGCGGAGGTCGACGCCGATGCCGTCGAGCTCTACCAGCTCGGCTGCGACTTCGCGCAAGGCTATGCCTTCGGCGAGCCGATGACCGCCGAGCAGGCGACGCGGCTGTTGAAGGATGCGACCGCGCAGGCGGCGTAAGGGCGAGTGGGGAATGGCGAGTGGGGCATGCTCGTCGCGCACTTCTCGCTTGCCAAGACGTCGTTCGACCTGACCTCGTCAAAAGCACAGTAAAATCAACCCTCTCCCAGAGGGAGAGGGTGGCGCCGTCAGGCGCCGGGTGAGGGGTTGTCCATTGCCGGATGCGACGCCACGCCATAGGCTCCGTCTCTGAAATACGCGTCGATCTTCGCCATCATTCTCGACGCTCACGCCCCTCACCCGGCAGCTGACGCTGCCACCCTCTCCCTCTGGGAGAGGGTTGAGCACCGTGTGTCTCGCTGCATCCCTATTCGCCATTCGCCATTCGCCATTCGCCACTCGCCATCAGCCCAGCCAGGAACCTCCCATGGACACCCGCAATCTCGGCCGTTCCGGCCTGAAAGTTTCGTCGATCTGCCTGGGCACCATGATGTTCGGCGGGCCGACCGAGGAGAAGGACGCCGTCCAGATCATCGGCCGGGCCAAGGACGCCGGGGTCAATTTCATCGACACCGCCAATGTCTATACCGAGGGGCGCTCGGAGGAGATCACCGGCCGCGCCATCAAGAAGGATCGGGACAGCTGGGTGCTGGCGACCAAGCTCGGCAATCCCACGGGTCCCGGCGCCAATGATCGTGGCCTGTCGCGCCTGCACATGTTCCAGGCGGTCGAGGCGAGCCTGAAGCGGCTCGGCACCGATGTCATCGACATCTATTACATTCACAAGGAAGACCACACGACGCCGCTCGACGAGACCGTGCGGGCGCTGGGCGACCTGGTCCGGCAGGGCAAGATCCGCCACTATGGCGTGTCCAATCACCGCTCCTGGCGGATCGCCGAGATCTGCAATCTCGCCGACCGGCTGGGCATCGACCGGCCGGTGGTGAGCCAGCCCTATTACAACGCCATGAACCGCATGCCCGAGGTCGAGCACCTGCCGGCCTGCGGCTTCTACGGCCTCGGCGTGGTGCCTTATTCGCCGCTGGCGCGCGGCATCCTGAGCGGCAAATACGATCCCAAGGCGCCGCCGCCGGAAGGCTCGCGGGCCGGCCGCTCGGATGCCCGCATGCTGCAGACCGAGTGGCGCAAGGAATCGCTGGTCATCGCCCAGAAGCTGAAGACCCATGCCGAGAAGCGCGGCATCACGCCCGGCCAGTTCGCCACCGCCTGGGTGCTCAACAACCGCTTCGTCACGGCGGCCATTGCCGGGCCGCGCACGCTGGCCCAGTTCGAGGACTATCTCGGCGCGCCCGGCTACAGCTTCACCAAGGCCGACGAGGACCTGGTCAACCGGCTGGTGCCGGCAGGGCACCCGTCGACCCCTGGTTATACCGACCCGGCCTATCCGCTCGAGGGACGCGTGCCGCGCAGCGGCTGATCACGCGAGCCCGATCGGATTGGCGGCCATCCAGGCGCGGAAGGCGCCGATATCGGGGTCGTCGGCGCGGTTTTCCGGCGATACCAGCCAATAGCCGGTATCGCCCGGGACCGCCGGTTCCCACAGCGTGACCAGGGTGCCGACGGCCAGCTCGGCATCGACGAGCGGGCGCCGGCCGATGGCTACGCCGAGGCCGCGGGCGGCCGCGTCATAGGCCATCAGCACGGTGTCGAAACGCAGGCCCTGTTGCGGGTCCGGCGGCCGGCGGCCGGTGGCGCGGGCCCAATGGGCCCAGTCCTCCGATACCGTGGTGACATGGATCAGCGGAACGTCGGCGAGCTCGGCGGCATCGCGAATGCGCGCCTCCAGCGCGGGCGAACAGACCGGCACCAGGCTTTCGCGCAGCAGTTCCTGGGCGGTGACCCCCTGCCAGCCGCCACGTCCCATGCGGATCGCGAGATCGACGCCGTCGGTGAAATCCGCCCGTTCACGCGTGGTGTCGATCACCACGCCGATCTCGGGATGCTGCGCGCGAAAACCGGCGAGCAGCGGCATGAGCAGGCGGCTGGCGAAAGACGGCGCGGCGCTGATGGTCAGGCGGCGCCGGCCATGCCTGGCCGCGATCTCGTCGCTGGACCTGGCAATGAGGGCGAGCGCCTGCTGCACGGCGGGATAATAGCCGGTGCCGGCTTCGGTCAGGACGATGCCGCGGGCGGTGCGCGCGAAGAGCGGGGCGCCGAGCCACTGCTCCAGCGCCTGGATGCCGTGACTGACGGCGCTCGGCGTGACCAGCAATTCCTCGGCGGCGTTCTTGAAGCTCAGCAGCCGTGCCGAGGCCTCGAACAGGCGCAGCGCGTTCAGCGGGGGCAAGCGATGACGCATGGATGCTCCGCCTGTCGCAGGCCTCCGAGCCGGATGAAAGACGTTCAACGCTCGCGCAGGATTAGTCGTTTGTCCAGCAAGCGCCAGGGCGAAAGGATGACCGGGCCGCAACAGGATGAACGCCGATGCCGACCACCTTGCATACCGATAGCGCGCTGATCGACACACAGGGACCGATCGCCACGATCACGCTCAATCGTCCCGACAAGCTCAATGCGCTGAATGCCCAGTTGATCGACCGCCTGCAGCAACATCTCGACCGCGTCGAGGCCGACGACGCTATCCGGGCGGTGATCCTGACCGGCGCTGGCGAGCGGGCCTTCAGCGCGGGCGCCGATATCGCCGAACTCGGCGACAGGCTCGACGGCGGCGTGGAGCGGGTCATGCGCGATTTCGTCCGGCGCGGGCAGGGGCTGACGCGCCGGATTGAGGCTTTCCCCAAGCCGATCATCGCCGCGGTCAACGGCCTGGCCTTCGGCGGCGGCTGCGAGGTCACCGAGGCTTGCCCATTGGCGATTGCCGCGGACCATGCCCGCTTCGCCAAGCCGGAAATTCGCCTGGGTTTCGCGCCGCCCTTCGGCGGCTCGCAAAGGCTGCCGCGGCTGATCGGGCGCAAGCGGGCGCTGAAGATGATCCTGACCGGTGAGGCCATCGATGCCGAGGAGGCCCGCCGCATCGGCCTCGTCAACGATGTCGCGCCGGCCGGCGAGCTGCTGCCGGCGGCCGTCGCATTGGCCGAGCGCATCATGGCTCACACGCCCCGGGCTGTCGCCGCCTGTCTTGCCAGCGTGACCCGCGGCATCAATCTCAGCATCGACGAAGGCCTGGCGGTGGAGGCCGGGCATTTCGAACGGATGCTGGGGACATCGGATGTGGAGCTCGGGGTCCGCCGGTTCCTGGAGCGGCCACGGCAATAAACGACGCTCGCGGCTGAGCGCCGACGATAGGCGTTCAGCCGCGTTCAGAACCTTTGCATGAACGTGCGACTCGGCGTCTTGCAGCCGGGCCGCGCCCGTTCATCGTGAGCAGATGTCGATCAGTACCAGCGGCGGCAAACGCGCTCGCCCCAGCGATTGATCCAGCAGCGGCGATAGCCGCCGCCCCAACCTCCGCCATACCAGCCACGGCGTCGCCAACCGCCACCACCGCGCCAGCCGCCACCGCCACGCCAGCCGCCACCGCGGCCCCAGCCACCGCCACGCCTGCCCCAGCCGCCGCCGCGACCACCACCACGTCCGCCGCCGCGGCCACCGCCGCGCCCGCCGCCACGGCCGCGTTGCATCTCCTGTGGCTCGCCGGTCGGTGCCAGCGCCGCGCGAACGGCGTCGAGGCCGGTCGTGTCAGCTATGGCGGGCGCCGCTTCGGCCGCCGAAATGCCCAGGGGGGATATGGCCGCCAGCCCACCTGCCAGCGCCATCAGGAACGATCTGCGATGCATGGTCGCGTCTCCTTGGGAAACCGGTCACCCCCCGATACGTCAACGCTGGCATCATAGCATGGTTCCCTACCGTCAGCATCCGGCAGGGCGCGCCATGGGCGAGGGGAAGCCCAGGAGGACAAAGCGAAGATCATTGGCATGGGCGCCGCCAGAGGCTATCTGTCCGCGCATCACTCCCTTTTTCCGGCCGAGACCGACCCGATGACCGATACCCCTCCCGACCGCCTGTCGACCAATCCGGACAGCCCCTATTACGACGAGGCCGTGCTGGAGCGCGATGTCGGCATTCGCTTCAAGGGTGTCGAGAAGACCAATGTCGAGGAATATTGCGTCAGCGAGGGCTGGGTGAGGGTCACTGCCGGCGCCGCCAAGGATCGCCGGGGCAATCCGATCACCATCAAGCTCAGCGGCGTGGTCGAGCCCTATTTCCGCAAGGAGGCGTGATCTTGGCGGCCACGGTTGCGCCGGGACGAGCATCCGCCGGTCGTGGCCTGCTCGCGGCGCGTCCGGCATGACCTTGCTTCGGCTGCCGCGCTGGTCGACGATCCGGCAACTGGTCAGGGACGAGCTCGGCCTCGTCCTGGCGCTGGCGGTCGTGGCCGGCGGCCTGCTCGCCTTTCTGAGCCTCGCCGATCTGGTGGTCGAGGGCGAAACGGCCGCCTTCGATCGCACCCTATTGCTGGCCTTTCGCCAGCCGGGCGATCCGTCGATCGCGATCGGGCCGGCCTGGCTGCCGACCGTGATGCGCGACATCACCGCGCTGGGCGGGGTCGCGGTGCTCAGCCTCATCGTGCTGTTCGCCTTCAGCTATCTCATCTTGGTGCGCAAGCGCGCGGCCGCGGTGTTTCTGCTGGTCGCGGTGCTCGGCGGCCTGATGCTCAGCAATGGTCTCAAGCTGGTCTTCGGCCGGCAGAGGCCGGATCTGATCCCCAATGCTCCGGTCGAACTGTCGGCGAGCTTTCCGAGCGGCCATGCGATGCTGTCGGCGGTGACCTATCTCACGCTCGGCGCGCTGTTGACGCGGGTCGAGGCCGACCGGCGCGCCGCGAGCTTCTTTCCGGTCATCGCGGTCATCCTGACCGTGCTGGTCGGCACCAGCCGCGTCTTTATCGGGGTCCACTGGCCGACCGACGTGCTCGGCGGCTGGTCGCTCGGGGCCGCCTGGGCGATGCTGTGCTGGATGGTGGCGCTCTGGCTGCAGCGCCGTGGCAGGCTCGAGCTGCGTGGCGATCGCCAGGCCTGACATCCCGGCCGGCGGCCGTCTGTCACAGTCTCTCACCAAGATTGAACCGGCGATTTCGACAATCTGCGGTCAAGTTGCCTATAAGGATGCGCGTTCGAGGCGACTGACCCGGTCGACTCGCGTATGATTTGAACACCTCGCGACAAGAGATTTTCCAAGCCATGGCCCGCAAATATTTCGGCACCGACGGCATTCGCGGCCGCGCCAACGCCTTTCCGGTCACGCCTGAATTCGCCATGAAGGTCGGCCAGGCGGCCGGCATCGCGTTCCAGCGCGGCGCCCATCGTCACCGGGTCATGATCGGCAAGGACACCCGCCTGTCTGGCTATATGATCGAATATGCCCTGGTCGCCGGTTTCACCTCGGTCGGCATGGACGTGCTGCTGGTCGGTCCGATGCCGACGCCGGCGGTTGCCATGCTGACACGCTCCATGCGCGCCGATCTCGGCGTGATGATCTCGGCCTCGCACAATCCGTTCGACGACAACGGCATCAAGCTGTTCGCGCCCGACGGCTACAAGCTGTCCGACGAGGTCGAGCATGCGATCGAGGACCTGCTCGACCAGGACCTGACGCGCCGGCTGGCCGGCTCGCGCCAGCTCGGCCGCGCCAAGCGCATCGACGATGCCCAGGCGCGCTATATCGAATTCGCCAAGCGCACCCTGCCGCGCAATCTCGAGCTCGACGGCCTGCGCATCGTCATCGATTGCGCCAATGGCGCGGGCTACAAGGTGGCGCCGGCGGCGCTCTGGGAACTCGGCGCCGATGTGGTGACCATCGGTACCGAGCCCGACGGCTTCAACATCAATGACGAATGCGGCTCGACCCATCCCGAGGCCCTGGTGGCCAAGGTCAAGGAAGTCCGTGCCGATATCGGCATCGCCCTCGACGGCGACGCCGACCGCGTCATGATCGTCGACGAAAAGGGCCAGATCGTCGACGGCGACCAGTTGATGGCCGTCGTCGCCCAGTCCTGGCTGGAGGATGGCCGGCTGTCGGCGCCGGGCATCGTCGCCACCGTCATGTCCAATCTCGGCCTGGAGCGCTTCCTGGCCGGGCTCGGCCTCAATCTCGCCCGCACGCCGGTCGGCGACCGCTATGTGCTGGAACATATGCGCGAGCACGGCTTCAATGTCGGCGGCGAACAGTCCGGCCACATCATCCTGTCGGATTATTCGACCACCGGCGACGGCCTGGTGGCGGCGCTGCAGGTGCTGGCCGTGGTCAAGAAGATGGGCCGGTCGGTCTCCGAAGTCTGTCACCTGTTCGAGCCGCTGCCGCAGATCCTGAAGAATGTCCGGTTCAAGGGCGGCAAGCCGCTGGAGAATTCCGCCGTCGCCACGGCCATCGACGACGCCAAGGCCCGGCTCGGCAATAATGGCCGGCTGGTCATCCGGCCCTCCGGCACGGAGCCGGTGATCCGCGTCATGGCGGAAGGCGACGACCGCGATCTGGTCGAGACGGTGGTCGACCAGATCGTCGACGCGGTGACCAAGGCGGCGGCCTGAGGCTTCCGGCTGGGGCAGGGGGCTTCGGCCCTCGCCCCCGTTCTCCCGATGGCGATCATGCTGTGGCGGCCAGGGCTTTCCGCTCGGTAACCTTAAGCCTTAGGGTTAAGCCTCGTTTAAATCTTTCCTGCGATCTTGCCCGGCGTCGGTCATCTGGCCAGCGCCCTCTTCAGCATGGGCCGGCCATCGCGAAGGATCCTCCCCATGCGTCGCCTTCTCCGCCCAGCTCTTGCCGGCGTCGCTCTGATGACCTTGGTCACCGGCGCCCGGGCCGCGGATTATTCGCCGGTCCTGGTCGCGCCGCCGGTCGGCGTCGCGGCACCGGACAATGGCGGCTGGTACCTGCGCGGCGATATCGGCGTCGGCGCCGCCTCGGCGCGCCGCTGGGTCTATAATCCCAATCCGTCCTGGGGCATTACCGGCGGCACCTACGAGCACTCGACCTCGTCGGCCTTCTTCTTCGGCGCCGGCATCGGTTATGCCTTCAATTCGTGGCTGCGCGCCGACATCACCGCCGAATATCGGGTGGGCGGACGCTTCCGCGGACGCGACGACCTGATCGCCGGGCCGCCGAACCCGCCCAATGTGGTCGGCTACCAGAACAATCTGCGCGCCAACATGTCGTCTTTCGTGACCATGGTGAACGGTTATATCGACCTCGGCACCTGGTCGAGCATCACGCCTTTTGTCGGCGCCGGCATCGGCGTCGCCTACAACATGCTCGGCACGACGACGGATACCGGCCTGCAACTGTTCAACAATGCCGCGCCCTCGGCGACCGCGGGCACGATTGCGGGCGCCTCGCGCACCAATCTCGCCTGGGCGCTGATGGCCGGTGTCACCTGGGACCTGTCGGCCCAGATGAAGGTCGAACTCGGCTATCGCTACATGAATCTCGGCTCGTTCCAGTCGGGCGCGCCGTGCCCGACCACCTGCGGCACGGCGATCCGCAATTACGAGATCCGCCAGGTCACCTCGCACGATATCCGGCTCGGCCTGCGCTACGCCTTCGGCGCGCCGCCGGTCGCCGCGGCCCCGATCGTCGCGCGCTACTGAGCCAATCCGACGTTCCGGCAAAAACGGCGCGGGCCACAAGCCCGCGCTGTTTTTGTGTGCGCCGGTCCAGGCGCTTCTGCATCGGCTAGTGGAATCACACATTCCGCCGATTCGCGTTTTTTCAGCGCGGCCCGCGGCATGCTCCTCTTCAAGTTTTCGCACGAGAACCACCGCCCACACCTCGCCCCGGCGGGGAGAGGTCGACCTTTGAGCGCAGCGAAAGGGTCGGGAGAGGGGGCGAAGCGCTTGACGACGAGGCTCCATGCGAAGCGCGTAGAGCCTTGTTCCGAATCCTCAATTTCCCCTCTCCCGGCGCTGACGCGCCGACCTCTCCCCGCTGGGGTGAGGTGTGGGCGGTGGTTCGAGTGCGAAATCTCAAGGGGGCGGCATTCAGGCCGCTTGGAGAGATGCGTGCCTCCAGTGGCCTGCACCGCGAGGCCATCCGCGCTGGTTAATTTTTAACCTTAAAGGCTCCTTAACTCGGCTTTGCCAAGCTTGTCGGCGATATCGCGTCGGCCCGCAGCGAAGGGGCCGCATCTGGTCGCATCGCGTTCAAGGGTTGTCCGACATGAAACGCCTGGCCTTGGCCCTGATCGCTGTGAGCTTCGTCGCCACGGCAGGCGGAAACGCGGAAGCGGCGGATCTCGCCGGCCGCGCGCCGCTGGCGCCGCCCTTGCTGGTCGAGGATTTCTCCTCCGGCTGGTATATTCGCGGCGACCTTTCCGCGAGCCTGTTCCGCAGGGCCGCGCTCGGCGCCGCCAATACCAGCTATTTCGCGCCCGGCCAGTGGGTCGACCTCAACGGCACACGCGCCGGCTCGGCCTTCGGCGGCGGCCTCGGTGTCGGTTTCAAATATAAGTGGTTCCGCCTGGATACGACGCTCGACATCCGCTCGGCCGCCCGGCTCTCGGGCATGGCGCCGCCGAACGGCGATTGGAACGACCCTGGGCCGCTGCCGGTGCCGGCGCGCACCGAGCGTTTCTCCGTCACCAGCCAGACCGCCTTGATCAATGCCTATGTCGATATCGGCGGGTGGAGCGGTGTCACGCCCTATATCGGCGCGGGCCTGGGCGTGGCGCGGCTCAGCGCCGCGAGCTACAGCTCGACGCCGGTTCCGGCGGCGGCGGCGCTCGGCGAACTGGCGGTGACGCCCGCGCTGACCAGCGCGACCAAATGGAACCTGGCGGTTGCCGCCATGGCCGGCGTGAGCTTCGACATCACGCCGCAGACCAAGCTCGATATCGGCTATCGCTATCTGCATATGGGCTCGCTGCGTTTCGCCGACAGCACCGGCGGCAGCTATCGCGCCGGTCCGGTTGCCGCGCATGAAATCCGCGTCGGGCTTCGTTACATGTTCGGCGACGGGCTCGGGCCGGTCGGGCAGTGACGCGCCAGCGGGCGGATTGCCCGGCGCCTCCTGTCGCGATATGATCAAGGCTCCAGTCATCGAGAAAAGGGGGGCTGCGTGATCACGTTCTTTCGTCACCATCGTCAGCGCGGCCCCGTTCAGGCCCTGCGGGTTTTCCTGCAGGGCTGACCAGAGACGGTCCCTGATCCCATCTCTTCCTGGTCTGCCCGCGGGGGTCATGCAGCGCCGAGCCTGAAGGCTTGAGATGTCTGCTTTTTTCCCTTCTCCGAGCCAACAGTCCTGGCGGCGCGTCCCGCGCCAGCCCGGACCCCATCTCCTTCCGAAGGCCAATGGGGCCTCGAGGCGATGCCGGTGGTGGCTCGGACGGACCAGAGCCAAAGACGATGACACTGATCAATCTGCGCAATCTCGGCGCCACCTTGGGCGCGCCGCTCTTTTCCAACCTCAATCTGACCGTGGCGACAGGCGATCGTATCGGTCTGGTTGCCGCCAATGGCCGCGGCAAGTCCACGCTCCTGCGCGCCATCGCCGGTGAGTTCGAACCGACGGTGGGTGACATCACGCGGGCGCGGGGCCTGCGTGTCGGTTATGTCGCGCAAGATATCCCGGCCGGCCTGCTGGAGACGCCTTTCCATGAGGCCGTCCGCCAGGCCCTGCCGGTTGCCGAAGCCGAGGCCGGGGCCTGGCGCGTCGATGTGGTGCTGGATTCCCTCGATGTTCCGGAGCCGCTGCGCGCATTGCCGCTGCGCCGCCTGAGCGGTGGCTGGCAAAGGCTGGTCATGCTTGCCCGTATATGGGTCACCGAGCCGGACGTCCTCTTGCTGGACGAGCCGACCAACCATCTCGATCTCGCCCGAATCGGCCAGCTGGAAGACTGGCTGAACGGCCTGCCGCGCGACGTCCCCGTGGTCATCGCGAGCCATGACCGGGCCTTTCTCGACGCCACCACCAACCGGACGCTGTTCCTCAGGCCCGAGGCCTCGCAGGTCTTCGCTCTGCCCTATTCGCGGGCACGCGCGGCGGTCGACGAAGCCGATGCTGCGTTAGCGAACCGCTATGAGCGCGACATGAAGGTGGCCCAGCAATTGCGCCGCCAGGCGGCCAAGCTGAACAATATCGCCATCAATTCGGGCAGCGACCTGCTGACGGTCAAGACCAAGCAGCTCAAGCAGAAGGCTGCGCGTCTCGAAGATGCCGCGCGGCCGGCCCATCAGGAGCGGTCGGCGGGAACCATCAGGCTGGCCAATCGCGGCACCCATGCCAAGGTTCTGGTCACGCTCGACGATGCGAGTGTCGAAACCCCCGATGGCAAGCTGCTGTTCAAGACCGGCAAGCAATGGATCTGCCAGGGTGACCGCATTGTCCTGCTGGGCCGCAACGGGGTCGGCAAGTCGCGCTTCGTCCATCTGCTCAGGGCGGCGATCGGCCAGCCCGATGCC
The DNA here is from genome assembly GCA_017304475.1 of Hyphomicrobiales bacterium. GTDB lineage: Bacteria > Pseudomonadota > Alphaproteobacteria > Rhizobiales > Phreatobacteraceae > Phreatobacter. The sequence goes on along the minus strand of JAFKKV010000010.1, from coordinate 174,483 downwards.
GCGACGCAGGCGGTCAAGGCGACGCCTTCGGTCGTGCTGGGCTATAGCGATCAGGGCCTTGCAGAACTCGCCGATGCCGACACGCCGGCCGGTGTGATCAGCCGGAGGTTCGAGGTCGGCGACCAGCGGGCGCGCGCCGTGCTGGCCGGCGCGGGCCTCGGCATCGACCTGCAGAGCCGGCCGATCGGCAAGCTCTCCGGCGGGCAGAAGGCGCGGCTGGCCATGCTGGTGCTGCGGCTGACCAACCCCAATTTCTACCTGCTGGACGAACCGACCAATCATCTCGATATCGAGGGACAGGAGATGCTGGAAGCGGAGCTCACGGCGAACCAGGCGAGCTGCCTGCTGGTCTCCCATGATCGGAGTTTCGTTCGCGCGGCCGGCAACCGGTTCTGGCTGATCGAGAACCGGCGCATGGTCGAGCTCGAAAGCCCCGATGACTTCTTCGCCTCGGTCGCGTCAGGACCGGCGTGACCGGGACTGTCGTAATCGGGTGCCGGTGATGGGAGGAGGGGGCGTTCACAAGCGTCTTTCAAAGGGGCTGAATTCGCCGCGCCTCAAGATCTCGCACTGGAACCACCACCTCCACCTCTCCCCGGCGGGGAGAGGTCGGCGCGTCAGCGCCGGGAGAGGGGGAATTGAGGCTTCAGAGCAAGGCCTTACGCGCTTCGCATGATGACTTCTCGTCGAGCGCCTCGCCCCCTCTCCCGGCCTTCGGCCGACCTCTCCCCGCTGGGGAGAGGTGGAGGTGGTGGTTCCGGTGCGAGATCTCGCAGGCAGGAAAATTGGTGTCGCAGCGCCGAAAGCCAGGAATTGTCGCGATGTGCGCGACCCTCAGGCTGGCCGTCACGGTCTTGTGGCCTAAGCAATAACCCTTCGCGGCTTGACCTGACTGATCGCCGGTCCTATTGCCACAGGTGGGACATCCCTCCCCAACGAGGGACGTCCATCTGTGAGGATGGAGATCCAGAATGGCGAAGACCGCCCCTACCGCGCGTCCGCGCGTGCCTAACTTTTCGTCCGGCCCCTGCGCCAAGCGCCCCGGCTGGTCCCTCAAAGCTCTCGGCGATGCATCGCTCGGTCGCTCGCACCGCGCCAAGGTCGGCAAGGCCAAGCTGAAGCTTGCCATCGACCTGACCCGCGACGTGCTGCAGGTGCCGGCGGATTACCGCATCGGCATCGTGCCGGCCTCCGATACCGGCGCCGTCGAGATGGTGCTCTGGTCGATGCTCGGCGCCCGTGGCGTCGACATGGTGTCCTGGGAAAGCTTCGGTGACGGTTGGGTCACCGATGTGGTCAAGCAGCTGAAGCTTGCCGATGTCCGCACCATCACCGCCGGCTATGGCGAATTGCCGAACCTCAACAAGATCGACACCAAGACCCGCGACGTGGTGTTCACCTGGAACGGCACGACCTCGGGCGTGCGCGTGCCGAACGGCGACTGGATCGCCGGCGACCGCGAAGGCCTGACGATCTGCGACGCCACCTCGGCGGCCTTCGCCCAGCGGCTCGACTGGCCGAAGCTCGATGTCGTCACCTTCTCCTGGCAGAAGGTGCTGGGCGGCGAAGCGGCCCACGGCATGCTGATCCTCAGCCCGCGCGCGGTCGAGCGCCTGGAGAGCTACAAGCCGTCCTGGCCGCTGCCGAAGATCTTCCGCATGACCAAGGGCGGCAAGCTGATCGAGGGCATTTTCGAGGGCGAGACGATCAACACGCCGTCCATGCTCTGCGTCGAGGACTATATCGACGCGCTGAAATGGGGCCAGAAGGTCGGTGGTCTCGACGGGCTGGTGAAGCGCGCCGACGGCAATGCCCGGGTCATCGCCAAATTCGTCAAGGAAAACGACTGGATCGATTTCCTGGCGGTCAAGCCGAAGACCCGTTCCAACACGTCGGTCTGCCTGAAATTCACCGATCCGGCGGTGACGGCGCTGCCGGCCGACGCCCAGGCGGCCTTCGCCAAGGGCGTCGTCGCGACGCTCGAAAAGGAGGGCGTCGGCCTCGATCTCGGCCATTATCGCGACGCACCTCCGGGCCTGCGCATCTGGTGCGGCGCCACCGTCCAGTCGCGCGACCTGAAGGCGCTGATGCCCTGGATCGAATGGGCTTTCGAGGCCGAGAAGGCCAAGCTCAAGAAGGCGGCCTGAGGCCAGCCTGTTCAGCCCTCTCGCCTCTGCGCGAGAGGGCTTCATATCCTTTTCAACCGCTGACCGGAGCCCATCAGCATGGCCCCTCGCGTACTCATTTCCGACGCCCTTTCGCCCGCCGCCGTCCAGATCTTCAGGGATCGCGGCATCGAAGTCGATTTCCAGCCGGCGCTCGGCAAGGACAAGGACAAGCTCGCCGCCATCATCGGCGATTATGACGGCCTGGCGATCCGCTCGGCCTCCAAGGTGACCCCGGCGATTCTCGCCAACGGGGCGAAGCTCAAGGTAATCGGCCGCGCCGGCATCGGCGTCGACAATGTCGACATCCCCGCCGCGACCGCCAAGGGCATCATCGTGATGAACACGCCCTTCGGCAATTCGATCACCACGGCCGAGCACGCGGTCGCGATGATGTTCGCGATCGCCCGCCAGATCCCCGATGCCGACCGGACCACCCAGGCCGGCAAGTGGGAAAAGAACAAATATATGGGCGTCGAGCTGACCTCGAAGACGCTCGGCATCATCGGCTGCGGCAATATCGGCTCGATCGTCGCCGACCGGGCGCTCGGCCTGAAGATGAAGGTGATCGCCTTCGATCCCTATCTGTCGCCGGAGCGCGCCATCTCGATCGGCGTCGAGAAGGTCGACCTCGACGACCTGCTGCGGCGCGCCGACTTCATCACGCTGCATGTGCCGATGACCGCGCAGACCCGCAACGTCCTGTCGCGCGAGGCGCTGGCCAAGACCAAGAAGGGCGTGCGCATCATCAATTGCGCGCGCGGCGGGCTGGTCGACGAGGTGGCGCTGCGCGAAGCGCTCGATTCGGGCCATGTCGCCGGCGCGGCCTTCGACGTGTTCTCGGAAGAGCCGGCGACCACCAATCCGCTGTTCGGCCATCCCAATGTGATCTGCACGCCGCATCTGGGGGCAGCCACCAACGAGGCGCAGGAAAATGTCGCCCTGCAGGTGGCCGAGCAGATGTCCGACTATCTCCTGTCGGGGGCCATCACCAATGCGGTGAATTTCCCGTCGATCTCGGCGGAAGAGGCGCCGAAGCTCAGGCCCTTCGTGGCGCTGGCGGAAAAGCTCGGTTCGTTCCTCGGCCAGCTCACCGAGGCGCCGATCAAGGGCATCCGGATCGAGTTCGAAGGCGCCGTGGCGGATCTGAACGTCCGGCCGTTGACGGCCGCCGCCGTGACCGGCGCGCTCCGGCCGTTCCTTTCCGACATCAACATGGTCAATGCGGTGGGCATCGCCACCGACAAGGGCATCACGGTCGACGAGGTGAAGCGCGAGGCGCCGGGCAATCTGGAAAGCCGCATCCTGATCACCGTGGAAGCCGAGGACATGCCGCGCCATGCCGCCGGCACCGTGCTCGCCGACGGCAAGCCGCGCATCGTCGAGATCCGGCACATCGCCATGGACGCGGAATTCGCGCCGCACATGCTTTATGTGCGCAATGACGACAAGCCGGGCTTCATCGGCCAGTTCGGCATGCTGCTCGGCAATGCCGGCGTCAATATCGCGACCTTCAATCTCGGCCGCGACAAGCCCGGCGGCGATGCCATCTGTTTCGTCGCAGTCGACGAGAAGATCTCCGACGACCTGCTCGCCAGCATTCATGAGATCCCGCATGTGAAGCGGGCGCGCCGCCTGGTGTTCTGAGCCGGCGCCGGCCGGTTCCGGCGGGCGACGACGATCGATCCGGTCACGGCCGGTCCGCGGGAGCGGGCCGGCCGTGATGACTCTGTGAGGCCGCCTGTCCGCCCGATTTCCCGGCGCGCGCGAAGCCTTTAGACTGCCGACTCGTTTTCCTGGGGTGGTCCATGTCCTCGCTTCCGCGTCTCGCGCTCGGCTTCGTCGTCGGCGCCCTGTCGATTCTCGTCTTCGATCAGACGACCAGTTTTGCATTGAACCAGTTCGGCCTGGCGCAGATCCCGGTCTATTCGCTCCGGGCGGTGGCGCCGCTCGGCCTGCCGCAGATCGTCAATCAATGTTTCTGGGGCGGCCTCTGGGGCATCCTGTTCGTGCTCCTGTGGGATCGGGCGGGATTTCAGTCACGTGGCCATCTGGTGGCGATCGTCTTCGGCATTTTCACCGGCGCCCTGGTGTGGGGGGCCGCCTCGCTGGTCTTCGGCGACTTCCGCGCCATCGCCATCGGCGTGTTGTCGGGCGCGCTCGTCGCCGGCCTGATCGCCCTGTTCGGCGCCGGGGTGCTGTTCGGTCTGCTGTTCGGCGTGATGGGGCCTGCCATGGTCAATTGGGTGGTGCTGCCGGCGATCCGCGGCCAGGCTCCCTTCGGCGGCCGGTTGGCGGTCACCGCCATCCTTGGGGCCATGTTCGGCGTCGGCATGGCGGTGCTGCTCGCCCTGATGGCGCGGTTTGCCGGCGGCGGGCGAAGCTGAAGGCTGCCTTCAGCGCCGCCGGCTTTCGGCGACCGCGATGCCGCTGAGCACCAGGGCGAGCGCCACGGCGTGGTACCAGGCGAAGAGTTCGCCCAGGATCAACGGTCCGAGGATCGCCGCCCAGACCGGTACGAGATTGACCCAAAGGCCGGCCCGGCCAGGGCCGATCATCTCGACGGCGCGCATGAACAGGAGTTGGGCGACAAAGCCCGGCAGGAGCGCCACATAGGCGATGATCGCGAGCGCCTTGGCATCGGGCCAGCGCGCGGCCCCGCTGGCGATCTCGATCGCCAGCAGCGGCAGCGACGAGACCAGCGCGACGGCCGACAGGCTGAGAAAGAACGGCTGCGGCGAGATCTTCGGCCGCTCCCGCAAGGCCACCGTATAGGCGGCATAGCCGAGGCAGGCGATCAGCATGAGCAGGTCGCCGAAATTGAAGGCCAGGCCGAGCAATTGGTCCAGATGACCGCGGGTTGCCAGCAGCACGATGCCGATCAGCGTGACGGCGATGCCGATCATCTGCAGGCCGGTGATGCGGGTGCGGTAGGCGAGGAAGGCGCCGATCAGCACCATGACCGGGATCGAGCCCTGGATAATGCCGATATTCACCGCGGTGGTATATTGCGCGGACAAATAGAACAGGGCGTTGAAGCCGGTAAAGCCGACAACCCCCATGAGGATCAGCCAGCCGGCATTGGCCTTGATTTCGGGCCATTCCTGCCGGAAGGCGGGGCCGGCGATGGTCGTCATGATCAAGAGCGTGAAGATCCAGCGCAGCGCCGTCAGCATCATCGGCGAGACGTGGCCAACCGCCATGCGGCTCGCCACCGCATTGCCGGCCCAGATCAGCGTGGTGGCCGCTAGGATCAGATAGGGATTGTTGGAAAGGCGCATGCGCTGCCGGATTCCCGCGGGGCGTGCGCACTATAGACGGGCCGGACGAGGCCTGTCAGGCGCGCCGGATGCATTCGAGCGATGCGGCGCCGCCAGCGCCGTCACGGAGATCCGGCCGGCTGGGCGGCCATGTCCGGACTTGCATCGTAATCCATTGGAAAATATGGATAAGATCGTTCATCGATCTGTCATTGTCAGGTCATAAAAGAAGCGCCCCGCGGCTTGTCCCGCATGGCCGGAGCCGCGGCTGCCAGGACGCGGTCCGGCAAAGCCCCCGCAAGCCAGGAGCATCACGTGAAATTGGCCGCTGTGATCTCCTTTACGGCCGTGGTGATCGGCGGCGTGCTGGCCCTGGCGGGCGCTGCGGGAGCGCAGGGCCGCGACCGTATCCAGATCACCGGCTCGTCAACGGTCTTTCCGTTCACCGCGGCCGTTGCCGAGCGTTTCGGCCAGAAGGGTGGCAAGGCGCCGATCGTCGAAGCGACCGGCACGGGTGGCGGCATGCGGCTGTTCTGTGGCGGGGTCGGCACCCATACGCCCGACATTGCCAATGCCTCGCGCCGCATCACGCCGTCGGAATTCGCAACCTGTCGGCGCAATGGCGTGACGCCGGTCGAAGTGAAAGTCGGCTTCGACGGCATCGTCATCGCCAATTCCAGGGCGGTGCCGGCGATGCAGGTGACGCTGGAGCAGCTCTATCTGGCGCTAGCCGCCGAGGTGCCGGATGGCCAGGGGCAAAGCGTGGCCAACCCGAACCGGCTCTGGTCGGATATCTCGCCGAGCCTGCCCGCGCGCAAGATCGAGGTGCTTGGTCCGCCGCCGACCTCGGGCACCCGCGATGCCTTGAACGAGCTCGGCCTGCTGGAAGGCTGCCGGCAGGCGCAACGCCGGCTGAACGTGGCGATCGACCCGCGCGCCTGCCAGCAGGTGCGGGCCGACGGAGCCTATGTCGAGGCCGGTGAGAACGACAATATCATCGTCCAGCGGCTGAGGGCCAATCCCGGTTCGTTCGGCATTTTCGGCTTTTCCTTTCTCGAGGAGAACCAGGACAAGATCCAGGGCACCCGCATCGACGGCGTCGAGCCGGCGGTCGAGGCGATCGCTGCCGGCCGCTATCCGCTGGCCCGGTCGCTGTTCATCTATGTGAAGCGCGACCATATCGGCGTGATCCCGGGCCTGCAGGATTTCGTCGACGAATATGTCTCGGAAGCCGCCATGGGCGAGGACGGCTATCTCGAGCGCAAGGGCCTCGTGCCCCTGCAGCGCGCCGATCGCGAAGCGGTTGCCCGCGGCGCCCGGGGCGCTGCCGGCATGGCCGGCCTCTAGACGGCTGGCGGGCGGCGGCGATGTTTCCAACCCTGTTCGGCTTGCTTCTGGCCATCGGCATCATTTGCCTGCCGCTCGGACGCAGGAGGTCGGCGGCGCTCGCCGGCGCCGATTATGCCGCGATGCATTCGCGCCCCGGCTATCACGGCTGGTGGCTCGCTTTGATGACCGCCGGGCCGCCTTTGGCGGTTCTCGTCCTCTGGTCGCTGATCGCGCCCAGGGTGGTGCGTGCCCGGCTCTTCGCCGCGTTCGCCGCCGAGACCGGCGGGTTCAGCCGTGCCCAGGGCGACGGGTTCTGGCGCGACGTCCAGGCCATCGCCCAGGACGGCACCGCGGTCCTGCGCGACGGCCTGCGCGAACAGGCGGCGCTGGTCTTCACGAGGTTGGATCAGGTCTCGGTCACGGCCATGATCGTCGTCATGGCGGCGGCGGGCGCGATCGGCTTCGTGATGGCCTGGCGGGCGATCACCCCGACCTTCCGTGCGCGCCACCGGGTGGAGGCCGTGGTCAGGCTGTTCCTGCTCGCCTCGGCGGCACTCGCGATCCTGACCACGATCGGCATCGTGCTGTCGCTGGTGACCGAATCCCTGCGCTTCTTTGCGATGGTCAGCCCGATCGACTTCCTGTTCGGGTTGACCTGGACGCCGCAGCAAATGGCCTTCCGTGCCGATCAGGTCGGCGGCAGTGCGGCATTCGGCATCGTTCCGCTCATCGCCGGCACGCTGCTGATCACGCTGATCGCCGTCGGGGTGGCGGCACCCATCGGCATTTTCGCCGCGATCTACCTGGCGGACTATGCCTCGGGGCCGGTGCGCGCGGTCGGCAAGCCGATGCTGGAAGTTCTCGCCGGCATTCCGACCGTGGTCTACGGCTTCTTCGCGGCCCTGACGGTCGCGCCGTTCATCCGCGACAGCGGCCAGGGGCTCGGCCTCGACGTCGCCTCGGAAAGCGCGCTCGCCGCCGGCCTGGTGATGGGCATCATGATCGTGCCCTTCGTGTCTTCGCTGTCGGACGACGTCCTCAACGCCGTGCCGCAATCGCTGCGCGACGGCTCGATGGGGCTCGGCGCGACCAAGTCGGAGACGATCCGGAAAGTGGTGCTGCCGGCGGCCCTGCCGGGCATCGTCTCGGCCCTGGTGCTGGCGGTCTCGCGCGCCATCGGCGAAACCATGATCGTGGTGATGGCAGCGGGCATGGCGGCCAACCTGACGCTCAATCCGCTGGAAGCGGTCACGACCGTCACCGTGCAGATCGGCGCGCTGCTGACCGGCGACCAGGAGTTCGACAGCCCGAAGACGCTTGCCGCCTTCGCGCTCGGGCTGGCGCTGTTCGCGATCACGCTGGCGCTCAATCTCCTCGCGCTCAGGGTGGTCAAGAGATACCGGGAACACTATGACTGACATCCCGTCATCCCGGATCGTCACCGAACTGCATACCGATGCCGCCGCGCTCCGGCGGCTGAAGGCGCGTTATCGCCGCGAATTCGTGTTTCGGGCCATGGGCCTCGGCGCATTGCTGCTCGCCGGCGGCTTCCTGGTCCTGTTCCTGGCGACCATCGTCGTCCAGGCGATCCCGGCCTTCACCCAGTCCTATGTGAAGCTCGACGTCGTGCTGGCGCAGGACGACCTGAACCCGCAGAACCTCTCGGGTGACGTGCTGGTGCGCGCCATCAATGCCGGCAATTTCGATGCCGTGGTCAATGGCGCGCTGCGCGTCCATTTCCCCGATGTGGCCGAGCGGGCCGAACGCCGGGCGCTCGCCAATATCGTGTCATCAGGCGCCGCCTCGATCCTGCGCCGGCAGGTGCTGGCGGATCCCGCCATGATCGGCACGCGGCAACAGGTGCTCCTGCCGCTCGACGACATGGCCGATCTCTACCTGAAGGGACGGATCACCGCGCTCGAGGTGATCAAGGGCGAGGGCGAGTTGCGGCTGTCAGGCGATCGCGGCAGCGTCCGGCTCACGGCGGCGGCGGTGAATTTCCAGCCGGCGCTCGCGGCGCTGAAGGGGCAGCTTGCCGCCGCGACTGACGGCCTGAAGCGCGAGCTCGCCGGCCAGGAGCGCGTTGCCGCCAGGCTCGAACAGGATCTCGCGGGCCTCGATCAGAGGCTCGCCGCCGCTCCGCAGGCGGGGCAGGCCCGGATCCAGGGCCGCATCGCGGAAGAGCGACGCCAGCTCGCCGCGACACGGGATATCGCCGCCGGGCTGCGCGAGCGCCTCGCCGAACTCGCGCTGCGTATCGGCAAGGCGCAGATGCAAGGGGCGCTGGACAGCGGGGTTTCGAGTTTCCTCGTGCGGGTCAATGGCGGCCTGGTGAAGCTCGGCGCGGTCGAAACCGGCAGCGCCGCGGGCCAGGTCATCCTGCCGCCGCGCGCACTCGATCCCGTTCCGGGCGGCCAGTGGGAGATCGTTCGGGTCGTCGTGCCGGAAGCCAGCCGGCGCATCGGCGACCGCGAGATCGCCTATCTCGAGACGTTGCGGCAGGCCGGGCTGGTCGAGCGGCAGATCGCCTGGGAGTTCTTCACCGGGGGCGCATCGCGGGAGCCCGAACTCGCAGGCGTCGGGGTTGCCATTATCGGCTCGTTCCTCACCCTCGCGATCACGCTCGCGCTGTGTTTCCCCATCGGGGTCGCGGCCGCCGTCTATCTCGAGGAGTTCGCGCCGCGCAACCGGTTCACCGAGATCATCGAGGTCAATATCAACAACCTCGCCGCCGTGCCCTCGATCATTTTCGGCCTGCTCGGTCTTGCGATCTTTCTCAACGTCTTCGAGATGCCTCGCTCGGCGCCCGTCGTCGGCGGCCTGGTGCTGGCGCTGATGACGCTGCCGATCATCATTATCGCCGCGCGCGCCGCCATTCGCGCTGTGCCGCCCTCGGTGAAGGAGGCGGCTCTCGGCGTCGGCGCCTCGCACCAGCAGGCGGTGTTCCATCATGTCCTGCCGCTCGCCATGCCGGGCATCCTGACCGGCACCATTCTCGGCATGGCCCATGCGCTGGGGGAGACCGCGCCGCTCCTGATGATCGGCATGGTCGCCTTCGTGGTCGACCTGCCGGGCGGCATTTTCGATGCCACGACCCTTCTGCCGGTGCAGATTTTCATGTGGGCCGACTTTCCCGAGCAGGCCTTCCGGCACAAGACCGCCGCGGCGATCCTGGTGCTGCTGGTGTTTCTCATCGCGATGAACGCGCTCGCCGTGTTCCTGCGCAAGTCGTTCGAGCGTCGCTGGTGATCAGCGCCAAGCCTTGGCAAGGGTGAAATCGATGCGTTCTGCTGCCAAACTCCCGATCACGGTTGCGGCTTCCGGCATCACGCCGGCGGGCCGGCCGAAGATCACCGGCCGGGACGTCAATGTCTTCTATGGCGACAAGCAGGCCATCAAGGACGTCAATGTCGATATTCCCGAGCGCTCGGTCATGGCCTTCATCGGCCCGTCGGGCTGCGGCAAGTCGACATTCCTGCGCTGCCTCAACCGGATGAACGATACGATTCCGATCTGCCGGGTCACCGGCGACATCCGTATCGACGACCGGGACATCAACGACCGGGGGCTGGACGTGGTGCAGTTGCGCGCCCGCGTCGGCATGGTGTTCCAGAAGCCCAATCCGTTTCCCAAATCGATCTACGAGAATGTCGCCTATGGGCCGCGCATCCATGGCCTGGTTCGAACCCGCTCAGGCCTCGACCAGGTGGTCGAGACCGCGCTGAAGAAGGCCGGCCTGTGGAACGAGGTAAAGGATCGGCTCAGGGATTCCGGCACCGGCCTGTCGGGCGGCCAGCAGCAGCGGCTGTGCATTGCCCGGGCCATCGCGGTCAGTCCCGAGGTGATCCTGATGGACGAGCCATGCTCGGCGCTGGACCCGATCGCCACCGCCCGGATCGAGGAGCTGATCGACGAGTTGAAGCAGAACTTCACCATCGTCATCGTCACCCATTCGATGCAGCAGGCCGCGCGTGTCTCCGAGCGGACCGCCTTTTTCCACCTGGGCGTTCTCGTCGAGGAAGGCGCGACCGACCAGATCTTCACCAATCCGCGCGACCGGCGCACGCGCGACTATATTACCGGCCGCTTCGGCTGATCGGCCGAGTTGACCTGGCACGGCAGCTTGGTCGTTGAAAAATCAACGCAATTGCCGTGCGGCCGCGCCGGCGAGCGCCGTGCTTCCGCCGCCAACCGGTCATATTCCTCAGGGTAATTTGAACGCTCCAATACGAGGAGCGCCCCATGTTTCCGCAACGCACCGTTGCTTTGTCCATGCTGTTCCTGTTGCCGTCGATGGCGGCCGGAGCCGCCGAGTTCGACCTCACCTCGCGGGTCGACGCGGTCACCGTCTTTCCCGACGGCGCCAGCATCACCCGCCGCTTCACGGTCGAGGTCCCGGCGGGCGAGCATGTCCTGGTGCTGGGCGACCTGCCGCCGAGCGCCGATCCGGGCTCGCTGCGGATCGCCGGCGCCGGCGAGGGCCGGCTGACCGTCGGGTCGGTCGATGCGCGCCAGCCGCGCGCCTTCGAACGGACCGATCCCGAACGGGTGCAAAAGCTCGAGGCCCTGCGCGACGAGCGCCTGTCGCTGGACGACCGGATCGGCGCCGAGCGCTTGCGCAAGCGTGCGGCGGAAGCGCTGGTCGCCGGCTCCACCCTTTCGAGCGGCGAGCGCGGGCTGAATGTCGGCGAGGCGCGCCAGGCTTTCGCCGCCGCTGTCGAGGAAACCAATGCCGCCGACCGGGCTATCCGCCAGGCCGAGCAGCGCCAGCGCGCGCTCGACCGCGAGATCGCGACCATCGAGGCGGCACTGCGCCAACAGCCGCCGCAGCGCCTCGAGGCGCGTATCGCGGTCGAGGCGGGGGCTGCCTATCGCGGCGAGCTGACCGTGACCTATGCCGTGCGGGGGGCCCGCTGGGCGCCGGTCTATGACGCGCGGCTCGCGACGACGGGCGCCAAGCCGGCGCTGGAACTGGTCCGGCGTGCGGAAATCCGCCAGGAGACCGGCGAGGACTGGTCGAATGTCGCGCTCACCGTCTCCACCGTCCGGGTGGCGCGCGGCGGCGCCGCGCCGCAATTGGCGTCGCTGATCATCCGGTTCAACGAGCCGCCCATGGGGCGGTCGAGCGATGCCCTGGGCGGGGCCGAAACACGCGGCTATGCCGCCGCCCCGAGGCCCGCGCCGATCAGCCCGCCGACGGTGGCGCAGGAATCGGCGCGGATGCGGGTGCAGGAGGCCGAGGCCGTGGTCGATACCGGTGGCTTCCAGGCCAGTTTCGTCATTCCCGGCCGTACCACCATCGCTTCGAGCGAGGGGGCACGGGCCCTGCGCATCGCTTCGACCGCCATCGAACCGCAATTGATTTCGCGGGCCGTGCCGAGCGTCGACCCGACGGCCTTCCTCGAAGCGCGATTCAAATATGCCGACGAGACGCCGCTCATGCCGGGCCGGGTGTCGCTCTATCGCGACGGCGTTTTCGCCGGCCGCACGCAGGTCGCGGCCGCCACCCGTGACGACATGGTCAATCTCGGCTTCGGCCCGGACGATCTGGTCAGGATCGAGCACCATGTGGTGCGCCGCACCGACGGATCGGCGGGGATCATCTCGTCGGCGCGCACCGAGGAGCGCGAATTCCGCATCGTCGCGCGCAACGGCGCGCAGAGCCCGCGCCAGGTGGTCATCGAAGACCGCCTGCCGGTGACCGAAGCCCAGGACATTACCGTCGAGACGCTGTCGGGAATGACCGCGCCGACCACGCGCGACGTCAAGGGCCGGCGCGGAATCGTCGAATGGGCTTTCGATCTGGCGCCCGGCGGGTCGCGCGAGATTCGCCATGGCTGGCGGCTGCGCTGGCCGGCCGACAAGGTGCTGGCCCCGGTGCAGGGCCGCTCCTGAGCCGAAAAGTCTGTGGGAAACGGCAGAAAGGAGCCTCTGCGTCCGGCGGACTTGCCACCTTTGTCATGATCCTTTATCCGCACAGTGCAAGGACCCCGGCCATCGCGATGAGCGCGCGGTCGGGGTTTGCCTTGCCACGAACAGGTCAGGATAGAGACCATGGCAAACGTGGTGGTCGTCGGTTCCCAGTGGGGCGACGAGGGCAAAGGCAAGATCGTCGACTGGTTGTCGAACCAGGCCGATGCGGTGGTCCGTTTTCAGGGCGGCCACAATGCCGGACATACGCTGGTCATTGACGGCGTCACCTATAAATTGTCGCTGCTGCCGTCGGGTATCGTCCGCGGCAAGCTTTCGGTGATCGGCAATGGCGTGGTCATCGACCCGCATGCCCTGATCGCGGAAATCGAGCGGGTGTCGGCGCAGGGCGTGTCGATCACGCCGGAGACGCTCCGGGTGGCCGAGAATGCCTGCCTGATCCTGTCGTTGCACCGCGAGCTCGACCTGCATCGCGAATCGGCCAATACGGCCGGGACCAAGATCGGCACCACCGGGCGCGGCATCGGCCCGGCCTATGAGGACAAGGTCGGCCGGCGCGCCATCCGCATGACCGATCTTGCCGATCTGAGCGCTCTGATGCCGAAGATCGAGCGGCTCCTCACCCATCACAACGCGCTGCGCCGCGGCCTCCGGCTGGCCGAGATCGAGCCGCAGGCGATCTATGACGAACTCGCCGAGGTCGCGCCCAAGGTGCTGCCCTATGTCGAGCCGGTATTCGACCTGCTCTATAACGAGAAGCGGGCTGGCAAGCGGATCCTGTTCGAGGGCGCCCAGGGCACGCTGCTCGACATCGACCACGGCACTTATCCCTTCGTGACCTCGTCCAACACGGTGGCCGGCCAGGCCGCCGCCGGTTCGGGCATGGGTCCGGGTGCGGTCAATTATGTGCTCGGCATCACCAAGGCCTATACCACGCGGGTCGGCGGCGGCCCCTTCCCGACCGAGCTCGATGACGAGAACGGCCGGATCATGGGCGAGCGCGGCCGCGAATTCGGTGTCGTCACCGGGCGCAAGCGCCGCTGCGGCTGGTTCGACGCGGTCCTGGTGCGCCAGGCCGTCAAGACCAGCGGCATCGACGGCATCGCGCTGACCAAGCTCGATATTCTCGACGCGTTCGAGGAGATCCAGGTCTGCGTGGCCTATGAGCTGGACGGCAAGCGGATCGACCTCCTGCCGTCGAGCCAGGAAGCCCAGGCCAGGATCAAGCCGATCTACGAGACGATCGAAGGTTGGCCCTCGGGCACGGCGGGGGCCCGCTCCTGGGGCGAACTGCCGGCCCAGGCGATCAAATATGTGCGCCGCATCGAGGAATTGATCGGTTGCCCGGTTGCCCTACTATCAACCAGCCCGGAGCGCGACGACACGATTCTCGTACGCAATCCGTTCGAGTAGAGTGTCAGGGGGACGGTGTCCCCAGGGGAGGCGACAGAGCACAGCGCGATGGCCGATTACACGCCCTTGATCTCCCGGGCCGTCACGGCTTTGACGGAGAACACAGGCGAGGCGCGCCGCGCGGTCTATGACCGCGCGCGGACAGCCTTGATCGCGCAATTGCGTGGCATGGATCCGCCGCTCGCGGAGGAGCATATCACGCGCGAGCGGTTGTCGCTGGAGGATGCGATCCGCAAGGTCGAGGCCGACAGTTCGGCCGAGACGCTCGACGCCATGATGGAACGCGAACTGGCCGGCATTGCGGCGGCGGTCGCGACGGTCAGGACCGAACCGGTTTCGGTCGACGGCGCCAGGGCGGTCAGCGATGCGGCCCATGAGGCCGAAGCGCTCGGCGATGCGGCGGCCAATGCCAAACGTGTCGCGCAGGATCAGCTCGTTGCTTCCGATACGCCGGAGACCGTGCCGCAGCGGCTGGAGCCGACGGTCGAGTTCGGCCATGGCGCGGCGGCCGAACCGGCGGAGCCTGCGCTCGGTGCGCCGTCGCTCGGCGATGGCCCGCGCGAATCGTCGCTGGCGCCGATCCGGCCGCGGGTTTCCGTGCTGGGTGCCGATGACCAGGCCGAGCCGGGACGCAAGGGCCGGGGCGGACTGATCGCGGCGGGCCTGGTCCTGGTAATCCTGGCGGCCGCCGGCGGCGTCGGCTGGTATTTCGCAACGCAGCCGGGCCGGCAGCAGCCGCAGGTCGCGGCCCAGCGCCCGCCTGCGCCCGCAGCCCCTGCGCCGGCGGTGCCGGATAGCGAGCGGCCGAAAATCACCGACCGCGTCGGCGGCGATACGCCGGCGCCGGTCGCACCGCGGCCGGCCGAGCCGACGCCTGCCCCCGCGCCGGCTCCGGATGCCGCGCCGCCGCAGGTCGCGACGCCAGCGCCGGCCGAACCGCCGGCCGTGTCTCCGACGCCGGCTCCGGCTCCGACCCCTGTGCCGGATACGGCCGCTGTTCAGCCTGCTCCGACGCCGGCCGCGCCTGCTCCGGCCGCGTCATCGCCGCCTGCGCCTGATGTCGCTGCTCCGACGCCTGCTCCGGCCGCGCCGCCGCCTGCCGCGCCGCCTGCCGCGCCGCCGGCTTCGCTGGCGGTCGCCCAGCGCGCCGCGCTGTTCGAGGAAACGCCGGGCAATCAAGCCGGCACGCTCATGCAGGGTTCGGTCGTCTGGCGCACGCAGACCGTCAGCGTCGGTCGCGGCCAGCCGCCGGATCTGGTGCTGATGGGGGAAGTGACGATCCCCGAGCGTCGCATGACGGTGACGCTGACGATCCGGCGCAATCTCGACGAGACCTTGCCGGCGACCCATACGATCGAAGTGGTCTTCGCGCTGCCGCGTGACTTCCAGTTCGGCGGCGTGGCCGAAGTGCCCGGCGTGCTGATGAAGCCGTCCGAGCAGGCGCGTGGCGTGCCGCTGGTCGGCCAGGCCGTGCGGGTGACCAACGGCTTCTTCTTCATCGGCCTGTCGGCGGCACTCGACACGGACAAGGCGAGCAATATCGAGGCGCTGCGCTCGCGCGCCTTCATCGATATTCCCATGCGCTACGACAGTGGCCGTCGCGCCATTCTGACCATCGAGAAGGGGGTCGCGGGCGACCGGGCCTTCGAGGAAGCCCTGTCGGCCTGGGGACAGTAACCGCCAGCCCTTTGCGCACAAGAAAAGGGGAGGTCCTCGCGGACCTCCCCTTTGGCATTTTTAAAGCCCGGCCGGGCTGATCAATGGGCGGCGATGGCCGCCGGAGCGCCCTCGAGCGCCCGCATCGACTTCACCACGGCATCCTGGACCTTCTCGAAGGCGCGAACCTCGATCTGGCGGACACGCTCGCGCGACACGCCGAAGCGCTCGGCAAGTTCCTCCAGCGTGATCGGATCGTCCTTCAGCCGGCGTTCCTCGAAGATGATGCGCTCGCGCTCATTGAGCACGGTCAACGCCTTCATCAGCGCGCTGCGCCGGTTGTCGCTCTCCTCGCTCTCGGCCAGCACGTTCTCCTGGCTGTCGCTGTCGTCGGCCAGCCAGTCCTGCCACTCGCCGTCGCCGTCCTCGCGCAGCGGCGCGTTCAGCGACGCATCACCGCCGAGCCGGCGGTTCATGTCGATGACGTCCTGCTCCTCGACACCGAGCTTGGTGGCGATGACCTTGACCTGGTCGGGACGAAGGTCGCCGTCCTCCAGCGCCGAGATCGAGCTCTTGGCCTTGCGCAGGTTGAAGAACAGCTTCTTCTGGTTCGCGGTCGTGCCCATTTTCACGAGCGACCAGGAGCGCAGGATATATTCTTGAATCGAAGCCTTGATCCACCACATGGCATAGGTGGCGAGACGGAAGCCCTTGTCGGGCTCGAACCGCTTCACCGCCTGCATGAGGCCGACATTGCCTTCGGACACGACTTCACCGATCGGCAGGCCGTAGCCGCGATAGCCCATCGCGATCTTGGCGACGAGGCGAAGGTGAGACGTGACGAGTTTGTGTGCCGCCTTGCTGTCGCCGTGTTCGCGCCAGCTCTTGGCGAGCATGTATTCCTCTTGCGGCTGCAGCATCGGAAACTTGCGGATCTGGTCGAGATAACGCGACAGACCCGCTTCCGCGGAGAGGATGGGAAGAGAAGCAGCATAAGCCATATAGCTCTCCTTAATCTCGGCCCCCGGACCATCCGGCGAGCCCGGATCGCCTGCCCCAAGGCCCAGGCAACCCGTAGCGCACGGCTGCGAAACGCCAGCCGTAGCACCCTCATATATGTACTCAACATGATGGCGGAAGGGTGGCTTTGCGACCCCCGGGAGCGCCATAATCCGCGAAGCTTCTTTGCAGAATTGCACGAGAGGCCCCGCAGCCTTCTCGCTTTATACGCTGCACCTGCGAAAGCGGATAATCACATCGCCGCACGTTCCCGTGAGCGCCGGCGGTTCATGCAATTCAGGCCCGCAGCCGCTTTGCCGCTCTATGCGGGGTCGCCCAGGGCTTCGACGAGGTGCTGCATGTCGGTCGGCAGCGGGCTCTCGAAATGCAAGACCTCGCCGCTGACCGGATGGGCGAAGCCCAGCACGGCCGCATGCAGGGCCTGACGGCCGAGACGGTCGAGCGCCAGGCGTGCGGGCTCCGGCAATTTGCTGACCTTGGTCTTGAAACCCTTGGCGTAGGTCTCGTCGCCGAGCAGCGGAAAGCCGAGATGCGCCATATGGACGCGGATCTGATGGGTGCGTCCGGTTTCCAGCCGGCAGGACACCTCGGCGACCAGCCCGTCGAGAAAGGATGCCTCGACGCCGACATGGGTGATGGCCTCGCGGCCGCCCTGGCGCACCGCGATCCGCTCGCGGTTGCGCGGGTCGCGGTCGAGCGGCTGGTCGATCGTGAAGGCGTCGGGTTTCGGCCGGCCCCAGACCAGCGCGACATAGGCGCGCTCCAAAGGTCCGGACCGGCCATGGTCGGCGAATTGCCGGCTCAGCGCGACATGGGCGCGATCGGTCTTGGCGACCACCATCAGGCCGGTGGTGTCCTTGTCGAGCCGATGGACGATACCCGGGCGCCGGACGCCGCCAATGCCCGACAGGCTCGCACCGCAATGGGCGATCAGCGCATTGACCAGGGTGCCGGTCCAATGGCCGGCGGCCGGATGGACAACGAGGCCGGCCGGCTTGTCGATGACGATCAGCTCGTCATCCTCGAAGACGACGTCGAGCGGGATCGCTTCGCCCCGCGGCGTCGGGTCCTCCGGTTCGGGCACGGCGAGCCGCACCTGGTCGCCTTGATTGACCCTTTGGCCGGCATCCGTCATGGTCCGGCCGCTCAGCGTGACGTGCCCCGCCTCGATCAGCGCCTTCAGGCGCGACCGGCTCAGCGAGGGTATGTGGCGCGCCAAGAGCCGGTCGAGCCGCTCGCGCGCCTCGTCCGCTCCCACCACGAAATCCTGCATCTCGTCCGCCACGCCCGAAACTCCTTCAGATTGCGCGATGAACAACACTTCCTCCGATCCCGATGTCAACGACCCCGCGAGCGAAGCCGTCGTCGCCAAGATCCGCCGCATCTCGATCGTCTCCTCGATCATCATGATCGCCGGCGTCGGCACGGTGCTGGCGGTGATCGCCTATCGGCTGATGGGCGGGCAGGGGCCGTCTGGACCGGTCCGGGTCGGCGCCATCGACCCACAGGGCGCCAAGGTGATCTCGGCGGTCGCCGCCGATAGCCAGCTGACCGTGACCTATGATCAGGGCGGCCTGCCGGTCATTGTCGTCTATGACCTGAAATCGCTGAAGGAAGTGCACCGGATCACGGTCGGCGGACCGCAGGTGCCGCGGCCCTGATCAAGCGCCGCGCGGCGCGAAAGCGCGCGCCGGGGAAAACACGCGCGATCGGCGTCAGCGTTCTTGACCGGCGTGACCCTTTCCGCTTATGAAGCGCGCTCCGCAGCGAATGCGGCCGCGCTCCCTTCGTCTAGCGGTCTAGGACGTCGCCCTCTCACGGCGAAAACAGGGGTTCGAGTCCCCTAGGGAGCGCCAAATTTCCGCCAAGTCGATGATTTGGATGCCGGTTCATCAAACCGGTTCGTAGAGCTTCACCTTTTCGACCTGATTTGCGTCACCCGGTGCATCGTCGCATCGCGCGGCATCGTCACCTGTTCCGCGTCATCGGAGTGGAGCTCGGCCCTCCGGCATTCTTCGGGAAGGCAACCCGTCGTCCAGCAGACGGCCGGCCGGGCATCCCGGCCGATCCGCCAAGTCGGGTGGGCGAATGCGCGATGTCATGCGCCCACTGGTCTCTACTGACGCGCCATGGGGATCTGCAGGTTGGTGGGGCGGTTCTCTTCGGTGTCGAAACCGCGCCCATCGATGTTGCGCGCGCCCCAGAACAGCATGCCGTGCGCGAGGTAGACCAGGTCATATTCCATGAAGTTCCTGCCGGCGGCCAAGCCGAACGGCGCGAATGTCTTGCCGAACACGCTCTGCGTCTTGCCGACCTCCCACCTGGCGTAGTCCTGAGCCGCGACCTGGTTCAGCACATCCGCAAAGCCTTGCAGCAGAGGTGTGACCTCGTAGGCCTCGTCGGCCACGAAGTCGACCTTCTGGGCGCCGTTCGCGATCGGGTGGTCGCCGCGCCAGTGCATGTGGCCCTTGATCAGGATGCGCGACAGCGGGACCCTGCCAAGAGGGTCGGCGGAGCTGACGATGGTGAGCTCGAAACGGTCGCCCGGCAGGGCCTTGAAGTCCCGCGTCAGGTAAAAAGGCTTGAGCGTGCCGTCGGCGTTCTTGAGGGCGCTGGGCCGAATTTCGGGAGCGATGCTGGCCCAATGGCCGACAAGAGCCTGCTTGATCTGGTCTAGGGTCACGGCAGTGTTTCCTTGGCTGGGTTGC
The DNA here is from genome assembly GCA_017304475.1 of Hyphomicrobiales bacterium. GTDB lineage: Bacteria > Pseudomonadota > Alphaproteobacteria > Rhizobiales > Phreatobacteraceae > Phreatobacter. The sequence continues at coordinate 155,001 of JAFKKV010000010.1, read as the reverse complement.
GCGGTGGCCGCGGTGCCGGCGGCAGCCAGCGCTACGGTGAGGACGAGGAGTTGCAGAAGCGAACGCGCGGTGTGACGGCGATGGGCCATGGCGTGAAATTCCGACGAGCGATCTATGATGACCGTCATAGTAGCATCGACTAGGACGACCGTCATATATTTTTGCCTTGGGAGAAAAACGGATGGAATCGGGTGATGGCAGGTGAGGTCCGCAAGCGGATGGTCGACGGCGCGATGGCACTGCTCGCGCGCCGCGGTCTCCAATCCACGTCGTTTTCGGAGGTGCTGGCGGCCACTGGCGCGCCGCGCGGTTCGCTCTATCACCACTTTCCGGGCGGAAAGGACCAGCTCATCGGGGCGGCGGTAGACCAGGCCGGCGCGGTGCTGACGGACGCGCTCGAGACGGTGGCGGGCGGGACGGCCGAAGCGGTGGTGGAGCGCTTCCTGGCGATCTGGCGCATCGTATTGACGCGCTCCCAATGCGAGGCCGGCTGCGCGGTGCTGGCCGTGACGGTTGCCAGCGGCTCCGCTGAACTGCTGTCCCACGCGACCGTGGTTTTCCGCGCATGGCGAAGCCGGTTGGCGGATCTGCTGGAGCAAGGCGGGCTGTCGCCCGCGCAGGCGCTGCGCCTGGCCACGGTGCTGATCGCCTCGGCCGAGGGCGCCGTCGTCCTGAGCAGGGCCGACAAGAGCCTGGAGCCGTTCGAAGTGGTGGCGCAGCAGCTGCTCGAACAGGTGCGTGCCATCGACATGCGAGCGACAGCCGGCTGACGAGGCGGCGGGCGCGATGCGCTTTCGTGCCGGCCGACCGTCGCGGGCCGAGCCGTCGATGCCAAACTTTTCGGACAGGGTTTACAGGCCTGCACTCCCGCTCCATCTTAGGCGGATGTGCAACCAACCGAGAGGAGGTGATCCAGTGTCCAGCCAGATCATGATTGCGGGAGATCACACCGGGTCACCTAAGTCGGCCTTCGCCGCTTAGTTTCGACAACGGGAGAAGTCCCGGATCATAAGCCTCGATCGCTGGTGGGTGCGGTTCCCGTGCTTCCGAGATCGAGCGCCACCAAAGCCGGCGCGCGGAACACTCCGCGCGCCGGCGCCAGTTTCGGTGGAGCTTGTCGGGCGTGCCGCGTCGGATGCCTGGCATATTCTCCGGCGCACGCCAGTTGGGGCGGCATTGCTCACCCCACGGGACATGTTCATGAAAAAGATCGGTTTTCTGTCCTTTGGCCATTGGACCCCTTCGCCCCAGTCGCAGACGCGATCGGCGTCCGATGCCCTGCTGCAATCGATCGATCTCGCCGTCGCCGCCGAAGAGCTTGGCGCGGACGGGGCCTATTTCCGGGTGCATCACTTTGCCCGCCAGCTCGGCTCGCCGTTTCCGTTGCTCGCTGCCGTCGGTGCGCGAACCAAGCGGATCGAGATCGGCACGGCGGTCATCGACATGCGCTACGAGAACCCGCTTTACATGGCTGAGGATGCGGGCGCGGCCGACCTCATCGGTGGTGGCCGCCTGCAGCTGGGCATCAGCCGCGGTTCACCGGAGCAGGTGATCGACGGATGGAGGCATTTCGGCTACGCCCCGCCCGAGGGGATGACCGATGCCGAGATGGCCCGCGGCCATACGGAGGTTCTGCTGGAGGTATTGCGCGGCGAGGGCTTTGCGCGCCCGAACCCGCAGCCGATGTTCCCGAACCCTCCCGGTCTCCTGCGCGTCGAGCCACATTCGCCGGGCCTGCGTGATCGAATCTGGTGGGGTGCCAGCTCCAATGCCACGGCGACCTGGGCCGCCAAGCTTGGCATGAACCTGCAAAGTTCGACGCTCAAGACCGACGAGAACGGACGCCCGTTTCATATCCAGCAAGCAGAGCAGATCCGGATCTTCCGCGAGGCGTGGAAGGCGGCCGGTCACGCGCGCGAGCCGCGGGTGTCGGTCAGCCGCAGCATTTTCGCGCTGGTGGACGATCGCGACCGCGCCTATTTCGGCCGCGGCAACGACAACGAGGACACGATCGGCCAACTCGGCGACAGCACTCGCGCCATTTTTGGCCGCAGCTATGCCGCTGAACCGGATATCCTCGTCGAACAGCTTCGGAAAGACGAAGCCATCGCAGAGGCCGACACCCTGCTCCTGACCGTCCCGAACCAACTCGGGGTCGCGTATAATGCCCATGTCATCGAGGCGATTCTCAGCCATGTCGCGCCGGCCCTCGGCTGGCGCTGAGGCATTGCCGGCGGTTCACTTCAGCTGCGCCAACACTGCTTGCTGCCGGCTCGAGAGCTGTCCGGCTGGATGACAGGCGGGAGCAGGATGCGGTCATGGTCTCCGGCGCAAGCCGCTGCGCGCCGACCGCCGTTGAAACGATGGGCGCTTCAAGCGACGGGCGCTTTGCCCCGGGGCGCAGTGGCCGTCAGGGCTGTCGCCATATGTTCTTCTCACCCCCGCCAATCCCGAGCTTGCGCAGCAGGCGCGTGAATTTCAGGACAATGGAGCGCAATGAAACGATCCCCGGCAGCTCGCCTTGCTGGCCACGCGCCGACCGCGCGACGCGGCCGAAGGCGGAGCCGAACCCTTCCTGAATCAACAGCCGGGGCATCCGGGGAATGCGCTGAATGTAGAAAAAGGGACGGCGCATGACATCGCTCGCCACCAATCCAAATGCCGCGCTGGTCAGCAGGACGCGGGGAGATCCGTCGCGCACGGCGACTTTGTCGACCGGTGCATGATGGGCGGTCCGCATCGACCTGGACAAGCGCTCGATCCGCGCCTTCATCTGGGCGCCAATCGTTTCGGGAGACAATTGCGACGCGATCGTCCTGGCGGCGGCGGCGCCGATGCGCTCGCGCCAGGCTGCATCGTCTCGAATGCGTCTCATATGCCGGGCCGCATCGTCGAGCCTGGGCTCCGCCCACAGCGTGCCGGCCGGGTAAGGTCCGTGCTGCCGATCGATGGGTTTCAGGTCATAGGCAACTGAAGCGCTGTTCTCCGCGTTGGTGAAGTCGACATTGCCGCTCCAGCCCGTCGTCACGACCGGCAGACCGAAGGCCATTGCCTCGGCGATCGACAGGCCGAATCCTTCTGCCCGATGCAGCGAAACGAAGGCGTCGACCGAGGCGAGAAGCCGAAAGCGATCCTGTGTCTCGAGCGCCCGGTCCCAGATCGTCACGCGATGTCCCGCGGCCATGTCCTCGAGCGATTTCAGCAATTCCGGGTCACGGTGTCCGTTGAGCGTCTTGATGACGAGACGAACCGGCTCGTCCGGACGGAACGCCATCTTGAAGGCGGCGATGGCTCCGTCGGGATTCTTGCGGAAAGGAACAGATGCGATGTCGAACAGGAAGAGAAAGACGAATTCGTCGGGCCTGATTTCCGGCTGGATCTCGACAAGCCATGGCCGATCGGGTTTCAGCCGCGGCGGCGACACCGGGTAGGGAGCGACGAAAACCGGAACCGTGGCCTTCGCGCGCACGGCTTCGGCGGCAAATGACGATGCAACCCAGACCTCGTCCACCAGATCGAAACGGTCGCACCATTCTTCCGGAAAATCCGGGGTTTCCCAGGCCCAATAGCCGATGAGAAAAGAGGAGCGCAAATCGGCGGGAAGGCGGCCCAATACGGTGGGCGTCTGATCCGCATTCACGCCGAGGATCGTTATCGCGTTCGATGCGCCGGACGTGGCGCGATGCGCGAATGCGTAGCTGCCCGTGGGGCTTTCCGCCAATCGGGAAATATCGTGAATCGCGACATCGAGCTCGGCCGCTCCGAGTGCCGTCACCGCGTTGCGCGCGGCTTCCGCGACGCCGAGATGGGATTGAAAATAGCCGACGTAATTAATCTGGCTCAGCCTGGGGCGGTCGATGCCGAGGTATCGCAGCAAGGCAGGATCGATGTCGATCTGAGAGGCGCCATCATTGAACAGCCAGGCGGCCAGGCTTTTCAGCTTGCGACCGTCGTCAAAGGCCTGGGCTATGTCGGGCCGGAGATCCAGAAGGGTCCGCAGATAGCGCGGCAAGTGGTCGCCAATGTCGTTGGTGGCCGCCAGGCGAAGAAAGGCATTGCCGGAAAGCGGATCGCCGAAGCTGGGTGTGATGGCCAGGATGCTTCGATACAGCGCCCGGCAAACTGGGTCCCAGGCGGCGCCGTTCTCAAATCGCGGCGCTGCCACGGCGCGCGCGGCGAAACCATTGACATCGGCCGCGTTGAGCCCGGCGGCATAGTGGGCAAGCAACCGCCGGGTGTCACCCGGCGGTTGCGCCCGAAATCGGCTGTCATGTTTGGAAAGGATATCAACGGACGGGCTGAAGCCGCTGAAATGAAAGAATGTCAGATCGAATTCGGTTCCGTCGGAAAACAGGACGCGCCAGCCGTCGTCGGTTTCCCGCACGATCCTCTCGTGCAAATTCCAATAGGCCGCATTGTATCCGGGATCGCGGATGACCGACGTCGTCGGCACGAAGGCGGGAATGAAATCGATCCATTTCTGATCCGTGAACAAGCCGGCCTCCAGGTCGGCCAGCCCCAGTGTCCGCAGGTGGCGTTCCCACCAGCGCAAGGCCGCGCGGCTGCGCTCGGTATTGGCGAAGGCGGCAAAACCCAGATTGTAGATGCCCGCCCGCATGATCGCGAGATCGTCGGGCAGCCTGCCGTCCGCCGGCAAGGGCGTCAGAATATGAGGCGTGAGAACGACTTCATGGCCGTCGGCGATGGCCGACAAGACGCGATCGAGGGGTTTGAACAGCTGGATATCGGCGTCGAGATAGATTGCCGTCTCGCACCCGCTCGCCAGCACCTGCAGGAAGCAGGCGGGCTTGATGCTGGTGGCGAGTTCGAGGATCTCATAGAAGCATTGGTAGTGATGCCAATCGGCGACCGGCATGATCGTGCTGGCGGCGACAATATCGAGATGTTCGGTGCCGCTCAGGCGTTCCGGCAATGCGTCCAGCAAGAATACCGTCAGCCTTGCCCCTGGGTGAGTGGCTGAGACGGACCGGCCGAGGACAATGGCGTGGGCCAAGTAATTCGAGGCGCAGATCGTGAAGAAGCGGAATTTTGACGGTTGGCCTCGGTCAGTCATTAATCTTGCATCTCACGCTATCGCGGCTCGGAGCTGTGAATTACGCGGCGGTAGCGAGCCGGTCAATTGAACCATGCGCGAGCGGGAAGCTGCGGAAGGCGGGAAATGCATCCTCCTTATCGCTCTGGCGACGGACGGGTTTGAAACAAACTCGTCGGATCCGTGCAAATGATCCGCCGGATGACGCAAGGGTCGGCAGATCGGTGCGTCACGCCGGCAGCGGCAGCCGTGCCTTGAGCCATTCGACGACATCGTCCGAAAGGCCCAGCCGCGGGTCGGCCGCGAGGCCAGGGGCGCCGGGTTCGGCAAACAGCCAATGATAATGCAGGTGGACCAGCGGCCGCGGGATCGCGTCGGAATGGTCGTTCAGCGAATGCCAGGGAAAATTATAGGTCGGCGGCAAGAGCCGCACCTGATGGTTTCCGGCGACTGCGGCCAGCGAGAAAGCAGCCTGGCTCGTGCCCCAATAGGAGGTGGCGGCTCCGCGCAGGAAGCCTGTGCCGGTCCGCATGAGCGGGCCATCGGCCGTCCACGAATACAGACGCTCGGCTACGAGCTTTCGAAAGATGTCCTCGGTTCGCCCAAACAAGCCCAATGACCTGCGGGCCGTGAGGAAGCCGCCATTGTAGCTTGCCCTGACAGCGAGCCGATCGACCGTCGTGCGTATCACGGGCAATTGATCATATTCGACATTCGCCAGCGCGCAGAGCTTTCGCCAATAAGGGTCGAACGGATCTCCGTCGCCCGTGGTGCACATTCCCTTGACGTCGACCGGGCGGGCCGCCGCGTCGCAATCGAACAGGGATGGGTCGGGATCGGAGACAAAAATCGTATCGCTATCGAGCTGAATGATGATGGCGGGCCCCGCGCGGCGTTCGATCCACGCGGCGGCATGTATCCGGTAGGAGGTTCCGTAATCGGGGCAGCAGCTATCGATTTCGAGCGCCAGGTATTCAGCCTGCAATTGCTCGATCGCCCGGATCGTCGCCGGTGAAGGGCGGCGGTTCGCCCGCGGCGATACCACCGTTATGCGCGATCGCGAAAACGCCCCGCCGAACGTACGGATGCTGGCGCACAGCATGAGCGCTTGCGCTGCGAGCGCGCCGGCCTCGGCGATCAGCACGAACTCAACGTCGTTCCCACTGCTTCCGAGAGCGTCGGGCCTGTCCATTCGCAGCATGATTTTAGTCACTCGCGTTTCGCGATGACGCGCCCTGTTGCAAGCTCAGACCGAAAGAGCCGCCTTGTCGGCCATCACGACCGCCACTAAACTTTGCGCAAACCTCAAGCAAGGGGACAAATTCACGAAATGTCGGCGAAACGGAAAGCCATCGTCGTCGCCGGGATGCATCGAAGCGGGACGTCGGCTCTGACGCGTGTCGTCAATCTGCTCGGCGCCGATCTCGCGCATCATCTCATCCCCGCCGGCATCGGCAATGAACTGGGACATTGGGAATCGCGTGCGGCGCAGGACGTGCACAACGAGATGCTCGCCGAGCTCCAGTCGGATATTTATTCGCCCGTGAATTTTCCGGACGCATGGTTCGACAGCGCGGCCGCGAAAATCTGGATCGATCGCATCGAGGCCTTGGTTCGCCAGGAATATTCCGCCTCGGATCTTTTCGTCCTGAAAGATCCGCGCCTGTCGTTGTTCGTGCCGCTCTGGGTCGCAGCCTTTGGCCGGCTTGGGATCGATCCACGCTTCGTCATACCGTTTCGCAGCCCGATGGCCGTGGCTGCTTCCCTGGAGGTGCGCGAACATCACCTCCGCAGCGGTCATGTGCTGCCCTTGGGCCAGGGTGTCGCGGTGTGGCTGCGCTATATGTTGGCGGCCGAGAGGCATACGCGCGGGCAAAGGCGTTCGTTCGTATCGTTCGACAGGCTGCTTGCCGATTGGCGCGGCGAGATGGCGCGCATCGGTCAACAGCTCGATATCAGCTGGCCGCGTGCCGGCGCCGCGGATCTCGACATCGATCGTTTCCTCGATTCGGACCATCGCGATATCGTATCGGTGGCCTCGGCCGATGGCCGCGTTCGAATTTCGAACCTGGTTTCAGGTGTCCACGAGGATCTCGAGCAAGCGGTCGGCGATCCGGAGGCGAGGTCCGTGTCATTCGATGCGGCGGCCAGGACGATCGCCGCCGCGGAAGAGTTATTCGGCGCCTATGCCCTGGTGAAAGAGAGTGAGCTCGCCAAGCTCCGCCAGGAGCTCGCCGGCGCGCACCGCTTGTTCGATCGGGAGATCCGGGCGCGTGATTCCATGATCACCGAGGCCACGGCCTATGCCAGGTCCCTCGAGCAGAGCCGCGACGAAGCGCTGCGCTATGCCCGGGCCCAGGAGACGCGCGCGAATGAGCTTGACCGCGTGCTCGGGACCTCCCGTCAATAGACCCGGATATTTCGCCCAAAGAGAGGGGCGCCGCCGGTCGTGCCGACAAACAGGGATGGCAATGTGACACTCGAACCGATCACTGTGCCGTCCGGTGTGCCGGGCGCGTCGGTCGTCATGACCGTCTACAATGATTTTCGTTTCCTCGATGCCGCGGTCGACAGCGTCCTCGGCCAGGAATTTCGCGACCTCGAGCTCATCATTGTCGATGATGGAACGGGCGAGGATGCGAGATTCGATGCGCTGGCACGGCGCGACCCGCGCATCCGCATCGTCGTCAACCCGACCAATATCGGCACTGCCGCGGCGGCCAATCGCGGCATCGATATCGCACGGGGCGATATCATCGTTCGTCTGGATGCGGACGACATCGCCGAACCGACGCGGGTCGGGCGCCTGGTCGCGGCGCTCGCCGAGGATTCTGGGCTCGGCCTGGTCGGCAGTGCGGTGACCTTGATCGACGAGGCCGACCAGGTCTTGCGCGTGCAGCCGATGCCGGAGACCGATCTGGAAATCCGATGGACGATCCTGTTCCACAATCCATTTTATCACTCGGCGGTCGCATTCCGCCGTAGCGGTTTCGAAGCGGCCGGACGCTATATCGCCACCGAGCTGGTCTCGCAGGACCACTATTTGTGGTTCCACATGCTGTCGCTCTGCAGGGCGCGCAATCTCGCCGAGCCCCTGACGCGGTATCGCGAGAACCCGCGCGGCTTGACGGCGACACATCTGACGAAAAATCCGCGAAGCCGCACGCACAAGATCCGCGAAGAATCGTGGCGGCGGCTAGGGCTGACCTACGATCTCTATGACGATGTCGTCGCCCGCAGCGTGAGCCAGTTCTTGCGCGGATCCGATATCAGTCCCGAGCGACGAGCGGCGGCCTATCGCCCGATCCTGACCGTGTTGCGGGCATTCATGCTCAGTCACGGGGCCGGTGCGACCGCCGGCGAGGCGGAGGCCCTGCGTCGGCTCGGGCGGGGCATCGTCGCACGCATATTGGCCAGCCCTCCCGATGATCTGCAGGAGATGCTGACGATCTGCCGCCTGTGCGGAGCGATCGACCGGCGCGCCGCGATTGCCGCTGCCTCCGGCCGCCTGGGCCATGCATTCAGAATGAAATGGCGGTCGGCCACGACATTGCTGGCGCGTTCGCGCATAGATTGAGCGAGCGCCGATCGAATGCGCCGCCGCCACCGCCTGGATCAAGGACGCAGGACATATGGAATTTTCCGCATGGTTCTCGGGAAAGAGTTTCTCGACCGACTGGACGTCTCGCTTCTTTCACACATGGGCATCACTGCTCGAGGCGCGCCGTGCTGAACCGTTGGAGGTCCTGGAAATCGGTTCCTGGGAGGGGCGGTCCGCCATTTTCTTTCTGCAATATTTCCGGAACGGCCGATTGACCTGCATCGACACGTTTCTCGGGAGCACCGAGCACCTGTTGCGTGACAAGTGGCGGGTCGAGCTGCCCCATGTCGAGCAGCGCTTCGACAGCAACCTCGCCGAATTCGGCGGGCGCGTGCAAAAGATCAAGGACACGTCGTCTCGTGCCCTGGCGCGGCTCGGTGCAGAGGGACGTCGCTTCGACCTGGCCTATATCGACGGCAGCCACCGCAGCGCGGATGTCCTGGCGGACGCAACCTCGTGCTGGCCGATGATGAATCCCGGCGGGATCGTGATCTTCGACGACTATGAATGGACCTTCTTTGCGGACGAGGCGGACCGGCCCAAGCCGGGCGTCGACGCATTCCTTCTGCGGCAGGCCGGCCAATACCGCGAGTTGCACCGGGACTATCAGCTGATCATCGAAAAGGCCCGTGAAACATCGAGGCCGGCGTCGTGACGAAGCGGATCCTGGTGACCGGAGGGGCCGGGTTTCTCGGCTCCCACCTCTGCCGACACCTCGTCGAAGCCGGGCATCACGTACTGTGCCTGGACAATTTCTCGACCGGTACGAAAGCCAATGTCGAACCACTCCTGGCCAATGCCCGGTTCGCGTTGAAATGTCAGGACGTGACGGACCCTTTGGAGGCCGGCGTCGATGAAATCTACAACCTTGCCTGCCCGGCTTCGCCGCTGAGCTATCAGCGCGACCCGATCATGACGACGAAGACGAGCGTGCTCGGTGCGATCGCGATGCTGGAGCTTGCCAAGCGTCAGCGGGCCAGGATTTTTCAGGCATCCACCTCGGAAATCTATGGCGATCCAGCCGCAAGCCCGCAATCCGAGACCTATTGGGGCAACGTCAATCCGATCGGCGTTCGCGCCTGCTACAATGAAGCGAAACGCTGCGCCGAAACGCTCGTCTTCGACTATTGGCGCCAGCACGGGTTGCGCATCAAGATTGCGCGCATTTTCAATACCTACGGCCCCAATATGCGGGCGGACGACGGACGGGTGGTGTCCAATTTCATCGTCCAGGCTTTGCGCGGCGAAGCGATCACGGTCTATGGCGACGGCAGGCAGACACGATCGTTCTGTTATGTCGACGACATGATATCGGGGTTCGTCCGCCTGATGGACAGCGGCGATCCGATCACGGGCCCGGTCAATCTCGGCAATCCGGAGCAGATAACGGTTCTCGATCTGGCCAAGCGGATCATCGACATGACCGGCTCGCGATCCCGCATCGTCCATGTCGCCTTGCCCGGAGACGATCCGAAACAGCGCCAACCCGACATCGCAATGGCGGCCGCCCTGCTGGACTGGCGGCCGAGCATATCCTTGTCCGAAGGGCTTGGCCGGACCATCGCCCACCTGGATGGCGAGCTGCGCGCGGCCGGCGTGTGAAAGGGCCGGCCACCCGGTGGGCTGCAGGCAGGCCGTGGCGCACCGGAGATCCTTTTGTCGCCTCCGGCCGGCGACGACCGCGCAGGGCTCCTAGCGTCCGATGATCCGGCCGATCGCGGCGATGGTCTCCTCGATCATCGGCGCGGAGACGTCGAGATGGGTACAGGCGCGCATGCGTCCGCCAAGCACGCTCGTCGCGATGCCCTCGGCGCGTAGCGCCGCCTGCAGCGCCGGCGCCGTGGTTCCGGCCCGGACCACGTCGAAGAAGACCAGATTGGTGTCGGGCTCTTCGACATCGACGCCGGGCAGGCGCCTGAGGCCCGCCGCCAGGCTGCGTGCATTGGCATGGTCGTCGGCCAGCCGCTCGACATTGTGGTCGAGCGCGTAAAGGCAGGCGGCCGCGCAGATGCCGGCTTGCCGCATCGAGCCGCCGAGACGCTGCTTCCAGCGCCAGGCCCGGCCGATGAAGTCGTGCGAACCGGCGAGCACAGCGCCGAGCGGGGCGCCGAGCCCCTTGGTGAAGTCGAGCCAGACGCTGTCGAAGCCCGCGCACATGTCGGCCGGCTTGATACCGGAGGCGATGCAGGCATTCATCAGGCGCGCACCGTCCATATGGGTGGCCCAGCCTTCGCTGCGGGCGATCGCAGTCAGCTCGCCGAGCGTCGCCAGCGGCCAGATGGCGCCGCCGCCGATATTGGCGGTCTGCTCGATTTCCAGCAGGGTCTGCGGCGGCGCGTAACGGGTGCGCGCACGGATCGCCGCGCGCAGCGTATCGGCGTCGAACAGGCCGCGGGGGCCCCTGAGGGCGTTGATCTGCACGCCGGCGATCGCCGCGTGGCTGCCGCCCTCGCTGGTCAGGATATGGGCGGTCTCGTGGGCCAGCACCTCGTCGCCGGCGCGGCAATGGGTGTTGAGCGCGACGACATTGCACATGGTGCCGGAGGGCAGGAAGATTGCCGCTTCCTTGCCGAGGAGCTGGGCCATGCGGTCGCAGAGGCGGTCCACTGTGGGGTCGTCGCCATGCTGCTCGTCGCCGACCTCGGCTGCCATCATGGCGTTCTTCATGGCCGTCGTCGGCCTGGTCTGGGTGTCCGAATAGAGATTGATGCGGATTGAGGGGCTGCCGGCTGCGGCGCGCGCGGGGGCGTGGACCATTCTGCTGCTCTCGGATTGTGGAGGTGCGACGGGGCGAACCGGCGGGGGTGATTGTCGGGGCGGGCCGGGCCATCGTCAATCGCGCCGAGGGCGTCCGCGGCGCGCGGCAGGCATCGGCGCGGCGCAGGGGAGGCGGCGAGGCCCTTCGATCCCGCGGCTCACGTGACGGGCATGGTCTCAAATCCCGCCGCCATGCCGATTTTTGGATGGCGCGGGGAACCGATGTCGCTTCCGTGGGTTTTAATATCCGGTCGCTGCAATTGATCATCGCCCCCCCTTATTGCCGCGACCAGGCCGCCCGCCCCCCGGGCGGCCTTTTTTGTTCGGCTGCGGCCCCTGGATGGCTGTTTCGGGCCGCCGGCCGCCGGGGGCGCCCTCTGTGCGCCATCGCACGGTCCGGCGCGGCTGCTTCCCTTACGTTGCTGGCCTGATCCGCAGGTGGTAATCTTGACGATCGATGGTCGTCGGCCAGGAGTAGTCGCGAGATGCTGTGCATCGTCAGCGTGCTTGCTCGCGTTTTGCTGCTCGTCGCCGTGATCGTCGGGGCTTCGATGCCGGCTTTTGCAGAAAAACGCGTGGCGCTGGTCATCGGCAATGCCAATTATGCCAGCACCCCGGCTTTGGCCAATCCGCGCAACGATGCCGAGGATATCGCGGCGCTGCTGCGTGAACTCGGCTTCGAGGTTCTGCTCGAACTCGATATCGACAAGCGCGGCATGGACCTCGCCTTCGCGCGCTTTGCCCGTGCCGCGCAGGATGCCGACGCGGCGCTGTTCTATTATGCCGGCCACGGCATCCAGCGCGAAGGCCGCAACTTTCTGATGCCTGTCGATGCCAAGGTCGAGGACGATATCTCGATCCGTTTCGAGATGGTCGGGCTGGATGCGGCGCGCGATGCCCTGGCCGGGGTCAACGGCCTCAAGATCATGGTGATCGACGCTTGCCGCAACAATCCGGTAGCCGAGCGCCTGCAGTCGCGCGCGGCCTCGCGCGGCGGGATGTTCAACCTCGGCCTGGCGAATGAGCAGGTGCGCGGCATGGTGGTGGTCTATGCGACCCAGCCGAACAATGTCGCCGCCGACGGCGCCGGGCGGAACAGCCCGTTCACGCTGGCCTTCATGGAGCAGGCGCGTGAGCCCGGCCTGCGCGTCGCCGACATGCTCACCCGGGTCGCCGACTCGGTGGCGCGCGCGACGTCCGGGCGGCAGGTTCCGGAATTCACCGCCTCCGGCGGCGGGCAGTTCGTGCTGAACCAGCGCGAGACCGATACCCAGATCTGGCAGCGGGTGCGTGAGGGCTCGCGCGAGCAGATCGCCGCCTTCCTCAACGATTATCCGCGCAGCGTGCATGCCGAGGATGCGCGGCTGCGGCTCGACACCATGGACCGGCCATCGGCCGATCCGGCGGAGCGGCGCGCCAGGAGCGAGGCCGATGCTGCGGCGCGCGCGGCCCTTGCCGAGCAGAATGCCCGGCTCGAGCAATTGCAGCAGCAATTGGCGGCGATGCAGCAGGAAATGGAACGCCGATCCCGGGAGGCCGGCCAGGCCACCGAAAGGGCACGGGTCGCGGTCGGGCGGCGGGCGCGCGAACGCGAGCGGGCCGAACAGGCCACGGCGCGCGTGCAGCAGGAGCGGTTGCAGCGCGCCCGCGATGCGGCGGCGCGCGAGGCGGAGGCGCGGCAGGCGCGCGAGCGCCGGCTGGCGGAACGCGCCGAGGCCAGGGAGGCCGATGCCCGGCGCGCGCGGGAACGCGAGGCGGCCGCCCAGGCGACCATTCGCGAACTCGAGGAGCGGTTGCGCAGCGAGCGTGAGGCCGCGGCCCGGGTTGCGGCCCGCCAGGCTGAAGAGCAGTCACGGCGGGAACGGGACGCGGCGGCTCAGGCGGCTGTCCGCCGTGCCGAGGAACAGGCGCGGCGCGAACGGGAGGCGTCCGCCCAGGCCGCCATTCGCGAGGCCGAGGAACGCAGCCGGCGCCAGCAGGTGGCCGCGGCGAGCAGCGGTGCGGGGCCTGAGACGCGGTCAGGGCCCGGCGTGGCGAGCCAGACCGCCGGGGCACCGGCGCTCCCGGCGGAAACCCGCCTGGCCCTGGTGCTCGGCGTCGGCAGCTACCGGACCAGCCCGCTGCCCAATGCCCTGAACAATGCCGGGCTGATGGCGCAGACCCTGCGCGACCTCGGCTTCTCGACGACGGAGGGGGCCGACCTGCCGCAGGCGGAGTTGCGGGCGGCGATCGCCGGTTTCATGGCCAAGGCGCGTCAGGCGGGGCCGGATGCCGTCGTGCTGATCTATCTCGCCGGCCTTGGCCTGCAGCATGAGGGCGACAGCTATCTCCTGCCGTCGGATGCGGCGATCGACCGTGAATCGGACGTGCCGATCATGGGGATCCGCCTGGTCGACGTGACGCGGGCTCTCGGATCGGTCCAGGGGAGGGCGCGGCTGCTGCTGCTCGACCTGTCGGCCGAGCATCCCTGGGCAGCGCTCGGCCTGCCGGTGCGGCGCGGCATGGGCGTCGTCGATGCTGCGCCGGGATTGCTGATCGCTTCCGCCGCCGCGCCGGGCGAGGTAGTGGCGCCGTTTCCCGGCGCCTATGGGCGCTTCGTGCTGGCGCTCGCCGAGCAGTTGCGCGCGCCCGGCTTGCCGCTGGACGAGGCCGTCGCGCGCGCCAGGCTCAGGGTGCATCAGCAATCGAACGGCCGCGACACGCCCTGGGAAGCCTCCAGGCTGCCGCCGCCCGTGCGCTCGCTGACGCTGCCGGCGGACCCGATGGCGACAGGCACGACCGTGCCGCCGCTCGCCGCGCGCCGCATCGAGGGCCTGCCTGTCGAAGAGGCCTATGCGCTTGCCGTCGAGCGCGACAGCATCATTGGCTATCAGGAGTTTCTCCGGGTCTATCCCGCGAGCATCTTCACCCGGCGTGTGCAGCGTCTGCTGGCGGCGCGGCGCGAGGCGCTGGTCTGGCGCCAGACGCTGCGTGCCGGCTCGCCGCCGGGCTATTGGACCTATCTCAGGCGCTATCCGCGCGGGCCGCATGCCGAGGAGGCGCGCTGGCGGCTCGGTCGCCTGCAGGCCCCGGCCATGCCGCCGCAAGCCTTCGCCGAACTGGTCTATGAGGACCTTCCGGCACCGCTGTCGGTGATCGAGATCGTCGACGATCCAGCGTTCTGGGCGCCGGCACCAGCGGCTTTTTATGATGAGGTCGTGCTCGCACCGGTCGCTCTCGGGCCGCCCGTCGCGCCGATCTGGGCCTTGCCGCCGCCGCCTGCCTATTCCTGGGGCGTCCTGCCGGTGGCCGCGGCCGCCGCCGCCATCGTCACTGTTCCCTTCATCCTGCCGCGCAGCTTGCGCCGGCCGGACATGCCGGTCGTCCTGCGTCCGCCGCCGGGTGGTCCGCGCTTGCTGTCCCGGCCCGGAGCCCCCGGGCCCGTCAGCCCGATTCTGGGCGGCCTCGGAGGTTCGGCGCGGCCGTTGCCGGGTGCCCCGGGTGGTGGCCAATTGCCACGTCCGCAGCCGGGCGGAGCCGCCGGCGCGGGCGGCTCCGGCGCCTCCGCCGACCCGCGGCCGGTGATCCATCGTCCGGGCCGACCCTTCGTCGAGGATCGCGGCCGACCGGCCGGTCGACCCGGCATGCGGCGGCCGGGGCGGTCTTTCGATCCCGCCATGCGCCAGGGGCGGCGCCCGGAATTCCAGCCGCGGCCACGGATCCAGCGGGCCGATATTCGGCCATCGGGGCCATCGCGCCCGGCGTTCAGCCGCGCCGGCCCGTCACGCCCGGTCTTCAGGGCGCCCGGACCGTCGCGGCCGTTCATGGGGCGGCGGCGCTGACCATGCCGGCAGTCAGGCGCCGCGCGGCGCTTTCGCCGCCGGCATCAGGGATGGGCCTCATGCGCCACCGCCGGTGGCGTGGCAGGTGCTGATGCCGCCGCCTCGGGTTTCGTCTTGGCCGATCGCCTGCGCTGGAACAGCCTGACCACGACCACGAAAAAGACCGGCACGAAGAACACCGCGAGCACGGTGGCCGACAGCATGCCGCCGAGCACGCCGGTGCCGATCGCCTGCTGGCTCTTCGACGCCGCGCCCGACGCGATGACCAGCGGCACCACGCCGAAGATGAAGGCGAGCGACGTCATCACGATGGGGCGGAACCGCAGAACGGCGGCCTGCACGGTCACCTCGACGATCGACCGGCCGGGTTTCCAGAGCTCCCGAGCGAACTCGACGATGAGGATCGCGTTCTTGGCCGAGAGGCCGATAATGGTGATCAGGCCGATCTTGAAATAGACGTCGTTGGGCATGCCGCGCAGGGAGGCGGCGGCGAGCGCGCCGATCACGCCGAGCGGCACCACCAGCAGGACGGAGACCGGGATCGACCAGCTCTCGTAGAGGGCGGCCAGGCACATGAAGACGATCAGGATCGACAGGAACAGCAGCAGGGTCGCCTGCGAGCCGGCCTGTTTTTCCTGCAGCGACTGGCCGGTCCAGGCAAAGCCGAAACCGCGCGGCAATTGCTGCATCAGCCGTTCCATCTCGGCGAGCGCGTCGCCGGTGGTATAGCCGGGCGCCGGCTCGCCGGTGAAGCGCACCGACTGATAGCCGTTGAAGCCGATGATCTGGGCCGGACCGTTGCTCCACTGGATCTCGGCGAGCGAGGACAGCGGCACCATGGTGCCCTGGGCATTGCGCACGCTGTAGTTCAAGAGGTCGGCCGTGTTCAGCCGCTGCAGCTGCTCGGACTGCACGATGACCCGCTGCATCTTGCCGCGATTGGGGAAGTCATTGGTGTAGACCGAGCCGAGATTGACCTGGATCGTGTCCTTGATGTCCTCGTAGCTGACGCCGAGGGCCGCGGCCTTTTCGCGGTCGATCACCAGCTCGGCCTGCGGGGCGGGCGGCAGGCCTTCGACGAAGACCTTTTGCAGGATCGGGCTCTTGCGGGCGAGGCCGAGCAATTGCTCCTGGGCGGCCATCAGGGCGGAATAGCCCTTCTGGGCGCGGTCCTGCAGCCTCAGGCTGAAGCCGGCGCTGTTGCCGAGATTGTCGATCGGCGGCGGTTCCAGCGCCTGGATGATGGCATCCCGGTAGCCGGCCAGCGCGGCATTGGTGCCGGTCACCAGAGCCGCGACCGAGGATGCGGCGTTGCGCTCGCCCCAGGGCTTCAGCGTCACGAAGGCCTGCGAGGTCATCTGGCCCTGGCCGGAGAAGGAGAAGCCGTTGACGATGGTCACGGTCGCCACGCCCGGCTGGGCGAGCAGGTGCTCCTCGACCTTCTTGACCGCCTCGAGCGTCCGGTTGAAGGACGAGCCCGGCGGGGTCTGGATGTCGACGGTGAAGAAGCCCTGGTCCTCGACGGGGAGGAAGCCCTCGGGCATGCGCATGAAGGCGAAGCCCATGCCGGCCAGCAGGACCAGATAGATCGCCATGACGCGGCCGGACTTGGCGATGAAGCCCGCGACGCCCCGGCCGTAGCGGGCGGTTTCGCGGTCGACCAGGCGGTTGAACCAGCCGAAGAAGCCGTGCTTGGCATGGCCATGGCCCTTTTCGACCGGCTTCAGCAGCGTCGCGCAGAGCGCCGGCGTCAGCGACAGGGCGAGGAAGGCCGAAAAGGCGATCGAGGTGACCATGGCGACCGAGAACTGGCGGTAGATGATGCCGACCGAGCCGGGGAAGAAGGCCATGGGGATGAACACCGCGACCAGCACCAGGGTGATGCCGATAATGGCGCCGGTGATCTGCTTCATCGCCTTGCGGGTAGCCTCCCGCGGCGACAGACCTTCCTCGTTCATGATGCGCTCGACATTTTCGACCACGACGATGGCGTCGTCGACGAGAATGCCGATGGCCAGCACCATGCCGAACATGGTCAGCACGTTGAGCGAGAAGCCGGCGAGCAGCATCACGGTGCAGGAGCCGAGCAGGGCGATCGGCACGACGATGGTCGGGATGAGCGTGTAGCGGATGTTCTGCAGGAACAGGAACATCACGAAGAAGACCAGCACGACGGCCTCGGCCAGGGTCATCAGGACCTTCTGGATCGAGGCCTCGACCGCCGGGGTGATGTCGTAGGGAATGTCCCATTTGACATTGGTCGGGAAGAATTGCGCCAGTTCCTGCATCTTGGCGCGGACCTCGCGCGCGGTCTGCAGCGCGTTGCCGTCGGGCGCCAGCGTCACCGCGATGCCGGCGGCTTGGCCGCCATTGAGGCGGGTGGTGAACTTGTAGTCCTCACCGCCGAGCTCGATCCGCGCGACATCGCGCAGGCGCACGTTCGAACCATCAGGATTGGCGCGCAGGACGATCGCGCCGAACTGCTCGGGTTCGGTCAGCTGGCCGCGTACGATGATGGGAAAGTTGACCGGATTGGATGACGGGCTCGGCTGCGCGCCGACCGCGCCGGAGGCGATCTGGACGTTCTGGTTCTGGATCGCTTTGGAGACGTCGGAGACGTTGAGGCCGAGGCCGCGCAGCTTGTCGGGATCGATCCAGACCCGCAGGCTGCGCTCGGTCGAATAGAGCGTGGCGCGGCCGACGCCGGGAATGCGGCGGATCTCGTTGATGACGTTGCGGATGAGAAAGTCGCCGAGCGCCACCTCGTCCATCGTGCCGTCGGTCGAGGCGAGCGTGATGATCTGCAGGGTGGCGGCCGAGGCTTCCTCGACCAGGATGCCCTGCTGGCGCACCTCCGCCGGCAGGCGCGCCTCGACGCGCTTCAGCCGGTTCTGCACCTCGACGGAGGCATAGCCCGGGTCGGTTCCCGGCTTGAACGTCGCGGTGATCTCGATCACGCCGAAGGAGTCGGTGGCCGATTCGAAGCTCTGGATATTGGCCGCGCCGTTCAATTCGTCTTCGATGAGGCGGGTGGTGCCGGTATAGAGGCTCTCCACCGAGGCGCCGGGAAAGGCGGTCGACAGCGCGATCGATGGCGGGGCGATGATCGGATATTGCGCGACCGGCAGAAACGGGATCGCGATGATGCCGCCGAGGCAGATGAACAGTGCGATGACCCAGGCGAAAATCGGCCGATCAATGAAAAATCCAGCCATGAAACAGGCTCCCGAACCGAAAGAGGGGCGCGCTTAGCGCAGGTGGGTGGCGGTCGGCGCCGTGCCGTCACGCAAGGTCGAGACGCTGGCCTCGACCGCGCGCGGCGCCTGGCTCACGGGCCTGACCTGCATGCCGGCGGCGATCTTCTGGAAGCCGTCGACGACCACCCGCTCGCCCG
Source organism: Hyphomicrobiales bacterium (assembly GCA_017304475.1). Lineage (GTDB taxonomy): Bacteria > Pseudomonadota > Alphaproteobacteria > Rhizobiales > Phreatobacteraceae > Phreatobacter. The sequence goes on along the minus strand of JAFKKV010000010.1, from coordinate 136,375 downwards.
GCCTTAGGCCGGCCTGGATCAGCCAGGTCCCATCGATCACCGAACCCACTTCCACCGGCTGGCGCACGACCTTGTCGTCGCCGCCGATGATCCAGACCTCCGCCTTGCCGTCGTCGGTGCGCTGGATCGCCTGCTGCGGCAAGGCGATGGCGTCGGTGTCGATACCTTGGGTGGTGCGCGCCCTGACATACATGCCCGGGAACAGCTCGCCATGCGGGTTGGGGATCTGCACCCGCAAGGTCACCTGGCCGGTGCTCGGGTCGGCGGTGACGTCGGAGAACAAGAGGCGCCCGGCATGGGCATAGACCTGGCCGCCATCCAGGACGAGCTGGACATTGGCGGCGCCGTTTTCGAGGCGCGACAGTTCGCCATTGGCGAGATCGCGCCTGAGCCGGTTCAATTCGCCGACCGACTGGGTGATATCGACATAGATCGGATCGAGCTGCTGGATGGTGGCGAGCGGCGTGCCGCTGGCGGAAGCCACAAGCGCGCCTTCGGTCAGCAAGGCGCGGCCGATATGGCCCGAGATCGGCGCGCGCACGTCGGTATAGTTGAGTTCCAGGCGAGCCCGGTCGCGCGCGGCCTTGGCGCCGGCGACTTCGGCCTCGGCCTGTTTCTGCGCGGCGTGCGCGGCGTCATACTGGGCCTGGCTCGCGGTCTGGCGCGACAGCAGCTCGCGCAGGCGCTGGGCCTGCTGGCCGGCCAGGACCAGGGTCGCTTCTGCGCGTGCAAGCGTCGCCTCGGCGCTGGCGAGCTCGACCTGAAACGGCGCCGGGTCGATCTTGTAGAGCAGGTCGCCCGCCGCGACGCGGGTGCCTTGCTCGAAATTGCGGTCGATCAGCAGGCCGGCGACCCGCGACCGCACTTCGGCGATGCGCAGCGGCACGACGCGGCCGGGCAGTTCGCGCACCTGGCGGATGGGCTGGGACGCGGCGGTGACGAAGCCGACTTCGGGCGCTGCCTGCGCGGTCAGGCTCGCCGCCGGCCGCGGATCGTTGCAGGCGGCCAGCAGCATGGCCAGGGCGGAGACGCCGGCAAGGACGGTGATCGATTTGACGGAAAGGCGGCGGCGGTCGCGCATGGCTTTGGCTCGCTTGTTCGGGCAATGGGATTTCAGGCGACGCACGGAAACCGTGATCGCGGAGGCAGCGGTAGAGGGGAGGCAATGGCGCTGCGCGCGAGGCGACGACGCGGCATCATGCCGGTCCCGGCATGGGCCTTTCGCTGACGCTCGATGGATCAGGCGCGCGCGGCGTGCAGCGGCAGCAGGTCTGGCGGGCGATCGAGCGGCAAGGGCCGTCCGGAATGGAGCGCGAGAACGGCCGTCCGGCGATCGAACCGGTAGGGGCTGCTGCCGTAGCCCGGTGCTTTCGGGGCGATGGCCGAGCCCTGGCAGTCCAGGTCCGGCCATTCCTCTTCAGCCGTCGCTTCCTGGAGCGCGCCGCCGGTTTTCCCGTGGCTGGACCGGTCGTTATGGACGGATCCGGCCTGTACGATGGTGTCGGTTGGAACGGCGTGACGGGTCGTGGCGTGGCCGGCCGAAAAGATCCAGGCCACCAGCACCAGCGCAATGAACCCTGTCCATTTGCCCATCATGGGGCAGCCTTAGCGGCCGCGATGATGCGGTGCAATACACGAGACTGTGCGGTGCAAACGCGGGCCGGTCAAAACCCTGTGAGGCTTTCGCGGCGGGTCGGCCCGCTGATCCGCGCTGCGACGGTTTCAGAAGAACTCGTCGAGCAGGCGGTAATAGGCAAGGCGCGCCTGGTCCGGCTCCGCCAGTCCGTAATGCCGCAGAAACGGTGTCACCCAGGCCTCGCCGAGATTGTGGGTGATGCTCCATGCGGCCAGGGCCAGGTCCTGATAGCGGTCGGCGAGGCCGAGCCGGCCGCAATCGATGAAGCCCGTGAAGTCGTGGCTGTCGGCCATCAGGTTGGGCAGGCAGGCATCGCCATGGGTAACCACCAGGGCCTCCGCGCGCGGCTTGTCGGCGAGCAATTGCCGATAGAGGCCGGCGGCGGTCATCCCCTCGCGTTCGTCGTCGAAATCGGTCTCGTCGACCAGTCCGGCGGTCAGCCGGGCCTGGGCCGCGGCGAGCCTGAGGTCGAGCCGGTGATCGAAAGGACAGCGCGCGGCATCCAGGCCGTGCAGCCGGCGCAACGCCTCGGCGGCGATCGCGACACGTCGCTCGGGCGGCAGCTCCGGCGAGGAGGCGAGATCGCGGCCGGGAACCGCGCTCATCAGCAGCCAGTGCGATCCGGCATGATGGTCGTCCGCAAGCACGTGCGGGCAGGCAATGCCCTGCGCACCAAGCCAACGCAGCCGGGCGATTTCACCGGGCAATTCGGCGAGCGGCGCGATTGTTTCAACCTTGGCGAACAGTGCCGGCCGGCCCTCCGCCTCGAGCCGGAACACCCCGGCACCGGAACAGCCGATGGTCTGGGGCAGCCAGGCATAGCCTCGAAGGCGCTCGGCCCAGGCCGGAGGCGGGTGCGGGGGCAAGGTGTCGGTTTCCGGCATTCTCGCCCTAATATTCGATCTCCGCGCCGATGCCGACGGAAGCGCGGCCATCGGCGCCGACTTCGCTTTGCAGGCGCAGGCGCCGGGTCAGGTCGATATCGGCGCCGACGGCGGAGTTTTCCGGCCTGGCGCCGGCCCTGACGCCGATACGGACGCGGTCGTTGATATTACGGGAAATGCCGACGGTCGGGCCGCCCGTGCCCATGCCGACGTCGAGGTCGTTCAGGCCGAGGGCGCGGCGGGTGCGCTCGAAGGCATCGGGACCGCCGCCGCTGCCGGCGAGCTGCGCCACGGCCTGGGCGAGCTGAACCGCCTGGAACGGCGACAGGCCGCCGGAGGCGCGGGCAAACAGCAGGCGCGACAGGACCTCGTCCTGCGGCAAAGACGGCGACGATGTCAGGGTGAATTGCGGCTCGGTGGCGCGGCCGGTGATCGCGATGCTGGCGGTGACCTCGGCGGCCCGCGTCTCGGCGACGAAGTCGAGATCCGGGATCACGTCGCCGCCGCCGAAGGTCAGGCGGCCGCGGGCGAAGTCGAGCCGCTGGGTCAGCAGCGAGAAGCGGCCGCGGCGCAGTTCGAACGCGCCGATGGCGCGCGGATCATTGCTGGTGCCGGCGAGCCGGAGCGTGCCGCCGAGCTCGGCATCGATGCCGCGGCCGCGGACAAAGACGCGCGAAGGGGCGTCGATGCTGAGGTCGAGCGCGGCGTTGAAGGCGGCGCCGCGGCCACGGCGCTGCTGGGCGGCAGCGCGCTGCCGGGCGATCTGCGCCAGGCGATCGCGGGTCTGGCGCGGCGGCGCCACGTGGCGGGCATCGCGCAGCGGCTCGGCCGAGCTCGGCAGCCGGTCCGGTACGCGGATCTCCAGGCTGGTCACATTGATGCGTCCGCTCAATCGGGGGGCGGTCGAGAGCGGACCCGAGATCGAGAGGTCGAGGCTGGCGATCAGGTCGGCAATATCGCTGGACACCAGCTGCGCGTCGCGGGCGGAGATCTTCAGGTCGGCGGGGAACCCCCGCTCGGGATCGGCGGCGACCCGGCCACTGACCGCGATCGTGCCGGCATTCTTGGTGCGAGCGGTCAGCCGCTCGATGACGATGCTGTCGCCCCGGCCGCTCACGCGTCCCTCGATCGCGGTCAGGGCCACGCCCTGGATCGGATCGCTGAAGGCGCCATTGGTCAGCGTGGCCGTGCCCTGGATGTCAGGCCGGGCGCGGGTGCCGCGCAAGGAGCCGTCAATGGCGACGCGTCCGGCGACACGCTGGCCGGTGCCGGCAAGGCTCGCATTGGCGAGGCCTGCATCGAGCGTGCCGCGGGCGCGCAGGTCGAAGGCGCCTTGCGGTGCGATCGGCGCCGTGCCGGTGATGGTGAAGGCCAGTGCCGATCCGCCGGAAATCCTGACATCGAGATTGGCGCGCTCGCCTTCGGCCGCGCCGCGGGCGGTGATGTCGAGTGCCGGAACGCCGGCGGAACGGGTCTGCGGTGCGCTCAGCCCCTTGATGGTCGCGTCGAACGGGCCGCGCGGCGCGGCCGCCGGTCCCTTGAGGGTCGCGTGCGCATCGAGCGTGCCGCGCAAACCGGTGCCGGGCGCGACGATGTCGATGGCGGCGAGCGGCACGCGACGGGCATTCAGCACGAGGTCGAGTTGCGAACCGAGCTTGCCCTTGAGCTCGATCTCGCCGCCCTGGACCCCGATGACCAGCCGCTCGGTCACGACCTGGCCGTTCTCCAGCACCAGCGTGGCCGGGGCGGCCAGCGCGATGCGGGCGCCCGAACGGGCGGCGCTGAAGGATGCGAGGTCGAGCCGGGGCGCTTGCCCGAGGCCGAGCTTGCCGGCCGCCGCCAGATTGAAGCCGCGGGCCAGCGCCGTCAGAGAAATGTCGCTCGCCGCGCCATTGGGCCGGGCATTGAAGCCGATGCGTTCGATGGTCTCGCCGCCGGCGACCAGCTGATCGATCGCGGCGGTGCCATTGAGCACGGTGCGGCCCGACATGTCTTCGGTGCGCAGGTCGGCCTTCAGGGAGTTGAGCGAATTCGTGCCGATTACCAGCCGGCGCCCATCGGCGGTGACGGCCAGATGCTGGCGACCGGCATTGACCCCGGCGATGACGGTCGCTTCCAGTGCGCCGCCGAGCCGCATCAGGGTGAGCGGGGCGATATCGTCGAGGTCGCGGGCCGAAACCGTGAGGCTACCAGCGGCGAGACCCGCCGCATCGAGCGTGCCCTGGCCCTCGGCCCGGACCGAGCCGAGCTGGGCCGCCAGCTGGTCGAGCCGCCAGCCTTGGCCGGCGGCGCCGCCCTTGATGTCGACGATCAGCGGCTTGCCGTTGACATCGCCGCCGGCGGACAGGGTTCCGCCCGGCGCCGAGACCAGCCGGGTGGCGGCAAGCGTCAGGCGCAGATCGCGGATCGGCCGGTTGAGCGCGCGAATGTCGGGGGCGGTCAGCGTCAAAGTGGCGTCGGGATCGTCGCGTGAGCCCGTGACCCGGGCATTGACGCGCGCGGCGCCGGCCAGCCGCTGGTCGGCACGGGCCAGGTCGGGCAGCGCGAGGTCGCCGGTCAGGTCGAGAGCTGCCTTGCCGATCCGGCCGTTCAGCACAGCCTGGACATGCTGGCCCTGGGCCGCCACCTGGTCGAGCGTGATGCCGGTGCGTGCGGTCCGGGCGGTGCCGGCGAGCGTCAGCTGGCGGCCGACCAGCCGGTCGGCGGTGGCATCGCCGAGCGAAAGTTCGCTGCCGCGTCCGTCGATCCTGGCGGTGACCTCGGACAGCGAGGGATCGCCGGTCAGCGTCACCTGCAGGGTCGCGCGGCCGGCGAGCCGGCGATCGGCCATTGTCGAGAGGGCGGCGAGCCTGGTGATGTCGCCCTGGACCTTGCCGTCGACCAGGGTCGAGCCGGCCCGGCCGGTGAAACCGAGCGCCAGGTTGGGCGTGGCGATGCGGGCTTCGGTGACATCGGCGATGGTCTTGTCGTCGACGGTCGCGCGCACCACCAGGGTGGCGGTATCGCCGAGCGCCTCGGCCAGTCCGCGGTCGGCCGGCGCGATGCCGGTGGCGCGGCCGTCCATGGCGATCCGGAAGCGCTGCGGGCCGGTGGTGCCCAAGGGTTCCACCGCCAGCGTCGCCGTCAGTGCCTGCAGTTTCAGGCCGGCCGACGAGAGACCGGCGAGATCGAGCTTGCCGTCGACCCTGGGTCCCGTGACCGGCCCCTTGGCCGTCGCGTCGAAGACCAGGCGCGCCAGGCTCGCTTCGCCGCGTCTGGTCGCGCCATCGCTCGATGGCAAGGCGCGCGCCGTGACCGTCACGTCGAGAACCTTGGCGGCGTCGAGCCGGCCGGCAATCGCGAGTTCAGCGAGGTCGGAGGCAAGCCTGAGGCGTTCGATGCCGATGGCGCCGTCATCGGCGAAGATGACGCCGCCGCCGAGCGAGGTGGTGCCGGCGAAAATGGTGGCCACTGCGGGCGGCAGCAGGCTTTCGATGTGGGCGGTCAGGTCCAGGCCGAGCCGTCGCTGCGGGCCGGAGCGGCCGAGCCGGGCCTCGCCGCGGGCATCGGTGCCGGCACCGGCGTCGAAGGCGACGCGGCCGCGCCAGTCGTCGAGCACGCCGGCGCCCGCCACGTCGAGTTTCACCGGCGGCAGGCCGGGCAGGCCGATCAGCCGGGCGACGATGCCGCCGGCGGGTTCGTCATGCTGCAAAGCAAGATCGAGCTGTTGCGATGCGGGCGCGAAACGCAGCCTGACGGCGGACTGGCCGGGCGCATCCAGCCGCCTGATGTCGAGGGTCGCCTGCAATCCTTCCGAGGGCGCGCCGAGGCTGGCATTGCCGCTCGCCGAAAAGCGCGCGGCGACGCCGAGGATCGGCTCGCCCAAGGCGAGTTCGCCCAAGGTGAACTTATCGACCTGCAGCTTGACCGGCAGCTCCGGCAACAACGGGCCGTCGGAGGGCGGCGCGGTGTCGTCGCCCTTCGGCTTGCGGGTGAATTCGATCTTGCCGATCTCGAGATTCTGCACCTCGATCCGGCCGGCGAGCAGGGCGGCGCGGCGCCAGACCAGGCGAATGGTGTCGATCTTGAGAAAGACGCCGTCGGCATCGGCGACCGAGACATTGCGAATGGTCGCGTCCGACGACAGCGGCCCCTCGACCGCGCCGACGGTGACGCGCGAGGTCGGCGTCGACAGGAGCTTGGAGATGAAGCCGGCGAGAACGCCCTGGTCTTCCTGGGCGTGCGGCACGGAGGCGTGCAGCATCAATCCCATGGCGATCAGGGCGAAGCCGAGACCGAGGCGGCGGAAGCTGAAGCGGCTGGACCCTGGCTTGCGCATCATCAGAAGGCCTGTCCGAGGCTGACATAGATGGCATAGGGACGCTCGCCGGCGCGGCGGGCAAGCGGGACGGCGAAGTCGAGGCGGATCGGACCGATCGAGGTATAGTAGCGCAAGCCGAGGCCCGCGCCGATCCTGAGCCGTTCCGAGCCATCGGGGAAGGACGAGGCGAAAGCCTGGCCGACATCCAGGAAGGGCACGATGCCGATGGTGTCGGTGATCTTGATGCGGGCCTCGACAGAGGCCTCGAACAGGCTCTTGCCGCCGGTGACATTGCCGAAGGCGTCGCGCGGCCCGAGGCTCTTATATTCGTAGCCGCGCACCGAGCCGCCGCCGCCGGCATAAAAGCGCATGGAGGCCGGGATATCGGCGAGCGTGCCGCCGGCGATCGAGGCCAGCGCGACCCTCACCGCCAGGATGTAGCGGGCGGCGTCGTCGAGCGAATAATAGGTCGAGGCCTGGATCCGGCCGACACCGAAGAAGGACGGAGCGTCGCGGAAGCCGTGATAGGGCGTGACCGAGGCGATGACCCGGAAGCCGCGCGTCGGGTCGAGCGGCCGGTCGGTCGAATCGTAGGTGACCGACATGGGCAGCCCGACCAGGCCGTAATTGTTGCGCCCGAGCGGATCGATCGACTGGCCGATCTGGCCTTCGATGCCGCCCTGGATCGAGAAGGCGTCGGTGAAGCGGTGGCGGATGGCGACCGTCGCGGAGGCGACATTGCTCGAATAGAATTCGGTGCGCTCGCGCAGGATCGAGGCATCGACCAGAAGGTCGTTGCGGCTGCCGCCGAGCGCCGGCTTGACGAAGGAGGCGGCCAGCCGGCCGCCGATATTGTCGGGCGTGAAGCCGCCGCGATGGCTGCCGCCGATCCAGTTCTGGTTCGACAGGAGGTAGAACAGGTCGGCGTCGAGCCGGAGGCGCTCGGCGCCGCCGAACAGGTTGCGATGCGCCCAATAGGCCTTCAGCGCCGGGCCGTCGACGGTCGAATAGCGCACGGAGGCGCCGAGCACGCGGGGCGGGCGCTCGGTCACATCGACATCGAGCGGCAGGTTGCCGTCCGGATCGAGGGCGGTCCCCTCGCGCACCCGCACGCCGCCGATCGCCTCGATGCGCGAGACCGATTTGCGAATGTCGGACAGGGCCTTGGGCGAATAGGGGTCGCCGCGCTCGGCATAGATGAACGAGCGCACCACGGCGGGATCGACATCGCGGGTGCCGGACACGCCGATGCCGCCAATGCCGGCGACCGCGCCCGGATCGACGGCCAGCACCACGTCGACCTGATGGGAGCGATGGTCGATGGTCGGCTGGCGCCTGACCACATTGACGAAGGGGTGGCTGCGGCTGCGGAAATGATCGGACAATTGCGCCGCGGCGCCGAGCAGGCCGGCGGTGCGCGCGGGATCGCCCGGCTTCAGCGAGACGACGCGCTGGGGCAGCACCGCCGGATCGAAGGGGCGGCCGCTGCGCTGGTCGATGACCTCGACCCGGCTGAAGGTGTAGAGCGGCCCGGGGTCGACGACGATCTCGACGGGCACGACGGAACGTCCCTTGAACCGGTCGAGCAGGACCTTGAGGCCGGCGGATGCCGGCCGTTCCAGCGTAATGGCCTGGCCGCCGACGACGATCGACACCTGTGCCGCATAATAGCCGGAGCCCCACATGGCATCGATGACGCGCGGCAGGTCGCTTTCGGCCCGGCGCAACAATTCATCGCCGTCGGCGGGCGGCTCGGAGCGCAACCGGTAGAGTATCGAGACATCGTTGATCGAGGCCGAGGCATCCTTGTCGCCGTCGAGGCCCCGGATACTGACCTGATAGGCCAGGGCATTGGCGACGACCCGCGGCTGATCACTGCCGAAGAGACCAAAAAAACTCTGCGCATAGGCGGAATCGTGGCCAGCAACGCTCAGTATTGCCGAAAAAGCATAGACATATGCTCGGGGTGTGACCCGCCACTGAACCGACATTCACGCAACCTTTCAACGTCGATACAATGGTCCGCATTGGGTTAAATTAAGGCGAACGCCGACCTGCGGTCGAGTTCTTCACCGGCAGGACAGCGCCCGCGCGTGGCGCCCGGGTCTTGTATCAAGCGCCCGGGATCGTGGCTATGCGACCGCCCGGTCGAGGCTTTTGAGGCTTTGCCGGCCATCCGCCCTTCGGTGGATGACAGGTAACGAAATTGCTTCTCGCCAGGATGCTGCCTGCCATGCAGAAATTCCCGGCGAGCCGGACCCAGGCATACGAGGTCGGGCCAAGGGAGAACCTCATGGACAGCCTCTATGCGGGGGGAACGGTCGGCGGCCTCATCGCCGGTGCCATCATTCGCCACGGTGATCGGCCGGCCATTTCCGATGGCACGATCCTCTGGACCTATCGCGAACTCGGCGAGGCCATCGGCCGGTTCGTCAGCGTGTTCAAGGCCATGGGCCTGAAGAAGGGCGACGCGCTGTCGATCCTCGCCGGCAACCGCGCGGAGTCCTGGGCGGCCATGTGCGCCGGCCTGGTGATGGGCATGCGCTACACGCCGCTGCATCCGCTGGCGGCCGAGGACGATCAGGCCTTCATCATCGAGGACGCCGAGATCGACCTTCTGATCGTCGAGGGCGCTAAATTCGGCCCGCGCGGCCAGGCGATCCGCGGCCGCGTGCCGAAGCTCCGGCATTTCCTCTCCTTCGGGCCGATGGAGGGGGCCGGCGACGTGCTCGCCCTTGCCGCTGCGACCGTACCCGCGCCGCTGGTCGATGAAAGTGATGTCGAAGCGATCGGCTGGCTCGCCTATACCGGTGGCACCACCGGCCGCTCCAAGGGGGTGATGTTGTCGCATCGGGCGATCGTCACCATGACGCTGCTGCTCTACGGCGACTGGGACTGGCCGGCCGATATCCGCTATCTCGCGGCGACCCCGATCAGCCATGCCGCCGGCGTCACCATCTATCCGGTCATGTATCGCGGTGGCTATGTGCGCCTGACCCAGGGCTTCGAGGCGGAGACCTATTGCCGCGTGGTGGCCGAGGAGCGGATCACCGCGACCTTCCTGGTGCCGACCCTGATCTATGCGCTGATCGACCAGCCGGCCTTGCGGAGCCGCTACGATCTCTCGTCCCTCGACATGATCGTCTATGGCGCAGCCCCGATGTCGCCGGACCGGCTGAAGGAGGCCATCGGCATTTTCGGCCAGGTCTTCGTCCAGCTTTATGGGCAGACCGAGGCGCCGCAATGCATCACGACGCTGCGCAAGGTGGATCACGACCTGAAACGGCCCGAGCGGCTCGGCTCCTGCGGCCGGCCGAGCCCCTTTGTCGACGTCAAGCTGTTCGACCAGGACATGCGCGAGGTGGCGGTGGGCGAGCCGGGCGAGATCTGCGTGCGCGGCCCGCTGGTCATGAGCGGCTATTGGAAGCGGCCGGAGGCAACCGAAGAGACGCTGCGCGGCGGCTGGCTGCATACCGGCGACGTCGCGGTGCGTGACGCCGAGGGCTATCTCTATATCGTCGACCGGACCAAGGACATGATCATCTCCGGCGGCTTCAACATCTATCCGCGCGAGGTCGAGGATGCGCTGATGGCGCATGGCTCGGTCGCTTCCGCGGCCGTCATCGGCATTCCCGACGAGAAGTGGGGCGAAGCGGTCACCGCCTTCGTCGTGCTGAAACCGGGGGCGGCCGCCAGCACCGAGGAACTGCAGGCCCATGTGAAGGCGCGGCGCGGTGCGCCCTGGGCGCCGAAATCGGTGAATTTCGTCGAAGCCATCCCGGTCACCGGTCTCGGCAAGATCGATCGCAAGGTCTTGCGCGCGCCCTATTGGGAGGGACGCAAGCGCGGCGTGGCGTGACCTCTTTCAGCTTATCCACGGTTTCGGTTTGTGATCGCGACCGCCCGCCGGAGTGCCTGCGAGCGCCGGCGGAGCATTGTATGAATGCGTGACGAGAGTGGCGATTCGGCCTTGGCCGCGCGCTGCGCAATGACGACAGGGCATGGCTGAGATCTCCTGTGGAGGGCCGGCAACGGCATCCGCCGCGGCCGCCTGCCGTGATAATGTCCCGGCCGCCAATGGCAGGGCATGCGAGGTGGAATGAAAGTCGGCATCGATCTTGGGACGACATCGGCGGGCGAACCCGCCAAGCTCGACCTGGAAGAGCTGCTTTCCACCCGGTTGCTCGTGCAAGGCAATTCCGGGTCGGGGAAGTCGCATCTGCTGCGCCGGCTCCTGGAACAGAGCGCCGGCTGGGTGCAGCAGGCGATCATCGACCCGGAGGGCGATTTCGTCAGTTTCTCCGAGCGGTTCGGCCATACCATCGTCGATGCCGAGCGCAGCCCCGGCGAATTGACGCGGATCGCCACCCGCATCCGTCAGCACCGCGCCTCGGTCGTGCTCAATCTCGAGGGGCTCGACGCCGAAGAGCAGATGCGCTGCGCGGCGGCTTTCCTGAACAGCCTGTTCGACGCCGACCGGACCGTCTGGTTTCCCATGCTGATCGCGGTAGACGAAGCCCAGCTGTTCGCCCCGGCGATCGCCGGAGAGGTCTCGGACGAGGCCCGCAAGACCTCGCTCAGCGCCATGACCAACCTGATGTGCCGCGGCCGCAAACGCGGGCTTGCCGGCATTATCGCCACCCAGCGCCTGGCCAAGCTCGCCAAGAACGTCGCGGCTGAAGCTTCGAACTTCCTGATGGGGCGCACCTTTCTCGATATCGACATGGCGCGCGCCGCGGACCTGCTCGGCATGGAGCGGCGCCAGGCCGAAGCCTTTCGCGATCTCGATCCCGGCCAGTTCGTGGCGCTCGGCCCGGCCTTGTCGCGCCGCCCGCTGTCGATCCGGATCGGCGCGGTCGATACGGCCGGCCGCAGCGGGCGCCCCTCGCTGATGCCGCTGCCGGAGACCTCGCGCGATGCGCTCGAGGACCTGATCTTCGACCCGGGCGCCGAAGTGCTGCCCATGCCGGCGTCGAACCCGTCGCGCTCGATCGCCACCGCCGACCTGATGCGGCGGATCGAGACCTCGAAATCGATCGACATGCCGCCCGAGCCGGAAACCGATCCGCGCTCGGAGGAGGAGCGCCAGGAATTGCTCGACGGCATCTATGCCGAGCTCCTGTCGGACCCGGAAGCGGCGTTTCGGCCGGTGCCGCTGCTCTACCAGGATTTCCAGTTCCACTGCCGGCTGCGCAAGCTCGGCGGCTTCGGCCAGGACATGTCGGCCTTCCGCCGCCGGCTGGCTTTGGCGCGCGCCGGCGTCAGCGCCGAGGGCGGCGACGAGGCCTGGCAGCAGGTGCTGGAGGTCTCCGAGAGCCTGCCGGAGGAAATGCAGGGCGTGTTCCTGCTGGTGGCGCGCGCCGCGCGCGAGCAGGCGGTCTGCCCCTCCGACGAGGCATTGGCACGGGCCTATGGCAGCCATTCGCCCTCGCGCGGCCGCTGGCTGCTGACCTATATGGGCGAACAGGGCCTGATCCGCAGCGAGGCCGATTTTCGCGGCAACCGGACGGTGTCGATCGCCGGCGTCGGCTGGCGCACCTTGCCGGGCGGTCCTAAGGCCATGGGAAAGCCGGCGGCCGCCATCTCCAAGCTCGCCTCGGCCAAGGCGCTGATGCTCGGCGGGGCCGAGCCGCGCGAAGCCGTCGGACCCACCGCGCCCATCGAAGCAGCCGGATCTTTCGAACCCGCCGGATCTTTCGATGCTGCGGAGCCTTTCGAAACCGCCGCGCCGTTCGAAACGGACGGGTCGTTCGAAACGGCCGAGCCCTTCGAACCAGCCGAGCCCTTCGAACCGGCCCTATCGGGCGAGGACGCCAAGCCGATCGCAGCCGAGTAGGCGCAAGGCCGCACTGGACCTCGGCCCGTCCTGCTGTTTCTTATGGTCGGGAAAGGCGGACGTCCGGATGGAACAGCAACAGGCACCGTCGAAGATCTTCCTCTGGATCGTCGCCGTCGGCTTCTTCATGCAGACGCTCGACTCCACCATCGTCAACACGGCCTTGCCGGCGATGGCGCGCAGCCTCGGCGAAAGCCCCTTGAGCATGCAGGCCGTGGTCATCTCCTACGCCCTGACCATGGCCATGCTGATTCCGGCCTCCGGCTGGCTCGCCGACCGTTTCGGCACCCGGCAGGTGTTCATGGCGGCGATCGGGCTGTTCGTCATCGGCTCGGTATTCTGCGCGATGTCGCGAACCCTCACCGAACTGGTGATCGCCCGGATCATCCAGGGGGCGGGCGGCGCCATGCTGCTGCCGGTCGGCCGGCTCGCCGTGCTGCGCAGCGTGCCGCGCGACCAGTTCCTGGCGGCGATGAGTTTCGTCGCGGTGCCCGGCCTGATCGGGCCGCTGATCGGCCCGACGCTCGGCGGCTGGCTGGTGCAGATCGCGTCCTGGCATTGGATCTTCCTGATCAATGTGCCGGTCGGCATCATCGGCTGCCTGCTGACCTATACCCACATGCCCGACAGCCGCGGCGCGTCGATGTCGCGTTTCGACTTCGTCGGCTATCTCCTGCTGTCGTTCGGCATGGTGGCCCTGTCCTTCTCCTTCGACGGTCTTGGCGGCCTCGGCATGGAGCATGCCACGGTGCTGCTGCTCCTGGTGTTCAGCATGGCGCTGATCATCGCTTATGGCCTGCATGCGACGCGCAAGCCCGACCCGCTGTTTCCGCTCTATCTGTTCAAGATCCACACCTATTCGGTCGGGCTGCTCGGCAATCTGTTCGCGCGGATCGGCTCGGGCGCCATGCCGTTCCTGATCCCGCTGCTGCTGCAGGTCAATCTCGGCTATTCGCCGATGCAGGCGGGCATGATGATGCTGCCGGTGGCCGCCGCCGGCATGCTGGCCAAGCGCATCACCACGCCGCTGATCAAGAGCCAGGGCTACCGGCGCGTGCTGGTCGGCAATACCTTGCTGCTCGGCGCCCTGATGGCGAGTTTCGCACTGATCTCGCCGGAGCAACCCTTGTGGATCCGGCTGATCCAGCTGGGGCTGTTCGGTGCGGTCAATTCGCTGCAGTTCACCGCCATGAACACCATCACGCTGCGCGATCTCGACAGCGACGGCGCCGGCAGCGGCAACAGCCTGTTCTCGATGGTGCAGATGCTGGCGATGAGCCTCGGCGTGACGGTGGCCGGCGCGCTGCTGACGACCTTTATCGGCATGCTCGACCATGACAATCCCGCGCAGACCTTGCCGGCCTTCCACGCGACCTTCATTTGCATCGGCTTGATCACCTGCGCCTCGGCCTGGATCTTCTGGCAGCTCTCGCCCGACATTCGCGAGGGCTCTCGCCATGACGATCCGGCCGATGTCAGCTAGGGAGCGAGCCGCCGGTCACGTCCGAAAACCGCGTGCCTTCGCCCGCCGACCTGTCATGATCGGCGCATGACCCTGGACCACGACGCCTGCTACCGGATTTTCCTGGCGCGCGACCGGCGTTTCGACGGGCGTATTTTCGTGGGCGTCCGGACGACGGGCATCTATTGCCGGCCGATCTGCCCCGCACCGCCGCCCAAACAGTGCAATGTCAGCTTTTACGATTCCGCGGCGGCGGCGTGCGAAGCCGGATTTCGGCCCTGCCTGCGCTGCCGGCCCGAAGTGTCGCCGGAATTCGCGGCCTGGAAGGGCAGCTCGAATACCGTGTCGCGCGCGCTTCGGCTGATCGAAGGCGGCGCGCTCGATCACATGACGGTCGATGCCTTCGCCGAGCGGCTCGGCATCGGCGCGCGGCAGCTCCGGCGCCTCTTCGTCGACCATGTCGGTGCGCCGCCGACCGCCTTCGCCCAGACCCGGCGCGTGCATATGGCCAAGCAGTTGGTGCAGGAGACCGATCTGCCGATCGTCCAGGTGGCGCTCGCCGCCGGCTATCGCAGCCTCAGGCGTTTCAACGAAGCCTTCAGTGCCATGTTCGGCCGTCCGCCGGCCAGCCTGCGGAAAGTCCATGCGGGCGAGGGCGCGCCGGCCGATGGCCATCTCACGCTCCATCTGTCATTCGCGCCGCCCTATGACTGGGCCGCGATGATCCGAACACTTGCCGCGCGGGCCGCGCCCGGCGTCGAAGAGGTGACTGCGGACCGCTATCGCCGGACCATCGCCTTTGACGGGGCGCAAGGGACGATGTCGGTGGAGCCCGCCGGCCAGGACCGGCTGCGCGTCGACCTGGCCTTTCCGAAACTCGACGCCTTGCCCGACATCATCGCGCGGCTGCGCGCCCTGTTCGATCTCGCCGCCGATCCGCAGACCTTGATCGAGCATCTTGGCCGCGCCCCGGATCTCGCGCCGCTCGTCGCCGCGCGACCGGGATTGCGCGTCGCCGGTTCATGGGATGGTTTCGAACTGGTCGTGCGCAGCGTGTTCGGCGAACGGCTGACGCGGCCCGCCTCGCCGGTGCTGATGGCGGCCTTCGTGCAAGCTTTCGGCGAGCCGCTGGCAAGCCCTGCCGATGGCCTGACGCATCTGTTTCCGCTGGCTGAGCGCTTGTGCGATGCCGACCTTGCGGCGCTCGGCATGACCTGGGCGCAGGCCAGCGCGATCGGCTCCTATGCCGGTGCGATGCTGCAAGGCCCGAGCCCGATCAAGCTCTATGCGCCGGTCGAAGAGACGGTCGAGCGCCTGGCGGCCCTGCCGGGTTTCGACCGGGAGCTGGCGGCGGCGATCGCTACGCGGTTCGCCCAGCCGACCGACGATGTCTCCGGCATCGATGCGGGCCTGCTCGGATCCTATGAGCCCTGGCGCCCATGGCGGGCCTATGCGGCGGTTCATCTGATGGCGGCGAGCCGGCTCGTCCCGCGCGGCTATGCGGATGCCGCCTGACCCGGGCGAGTGGAGAAGGGGCCGCTCGCGGCCGCTTCTCCCGCAAGTTCAGTCCGGAAACCGGATCAGGGCGTCGAACGTCGTTGCCTGCCGCAGCGCCTGCAGCGGGGCGGTGTCGCTGTAGACGATCTCTTCGATGATCCGGCCGTCGCGCAAGGTCAGCTTGTCGACGCCGCGCCAGGTGATGGCCTGGGTGCCGATGCGATTGGTGCATTCCCATTCGATCACGACGACGTCGCCGCGCGACGTCCAATCGACCAGTGACCAGGTCAGCTCAGGGGAGATCTTGCGGGTGAGGTCGTTGAGCTTGCCGATCTCGCTGCCCTTGATGACACGCTGGGCGAAGGGATAGTGCAGCAATCCCTCGGGGTGCCAGAGCGCCAGGAAGGCCGCGCCGTCGCGCGCCGCCCAGGCCGCCGCGAAGCGGTCGACGAAGGTCTGTTTTTCCGTGTCGGTCATGGCCGGTCTCCTCCTGCGATGGGTGACGCATAGGGGAGGGAGGGTGGCCGGTCTGGCGGTGACCGGACGGAACTAGGGAGGAGGCGAGACACGTCGCCCGCCCTCGCCGGAAAGGAGCGCAATCGACCCTCTCCCAAAGGGAGAGGGTGGCGCCGTCAGGCGCCGGGTGAGGGGTCGTCCATTTCCGGATAAGGTGGCATGCGCGACGAGCGC
Source organism: Hyphomicrobiales bacterium (assembly GCA_017304475.1). Taxonomy (GTDB): domain Bacteria; phylum Pseudomonadota; class Alphaproteobacteria; order Rhizobiales; family Phreatobacteraceae; genus Phreatobacter. Next base: position 120,070 of record JAFKKV010000010.1, on the reverse strand, counting down.
CAGCAGCAGTCCGGGACGCTTACGCCCCTCACCCGGCAGCTGACGCTGCCACCCTCTCCCTTTGGGAGAGGGTTGTTTTATCGGCCCTTTTTCTCATTGGCGTCGGCTCGCTGGATCCATGCCACTGGAGCGAAAACCACTCTGCCTCCACCCCTTCAAACCCCGAGCGCGATCTTGCCGGCGCTGGTCAGCACTGAATCGGCCTGCGGCGAGTGGACCCGGGCGCAGAGCACGTCGCGCAGGTGGCGCTCCAGGGGGTTGCCGCGGGTCAGGCCGGGATTGCCGGAAACCTCCACCGCCTTCTGCACCGCCGCGATGGAATTGGCGTTGATCGTATATTTGGCGAGGAAGCTCTCATGAGGCGGGGACGGTGCGCCCTGGTCGACCTTGTCGGCGAGGCCGAGCAGCAGGCGGTTGACCTGCAGGAGCGCGTCGATCTCGCCGACGGCCTCCTGCATGCGCGGCAAGGTGGCGAGCGGGGCGCCGAGATTGGCTGGTGTGCGGGTTTTCAAGAAGGTGACGAGCCAGTTGCGGGCGGCGCGCGCCACGCCGTCATAGACGGTGGCGAACAGGAGGGCGGGCCAGGCGGCCGCCGCCGGATCGGCTTCCGCCCAGGCGGCCGGCAGGCGGATGTCGACGGCATGGTCGTCGGGCACCACGGCCTTGTCGAGAATGGCGTCGTGGCTGCCGCTGGCGCGCATGCCGAGATGGTCCCAGGTCTCGACAATGGTCAGGCCGGGCGTGCCGCGCGGCACCAGGAAGGTGCCGACCCTGGGCGTCGCCTCGTCGGTCTTGGCCCAGATGGCGTTCCAGGTGAGAACCGGCGAGCCGGTGGAAAAGATCTTGTGGCCGGAGATCGACCAGCCGCCCTCGACCTTGCGGGCGACGGTCGCGGGCATGCCGCCGCGCACCGGCGTGCCGAGGTCGGGCTCGACCCGGAAATTGTTGGCGAAGGCGCCGTCGACGACCGCCGAGCGGGCGACCTTGGCGCGCATCGCCTCCGACCAGTGCGGATTGCGCCGGAGCTGCGCGTGAAAAAGATATTGCTGCGCCAGCACCAGGGCGGTCGAAGGTTCGCCTTGGGCAATGGTGTTGACCACGGCGAGCGCCTGGGCAAGGCCGGCCTCGCGGCCGCCGAACTGGCGCGCCGTGACGAGCCCGGGCAGATTGGCCCGGCGCAGCCGCTCGATATTGTCGAAGGGAAAGGTCCCGGTCGCGTCATGATGGGCGGCCGTCCTGGCGAAATCCTGCGCCAGCGCCTGCGTGACATAATCGAGGCCGGCAATGTCACCCATATACATGACGCTTTTCCTTCATCGCTCGTCGGTGCCGGTCCCGCTCAGGCCGCCACGGCCGCGACCGCCTTCGGTTTGGCGGCCTTGGCTGCGCCGTTCGCCGGCTTGGCGGGTTTGGCCTTGGCGAGGCTCGGCTTGATCAGGTCGATCGAGCCCGAAATCGCTTGCGGCTTCTTCAGGAGATTGAGGATCGGGCAGAAGCGCTCGACCGCCTCCTCCAGGCTGGCGATGACCTTGGCGCTGGCCGAGGAGACGATCCTGACGGTGTAGCTAAGGTCGTGCGGGTGGACCGGCACCTGCGGGAAGTCCGGGTGCGAGCCACGGCCGTCGATCGTACCGGTGACCTCGACCTCGAGCGCTTCGATCGGCACTTTGTGGATCGCCGCCTGGATCAGGTAGCTATGGGTCAAGCAACTGCCGAGCACGCCGAGCTGCAGCTCCGGCGAGCTCGGTCCGAGATTGTAGCCGGCGAAATCCGGCGGGCTGTCGGTGACCACCTGGAAGTCGCGGATGCGAATGCGGCGAATGCCGCTGCGCCCCTCGGCGCTGACCTTGGCGGTGATCGGCTGCGGACCGAGCTCGCCTTTCTCGATGCGGGCCTTGCGGGCGAGGACCGCGGCGCGCTTCTCGATCAGGTAGTCGTTCAGATGGGTCATCGGAAGGGTCCTTTCAGGAGGCGGGCGAAGGCAATGAGCAGGGCGGTCACCATGTCGCGTCGAGGCCGAGCAGGCCGAGCACCTGGCGGCGCAGGTCGGCCAGATGCGGATCGCCGCGATGGCGTGGATAGGGGCGGTCGACGGTGATCTCGGCCTTGATGCGCGCCGGGCGGTCGGAGAACACCACCACGCGGGTCGCCATGAACAGGGCCTCTTCCACGTCATGGGTGACCAGCAAGGTGGTGAAGCCGGCGCGCTGCCAGAGCGCGACGATCTCCGACTGCATGGACAGCCGCGTCAGGCTGTCGAGCTTGCCGAGCGGCTCGTCCAGAATGAGCAGGCTCGGTTCGTTGACCAGTGCGCGCGCCAGCGCCACGCGCTGCGCCATGCCGCCGGACAATTGATGCGGATAGGCCTTGGCGAAGGTCTGCAGGCCGACGAGCCGGAGCGCTTCGTCGATGCGCTGCCGGTGGCTGCGGATCAGGCCCTGCGCCTCCAGCCCGAGGGCGACATTGTCGTAGACGGTGCGCCAGGGAAACAAGGTCGGATCCTGGAACACCACCACGCGGGACGGATCCGGCCGGTCGATCGCCGCTCCGTCGCTGGTGAGGCTGCCCGAGGTCGGCGGTTCGAGCCCGGCGACAAGGCGGAGAAGCGTGGACTTGCCGCAGCCGGAAGGGCCGAGCAGGGCGACGAATTCGCCGGGCTCCGCGGTCAGGCTGACGCGGTCGAGCACCGGCAGGGGCTGGCCCTCCAGCGTGAAGCGATGCGAGACGTCGCGGATGTCGAGATGGGCGCCGGCAAGGGGCGTTGCCGGCGCGGATGCGAGCGCGCTCACCATTTGACGATGCCCTTCTGCCAGCCGAGCAGGTGATCGCGCAGGCGGAACAGCAGCGTGATCAGCGTCGAGCAGATCAAGGTCATGACCAAGAGGGCGGCATACATGTTGCCATAGGCCGCCCAGCCCTGGGCCCATTGCAGGTACCAGCCGAGGCCTGCCTTGACCCCGAGCATTTCGGCCACCACCAGCACCGCGAAGGACGAGCCGAGCCCCATGAACAGGCCGACGAAGACATGCGGCATGGCGGCGGGAATGGCGACCTTGAAGATCAGGAAGCGCTTGCTGGCGCCGAGCGTGCGGGCCACGTCGTAATAGGCCGAGGGCACCGCCGCGACCCCCGACCAGGTCAGGATGGTGGTCGGGAAGGCGGTGGCCAGCGCCACCAGGAAGACGCTGGCGCTCCAGCTCGACGGGAAGGCGAAAAAGGCGATGGGCAGCCAGGCGGTCGCCGGCAGCGGGCCGATGAAGCGCAGCACCGGATGGACCCAATAGCCGATGCGCTGCGACCAGCCGACCGAAATGCCCAGCACGAAGCCGGTGAGCGCGCCGATCAGATAGCCGGTGGCATGCAGCCTCAGCGAATGCAGGATGCTGAGGCCGAGCTTGGCATAGTCGTCGGTGAACACCTCGATCAAGGCCTGGGGCGGCGGGAAGAAGGGCTGCGGCAGGATGTCGGTCTTCGCCGCCAGCACCTCCCAGAGCGCCACGAAGAGCGGAAAGACCAGGAGCCAGGGACCGAGGCGGATCAGCCGGGCGGAGGTGCGCCCGCTGACGAGGGCGACCAGCACGGCCGCGAACAGGCCGAGGCCGATCAGCCCGAGCAGGGCCGCGAGCGGCGTGGTGCGTGACCATTCGCCGACATCCTCGAACCAGAAGGTGATGGCGGCGGTGGCGAGCCAGGCGATGCCCGCGAGAAGGCCGGTCGGCCAGAGCCGCCGCGACGGGCGCGGTGCGGCTCCGAGGACGGCGTCGAGCGTGGTGGTGTCGACGGCTGTCATGGCGTCAGCTCAGCACGTCGGCATAGACGCGGTCGGCGAAGCGCGCCGGGTCGGTGTTCGGCTTGAACACGGCCACCGCTTTCAATTCCTCGGCATAGAGCCGCAATTGCGCCTTCAGGTCATTGCCGACCGGATGATTGCCGTGGGTGTGGTAGCGCACCAGCGCGGTCAGGTCCTCGATGGGCGAATTGGGGGGCGCAAAGCGCGAGAAGATGCGCGCCGATTCCTCGGGGTGATGCACCAGATAGTCCTGGGCCTCGAGGGTCGCCGCCGTCAGGGCGCGGGCGACGGCCCGTTCCTGGCGGATCAGGCTGCCGCGAATGCCGAGGATGCAGCAGGTGCGCTCGGCGAATTCGCCGTGCAGGTTGGACGAGATCTCGGTGAGCTTGCCGTCCTTCAGCCAGAGAAAGGTTTTCGGATCGGCATCGGCCAGCGCATGAGCCTCGCCCTTCTCCACCGCGGCGCGCAGCAATTCACCGGGGAACTGACGCCATTCGACGTCGCGTTCGGCGTCGATGCCGAGCTTGTGGAACTGGATGGCGAACAGGTTCTTGGTCGGTGCGGTCATGTCGGCGACCGCAATGGTCTTGCCCTTGAGGTCGCTCAGGGACCGGATGCCGGAGGCGGTGGGGGCGAGCAGCCGCATGCAGCCGCCATGGGTGCCGGCGGTGATCTTGACGTCGAAGCCCTGTTCCAGGGGTTTCAGCCAGCGCAGCGCCATGCCGACGCCGGCATCGGCCTTCGCCGTGGCGATGGCTTCCAGCAACTGGTCGGTCGAGCCGCCGAAATTGATCAGCTCGACGTCCAGATTGTATTTCTCGAAGATGCGCTGCTCGACGCCGACGAGCGGACCGGAGAGGCAAATGGCGCTGGCGTTCCAGGCCACCTTGAGCGAGCGTTTCTCGGCGAGGCGTTCGCGCGGCAAGGCGCCGGCCTGGGCATGGGCGTGGGTCGAAACCGGGGTCGCGCACATCGTCTCGCGCGCCAAGCGGTCGAAGGCCTCGACATCGAAGCCGCGCGCCGGCAGGGCCTTGGCGCCGAAGGCCGCCAGGGTGCCGGCGGCACCGGCGAGACCGAAGCTCGCGACCAACTGGCGCCGGGAAAAGCCGGTTGCGGCCTTGTCCCGCAGGTCGGTCGTGGAAGAGGATTGAGACGGCGTGTCGGACATTGCGGGCTTGCTCCAGTCTGTTCCTGCGTGGGGAGGCGAAGGCCAAAGCATCCCCGTTCGCCGCCCAGGGGGCGGCGGCCAAAAGGCTCTCGTTTTCGACATTCGAACCGGCGGCCGAACCGTGGCCGCCCTTGTCCCGCATTGTCTGGGAACGGCTCTTCCGGTCAATAGTTGAGGATTTCGAATTCTATTTGAGAATGAGGATCTTCATCTCGAAGAACCGGACTAGAAGATGATTTGGCCAATAACCGGGGGGATCAATAGGTTCGCCCGGCCAGTGTCGCTCGATCGAGAGGTCTGCCCATGACGTCCTTTCACGGTGTCTATCCGTATCTGGTTTCGCCGGTTGACGCCGATGGGCGGATCAGGACTTCGGTGCTGGAGCGTCTCGCCTCCGATCTCGTCGACAGGGGCGTGCACGGCCTGACGCCGCTCGGCTCGACCGGCGAATTCGCCTATCTCGACCGGGCGCAACGGCTGACCGTGGTCGAGGCGACGCTGACCGCTGCGGCCGGCCGCGTGCCGGTCATCGCCGGCGTCGCCGCCACCGCGACGGCCGATGCGGTGGCGCAGGCGCGCGCCTATCAGAAGGCCGGCGCATCGGGAATCCTGGCGATCTGCGAAGCGTATTTCCCGCTGAAGGACGCCGCGATCGAGGCCTATTTCCGCGCCATTGCCGATGCCGTCGACATTCCCGTGGTGCTCTATACCAATCCGAATTTCCAGCGCTCGGACCTGTCGCTGGAGGTCATCGAGCGCCTGGCCGGCCATCCGCGCATCGTCGCGATCAAGGACGCCTCCACCAATACCGGCCGGCTCCTGTCGATCATCAATCGCTGCGGCGACGGGCTCGCCGTTTTCGCGGCCTCCGCCCATATCCCGGCGGCCGTCATGCTGATCGGCGGGGTCGGCTGGATGGCGGGTCCCGCCTGCCTCATTCCGCGCGAGAGCGTCGCACTCTACGAACTCTGCCGGCGCGGCGCCTGGGACGAGGCCATGGCGCGGCAGAGCAGGCTCTGGCGGATCAACGAGATCTTCGCCCGCTTCAATCTCGCCGCGTGCATCAAGGCGGGGCTGGAAGCGCAGGGCTATGCGGTCGGCGATCCCGTGCCGCCGCAACCGGGGCTTTCCACCGAAGACCGCAAGGTCGTCGCGGCCGCGCTCGAAGATTTGTCCTAACGTTAGGGCGGTTCCGGAGCCGGTTCTGCTTTGCCAGGATCAATCTTTAGTGCCCCATTTCATTGAGAATACGGACGGCATCGAAGATCATCGGCCTTGTCGAAATAGAGGCCGGCCTGTCGATCGAACCCGCGTGGTTTGCTCGCGGCGGCCGGCTCGAGAGGTCAAGCCGTGGCACACCCTTCCCATCCCATCGCCCTCGACCCCGCGCGGGCCATCGGCCGCCGCGCCGTGCTGGCCGGTCTCGGCGCCCTGTTCGCCGCCCATCCGGCGCTGGCGCAGTCCGGCCCACGCCTGCCTGACGGCAATGCCCGCTTCATCGTGCCTTTCGCACCGGGCGGCAGCGTCGACGTGCTCGGCCGGGCGGTCGCGAAGGCGGTCTCCGAAACGCCCGGCCTGCAGGTCGTGGTCGAGAATGTCGCGGGTGGATCGACCAATCTCGGCTCCGAGCGTGTCGCGAAGTCGGCGCCCGACGGGCTGACCGTGCTGGTGGCCAGTGACAGTCTGGCGATCAACAAGAGCCTGTTCCGCGACCTCGGCTTTGACCCGGTGGCCAGTTTCGAGCCGGTGACGCTGGCGATCAGCGCGCCGCAGATCCTGGTGACCCATCCGAAATCGGGCTTTACCGATGTCGCCGGCTTCGTCGCGGCGGTGCGCGCCCGCCCGGGCGGCCTGAATGTCGGGCTGCCCGGCCTCGGTGTCATCGGCCATCTCGCCAGCGAGGTGGTCAATCTGCGGCTCGGCGGGCTGAAGGTGAACCACATTCCCTATAATGGTGGCGCGCCGGCGACCCGTGATCTCATCGGCGGCCATCTCGACGCCCTCTACATCACGCTGCCGGCGGTGACCTCGCAGGTGCGCGAAGGATCCCTGGTCGGCCTCGCGGTGACCTCCGCGACGCGCCCCGGGGCGCTGCCCGCGGTGCCGAGCTTCGCCGAAGGCGTGATCCCCGGGCTCGATCTGGTCAGCTGGCAAGGCTTTCTGCTGCCGGCCGGAACCAGGCGCGAACTGGTCGAGGGCTGGCACGCCTTGATCGCCGGGGCCCTGAAGAGCCCGGAGGTCGTGCATACGCTGTCGGGCCTTGGCTTCGACATCATCGCGGACGGACCGAAGGCCTTCGGCGCGCTGATCAAGGCCGATGTCGCGCGTTTCGCCGATGTCGTGCGCGAGGCGGGCCTGGCGCGGTCGTGATCTCCGGGGCTTGGTCCAGCCCATGAGCCGGTTGCCTGAACCTTGACCTCCGCCGCCGGCGGGGCCGGTGCCGATTGCCGGGCCGGAACCAATGGATTGCCGCGGCGTTTCATCAGCGAAGGCGCTTGCGCAGCGGCGAAAGATCGTCGCAGCCGGAAGCCGATCTTTCCCTTGATCGAACTGTGCGCTGGCGCATGAACCGATCGGGTTCATTGTGGCACTCATTGGTCACGGGCCGCATGGCGCGGCCCCAGTCCCGGAGGGGCGGCCATGATTACGTACAAGCATTCTCAAGACTGCTTCGTCGCATCGGCACTCGACCAGGTTTCCGCAACCGTCGCACGCGCCGCCAATGCCCGTCGCGCGCTGCGTTTCATCCCGGCCGGCCGGCAGAATGCTCCGGCCCCAACCCGCCGCCCGCGCCAGAAGCGGCCGGCCCAGGGCTGGATCCGGGCCTTCCTGCGCGAAGGGCTCTGAGCGGCCGGGCCTAGCGGCCCGCGCTCTTCACCGCGCGCTCATAAAGCGCCTGGTCGAACAGCCCTTCGGTCGACGGCGCGGTGGCGAAATCGCCGAGCTCGACCTGATAGGCCAGCAGCGCCTCGGTCGCCGCGCGGATCTCCTTGGGATCATTGACATAGCTGATGGCAGGTGAGGCCAGCGCACGGGCGATGGTGGCTTCCGCCACCAGGCCGCCGCCGAGGGCGGCCAGCACATGCGGCGCGGCCTTGGCCGGATCCTTGGCGACGATCTCGGTCGCCCGGCGGAACAGGCCGACAAAGCGTTCGGCGGCGGGGGCCTGGCTCTTCAGGAAGGCGCCCGAGGCCGCGACCACCACGCCCGGAATGTTCGGGAACATCCCCGGTGAATTGACGATGCGCTTGATCCGCGGGTCGCGTTCGATGACCAGTGTCACCGAGGGCTCAAGCAGCGTGCCGCCGTCGATGGCGCTGGCGAGCATGGCCTGCTGCACCACCTCGATGCCCATATTGGCGATCTCGACATCGGCGCGGTCGACCTTGCCGACCTTCCACAGCCAATGGTGCAGCGCGACCGTCGGCACGGCGCCCGGCGGCAAGGTGCCGAGCTTGGCCTTGCGGCCCTGGGCGGCCCGGAAGGCGGCAAAGGCCTTGGCCGGATCATTGCCGTTATCGGCGAAAGCCTTGGCCAGGGCCGGGCCGGCGGCGAAGGCCGAGCCGCCCGTCGCGGCCGCCGAGATCACCGTGGTCTCGAAGCCGCGCGAGCGGGCGACCGCCACCGGGGCAACGCCGATCACCAGGAGGTCGATCGTGCCCGACGCGAAGGCCTGGATGGCGTTGGGTCCGGAATCGAACTTGCTCAGCGTCAGGTTCAGCCCGGCCTCGCGCGCCGAGCCGTCGCCCGCCAGCACGAACAGGGCGCTGGCGCCGATGACCGGCACAAAGCCGACACGCACGGCAAGCGCGCTTTGCGCAGCCAGCGGCGCGGCACTGAGACCAGCGGCCGACGCCGCGATGAAGGTCCTGCGATCGATCATGGTTGTCCCCGGAAGCTCGTTCCGGAGCTCAATAGCACTTCGCGGCGGCTCATGCTGCGGCCGCGCCGGCCTGTTCCGCCCGCCGGGCGGTCAATTCGCGGGTCAGCGGGATCAGCGCGCGGCCATAGTCGACGGCGTCGGCATAGGGTTCGAAGCCGCGGATCAGGAAGGTGGTGACGCCGAGATCGTAATAGTCGACCAGCGCGTCCGCGACCTGTTCGGGCGTGCCGACCAGCGAGGTGGAATTGCCGCGTGCGCCGGTGAGCGCCGCAATGCCGGTCCAGAGCCGCTTGTCGAGGCGCGAACCCTTGGCGGCCGCTTCGAGCAGGCGCAGCGAACCGGAATTGACCGGTTCCTTGGCACGCGTGAAACCGGTTTTGTCGGCGAGTTCGCGGGCGCGGTCGAGGATCTCGTCGGCGCGCTTCCAGGCCTGTTCCTCGGTATCGGCGAGGATCGGCCGGAGCGACAGGCTGAAGCGCGGCTTGCGGCCGTGCTGGGCCGCCGCGGCGCGCACCCGGCCGGTCAGTTCGCGCACCTGGTCATGGGTCTCGCCCCACAGCGCATAGATATCGGCATATTGGCCGGCGACCGGGATGGCCGCGTCGGAGGCACCGCCGAAATAGATGGGTATATGCGGCTTCTGCACCGGCTTGACCGTCGAGAAGGCCCGCTCGAAGCGATAGAAGCGGCCGTGATGGTCGAAGGGCTGGTCGCTGGTCCAGACCCGGCGCACCACGTCGAGATATTCGCCGGTGCGGGCATAACGCTCGTCCTTGGTCAGGAAATCGCCGTCCTGGCGCTGTTCGGCATCGTCTCCGCCCGAGATGATGTGCACCGCCACCCGGCCGCCGGTGAACTGGTCGAGGGTGGCGAACTGGCGGGCGGCGAGCGTGGGCTGGGTGAAGCCCGGACGGTGGGCGATCATCAGGCCGAGCTTCGAGGTCACCGAAGCCGCGTGCGAGGCGACCAGGATGCTTTCCGGTGAGGTCGAGTGAAAGGCGACCAGCGCCCGGTCGAAGCCCGAGGCCTCATGGGCGCGGGCGACCTTCTCGACATGGCCGACATCGATGACCGGGCCGCTCGGAGGAATGATCTCGGAACTCTCGCGGGTCGCGATATAGCCGATGAATTCGATGCTCATGAGCTGTCCGTCCTTGGTCGAGCCGCGCCGCGACAGGCGCATTCGGCTCATGATGACGCGAGAAGGCCGGAGAGTGCTTCCGAATATCGGACAAGAGGGAGAACGAAAACCATGGGCTGCAAGGCAGCCACGCTGAAATGTTTCTCCGTTGCCCAAACCGCCTTCGGACGCCAGGATGGAACGGATCTAATCAATGCCGGCGGACGGCATCCGGAGCGAGGCAGCCGGATTGCCCGACGATCAAAATGGGCAGTGCAGGGGGGCCGGGGGCATGGTCGACAGGCGCGAGCCGGTGGATGTCGTGGTGGTCGGCGCGGGCTTCGGAGGGGCTGCCTTCGCCTGGCGGCTCTCCACCCAGCGGCCGGATCTGAAAATCGTCGTGCTGGATCGTGGCGGCCCGGCCGATTATGCGGCCATGCCGATGCAGACCGCCGGCTGGCAGCGTGCCTTTCTCGGCTCCTGGGCACCGTCGCCGAACATGCGGCTGGCCGCCGGCGCCGTGACGCCCTCCGCCGATTATCCGATCGACGACAGCAATTCGGCGTTCAAGCCGCTGATGTGGAACGGTTTCGGTGGCTCGACGATCAATTGGGCGGCACATTTTCCGCGCCTTCACCCATCGGATTTCCGCACCCGCTCGCTCGACGGCGTCGGCGACGACTGGCCGTTCAGCTATGCCGATCTCGAACCCTATTACGACCTGAACGACCAGCGCATGGGTGTTGCCGGGCTTGCCGGCGATCCCGCTTATCCGCCGAAGCCCGAACGCGCCATGCCGCCGGTCGCGCCCGGCCGCATGGGCAATCTCGCGGCGCGGGCCTTCGACAAGCTCGGCTGGCACTGGTGGCCGGTCGATGCCGCGATCAACACGGTGGCCCATGCCGGCCGCCCGGCCTGCAACCATTGCGGCCCGTGTCTCACCGGCTGCACGACAATGGCCAAGGCCTCGGTCGACCAGACCTATCTCGCCGATGCGGTGCGATCAGGCGTCGACCTGCGCGGCCATGCCGTGGTGGTCGAAGTGGAGATCGCGGCGGGGCGGGCGACCGGGGTGCGCTACCGCGACGGTGTGGGCCGCGAAATGGTGCAGCCGGCAGCCGCCGTGGTCGTCGCCGGCAACGGCATCGGCACGGCCCGGCTGCTGCTCGCTTCGGGTGTTTCGTCAACGGCGCTCGGGCAGAACCTGATGTTCCATGGCGGCGCCTATGTGCGCGGCCTGTTCCGCGAGGAGCTGGACGGCCCGGTCGGCCCCGGCGGCTGCGCGATCTACAGCCATGAATTCTACGAGACCGATCTCAGCCGCGGCTTCACGCGCGGCATCCACCTGCAGGTGACGCGCGAAAACCCGCTGATGACCCAGGCCTCGCGCCTCGCGACGCCCTGGGGGGCCGAATCACAGGCGCTGGTGCGCGACGAGTTCAAGCGCTCCATGGCCGTGCTCGTGCTCAACGAAGACCTGCCCGAAGCGCATAACCGGGTGACGCTGACCGACCGGATCGAAGCCGACGGCCTGCCGGGCGTGAAGCTCGACTACACGGTCTCGGACCATACCCGCAAAGCGCTCGATTTCGGCCTGGACCGGGCCGAAGAGGTGCTGCGGGCGGCTGGCGCGGTCTCGACCGTGCGTGTCGACCTCGCCCCGTTCACTGGCTGGCATCTGCTCGGCACGGCCCGGATGGGCGCCGATCCCGCGAGCTCGGTGACCGACGGGCGCGGCCGTTGCCATGCTGTCGCCAATCTCCTCGTGGCTGATGGCAGCCTGTTTCCGACCGTCGGCGCGGTGAATCCCGGTTCGACGATCGGGGCGCTGGGCTTACGCATCGCCGACGATCTTGCGGGGGATATGGCATGACCGAAACCTTTTCCGACAGCTTTCTCGATGCGGTCATCGATAGCTTGCTGCCGGGCGAGACGGATTCGGCTGGCGGCACGCCATTGCCGGCGGCAACCGGCGCAGGCCTTGCCGGGCGATCCTACGGCGCCCGCCACGCGGCGGTCCTGGCGGCGATCGGCCGGGAGGCCGGCGGTGAACAGGCCTTTGCCGGTGCTGCGGCGGCGCAGCGCAAGCGGGTGCTGGAGGCGGTCGAACAGTCGCTGTCCGGGCCGTTCCGTGCACTGGTTCAGGAACTGGTCGCCGACTATCACGAGCGGCCGCAGGTGCTTGCCGCCTATGGCTGGCGGGCCGAGCCGCCGCAGCCGCTGGGTCATCGGGTCGAGGCGGCCGACGCCGCGGCCTGGGCCGGGCTCGACAAGGTCAAGGCGCGCGGTCCGATCTGGCGGGTGGCGCCATGACCCCGTCGGCTTTTCCCCGCTTCCGCCCTTTCGAGGTCGAGGTCGGCGAGGCGCGCATCGCCGGGGTCATCGGCGGCGAGGGGCCGCCGGTGCTGCTGCTGCACGGCTATCCCCAGACCAGCCTTGCCTGGCGCCATATCGCGCCGGTGCTGGCCCAATACCATACCGTGGTGGCCACCGATCTGCGCGGTTACGGCGACAGCACGGGCCCGATCGGTGTTTCGGCCGAAGCCTATTCGAAACGGGTGATGGCCCAGGACCAGCTCGCCGTGATGGCCCATCTCGGCTTCAATCGCTTCGCGGTCGTCGGCCATGACCGGGGCGCGCGGGTCGGCTATCGCATGGCGCTGGACGCCCCCCAGGCGGTCTCGGCCTATGCCTCTCTGACGGTCATCCCGACCGCCGACATGTGGCGGCGGGCGGACCGCGCCTTCGGGCTCGCCGCCTATCACTGGTTTCTCCTGGCCCAGCCCTATGACTTTCCGGAACGGCTGATCGGCGCCGATCCCGACTATTTCATCGACGTCACGCTCGAGCGGATGGCGCTGGTGCCCTCGGCCTATGCCGATGCCCTGGATGCCTATCGCCAGGCATTCCGCAGGCCGGAGGTCCGCCACGCCATGTGCCAGGACTATCGCGCCGGCGCGAGCATCGATCTGAGCCATGATCAGGCCGATCTGAGCGACGGGCGGAAATTGCGCTGCCCGGTCCTGGTGCTCTGGCCCGAACACAAGGCGCCGGCAACCCCGCCGCTCGACAGCTGGCGGCCCTGGGTCGGTGCACCGATCTATGGCCGGGCGCTTCCCGGTTGCGGTCATCTCCTGCCGGAAGAGGCACCCGACGCGGTGCTGGCCGACCTCACGCCGTTCCTCGGAGAAGCGAGCTAGACGCTTGCGGTGGGCGGCAGGGGGCCGCGAAAGACGCCTGCTTTGCACCGGAGATCCGGGAAGCGGTCGTGCCGCTGCGACGCGAGGACTTCGGGCCGAGGCGCCGGCTGTCCGCGAGAGGCGGCGACCCATGGCGGGATCGGTGGCAAGAGGCGCGAAGGCCGCGAAATTCCGGCCAAGCCACAGATGAATCAGGGCCTCAGCGACCATGTCCCATCTTCCCCTCAATGGTCTCAAGGCGTTCGAAGCGGCGGCGCGGCATCTGAGCTTCACCAAGGCGGGCATGGAGCTGCGGGTCAGCCAGGCGGCGGTGAGCCATCAGGTGAAAAACCTGGAGGATCGCCTGGCCACGCAGTTGTTCCACCGGCTGCCGCGGGGGCTTGCCCTCACCGATGAGGGCCTGGCCCTGCTGCCGGTGATCGCCGAATCCTTCGGCCGCATGCGCCTGACGATCGATCAGTTCGAGAAGGGGCAGTTCCGCAGCATCGTCACGGTCGGCGCCGTCGGCACTTTCGCAACCGGCTGGCTGCTGCGGCGGCTGCCGGCCTTTCACGACGCCAATCCCTTCATCGACCTGCGGCTGCGGACCAACAACAACCTCGTCGACATTGCCGGCGAGGGCCTGGACTATGCCATTCGTTACGGCGACGGTTTCTGGCACGCCACCGAAGCCGTCCCGCTGCTTGCCGCTCCGCTTTCGCCGGCCTGTTCGCCCGCCGTCGCCGAACGCCTGCGCAGTCCGGCGGACCTTTGCCGTGAAACGCTTTTGCGCTCCTACCGTACCGACGAATGGGTCCGCTGGTTCGCCGCGGCCGGCCTTGCCTGTCCGACGATCAAAGGCGCCATTTTCGATTCCTCGCTGACCATGGCCGCCGCCGCGGCGCAGGGCGCGGGCATCGCGCTCCTGCCGGTGGCGATGTTCGAGAGCGAGATCTCGCAGGGACGTCTCGTCCGCCCCTTCGACATCGATGTCCAGATCGGACGGTACTGGCTCACGAGCCTGAATTCGAAACGAAAGACGGATGCCATGCACACCTTCCAGGCGTGGCTCCTGCGCTGCATCGAGAGCTGACGCTCCGCGGCCGGCTGCGCCCGGCCACACGACTGCGTGATGCCGGTAACGCCCGGCATTGCTGCCGCGAACAGGGAATGAGCCGGCGCGGAGCCTCGAGACCCGCCGACCGGCCGATCCGACAGCGGGAGCAGCGCATGATCGTCGATCGTTACCAGGGCGCCCATACCGCCGACAAAGCCGCAGTCGCGTGTTTCGAAGGCGCGGTGCGGGCGGTCGCGGCGCATCGGCCCGAAGCCGCGACGGCGCTGGCCGACGCGCTGGCCGCCGATCCCGACATGATCGCGGCTCATGCCCTGCGCGGCTTTTCGGCGGTCATGCTGGCGCGCCACAGCCACGCGGTGAGTGCCGCGGAAGCGCTCGCCCGGGCCCGCGCGGCCTCCGCGTTGCGCGGTGGTACGAGCGGCGAGAGGGCGCTGGTGGAAGCGCTCGGCCATGCGGTGCGCGGCGGCTATCGCGCGGCGGCGGACCGGCTCGAAACCCATCTCGACGACAGCCCGCGTGACCTTCTGGCTTTCAAGCTTTCCCATGCACTGCGGTTCATGAGCGGCGACCGGACCGGCATGCTCGCCGCTTCGACCCGGTTCGAACGGCGCTGGAGCGCCGCGACGCCCGGTTTCGGCTTCGTCCTGGGCTGTCATGCCTTCGCGATCGAGGAGACCGGCGATTATGCGACCGCCGAACGGCTCGGCCGCCGGGCGGTGGAGATCGAGCCGGACGATGCCTGGGGCATTCACGCGGTCTCGCATGTCCATGAGATGTCGGGCCGCCTCGGCGACGGGGTCACCTGGCTGGAATCCTGCCGCGCGACCTGGTCGGGCTGCAGCAATTTCGCCTTCCACGTCGCCTGGCACCTCGGCCTGTTTCATCTCGAGGCCGGCCGCCTCGACGCCGCTCTCGAACTCTATGACCGCGAGATCCGGCCCACCGCCAGCGAGGAGTTCCGCGACACCGCCAATGCGGTTTCGTTTCTCTGGCGGCTGCGCCAGGAGGGCGTCGATGGCGGCGACCGCTGGCGCGAGCTTGCCGATATCGCCCGCCGGCACCGCCGCGACACGACACTGGTTTTCGCTTCGCTGCATTATCTGCTGGCGCTGCTGGCGGCCGGTGATCTGTCGAGCGCGCGTGATGTGGCGCTGGCACTCAGGAGCCGTGCCGGCGCGGTTCACGGTGGCAAGGCCCATGGTGGCGCGGTTCATGGTGGTACAGTCCCTGGCGACCAGTCGCGCGTGGCGGCCGCGGTCGGCGCCGATCTCGCCCAGGTGCTGCTCGGGCTCGGCGGCGCGGCGCGGGCCGATCTTCCGCGCCTGGTGCGGAGTCTTCCCGGGATCGGCGGCAGCAATGCCCAGCGCGATGTCTTCCTGCGCTCGCTGGCACTGATCTCGGCCGATCACGGCGACGATCAGGCGGTGCGGGTGATCCTGGCGGCCCGCCAAAGGCTGCAGCGGGACGACCGCTTCGGGCAGCTGGCCGCGGCGCATCTCGAGACCGCACTCGGCGCATCGCAGCCCGCGCTCTGCGTCGCCTGATGCAAGGCCACCAGCAGTCCGGGCCGGGACTTACCGGCCGGCCGGCCGGCCGAGGTCGAGCGGCACGCAGTTGCGGTGACCGGCCTCCATGCAGGCGAGGATCCGCGACGAGGTATGAAGCTGGTCGAGCACATACCAGGTGGTCAGGCCGACGAGGACGACGACGATCGCGGCGGCGATGTTCTGGCGGTCGCGGACGCGTTCGTCCCACTTGTTGAAGCCGGCCGGCGGTGGATGGTCGGCGGGCCGCGTGGCATCCGCCCAGGTCTGCCAGCTCGGGCCCCTCGGCTTGTCGGATGGCGATCCAACGTCCTGGTTCATCACGGGTAACCTTTGCCGTCGCCCCGATTCCGGCCCGGGACGGCGATCCATGGCAGGATCCACCTCCGCCCCCGAATGGTCAACCGGCCATGTGGCGGATCGTTCCGCCGGCGCCGGACGGATCGCTGCCCGAAGCCAGCGATCCATCGCACCCCCGTAGCTTGCCCGACATTGCCTCCGGCCGCATCCCGGAGACATGATCACACGCATAGGCAGCGGACCGAGGGCTTTTGGCGAAATGGCGCGCATTCCCTTTCTCAACCGCCGGAACGTCGCCCTTGGCGGCGCCGCGGCCGCCGTCGTCGCCGGCCTGGCCGCCCGCCGCCTGGCGCGCCCGAAAGAGGCGCCGCCAGTGCCATCAGGGGTTGCCAACCCGGCGGCGCGCCGGCCCAATATCCTGTTCATCCTGAGCGATCAGGAGCGCCACTGGACCGATCTGCCCTCGGGCCTGGGGCTCGCGGCGCATGAGATGCTGCTCGAACAGGGCGTCGGCTATCTCAATTACAACATTCACACGACGCCTTGCTCGCCCAGCCGCTCGACGCTCTATTTCGGCCAGCACACCCAGCATACCGGCATGACGGTCAACCACGGTGCGCCGCCTTTTCCGGAGATCCGCTGGGGCGTGCCGAGCATGGGCCATCTGATGCGCGCCCAGGGCTATTACACGGCCTACAAGGGCAAGTGGCACCTGAGCCACATGACCGGCGACTTCAACCTGGGTTATGGGCCGTTTCCCAATACTTCGGCCGCACTCGAACCCTTCGGTTTCGCCGACTACAATATCGACGGCGATCCGCATGGCGCGACCTGGACCGGCTTTCGCTTCGACGCGCAGATCGCGGCGGATGCCGCGCTCTGGCTCGCCGACAAGGGCAAGGCCCTGGCCGACGAGGGCAAGCCCTGGATGCTCGCCGTCAATTTCGTCAATCCGCACGACGTGATGTATTTCTCGTCGGGCGAGGCCCAGGTCCGCTCGCGCAAGGACCCGAACCTGCTCGCGCCTATCGCGCCGCCGCCGATCGGCGGGGTCTATGACAAGGCCTGGGACCTGCCCATGCCGGAAAGCTATTACAAGGCCGACATCGCCAGGCGAAACTGGTCGCAGCAGTCCTATGCCGATTTCTGCGACATGATCTACGGCCGCATGGACCCGGCCGATGAAGGCTTGTTCCGGCGCTATCAGAGCTATTATTTCAACTGCATCCGCGACGTCGACCGCAATGCGATGACGGTGCTGAAGCAGCTCGCAGCCCTTGGCCTCGACCGCAACACCATCGTCGTCTACGGCTCCGATCACGGCGAGATGGCGGGCGCCCAGCGCCTGCGCCAGAAGGGCCCGCACATGTTCAAGGAGAACGTCCGGGTTCCCCTGATCATTCGCCATCCGGATGTGCGCGGCGGCTTCACCACGGCGGCCTTGGCCTCGCCGGTCGACGTCATTCCGACGCTTCTGTCCTGGGCCGGCGTCGAGCGCACGCGGCGCGAGGAGCTCTATCCCTATCTCAAGGGGGTGGATGTCGCCGCGACGGCGGCCAGCCCGTCGGCCCGCACCGAGCGCGACCGGCTCGGCATTCTCTACGATTACGGCGTGTCGCATTACTGGGATCCGGTCTTCACCGAGAAGGCGATCGAAAGACAGTCGCCCATCGACAAGCTGTTCCTGATCCGCAACGCCCTGGCGACCGGCATGTTTTTCCCGAGCCTGAACAATCCCGGCCTGTTCCGCGGGGTGTTCGACGGGCGCTACAAATTCGCCCGCTATTTCAAGCCCTCGCAGCACCACGTGCCGGAGGATTTCGAGACCTTGAAGCGGCTGAACCAGCTCGAACTCTACGATACGCTGGCCGACCCGAACGAACTGACCAACCTGGCGCTCGATCCGGAGCGCCACCAAGAGGTGATCATGCGGCTCAATGCCATGACCAATGCGCTGGTCGCGCGCGAAGTGGGCGTCGACGACGGGCGTGAACATACCGGCCCGACCAACTGGTATCGGCTCAACAAGCTGTTCGGGACGCCGGCATGATCGCCAAGCTCATTGCCGCGGCGCTGCTCCTGGTCACCGGAGCCTTGCATCTCTACCAGTTCGTGCTGACGCCACCGACACTGCCCGTCATGGTGACCGTCCTGTTCGGCGCCGTCTATCTCGTCCTGGCACTGGCGGTCGCCTTCGGCGGCCGGCGCGCCTTGATCACCACCCAGGCGATCACCGCGATCGGCGGTTTCATGGCGGTCGCCAGCGTCGTCCAGAAGCAGCAGGAGCTGACCTTCTGGATCGTCATTTTCGTGGTGATCGACCTCGCCGTCATCTGGTTCTGCGCTTGGGCCAAGGCGGAGCTGGCCCAGGTGCGCTAGAGCGTGATCGTGTCAGATCGAAGCGCTGCAGTTCGGTCGGCCGTCCTTCGAGGCTCGCTTCGCTCGCACCTCAGGATGAGGGGTGTGGGTGTATGGCATTGATGCTGCTCATGAAGCTTGAACGGATGAGTGCATTTTGCACCGCCCTTTATGCAAGCCCCCACCCTCCTCATCCTGAGGTGCGAGCGAAGCGAGCCTCGAAGGACGGCTGACCGTGGTGCCGTGCGCCTCAATTCGAGGCGATCAGACTCTAGAGGCGCGCGAGGCTGCGATCGCTCAAGGTGTCGCCAGCAATTGCCGGTATTTGGCGATCTCGGCCGGGACCAGTTGCGCCACGAAGCCGGGGGAAAGCTCATCCGGGCCGGGCGTCGTCGAGGCCAGCTCGGCGAAGCGTTTCCGCAGGGCCTCGCTCGCGACCGCTTCGCGGATGGCCGCGTTCAGCCGCTGGATGACCGCCTCGGGCGTGCCTTTGGGCGCGAACAGGGCGTTCCAGCCCTGGGCCTGAAAGTCGGGCAGGCCGGCTTCCGCCGAGGTCGGCACGTCGGGCAGGCTGGCGAGCCTGGCCGGCGCCGCCACCGCCAGCGCCCGGACCTCGCCGGACTGGACATTGGGGGCGAGCGAGGTCGCCGCGTCGCAGACGCCGTCGATCTGGCCGGCGATCAGGTCATAGAGGGCCAGCGCCGCGCCGCGATAGCTGACCAGCGTCACCTCGATCTTGGCGGCGTGGACGAAACTGCGGCAGATCAGGTAGTTGGACGAACCGACCCCGGCATGGCCGAGGGTCGCGCGGCCGGGATTGGCCCGGGCATAGGCGATGAATTCGGCGAGCGTCTGCGCCGGATGGGCCTTCTTGATCGCCAGCAGCGGCGAGGTCTTGGCCACCAGGCCGATCGGCGCGAAGGCATCGGGCGTATATTTGAGCTCGGGATAGATGGTGTAGGCAGCGGCATTGGTGCCGGTATTGCCAATGGCGATGGTATAGCCGTCGGGCTCGGCACGGGCGGCGCGGGCGAGCGCCAGGGTGCCTCCGGCGCCGCCGGCATTCTCGGTGACGATCCGTTGTCCGAGCACCCGGCTCATCTCCTCGGCCACCACGCGGGCGATGACGTCCGACGTGCCTCCGGCGGCGAAGGGCACGATCATGGTGATCGGCCTGACCGGATAAGCGTCCTGGGCATGGGCGGCGACGGCGCCCGCGAGCAAGCCGATCAACATGGCAACGAAGCGCTTCATTGGTGCACATCCCCCTGGCCGGCCTTCGAAACGCGGCCGATCGTCGCAAGCATAGCCATGGCCCGGCGGATCTGAACAGGCCCGGTCATCGCGCGAGTCCATGGCCGGCGGGCGATCCGGCGCGGCCGGGCCCGGAACGCATGGGCCGATCGGCCAGCCGCGGCCTCCCGGACCCGGATGACGTATCGGAAAGCGCGGCGTCGAGCGCAGAGGCGAGGTCGAAGAAGCGCCGGCGGACTTCGCCGGTATAGGGATTGGAGCGTTCGATCGCCTGAAACACTTCCGGCGCATCGTGGCGAACCATGTTCACCGCCTGCATCAGCAGGTCGAAGCTTCTGGTGGTCATGCGCGTCGGCAGCGGCTCCATCTGGACCAGCACCTTGGCGATCAGATGGGTCAGGCCCTGGACCGTGGCGGCTTCGCGGTCATGGGCTTCCGGTGTCGTCACGATGACGTCGAGGCGCAGCACCTTGCGCAGGAAGGCCGCGACGCGCCGGCCGCGGCGGCCGCGGATCGGACAGACAGCGATTTTCAGCCCGGCAATGCCGTCCCGGGCGCTCTGCGGCCCGAACAGCGGGTGGGTGGCGACGATCTCGACCTGGTCGGGCAGGCCACACCGCATGATCTCGGCGGGAATGGCCTTGACCGATCCGACATCGAGCACCAGCGTCCCCGCGCGCAGATGCGGGCTGATCGCCCTGACCGTTTCGGCAAGCCGGCTGACCGGTGTCGCCAGGACGACGACCGGGCAATGCGCGGTGGCCGCCAGGCTGGTGAGCATGACATCGTCCATTCCGGCGGCCGGTCCGGGCGGGAAGGCCGGATCATGGGCGCATAGCCGGAAATGGGGCCGCAGATGCTGGGCCATCAGGCGCCCGAAGGCGCCGAAGCCGATAATGCCGATGAAGGGGCGGGAGGTGCTATCGTTGTCGTCCGACACGGTCTGATCTCTGCTGGGGCTGCGAGATCGACGGTATCCTGCCGGATTCAACCGCTGACGACGCAGCGGTTGAAGGATGATGATGCCCCCGGCCGCTAAGTGAGCGGCGCGTAATACAGTCCGGCGCTGGGCGAGGTGGTCATCATGGCGGGATAAGGAGCCCGGTTCGGCCGCGATGTCAATGGCGTGAGGCTCGAAGGGCGAGGCCCCCCGTCAGCCGGATCGCGCGCGATCGCGCCGGCGACCCGCCCGGTTTCCCCAAGGTCTTGGCCCGGCCGGCTGGCCATTCGCGGCCTGCCATGCGATCAGGGGCCTTCCGCAACGCGCCATTGGTCCATGTCCGAGCCCATCCGCACCAGACGCGTCTATCTCCTGACCGGTTACGAGCCTCTCGAACCGGCGGCGCATCACCACCGCTTCGATCGCGAGATCAGGCGGTTCGAGAAGACGTGGTCGTTGCGCGCGGCGGTCGGGCCGATGGTCGTTCATGCCGACCGGCCGGTCGCCTCCTGGCCGGTCACGCTCGAGGGGCCGGATTGGCGCACCGAGACGGATGTCCGCCTGCTGCGCTGGGACGATGTGATCGCCGAGGATGTCGCGCGGCCGATCTGGCTGCGCCTGGCGCTTTACGGCCGCGCGGCGCTGGACCTGTGCCTCACCGGCACATTCTTCCGTTACATCGCCGCCTATTGGCGCTATTCGCTGTTCGCCGGCTACCCCGCCGTCCTGCTGCTGGTCTTTACGGCCCTGTCGCTCGGCCTTGCCGGGTTGTGGGGGGAGTTCGGCGGGCCCTATCCGGTCATCGCCATGCCGGTGCTCGCCATCGGACTGTTCCTGGCGCTGATGCGGGTGCCCGGGCGGCGCTTCCATATCGACTACATGCTGAATGACTGGATCTTCGCCCGCGACATGATCCGACGGACAAGGCCGTCGATCGAGCGGCGCGCCGCCGAATTCGCCAGCGAGATCGCCGCCGGCGTCAAGGCCGGCGACGTCGACGAGGTCGTGATCATCGCCCATAGCCTGGGGGCTGCCTGGATGGTGGAAAGCGTGGCGCTGGCGCTGGCCCGCGACCCCGATCTCGGCGAAGGCACGGTGCCGCTCGGCCTTGCCGGCGTCGGTTCCTCCACCCTGAAGATCGCCCTGCACCCGGCCGCCGGCTGGCTTCGCGAGGCGGTCAAGCGGGTCGCTGACAAGCCCGCCATCACCTGGGCGGAATATGACAGCCATGTCGACTTCATCTGCTTCTACAAGCGCAATACGGTCGACGCGTTGAAGCTCGCGACCGCCAGCCGGCCGGTCAGCCATTCGATCCGCCTGTCGCGCATGCTGTCCCCTGAGACCTGGGGACGGTTTCGCGGCAACCTGCTCAGGGTCCACCGGCAATATGTCATGGGCAACGAGCAGCGCTATCGGTACGACTTCCATATGATCGCCTGCGGACCGTTCCGGTTCGCCCATATCGTCCATGACGGCGAAGCCTTGCCGGAGGCGCTCGGGCCCGACGGATCGCTCGGCCGGGCGGCGCAGCCGGTGATCGCCCCAACCATGAAGACCGCCGCCCCATGACCCCAGTCCTCGCCCAGATCATCTTCCTCGCCGGCGTGGTCGGCTGGGCGGCGATCCGCATTCCCCACGAGGTCAAGAACAAGCGCCGCAACCGGATCGACGTCAGTGCCGTTGACCTGCGCGAAAAGGTGCTGCTCGTGGTTTCGCTCAGCGGCCTGGGGCTGGTGCCGATCGCCTATTGCCTTTTTGCCTCGACCGGCTTCCTGCGCTTCGCCGACTATCGCTTCTCGCCGCCGCTGGCCTGGCTCGGAACCGCGGTCTTCGTCGCGGCCCTCGCCCTGTTCCTGGCGACCCACCGGCAGCTTGGCCGCAACTGGTCGCAGACGCTGGAGCTGCGCAAGGACCATACGCTGGTGACCCATGGCGTCTACCGGCTGGTCCGCCACCCCATGTATTCGGCTTTCTTCCTGTGGACCCTCGGACAGGCGCTGCTCCTGCAGAACTGGATCGCGGGACCTGCCGGTTTCGTCGGCTTCGGGCTGCTCTACGCCTTCCGGGTCGGGCGGGAGGAGGCGATGATGCGCGCGGCCTTCGGGCAACAGTACGCCGATTACATGGCCCGCACGAAGCGCGTCATTCCGTTCATTCATTGACAGGGTGGCGCTGCTACCATCCAGTGCCGCTCATAGAGCAAGGGCTGGGACAACTGCCCGGGGACGGCTGGCCGGCTCCGGATCATCGAAGTGGTTTGGTATGTTACTGTTCGCGCGTGTCCGATCGTTGTCCCTGCTGGCCGTGGGACTGATGCTCGGCGGTTGTCAGATGTCCGGCCTTGCTGGACTCGACGCGGCTTTCGCACCCCGCGATTTCGCCCGGCGCACCGAGGCGCAGCCTGCCCGTGCGACACCTGCCCGCCAGCCTGTCCAGTCGACCGCGCCGAAGATCTATCTCATCCGCGGCCTCGCCCAGACCGTTTCGGAAGGCGTCGACCACCTGTCGGCCAAGCTGACGGCGCTGGGCTATCGGACGAGCGTTCATGCCTTTGGCGACTGGCCCGCCATCGTCGAGCAGATCGCCGCCGATCAGACCGCCTCGGGCGGCCGCCAGAAGGCGGTCATCATCGGCCATTCGCTCGGCGCCAACGCGACCATCGAAGCGGTCAACGCGCTGGCCGCCAGGGGCGCCAGCGCCCAGCTGGCGGTGACTTTCGACCCGACGCGGGATCTGACGGTCGCCGGCGGCGTCCAGCACTTCGTCAATTTCTATCAGTCCAACAATGGCTGGGGCCGCAGGGTGCAGGCCGCGCCCGGGCTGGAGGACCTGATCGACAATGTCGACCTCAAGGCCATGGAACAATTGACCCATTTCACGATTGATCGGGATGCGCAGTTGCATCAACGCATCATCAGTTCGATCCGCCAGTCCGTCGGGGCCGGCGATAGCGCGCTCGCGCGCAACAGCCGGGGCCGGGCAGCGCGCTAGTTCCCCGGCCGACAAGGCGCCGATTGCGCCCGTCCGGTCATGTTGCTTCCCCCACGCGAGGCATTCCGGCAACACACCGCCGCCAGATGCTGTTCGGCCCGCCGTTCGGCCGGATCATCCATTGACAGCCCCCGGGGCCGGCAATTGACTTCCGATTAACCATGCTGGGGCAGGGTGGGCCGCACGGATTCGCGCTCGGCGCGTTTCATGCGATCTACTGGAATTTCAGGTGAGGTTGAACATGCGCATGTCGTCGCGGACCGGCGTTCTCAGTGTTCTTCTCGGCGGGTTGCTGCTCGCCGGCTGTCAGACGACGGCCCAGACCAGCGCCGACGGCAGCGTCGAGGGTGGAGCGGTGCAGATGGCCCGCGACGCGGTCCGGGGCGGCGCTCCCGGCGCATCCGGCCTCGCCGCCCATGTCGGACGGATCCAGCAGATCCCGCCGCATATCTACCTGATCCGCGGACTCGCCAATGTCTTCTCGCAGGGCATGGACGACCTAGCCGCCAAGCTCGCCCAGCGCGGCTATGTCGCGACGGTTCACGAATATGGCAATTGGGGCGCCATCGCGAGCGAGATCCTGGCCAATCAGCGCGCCTCGGGCGGGCGCCACCAGGCCGTCATCATCGGCCATTCGCTCGGCGCCAACGTGGTCACCGACATCGTCAACGTCCTGGCGCAGCAGGGCGGCTCGGTGGCGCTGGCGGTGGCCTTCGATCCGACGGTGCCCCGGCAGGTCACCGGCGGCGCCCGCCGTTTCGTCAATTTTTACCAGTCGAACAACGGTTGGGGCGAGCGGGTGACCGCGGCGGGAAGCTATCGCGGCCGGCTCGAAAACATCGACCTGCGCCAGTCCGGCAACCTGACCCATTTCAACATCGACAAGGATCCGCGCCTGCACGCACAGGTGATCGGCTGGATCAGCCAGGCCGTCGGCGCGGGCGCACGCCGCCCGGCGCGCACCGCCCTGTCCACTCCTCAGCGGACCGCGCGCTGATAATCCTTGATGTCGGAGAACACGATTCCGGGCGCGCGCTCTTCCTCGTAGCGCAGCGAGAAGGCGCTCGACGCCATGTAGACGGGTGCGCCGTCGAGATCGCGCGCCATCGATGAGCCGTGGTTCGAGATGAAGTCGTCGAGCTTGGCTTCGTCGTCCGAGGTGATCCAGCGGCAGACCTGGAACTGGCAGGGGTCGAAATCGACCGGCAGCGAATATTCCCCCGCCAGCCGCTCCTTCAGCACATCGAGCTGCAGCGCGCCGACCACGCCGACGATCGCCGGCGAGCCGTCATTGGGCACGAACAGCTGGACGACGCCTTCCTCGCCCATCTGCTGCAGCGCCTCGCGCAGCTTCTTCGCCTTCATCGCATCCTTCAGCTTGACGCGGCGCAGCTGTTCCGGCGCGAAGCTGGGCACGCCCTTGAACACGATGTCCTCGCCCTCGGTCAGGGTGTCGCCGATGCGCAGCGTGCCGTGATTGGGAATGCCGACGATGTCGCCGGCATAGGCCTCCTCGGCCAGCTGGCGATCCTTGGCGAAGAAGAATTGCGGCGCGTTGAGCGGCATCGGCTTGCCGGTGCGCACGAGCTTGGCCTTCATGCCGCGGGTCAGCTTGCCGGAGCAGACCCTGAGAAAGGCGATCCGGTCGCGATGGTTGGGATCCATGTTCGCCTGGATCTTGAACACGAAGCCGGCCATGTTCTTTTCATCGGCGGTGACGGTCCGGCCTTCGGCGACCTGGGCGCGGGGCGGCGGCGCGAAGGCGATCAAGGCGTCGATCAGGTCGCGCACGCCGAAATTCCGCAGCGCCGAGCCCCAGAGCACCGGGGTCAGGTGGCCTTCGCGATAGGAGGTCAGGTCGAACGGCTTGCAGCCGCCGATGGCCAGCTCCACCTGCTCGCGCCATTCATCCGCGCCCTTGGGCAGCAATTCGTCGAACAGGCCGGCCTCCGGCCCGTTGACCTTGGTCGGCTCGTCGTCGCGGTCGAGCCGGCGCACCTGCGAGCGGGCAATGTCATAGGTGCCGGCGAAGTCCCGTCCCGAGCCGATCGGCCAGGTCAGCGGCGTGGTGTCGATCGCCAGCGTCTTTTCGATCTCGTCCAGGAGATCGAAGGGATCGCGCGCCTCGCGGTCCATCTTGTTGACGAAAGTGACGGTCGGGATGTCGCGCAGGCGGCAGACCTCGAACAATTTGCGGGTCCGCGCCTCGATGCCCTTGGCCGCGTCGATCACCATGACGGCGGAATCGACGGCGGTCAGCGTCCGGTAGGTATCCTCCGAGAAGTCCTCGTGGCCCGGCGTGTCGAGAAGATTGAAGACGCAGCCGCCATATTCGAAGGTCATCACCGAGGTGACGACGGAGATACCGCGCGATCGCTCGATCGCCATCCAATCGGATGAGGTCTGCCGGCGGCCCTGCTTGGCCTTGACCTCGCCGGCGAGCTGGATCGCGCCGCCGAACAGGAGCAGCTTCTCGGTCAGCGTCGTCTTGCCCGCGTCGGGGTGCGAGATGATGGCGAAGGTACGCCGCCGCGATGCCGGCGTGGGCGTGGCGGTCGGGGATTGGGCGGTCGGCAGGGTGGTCATGGCGCGGGGTTTAGCGTTGCGCACGCGGCAAGGTCAATCGCAAGCCGCATTCAGCCTCGCACGGCAGCGGTCCTGATGACGCCGGCACGAGGCAAAACGACAGCAGAACCCGGCTCGACCGGCCGGGCGCGCCGTCTATAGTGATGCACTGACATCTCGGGGGGAGAGCGGAATGCGTGGTCTGATCAAAGCATCCATTGGCCTTGTCATGCTGGGCCTGGCGGCACCGGCCTCGGCCCAGGGCCTGCCGCCCGGCCCGCCGGTGGCGGTCCAGATGGTGACGCAGCTCTCTCCGGCGATCCCGCAATATACCCGGGTCGACATTCCCATGCTTCGCGAGGGCATTCCGCAGCGCTCCAACGGGCGCATTTCGGTGACGCTGGCAAGCTGGCCCGAGCGCAACCTGAACGGACCGGAGCTGCTGCGTGTGCTGCGCGCCGGCCAGATCGACCTTGCCGGCATCGCGCTGCCGACGGTGGCGGGCGACGTGCCCTTGCTCGACATCATCGATCTCGCGGGCCTGAATGCCTCGCATGAGCAAGGCCGCCGGGTTGCCGATGCCATGCTGCCGACGCTCAACCAGGAGCTCGAGCGGGTCGGCGTGCGCATCGTGGCGTTCTATCCGTTCCCGGCCCAGGTCCTGTTCTGCCGCGATCCGGTGACCAGCCTCGCCGACCTGAAGGGCCGGCGTGTCCGCACGCCGGGCGGCTCGCAGAACGACTTCATCCAGTCGATCGGCGCCCAGCCGGTGGCGATCGGCTTTCCCGAGGTCTATGCGGCGCTCGAGCGTGGCGTGGTCGATTGCGCGGTGACGGGCACGGCAACAGGCAATGGCGCGCGCTGGTACGAGGTGACGAAACATCTCTACACCTTGCCGATCCAATGGGGCGTGGCGGCCTATGGGGTCAATCTCGCCTGGTGGAACCGGCTGGATCCGGCCGTGCGGCAATTCCTGCAGGACACCATGAACAACGTGCAGGAGGCCCAGTGGAAACTCGGGCTGGAGGCGACCGAGGACGGCATCCAGTGCAATGCCGGCATCGCCGCCGGCTGCAAGATCGGCCGGGTGGTCGAGAATCGGCCGATGACGGTGACGCGTGCCAGCCCGGAGGACATGGCCTTGCTGCGCCAGTCGCTCTCGACGGTCGTCCTGCCCGCCTTCGTCAAACGTTGCGGCGAGCGCTGCGGTGAGGTTTATAACCGCGTTGTGGCGCCGATCAGCGGCGTCAGATACGAGGCACGATGATCAGGCTGATCGATCCGGCGGTCCATCGCAGCGTTCCCTGGAAGAACGGCGGCGGCACCGCGACCGACTATGCGGTCGAATATGGCGGCGACGGCGACGTCGCCTGGCGGATCGGCACGGCCGAAATCCTGAAGGACGGGCCGTTCTCGGATTATTCCGGCGTGACCCGCGTCTTCACCATCATCCATGGTCCCGGCGTGCACCTGGATTTCGCAGGGGAGGGCACGCGAACGCTCGCGCGCGACGAGCCGACGCGCTTTGCCGGCGCGCCGGCCCCCTTCTCGCGGCTGCGTGGCGGCTCGGCGACCGCCTTCAATCTGCTGATGCGCGACGATGCCTTTCAAGGCGATGTGGCGATCCGGCGGGGCGGCGGCCGGCCGGAGGCGATCGCAGCCGGGTCTCCCGCCGAGATCCTGGTGATCGTGGCGGTCGAGGGGACCTCGACGGTGACCGACGGCGCCGAGACCGCGACCCTCGCCCCGGGCTGGACCGCCGTGATTTCCGGTGGCGCCGGCTGCCTGCTTGCGGGCCCGGCCGATTCCAGAATGGCCGTCGTCCGCCTGCGGCCGGCCTGACCGGAAGGCCCTGCCAGCTTGCAATTGCATTACAAATTCAGGGATTTGTGGCCTTTGGGGAACATTTGTTTCGGATTGTAACCTTCAAGCAATGTGGCTGTGCACAATAGGCTTGAACGTCTCGCGCGGTGGCTTATGGCTTGCGGTCAGCAACCTCTCGTTTTTAATGCCATTGCGTGCGGTCCCAGCGAAGCTGGGTTTGAGCCCTTTCGATCCAACGCCCGTCCGAGGCCCTGATTGTCCCTCAACGATACCTATGCCGCGCCGCGCGACGGACACACAGCCGCTGCCGCGGTGTCCAGTGCTGCTTCCGCCACGCTTCAGATCGGCAGCCGCCAGATCGGCCAGTTGCTGGTCAATCGCGGCGCGGCCCTCTTCTGGTCGCTCATCGGTCTCCACGCCACGGTCTCGATCGCGGCGCCCGCCATCGGCTTCGTCACGCTGCCGCGCGACACGCTCGAGGGTTTCATCTGGGGGCGGACGTTCCAGTGGGGCTTTTCCAAGCATCCGCCGCTGCAGGCCTGGATCCTCGGGCTGACCGAATGGCTGGCGCCATCGGCCATGTGGCTCGCCTATGCCTATGCGCAAATCTGCGTCGCCGTCACGCTCTGGGCGGTCTGGCAGCTCGGCCGTTCGATCCTGGGTGAGCGGCAAGGCCTGATCGCGGCGCTGCTGACGCTGTTCGGCGTGCACTATTACGGCCCGTCCATGGCGACGTTCACGCCGGATACCCTGTCGGCGCCGCTCTGGGCGCTCGCCGGGCTGTTCTGGTGGCGCGCCGTCGTCGAGGAGCGTCCGCGCGCCTGGTACAGCTTCGGGCTGGTCGTCGCGATCTCGATCTATGCCAAATATGTCGTGCTGCTGCTGGTCGGCGTGCTCGGGGTGCTTACCCTGGCGACGCCGCGCGGCCGGGCGGCCCTGATGCGGCTGGATCCGTGGCTGGCCGGGCTGCTCTGCCTCGTGCTGGTCGCGCCGCATCTGAACTGGGTAGTGGAAACCAGCTTCTCGACGCTCGGCTATGCTTTTTCCCACGGTGAGAAGGCCACCTCGGTTCTCGTCCGGCTGTATTTCTGCCTGACCTTCCTGTCGGCCCAGATCATCCAGCACGGCATGCTGATCGTGCTGCTGCTCGTGACCGTCGGGTTTGGCCGGTTCAAGCCCAAGACCGAGCTGGTGATCGACGGCCGGCAGGTACCGGCCTTCGAGCAGATGGCGCTCCTGACCATGGCCTTCGCGCCGATCGCGACGGCCCTGGTGGTGAATTACGTGGTCGGCGGCGAATTCCGGCAGGGCAGGGGCACGGCGCTTTTCGCCTTTTCCGGCATCGCCGCGCTGATGCTGATCGGTCCGCGCCTCGTGCTCGGCCGGCTGAAGCTCGCAGCGGTGCTGGGGCTCGTGGTCATCGTTGGGCTGCCGATCGGCAATGCTTTCCACCACCATGTCCGCCTGGCCATGGGGGCGGGCGTGGTGCCGACGCTCTATCCGGCCGAATCGCTGGCCGATCAATTGACCAGCCGCTGGCGCGACGACACCGATCAGCCGCTGCGCATCGTCATCGGCGACCGCTGGCACGCCGGCAATGTCGCCTTCTATTCGCTCGACCGGCCCCTGATCCTGCTCGACGGCGACACACGCCAGGCGCCCTGGGTGACCGAGGCGATGCTCGCTCGCCATGGCGCCATCATCGTCTGGCAGCCCGAGGACCGGGAGGCGATCGCCAATCTTCAGCGACGCTTCCCCACTCTCAAGGCGCAAGGCTTCGTCTCGGCGCCCAGCCCCTTGTCCTTCGGTCCGGTGACGACGCTCGCCTATGCGATCGTTCCTGCGGAACTGCGCTGACCGCCGATCGTGACCGGCCATGAAAAAGGGCGCCATCCGGCGCCCTTTTTGTTTCGACCGGTCCTATTCCTCGATGGCGCCCTATTCCTCGATGACCTGGACGATGGTGCGCGTCGAAGGATCGACCAGCACGGGCTTGTCGTTGATGATCGTGTAGCGATAGGCCGTCGGGCCATATTCCCGCGGCACCTCGTAATAGGTGACGCCCGCCTCCGGCAGCACGCCGCCGATCACCAGCGGCGAGGAATAGACATAGGACGGATGCTGCCGCTGAATGACATATTGGCGGAAACGCGGCTGCTGGTCGGGGCTGATCCGCTGCGGCCGCGTGCTGGCCGTCGGCGAACTCTGCGCGTCACCTGCCTGCGCATGGGCCGCCACGGGCAAGGCCAGCACGGATAGCAGCGACGCGGTCAGCAGAATTGAACGTTTCATCGGCTCTCTCCCTTTCCTGGGTGGATAGAAGTCCAACCTCTGGGGGGCCGTGACGTTCCACGGATGAGTGCAAAACCCTGGCGGGGGTATCGATTCGGCGTGGCCGGGACGGCGGATCGAAGGCCTCGGCGGGACGGCCAGGCCATCGTCTCGCCGTCACCAAGCCTTTGGCCGCCGGGGAATGCGCGCCGCGGCGCGCGAAATCTTGACAGGGGCTCCGGCCCCGGCTATAGCCCGCCTCCTCCGAATATCGTCGCTTTGGCAGTCGGGACGTCCCGATCCTTTGCGTTGTCGTTCACAAGGGATCGAAGCCATGAAGGTCCGTAACTCGCTCAAGTCGCTGCGCACGCGCCATCGCGACAACCAGATCGTGCGCCGCAAAGGCCGCGTCTACATCATCAACAAGACCCAGAAGCGCTTCAAGGCGCGTCAGGGTTGATCGACAGCCCGCGCGTCCGCGCGCGGAAGCGATCGGCTGAGGAGGGCGGTCACGCCCTCTTTTGTTGACCGCCGGCGTTTCATGGCCCAGTTTCGGGACATGACACGTACGGCGGTTTTTCTTTGCCTGGTCCTGACGGCGCTGACGACGAACCCGGCGCGCGCGCAGGTCACGGGTCCTTCCAGCGCTCCCCCGGCGGCGGGCAACCCGGCCGTGCCGGCGCTCGAATCGGAACGGGCGCGCAGGCTCGACGAATTGTTCTCGCGACTCAGGGAAGCGCCGGACGCGCGCATAGCGCGTGTCATCGATCGCGAGATCTCGCTGATTCTGGCCCGGTCCGGATCGGATACCGCCGATCTCCTGATGGCACGGGCGACCCAGGCCTTCGAGCGCCAGGATCAGGACCTGTCGCTGTCGCTGCTCGACGCGGTGATCGATCTCTATCCCGACTATGTCGAGGCCTGGAGCCGGCGTGCGACGGTCTATTTCGCCCGCAAGGAACTCGGGCGGGCGGTTGCCGACATCGAGCAGGTGCTGAAACGCGAGCCGCGCCATTACGGCGCGCTGGCGGGTCTCGGCATGATCCTGCAGCAACTGGGCGACGACAAGCAGGCGCTCGACGTGTTCCGCCGCGCCCTGGAAATCCATCCCTATCTCGAGCGGTTGCCCGATATCGTCAGGCGGCTGCAGCCGAAGGTCGACGGCACCGAGCTCTGAACGCGCCCGCGGCTGCGCCAGGTGTCTTGCTGCACCGCATGATCGGCGCATAATGGGCGGGTGGAACCGTTTCTTGCATCGCTTGCGCTTGCTCCCGTCCTGACCGCCTGGACCGCGGCCCGGGCTCGCGCGATCACCCGGGCCTTCCCGCCGCGCGGCCGCTTCATTGAAACCCGTACCGGCCGCCTGCATGTCGTCGATGCCGGCCAGGGCGAGGCGCCGGTGGTGTTCCTGCACGGCGCGAGCGGCAATGTCCGCACCTGGGAGCCGGCGCTCGGCGACCGGCTCGGCCGGCTCGGCCGCACCATTCTGATCGATCGCCCCGGCCATGGTTTCAGCGAGCGCCGGGCCGGACGGGCGGCGGCGGCGCTCGACCAGCAGGCCGGCGCGGTGGTCGACGTACTCGACGCGCTCGGTCTGTCGCGCGCGGTGATCGTCGCCCATTCGCTCGCCGGCGCGCTCGCCTGCCGGCTGGCGCTCGACCATGGCGACCGGGTTTCGGGCCTTGTGCTGCTGGCCCCCGTCACCCATCCCTGGCCGGGCGGCGTGCATTGGTATTACCGGCTGGCGGCGACGCCGGTGTTCGGTCCGCTCTTCGCCTGGACGCTGGTGCTGCCGCTCGGCGAGCTCTGGATGCGACGCAGCATCCAGGGTGTCTTCATGCCGCAATCGGTCGGCGCCAGCTATTCCCGCGATGCGGCGATCCCGCTGGTGCTCCGGCCCCGCCAGTTCATCGCCAATGCCGAGGATGTCGTCGGGCTGTTGGACGAGGTGGAGGCACAGGCGCCGCGTTATCCCGCGATCGAATGCCCGGTCACTGTGATCTCAGGCGACCAGGACAGCGTGGTCTGGACCCACCTGCATTCTCTAGGCATGGCCCGGGACGTCGCCCAGACCAAGCTGGTGCTGCTCGACGGGGTCGGCCATGGGCCGCATCACGCGGCGCCCGATCGGGTGATGGCGGAGATCGAGGCGGTGCTGCGCGCGGGCGCGCCGATGACGCCCTAGTCGAGCTTCGCCGCCGGTGCGACGGTGGCGTCGGCCTCGCCGCTCGCCCGCAAGGCCCGCTCGACGAAGCCGGAGGCCTTGTGCTCTTCCAGAAAGGCCCTCACGTAGCGCAGGGCGGCGGGCCGGCCTTTCTGGACGACCATGGCCTGCTCGATCGCCATGAAGCGCCCGTCCATCACGTGCAGTTCCGGATGCAGCCTGGCAAAGGCGACCAGGGGCTGGCGGACGCCGGCCGCGGCGTCGAAATTGCCGGCGCGGAACAGGTCGAGATAGGGCGCGGAGGCGGGTTCCTCGACCAGTGCGGCCTGGCGCAAGGCACGCTTCAGGTACAATGCATAGGCGCTGCCGCGGGTCACCAGGATGCGATGGCCTGAACGGTCGACTTCTTCCACCTGGCGCAGCGGCGAGTCCTTCCGGACGAGATAGGTGCCTTCGATCAGGACATAGGGGGCGGTGAAGTCGATCTCGGCGGCGCGCACCGGATCGATCGCCAGGAAGGCGATGTCCCAGACACCGCTGCGGGCCGCGTCGGTGACCTGGCCGGCCGCTTCATAGGCGACCAGGTCGAGCGGCAGCCCGAGGCGTTCGGCCAGGGCACGCGCCAGCGCCACCGAGACGCCGCCCGGCGCACCGCTCGCCGGGTCGCGCTTGGCCAGGACCGGATTGCCGTAATTGATCGCGGCGCGCAGCCGGCCGGTCGGCGCGAGCTCGGCGGTGAGGCCGGGCGGAATGTCATTGGCCATGGCGGACCATCCCGACAGACAGGCGAAAGCGATCGACAGAAGGGTTCTGCGCACGACACGGCTCCTGCCCAAGATCCTGCCCACGACAAGCGCGGCCCGGCACCCGCTTAAATTTCCGCATTGTCGCTGTCGCTGCCGACAAAGGCGATGCGCAGCATGTTGGTCGCGCCCGGCGTGCCGAGCGGCACGCCGGCCACCACGATGATGCGCTGGCCGGGCTTGGCGAAACCGTCCTTGAAGGCGAAGCGGCAGGCCCGGCTGACCATGTCGTCGAGGTCGCGGGCATCCTGGGTGACGACGCAATGCACGCCCCAGAGCAGCGCCAGACGCCGGCCGGTGGCGATGTTGGGGCTCAGCGCGATGGTGATCGGCTTCGGCCGCTCGCGCGCGACCCGGATGGCGGTGGAGCCCGACGAGGTCCAGCAAACGATGGCCGAGAGGTCGAGCGTCTCGGCGATGTCGCGCGCCGCAAGCGCGATGGCGTCGGCGCCGGTCGCCTCGGGCTCGGCGCGCTGGCCCTGGATCACTGAGCGATAGGTCGGGTCGCCTTCGACCTCCTCGGCGATACGGTTCATCATCGCCACCGCTTCGACCGGATAGTGGCCGGCGGCGCTCTCGGCCGACAGCATGATCGCGTCGGCGCCCTCGAACACGGCGGTCGCCACATCGGAGACTTCGGCGCGGGTCGGCACCGGCGCGGTGATCATGCTCTCCAGCATCTGGGTCGCCACCACCACCGGCTTGCCGGTGCGCCGCGCCGAGCGGGTGATCTGCTTCTGGATGCCGGGCACCTTGGCCATCGGCATTTCCACACCGAGGTCGCCGCGTGCCACCATCAGCGCGTCGGCGATCTCCATGATCTCGCCGAGCCGCGCGACCGCCTGCGGCTTTTCGATCTTGGCCATGACGGAAGCCCGGCCCCGGGCGATCTTCTTGACCTCGGCGACGTCCTCGGGACGCTGGACGAAGGACACCGCGATCCAGTCGACGCCGGCATTGAGGGCGGCGTCGAGATCGGACCGGTCCTTGTCGGTCAGCGCCGAGACCGGCAAGGTGGTGTCGGGCAGGCTGACGCCCTTGCGGTCGGACAGCTTGCCGCCGACCACGACGCGGCAGACCGCCTTGGCCGGGCTGCATTGCTCGGCGACCAGCGTCACCTTGCCGTCGTCGAGGATCAGCCGGTGGCCGCTTTCGAGCGCCGTCAGGATTTCCGGATGCGGCAGCTGCACGCGATGGACGTCACCGGGCTTCTTGTCGGAATCCAGGGTGAAATGGGTGCCGTTGACGAGGGTGACCGGGCCTTCCTTGAACGCGCCGAGGCGCAGCTTGGGGCCCTGCAGGTCGGCCAGGATGCCGATCGGACGCTGGTGCTCGTGCTCGATCGACCGGATGATCTCGACGAAGTCGCGCAGCTTCTCGTGCGGCGTATGGCTCATATTGATGCGGAACACATCCGCGCCGGCGGCGAACAGCGCGGCTATGGCATCGCGGCTCGACGAGGCCGGTCCGAGGGTTGCGAGGATCTTGGTCCGGCGCTGGCGTCGCATGGGCTGTTCCGTCTCCCTGGAACGCGAGCCTAGACCGATTTCGCCACGCGATGCGAGAGACGATGCGCGCTTTTTGTGAGCCTCGCCGCCGGCGCGTCAGCGCGGCGCGAGGCCGGGCTCGGCGGGCGCCGTGGTGCGCGCGGCATAACGCTGGGCCAGCATGGCGCAGGCGAACAATTGGGCCTGGTGGAACAGCATCAGCGGCAGCACGATCAGGCCCACAGGCTGGCCGGCAAACAGGATATTGGCCATGGAGATGCCGCTCGCCAGGCTCTTTTTCGAGCCGCAGAAGACGATGGCGATCTCATCCGGCCTGGCGAAGCCGAGCCAGCGGCTGACCGCGGTGGTGATCGCCAGGACGGAAGCCAGCATGGCGATCGACAGGCCGATGACCAGTTCGAGGCCGGTGCGGTCGATCTGCGACCAGATGCCCGCGACCATGCCGGCGCTGAAGG
The DNA here is from genome assembly GCA_017304475.1 of Hyphomicrobiales bacterium. Lineage (GTDB taxonomy): Bacteria > Pseudomonadota > Alphaproteobacteria > Rhizobiales > Phreatobacteraceae > Phreatobacter. Next base: position 84,875 of record JAFKKV010000010.1, on the reverse strand, counting down.
CGGAATAGACGATCAGCAGGATCGAGCCGCGATCGACCATGGCGGTGACCGTCGGGTGGCGGGCGAGCGCGCCGGCGAGCCAGGGGCGGGCGATCTGGCCGAGCGCGAAGGGCAGCAGCAGCTGCAGCGCGATGCCTTCGAGCGCCTTGGCACTGAAGCCGCTGCCATGGGCATTGAGCAGAAGGCCGACGAGCAGCGGCGTCATCACCATGCCCGCGAGGTTCGACACCGTCGCGCTGCACAGCGCCGCCGGGACATTGCCCCGGGCGATCGCGGTGAAGGCGATCGACGACTGGACCGTCGAGGGCAGCACGCTGACGAACATCAGGCCGAGCGCGAGGTTCGGCGACAGCCAGGGCCTGAGCGCCGTGGTGAGCGCCAGTGCGACGAGCGGGAACAGCACGAAGGTGCTGGCGAAGACCAGCGATTGCAGGCGCCAATGGGCCAGGCCCTCGGCGACTGCCCGCGGCGCGAGCCTGGCGCCATAAAGAAAGAACAGCAGAGCGATCGCCAGCTGGACCGTCTGGTCCAGCACCAGGGCGCCGGCGCCGTGCGCCGGAACGAGCGTCGCGAGCCCGACGGTCGCCGCGAGCGCCAGCAGATAGGGGTCGATGGGCAGGCGGGCAAGGATGCGGGAGGCCATGGCCTGATCCTTTCGTCGAAACGGGAGCTTGGTTTCCACGTCTGTCTGCCATTTTGTTTGCGAATGGAATTGATATTAGAATTCACGCTTCGTGATAACCGAGAACGGCCATGGACTTGCCGCATCCCACCTTGCTGCGCTCCTTCCTGATGGTGGCGGAAACCAAGAGCTTCACCTTGGCGGCTGCGCGGCTCGGGGTCAGGCAGTCGACGGTCAGCCAGCACATCAGGCGGCTCGAGGACGATATCCAGCGGCTGCTGTTCGCGCGCGACACCCACGCGGTGGCGCTGACGCCCGATGGCGACGCGCTCATCGCCTTCGCCCGCGGCGTGATGGAGGCCAATGCCCGGATGGAGCGCTTCGTCACCGGCTCGGCGCTGCGTGGACGGCTGCGTTTCGGCGCGTCGGAAGACTTCGTGCTGTCGGAACTGCCCGACGTGCTCGCCGAATTCGCCGAGACCCACAGCTCGATCGACCTCGAACTCACGGTCGGCATCAGCGGCATTCTCTACGAACGCTATGACGCCGGCGAACTGGACCTCATTTTCGTCAAGCGGCGCAGCGGCGACGAGCGCGGCCAGATGGCCTGGCGCGAGCAACTCGTCTGGCTCGGCCGCCCGGGCATCCGGCCGGATCCGGAGCGGCCGCTGCCGCTGGTGCTGTTTCCGCCGCCGAGCGTCACCCGCGCGCTGGCGCTCGACGCGCTGGACCGGGGCGGCCGGTCCTGGCGTGTCGCCTGTACCAGCGGCAGTTTCAGCGGGCTGAGGGCCGCCACCATGGCCGGTCTCGGCGTCACCGCCCATTCGGCACGGCTGATGCCGGCCGGGCTCGTGCCGCTGCCGGCCTCGCGCGATCTGCCGGCGCTTGGTTTGATGGAATTCGTGGTGATCGGTCCCGGCCCGCAACATGAAGCCGCGACCGCGCTGACCGCGACCATCCTGTCCAATGCCGGACGGCTGCAGAAGGCGGGACGCTGACCGGGCGCAGGCCCATGATCACCGGACGGTGGACAGGTCGGGGCGGCGGCAGGATGCTGGCGATCGAGCCGGGACGAGAGAGAGCGCCATCCATGTCGCAACAAACCCTCGAACAGCCCGCCGCGCGGTTGAGACTGATCTGCCTGGCGCTTCCCGAAGCGCAGGAGGTGGCGATGAAGCGGGGCCCGACCTACCGGATCGGCGACAAGATCTTCGCGATGGACCGGCAGGCCGACGGCCGCGTTTCGGTCTGGTGCAAGGCTCCGGCCGGCAGCCAGGCGGTGCTCGTCGGCGCGGACCCCGGCCGGTTCTTCGCGCCGCCCTATTTCGGGCCGAAGGGCTGGGTCGGCATGCGGCTCGACGGCGGCCCGGATTGGGACGAGGTGCTGGCGCTCGTCAGGCGCAGCTATCGGCTGGTCGCGCCAAGGCGCCTGGCCGGGCTCATTGCCTGAGCCGGGCGCGACGGCCCCGGTCAGGCATGGCCGGCTTCGCGTGACAGCATGGACGGGTCGATGCCGATCTTGCGCATGGCGCGGTCATATTTGGTTTCGAGATCGGCGCCGAAGATGAGGTCCTGATCGGCCGGGCAATGCAGCCAGCCATTGGCCTGGATCTCGTTTTCGAGCTGGCCGGCGCCCCAGCCGGCATAACCGAGCGCCAGCACCGCATTGGCCGGGCCGTCGCCGGTCGCCATGGCCTTCAGAATATCCAGCGTGGCGGTCAGGCAGATGCCTTCGTCGATCGGCAGGGTCGAATTCTCGATATAGAAGTCCGAGCTGTGCAGCACGAAGCCGCGGCCGGTCTCGACCGGCCCGCCGCGCAGAACCCGCACCGCCGAGGTGCTCGCGGGCAGCGTGATCTTCTGGTCCTCGGGAATGATGTCGAGCTGGACCAGCAGGTCGGGAAAGGCGAGATTCGTCGCGGTCTGGTTGACCACGATGCCCATGGCGCCATCGGACGAATGGGCACAGACATAGATGACACTGCGGGCGAAGCGTTCATCGCGCATGGTCGGCATCGCGATGAGCATTTGTCCGTCGAGGTAACCGCGGGAAGTGCCGCGCGGCTTGCGTTTGGTCGGTTGCTGCGCCATGGCGGAAAACTAACCTGGAATGGGCGCGATGGCTACCGGTTGCGAGGGCGGGACCTCTGCTTCACGGCCTGTTGACGGTCGCGTGTCAGGATCGTGCGCTGAAATCACCGGATCGTCAGTGGTCAGGTGGGGCTCGGCGCACTAAATCCGCTCAAATGGTTGATCGACGCACCTTTGTCTCGTCCCTGGCGGCCTTCGCCGTGCCAGGCCTCGTCCAGTCCCGCCAGGCTTTGGCCGGACCGGCGGCGTCCGACTGGTCGCGCGACAGCCGATCGGCGATCCGCCTGATCGGCGCCGGCTCGACCGGTGAAGCCGGCGCATTGCGGCTCCAGGCAGGCCTGCAGATCACCCTGTCGCCGGGCACCAAGACCTATTGGCGCACGCCGGGCGATTCGGGTGTACCTCCGATGTTCGACTGGTCGGGCTCCGACAATGTCGCCGAGGTACGGGTGGCCTGGCCCGCGCCCCATCGCTTCGCCGACGGCGGCGGCCAGTCGATCGGCTATAAGATGGATGTGGTGTTTCCGCTGGCGGTCACACCGCGGGATCCGGCCAAGCCGGTCGTGCTGGTGGCCAAGGTCGACTATGCGGTCTGCGACAATATCTGCATTCCCGCCAAGGGCGAGGCTCGCCTGGCACTGGCCGCCGGTGCCGCGGCGGATCCGGCTCTGGCCGGCGAGGTGGCGAAATTCTCCGCGCGCGTGCCCTTGACCAGCCAGACGGGAATGGCCCTGTCGGTCGTCTCGGTGGACACCGCCGGCACCCATCCGGTGGCCGTTCTTGCCGCACAGGTCGGGCCCGGCGACGGGCGCGTCGACCTGTTCGCCGAAGGCCCCGAAGCGACCTGGTCGCTGCCCTTGCCGGAGGCCCTCGACACGTCAGGCCCTGTTCGCCGCTTCAAGCTGACGCTCGACGGCGCGCCGCGCGGGGTCGTGGCGCTCGACCACCCCATCACCTTCACGCTGGTCTCCGGCCCGCGGGCGCTGGAAACCCGGCTGCGGCTGACCTGACCGGAAGGCCGGGCGGCCATCTTGGCCAAGCCGTCTCGACGCGGCTGGGCTGAGCGACTATTGCTTTCTTCGTCCCTTCACGGCTCGCGCCCGCGCGGGCAGTCTCGACGACGAGGAAACCCCGATGACCATCAAGATTGGCGACCGCCTGCCCGACGCGACCTTCCGCCAGATGACCGCCGACGGTCCGGGGGCCAGGACCACGGCCGATATTTTCGCCGGCAAGACGGTGATCCTGTTCGCCGTGCCCGGCGCCTTCACGCCGACCTGCCACAAGAACCACATGCCCGGCTTCGTCGCCAATGCCGAGGCCTTCAAGGCCAAGGGCGTCGATGCGATCTACGCCACCTCGACCAACGACATCTTCGTGCTCGACGCCTGGCAGAAGGCCTCCGGCGCGGTCGACAAGGTCGGCGTGCTCGCCGATGGCAGCGCCGACTTCGCCAAGGCGATCGGCCTCGAGAACGACATGTCGGCCTTCGGCATGGGCATGCGCTCCAAGCGCTATTCCATGCTGGTCAAGGACGGCGTGGTCGCCCAGCTCAATGTCGAGGACGCGCCCGGCAAGGCGGATGTCTCGGGCGCCGAGGCTCTGCTGAAGCAGCTCTGATCGCGGATCCCGCCCGCGCCGCCGAGCGGCGGCCGGTCAGATCACCATGGCGCCGACGAGGACGAAAGGCAGGTTCTCGTTGGCGGCATAGCCGGGGATCCGGTGAACGACACGATCGATCAGGCGGTTCGCCAGGCGGGCCGCCTTTTTCGTGACCTTGAGCGGCAAGGTGATCGCGGCGGGCAGGCTGTCGCGGCAGATGGCGTGCTTCCTGACATAGTGGGGCACGTGCCAGGTGGCCCACGTGCCGGCGCGGAACAGGGCGGCATCGCCCGGCCTCAGGGTGCGCTCCGGGGTGTCGTCGCCCCGGACGATGACTTCACCTTCGATGATGTGGACGATCTCGTCACCGCCGAAATACCAGCGGAACCGGCCCGCCGTGCAATCCCAGACCATGGCCGAGGTGGTGCCGTCGCTGCTGTCGGACCAGTGCCGGCAGCGTGCCGCCGGCTGCCCCTCCAGGATCCACTCCGGCCGGATCGGGGCGGGGTCGAGTTCGATCTGGTCGAGGCTGGCGGCTTTGATCGAGGTCTTCGGCATGGTGCTGCACTCCTGTCTCATGCAGGGACACTCACACCCCCGCACCGGAGACCGTGGCAAAAGCCCTGCCGGGAAGCGCGCATGCGCCATTCCGCCGCAGCCGCTTGCGGACGGAATGATGGCGCCGGCGCCGAAGCGTCAGAGCGTCGTGACGTGCGTCCGCGGCAGGCGCCCGGCATTCCATTGGCCGTCAAGCGCCCGCTCGACCTGGGCGGCCAATTGCAGCAGCAGCCCGTCGCCGGCCTGTTTCGCCTGCGCCTGGATCCCCAGCGGCAGGCCGTTCTCATGCAGGCCGAAGGGCATGGAAATGCCGGGAATGCCGCACAGATTGGCGAGCGGCGTATAGGCGAACAGGCCCCACAGATTGGCGAACCAGTCGTGGACCGAGGGATTGTCGCTGGTGGTCAGATATTCCGTCGTGCCGATTACCGGCGTGGGTTTCGCCATGGTCGGCGTCAGGATGATGTCCCATTGCTCGAAGAAGCTGCCGAAACCGCGCGACACGGTGTTGAACATCGCCTGCATCCGGGTCCGTTCCGAGTAGGAGGCATTGATGCCTGCCTCCCAGATCCGGATGTTCATCGGCTCGACCAGGTCTTCCGGCGGCCGCTCGAGGCCGCGCGGCTTGAGCAGCAGATCGATGGTCTGGGCGAAATTGGTGATGTAGCAGGTCGTCTGCGCTTGATAGGCCGCCGCGAAATCGATCGCCGGCAGTGCCCAGTCGACATGGTGACCGAGGCCCTCCAGGAAGCGGCCGGCGCGCTCGAGCTCGGCCACGATATGGGGCGTGGCGCGATGGTCGCCCCATTGGTGCGACAGGGCGATGCGCAGCTTTCCCGGTTCTCGGCGGATCTGCTCGGCATAGCTCTCGCCGGCGGTCCAGTAGGGCATGAACTCGCCGGGCGCGCCGCCGCGGCAATTGTCGACGAAGGCGGCGGTGTCGCGCACGGTGCGGGTCATGCAGCCCTGGGCCGAGACGACACCCATGAGGTCGGAGCCGTTAGGGCCAACGGAGAACACGCCGCGCGACGGCTTGAGGCCGATATTGCCGTTGACGCCGGCGGGGATGCGGATCGAACCGCCGCCGTCGGTGGCGTGGGAGATCGGGGTCGCGCCGGCCGCGACCATGGCCGCCGTGCCGGCCGAAGAGCCGCAGGTGGTGTAGCCGAGATCCCAGGGGTTTCGCGTCACATAGACAGCGGGATTTTCCGCCGAGCTGCAGACACCGAATTCCGGCGTGGTCGAGCGCCCGATAATGTTCAGCCCGGCATTGCGGATGCGCTCTGTCAGGTGGCTGTCGGCGGTCGCGACATTGCCGCGCATCAGCAGCGAGCCCATTTCCTGAAGCCGCCCCTTCAGGGTCGGGCCGAGATCCTTCATGAGGTAGGGAACCCCCGCGAAGGCACCCTGCGGGTTCATTCCGTCCTTGAGGGGATCGGCCACGACATCGGCGAAAACCTCGACGACCGCGCCGAGCGCCGGGTTCATCCGGTCGATCGCGGCGGCCGCCTGGGTGGCGAGCTCGGCTGCGGTGACCTCGCCGTCACGCACGCGTGCGGCGAGCGCCGTCGCATCGTGGCGGGCCCATTCGCTCCAGCTCATCGCCAATGTCATGATGCTTCCCGCCTCCGCTCTGTGGTCGAATATCGCCGGCCGCCCTAGCCCGCGCCGTTGCGCTTCTTGAACGGCGCCATGCCGGCGCGCGCAAGCTCGTCGGCGCGTTCGTTCTGGTCGTGGCCGGCATGGCCCTTGACCCAGTGCCAGGTCACGTCGTGCCGGTCGCGGGCGGCGTCCAGCCGCTGCCACAGGTCGGCATTTTTGACCGGTTTCTTGTCGGCGGTGCGCCAGCCATTGCGCTTCCAGCCATGAATCCAGCTCATGATGCCGTTCTTCACATATTGGCTGTCGGTATTGAGATCGATCGCCGAATGGCGGTTGATCGCCTCCAGCGCGCTGATCGCGGCCAGCAGTTCCATGCGGTTGTTGGTGGTCTCGGCCTCGCCGCCGGAGAGTTCCTTGACCTGGTCGCCATAACGCAGGATGGCGCCCCAGCCGCCCGGGCCGGGATTGCCCGAGCAGGCTCCGTCGGTGAAGATTTCAACGCGCTTGGTCATGAAAGGCCATATTCCGTGGCTGAGACGACGCGCTGGTGAAAGCGCAGCTTCGACAGATATTCGAGGGGATCCTTGGGCGTGACGACCGCGCCGGCCGGCACGTTCAGCCAGTCCACCAGCCTGGTCAGCAGGAAGCGCAGCGCCGAGCCGCGCGCCAGCAGCGGCAGTGCCTGGCGCTCGGCCGCGCTCAGGGGGCGCACCTGCTCATAGGCGGCGAGCATGGCCGAACCCTTGGCGAAATCGAACTCGTTGCCGGGCGAGAAGCACCAGGCGTTCAGGCAGATGGCGAGGTCATAGGCCAGGATGTCGTTGCAGGCGAAATAGAAGTCGATCAGCCCGGACAGGCGGTCGTTCAGGAAGAACACATTGTCGTTGAACAGATCGGCATGGATGACGCCGGCCGGCAGATCGCGCGGCCAGGACGGCTCGCAATGATCGAGTTCATTGGCAATGGTTGCCGCCAGGCCCGGTGCCACCGTGTCGGCGCGCTCGCGGGCGCGCTCGTAGAGCGGCCGCCAGCCCTGGACCGACAGGGCATTGACCCGGTGGATCGGAAAGCCCTGGCCGGCGAGGTGCAGTTCAGCGAGCGCCCGGCCGACGGCCGAGCAATGGCTGACCTGCGGGCGGCGGATCCAGAGGCCTTCCAAAAAGGTGACGATGGCGGCGGGGCGGCCGGCGAGTTCGCCGAGCGCGCTGCCGTCGCGCATCTTGACCGGCTGCGGGCAGGTCAGGCCGCGGCCGGCAAGATGCTCCATCAGGCCGATGAAGAAGGGCAGGTCGCCCGGATCGACCCGCTTTTCATAGAGCGTCAGGATGAAGCTCGCCTTGGTCGTGTGCAGCAGGAAGTTCGAGTTTTCGACGCCTTCGGCGATGCCCTTGAACGACAGCAGCGTGCCGATGTCGTAACGCGCGAGATGCGCCGACAATTCCTCGGCGGTGACATCGGTATAGACGGCCATAGCGGGAAAACCTTCAGGCTGCGGCGTCGGGCCGGAGCTGGCGGGGCAGGGGGAAGAAGACGCTCTCGTCGGCGGTCGAGACCGTCTCGACCTGGACGGCGTAACGGGTCGCAAAAGCCTCGATGATTTCCTCGACGAGGACTTCCGGTGCCGAGGCGCCGGCCGTGATGCCGAGCGAGACGATGTCGCCGAAGCGGTCCCAGTCGATGTCGGCGGCGCGCTGGACCAGTTCCGAGATGCGGCAGCCCTCGCGCTCGGCAACCTCGCGCAGGCGTTGCGAATTCGATGAATTCGGCGCGCCGACCACGATCATCGCCTCGACCAGGGGAGCGACCCGCTTTACCGCCTCCTGCCGGTTGGTGGTGGCGTAGCAGATGTCTTCCTTGTGCGGGCCGACAATGGCCGGGAAACGGCTGTTGAGGAATTCGACGATCTCGCGGGTATCGTCGACCGACAGCGTCGTCTGCGTCACATAGGCGAGCGCGCGCTCGTCTTTCGGCGCGAAGGCCCTGGCCTGGGCGAGCGTCTCGACCAGGGTGACCGCGCCGGGCGGCAATTGCCCCATGGTGCCGACCACTTCCGGATGCCCGGCATGGCCGACCAGCACCACTTCGCGGCCACGGCGGAAATGGATCTCGGCCTCGCGATGTACCTTGGTCACCAGCGGGCAGGTGGCGTCGATCGCCAGGAAATTACGCTTCTCGGCTTCCGCAGGCACGGACTTCGCCACGCCATGGGCCGAGAAGATCACCGGCGCGTCGGTGTCGGGGATCTCTGCGAGCTCCTCGACGAAGATGGCGCCCTTGGCCTTCAGGCCGTCGACGACGAAGCGGTTGTGGACGATCTCATGGCGGACATAGACCGGCGGGCCGTAGATCCTCAGCGCCTGCTCAACCGCGTCGATGGCGCGCACCACGCCGGCGCAGAAGCCGCGCGGCGAACAGAGCAGGATTTTCAGCGGCGGCAATTGGGCCACGAGAAAGTCTCCGAGGGATGCGGCTTCGGTTTCGGGGGGATCGGCCGGCCTGTCAAGGGATGGCGGCTTCCCGCGGCGGGGTGGATGACGCCGGGCGCCTGATCCTGACGCGCCGGAACACTGCGACGATTTCCTCGCGCGAGCAGATCCTGGCCCCCGCCGCGATCGCCTTCCGGCGCTCGAAGCCGGTCAGGTCGTAATGCGGCGCGCCGGTCTTGGGCGGCCCCTGATAGCACAGCCGGTGAATGCCGATCGAGGCGGCGAAACGATGCAGTTCATCGATGTCGTCGGCGAGAAGGTGGCACCATTTCAGGCCCTGCCACGACCAGATGGGAGCGTCGACATAGACTGCCATCAGCGGCTCGCGAACAGGATCAGGTTGCCGTCAGGATCACATATGACGAAATCCCGGACCCCCCAGACCTGAGTAGTGAGGGGCTGGTGCAGCGCGACGCCCCTGGCCTGGTACTCGGCATGAAGCGCATCGATGTCGCTTGTCTCGACATAGGCCGACAAAAGATGGTCCGCGGCGCGGACATCGCCGGTGAAAGGCATGACGTCGACATGGCGCAGGTTGAGCCTGACGCCGTCGCGCATCACCTGGCCGTAGAAGGGCGGGGCGCCATGGAGGAAACTGATGGCAAAGCCCAGCTTCTGCTCGAAGAAGGCGCAGGCCCGCGCGATATCGGTGGTGAACAATTGCGGATAGGCCGCGGTCAAGCTGGCTGCCGCCGCCGCTGGTCCGGCATGATGCCGCATGGTGCTCGCCTCCCGGTTCCGGCTCAGGCCGCCTTCAGGCCGGCGAGGCCAAGCGCCGTGTCCTGCCGCGCGGCCACCTGCTCGAGGCTGAAATCGTCGATCTCCTCGTTATAGAGGCGATAGAAATTGAGTTCGGCCTTGAGATGCAGGAACACGCCACCGAGCCCGATCGCTGCGCGGTCCATCAGCACGAATTCCTGCGGGATGGTCACCGGGCCGCGCTCCTTCAGAGCCTTGTGCACCTGGAAGGCCTCGCGGCGGCCATAGTCGCCGGGCGCCACGCCATCGGCGATCGAGCGGACGCGATCGTCGAGCAACGGCCCGTAGATGAAGCGCGCCCAGAGGTTGAGGACCTCGATCAGGTCCTTGCGCAGGTTCTTGAAGCCCCAGGTCTCGTAGGCATGGACGACGCGTGCCTCGTCGCCGGTCTCGAGCCCCTTGTAGAGATCGATCACCGCGCCGATGAAGCGAGGCGGGAAGATGCGCACGCAGCCATAATCCAGGAGATTGATGCCGCCGGGTTCGCCATCCCGGTCGAACACGGTGTAATTGCCCAGATGCGGGTCGCCATGGATCACGCCGATGGCGGCGAAGGGATGCCACCAGGCCCGGAACATCGCGGTGGCGAGCCGGTTGCGGGTTTCGAGCGGCGCCTCGACATGGCTCAGCATTTTCGAGCCGTCGAGCCAGGACAGCGTCAGCAGCCGGCCGGTGGAGAGTTCCGGACGCACTGTCGGCACACGCACCAGCGGCTCGTCCTTCAGGACACTGGAATAAAGCGCGGCATGTTTCGCCTCGCGGCGATAATCGAGTTCCTCGCGAACCCGCGCGCTGATCTCCTTGATGATCTCGCGGGTGTCGATCGCCGGATCCATGCGGCGTTGCAGGGCGAACAGGATCTCGAGCTGCGCGATGTCGGCCTCGACCGCCGACATCATGTCCGGATATTGCAGCTTGCAGGCGAGCGGCATGCCGTCATGGGCGGTGGCGCGGTGCACCTGGCCGAGCGAGGCGGCGGCGGCCGGCATCTTGTCGAAGCCGGCGAAGCGCTTTTCCCAGTCGGCGCCGAGCTCGGCCATCATGCGTCGCTTGACGAAGGCGGGGCCCATGGGCGGGGCTTCCGACTGCAGTTTCTGCAGCTCGTTGGCATATTCGGGCGGGAGAACTTCGGGAATGGTCGCCAGCAGCTGCGCGACCTTCATGATCGGCCCCTTGAGGCCGCCGAGCGCGCGCGTCAGGTCGGCGGCGTTCTTCTCGCGGTCGAGCCCCATGCCGAACAGCCGGGCGGCGGCGATCGAGACGGCCGCGCCGGACACATTGGCGCCGACACGGGCATAACGGGACAGGCGGCCGGTCAAGCGATTGGCTTCATCGTCGCGTTCTGACATGCGGGCTCCGGCTCCAGTCTCGGCTGACAGATAGTGCGCGCGGTCGATGGCCGCGAGAGGGCGGCGACGCGGCAGGCTCAGGCCGGCCAGTTGTCGCGGATCCAGCGGGTCAGACCGTCCTCGGAGACCTCGCCGGCGGCCAGTGCCAGGATGATGGCGGCGAATTCGGCCTCCGGCACGTCGAATTCGATACCGTTCAGGTCGAGAAAGACGACAAGGGCCAGCAATGCCGCGCGCTTGTTGCCATCGACGAAAGGGTGATTGCGGGCGATGCCGAAGGCGTAGGCCGCCGCCAGCTCGGCCAGATCCGGGGCTTCATACATCCATTTGTTGCGGGGCCGGTCGAGAGCTGATTCCAGGCTTCCGGTATCACGCAGGCCTGCCGGCCCGCCGAATTCGCGCAACTGACGATCGTGCATTGCGATCACCAGTTCCGTCGTGAGCCAGACCGGTTCGCGCGAACCTTCTTCGCTCATTTGGCGAGTTCGGCGAGAGCGTTGCGGTACTTCTTGATCGCCCGCTCGGCGCTGGCCATGCCCTTGGCGAAATTCGGGTCGCGCGGAGTCAAATGGAGCGAACCATCGGGCATCTCGGCGACATAAAGCTTGTCGCCGTCGGCGAGTTTGGCGCGGGCAAGCAATTCCTTGGGCAGGATGAGGCCGACCGAATTGCCGATCTTGCGGATCTGCAGAATGAAACTGTCGGCTTCGACCTTGCGCGGTGTTTCGTTCATGGGTCGCCTCCACACGTTGTACAGAATGTACAACGATGGTTGTCGGCTTTCAAGGAAAGCGCTGACGAATCAACCCTCTCCCAGAGGGAGAGGGTGGCAGCGTCAGCTGCCGGGTGAGGGGTCGTCCATCTCCGGGTAGGCTGGCACGTCAGACGTTCGAACGCCGAATGTACGTCGCAGGCAGCGATCATTCTCTACGCCCACGCCCCTCACCCGGCGCCTGACGGCGCCACCCTCTCCCTTTGGGAGAGGGTTGATTCAGCGGCGCTTTTCCCGCGTCACCCGAGCGAGCTAATCCTCGGTCGTGTCGATGATATAGGCCCATTTGCGGGTGAGCACCTTCATCGACGACCATTTGTTGTCGAGATAGAAGCCGGTGGCGACCAGCGTCGCGCGCGGATCGGTGCGGCGCTCCCGGCCGAAGGAGATGTCGGACAAGGGGTAGGTGGCCGAGCTGCGGCCAATGGTCGAGAGCGTCTCGACCTTGACCTCGGTCGGCGATTTGAACAGGGCGGTGACGTAGAGCCTCAGATAGAATTCCATGCCGAGCGCACAGGCGACGACGATCGGCGTCAGGATCAGCGCGGCCAGGTGGTTGTTGGTGGGGTCATTGCCGCCCCGCGTCGACCAGGCGAGCCAGGCAAAGCCGGCGGCCGCGGCCCAGAAGACGATCTGAAGGAAGCGGACGCGCCGCCAGCGGGTGTTGCGGTAGACCTGTTGCATGCGCTGGCCGCCTCCCGTGGCGGCGGGGGTTCGAAGAGGACGTTGGTCAGGCGTCCTATCGGCCCGGGTTTGCCGGACCGTGTCGGGAAGTCCGGTTCGATGTTTCCGGGCGCCGTCACGCGCCGCCGGGGAGCCAGGCGGCCTGGTTGGCCTTCAGCTGCTCGATCAGGCCGTGGATATCGCCGAGCACCCAGAGGTCGCGCACCTTGCCACCCTCGAAGGTGAAGAACGGCGCACCCTGCCAGGCGACATGCTTGCCTGTGGGCGCGAAACCGAACAGCTCGGCCCGGTGGAAGCCGTGAAAGCGCAGCCGCCCGGCGACCCGGTTGTCCTGTTCGACCAGTTCGAGAATGTCGCTGGTATAGCTGCCGAGTGCTCCAGTGACGAAATCGACATAGCCGGCGAACTGGTCATGCCCGGTCAGGACCGGGCCGAGCGAGCCGCGAAAGGTGAAGTCGTCGTGGAAGATGGCCGGGATCAGGCTCTTGTCGGCGTGGTCCCACAGCCCCTTGTAGAACAGCGTGACGATCTCGGTCTGGTGCGACATCAGCCTTCCATCGCCTCCAGTTCGCCGATCATCCGCTCGATCACGCTGAGCCCGCCCTGCCAGAAGGCCGGGTCGCGCGCATCCAGGCCGAAGGGGGCCAGCACCTGCGAATGGTGCTTCGTGCCGCCGGCCGCCAGCATGGCGAGATAGCGCTGCGAGAACCCTTTGTCGGCGCCCTCGTAGACCGCATAGAGCGAGTTCACCAGGCAGTCGCCGAAGGCATAGGCATAGACATAGAAGGGCGAGTGGATGAAGTGCGGGATATAGGCCCAGAAGGTCTCATATCCCGGCTTCAGCGCGATCGCCGGCCCCAGGCTTTCGGCCTGCACGCTCATCCAGGCCTCGCAGATCGCCTCGGTCGTCAGCTCGCCGTCGCGGCGGGCGATGTGGATCTTGCGCTCGTAGGAATAGAAGGCGATCTGGCGCACGACCGTGTTGATCATGTCCTCGACCTTGGAGGCCAGCAGCGCCTTCTTCTGAACCGGGTCGCTGGTCGCCTCGAGGATCGCCTTGAAGGTCAGCATCTCGCCGAAGACCGAAGCGGTCTCGGCGAGCGTCAGCGGCGTCGGCGCCATCAGCGCGCCATTGGGAGCCGCCAGCACCTGGTGCACGCCGTGGCCGAGCTCATGGGCGAGCGTCATCACGTCGCGCGGCTTGCCCTGATAGTTGAGCAGCACATAGGGATGGGCCGAAGGCACGGTCGGATGGGCGAAGGCGCCGGGTGCCTTGCCGGGCCGCACGCCGGCATCGATCCAGCGTTCGTCGAAGAAGCGCCTGGCGATATTGGCCATCTCGGGCGAGAAGCCGGAATAGGCCGAGAGCACGGTGTCGCGCGCTTCGGTCCAGGGAATGGCGCGGCTTTCGATCTTGGGCAGCGGCGCGTTGCGATCCCAGTGGTTGAGGGTTTCGCGTCCGAACCAGCGTGCCTTGAGCTTGTAGTAGCGGTGGGACAGTTTCGGATAGGCGTCGCGGACGGCGGCGACCAGCGCATCGACCACCTCGCGCTCGACCCGGTTGTCGAGGTGGCGTGAATCCGCCACGTCCTCGAAGCCGCGCCACCGGTCGGAGATTTCCTTGTCCTTGGCGAGCGTGTTGGTGATCAGCGTGAAGGTGCGCAGATTGTCCTTGAAGGTCGCGGTCAACGCGTCCGAGGCCGCCTTGCGTTTGGCTTCGGCGGTGTCCTGCAGGAAATTCAGCGTCGGCTCCAGCGTCAGCTCCTCGCCGTCGACGGTGAAGCGCAGGCTGGCGATGGTTTCGTCGAACAGCCGGTTCCAGGCGGCCCGGCCGGTCATGCCCTTCTCGTGGAACAATTGCTCGATGCGGTCTTCGAGCTGGAACGGCTTGTCCTTGCGGATATCCTCGATCCAGGGCCGGTAATGGCCGAGTTTCGGATCGGCCATGGCCCGGTCGATGAGGCCGTCGCCGACCCGGTTCAGCTCCAGCGTGAAGAACAGCAGATGGGAGGAGATCGCGGTGATCTTCTCCTGGATGTCGCCATAGAACTTGGCCCTGACCGGATCGGTCGTGTCGCCGGCATAGACGAGGCCGGCGAAGGAGGCGAGGCGCCCGAGCCGGTCTTCGAGCCGCTCGTAGCGGATGACCGCCTCGGCCAGCTCGGTGTCCGGACCTGCGGCTTGCGCGATGGCTTCCAGGCGCCCCTTGAAGGCGGTTTCGAAGGCAAGCGCTTCCTGTTCGGCGGCGTCCAGGTCGCGGCGCACGGCGGGCGAATCGATCGCGTCATAAAGCGCGCTCAGATCCCATTGGGGCAAGGTGCCGAGCGCCTTGTCGACCTTGGCGCGCGCGGCCGCGCTCTTCTGCGCGGCGGCCTGGAACACTGGGCGCATGGGACGAGCCTCCGTCGGATCGGACACGGATGTCCCGTATGGTCGGAACCGCCGGTGCGATCAATGCGGTGGTTCGCCCGAGGCCGACGGAACCGGCATGGCGTTGCCCTGAGGCAACGCTTCGCTGGGCGGTCGCCGGCTGGGTTCAGCCGGCCGCGGCGCGGCGCATGTTGACGGCAGCACCGGCGGCGAGCTTGCGGAAACGGACCAGCGAATAGACGCCGAGCGGCCCGACGCGCCGGCGTTCGAGCACTTCGGCGCCACCATGATTGTCGGCCCAGGCCTGCAGGCGCGCGAAGGGGAATTCCGGCCGAAGGCCGAATGTGTGGGCGTGCTTGGAAAACCAGCGTTCGATCGCGGCCGCGACGCCACGCTCGGAATAGAGATGGTTGACCAGGATGATTTCGGCGCCGGGCCTGGCGACGCGCGCGCATTCGTCGAGCACGCGCTCCGGCCGCTCGACCAGCGTGATGACGAACTGGGCGACGACGCAATCGAAGGTCTCGTCCGGGAAGGCGAGGTCGTGAGCGTCCATGACCTGGACATGTTTCACATGCGGGAAGGCGCCGGTCGCCATCCGTTCACGCGCCTTGGCGACCATCGGGCCGGACAGGTCGATGCCGGTGATCTCGGTGGTGGCGTCATAGTCGGAAAAGGACAGGCCGGTGCCGACGCCGACTTCCAGGATCCTGCCGCCGACCTGGCGAGCGGCCTGGGCCGCCGCGCGGCGGCCCTTTTCGAAAACCGGTCCGCACACCGCGTCATAGATCGGCGCCCAGCGGGCATAGGCTTTCTCCATCGTTTCGCGATCGAGATCTCCTGCCATGGTACGCTCCTTGGGTTGTGCCGGGTCAGCGCGACCCACCGGCCAGAGCCGGCCGGCCGGAACGAGCCGACTCGGGCGGTGACGATGGCCGAAGCGCTAGCAAGGCCGTGCGACAGTCTCGCGACAAGCGGTGGGCGGCCGCCTCGCGGGCGGCCGCGAGGATGGTCTTGTCGCCGATTGTCACAAAAGCTCTACGGGAATCTGGTTCCTGGGGCCCGCAGCTTGAAGAGCGGGACCAAGGCAATGACGGAGAAGCGTTACCGGGCGATGTTCATTTCCGACGTGCACCTCGGCGCACGCGGCTCGCAGACCCGTCTGCTGCTCGACTTCCTGCGCTACAACGATGCCGACGTCATCTATCTCGTCGGCGACATCATCGACGGCTGGCAGCTCAGGCGCGGCTGGCACTGGCCGCAATCGCATAACGACGTGGTGCAGAAGCTGCTGCGCAAGGTGCGCAAGGGCTCGCAGATCATCTATCTGCCGGGCAATCACGACGAATTTCTGCGCGACTATTTCGGTACCCATTTCGGCGGCATCGAGGTGATGGACGAGACCATCTACACCTCCGCCGACGGCAAGCGCTTCCTGGTCATCCATGGCGACGCCTTCGACGTCGTGGTCATGCATGCGCGCTGGCTCGCCCATCTCGGCGACTGGGCCTATGACGCGGCGATCTACCTGAACCGCTGGTTCAATCTGGCGCGCCGCAAGCTCGGCCTGACCTATTGGTCGCTGTCGGCCTGGGCCAAGCTGAAGGTCAAGAAGGCGGTCAATTTCATCGGCGCCTTCGAGGAGGCGCTGGCCAGCGAAGCCAAGCGCCAGAAGGTCGACGGCGTGATCTGCGGCCATATTCATCACGCCGCGATCCACGACCAGCTCGGCATCCGCTACATGAACTGCGGCGACTGGGTGGAGAGCTGCTCGGCGCTGGTGGAGACCTATGACGGCCGCTTCGAGATCGTGCGCTGGACCGAGGTCCTGCCCGAGACGGCGCCGGCCGCAGCCGACGAGGACGAAGCCGAGCTGATCCTGCCGTTGCCGGCCGGCCGGAAGGTCGCCGCGTGATGCGGCTGGCGATCGCAACCGACGCCTGGAGCCCCCAGATCAACGGCGTCGTGCGCTCGCTTCAGGAGACCGCCGCCGCGCTGCCGGCGCTCGGCATTACGGCGCATTTCGTGACCCCGGAGGGGCTGCCGAGCCTGCCGCTGCCGACCTATCCGGATATTCGCCTGGCGATCATGGCGGGCCCTGCGATCGGCCGCCGGCTGGACGAGATCCGGCCGGACGCCGTGCATGTCGCGACCGAAGGCACGATCGGCCATGCGGTGCGGCGCTGGTGCCTGACGCGGCAATTGCCGTTCACGACCAGCTATCACACGCGCTATCCCGACTATGTCAGGGCCCGGGCGCCGATCCCGGAGGCCTGGACCTATGCCTGGCTCCGCCATTTTCACGGCGCGGCGCGGCGCACCATGGTGCCGACCGAAACCATGCGCGGAGAACTGTCGCGCTGGGGCTTCGCCAATCTGTCGGTCTGGGCGCGCGGTGTCGATACGCAGCTGTTCCGGCCGCGCCCGGCGGTGAAGCTCGGTTATCCCGGCCCGATCATGCTCAGCGTCGGCCGGCTGGCGGTCGAAAAGAACCTCGAGGCCTTCCTGGCGCTCGACCTGCCCGGCACCAAGCTGGTGGTCGGCGACGGGCCGCAGCGCGCCGAACTGGAACGGCGCTTCCCGCAGGCGGTGTTCCTCGGCGCGCGCACCGGCGAGGCCCTGGCCGAGATCTATGCGGGCGCCGACGTCTTCGTGTTCACCAGCCGCACCGACACCTTCGGCAATGTCATGCAGGAGGCGCTGGCGAGCGGCCTGCCGGTGGCGGCCTTTCCGGTCGCCGGGCCGCTCGACGTGGTCGGCGATCCCGCGATCGCCTGCCTCGACGAGGATCTTTCACGCGCCATCAAGACCGCACTGACGCTCGATCCGGTCCGCTGCCGGGCCGTCGCCGAAAGCCGCTCCTGGGCCGCGGCGGCGCGGCAATTCGCCGACGCGCTCTGCCCGTTCGGCGCGGCCAGCCGCCGCGCGGCATGAACCTGCAATATTCGCGCGGTTACTGAGCGTTAACCCGACCTTAACGGCGGGTCTTCACCCTTTCCCGAATCGAGACATCGCGTCTGGAAGGCCGTGCAGTCCCATGACCACCATCCTCATTTGCGACGACGATCCCGTTCAGCGCCGCCTGATCGAGGCGATGGTGCGCAAATTCGGCTATGAGGCGCGGATCACCGAGAATGGCGAGCAGGCCATGCGGCTGCTCGCCGAGGACGGCGACGCCATCGATCTCCTGATCCTCGACCTGGTCATGCCCGAACGCGACGGCATGGGCGTGCTCGCCGCTATGCGCGAGGAGGGCATCGCCAAGCCGGTGATCGTCCAGACCAGCCAAGGCGGCATCGACACCGTCGTCAATGCCATGCGCGCCGGCGCCTCCGACTTCGTGGTCAAGCCGGTCGGCGCGGAACGCCTCTCGGTGTCGATCCGCAACGCGCTGAAGACCGAAGCCCTGGTCGCCGAGGTGCAGCGGCTGAAACGCAAGGCCGAAGGCACGCTCGGCTTCAAGGACATCGTCACCCGCTCGGCCCGCATGGGGCCGGTGCTGCGCATGGCCGAAAAGGCCGCCGGTTCGATGATCCCCGTCATGATCGAGGGCGAGAGCGGCGTCGGCAAGGAATTGCTGGCCCGCGCCATTGCCGGGTCCGGCGAGCGCCGCGCCAAGCCCTTCGTGGCGGTCAACTGCGGTGCCATCCCGCAGAACCTGGTCGAATCGATCCTGTTCGGCCACGAGAAGGGCGCCTTTACCGGTGCCACCGACAAGCATACCGGCAAGTTCGTCGAGGCCCATGGCGGCACGCTGTTCCTCGACGAGGTCGGTGAACTGCCGCTCGAAACGCAGGTCAAGCTGCTCAGGGCGATCCAGGAGGGCGAGGTCGACCCGGTCGGCGCCAAGCGCAGCATCAAGGTC
Source organism: Hyphomicrobiales bacterium (assembly GCA_017304475.1). GTDB lineage: Bacteria > Pseudomonadota > Alphaproteobacteria > Rhizobiales > Phreatobacteraceae > Phreatobacter. Next base: position 66,115 of record JAFKKV010000010.1, on the reverse strand, counting down.
GATATCCGCATCATCTCGGCGACCAACCGCGACCTGATCAAGGCGGTGAAGGAAGGCCGGTTCCGCGAGGACCTTTATTACCGGCTCTGCGTGTTCCCTATGACGCTGCCGCCGCTGCGTGAGCGCGCCGACGACATTCCCGACCTCGTCAGGCACTTCCTGGCGCGCCTCGCGGCCGAGGAAGGCAAGCGCATTCGCGGCGTCCAGCCGGCAGTGCTGGGGTTGCTGCAGGCCTATTCCTGGCCCGGCAATGTCCGCCAGCTCGAAAACACCGTGTTCCGCGCCGTGGTGCTGTGCGACGGCGACGAATTGTCGATCGCCGATTTCCCCCAGATCGCCGCCCAGGTCGAGGGCTACGAAGTGGTGGTTCCGCTCGCGCCGCCGGCGCCGCCGCCACCGGTGGTGGCGACGCAGGCGGGACATGTCGCGACCCCCGCCATGATCGTGCCGGGAGCCTCGGTCGGCCTGCTCGACGAAGCCGGCCATGTCCGGCCGATGGACGCGCTGGAAACCGAGGCGCTGAAATTCGCCATCGAGCACTATCGCGGGCAGATGTCGCAGGTGGCGCGCCGCCTGGGGATTGGCCGCTCGACGCTCTATCGCAAGCTCAAGGATCTGGGCATCGAGCAGGGGGAAGCGGAGGCCGAAGGGGTGTGACCGCAAAGCCTCGGATGCCCGGGAAACGCCTCGCAAACCCGCTCTAATGCTTGATTTCTGCCGATTCACGTGTTCGTAAAAGTCATTGCTTGCGGCCGTTGCCGCGGTCCAGGGGATTCACATGCGGCTTCGGTCGACGGTCCTGTTTTGCGCCCTCCTGGGAGTGGGTTTTTCCGGGCCGTCACGGGCCGAAGGCGTCGAGACGTTCCGGCTCGCCGACTGGGAGGTCGAGGCTGCGATCCCGCGCCCGCCGCTGGACACGGTCGGGCCGCTGACGGCGGCTGATTTCGGCCTGCCGGCCTTTCCCCCGTCGCCGCTGATCGTCGAGCATTCGCACACCGATCCGGCGATCGCCGGCGTGCCGCTGGCCGATGACGAGCACCCGGACACGGCGCTGGCGCCGGCGCCGGTCATTCCGGAGCCGTCCGCCGCGGAGCTCGCGGCCATCCCCGACGATCCGCCGAGCCTGGTCGAGAACGGCCAGCCGGATCCGGCGCTCACCGTCCGGCGCGTCGCGCAGGCCTTGCAGTCCCTGCTGACCAAGGCCGGGCCCGAGCGGGCGGCGCAGCAGGCCTTCGCCACGTTTTACGCTGAGCGCCGTTACGAACCACTCTTCGTCCAGGACGGCGTTCTGTCGGCACGCGGCCAGGCGGTGCTGACCCGTCTCGGCCAGGCCGGCGACGACGGGCTCGACCCGACCGCGTTCCGGATCGCGCTGCCGGAAGGCACGCGCAATGCCGAAAGCGTCGCCCGCCTTGAAATCGCGCTGGCCCGGGCGGTTGCCCTCTATGCCGCCCAGGCTTCGGGCGGACGCACCGATCCGGCCAAGCTGTCCGGCTATTTCGACGTTCACCCGCCGCGCATCGAGACGGCGCAGGCGCTGGGCGATCTCGCCAAGGCGACCGACGCGACCGCCGCGGTCGAGGCTTTCAATCCGCCGCATGAGGGTTTTCGCCGGCTGCGCGCCAAGCTGATCGAAATGCGCGGCGAGCGCCGCGAAATGACCGATACGCCGGTGGTCCGGCGGACGGTGCTGCGCGAGCGCGACGTGGTGGCCAATCTCGAGCGCTGGCGCTGGCTGCCGCGCGACCTCGGCCAGGCCCATATCTGGGTCAACAGCCCGACCTATACGGTCCAGGTGGTGCAGGACGGCCGGACCATTCACCAGACCCGCGCGGTCATGGGCCGGGCCGAGACCCAGACGCCGATCTTTTCCGACGCGATGAGCCACATCGTGTTCAATCCCTATTGGCACGTGCCGCATTCGATCGTCCGGCGTAGCATGCTGAGCGGCGCCGCACGCAATGGCGGCTATTTCGCCCGCCGCGGCATCCAGGTGGTGCAGGGCGGCCGGGTGGTGGACGCTTCCACCATCAATTGGGGCGCCGCCAATATCGGCCGCTACGCCTTCCGCCAGCCGCCGGGGGCGGCCAATGCGCTGGGCAAGATGAAATTCATGTTCCCCAACCGGCACGCCATCTATCTGCACGATACGCCGTCGCGGCAATATTTCGGCCAGAGCTACCGGGCCCTGTCCAATGGCTGCGTGCGGGTCCAGAACCCCGAGGCGCTGGCCGAGGTGCTGCTCAATCTCGGCCTGCCGGGCGAGACCTGGACCGCCGCGCGGATCCAGGGCTTGTATGGCGCCAATGAGCGCACCGTGCGGTTCCGCCAGGCGGTGCCGATCCATCTGGTCTATTTCACGATGACGGTGGATAGCTCCGGCGCACTCGTTGAATACGACGACATCTACGGCCACAATGCCCGCGTGCGGGCCGTGCTTGCCAGCGCACGGGGGTGACTTCACACAATCGTCGTTGATGGATGGCATCATGACCCGGCATGATTTCGCCACAGTCGGTGCTTACCGGTCACGCGTCCGTGAGCCGGGGCATTGTGAGTCCCGGGGCACGACTCAGGGTTCTTTAACCGTTCCCGACGATGATGTGTTCACCATGTGCCGGGCGATTCCGGCGGAGAGTCCATTCCTTCGTCCGCAGACAGAGCCCAGTTCAGTATCGTGAAACAATCCCCCCGAACCATCTCCGACTTCGTTTCTCAGCGTGTGCTGCGCACCGCATCAACGGTCGTGATGGGCTTCGGGTTCCTGCTCTTCGGCATCGGCCAGACCCAGACGGTCGTCGCCAATGGCGACACCCGAACATTGTCGCTGGTGCACCGGCACACGGGCGAAGAGCTGCTGATCACCTTCAAGCGTGACGGCCGTTACGACCAGGAAGCCCTGAACAAGCTCAACTGGTTCCTGCGCGACTGGCGTACCGACCAGCCGACCCGCATGGATCCCGGCCTGTTCGACGTGATCTGGGAAGTCTATCGCGGCGTCGGCGGCCAAGCCCCGATCAACGTCCTCTCGGCGTTCCGCTCCGAAGGCACCAATGCCATGCTGCGCCGGCGCTCGCGCGCGGTCGCCCAGCATTCTCAGCATATTCAGGGCCGGGCGATGGACTTCTTCATCCCCGGCGTTTCCATGACCCGGGTCCGCGAAGTCGGCCTGCAACTGCAGCGCGGCGGCGTCGGTTTCTATCCGGGCTCGGCCAATCACTTCATCCATCTCGACACCGGTTCGGTCCGTCATTGGCCGAAAGTGTCGCGCGACTATCTGGCCCGCCTGTTCCCCGATGGACGGACCGTCCATATTCCGGCCGACGGCCGGCCCATGCCTGGTTTCGACACCGCATTGGCCATGGTCCAGGCGCGCGGCGGCACCGCGTCGCGGTTCTACGATTCACGCGCCGACGAAGCCGGCGGCAGCGAGGAGACCGAGCCCGGCGGCGTGCTGCGTCAGCGCGGCGGCGGCATGGGCTTCTTCGCAGCCCTGTTCGGTGGCAATCAGCAGCAGCAGCAGGCTCAACAGCCGCAGCAGCCCCGCCAGACCCTGGCGCAGCGCGGCTCCGGCCGTGTTTCCACCACAATTCGCCCGGCTGAGGCCGCCCCCGGCATTCCGGCCCGTGAGCCGGTTGCGCCGGCGCCGGCCCCGACCTTGGTCGCGCAGGCCCAGCCGGCTGCGCCCCCGCCGGCCGCCACCCGTGCCGGTGCCCCGGTCCAGATCGCGCCTACTCCTCCGCGCATGCTGATCGCCATGGCGCCAGTGCCGCCGCGGGCCCCCTCGGCCGCCGAGCGGGCACGCGCCCAGGACGAGAGCGAGCTGATGCAACGGCTCGCCGCGGGCCCGATGCCGCAGGCCCGGCCGGCCGTTCCCGGCACGCCGGAGCCGCAGCCGGCCGCCGTCACTTTCGCCTCGCTCGCGCCGCCGATGCCGCAGCCCGTGCCTGAGGCGGCCCGCGCGCCCGAACCCAATCGCCCGACGCCGCTGGCCGAACCGGTGGCGACCGGCGACCGGATCGTCGTGGCCCAGGCGCCGATGCCGGCTTCGCGTCCGCAGATCATCGGTGGATCGGCCGTCACGGCGTCGGTCCTGCCGGCGCTGATCACCACTGGCGACCAGCGTGGCCAGCCGGCACCGGCCGAGGCCGCGCCGGGCTTCGCGCTCGCCTTCGCCTCGCCGTCGCAGCGCGTGACCCTGCCGAATGCGGCGGCGACGCCGCAGCCGCGTGCCGCCGCGCCGGCCCCCCGGACCCATGCCGCACCGCAGCCCGCGGCGGTTCAACCCGTGCCGACCCCTCGGCCGGCGCATGAAACCCGGGTCGCGCGTGTAGCCCCGGCCCCGATGATCGCACCGAGCACGGTGGGCAATCGCGGCCGCGTCGTCTTCGTGCGCCAGACCACCGATCGGGAGAGGTCGGTCGCGACGCTGACCACGCCCGACCCGCGCCAGCTGAAGCTGATCGAGGCGCCGTCGCACGTGGTCGCCATGAGCTTCACGCAGTCCGCCAGCGCCACCATGCCGACCCAGCGTTTCGCCGGCCAGGCGGTCGCCACGCTCAGGACGATCGATTTCTCGCAGCCTGAGCCGGCGCCGCAGCGGCGCGCTTCGCTCGAGCAGCGCTGACCCCCGCTGCCCGCCGGCGCGGCCGGCCGGGCGGGCGCCTCGGAAGGTTGGACTCGGCCACTGCCATTCCGTTGATCACTCTCGCGCTGGACCGCCCTGCGTCCAGTGCGCTTTCTGCCCGCGGAACGATGTGATTTCATCGTCGCCGTCCCGGATCCGGGGACGCAGCCGGGCCGAGGGCCCTGTCAGGTGGCCCTCACATGAATGCCGTCCGCATCATCCCGCTCGTGCTCGCCTTCCTGTGGGGCTTCAACTGGCCCGCGGTGAAGACCGCCCTTTCCGAGGTCCAGCCCTTCGGCTTGCGCATGGTCGGGCTCGGAGTCGGCGCCGTGCTGCTGGTGCTGGTCGCCGCGCTCGCCGGCCGCTCGCTGAAGGTGCCGCGCGCCTCCTGGGGGCCGCTGGCCATTGCAGGCCTCTTCAACATTGCCGGCTTCAATCTCGCCACGGTCTTCGCGCAGCTCAATACCTCGACCTCGCGCGCGGCGATCCTGACCTTCACCACGCCGCTCTGGGCCATCGTGATGGCTTATCTGTTTCTCGGCGAGCGGCTCGACCGGCCGAAGGCTGTCGCGTTGGCGATCGGTCTCGTCGGGATCGGGGTCCTGGCGCTGCCGCTGGTGGGCGGGCAAAGCACCCTGCTCGGCTTGATCTTCCCGCTGATCGCGGCCCTGAGCTGGGCCGCGGGAACCGTCTATCAGAAGGCCCGGCCGATCGCGGGCGACCGCATGGTCGTCACCGCCTATCAGTTGCTGATCGCGGCGGTGGTGGCGGGTATCGGTTTCACGCTCAGCGGCGAAACCCTGCCGGCCGCATTGTCGCCCAGGGTCTGGACGGCGCTGGCCTTCCACGTCATCGGGGCGACCGCGATCGCCTATCTGCTGTGGTTCACGCTGCTCGACAGATTGTCGGTGGGGGCGGCCTCGCTCACCACCTTCGCCATTCCGGTGGTCGGCGTGCTCAGCGCGATGGCGCTGGTCGGCGACCGGCCGACACCGCTCGACTTCGTCGGTTTCTCGGCGATTCTGGCGGCCGCGGCGGTCGCCATGTTCGCTTCCACGCCGAAGCGGATCCAGGCGACGCAGGAGGCCTGAGCCGCGAGGCGACTGCGGGCGCGGCCTTCGCTCGTCCGGCCCGGTACGTGTCTCGGCCACCGTGCTTCCGGTGGCTCGGGCGGCCGCGATCATCGCGGCCGCGCCAGGGCGGATCATCCTGTCCGCGAGAGGCGCAACGCCCCCTCAGCCCATGCCGAGCGCCTGCTTGTAGAGCTCGAGAATGGCCTCTTCCTCCATCCGCTCGTCGCGATCCTGCTTCCGGAGCGAAATGATCTTGCGCAGGATCTTGGTGTCGAAACCATTGGCCTTGGCCTCGGCATAGACGTCCTTGATATCGTCGGCGAGGGCCTTCTTTTCCTCTTCGAGGCGCTCGATGCGCTCGATGATGGCCTTGAGTTGATCGGCTGCGACGCTTTGGGTTTCGACCATGGAATGCTCCAGCGGCGAGGGGGGAGATTGAGCCGAACGGTTCGCGGAAACGGGCGGCTGGGTCAAGCTTCTTGCGCCTTGTCCACAGGCCGGCCGGCCCGCTAGAGAAGGTGCCCTGCAAGGGTGCCATGACCGACAGAACCGCTCCGCGTCCCGCCGCCAGCCAGGCGACAGCCTTCGTCGCGCTCTTGTCGGGTGCGCTGGCGCTCGGCATATCGCCGGTTTTCGTGCGCCTTGCCGATGTCGGCCCCTTCGCCTCGGCGTTCTGGCGCACGGCATTGGCGCTGCCCGTGCTTTATGCCTGGATGCGGATCGAGGACCGCGGCCAGGCCGGGCGCCCGGGGCCGAGCTGGCCGGTGGTGCTGGCCGGCCTGTTCTTCGCCGGCGACCTGTTCTTCTGGCATCTGTCGATCCTCAAGACGACCATTGCCAATTCGACCTTCCTGGCCACCACGGCGCCGATCTGGGTGGTGCTGGTCGCCTGGGCCTGGTTCAAGGAGAAGACCTCGGCGGCGACGCTCGCCGGCCTCGCGCTGTGCATCGCCGGCGGTGGGGCCCTGGTCGGCAACTCCATGCAGATCGACCCGGCGCGCCTGACCGGGGACCTCTACGGCGCCGCGACCGGCGTGTTTTTCGGGCTCTATTTCCACGCGGTGCGCACCGGCCGGCTCAGCCATGGCGCCGCGCGGCTGACCTTTCAGTCGACCGTGGTGACGTCGCTCTGCCTGCTGGCGATCGCCTTCGCCCTGGAGCCGGCGATCATGCCGTCGAGCCTCAAAGGCTGGGCCGCGGTGCTCGCTCTCGGCATTGTGACCCACGCGGCGGGGCAGGGGTTGCTGGCGGTGGCGCTCGGCACGCTGCCGACGGTGTTTTCGTCGCTGGTCATCTTCATGGAAGCCGTCATTGCCGCGGTCTTCGCCTGGATCGCGCTGGGCGAGGCGCTGACCGTCATCCAGGTCGCGGGCGGCCTGCTGATCATGCTGGGCATCTGGGTGGCCCGGCCCCGGCCGCCAGCCTGAGCCTGCCGCGTTGACAGGGCCGATCGCATCAACGAAAAGCCAAAGATCGGTGTGACACTGGCTCAATGGTTCGATTCCCGACAAGCCGTCTTCTCCTTGCGCTCAGCCTCGTGGCCGGGACCGCCTGGCTGTCCATGACAGGGCCGGCGGCGGCCGATCTGCGGCTGTGCAATACCACCGGCAGCCGCGTCGGCGTGTCGATCGGCTATAAGGACGGCGAGGGCTGGACCACCGAGGGCTGGTGGAATGTCGCGGCACGCACCTGCGAGACCATTCTGCGCGGACCGCTGGTGGCGCGTTTCTATTATCTCTACGCGGTCGATTACGACCAGGGCGGCGAGTGGTCGGGGCGGGCCTTCATGTGCAGCCGCGACAAGGAATTCACCATTCGCGGCATTGAGGAATGCCTGGCGCGCGGCTATGACCGCGTCGGCTTCTTCGAGGTCGATACCCAGGACCAGCGCCTGTGGACCGTGCAGCTGACCGACGACCGGCCGCAGGCGCCCGCCGGTCAGCCGCAGCCGCCGATGGCGGCGCCGGTGCCGCAGCCGGCGCCGCGCGGCCGGGACAGCGCCAGCCAGCCGGAGATCCGTGAAGCCCAGCCCCGGCCGGGCAACCCGCGGCTGACGCCGCTGCCGGGCGGCCTGTTCGGGGCAGGCGGCGGATCAGGCGGTGGAGCGCCGCAGGGCGTTCCCGCCTTTACCGCGCCGCGCTGACGCGACAGCCCGGCAAAAGCCCTGCTGCGGCGCAAACGGCCGCGTTGCCAGATGCGCGTTCATGGGTTACGCCTCCTTGCGCTATTGCTTGTATCTGGAGATCCGCCATGGCTTCCGAGCCCCGCCTCGACGGCACCGCACCGATGGACTACGCCGAGCACGAAAAGACCTATGACCTTTTCATCAGCCTGACCAAATGGGGTTCGATCTCGGTCATCGTGATCCTCGTGCTGATGGCCTATTTCCTCATCTGACGGCTTGAGCGCGTCCGCCTGAGGGGGGCACCGGCCGCGTTCGAGAATCCTTCTGCGCCCCCCGGCGCGCCCGCCCAAGACGGGTCCACCGGAGGACTGTTGATGCGCATTGCGATACCCAAAGAAACCGACGCCGCCGAGCAGCGCGTCGGCGGCACGCCGGATACGGTCAAGCGCCTCGTCGCGCTCGGCGCGAATCTGGTGGTCGAGACCGGCGCGGGCCTGGGCTCCGGCATCATCGATGCCGACTACGAGGCGGCCGGTGCGGCGATCGCCAAGGATGCGGTCAAGGATGCCGACGTCGTCCTGAAGGTGCGCCGTCCCTCCGCGGGCGAATTGACGGGCTACAAGGCGGGCGCGCTGGTGCTCGCGACCATGGACCCCTATGGCAACGAAGCGGCGCTCGCCGACATGGCCAAGGCCGGCGTCGCCGGCTTCGCCATGGAGTTGATGCCGCGCATCACGCGCGCCCAGGTCATGGACGTGCTGTCGTCGCAGGCCAATCTCGCCGGTTACCGCGCCGTCATCGACGCCTCCGCCGAATTCGGCCGGGCGCTGCCGATGATGATGACCGCTGCCGGCACCGTGCCGGCGGCCCGCATCTTCGTGATGGGCGCCGGCGTCGCGGGCCTGCAGGCGATCGCCACGGCGCGCCGGCTCGGCGCGGTCGTGACCGCCACCGATGTCCGCCCCGCCGCCAAGGAGCAGGTCGAGAGCCTCGGCGCCAAATTCGTCGCCGTCATGGACGACGAGTTCAAGCAGGCCGAGACCGCCGCCGGCTATGCCAAGCCGATGTCGGCCGAGTATCAGGCCAAGCAGGCCGCTCTCGTCGCCGAGCACATCACCAAGCAGGACATGGTCATCACCACGGCGCTGATCCCCGGGCGGCCGGCGCCGCGGCTGGTGACCGCGGCCATGGTCGCTTCCATGCGGCCCGGTTCGGTGATCGTCGATCTCGCGGTCGAGCGCGGCGGCAATGTCGAGGGCGCCAAGCCCGGCCAGATCGCGGTCACGGCCAATGGCGTGAAGATCGTCGGTCACCTGAACGTGGCCGGCCGGATCGCCGCCACGGCCTCCTCGCTCTACGCCAAGAACCTGTTCGCCTTCCTCGAGATCATGATCGACAAGGCGAGCAAGTCGCTGGTCGTTCCCTGGGACGACGAGCTGGTCAAGGCGACGTTGTTGACCAAAGACGGCGCCGTCGTTCACCCGAGCTTCCAGGCCGCCGCCGCTCCGGCGCCGGTCGCCGCGGCAGAACCCACGCCATCGGATGCACCCCAGGCCGAAAAGCCGAAGGCGCCGAAGAAGTCCAACAAGGCCTGAGGGGGCATCAATGGCCAATCTTTCTCCGGACCAGGCCCTCGACAGGGCTCGCGCGGCAGCCGAAGTCGCCCGCACCGCGGCTGAACAGGCACGGATCGCCGCCGAACAGGCGACGGCCGTTGCCGACCAGATCGCCACCGCGGCAGGCGCCGCGGCGCATGCCGCCACCGGCGGGGCGATCGACCCGACGGTGTTCCGCTTCGCGATCTTCGCGCTTGCCGTGTTCGTCGGCTATTACGTCGTCTGGTCGGTGACCCCGGCGCTGCATACGCCGCTGATGTCGGTCACCAACGCGATCTCGTCGGTCATCGTGGTCGGCGCGCTGCTCGCGGTCGGTGTCCAGGTCATGGACAGCGGCTCGATCTTCGCGCGCAGTTTCGGCTTCATCGGCCTGGTGCTCGCCTCCATCAACATCTTCGGCGGCTTCCTCGTCACGCAGCGCATGCTTGCGATGTACAAGGCCAAAGACAAGCCAGCGGCAAAGAAGGGCTGAGGGGAACACGATGTCAGCCAATCTTGCAGCGCTTCTCTACCTCCTCTCGGGGGTTCTGTTCATCCTGAGCTTGCGCGGGCTGTCGAGCCCGCAGACCTCGCGCCAGGGCAACATGTTCGGCATGACCGGCATGGCGATCGCGATCGTCACGACGCTCGCCTCGCATCCGCCGGCCAGCGTCGCGGCCTGGATCCTGGTGCTGCTGGGCATCGGGCTCGGCGGCGGCATCGGTGCGGTGGTGGCGCGGCGCGTGCCGATGACCTCCATGCCGCAGCTGGTCGCCGCCTTCCATTCGGGCGTCGGCCTGGCCGCGGTGTTCGTCGCGGCCGCCGCGCTTTATGCGCCGGTGGCCTTCGATCTCGGCCAGCCCGGCAGCATCAAGGGCGCCTCGCTGTTCGAGATGGTGCTGGGCGTCGCCATCGGCGCCGTCACGCTCACCGGCTCGATCATCGCCTTCCTGAAGCTCGACGGGCGGATGAGCGGCAAGCCGATCATGCTGCCGCAGCGCCATCTCCTGAACATCGCCATCGCCGTGGCGATCGTCATCCTGATGGTGGTGTTCATCCGCACCGAGAGCCACCTGGCGTTCTGGCTGATCGTGCTCCTGTCCTTCGTCATCGGCGTGACGCTGATCATCCCGATCGGCGGCGCCGACATGCCGGTGGTGGTGTCGATGCTCAACTCCTATTCGGGGTGGGCGGCGGCCGGCATCGGCTTCACGCTCGGCAATACCGCGCTGATCATTACCGGCGCGCTCGTCGGCTCGTCGGGCGCGATCCTGTCCTACATCATGTGCAAGGCGATGAACCGCTCGTTCATCTCGGTCATTCTCGGCGGCTTCGGCGGCGAGACGGCGGCTGCCGCCGGCGCGATCGAGACCCGGCCGGTCAAGCAGGGCTCGGCTGATGATGCGGCCTTCATCATGAAGAACGCCTCGAAGGTCATCATCGTGCCGGGCTACGGCATGGCGGTGGCCCAGGCGCAGCACGCGCTGCGCGAGATGGCCGACCTTCTGAAGAAGGAAGGCGTCGAGGTGAAATATGCGATCCACCCGGTCGCCGGCCGCATGCCCGGGCATATGAACGTGCTGCTGGCCGAAGCCAATGTGCCCTATGACGAGGTGTTCGAACTGGAGGACATCAATTCCGAGTTCGCCCAGGCCGACGTCGCCTTCGTCATCGGCGCCAATGACGTGACCAACCCGGCCGCCAAGACCGACAAGGCCTCGCCGATCTACGGCATGCCGATCCTCGACGTCGAGAAGGCCGGCACCGTGCTGTTCATCAAGCGCGGCATGGGCTCCGGTTATGCCGGCGTCGAGAACGAGCTGTTCTTCAAGGACAACACGATGATGCTGTTCGCCGATGCCAAGAAAATGGTCGAGAACATCGTCAAGGCGCTCGGTCATTGAGGCGGGTGTCATCCCGCGGATAAGGTGCAAACGGGGCCTCGCGCCCCGTTTCGCTTGTTCGGGGCCATTCCGATGCTGTTCATGATCGTCGAGCGTTTCCCCAACCAGGACGCGGTGCCGGCCTATCGGCGCGTGCGCGACGGCGGCCGGTCCTTGCCGGCGGGACTGAAATATGTCGGCAGCTGGGTCGAGCCGAATTTCGATCGCTGTTTCCAGCTGATGGAATGCGACGATCTCAGGCTGCTGCAGGAATGGGTGCTCAACTGGCGCGGCTTCGGCATCTCCTTCGAGATCGTGCCTGTCGTGCCGAGCCAGGAGACGCGCGAGGTCATCGCGCCTTTCCTCGACGCTCCGGACCAGGGCTGAGGGCGCCTCGCCATGCCGCTCATCCTGCGCCCCTATGTCGAGACCGACCGGCGTTTCGCCATTGGGCTGATCCATCAGCTCAACGTCTTCGAGGACGCGATCTCGGGCGATCGGGCCAAGGACCGCAAGGCGGCGGAAGCCTGTCTCGATGCCGATCTCGAGCGCGCCGCCCGTGACGGTGGCGCGGTCATCGTGGCCGCCGAGGGCCATGAGTTGGTCGGCATGATGGCCTGGCTGATCGACCGGCCCGAGCCCTATTTGCGCAGCGATCTCGGCAAGGTCGCGGTCGTCGCGGAACTGGTGGTCGACGAGCGTTGCCGCGGCCAGGGCATCGGCACGGCGCTGCTCGAAGAGGCCGAAAGACTTGCCCGCCTGCACCGGATCAAGCGCCTGCGGATCGGCGTCATCGCGGGCAATTCGATCGCGCGCCGCGCCTATGAGCGCTTCGGCTTCCGCCCTGCCGCCATCGAATTGACAAAGGATTTGGACGATTAAGCGGGGCTGGGATCTCGGCGATCAAGCCGGTTCGCAGGCAGCGCAGCGGGAAGGGCCGGCGATGAAGTGGTTGATCACGGTCGCGGCGGTCCTGGGCATCGGTTATGCAGCGCTCTGCGCGACGATGTGGAGCGCGCAGCGCCGGTTGCTGTATTTCCCCGAAGCCGAGGTCACGTCTCCGGCCGCGCTCGGCCTGCCGGCACGGGCAATCAGCCGGACCACGGATGACGGTGTCACCATCGGCATGTGGTGGATCGCGCCCCGGGGCGACAAGCCGGTGGTCATTCACATGCACGGCAATGGCGGCAACCTGTCCTATTGGGCGCCCGTTTTCGCCGACCTGGCGGCGGCGGGCTATGGCGTCCTGGCCTTGTCCTATCGCGGTTATGGCAATTCGCAGGGCTCGCCAAGCGAGGCCGGCCTGATCAGGGACGGGCAGGCGGCCTATGCGGCAGCGCGCGAGCTCGCGCCGGCCGCCCGCATCGTCCTGTTCGGCGATTCGCTGGGCACCGGGGTCGCAACCGCGCTTGCCGCCGAACGGCCGATCGCGGCGCTCGTGCTCAATGCACCGTTCACGGCGGTCGAGGACCGGGCCGCGGAACTGTTCGGGTTTCTGCCGGTGCGCTGGCTGATCACCGACCGGTTCCTGTCGCGCGACCGGATCGGGCGGGTGAAGGCGCCGGTTCTGATTGTCCATGGCGACCAGGACGCGACCATTCCGATCGCACATGGCGAGAGGCTGTTCGCGCTGGCGCCCGACCCCAAGCGCTTCGTGCGGATCGCCGGCGGCGGTCACAACGACCTGTGGTCACGTGGCGGCCGCGGGGCCGTGCTCGCCTTCCTGGGCGAGACCGTGCCTTGAAGGGAAAAGGTTAGTTGAACAGCCGGTAGCTCTGGCCCGAGCGGCCGCCGAGCCGGTTGAAGGCCTCGCGGGCGCCGGCATGGTTTTCCTCGATGCTCATCGCCTTGGTGTAGGAGCCGAGCGCGCGTTCGTTGTCGCCGGTGGCCTCCAGGGCCTGGCCGCGGGCCACCCAGATATCGGGCTGGCGCGGGTCGAACTGCACCGCCTCGTTGAAGTCGTCGAGCGCAGACTTGGCATCGCCGATCGCCTGGTAGCTCAGGCCGCGGCCGTAATAGGGCTCGGGATTGTTCGGCGCGAGGCCGAGCGCGGTGGTGAAGTCCTCGATCGCCTGGCGGTGATTGCCCTGGGCGGCATAGACGAGCGCGCGGTTGTGATAGGCCTGGGCGTTGGAGCCCTGGATCTGGATGGCGCGGTTATAGTCCTGCAGGGCGTCGCCATAGCGGCCCTGGGTGCGATAGATATTGCCGCGGCCGATATAGGCGGCCGCATAATTGCCGTCGGCCTGGATCGCCCGGTTGTAGTCGGCCAGCGCCAGGTCGGCCCGGCCGGTCTGGCGATAGACCAAGGCGCGGTTGGACAGGGCCTGGACGTAGTTGCCGTCGAGCTGAATCGCGCGGGTGAAGTCGGCGACCGCCTCCGGCCGCCGGCCGGTGCGCGCGAGCACGGTGCCGCGCATGTTGTAGGCCTGCGGGTCGCTGGGATTGCGCGCAACCACTTCCGACAGGGACGAGAGGTTGGCGGTCGAGCCGATATATTGGGAATCGGCATCGTCGCCGCCGGTGACCGAGCCGACGCCGCCGGTGGTTCCGCAGGCGCCAAGCACCGCGCTGCCGACGATCAGCGCTGTGCGCTGAAACAGCCGGATGGCCAAGGTGGTGGAGCCTGTCATCCCATTGTCCCCTAACAACAAGTCGAGGCGTTTGCGGAACGCATCGGCTCTCGACCCTATCGCATTTTCTTTACGCGAAACGGTACCCATTTCATTCGAAAATACATGCCTTCGCGCGCCATGAATCGTCCAGGACGCATCGGCCGAAATGAACACGGCCCGCACGAAGGTTTCGTTGCGGGCCTGTCAAAATTACGGCACGAACCGGTAAAAAAGCGTGTCAGCGCGCACTGACGCGAGGCTTGACGGGCTTGGCCGGGATCAGGCCTTCGCGCTGAGCGCGCTTGCGGGCCAGCTTGCGTGCACGGCGAACAGCCTCGGCCTTTTCGCGCGCCTTCTTCTCGGAGGGCTTCTCGTAGTGGCCGCGCAGCTTCATTTCGCGGAAGATGCCTTCACGCTGCATCTTCTTCTTCAGTGCTTTGAGTGCCTGGTCGACATTATTGTCGCGAACGAGAACCTGCACGCCGTTGTTCCTTCAAGCCTGACTGGTTGAGCGGTCGACGCGAAGACACCCGCCGCGACGTTACCGCTGCTCAAGAGAAGGACGCCGATACCAGAATCACAATGGCTTGTCCACGCCAAAACCGCCGCTTCCGGCGCAGCGGAAGACGGCTCCATCTCTGCCTTTTCACGGCACCGATCGCGCGGGAATTACACGGGAATTGGAACTGCAGGTTTGCGTCTTGATCTGTCCGGCGCTATATCCATGGGTGATTTCCCGATCCTCCGATCGTTACGAGGCATCCGCCTCGGCCCAGGCCCCCCAAGCCAGGGCACGGGATCGGTCACCCGCGATCGACGTAAACGAGGCCCGCCATGACCCAGTTGCTGATGCCCAAGGCCACCGCTGTGTGGCTCGTCGACAATACTGCGCTCTCCTTCGACCAGATTGCCGCCTTCTGCACGTTGCACCCGCTCGAAGTGAAGGCCATCGCCGACGGCGAAGCCGCGCAAGGCATCAAGGGCTCCGACCCGATCATCACCGGCCAGCTCACCCGCGAGGAGATCGCCAAGGCCGAGAAGGATCCGGCCTATCGGCTGAAGCTCGCGCCGCCGAAGGTCAAGCTGCCCGAGGTGAAGAGCAAGAAGGGGCCGCGTTATACCCCGGTGTCGCGCCGGCAGGACCGGCCGAACGCGATCCTCTGGCTGGTGCGCAACCATCCCGAACTGAAGGATGCGGCCCTGATGCGGCTCGTCGGCACGACCAAGCCGACGATCGCCGCGATCCGCGACCGCACCCATTGGAATTCGCAGACGCTGACGCCGATGGATCCGGTGACGCTCGGCCTGTGCTCGCAGATCGATCTCGATTTCGAGGTCAATCGTGCGGCCAAGGAGAAGGGCCCGATCGAGACGGTCGCCGAACAGACGCTGCTGCCGGCCGACCAGACGACCCAGGCGCCGCCGAAATTCGACCCGTTCGAGCGTCCGGAAGCGCCGAAGCGCGAGGAGCGCTACGACGCCGCCAAGGTCTTCGCCAATCTGAAGGCGACCAAGGAAGACGAGGAGTGACGCGGCGGACGACCGGCCGCGTGTCCCAGCTTTTCGCGCGGCTCTCTTCCCGATAGGCCCGCGACGTTGTACCCCGAAGCGCCCCGCCGTCGGCGGGGCGTTTGCGATTCGCCTTGACGGAGAAGAATCATGGCCGATTCCGCCCGCAGCCCCGTCACGCTCGAAGGCCTCGATCTCGCGGCCCTGGTCGCGAGCCGCGTGTGCCACGACGTGATCTCGCCGGTCGGCGCCATCGTCAACGGGCTTGAGCTGATGGAAGACGGCGCCGACGAGGCGACGGCCGAACTGGCGCTCGATCTCATTCGCAAGAGCGCCAAGACCGCTTCGGCCCGCCTGCAATTCTGCCGCATCGCCTTCGGCGCAGCCGGCTCGGCGGGTTCGGCCATCGACACCCGCGACGCGCAGATGGTCGCGACCAATTTCTTCAACGACGAGCGCACCAGCGTGGACTGGCAGGTGCCGGCCGCCTATCTGCCGAAGAACCGCGTCAAGCTGCTGCTCAACCTCCTGATGCTGGCGGCGGCGGCGATCCCGCGTGGCGGCGTCATCCATGTCGCGACCGTCGGCGAAGGCGATACGACCGGCTTCGACGTGACGGTCACCGGCCTCAACGCCCGCATCCCGCCGCACGCGGCCGAGCTTCTGGCGGGCATTCCCGGCAATGAGCAGAACACGATCGACGCCCATGCGATCCAGCCCTTCTACGCGGGGCTGCTGGCGCGTTCGGCGGGCATGACGGTGACCATCGAGAAGGTCGAGGACAGGGTCGTGCTGCGCGCCGTCTGACGGCGCCGCGACACCGTTCCGGCGCCGAGTTAATCCTTTAGAAATCAGCTATTTCGCGCGGCCTGCGCGCGAACTCTTCTGTCTCGACTTCAATAAGATTTAACCCTTTTCCCGGACACTTTGGTCACAGGGTGGATCGCATCGTCGATCCGCCGATCTCCTACTGTCCGGGCCTGTCGACATGGATGACTTGCTGCGCGAATTCCTGACTGAAACGGGCGAGAGCCTTGACGTCGTCGACGTCGAACTGGTCAGGTTTGAACAGGATCCCAACAACGCAAGTATTCTCGGCAATATCTTCAGGCTGGTCCACACCATCAAGGGAACCTGCGGTTTCCTCGGCCTGCCGCGTCTCGAAGCCTTGGCTCATGCCGCCGAAACGCTGATGGGCAAATATCGCGACGGCTCGCCGGTGACCGGCGAGGGCGTCACGCTGATCCTTTTCACCATCGACCGGCTGAAGGAGATCCTCGGCGATCTCGAAGGCGCCGGCAACGAGCCGGAAGGCGATGACGGCGACCTGATCTCGCAGCTCGAAGCCATGTCGATGGCGGCGGCCGCCGCTCCGGTCAAGGTGGAGGAGCCGAAGGCCACGGTCGGAACGCTGGCGCCCCAGGCGCTCGAGCGTGCGCTCAGGCCCGGCGAGGTTTCGCTGGACGAGCTGGAGCGGGCCTTCCGCGAAACGGAAGCCGAGATCGTCGCGGTGCCCGAGGTGGTGGCACCCTCGATCGCGCCGGAAGCTCAAGCGAAGCCGGCGCCGAAGGTGGAAGCCAAGAAGCCGGCCCGTGGCGCCAAGGCGGCCGCCGCCTCCAGCGTCGACGAAGACGACAAGGTCGAGGGGGTCAAGGGCGCCCAGACGCTGCGTGTCAATGTCGACACGCTGGAACAGCTGATGACCATGGTCTCGGAACTGGTGCTGACGCGCAACCAGCTCCTGGAGATCGTCCGTCGTCATGAGGATTCGGAATTCAAGGTGCCGTTGCAGCGCCTGTCCAATGTGACGGCGGAACTGCAGGACGGCGTCATGAAGACGCGCATGCAGCCGATCGGCAATGCCTGGCAGAAGCTGCCGCGCATCGTCCGCGACCTCGGCAACGAGCTCAGCAAGCAGATCGAGCTCGAAATGCACGGCGCCGAGACCGAGCTCGACCGGCAGGTGCTGGACCTGATCAAGGACCCGCTGACCCATATGGTCCGCAACTCCGCCGATCACGGGCTGGAGAGCGGCGAAGAGCGCCGGCTCGCCGGCAAGCCCGAGAAAGGCACGATCCGGCTCGCCGCCTATCACGAGGGCGGCCATATCGTCATCGCCATTTCCGATGACGGGCGCGGCCTCAACACCGAGCGGATCAAGAAGAAGGCCCTGTCGAGCGGCATCGCCACCGAAGCCGATATCGACAAGCTGAGCGAAGCCCAGATCCACAAGTTCATCTTCGCGCCTGGCTTCTCGACCGCGGCGGCCGTCACCTCGGTCTCGGGCCGCGGCGTCGGCATGGACGTGGTGCGCACCAATATCGACCAGATCGGCGGCACGATCGACCTGAAGTCGACGCAGGGCGAAGGCACGACCGTCACCATCAAGATCCCGCTGACGCTCGCCATCGTCTCGGCGCTGATCGTCGAGAGCTCGGGGGATCGCTTCGCCATTCCTCAGCTGTCGGTGATCGAACTCGTCCGGGCCCAGCAGAATTCGGAGCACCGGATCGAGCGGATCAAGGATACGCCGGTGCTGCGGCTCAGGAACAAGCTGTTGCCGCTGATCCATCTGAAGCAGCTGCTCGGCATCCAGGACGGCCAGCCGTTGAATGAAGAGAACGGCTTCATCGTGGTGACGCAGGTCGGCAGCCAGACTTTCGGCATCGTCGTCGACCAGGTCTTCCACACCGAAGAAATCGTCGTGAAGCCGATGTCGACCAAGCTCCGGCACATCGCCATGTTCTCGGGCACGACCATTCTGGGCGACGGTTCGGTGATCATGATCATCGACCCGAACGGCATCGCCTCGGCTCTCGGCAGCGACATTTCGTCGGCCGCCAGCCAGGAAGAGACCGACGGCCGCCGCAGCACCGAGCGCAACCTCATCTCCATGCTGGTGTTCCGCGCCGGCACGCCCGAGCCGAAGGCGGTGCCGCTGTCGCTGGTCACCCGCCTGGAAGAGGTCTCGGTCGACAAGATCGAAATGTCCCACGGCCGCCATCTGGTCCAGTATCGCGGCGCGCTGATGCCGCTGATCCCGGTCAACGGCACGGTCAAGGTGCGCACCGAAGGCTCGCAGCCCCTGCTGGTGTTCTCGGATGCCGGCCGGTCCATGGGGCTGGTGGTCGACGAGATCGTCGACATCGTCGAGGACGCGCTGACCATCGAGGTCGCCTCCGACGTCCCGGGCCTGCTCGGCTCGGCGGTCATCAAGGGCCAGGCCACCGAAATTCTCGACATCGGCCACTATTTGCCGCTGGCCTTCGAGGACTGGTTCAAGCGCAAGGAAATGCGCGTGGAGGCGCTGACCAAGCGGCTGCTGTTCGTCGACGACTCGCCGTTCTTCCGCAACATGCTGACGCCGGTCCTGAAGGCCGCGGGCTACGACGTGACGACCGCGTCGGCGGGCATGGAAGCGCTCGACCTGATGAAGCGCGGCGATCATTTCGACGTGGTCGTCTCGGATATCGAAATGCCCGAGATGAACGGTTTCGAATTCGCCGAGGCGCTGCGCGCCGATCTGCGGTTCAAGGAAACGCCTGTCATCGCGCTGTCGTCGATGACCAACCCGGCCTCGATCGAGCGGGCGCGCGTGGCCGGTTTCCACGACTATGTCGCCAAATTCGACCGTCAGGGCCTGATCGCGGCCCTGAAGGAGACCGCCTTCGATTATGCCCACGCCGCGTGAGGACCAGGACATGCAGAACACCACGACCGACGACGTCACCGAATATGTGACCGTGCTGATCGGCGGCCAGTTGTTCGGCCTGCCGATCTCGCGGGTGCAGGACGTGTTCATGCCGGACCGGATCACCCGCGTGCCGCTGTCGAGCCCTGAGATCGCCGGGGTGCTGAACCTGCGCGGCCGGATCGTCACGGCGATCGACATGCGCGTCCGGCTCGGCATGACCATTGCCAAGGACGCCAAGCCGCCGATGGCCGTGGGGATCGAATCCAAGGGGGAAAGCTACGGCCTGCTGATCGATACGGTCGGCGAAGTGCTGAAGCTCTCGCCCGACAGCCGCGAACAGAACCCGATCAATCTCGATGCACGCTGGACGCGGGTCTCGGCGGGCGTGCATCGGCTCGATGGCCAGCTGATGGTCATTCTCGACGTCGATTCCGTGCTCGCCATGGGCGGCGAAGCGCTGGCGGCGTGAATTCCTCTCAATATTCAGGACCGATGTGATGAAAACCTGTCTCGTGGTCGACGATAGCTCGGTGATCCGCAAGGTGGCTCGGCGCATTCTCGAAGGTCTCGGTTTCACGATCGAGGAGGCCGAGGACGGCAAGAAGGCGCTGGATATCTGCTACGGCGCCATGCCGGAGGCGATCCTGCTCGACTGGAACATGCCCGTCATGGACGGCTACGAGTTCCTGCGCGAGTTGCGCAAGCTGCCGGGCGGACAGGCCCCGAAAGTGGTGTTCTGCACCACCGAGAACGATGTCGCCCACATCGCACGGGCGATGCATGCCGGCGCCAACGAATACATCATGAAGCCGTTCGACAAGGAAATCGTCGAAGCCAAATTCGCCGAAGTCGGTCTGCTCTGAGCTAAACCGCCGCGGCTCCGGCCGCATGATTCCGATGTCACGTGTGTTCGAGTAGCGGCGTATGAGTATCGCGTCTTTGACCGGTTCCCAGGCGGGAACAGCAACTGTCCAGGCCGACCCGATCAAGGTCATGCTGGTCGACGATGCCGTGGTGGTCCGCGGCCTGGTCGGCCGCTGGATATCCGACGAGCCGGACATGACGCTGGTCGCGGCCCATCGCTCGGCCCGCGACGCGGTCGCCGACATCACCAGGCAGAACCCCGACATCGTCATTCTCGACATCGAGATGCCCGACATGGACGGCATCACGGCGCTGCCGCTGATGATCGCGGCCAAGCGCGACCTGATGGTCATCATGGCGTCGACGCTGACCCGCCGAAATGCCGAGATCTCGCTGAAATGCCTGTCGCTGGGTGCGGCGGACTATGTCCCGAAGCCGGAATCGAATGCCGGCGTGACCACCTCCCCGGCGTTCAAGCGCGAGCTCATCGACAAGGTGAGGGCGCTCGGCCGGCGGCGCCGGATCAGCAGCCGTTTCGCTCATGCGCCAGGCGCTACGCCCGCCGCGACCGCGAGTGGCGCACTCGCGCCGCGCGTCGCGGCGCCGTCGATCGTGCCGCAGCACCATGCCTTCAAGACCCGCCCGCTCAACATCGGCGCGCCGAAAGTCCTGCTGATCGGCTCGTCGACCGGCGGCCCGCAGGCCCTGACCACGGTGCTGCGCGGGCTCGGCGCCATTCTCGAGCGCGTGCCCGTGCTGATCACCCAGCACATGCCGCCGACCTTCACCACCATCCTGGCCGAGCACACCGCCAAGGCCACCGGCCGCCCGGCGGCCGAGGCCAAGGACGGCGAGCCGGTCCTGGCGGGCCATATCTATGTCGCGCCCGGCGGCCGCCACATGCTGGTCAAGCGCACCGGCACGACCCCGGTGATCCAGCTGGATGACGGGCCGCCGATCAATTTCTGCAAACCCGCCGTCGATCCCTTGTTCAAGTCGGCGGCCCAGGTCTGGGGCGGCGCCGCGCTCGCCTGCGTGCTGACCGGCATGGGCTCCGACGGGGCGCATGGCGCGGGCGACGTCGTCGCCGGCGGCGGCAATGTCATCGCCCAGGACGAGGCCACCAGCGTCGTCTGGGGCATGCCTGGCGCGGTCGCCATGGCCGGCCATGCCGCGGCGGTCCTGCCGCTCGATCAAATCGCTCCGAAGATTGTACGTCTGTTCTCGGGAGACCGGTCGTGACACCGCTCGACTATGATTATCTGCGCGGCTTCCTGAAGACGCGCTCCGGTCTCATGCTGTCCAACGACAAGCAATATCTGATCGAGAGCCGGTTGATGCCGATCGCCCGCAAGGAGGGGCTGGCCGGCATCAGCGAGATCGTCCAGAAGCTCAAAGTCCCCGGCTCCGAGCGGCTCGCCGCCAAGGTGACCGAGGCGATGACCACCAATGAGAGCTTCTTCTTCCGCGACAAGACGCCGTTCGATCACTTCAAGGACGTCATGATGCCGGCGCTCATGGCGGCGCGGGCCGCCAAGCGGCACATTCGCATCTGGTGCGCGGCTGCCTCCACCGGCCAGGAGCCTTATTCGCTAGCCATGATGCTGAAGGAGATGGGCCCGGCGCTCGGCAGCTGGCGTGTCGAGATCATCGGCACCGACCTGTCCGGCGACGTGCTGGAGCGGGCCAAGGCCGGCGTCTACACCCAGTTCGAGGTGCAGCGCGGCCTGCCGATCCAGATGCTGCTGAAATATTTCAAGCAGAACGGCGATCAATGGACGATCGCACCGGAAATCCGCAGCATGGTGCATTACCGCACGCTGAACCTGCTCAATGATTTCTCGGCGCTCGGACAGTTCGACATCATCTATTGCCGCAACGTGCTGATCTATTTCGATCAGCCGACCAAGATCGGCGTGTTGAACCGCGCCGCCAAGCTGACCGCGCCGGACGGCTATCTCCTGCTCGGCGCGGCCGAGACGGTGGTCGGCCTCACCGATGCCTATAAGCCGGTGACCGAGCGCCGCGGGCTTTATGTCCCGACGGCGGCCGCGGCGGCGGCACCGGCATCGCGGCTGTTCGCGGTCGCCGGCGGCCAGGTGGCCTGACGGGATCCTCCCGGCGCTGACGCCCTCCCTGCCGCAGACGCGCAGCAATGCGCGATCGGTGCCGCCACCATGCGTGGATGGCGGCGCATTGCAGCATGATCCCTGCCATGGTCCGGCGTTGCCCGTCGCGTTGCGGGCCTGGCGCGTCCCGACGGGACGACGCCCGGCGCGCGGCCGGACCACTCAAGACGGGACCTGGAACCAGTCCGTGCCGGCAGCCCGATGATCACCGACCCGACCTTTTATGCCGCGGCAATCCCCGCCGTGACCCTCTACGGCCTGTCGAAGGGCGGCTTTTCCGGCGTGGCCATCCTGTCCATGCCGCTGATGTCCCTGGTCATTTCGCCGGTCGCCGCGGCGGCGATCATCCTGCCGGTGCTGATGGTCCAGGACGTCGTGACGGTCTGGAGCTATCGCAGGACCTGGGACGGCCGGACGCTGGCCTATCTGGCGCCCGGAGCGCTTGCCGGCATCGCCACGGGTTATGCTTTCGCGTCCGTGGTCGCCGAGCCGGCGATACGCGTCATCGTCGGCCTGATCGCGGTGATCTTCTGTCTGGACCGCTGGCTGCGGCCCGGTGCGGCCAGCGCGGCGCCCAGGCCGCATAACGGCTTCTCCGCGACCCTGCTCGGCTGGATCTCGGGCTATACCAGCTTCGTCATTCATGTCGGCGGACCGCCCTTCAACATGTATGCCATGCCGCGCGGGCTGACGCGCGACGTCTTCGTCGGAACCGCCGCGATGTTTTTCGCGGCGATCAACCTGGTGAAGGTCGCGCCCTTCTTTGCCCTCGGCCAGCTCACGCCTGAAAATCTCGGCACCGCCGCGGCGCTGTTTCCGGTGGCCATTCTCTCCAACATGGCCGGTATCTGGCTGGTGCGGCGTGTGCCGGCCGCCGCCTTCTATTCGATCATCTATGCGCTGACCTTCGTGGTCGGCGCCGTGCTGCTGATCGGCGGCGTCGGGGCGCTGCTGTAGGGCGCGGGGCTAGACAGCCCGAGCCCGCGCGAACAGGGCGTTGAGATCGGATCCGGGGATCTGCTGTCGGGTGAAGCCGATCGTTCCGTGATCGCGCAGCTCCTCGGCGCAACTGCGGACAAATCCGAGCGTCGCCCGGGCGATGCTGCCGCCGAGGCTGATGCGCTGCACGCCGGCGGCGAGCAAGGTGTTTGCATTTCCCTCGGTGGTGCCGAGGCCCATGACGACGTTGATCGGCCCCGATATCTCGCGCACCAGTTCGGTGACGCGCTCCAGGTCGGAGGCCCCCGGCACATAGAGGCAATCGGCACCGGCTTCGCGATAGCGGTTCGAGCGTCGGATGCCTTCCGCCATTCCGGCGTTGCCGGACTGCAGGATGGCGTCGCTGCGCGCGGTCAGCACGAAGGCGCTGCCGCGCGCGTCGATCGCCGCCCGCGCCGCGGCAATCCGCTCGACCGCGAGCACCTCGTCATAAAGGCCCTGCTGACCCTGGATCTTGTCCTCGATATTGCCGCCGGCAAGACCGGCCTCGATCGCCAGAGTGATGGTCCGGGCGACGGCCTCGGGACTGTCGCCATAACCCGCCTCAAGATCGGCATTGACCGGAATATCCACCACCTCGACGATGCGCCGCATCTGCTCGAACATGTCGTCGCGCGGCACGGCAAGGCTCGCCGATGTGATGCCGTAATCCTGCCTGGCGAGCGCGAAGGCGATGCCGGCGCTGGTGGTGGCAATGGCCGGGAAGCCTGCCGCCGCCAGCACGGCCGCGCTGCCCGCGTCCCAGGCATTCGGCATGATGAAGCCGCCCGTCGCGGCATGCAGCGACTTGAACCGGTGCGCGGCGTCTTTGCGGGTGTTTGGCATGGTGACCTCCTCTCAGGCTTTGAACAAGGGCGTGCGGACATGGCCCGACACGCCATAAGACAGCGACGATTCGAGGCGTCCGAGCGGGACGCCGCCGGTGAGCAGATGATCGACAGCGATCTCGACGATCAGCAGGACGAACCGGTCGGCCGGGCAGACATGCGCGCCGGCGCCGAATTCGAGATATCGCCGATCGGTCCGCGCGATATCGAAGCGGTCGGGCTCGGCATTGAGCACGGGGTCACGGTTGGCCGCCGCGAGCAGCACCATGATCATTTCGCCCTGGCGCAACCTTTGTCCGGCGATCTCGCCGTCGCGCGCCATGAAGCGGAAGGTGCTGCTGGTGACGGGATCGAACCGCACCACTTCCTGAATCAGCGGCCGCAGCAGTTTCCTGTCGGCGTCGACCTCGGCGCAGAGGGCCGGCCGCCGCGCCAGAGCCAGGAGCGTCGACCCGATCAACGAGGCTGTCGAAGCATGGCCCTGGACCATGTAGCCAATGGCGTTGGCGACGATGTCGTCCTCGTCGGCGCAGCCGGCGCCTCTTGCTTCACGCACCAACGCCTCGAGCAGCGGGCCGCGCTGCCGATCGTCCGCCGCGATCGCGCGAACGAGATCGAACAGCCCCCGTGCGCCACCATGGCCGCGCGCAATGCGTTCGGATGTGGGAAAGGGGATGCCGGTTCCGGCGGCCGCCGCGGCAGCGCCATAGTCGCCGAGCCATGCCATCACATCGCCGAAGCGTTCGCGGGGAATGCCGAGCAGCCCGGCCACGACCTGGACCGGCAGCGCGAACATGAACCGCGTGGTGCTGGCCGGATCGCGGGGCGGGCCTTGCTCGTGATCCAGTTCGATCGCACGCCTGCGCGTCAGCGCGGCGACCAGTGCGAGGTCGATGCTGCGCAAGGCTCCGGTGACCGCGTCCTTCAGCTTGCCGCGCGCCGCGTCGTCGCGCAGGCGCACCAGCCGGCCGAAGATCTCCGCCGCCGCGCCGTTGCGCAGCGCCTCGGGGATCGCTGCATCGGGCGGACGGGTGAGGCAGATGTCGCTGGTCAGCACCTCGGTGACTGCGGCCGCACTTGCCGCAACCCACCAGCCATTGGCCGCGTCGTGGTGGAATTTCCGCTCGCGCGCGAGGCGGCCGTAATAGGGGTAGGGATCGGGATGGAACGGCGCTGCGCGAACATGGTCAGGTTCAGCCGCCGCCGAGGCCGTCGTCTTCATATCGGGAACTCCATGCGGCACGCCGAAGCGGCGCCCTGGCCCTATCGATGCCGCTTGCAATCTCATTTGTCGAAATCGTAATTTCTCTTCCCATGATCAGTTTTTTGCATGTCAATGGATAGCGAAGCGCTTTTGACCTTTGTCACCATCCACCAGGCGGGCGGCTTTTCCCGTGCGGCTGACCTGCTTGGCCGTTCGCAGCCGGCCATCAGCCGGCGGATCGCGCTGCTGGAAGAGGAATTGGGCGTGCCGGTTTTTGAGCGGGCGGCCGGCGGCGTTGTGCTCAGCCAGGCGGGGCGCGCCCTGTTGCCTCATGCCGAACGCGTGCTGGCGGCCTTGCGTGATGCGACGAACGCAATCGCCACCCTGCGCACGGAAACGGCCGGTCACGTCTCGATCGTGGCGGTCGGCACGCTTGCCGGCACGAACCTGACCGCGGTGCTCAAGCGCTTCGTCGCCGACCATCCGAAGATCGACCTGTCGATCAGCACCGCCACCAGCGCGGAGGTGAGTGAACTGGTGCGGCGCGGCGAGGCGATGATCGGGCTGCGCTATCTGCTCGACACCGATCCGGATATCGTCTGCGAGCATATCGCATCCGAGCCCCTGGTCGTGGTCTGCGCGGCCGAGCATCCGTTCGCCGGCCAGAGGCTCGATTCGCTCGCATCGCTGAGCGACGAACGCTGGTTCGCATTCCGGATCGCCTACGACCAGCGCGAGACATTCGCGGACAATATCTTCGCGCAGTTCCAGGCGCGCGGCATCGCCGAGATCCGCTGGACGCCGGTCGATAGCCTCAATGCGAAAAAGCGCCTGATCGAGGCGGGGCTCGGCATTGCGCTGCTGCCGGAAAGCGCTGTCGAGGAGGAGTTGCGCGCGGGTTCGCTGGCGACCATTCGGCTGGCTGATCTCGATGTCGCCAATCCGGTCTACGCGGTGGTGCGCCGCGGCGGTTATCTCAGCCCCGCGACACGCAACCTGCTTGCGCTTCTGCGCAGCGCGCCGCGCCTTGCCGGAAAGCCGGTCTCGTAGCGACCGGCCGGGCGAGGGCTTCAGGCGGCGGCTTCCGCCCAAACGAAAACGGGCCGCCCGAAGGCGGCCCGTTCGTCACGATCCGAGGATCGCAATCAGATCAGTAGCGAGCAACCACGGCACCCGGGCCGGTCGAGAACAGGTAGTTCACGCCCAGCTTGACGGTGTGGATGTTCTGCGAGAAGCGGTCGTTCGTCGTGAAGACGTTCGAGCGGTCGCCGAAGCCGTAGTAGAGATACTCGATCTTGGCAGTCCAGTTCGGGGTGAAGGCGTATTCGAGACCGCCACCAACCGTGTAGCCGACGCGGGTCGACGACGACGAGAAGGTCGCATTCGCCGACGAGTCGAAATACTTGTCGGAGAAGGTCGCGACACCGAGACCGCCGGTGGCGTAGATCAGGGCGCGGTCGAAGGCGACGCCGGCGCGGACGCGCAGCGAGCCGAGGAACGGCACCGAGGTGCGGTAGCTATCGCCCAGGGTCGGGCTGCCGACCGTGGTGTCGTTGTAGCGCTTGCTGATGCCGCCGGCCGAGACGTCGCCCTCGACGCCGAGGACGAACTGGTTGATCTGCCAGTTGTAGCCGACCTGAGCGCCGCCGAAGACGCCGTTCGAGGTCAGGCTCTGGTTGAAGAACGTGCCGGTGTTGTCACGGTAGCTCGAACGAGCCGAACCCCAGCCCACGTGAGCGCCGACGTAGAAGCCGGTCCACGAGAACGACGGAGCGAGGATCGCGGCGGGAACGGCAACGCGCTGAACGCCGAGGTCGGCGGCCTGAGCGCCGGAAACGAGGGCGGCGAGAGCGGCGCCCGCGAGGAGAAACTTCTTCATGAGGTCATTTCCTTTTTAACTTCGGCGGACCGTTCGCACGGGCCGTCATGCTTATCGATTTTCGAGGCAGAGCCAGCAGAGGCGCGACGCCAGGGCCGACACATGTCCATCCATCACGGATGACCTCTACCCGACGATGATGAGAAATCAACTAACAAGAGCGTCGCCGTGGCCGGCTCGTCGCCGTTGCGGGGTGGTTTGCATGATGCTGTGTCCCACGCATCACACGTGACCTTAGGGCATTAGAACATTGCTAACGCTGATGCCATTGCGATTGAAATCTTGTTTCTCGCAGGCGGGCCGTTTCCTCATGCGCCGCGGCGCCCTGTGAACAATTGGCGCGAGAATCGGGGGCAAAGCCGGCGCGCGCCTCGCGCGGGCGGCTGTTGAACCCGCACATCGAGGCTTCTAGGCTCGGCGGTGAAACGCGAAAGCCCGGGGGAATGGCGATGAGTGTCTATGACAGCGACCTCCCGAAGCGCGAGGCGAATCATCAACCGCTGACGCCGCTCTCGTTCCTGGAGCGCTCGGCGCGGGTGTTTCCCGATCATGAGGCGGTGATTCACGGCCGGATCCGGCGGAGCTACGCCGAATTCTACGCGCGCTCGCGGAAACTGGCCTCGGCGCTCGCGCGGGCGGGCGTCGGCAAGGGCGACACGGTGGCGGTGCTGCTCGCCAACACGCCGGCGATGCTCGAATGCCACTACGGCGTGCCGATGACCGGTGGCGTGCTGAACACGCTCAACACCCGGCTCGATGCGCCGATCATCGCCTTCTCGCTGGATCACGGCGAGGCCAAGGTCTTCATCGTCGATCGGGAGTTCTCGGACCTCGCCCGCGACGCTTTGGCGCAGGCCAAGGCCAGGCCGATCGTCGTCACCTATGACGACCCCGAATATGACGGCCCGGGCGAGCGTCTCGGCGCGATCGAATATGAAGCCTTCATTGCCGACGGTGACGCCGATTTCGCCTGGCGACGGCCGGATGACGAATGGGATGCGATCGCGCTCAACTATACCTCCGGCACGACGGGCAATCCAAAGGGCGTGGTCTACCACCACCGCGGCGCCTACCTGCTCGGGCTCGGCAATATCGTCACCTGCGGCATGGCCAAGCACCCGGTCTATCTGTGGACTTTGCCGATGTTCCACTGCAACGGCTGGTGTTTTCCCTGGTCGATTTCGGCGGTCGCCGGGACCCATGTCTGTCTGCGCTGGGTGCGGGCCAAGGCGATGTACGATGCCATTGCCGATCATGGCGTGACGCATCTGTGCGGCGCGCCGATCGTCATGAGCCTGCTGCTCAACGCGCCGGCCGGCGAGAAGCGGCCGATCGACCATCAGGTGTCGTTCTTCACCGCCGCCGCGCCGCCGCCCGAGGCGGTGCTGGCTCAGATGAAGGCCGCCGGCTTCGAGGTGACCCATCTCTACGGGCTGACCGAGACCTATGGTCCGGCCGTGATCAATGACTGGCATCGCGACTGGGACGCGCTCGGCAGTTCCGACTATGCCGCCCGCAAGGCGCGCCAGGGTGTGCCCTATACCGTTCTCGAAGACATGACCGTGATGGATCCGGAGACCATGATCCGCGTGCCGGCCGATGGCGAGACGCTGGGCGAGGTGATGTTCCGCGGCAATGTGGTGATGAAGGGCTATCTGAAGAACAAGGCCGCCTCGGACGAGGCCTTCGCCGGCGGCTGGTTCCATTCCGGCGATCTCGGCGTGCTCTACCCGGACGGCTATGTCCAGCTGAAGGACCGCTCCAAGGACATCATCATTTCGGGCGGCGAGAACATCTCGTCGATCGAGGTGGAGGATGCCTTGTTCAAGCATCCCGCGGTGCAGGCGGCGGCCGTGGTCGCCCGGCCCGACGACAAATGGGGCGAGACGCCCTGCGCCTTCGTCGAGCTGAAACCGGGCATGCAGGCGACGCCCGAGGAGATCATCGCCTGGTGCCGGCAGCATCTGGCCGCCTTCAAGTGCCCGCGCACCGTGGTGTTCGCCGAATTGCCGAAAACCTCGACCGGCAAGATCCAGAAGTTCCGGCTGCGCGAGATGGCCAGGGCCCTCTGACCGGGCCATCCCAGGGACGGCCTGGCCGCGCCGATCTGGCAACCTGCGCTTGCGCTCGCCCCGCGCCCGGTCACAATGCCCGGCAACCGCGAAGGCGGAGCTCAGGCCGTGGCCTCATGGCCGCGCGCATGCGGACCGGGCAGGGGGAGAAGCGCTCATGGATGCGGATGTCATCGTCGTCGGCGGCGGCCTCGCCGGCCTGGTCGCTACCGCCGAGCTGGCGGCCGCCGGCCGCAAGGTGATCCTGCTCGACCAGGAGGGTGAGCAGAACCTCGGCGGCCAGGCCTTCTGGTCGTTCGGCGGCTTGTTCTTCGTCGACAGCCCCGAACAGCGCCGGATGGGCATCAAGGACAGCTTCGACCTGGCCTGGCAGGACTGGCAGGGCTCGGCCGGCTTCGACCGGGCCGAGGACAATTGGGGGCGGCAATGGGCCGAGGCCTATGTCCATTTCGCCCATGGCGAAAAACGCGCCTGGCTGCACAGCCAAGGCATGCGCTGGTTCCCGCTGGTCGGCTGGGCCGAGCGGGGCGGTGGGCTCGCGACCGGCCACGGCAATTCGGTGCCGCGCTTCCACGTGACCTGGGGCACGGGGCCCGGCGTGATCGCGCCCTTCGAAGCGAAGGTCAGGACCGCCGCCGCCAATGGCCTGGTGCAATTGAAGTTCCGCCACCGGGTCAATGGCTTCACCACGAGCGGCGGGGCCATCGACGGCGTCGAGGGCGAGATCCTGGAGCCGACGACGGTTGCACGCGGCGCGGCGAGCTCGCGCGTCGCAACGAGCGCCTTCGCGCTCAAGGCGCAGGCGATCCTGGTCGCTTCCGGTGGCATCGGCGGCAATTTCGACCTGGTACGCAAGAACTGGCCCGAGCGTCTCGGTACGCCGCCGGATTTCCTGGTGTCCGGCGTGCCGCAACATGTCGACGGGCGCATGCAGCTGATCACTGAGGCGGCCGGCGGGCGCATCGTCAACCGTGACCGCATGTGGCACTATGTCGAAGGCGTCAGGAACTGGAATCCGATCTGGCCGAACCACGGCATCCGCATCCTACCCGGGCCTTCATCGGTCTGGCTGGATGCGACCGGAAAGCGCCTGCCTGCGCCCAATTTCCCCGGTTTCGATACGCTGGCGAGCCTCGAACACATCATGAAGACGGGCCATGGCTACACTTGGTTCGTGCTGTCGCGGGCGATCATCAAGAAGGAGTTCGCCTTGTCGGGCTCCGAGCAGAACCCGGATCTGACCAACAAGAGCATCACCGGCATCCTGTCGCGGCTCGGCAAGGGCCTACCGCCGCCGGTCCAGGCCTTCATGGACAAGGGCGCCGATTTCATCGTCGACACCGACATCAGGACACTCGGCCGGCGCATGAACGAGCTGGTCGGCACGTCGCTGATCGATCCGGAAGCGCTGGAGCGGGAAATCGCCGCGCGCGACCGGGAGATCGAAAACACCTTCTCGAAGGACGCCCAGGTGACCGCCATTCGCGGCGCCCGCAACTATCGCGGCGACAGGCTGATGCGCACCGCGCCGCCACACCGTATCCTGGATCCGGCCAAGGGGCCGCTGATCGCGGTGAAGCTCAACATCCTGACACGCAAGACGCTCGGCGGCCTGCAGACCGATCTCGACGGCCGGGTGCTCGGCGCCGATGGCCAGCCGCTCGGCAATGTCTATTCGGCGGGCGAGGTGGCGGGCTTCGGCGGCGGCGGCGTCCACGGCTACCGGTCGCTGGAGGGCACCTTCCTCGGCGGCTGCATCTTTTCCGGCCGCACCGCGGGTCGGGCCGCGGCCAAGGCTGTGGGCTGACGGCGGCCGGCATTTTTCGATGGCGCCGGGCCCGGAGACGCTCGATATGCGGACGAAGTGAGGGCGCGCGTCGCGCGCCCTCGGGTGTCTCAGAGGCCGTCGAACAGGGCCGTCGACAGATAGCGCTCGGCGAAGCTCGGAATGATCACGACAATGGTCTTGCCGGCATTTTCCGGCTTCCCGGCCAGGCCGAGCGCGGCCTGGAGGGCGGCCCCCGAGGAGATGCCGACCGGAATGCCTTCGACGCGCGCCAGTTCCCGGGCCACCGCGAAGGCCTGGTCATTGGTGACGGTGATGACCTCGTCGATCACGGCGCGATCGAGGATGTCGGGCACGAAGCCGGCGCCGATCCCCTGAATCTTATGCGGACCGGGATTGCCGCCGGAGAGCACCGGCGAGTCGGTCGGCTCGACCGCGACGATCCGGACGTCCGGCTTCCTGGCCTTCAGCACCTGGCCGACGCCGGTGATGGTGCCGCCGGTGCCGACGCCCGAGACGAAGATGTCGATATTGCCCTCGGTGTCGTTCCAGATCTCCTCGGCGGTGGTCTGGCGGTGGATTTCCGGATTGGCCGGGTTCTTGAACTGCTGGGGAATGATCGCGTGCGGGTTTTCGGCGGCCAGTTCCTCGGCCTTGGCGATCGCGCCCTTCATGCCCTTCGGACCTTCGGTGAGCACCAGCTCGGCGCCGAGCAGCGCCAGCATCTTGCGCCGCTCGATCGACATGGTCTCGGGCATAACCAGGACCAGTTTGATGCCGCGGGCAGCCGCCGCGAAGGCCAGCGCGATGCCGGTATTGCCGGATGTCGGCTCGATCAGCACGGTTTGCGGCGTGATCTTGCCGGCCTCGGCCAGGGCATCGAGCATGGCGACGCCGATGCGGTCCTTGACGCTGGCGATCGGGTTGAAGAATTCGAGCTTGGCCAGGATCGTCGCATGGGCGCCGTGAGCCTTGCCGAGCCGGTCGAGGCGCACCAGCGGGGTATCGCCGATCGTGTCGGTGATCGAGTCATAGACGCGGCCACGGCCGGGCTTGCGGGTCTTGGCGGGGGAAACGTGAGCGGTCATGACGGCACCCAGGCTGAAAAAGGAGCGCGGATGATGCCGAGGAAGAAAGAAATATTCTACGGGAATTCGATCGCCTCGGCGAAATGAGAGAAGGTCTTTCTCGCACCTGAGGTGAAGGGGAATATTTTTCCTGTCGGAGTGGCGATCGGAGAATGACCTGCGGCCGCGCCGACAGTCGCGCCTTCCCTTGCGGCCGCCAGGGCGGCGCGAATGGTCGCGGGTGGCCGCGATCGACGCGCGGCAAGCCTTCGGGTGGGCCGGCCGCGAGCGTCCGGCGGCCAGCGCGTGGCTCCTTAAAGGATCAACTGTGTCTGGGTGACCAGGGCAACCAGCTTGCCGTCCTCGCGCTCGATGCGGGTCTGCCAGACCTGGGTCCGGTTGCCGCGATGCACCGGCGTGGCCGTGCCCGTCACCGTGCTGCCGGCCTTGGCCGCCGCGACGAAATTGGTCTTGCTCTCGAGCGTGGTGGTGCCCTTGGCGCCTTCAGGCAGATTGACGATGGTTGCGGCCGCGCCGAGCGTGTCGGCAAAGGCCATGATGGCACCGCCATGGATGGCGCTGCCGACGGTGCACAGATCCTCGCGCACGAGCAGCCGCGCAACGATGCGATCCGGTCCGGCCTCGACATAATCGATGCCGAGCAAGGTGGCGAAGGGCAGGGGGAAGGATCTGATCTTGTCGAGCGCGGTCATGGGCGGCGTCCTGCGGCTGCGCGGCGATGGGGAGCCGGAGAGTGAGACGCTGGCCGCCGGCCGGTCAAGGTCATGAAACCTGTGAGCCCATGCGGTGGGCCGGCATGCGGGCAACAAAAAGCCCCGCTCGGTTTCCCGGCGGGGCCTCCGTCACCTGGCGGCATTTCATCCGTGCTCGCCAAGTGGATGGGCAATGATATCGCAAATGGGGATGACGGCGGTGTGACGTCCGGAAGGCCGTGATGTGACCTTCCGCCATGCTCAAGCGGGGATGCGCTCTTCCATTTCCGACGGCTCGCGCAGCACATAGCCGCGACCCCAGACCGTCTCGATGTAGTTCTTGCCGTCCGACGCGTTGGCGAGCTTCTTGCGCAGCTTGCAGATGAACACGTCGATGATCTTCAGCTCCGGCTCGTCCATGCCGCCATAGAGATGATTGAGGAACATCTCCTTGGTTAGCGTCGTGCCTTTGCGCAGCGAGAGGAGTTCCAGCATCTGGTACTCCTTGCCGGTGAGATGGACGCGCTGGCCGCTGACCTCGACCGTCTTCTGGTCGAGATTGACCAAGAGGTCGCCGGTCGTGATGACCGACTGGGCATGGCCCTTGGAGCGGCGCACGATCGCGTGGATGCGGGCAACCAGCTCGTCCTTGTGGAACGGTTTGGTCAGGTAGTCGTCGGCGCCGAAACCGAGGCCGCGCACCTTGTCCTCGATGCCGGCGAGACCCGACAGGATCAGGATGGGCGTCTTGACCTTGGCAACGCGCAGGGACTTCAGGACCTCATAGCCGGACATGTCGGGCAAGTTGAGATCAAGAAGAATAATGTCGTAGTCGTATAGTTTTCCGAGGTCGATGCCCTCTTCGCCGAGATCCGTCGTGTAAACGTTGAAACTCTCGGACTTGAGCATCAGCTCGATGCTCTTCGCAGTGGCGCTGTCATCTTCAATCAACAGAACGCGCATGCTCATCCCCTTCCGCTGGCCCCTAACCGGCAGCTCCGCCACACTGGACGAAGCAGCCGTTCGGCATAGCGATCCCGATCCTCCACCGCCGCGCGGAGGGTTGGTGGGATCCGTCCCCGTTCACTGATTCGACGCTACGTCTTAATGGTTAACAAACTGTGATTCGCCGGGGCAAGAGTCTTCGCAAAAGATTTTTGCGACTCACTCCAACCCACTGCCGAATCGACCATTTCAGTCGTGTCGCCGGCGTCCTGGAACTGCCTTGCCTCGATCAGGGTCCGTGCAGGGCCTGTCCGCCCGAACCGTTAATAACCGTGGCTGCCTTTAATTGGCTGACAACCATCATTAACGGGCCGGGTTAAGGAAGGGTTACGGCGACCGGCGGAATCCGGGCGCCATCTGGCTTTACTTGGAAATACGATCCGGCGCCCGCGTTAAGGCGGGCCGGGAAATCCAGGCCCGCCGCGGCGGCAGCGGGCCTTAGGCGGTCTTGACCGGGGAGGGGACCGGACGTGCCGCGATGGGCATTTTCTACCGGCCACATGGTTAAGAGCTGGTAAACGCCGCGGGGGCTGTCGGCGGAAAATGCGCGAATTCCGGGTGGGCACGGGGGCAGGCCGGCAAAATTTGCCGATGGCCGTTAACCCGCCGTTCAAATTAACCATTCATTGACCAAATGGATCCAAGGCTTGGGATAGGTCTTAACGCGCGTCGCCGGTTGGCCGCCGGTTCGGCCCGGACGCCGTTCATCTCCTTTCTCGAATGCCGGACATGCCGATATGCGGGCCCTCGCCGACCAGATCGCCGACATCGACGCGGTTACCATCTACGGCCGTGTCGCCGGCGTGCGCGGGCTGATGGTCGAGGCCGCCGGCCCGGTCCACGCCATGTCGGTGGGCGCGCGTGTGACGGTCGAGACCGGCGCCCGGCCGATCCCCTGCGAGGTGGTGGGATTCAACGGCGACCAGGCGCTGCTGATGCCCTTCGCGGGCCTGGAGGGCGTCAGGCGCGGCTGCAAGGCCCTGGTCTCGCTGGCGCCGGCGGCGATCCGGCCGAGCGCCGGCTGGCTCGGCCGGGTGGTCAACGCGCTGGGCGAGCCGATCGACGGCAAGGGCCCGCTGCCGCAGGGCGGCGATCCCATGCCGTTTCGCGCCTCGCCGCCGGCCGCCCATACCCGCCGGCGCGTGGGCAAGCCGCTCGACATGGGTGTGCGTGCGATGAACACCTTCCTGACCTGCTGCCGCGGCCAGCGCATGGGCATCTTCGCCGGCTCCGGCGTCGGCAAGTCGGTTCTGCTGTCGATGATCGCCCGCAATGTCGATGCCGACGTCTCGGTGATCGGGCTGATCGGCGAACGCGGCCGGGAGGTCCAGGAATTCCTCCAGGAGGATCTCGGCGAGGAAGGCCTCGCACGCTCCGTGGTGGTGGTCGCGACCTCGGACGAACCGGCGCTGATGCGCAAGCAGGCCGCCTACCTGTCGCTGTCGATCGCCGAATATTTTCGCGACCAGGACCAGCAGGTCATGCTGATGATGGATTCTGTCACGCGCTTCGCCATGGCGCAGCGCGAGATCGGCCTGTCGGCAGGCGAACCGCCGACCGCCAAGGGCTATACGCCGACGGTCTTCTCGGAACTGCCGCGCCTACTCGAGCGCGCCGGCCCCGGCTCGGGCGAGGGCGCGATCACCGCCATCTTCACCGTGCTGGTCGACGGCGACGATCACAACGAGCCGGTGGCCGACGCGGTGCGCGGTATCCTGGACGGCCATATCGTGATGGAGCGCGCCATCGCCGAGCGCGGCCGCTATCCGGCCATCAATGTGCTGAAGAGCGTCTCGCGCACCATGCCGCGGTCGGCGGATCCGGTTTATTGGCCGGTCATCCAGCGGGCGAAGCGCGTGCTTTCCACCTATACCGACATGGAGGAACTGATCCGGCTCGGCGCCTATCGGCAGGGCTCGTCCGCCGAGGTCGACGAGGCGATCCGGCTGCAGCCGGCGCTCGAGGCATTTCTCAGCCAGCGCAAGGACGAGGTCAGCGGATTGGCTGAAGGCTATGCGCAACTCGCCGCCATCCTGGCCGAGACCGCCGCCGATGCCGGCTAAGGGGGCGCATGAGGCTCCCCGCTTATGCGTCTGCCGATTCAGACATTTTCAAGGTTTCTGGAAACGGAATCTCAACCTCAACGATGTTACATCTCGGCTCATGAGGAAGCAGGTATTCACGCTAGGAATGCCGGTTTCCCTCGCATTCCGTATGGTTGGAATGCGGGTAAGTGAGACTTCTGGGAGTATGTGTCGATGAAGTCGCGAGACACTCTGATCCGCCTGAAGCGTTTTCAGGTTGATGAGAAACGCCGTCAGGTCGCGCAGATCGAAATGATGATCGCCGAGTTCGAGCGCATGGCGACCGAACTCGACCGCGAGATTCTGACCGAACAGAACAGGGCGAACATCCACGATCCCGGCCACTATGCCTATCCGACCTATGCCAAGGCTGCCGGCCAGCGCCGCGACAACCTGCTGGGGTCGGCGAACGAGCTGAAAGGCCAGCTCGACGACGCCAAGGGCGCGCTTGCCGTGGCTTTTGAAGATCTGAAAAAGGTCGAGATCCTGGACGAGCGCGAGAGCGCGCGCGACAGAGCGGCGGACGCCGCGCGCGAACAGGCCGAGATGGATCGCATCGGGCTCTCCCGGCGGGGATCCTATATCGGCGCTTGAGCCGCACCTATCCAGACGACGTCTAGAAAGCGCGCGGTGGCAACCGCGCGCTTTCTTGCGTTTGGGGGCGAGTGGCGAATAGGGAATAGCGAATAGGGATGAGGCGAAACCCGCTACGCGGCTGGCCGCCTGGTCTCGACGGTGACGCGCCAGTCCCCCGCCTCGCCGTCGAGGCTGACGAGGTTCCAGGCGGCGGGTTCCGATGTTCCGTCGGCGGCTGCGGAAGCCGAGGCGACGCCATGGACCGGGATCGGGCCTTGCGGGCCGTCGAGGCTGCACACCGAACCGACATGGGTGTGGCCATGCAGGATCAGCTCGGCGCCGGTCCGGTTCAGCACCGCCGCCAGCGCGGCGTGATCGGTCAATTGCTTGTGCCAGCCAATGGCAAAGGGCGGGTGGTGGATGAGCAGCACGCGCGCCAGCCCCTCCTGGCGCAACGCTTCCAGCGTTTCGGCGAGGGCGGAGATCTGTCGGTCGCCGAGCGTTCCGGTGGCCAGGAAGGGCGGCTTGGGCTGGCCCGAATTGACCCCGATGAGCGCGACCCGGCCGCGCCGGCGAACGAAGGGAAAGGCCTCGGCGAGGCGCAGCGGCACCGGCTCGTGGTCGCCGGCGAACCAGGGCGCCCAATGGCTGGTGACGGCCGGCAAGGTGGAGCGGATATAAGTGTCGTGATTGCCGGGCGTGAGGCTGACCCGGTCCGGAGGCCCGAGGCGCTCCAGCAGGACGCGGGCCGGGCCGTATTCGCGGGCCAGCCCGAGATTGATCAGGTCACCGGTCACCGCCACATGGTCGGGTCGGCTTGCGGCGATATCGGCCAGGACCCGCTCCAGCACCGGCATCCGGTGATGTTCGGCCCGACCGCGCCGCCAGTTCAGATAGCCGGTCAGGCGCTTGCCGGCGAGTTCACGCCAGGTCGGCACGGGCAGCGGGCCGATATGAAGATCGGACAGATGGGCGAGGCGGAACATGGCTCCGCTGTAAAGGGTTTTTGCGCGTCGTTGCAACGATCAACGGGCGCGCCGCGTCCTGCCTGGTTCTCCCTTGCGCGACCGGGCGGCCGCAACCCATGATCGCGCGCGGCCGGTTCTGCGCCGAACCGGCCGGTCCGGCCCGATATGGCGCCCATGACGACCCCATATGCCCCGCGGAGCTTCACATGACAGCCTCGAACATGGCGACGGACCGCCCCTGCCAGGTCCGGCTTGCCGATCATCCCGAGGACTATCGCCGGCTCGGTATCGCCCCGGTCGAAATCGCGCCTTTCGAGGACGGATTGCGCATCGCCGATGGGCGGGGGACCTATGAATGGTGGTATTTCGACGCGCACCTGGATGACGGCGCCAAGCTGGTGGTGATCTTCTATACGAAGCCGATCACCGAACCGAAGAGCCTGCTGGCGCCGGTGATCACCATCAATCTCGACCTCGCCGACGGCCGTTCGATCGAGAAGATCCTGCATGCAGAGCCAGCTTCGTTCCAGGCCTCGAGGGAAGGCTGCGATATCCGGATCGGCGAGAACCGTTTCGTCGGCGATCTTCATCG
Source organism: Hyphomicrobiales bacterium (assembly GCA_017304475.1). Classification (GTDB taxonomy): domain Bacteria; phylum Pseudomonadota; class Alphaproteobacteria; order Rhizobiales; family Phreatobacteraceae; genus Phreatobacter. The sequence goes on along the minus strand of JAFKKV010000010.1, from coordinate 28,229 downwards.
CTACCGCATCACGGCGGATATCGAGGACGTCTCGGTCGACATCGAACTGGTGGGCGAAATCCGGCCCTGGCGGCCGAAATCCGGCCATCTCTATTTTGGTCCACCGGCCAAGCAACATCTCTTCGCCTGGCTGCCATCGGTTCCGCAGGGCCGCGCGACAGTGACCTATCGGATCGGGGCCCAGACGCATCGGGCCGAAGGCATCGGCTATCACGACCACAATTGGGGTGATGTGCCGATGACCGACCTGATGCATGACTGGTATTGGGGCCGGGCCAAGGTCGGCCCCTATACGGTCATCGCCGCCTATATCACCGCTTCCGAAGCCTATGGACATGCAGCCCAGACCGTCTTCATGCTGGCCAAAGACGGGGCGGTGATCGCCGATGACGACGGCAAGGTGACGTTCACGACCGACCGGGTGAGCACCGACGCGGTGACCGGCAAGCCCGTCGCCGATCTCACCCGCTACGATTATCGCGACAAGGATGAGCGCTATGTCGTGACGTTCGAGCGCGAGGCGACGATCCTGCAGGCGAAATTCGTCGACCGGCTGCCGCTGCTCAAGCGTTTCGCCGCCAGGCTGATCGGCTTCGACGGCGCCTATCTGCGCTTCACCGGCAAGCTGACGCTCAAGCGGTTCGTCGCCGACGCCCTGGTGGAAACCGTCACGGAAGAAGCGCTGTGGGAGCTGATGTATTTCGGCCATGCCAGGCCGCCGGCGGCCTGAAGCCGCACCGCTGGCATCGAACGTCCTCGCCGCCGGCCGGCGCGGGACGCAAAAGGGCGGATGCATAAGAAAAGGGCGCCCGCGAGCCGAAGCTCAGCGGGCGCCCAACCACAACCTTAGCCAGAGGGGAGGTTGGCTTCAGTCGCGGGAATAGATGCCGAGAGCGGCAGCGGTGCGACCATCCCGGATCTCGATGGCCGGCTGCCAGCGATATCCGGTGCGGCGCGAGAACAGCGTCGAGAACAGGGCGATCAGCATGGGAAACTCCCAAAAGGTTCGGCGTTGCCTGTTATTGCAGCGCAACATGAACGATAGATAGGCAGCCGGAGGCGGGGCAGTAACCCCTTGTCTTACCTACCAGCCATGCATTTCTGATTAGTGTCCTTCATGGTTGCGCAACATTTCATCGGTTTCGTTGATGGGAAGAGTCGGCCATGATTTTTGCTGATCCCAACAAGCGCTCGCGGCTGGCTCCCCTGCTGCATCTCTATTGGCGGTTCGCGCGCGGCATGACGCTGGGCGTGCGGGCCTGCGTGGTCGATGGGGAAGGCCGGGTCCTGCTGGTCAAGCACAGCTACATGCCGGGCTGGTATTTCCCGGGCGGCGGTGTCGAGGTCGGGCAGACCATGGCCGATGCCTTGGCGACCGAATTGCGCGAGGAGGCCAATGTCGAGCTGACCGGGCCGCCGGCGCTGGTCGGCCTCTACCTCAACTCCCGCATCTCGAAACGCGACCACGTGGCGCTCTACCGGGTCGATGCCTGGCGCCAGCCGAGCCCGCCCGTGCCGAATGCCGAGATCATCGCGCATGGCTTCTTCGCTCTCGACGCGCTTCCTGACGACACGACGCGCGGCACCCGCGAGCGGCTCGCGGAGATCTTCGAAGGGCGGCCGGCGCCGCCGGTCTGGTAGCGGCGCCACCGGCCGGCAACTCCGCAAGATTTGTCAAAATGCCCCGTGCTAGCGTCCCGCTCATGATGAAAACGGGGCGGCCGTGATGCGGGACGATCGAGACTGGACCAGCTATGGCGACCGCCTCGAGCGGGTGACCGCCTATATCTACGATCACCTGGACGACGAGATCGACCTCGACAAACTCGCCGAAGTCGCCTGCATGTCGGCCCATCACTGGCACCGCATCTATCATGCGGTGCATGGCGAAACGATCGCGGCGACCGTGAAGCGCCTGCGGCTGCACCGCGCGGCCGGCCTGCTGGCCCACACCGCGATGCCGATCGCCGCGATCGCCGAGCGGTCCGGCTATCCCAACCTGCAATCGTTCACGCGCATCTTCCGCGCCTCCTACGGCATGCCGCCGGCGCAGTACCGCCGGCACGGCCAGCACAGTCTTTTCCAGAAATCCCCCGAAGAGGTTTCAGCCATGTATGACGTCTCGATTACCAAGGTTCCCGCCCTGAAGGCCGTCGCCGTCAGCCATACCGGTTCCTATATGGCGATCGGCCAGGCCTATGACCGGCTGTTCGGCTGGCTTGGCCCGCGCCAGCTGATCCGGCCGGGAATGCGCATGCTCGGGGTCTATCTCGACGATCCCTCGGTGGTGCCGGAGAACCAGCTCCGGTCACGCGCCTGCGTGGTCGCCGACGGGCCGGTGGCGGTCGAACCGCCGGTCGAAATGATCGAGATCGCCGGCGGCACCTATGCCGTGCTGCGCCACAAGGGGCCCTATGCCACCATGAAGGCGGCCTATCAGTGGCTCTATGGCGACTGGCTGGTCAATTCGGGCCGCGAGGCGGCTGACGCACCCTGTTTCGAGGACTATCTCAACAATCCCCGCGACACGGCGCCGGCCGAGCTCTTGACCGACATCTACCTGCCGCTGCGATAAAGGCGGATCCGGGAGGCGATGATGAAAGCGTGGGCATCCAGCCGGGGAAAATCCGGCAAGCGGAAGTCTTGGGCCGAGAAGGTCGCGTCGGCGCCGCCGCCGGTGGTCAAGCCGGTGCCGGTCGACATTGCCGGCATGAAGGCGGGCGAGACCATGCTGGTGCCGTCGCCGGCGTTGATCGCCGCCTTCATCACCAGGATGCCGTTCGGCTCGGGGATGGACGTGAAGGCGCTGCGCAGGCAGTTGGCCAGGGAGTTCCAGGCCGAGGTGACCTGCCCGATCACCACCGGCTTTCACCTGCGCGCGGTGGCGGAGGCGGCTTATGAAGCCCTGGGCGACGGCGCGGCGATCGACACCATCACGCCGTTCTGGCGTGTCGTCGACGAGGCCTCGCCGACCGCCGCCAAGCTCGCCTGTGGAATTGAGTTCATCCGCACGCAACGGCAGCGGGAAGGGCTCTAGTATCGTTGCACTGTGATTGTGACCAGTTGGGTCTGGTGCAACAATTCGTGGATGCCCGGGACAAGCCCGGGCAAGACGATGTGTTGATCTTGCTGTGTGCAGGGCCACGGCGCGGGTTCTGCGCTCGGTCGGTCCAGCGCCTGTTGCTCCGAGGACAATTCTCGTCTTGCCCGGGCTTGTCCCGGGCATCCACGAATTCATCCACCCGCGAAAATCACGCCATAATAATCACTGTGCAGCAACACGAGGGGCCCGACCGATGGCCGGGCAGGGCGATCGGCGCGCCGGCCGCCCCGCTCCTCCTGGCCTGTCGCCGCGCTTGCCGACAGACCTAGTGACGACCTGAGCGCTCCATGCTATGCGCGCTTCATGACATGTTCGAGGTTCATCTTCGCTGCGCGACGACGACGGCCGGTGTGAATTCCACCGCCCGCAGCTTTCCGTTTGTCTTCGCGCCGTCGAGCCCCTAGCTGATGCCCGATCTGTCCCTCGATCTTCATCCTGAGAACCCTGCCGACAGTCCCGCCATCGAACGGCTTCACGAGCGCGCCTTCGGGCCTGGCCGTTTCGCGCGCACCGCGTTCCGCCTGCGCGAAGGTGTCGAGCCCTTCACCGATCTCTGCTTCATCGCCCGAGTCGGCACGCTGCTGGTCGGTTCGATCCGCCTGTCGCCCGTCGTCATCGGCCAGGATGTCCAGGCGATCCTGCTCGGTCCGATCACCATCGACCCGTCATTCCAGAGCCGTGGCATCGGCGCGGCGCTGATGAAGCGCTCGCTGGATGTCGCCAAGGCCAAGGGGCATCGCCTGGTGATCCTGGTCGGCGATGCACCCTATTACAATCGGTTCGGATTCAGGGTGGTGCCGCATGGCCGGCTGACGCTGCCGGGCCCGGTCGACCCGGCTCGCCTGCTGGTCGCCGAACTGATCGAGGGCGCCTTCGACGGCGTCGCCGGTCCGGTCAAGGGCGCGCGGGCCAACTGAGGCGGGCCGGCCGGGGCGGCGATTTGACCGCCCGGGCGCGCCGTCGGATGATCCAGGCGGTCCCGGTCGGCTCAAGGAGTGAGGCCCATGATCCGTGTCGCCCGTGTGACGCGCTTCGCCCCGACATGCTTCGTCCTGACGCTCGCGATCGCGACGCTGGCTCTGGCGGTCCCGGCCGGCGCCCAGTCCGATCGCTGCCGGGTGATGGATCCGACCGGCACGCCGCTCAATATCCGCGACGCGCCGAATGGCGCGGTGCTCGGCACGGTGCGCAACGGCACGCTGGTGACCAGTGTCAGGTCGGGCGAGGATGATCGCGGCCGGCCCTGGGTCTATATCGCCGATCGCGCCAGCGGCAAGCCGATGGGCTGGGTCATCCGCGAGTTCATTGCCTGCTTCTGAGCCGGTGGGCGCCGGCCCAAGGCGTCAGCGGCCTTCGCGGGCCCAGACCGCGGTCAGCGCGCCGAGCAGCAGCACCAGGCCGAGGATGCCGGCAAAGGCCGGCAGGATGCCGATCCCACGCACCACCGACGCGTCGCGCTGGCGGATGCCCATCCAGTCATCGCCCCGCAGGCCGCTGGCCGAGCGGGTCGGAACGATGCGCGGCACGGTGAGGTTGCCGTCCTCGGAAATGCGCCAGAGCCCGCCGCCGGTGGCCCGCACCAGCGGTTCGAGCACGCGCAGGGTCGAGGTGACATCGGTGAATTCGCGTGGGTTCGGCGGCCCGACATTGACCAGGCGCGTCAGCGGGCCGGCCTGGGCACGCCAGAGCCCGAGCTCGGTGACATCGACCTGGCCGCGCCAGAGCCCGGGCTCGGCATTCTGCATGGCGACCACCTGGGACCTGCCCGAGGGCGTCGTCAGGGTCACCTCGGCCGGCGTCTCCGCCATGGTCTGCAATTCGACGGCGAGCTGACGGCCGCGCACCGCGAGCCTGAGGCTTTCCTCTTCCAGCTCCGGTTCCTTCATTAGCCAGTGCGACAGGCGACGCAGCAATTCGAGATGGGGCCCGCCGCCCTCGTAGCCGCGCGCCCAGAGCCAAATATGGTCCGACAGCAGCAGCGCGACGCGGCCTTCGCCCTGGCGCTGCAGCACCAGCACCGGCCGGCTGTCCGGCCCGTCCATGACGGTGGCCGCGCCCGCGCCGGGCTCGCGGCTCTCGATCAGGCGGAACCAGCGGCTCCATTGCGGTGCGCCCTCGGTGGTCGAGCCGGGCAGTGCGCGGGTCACCGGATGGCGGCGGCCGAGATCGGAGACGCGGGCGTGATAGGGCCGCTCGATCACGTCGCCGGTCGGCGCCGTCGGCAGGATGGTCTCCAGCGGCGTGTCGTTGATCGAGGCCGAGGTCGCGTGTTCGGGGCCGGCCGCCACCAGAAGGGCGCCGCCATTGCGGACATAACGCGCGATGTTCTCGAAATAGATCAGCGGCAGCACGCCCTGCTGGGCGTAGCGGTCGAAAATGATCAGGTCGAATTCGCGGATCTTGACCTGGAACAGTTCGCGCGTCGGAAAGGCGATCAGCGACAGCTCGTTGATCGGCGTGCCGTCCTGCTTTTCCGGCGGGCGCAGAATGGTGAAATGGACGAGGTCGACGCCGGCATCGGACTTCAGGAGGTTGCGCCAGGTGCGCTCGCCGGCATGCGGTTCGCCCGATACCAGCAACACGCGGAGCTTTTCGCGGATGCCCTCGATGATGACGACGGCGCGGTTGTTGATGGTGGTCAGCTCGCCGTCCAGGCCGTCGACCTCGACCTCGACGATATTGGCGCCGGCATGGGTCACCGGCACCTGGATCATGGTGGTGGCGCCCGTTGTCACGGTGCGGCGCTCGACCAGTTCGCCGTCGCGCTTGACGGTGACGGCGGCCTGCGCGACGCGCCCGCCGGTGCCGTTGTCCTCGATGCGGAAGCCGATGGTCTGGGCCTGGCCGACAATGCCGAAACGCGGCGTCTGGGTCAGCACCACCCGGCGGTCGCGGTCGGTCGAGCGTCCGGTGATCAGGGCATGGACCGGCGCCTGGAAGCCGATCGCCGCGGCCTGGGCCGGGACATCGTGAACCTGGCCGTCGGTGACCAGGATGGCGCCGCCGATACGTTCGGCCGGGACGTCGGAGAGCAGGCCGCGCAGCGCCTCGAACAGGTGGGTGCCGTCGGTCTGGCCGTCGGACGCGCCGGCATCGACATAGCGCACCTCGAAGCCGGTGGACCGGCCGAAATTGCGCTCTATCGCCGCCTTGGCCTCGTCGGTGATGCGCGTGCGGTCGGCCAGCGTCTGGCTGGCGGAGCGGTCGAGCACCACGGCGACGACGGTCTTCAGGGGATCGCGATCCTCCTGGGTGAAGACGGGATTGCCGAGCGCCAGCAGGGCGAGCGCCATGGCGCCGATGCGCCACCAGGCCCCGCGGGTGCGCGAGACCAGCAGCAGGACGGCCAGCAGCAGCACGGCCATGGCCGCGATGGCCAGGGCCGCGGGCGGCAGGAGCGGCGACCAGACGATCCCGAAGGCCATGGTTCAGTTCCCCAGCCGTTCGAGCAAAGCCGGCACGTGGACCTGGTCGGTCTTGTAATTGCCGGTCAGCGCATACATCACGAGATTGACGCCGAACCGATAGGCGAGCTCGCGCTGGCGCGCCTCGCCCTGCACCGGCAGCAGAGGGTTGCCCTGGCGGTCGATCGCCCAGGCGGCGGCGAGATCGTTCGAGGTGATGATGATCGGCGAGACCGAGTCGGAGGCGCGCGCCGGCCGGGCCGCCTCGTCGTCACCGGCCGGCGGGATGGCCTCGACCCAGGTCGAGCCTTCCGAATGGCGGCCGGGAAATTCGCGCAGGATGAAGAAGGCGCGCGCCAGCACGTGGTCGCGCGGCACCTGTTCGAGTTCGGGAATGTCGAGGCCGGCCAGGATGCGCCGCAATGTCGCCTGCGCCGGGCTGGCCTGGCCGGGCCGCGCGGTCAGGGCGTCGCGGGTGTCGAAGATCACCATGCCGCCCTGCTTCATATAGGCGTCGAGCTTCAGCAGCGCCTGCGGTGTCGGCTCGTCGGCGCCGGCGACGATCGGCCAGTAGAGCAGCGGGAAGAAGGCGATCTCGTCGCGGCCGATATCGACGGCCTGGGGCGATGCCGGCTCCAGCGCGGTGCGCGCCGAGAGGAAGCGCGTCAGGCCTTCCATGCCGGCGCGGCTGATGTCGTCGACCTCGCGGGAGCCGGTGACGACATAGGCGAGGCGGGTGGCCTGCGTGGCGCGCACGGCCGCATCGTCGGCGGCATTGCCGGTGGAGATCGGCGGGCGGTCCTGGGCGCGGCGGGTCTGGGCGTCGGCCGGCTTGCCGAACAGCATGGGCAATGCGGCAAGCGCCAGGATGACGGCGGCGGTGCGCGTCGCGCGGCCGCCGGTCAGCCGGGCGAGCCCGCCGGCGATCACGAAGACCGCCAGGCCGTCGGCCAGGAGCAGGATGAGGGCTGCGATCACGAGCGGAGATCTCAAGTCCACGGGTTCTCCCACCCGATAGCGCTCGATAGCGGCGCCGAGAGGGCCGAGGTCGAGCGGTTTCAGGCGTTCGTCGGGCCCGAGCGCATTGACCGCGACGGTGCCGTCGGGCGGTCCGTAGAAACCCGGCGGATAATCTGATGTCGCCGGCTCGCGCCAGTCGGCCGGGATCGGCTTGGCGGTGGCGGGCGGACGGATGAAGGCGCCGAAGCCGTCCAGCACCCGGCTCGGCGCGACGCGCTCGCTGGCGCGCGCCTGGCCGGGCAGGCCGGCAAGGCCTTCGGCCGCGGGCCGGCCGGCGGCGGACAGGCCGGCAATGCGTTTCAGCATTTCGACGAAGGCGCCGGACAGCGGCAGGTCGGACCAGGCGGTATCGGCGGTGATGTGGAACAGCACGAGCAGGCCGCGGCCGCGCTTCTCGGCCGTCACCAGCGGCGTGCCGTCCAGGAGCTGCGCCCAGGTCTTGTCGGCGAGCAGGCCGTCGGGCTCGGCCAGCACTTGGCGGCGCACCCGCACATCGGCGGGCACGGCGATGTCGGCGAAGGGGCTGTCGCGGGTGAAGGCGGCAAGCGCCTGCGGGGTTTCCCAGGACAGCGCGCCGCCGAGCTGACGGCCGCCGCGGCGCAGCTTGACCGGCACGAGGTCGTCATTCTGGGCGCCGGCGAGCCGGGTGCCGGCGAAGCGCAGCAGGATGCCGCCATTGTCGATGAAGCGATTGAGCGCATCGCGGGCTTCCGCGGTGACGGTGCCGACGTCGGTCAGCACGATCATCGGCACGCGGCCTTCGACGAAGCGGATTGCGGCTTCCGAGGGCGACGCCCCTTCGACGGTGCGGATATCGGCGAAGGGCTCGAGCGCCCGGCCGAGATAATAGGTCGGCGACAGCAGAGGTTGGGCGGTGTCGGTGCTGGCGCCGGAGATGACGCCAATGGTGCGGCGCTGCCAGCGGGCGTCGACCAGTTGCACGGCGCCGGCCGAGCGCTCGCCGATGATGTCGAGGCGGGTGATGTCGTTGCGGATCTCCACCGGCAGGTCGAAACGCACCTCGGCCTCGGTCTTGCCGGGCTCGAAGGCATAGGTGCTCTCGCCGATCGGCAGGCCGCGGGTGTCGAGCGCGCGCACACGGCCGACCTGGGCCGGGCCGGGCTCGGCGCGGATGACCTGGGCATTGAAGCCGCCGCTGTTGTTGGTGGCGCCCGTCAGCGCCAGGACCGGCGGCGTGCCGCCGTCATAGACGGTCAGCGCATGGTTGCCGACGGCTTCCTTGAGCTGGGTCAGAAAGGCCTGGGACCGGCCGGTATCGATGCCGTCGGTGAGCCAGATGATCTCGGCCTGGGGCTGGGCCGTCAGGAAGCGGCCGAGCGCCGGCAGCACGCCGCTGCGGTCGGGTGTGTGCGGCGAGGGCTCGAGCGAGCGCAGCCGTTCGCGCACCGAGGAGGGCGTCTCGATGCCGATCATGACGGCGGGCCTCGCGGTCGTGGCGAAGGCCACCGGCCGGCTGGCGCTTTCGGCGGAAGCGATGATCTGGTTGGCGACCCGCAGGCGCTGCTCGAAGGCGGCGGCGGACGGCCAGCCGTCGTCGATCAGCAGCAGGACCGGTCCGCGCGCGCCGCTGGTGGTCGCCGGCGGGTTCCAGAGCGGCCCGGCCATGGCCAGGATGATCAGGGCGGCGAGCAGCAGCCTGAGCGCGGTCAGCCACCAGGGGCTGCGCGAGGGTGTCTCTTCCTTCGGTGCGATGTCGAGCAGGATCCGGGTCGGCGGGAATTCCACCCGGCGTGGCCGCGGCGGCACCAGGCGCAGAAGCCACCAGAGCGCCGGCAGGGCGGCCAGCGCGAACAGGACCAGGGGCGAGGCGAAGGCGAGCGGCAGGCCCAGCATCATCACCTCGCAGTCTCACGCGCGAAGTCGCGCGATCCGGGGCCCATGCGCTGGTGCAGCGCCAGGATGGCGCTGGCCGGCGGCTGGTCGGTGCGGTGCAGGCCGAAGCTCCAGCCGCGCCGGTCGCATTCCCCGCGCAAGGCCGCCCGATGCGCGGCAAGCCGCGCGACATAGTCGTCACGCCAGGTCTCGGCGCGGCCGGCGGTGATGGTCAGGCCGTCCTCCAGCTCTTCGAATTCGACCCGTCCGCGATAGGGAAAGGTCTCTTCGATCGGATCGTTGATCTGCATGACATGGCCGCGCGAGCCGCCGACCGCCAGGCTTTTCACCTCGTCGGCGAAGGCCTCGACCGGCACCAGGCAGTCGGACAGGATGACCACTTCGGAGAGCCGCGAGACCGGCGCCTTGGGCGGCAGGTCGGAGGGCTTGCCCGTGGCGTCGGCCAGGATCGCATCCGCCATGCGCTCGATGATGGCGCGGCTGGCGGTCGGCCGCATCAGGCCGGGAATGCCGACCCGTTCGCCGCCGCGCACCATGATCTCGGCGAGCGCGAAGGCCAGCACCAGGCCACGGTCGTGCTTGCTCTGCCGGGCCAGGGGGGAGACGAACCGCATGGAGGCCGACCGGTCCGGCCAGATCCAGATCGTGTGAGCGGCTTCCCATTCCCGCTCGCGCACATAGAGATGCTGGTCGCGGGCGGAGCGCCGCCAGTCGACCCGGTTGGCCGGCTCGCCGTCGCTGAAGCGGCGGAACTGCCAGAAATTCTCGCCGGTGCCGGCCCGGCGCCGGCCATGCAGTCCATGCGCCACCGTCATGGCGACGCGGCGCGCCTCCAGCACCAGGCGCGGCAGGCTGGCGGCCAGCACCGCGCCGTCGCGCGGCAGCTCATGGCTCCGGTCATCGGTGTTGCGGTTCTGGCGCAGCGTCTCGGCGAAGCCGAACATCGGCGCGACTACCGGATCGGCTTGACCAGCGAGGCGATGGTGGCCTCCACGGTCAGGCCATCGGCGCGCGCGCCGTAAGACAACGCCATGCGATGTTTCAGGACCGGCTCGGCCAGCGCCACGACATCGTCGACCGAGGGGGCGAGCCGGCCGTCGAGCAGGGCGCGGGCGCGCACCGCCAGCATCAGCGCCTGGGAGGCGCGCGGGCCGGGGCCCCAGGCGATGGCATTGGCGAGCTCGCCCTTGACGGCGTCCGGGCGGGCCGAACGGACCAGGCTGAGAATGGCGTTGACCACGGTTTCGCCGACCGGCAGGCGGCGTACCAGCCGCTGGGCGGCCTGCAGGTCATCGCCCGACAGGGCCTGTCGCGGCTTGGTCTCTTCGGCGCCGGTCGTGTCGAACAGGATCTTCCGTTCCGCTTCCAGGTCGGGATAGTCGACGTCGACCTGCATCAGGAAGCGGTCGAGCTGGGCTTCGGGCAGGGGATAGGTGCCTTCCTGCTCCAGCGGGTTCTGGGTCGCCAGGACATGGAAGGGCTTGGGCAGGTCGTGGCGCTCGCCGGCGACCGTCACATGATATTCCTGCATGGCCTGCAGCAGCGCCGACTGGGTGCGCGGCGAGGCGCGGTTGATCTCGTCGGCCATCAGAAGCTGGGCGAAGACCGGGCCCTTGATGAAGCGGAAGGCGCGCTTGCCCGAGGCCGATTCCTCCAGCACTTCCGATCCCAGGATGTCGGAGGGCATCAGGTCGGGCGTGAACTGGACGCGCCGGGCATCGAGGCCGAGCACCACGCCCATGGTCTCGACCAGCTTGGTCTTGGCCAGGCCCGGCAGGCCGACCAGCAGCGCGTGGCCGCCCGACAGCACGGTGATCAGGGCCTGGTCGATGACCGATTGCTGGCCGAAGATCACGGCCGAGATATTGGTGCGGGCGAGGCGCACCTGGGCGACGGTGGTCTCGGCGGCGCGAATGATCGCGTCTTCCATGCGTTCGGCGGTCTCGGCGGTCATGACGGCTCCCTTCGAGGCGCGGCTATCCTTCGCAGTGCATCATGGCGCATGCGTTGCGATCACGATAGCCGAGTCTTACGTTCGGTTCAGGCTCCGGCCAATCGTCCGGGCCGAAATGATCCGGGATTTCACTCAATCGTGAGGCTCATCGCGTGACCAGTGCTACTCCGCCTGCAGGCGGCCTGGACGCCATCGCGACCCAGGTCAAGGCCGTCAGAGGCCCGCCACCGGTGCATTTGTGGAACCCGCCCTTCTGCGGCGACCTGGACATGCGCATCGCCTCCGACGGCACCTGGTTCTACATGAAGACCCCGATCGGGCGGCCGGCCCTGGTGCAGCTCTTCTCCTCCGTGCTGAAGCGCGAGGAGGGGCGATATTACCTCGTCACGCCCGTGGAGAAGGTCGGCATCACCGTCGACGACGCGCCTTTCGCCGCCGTCGAGATGCGGGTTTCGGGCCTCGGCGAGGAGCGCAAGATCGCCTTTCGCACCCAGACCGAGGAATGGCTGGAGGTCGGCCCGGACCATCCGCTGCGGTTCGAGAAGGAAGCCGGCACCGACGGGCTGAAGCCCTATGTGCATGTCCGCCGCGAGCTCTGGGCGAGGGTTTCGCGCGCGCTGTTTCACGATCTCGCCAATCTCGGCGAGATCCGTCAGGTCGACGAGACCGCCTGGTTCGGCCTCTATGCCGCCGGCACCTTCTACCCCATGGTGCCGGCCGCCGAGATCGAGGGCCTGATGTGATTCCTGTTTCGCCTGACCAGTTTACCGCCGCGGTGACCGGGCGCCTGACGCTCGACGTCCCGTCTTTCGTGCATGATCCCTTCGCCGCGGGGGGCGAGCGCGGCACGGATCCCGGCGACCCGACGATCAACGAAGGTCCGCCGGCGCGGCCGGCCGCGGTGCTGATCCCGGTCGTCGCGCGGCCCGAGGCCACGGTGCTGCTGACTCAGCGCTCGTCGGACCTGTCAAATCACTCCGGCCAGATCGCTTTTCCGGGCGGCAAGATCGATCCCGATGATGCGAGCCCGCTGGCGGCGGCGCTGCGCGAGGCGGAAGAGGAGATCGGCCTCGACCGGCGCCATGTTCATCCGCTCGGCTATCTCGCGCCGTTCCTGTCGCGCACCGGCTATCTGATCACGCCGGTGGTCGGCCTGGTCGAGCCGGGTTTCGACCTGACCCTCAACCCGTCGGAGGTCACCGATGCCTTCGAGGTGCCGCTGGCGTTCCTGATGGATCCGGCGAACCACCAGCGCCAATGGCGTGAATTGAACGGCCAGCGGCGTTATTTCTATGCGATGCCCTATGGCGAGCGTTACATCTGGGGCATCACCGCGGGGATCCTGCGCAACCTCTGGGAACGGCTGTCCGAGCCGGCGGTGGCGGCGAGCGAGCGAGCCTGATGCGCATCCTGATCGACCTTGCGCTGTTTGCCCTGCCTTTTCTGCTCTATGTCGGCTGGCTGCAGGTCAAGGAACAGAATCCCTGGCTGAAGGAGCATTGGGACAAGCAGCCGGCGGTCTGGGTCGGGCTCGCTGGTGTCGTTCTGGCGGGCGGCTATCTGCTCTATATCGTGTCGATGCAGAGCCGGGACCCGACCGCGGTCTATGTACCGGCGCGGGTGGAAAATGGAATCTTCTACCCGGCACATCTCGATCCCAGGCGGACGGGAGAGCGGCCATGACCCCCCGGCGAATATCCCTGCCGGACTGGTTCGACCAGGGGCCGGCGGCGCGTCTGCTCGCCGTCCTGAACGCCGGGGCCGAGGAGGCGCGGCCGGTCGGCGGCGCCGTGCGCAATGCGCTGATCGGCCTGCCGCCCGGCGATGTCGATATCGCGACGACGGCCTTGCCGGATGCGGTGGTCCGCACGGTCGCGGCCGCCGGTTTCAAGTCCGTGCCGACGGGCATCGCCCACGGCACGGTGACCGTGGTGGTCGAGGGGCGCGGCTTCGAGGTCACCACGCTGCGTGAGGATGTCGGGACCGACGGGCGCCGCGCAACGGTGCGTTTCGGGCGCGACTGGCAGGCCGATGCCAGCCGGCGCGACTTCACGATCAACGCCATGAGTTTGACGCCGGACGGTCTCCTGCACGACTATTTCGGCGGAGCGGCGGATCTCGCGGCCGGACGCGTCCGATTCATCGGCGATCCCGTGAGGCGGATCCGCGAGGACCGGCTGAGGATCCTGCGCTTCTTCCGCTTTCATGCGAGCTTCGCCACCGGCGAGCCCGACGCCGCGGCGCTCGCCGCCTGCATCGTGGAGCGCGAAGGGCTCGGCGAACTGTCGCGCGAGCGCCTGCGCATGGAGATGATGAAACTGGTGATCGCCGCGCAAGCCGGGCCGACATTGCAGGTCATGGCCGATGCCGGGCTGCTGGGATCGCTCATCGGCGGCGTGCCATTGTGCCGTGGCCTCGATCGATTGGCCGATATCGAGCGACGGCTGGGGCTCGAAGCGGAGGCGCCGCGCCGGCTTGGCGCGCTCGCCGTGCTGGTGCGGGAAGACGCGGATAGGTTGCGCGAAAGACTTGCGCTCTCCAATGAAGAGTATCGTCGGCTCGACGGCATCGGCCATGGCTGGCACGGGCTCGACCCGGCGGATGGAGAGCTCCTGGCCAAGGCAGCACTGTTCGCCGCCGGCCCGCGCGGCTACCGCGACCGGGCGCTGGTGGCCTTTGCGCGCTCCGGGGCCGCGCCCGACGATGCCGGCTGGCTGGCGCTCGCGAGCCTGGCCGAGCGCTGGAAGGCGCCGGCCTTTCCGATTTCGGGAAATGATCTCGTGGCGCGGGGCATTCCGGCCGGGCCGGAACTGGGCTCCACCCTCGCCAAACTCAGGCAAGCCTGGATCGCGGCGGATTTTCCGACCTCGAACAGCGCGATATCGAGCCTCATTACACGTCTGACTACTGCACGTTGAAAATAATAATCTATTGCGCGCTGGAGGCGGTGTGTCGGCAAGGCGCCTCAGTGCTTGAGCCAATTAATTGATGCGCAAGGTTTTTTTGGTTGATTACGCTTGGTGGTTCTCGTTCGGGACCCGCCCGGTGGTGTTTGCAACGACTGTATCATGAACATTCGTGCCGAGACGACGAACGAGACGAAGCGCGATTTCCCCGTCGAGATCTATATCGCGATGGTGGATGCGCTTTACGCCGACGTGCGGACTTTTCTGTTCGGTGCGCTGACCGCCTGGGTGGCGGCGCTTTATGCTGCCTATCTCACGCCGGTCCTCATTCTCGATGGCTTCGCCATCGCGCTCGGCCTGGTCAGCCTCGCCCGCACGCTGCACATCATGTCGTACCGGCGCGCGCGGGCCGATGTGGTCACCTATGAGGCGGCGCGGCGCTGGGAGCGCGCCTATACGATCGGCGCCAATGCCTATGTCTTCATGCTCGGGCTGTGGTGTTTCGCAAGCTTCGCCCTGACCTCCAGCGTGGTGGCGCAGCTGTTCAGCATGTCGCTGGTGCTCGCCCATATGGTCGGGGTCACCGGGCGTAATTTTGCCAATGGCCGTTTCGTCGACACCCAGAGCGTCTTGCTGGCGGTGCCGGTCATTTCGGGCCTCCTGGTCACCGGCAATGTCGATCACATCGTGCTGGCCCTGTTCTTCGCGCCGTTCTTCGTCAGCACGCGCAGCGTCGCGGCCCGGCTCAGGAACATCCTGCTCGACGCGGTCATCGCCAAGCGCGACGTCGAGCTGCTGGCGACCCGCTTCGACACGGCTTTGAACAACATGCCCCATGGCCTGGCCATGTTCGACGCGGCCGGCCGGCTGGTCGTCGTCAATGCGCGCTGGGGCGAGATGCTGCATGGCGACCCCGACAGCCTTGTTTCGGGCGCGCGGGTCGACGCCATCGTGGCCGGTTACGTCGAAAGCGGCGTGATCAATCCGCATGACGCCAGCCGCATCATGGAGATGGTGCGGCGGCGTGCCGGCGACCGGTCGATGAACCGGCTCGAAGTCGAGACCAATGAGTGCCACATCGACGTGGCGTTCCAGCCGATGGAGAATGGCGGCCTGGTGATCGTCATCGAGGACATCACCGAGAAGCGCCGGACCGAGGCGCGGATGGCCCATATGTCGCGGCACGACGCGCTCACCGGCCTGCCCAACCGCATCCAGTTCCAGGAGCGCCTCGAACTGGCGCTGACCATGCGCACCGACAGCGACATGCTGGCGGTGCTGTTCGTCGATCTCGACAATTTCAAGCAGGTCAACGACACGCTGGGCCATCCGATCGGCGACACGCTGCTGATCGAGGTGGCCGACCGGCTGCGCTTCGTCGTCGGCGAGACCAATGTCGTGGCGCGTTTCGGTGCTGACGAATTCGTCGTGCTGCAAAGCGGCGTGCGCACCGTCAACGAGGTCGCCAAGCTCGCCGGCCGGATCATCGAGAACCTGTCGGACATGGTCCAGATCGAAGGTTCGACGGTGGTCTGCGGTGCCTCGATCGGCATTGCGCTGGCGCCCCGCGACGGCACCGATCCGGGCCAACTGCTGAAATGCGCCGACATGGCGCTGGCGCGCGCCAAGGCCGGGGGCAAGGGCATCCTGCATTTCTACGAGGAGGAAATGGATCGCCAGGCCCAGGCCCGGCGCGCCACCGAACTCGATCTGCGCAAGGCGATCCACAACGAGGATCTGGCGGTCTATTTCCAGCCGTTGCTGAACCTGAAATCGCTGACCATCACGACCTGCGAGGCGCTGGTGCGCTGGCCGCATCCGACCCGCGGCATGGTCTCGCCGGCCGAGTTCATTCCGATCGCCGAGGAAACCGGCCTGGTCGTCGAGCTTGGCCGTCAGGTGCTCAGAAAGGCCTGCGCGGCCTGTGCCGCCTGGCCGAACGACGTCAGGTTCGCGGTGAACCTGTCGTCGGTGCAGTTCGACCGCGACGACGTGGTGGCGCTGGTCCGCGAGACGCTCGAGGTCACCGGCCTGAGCGCCGACCGGCTGGAGCTGGAAATCACCGAGACCTTGCTGCTGCAGGACTCGGCCTCGATCCTGGCCACTCTCGAGACCTTGCGCAGCATGGGCGTCAGGATTGCACTCGACGATTTCGGCACCGGCTATTCCAGCCTGAGCTATCTGCAGAAATTCCCGCTGCAGAAGGTCAAGATCGATCGCTCCTTCGTACGCAACCTGGAAACCGATACCCGCGCAGTCAAGCTGCTGCAGGGCGTGACCCGGCTCGGCGCCGATCTCGGCCTGTCGGTCGTCGTCGAGGGGGTCGAGACCTATACCCAGATGAAGCTGATCGACGAGCCCGGCGTGGTGACCGAGATCCAGGGCTTCCTGCTCAGCCCGGCCATTCCCGATGCGCAATTGCGGATGCTGCTCTGCCGCTCGGGCGAGGGGCTGCTCAAGAAGGTCGCCTGACGGCCGCTGTCGCGCAGTCCACGATATCCGTATTATAACTGATCAGAAGGCCCCGTGATCCGGGGCCTTTTTTCGTTCGGCGGCCGATCGTCCGGCGGTAGCCGGGCCTTGGTGGCGGGCTTGCCGCTGTTGCGCGCTATGCGTGTTGCGTCTCCGGCGACATTCCGGAGCGGACCGCTGCCCAATCGCCGAAAGGCGAAATTCCGCAATGCCTTGAAGGGGTCGCCGGCAGCTTCGGCCGGGGCTGTATCATGTCTTGTGTTGTGCGCTGCAACCGTCGCGCGAGACGGTGTCGCAGAAAAAACACATTCTTAACCATCCAAACAAGCAAGTTTCATGTTGTCGGCGCGGGTCTCGCTAACGCGTTAACGATATTTTAACCACGCGCTTTCCATTCGTTAAAATTTGATTAACATTGTCCTCGGTTCTGGCGGTGAAGACTGGCATTTAACGTGAGGCATGCGAGATGAATACGGTTAATCCGGCGAATTCTTTCGCAAATCACGTTATCGAGCTGCTCGGCCGCATCGAATACCGGCTCGCCGAGACGAAAGAGGACAAGCAGGCGATTTATCGGCTGCGCTATGAGTGCTACCTGCGCGAGGGGGCGATCCGGCCGAACAAGCGCGGCATCTTCAAGGACAGCTACGACAGTTCGCCGAATGTCTGGATCTTCGGCATGTATCTCGGCGACAAGCTGGTCAGCTCCATCCGAATTCATGCGGCGACGAAGGCCTGCCCGATCTCGCCGGGAATGGCCGTGTTCGGCGACGTGCTGGGGGCTCGCATCGAGGCCGGCGAGACCGTGATCGATCCGACGCGGCTCGTGGTCGATCACGAGCAGTCGCGCGCCAATCCCGGGCTTGCCTATGCCACCGTCCGGCTTGGTTTCATGGCCTCGGAATTCTTCCGCGCCGATCTCGGCCTCGCGACCGTGAGGACCGAGCACCGGGCCTTCTACAAGCGGCTGTTCTTCATGGAAGCGATGGGCGAGCCGCGGCACTATCCCGGCCTGAAGAAGCCGATCAACCTGATGGGCATCCACTATCCCTCAGTGCATCAGCGCATCGTCAGCCGCTACCCGTTCATGGCGTCGAGCGCCATCGAGCGGGACTTCCTGTTCGGCCGGGGCCAGCCGGCCCATGCCGTGCCGGCCCGCATCGAGCCGAGCCGGCGCGCCAAGCTGCCGGTGCGCGGTCAGGCCGCGGCCGCCTGAGGAAGGGCCAGGGGCCGTCTTTGCGACGGCATTCGGCTCAAGATGGCCGCAGCAGCCGCATGGCATTGGCGGTGACCAGAACGGTCGCGCCGGTATCGGCCAGGATCGCCGGCCACAGGCCGGTGATGCCGGCGATGGTGGTCACCAGGAAGACCGCCTTCAGGCCCAGCGCGATGGTGATGTTCTGGCGGATATTGGCCATGGTCCGGCGCGACAGGGCGACCATGGCGGCGACGTCGCCGACCCGCCCGTGAAGCACCGCCGCATCCGCCGTCTCCAGCGCCACGTCGGCGGCACCACCCATGGCGATGCCGATATCGGCGGCGGCGAGGGCTGGCGCATCGTTGATGCCGTCGCCGACCTTGCCGACGCGCTCGCCGGCAGCCTGCAGCGCCTCGACGATGCGCATCTTGTCTTCGGGCAGCAATTCGCCGCGCGGCTCGATGCCGACGATCCGGCCGATGGCCTCCGCGGTCCGGTTGTTGTCGCCGGTCAGCATGATCGACCTGACGCCGGCCGCGCTCAGCGCCTCCAGGCCCTGGCGGGCATCGGCCCGCGGCTCGTCGCGCATGGCGATGAGGCCGGCGACCTGATCGCCCGCGGTGAGGACCGAGACGGTCTTGCCCTCGTCGTTGAGCGCCTGGATCCGCGCGGCGACATCGGCCGCGAGTTCCATGCGTTCCGCGACGGCCGAGGCTGAGCCCAGGAACAGGGGCAGGCCATCGACCTTGCCGGTCACGCCTTTGCCCGGGACGGCGCCGAGATCGGTTGCCGGCACGACAGCGGCCCCCGTGGCCTCGGCACGGACCAGGATCGCCTTGGCGAGTGGATGGCTCGATCCGGTTTCGAGGGCCGCGGCGAGCGCCACCACGTCGGCATCGGTCCGGCCGAGACCGACCACGTCGGTGACCTTCGGCTTGCCCTCGGTCAGGGTTCCGGTCTTGTCGAAGGCGACCACCGTCAGCGATCCCAGGCGCTCGAGCACCGCGCCGCCCTTCATGAGCAGGCCACGCCGGGCGCCGGCCGACAGGCTCGCGGCGATGGCGGCGGGGGTCGAGATGACCAGCGCGCAGGGGCAGCCGATCAGCAGGATGGCAAGGCCCTTGTAGATCCATTCGGACCAGCCGCCGCCCAGGACGAGCGGGGGAACCACGGCGACCAGCGCGCCGACGACCAGCACGGTGGGCGTGTAGTAGCGCGAGAAGCTGTCGATGAAACGTTCGGTCGGCGCCTTCGATTCCTGCGCTTCCTCGACCAGCTTGACGACCCGGGCGATGGTGTTGTCGGCGGCCGCGGCGGTGACGCGCAACCGGAGGGCCGCCTCGCCATTGACCGTGCCGGCAAAGGCGGTGTCGCCGACGGTCTTGCGTTTCGGCGTGCTTTCGCCGGTCACCGGCGCCTCGTCGATGGCGCTGTCGCCGGCGACGATCACGCCGTCGGCCGGCACGCGGTCGCCGGGCCTGACCAGGATGACGGCGCCGACGGCGAGGCTTTCGGCCGGGACCTCGCGGGTCTTGCCGTCGGTCTCCACCAGCGCCGTCTTCGGCACGAGATCGGCCAGGCCCTGGATGCTGGCCCGCGCCTTGGTCGCGGCGACCCCTTCCAGCAGCTCGCCGACCAGGAACAGGAAGACCACGGTCGCCGCCTCCTCGGTGGCGCCGATGATCACCGCGCCGACGGCGGCGATGGTCATCAGCATTTCGATGGAGAACGGCGTGCCGACCCGCGCGGCGGCAAAAGCGCGCCGGGCGATCGGCACCAGGCCGACCGCGAGCGCCAGCACGAAGACCCAATGATCGATCGCCGGTACCAGTTTGCCGAGGCCATAGGCGACCAGCAGTGCCGCGCCGCAGGCCAATGTCAGCAGTCCCTTGCGGCTCCGCCACCAGGGGCCGGTCGCCGGGCCGTGATCGTGGCCGTGAAGACCGAGGCTTTCGGTGCCGGTCGCGGGTGCCGCGGACGAGCCGGCCGCGTGGTCGTGATGCGCGTGGTCATGGTGCTTGTGGTCTTCGCCATGATCATGGCCGTGGCCATGATGGGCGTGGCCATGGTCGTGATGTCCGCCGGAGCAGGCGGGTCCATGGCCGTGATCGGCGTGGTCGTGGCCGTGTTTATGGCCGTGTTCATGGCCGCCGGCGGCCGTGTCGATCGCCGCGACCCGATAGCCGAGGCCGGCCACCCGGCGCTGAACCGCGTCGAGATCGCTCTGGGGCTGATGGGTCACCGTCATGCGGCCGGTCGTGGCCGAGACATTGACGTCCTCGATGCCGGGCAAGCGGCGCACCGCCGTGTCGATCTTGGCGGCGCAGGAGGCGCAATCCATGCCTTCGATGCGAAAGCGGCTCTGGCGAACGGCTATGGTCATGACGATATTCCTGGCTGTCACGACCGTCATTAAATGTCGCAACGACAGGCCGGCAAGGCCAGGAGCATCAAATCGGGCGAGAGCTATAACGTTACCTGCCGGCCGGTCCTTGTATTGGGCGGGGCTTGCAGCGTAACCGGAGGCTTCAATAGGATGCTATAACAGAACGCTGCTATCATTCCCGGCGCCGATACAGAGGCCGTCCATGAGATCAGACAGCCGCAAGCCGTTCGATGCCGTCAGGCGCGGGCCTCCGCTGGCCGCGCCGCGGCCTTCCGATGGTTTCAAGCGCGAGACCTTCACGCTGCCGCGCGAAGCGGCACGGGCGAAAGCGCGTGAGATCCTCACGCGCTTCCCCAAGGCTGCCTACATGACCGAGGTCGAGACCTGGCGGGAGCTGGATGACGGGCGCATCGAATTCACGATGCGCCGCCTGCCGACCGCCGACTGAGCCTCAGGCGCGGATCTTTTCACGCGTCTCGGCGTGGTCGTCGGCATGGTCCTCGTCTTCGTCTTCGTCGCTCTCTTCGGCTTCGTCGTCTTCCTGCTCTTCTTCCTCGTCGAGGTCGAGCGGCGAAAGCGCGGCCACCGGGATCTTCTCGCGGAACAGGTCACCCTCTTCGCCGATCCAGATGCAGGTCACCTCGTCGGCCTCCACGGAGGCGACGGTGAGGGCCTGGCCGCCCGATTTCAGCATCACGACATCACCGGCATTATAGGTCATGGCATCCTCCTGGGTTGGGAAACGCCATGGGTCTAGCCGAGCCCGGTGACGGGATGATCACAAGCGGAGGACGCTCTGCGCGGCCGCACCGGCCGGCGGCGCCCCTGCGACGTTTCGTCCAGCCTTCTACGTAATCGGCCGAATGACGCCGGCGCCACCAAAGCTTACATTTAACTGACAGCATGAGATGGGTGAGGCGACCATCAGAGGTGACGTTGGAACACGATCTGGATCAGAGGCCGGAACTGCTTCTCGAAGTGGTCGACGAGTGCGTCCGCGCCGGTCGGCGCAGGAACGAGATCGCGGCCTTCCTGGCGCGTGAATATGGGCTGGACGCCGGCACCATCGCACGCCTGATCGCCGATCACGGCGCGCGCCAGCCGCGCCGGGCCATGTCGACCGGGCTGACCGCGCTGACCGCTCTCTATCTCGCCGTCCTGTCGGTACTGCAGCGCCAGGCCCAGGAACAGGGCGAATTGATGCCCTTGCTGCTCGTCTGAGATTGACGCGCGGCGGCCCAAGGCCGGCGGGCGGGCAGCCGCCCTCACGCGGCCGGACCCTTTTTCCACATCCTTGACATCGTGACCCAGCGTGGCCGCTCGCCGCGCGTGGCTGCCCGCGTGCGACCCCTTGCCATCGCCGGACAGGCTTTGCGCCCGCGCGATCGCGAGACGGCGGTGGATCGATCTCGCCCGGCGCGAGACACATGACGCATCGGAAAAGCGACGACGGCTAAAAAACGCGATCCGCCTCTTGCTCAGTGTATGTATTTTGAGATACCAAAATACCAACGAGGCATTTTGGGATGCGCCGGCATGGAACCTTTTCCGCTCATCGAGCTTCACGGCCATGCCGAGGCGCGTGGCCGCCAATATGGCCAGCAGGCGACCAAGCGCATCCGGCGGAGCATCGAGCATTATGCCGCGCAACTGACCGCCGGAGGCCATGCGGCGACGGCGATCCGCGCCTGGGCGCGTGATTTCGTCCCGCGCATCGAAGCCTTCGATGCGGATTACGTCGCGGAGATGCGCGGCATCGCCGCCGGTGCGGATGTCGAATTCGAAGACATCGTGCTGATCAATGCGCGGACCGAGGTGCTGCAGCTCGGCAAGCGCGCCCAGCTCGCCGCCCAGGATCCCGACGGCTGCACCGGCGTGGTCGTGCTGCCGGCCGCCTCGCGCACCGGCGAACTCATCCATGCCCAGAACTGGGATTGGAAATCCGAATGCGCGGAAACCGGCGTGGTGCTGCGCATCCGCCGGGAGGACGGTCCTGATATCCTGACCTTCGTCGAGGCTGGCGGTCTCGCCCGCGCCGGCCTGAACGGGGCCGGCATCGCAGTGACCGCCAATTACCTGGAAAGCGACCGCGACTATCGCGAGCTCGGCGTGCCCTTGTCGCTGATCCGGCGCAAGGTGCTGGAGCAGGAATATGTCGCCCAGGCGTTCCACGCCGCCTATGCGACACGCAAATCCGCCTCCAACAAC
The DNA here is from genome assembly GCA_017304475.1 of Hyphomicrobiales bacterium. Lineage (GTDB taxonomy): Bacteria > Pseudomonadota > Alphaproteobacteria > Rhizobiales > Phreatobacteraceae > Phreatobacter. Next base: position 5,724 of record JAFKKV010000010.1, on the reverse strand, counting down.
ATCATCGTCAGCCAGGCCGGCGGCATCGCCATCGATTTCGAATGCGCCCCCGACGAGAGTTTCCAGGTGCTGCCGACCGACGGGCTGATCGTTCACGCCAACCATTGGCAGAGCCCGGTCGCCCTGGCCAAGCTGAAGGATACCGGCATCGCCAATACGCCCGACAGCCTGTATCGCGACCTCAGGGTGCGCATGCTGCTGGAGGCCAGGCGCGGCGCGCTCGATGTCGAGGCGGTGCGGGACGCCCTGTTCGACGACTATCAGTCGCCCTGGTCGGTCTGCCGGCCGCCGCGGCTGAATTCCGGCGGCAATCTCTCGGCGACCGTTGCCATGCTGCTGATGCAGCCGGCGAAGGGCGTGCTCGACGTCGCCCCGCTGCCCGCGCTCAACCGGGTCTTCACCCGTTACGAACTGTCGCCCGGCACGGCGATGAGGGCTGCATGAGGCGGGCCGTCGTTCTCGCCGCCTCCGCCTGGCTGGCCATGCTGCCGATCCCGGCATCGGCCCAGCCCGCTCCTTCGGCTCCCGTTCGCGGCAGCTACGGCCTGAAAGCCGCGCTCAATTCCGACATCCGCAGTACCCAGCCGGGCGTCAACCGGGACTTCAACACCGACACCGTGGTCCTGCACATGGTGGAGGGGCTGGTGGCGCTCCGCGAGAACGCCGCCATCGCGCCGATGCTCGCCGAGCGCATCGACCTGTCGAGCGACGGCCTGACCTACCGCTTCACCCTGCGCCAGGGCATCACCTTCCACAATGGCGCGCCGCTCACCTCGGCCGAGGTCGTCTGGAGCCTCAGGCGCTATCTCGACCCGGCCACGCAATGGCGCTGCCTGCCGGATTTCGACGGCCACGGCATCGCCAAGGTGGTCGATATCGCAGCGCCCGACGCCGCGACGGTGACCATCACGCTGGAAAAGCCGACGGCGCTGTTTCTCAACACCATGGCGCGGCCGGATTGCGGCTCGACCGCCATCGTTCATCCGGCGTCGCTCGGGCCCGACGGGGCGTGGCGCGCGCCCGTCGGCACCGGACCCTACCGGTTCGGCGAGTGGCGCCGCGGCCAATATATCGATCTCGTCCGGTTCGACGGCTATGCGTCGCTCGCCGGCCCACGCGACGGCCTGGCCGGCGCCAAGATCGCCTTTGCCCAGCAGATCCGCTTCATGGTCATCCCGGATTCATCCGCCGCCAAGGCGGCGTTGATCTCGGGCGCGATCGACATCATGTCGGATGTGGCCACGACCGAGCTGAGCGATCTGCGCGCCCGCCCGGACCTGGGCGTCGCCACCGCTCCGACCATGGGCCTCACCGGCTTCCTCATCCAGACGCGCGATCCGTTGCTCAGGGATCCGCGCATCCGCCAGGCCCTGGCGTTGTCGATCGATGTCGGACAGATCGTCCAGAGCGTGGTCGGCGACGATGTGCCGGACAATCCTTCGCCGATCCCAAGCTCCAGTGCCTTCCATTCGGCGGCGCAGGCGGTGCGGCCACGGCATGATATCGCCGCCGCCAAGCGGCTGCTGGCGGAAGCCGGTTATCGCGGCCAGACGATCCGGATGATCACCAACCGCCGTTACCCCGTCGTCTATGACACGGCGGTTGCCGCCCAAGCCATGGCGGCGGATGCCGGCATCAAGATCGAGCTGGAGGTGCTGGACTGGGCGACCCAGCTCGACCGCTACACCCGCGGCGACTATCAGACCATGTCGTTCCTTTATTCGCCCCGGCTCGACCCGTCGCTCTCCTACGAGATGATCTCGGGTCCGAAGGACAGCCAGCCGCGCAAGCTCTGGGAAGATCCGGAAGCGCTGGCGCTCATCCGCCGCTCGTTCGAGGTGGTGGAACCGGCGGCCCGCCAGGCCATCTTCGACGATCTGTTCCGCCGCTTCATGGCCCAGACTCCGGCGATCATCCTTTTCAACCAGCCGGATTATCTCGCCTATCGCAAAGGTCTCGACGGCGTCGCCTCCTGGCCCGCCGCCCAGACCAGGCTCTGGGGCGTGTCCCGACGCTGAACCGAAAAAGGGAGGGGAGGTCGCCGACATGACGTTTGCCTATGCCTTGAAGCGGCTCCTGCTGGCGCTGCCCACACTGCTGCTGGTCTCGGTCGCCGTGTTCACCATGATCCGGCTGGTGCCGGGCGATCCGGCCCAGCTGATGCTGGGTGACGCGGCCGACGCCCAGCAGCTCGCGGCGCTCCAGGATGCGATGGGGCTGAACCGGCCCTTGCCGGTGCAGTTCCTCACCTGGCTCGGCCATGGCCTGAGCGGCGATCTCGGGCGTTCGATCTCGAATGGCGAGCCGGTCCTGCCCTTGATCATCGAGCGCTTCCAGGTGACCGCGCCGATCGTGCTGGCGGCGGTCGCGCTGGCCGGCCTGTTCGCCGTGCCGCTCGGCACCATTGCCGCCTGGAAGCAGGACAAGGGGCTGGACCTCGTGGTGGTGGCCGGGGCGACCCTGCTCCTGTCGATCCCGGCCTTCTGGCTCGGCCTGCTCATGCTTCTGCTGTTCGGCTTGAAGCTCGGCTGGGTGCCGGTGGTCGGCTATGTGCCGTTCACCGAGAACGCCTGGCAGGCGCTGCGCTACATCGCGCTGCCGATCGTCACCTTGACCCTGATCGAGACCGGCGTGCTGACCCGCATGGCGCGCAGCGCCACGATCGACGTGCTGCGGCTGGAATATGTCGCCCATGCCCGCTCCAAGGGCCTGCGCGAATCCACCGTGCTGCGCAAGCACGTGCTGCCCAATGCCTTCGCGCCGACGCTCACCTTGATGGGCATCGTGCTGGGCAACCTGCTCGGCGGCATCGCCGTCATCGAGACCGTGTTCACCTTGCCGGGCCTCGGCCGGCTGCTGGTCGACGGCATCTATGCCCGCGACTATCCGGTGGTGCAGGGCGTCATCCTGTTCATCGCCTGCATCTATGTGCTGGTGAACCTCGCGGTCGACCTGCTCTACCCCCTGTTCGATCCACGCGTCGCGGCGGAGTGAAGCTGATGATGCGCCTGCGCCTCAACGCGATCCTCGGCGGGCTCTTGGTCGCGTCCGTCCTCACCATGGCGGTGATCTCGATCGTCTGGACCCCCTTCAACCCGCTCGGCGTCAACCTGCGCGCCCGGCTCGCCGCGCCCTCCGCCCTGCATTGGCTGGGCACCGACGAGGTCGGCCGCGACGTGCTGAGCCGCCTGATGGCCGGCGCCGGCACGTCCTGCCTGGTCGCCGCCCTGACCGTGCTGGTGGCGGTGCTGCTCGGCGGCGTCATCGGCCTGGTCGCCGGCTTTGCCCGCGGCTGGGTCGACCGGGGCCTGATGCTGGTCAACGACACGCTCCTGGCTTTTCCCGGCATCCTGCTGGCGCTCGGCCTGATGGCCATTATCGGCGCCAGCAAATGGGGCATCGTCGCGGCTCTCGGCCTTGCCTATGCGCCGACGGTCGCGCGCATCGTGCGCGGCTCCGTGCTGTCGATCCGCGAGCGCGAATTCATCGAGGCGTCGCGGGCGATCGGCAATTCCGAGCTCTACACCTTGTGGCGGCATGTCCTGCCGAGCACCGCCTCGCCGGTGATCGTCCTGGCCACCAGCATGTTCGGCTGGGCGATCCTGGCCGAAAGCGCCCTGAGCTTTCTCGGGCTCGGCGTGCCGCCACCGGCGCCGACCTGGGGCAATATGCTGGCCGCTGCCCGTCCCTACATGGAATCGGCGACCTGGCTGAGCCTCTGTCCCGGCTTCTGCATTGCCGTGACGCTGCTCGGCATCAATCTGATGGGCGATGCATTGCGCGACCGCCTGGATCCGCGGAGAGAGCAGCAATGACCGCCGGAACCGTCAAGCCGCTCCTTTCCGTCCGCGGCCTCAGCGTCGGCACCGGCCCCTTCGTCGCCGTCAACGACGTCTCCTTCGACATCCAGCCGGGCGAAATGCTGGCGCTTGTGGGCGAGTCGGGCAGCGGCAAGACCGCCACCGGCCGTGCCATTCTCGGCCTCCTGCCGCCGGGCCTGAAGCGCCTGGCCGGCAGCATCACGATCGATGGCGAGGACCTGACCACGGTGACGCCGGCGCGCCTGCGCGAATTGCGCGGCGGCTCCATCGGCATGGTGTTCCAGGAGCCGATGGTCTCGCTCAACCCGGCGCTCAGCATCGGCGCCCAGCTCGGCGAGGCGCTGGCGCTGCACAGCCCGATGAGCCCGGAGGAGCAGCACGCCGCCTGCCTCGCCATGCTCCGGCGGATCCAGATCCCCGATCCGGAAGGGTGCCTGCGCGCCTATCCGCACGAATTTTCGGGCGGCATGCGGCAGAGGATCATGCTGGCCGCGGTCATGCTGCCGGCACCGAAACTCTTGATCGCCGACGAGCCGACCACCGCGCTCGACAATCTGGTCCAGGCCGAGATCCTCAACCTGATGGTCGAGCTCGCCAAGGATCGCGGCACCGCCGTGCTGCTGGTCACCCACAATCTCGGCCTGGTCTCGCGTTATGCCGACCGCGCCCTGGTGATGCAGCGCGGCAAGGTGGTGGAGGAGGGCAGGGCCGGAGAGCTTCTGCGCAACCCGCGCCATCCCTATACGCGCGACCTGGTGGCGGCCATGCCGCGCCGGACGCCGCGGCCAAGGCGCGTCGCCGCCGCAGAGCCGCTGCTGGAAGTGCGTGGCTTCACGGTCGACTATCCCGGCAGCCGGGGCTTGTTCCGGCGCGGCGCCGCCAAGCGGGCGGTCGACGGTGTCGACCTGACGATCGCGCTCGGTGAGACGGTGGCGCTTGTCGGCGGCAGCGGCTGCGGCAAGACCACGCTCGGCCGCGCCATGCTGCGGCTGATCACCGCCAGCGGCGGACAATTGCTGTTTCGCGGGCGGGACGTCTCGACGGTGCGCGGCGCCGCGCTCAAGGACTTCAGGCTCGCCTGCCAGATCGTGTTCCAGGATCCCTATTCGTCGCTGGATCCGCGCATGCGTGTCGGCGAGATCGTCGCCGAGCCGCTGCGCCATGAGACCGGCCTGGACGCTGCCGCCAAGGCGGCGCGGGTCGTGGAGACCTTCGACGCCGTCGGCCTGCCCGGCATGGCCGACCGTTTCCCGCATCAGCTCTCCGGCGGCCAGCGCCAGCGCGTCGCCATTGCCCGCGCCATCGTCCGCCGCCCCGCGCTGGTCGTCGCCGACGAGCCGGTCAGCGCGCTCGACATGACCGTGCAGAAGCAGATCCTGGAACTCATCCGCCGTCTGCAGGAAGAGCGCGGATTTGCCTGCCTGTTCATTTCGCACGATCTCGGCGCGGTCGCCGAGGTTGCCGACCGGGTCGTGGTGATGCAGGCGGGCCGGATCGTCGAGCAGGGGTCGCGCGACGAGGTGTTCGACCATCCGCGCCACCCCTATACCCGGGCGCTGCTCGACGCGACGCCGCGCATCGAGGCGGAGGTGGCCATGGCCGAGGTCGCGGTGGTTTGAGAGTGGGTGGGCACGTGGCGCGCATAACCCTCGCCCGCTTGCGGGAGAGGGTGCCGGCGTAGCCGGCGGGTGAGGGTTTGACGGGGGCTGGCCCATCAATTCGGCCCGAAATGCACGTCGCGCACCGACGCAGCGACCCTTGCATGTTGATCGGGCCGACTTGGTGCAAGCTGAGAGGTGCGTCGAGGCCGGTGGCCACCGGCCTCGACGCGGATGGCCGGGACCGCAACACCCTGGGAACAGAACCGCGGGTGAGCATGGTCCGGTCGTCCTCTGGCTCTCGT
>JAFKKV010000071.1 GCA_017304475.1 Hyphomicrobiales bacterium | reverse complement strand
GGATAACATTGACCTGGAGCAAGTCTATCGGGCTCTCGGCCAATTGCCGGGCGTCTCGGATGTCCATGATTTGCACGTCTGGTCCCTGACAGGTGGTCGGGTCGCCATGACTGCTCACCTGGTTGCTCCCCAGGGCGAAGGTGGAGGCGATCGGCTGCTCGAAATGGCGCGTTCGCTGCTGCACGAACGTTTCGACGTCGACCATGTGACGATTCAGATCGAGACATCGCCCTGTCCGGATGCAGCGACGCACCGATTTACCATCTTTGCAACCGTCCGCGATCAGGCCAGACTGCCGGGATGTGCAACCTCTATAGCTGACCACGCCGTCGATCGGCTCGATTAATCCTTGAGTGGCACAGGAGCCGACGCCGGCAAAGCGTGCTGGCGTCGGATTTTACGCATTGCCAATTTTTCTGGGGCGGACTCTGTTACCCCGCCTTGTACTCCTGCGACTTCCAGGTGATAGCCTGGGTGCTCTCAGGCGCATCGGCGAGCTTGCGGATGTTCGCCCAGGTCTGTTTGTAGTTCGGCAGGATGAGCTCATTGGTGCCGGCGTTGATGACGTTGCCAACCGATCCCGACGGAAAACCGAATTGCATGAAGGCCTGTTTGCGCTTCGCCGTCGGCGTTGGGTAGGCCATGGCCTGGGTCGCGCCGCTATCGTTGAAGACCTCGACGAGATCCCCTTGCTTGAGACCTAGTTCGGCCATGTCCGATGGGTTGATTTCGATGATTGGATAGGGGAGCCGATCCATCACGAAATCATTCTGCTGGTCGAGATAGGCCGACTGCCAGACCAGGTTCGTCCGCCCATTGTTGACGAGGTAGGCGTAGCGCTCCTTCTGAGCTTGCTTGCCGGGCGCTTGGAGGCCCCGCCATTTACTCTCCATGAAAATGGCCTTGCCCTCCTTGCCGAACTTGCCATCGGCGTAGAGCCGTTTCGTTCCGACGATCTTGCCATCGGCGAAACCGGTTGCCGGTTCCTGGAAGCCATTCGTACCCATGGCCTTCAGACGAGCGTAGGTAACGTGCTCGCCACCGGCTTCGTGTTTGGCGTAGCCGTCCATGAAGGCGTCTTCTTCCGTGCGCCAGTCGAAGCCCTTGAACTGATCGGCATATTTGGCGTCACCCATTTCGCGCAGGACGCGCTCGATGTTATTGGCGATGCGCGCGGCGATCAGACAGTCGGGCATCGCGTCGCCTGGCGGATCCATATAGCGCTCGGTGAGACGCATGCGCCGTTCGCCGTTCATGGAGGTGAGGTTCATTTCCCCCGATGTCGCGGCTGGTAGCCAGACATGCGACGCCTGTCCGATCTGGGTGGGCACGATGTCGACGTCGACGGCAAACAAGCCACCTCGTTTGATCGCGTCCACGATCGCTGCGACCAGAGCTGGCCGGTCACCTGATGGAACGGAGGACATGGCCTCCTTCACGAGGTCAGTGCGGCGCTTGTAGACCTGCTTGAACTGGGTGGCGTTCAGCGTCGTCTTGTAGTGGTCGCAGCCCCAGATGTGATGGACGCCGCCTTTCCCATTGATCAGCAATTGATCGACATAGGCTGCGGGGCGGCCGACATGGCCGTCAGCGGGCCTTGAATAGCCCTCCTGGTGGCCGCCGAGCCGCACGACGCCTCCGCCCGGTCGGCCGACATTACCGGTCGCCAGGGCCACGTTCACGATGGCGGAATTGGTCCGATAGTTGTCGTTGCCCCAGATGATGCCCTTCTCATAAGCGAACATCGCGCGGCGGCGGGCACCGCCCTGTTTAGGCTCGGCGATCCAGCTTGCGGCCTTGACGATATCCGCGGCCGGCAGACCGGTGATCTTGGCCGCGTCCTCCAGGCCCGTGCGGTTGCCAGCGATCATCTTCTCATAGTCGCGCGTCGACGCGGCGATGAACGCTTTGTCGGTCCAGCCCTTGTCGTGGACGTAGGTCATGATGGCGTTGAACAGGACCATGTCGGTTCCCGGCTCAACCGCCAGATGGAGCACCCGGTCCTTGCCCGCCTCGACCTCGCAGGCGTTGACCGTCACGGACCGGCGGGGATCGACGATGATGACGCGAGCGGGCGGGTGCTGCTCGTTCGGCAACTCGCGCTGCTTCAGATCCATCGAGGTCCCGCGAAGATTGGGGACCCAGTGGTTCAGGAAGTAGTTGGTCTGCGTCTCCAGCGAGTTCGCGCCAATGCAGACGATCGTGTCGGCAAGCTGCGCATCCTCGTAACAGTTATTGAGCTCGCCGACGCCCATGTCCCGCGTGGCATGGACTTCCGAGTTATAGGCCGGCCGATTGTGGATCCGGATATTCTTGACCTTCATGGCGCCGAAATAGAGTTTGCCGGTACCCCAGGTGTTTTCGTAGCCGCCGCCGGCGCCACCATGGTCGAAGGCTGATACGAAGAGGCCGTCCTCGCCCTGCTCCTTGATCACCGCGGCCGTCACGCGCGCGACGAGATCGAGGGCGTCGTCCCAGCTCGTTGGCTGCATCTGACCGTAGCGCCACACCATGGGCTGCGTCAGCCGTTGCAGTTGGGTGCTGCGCGCCGCCGAGTACGACTCCTCGGCCATGCGTGCTCCACGCACAGAACCGAGCCCTGAGTTCACGGAACAGCCCTTGTCCGGCATGATGACTATGTGGACGTCGCGACCACCCTGCTTGACGATGTTGTACATGGCAGGCGAGTACCAGGTAGCCTCCGGTCCAAACTGGGCCTTGGACAGGTCCACGCCGAACTTGTTGTTCGAGGGCTCGGGCCCGCCCTGTTTGTTGATGTCCCAGGTGTAGGCTTTGTAGCCGCAGCCGACGATGCAGAAGTGACAGGTCACATTGTGCTCGCGCGCGTCCTTCGGGACGATCGGCAGGCGGTCGATTTGACGCTTGTAGGCCATGTCGTTTCCTCCCGCTCAGAGCACGTTGGACAGGCGGCCGTAGAGCAGTTCATCAACGCCCTCGGCGTGGATGTCACCGTTCGCCGCCACGCGGAGGATGTATTGGGGCAGGTTCTGGGTTGCCTGGCCCCAGATCTGCTGACCACCTGACTCGCAATCGAAGCGGGAGTAGTGCCCCGGGCAGTTCAAGGTCCGGTCAGCGCTGCTGTAGGCGAGCGGAAAACCCTTGTGGGGGCAGATCGTGGAAAAGCCGACGATGTCGCCGTCGGGGCCGGCTCCCCCCGGCACGCGCTTGCCAAGCTTGAGCAAAACGCCGGGCGCATCGGCATCGGGATAGGAGACCGCCAGCGGTTCATTGATCCTGAGCTGGGAGACATTCGCGAGCCTGTTCGACGGGTAGTCGACGCGCGCGGGGGCGGGCTTCGCCTCTGCCGCGGCTGACACGGCCACGCTTGCGGCGGCACCCGCCGCTGCCATCGCTCCGCCTCGCAAGAAGAAGCGGCGGCCGATATCCACCTGACGATCGCATCCCTTGGTCATGTTTCCCTCCCGGTTGCTTGTTACGGGAGGACTATCAATCGGCGTGCCAGCCGACGGGGCGGAGTATAAAGACGACAATTCAATGAGTTAAGGAGATCTCTGTCTTCGCTCGGCGCGATCTCCGTTCGGAGATGCAAACATGCCGCGACGCAGCATGTTCAGGTTCCCGAACATCAATGGGGCGTACGTCGCCGCATTCGTTCCCAAAGCGTTGTTCGCGAGATGCCGAGGAGTTTCGCCGCTTCGCCGATGTGCCCGCTGGTTTCCTTCAACGCGCTCTCGATACGTCTTGCTTCGGCAGCGTCGCGAGCGGCCGCCAATGAACCGTCGTCGACAGAGGGAAGATTCGGACTTCCCGATCTTTGCGGGAAGACATCTGATGGCATCAGCCAGTCGCCCTGAGTGAGGGCGACCGCACGCTCGATACGATTGCGCAGCTCGCGGATATTTCCCGGCCAACCATGCGCCAAGGCGGCTTCCACCGTCAGCGAGCTGACCCCCTTGAGTGCCGACCCTCCTGACTCAGCCGCTGCTTCAAAAAACATGTCGATGAGCCAGGGAATATCGTCGCGCCGCTCGCGCAAGGGCGGCATATCGATTGCGACGACGGCAAGTCGATAATAGAGGTCGTCGCGAAAGCGACCATCAGCTACCGCCCGTTCCAGGCTGCGGTTGGTCGCCGCGATGACGCGGGCCTTGAACGGGAGAACGAGCTCGCTCCCCAGGCGTCCGAAGCTGCGCTCCTCGAGCAGCCGCAAGAGCTTCGCCTGCAGTCGATCGGGCAACTCGCCGACCTCGTCGAGGAAGAGCGTGCCGGTTCCGGCGCGTTCGGCATAGCCAAGGTGTCGCTTGTCAGCTCCGGTAAAGGCGCCGCGCTCATGACCAAACAGCTCGCTCTCCAGGAGATCTTGCGGAATGGCCGCACAATTGACCGCAATGAAGGGCTTATCCGCCTGGTCGGACGCCATATGCACGAAGCGGGCGGCGACCTCCTTGCCCGTTCCGGTCTCACCCTGCAGCAGAACGGTCGCGCGCGTTTTGGCGATGCGCCGCAGCGTGGCTTCGATCTGGCGGATGGCCGGCGATATGCCGAGGGTCCCCGTTCCGCCGGCAGGCGCGACCTCCCGGACCAGACCGGAGACGCGGTCGAGAAAGGCCTCCATGACGAAGGGCTTGGTGAGGTAGTCGCCGGCTCCCGCGCGCATGAGCCGAACGGCTTGGTCGATATCCCCATGCGCGGTGATGAACAGGAAGGGCGGGGTTTCGCGTGTGTCGGCAAGGCCACGGAACACCTCTTCGCCCGTCATATCGGGAAGCCTGATGTCGCAAACGACGATATCGGTCGCCGAACGGGGCAGGGCCTCCGCGGCCTCCCGTCCGGTCTGCCACCAGCGAACCGTCGCTCCCTCGATCGTGAGCCGCTGCACGAGGGATTCCCCCATGATCGGATCGTCTTCGACGAGACCAATGGTGCGACCGTCAAGCGACATTGGCGATCTCCGCGGACGGGGAACGGGGAAGGACGACCTGCACTGTCGTTCCCTCGGACCGTTGAGACAGGATCGAGATCTCGCCAGCCAACTCTGCAACAAGGGCGCGAACGACGCTCAGGCCAATGCCGGGGACAGATGTCGTCGTCTCTGTTTGGCCCTGGAGAGCGGCCTGGAGCTCCGGCGGCATGCCGCCACCCTGATCTCCGACTGAGATGAGCAGTGCCCGGTCAGATGTGCGCGCTGAGAAAATGACCTTTGAGCCGACTGGCGACGCCTCGATGCCGTTCAGCACCAGATTGAGAATGATCTGCCGCACGGCTCCGCTGGGCAGTCCCGACAGGTCCCCGGGATCGCTTTGCCATTCAAGGTCGACCTGCCGCCGCTTGGCGGCCCCTTCCACCAGCAGCCGCAAGTCATCGAGATCGCTTGCCTTGAGATCGCGTCGATTGCGATCCGGTCGGTAGACAGCGAGCGTCGTCTCGACAACCTCGCGAATGCCGTTCAGTCCGCGTTCCAGCAGACCCACAGAGACGGCGCGAATGCTAGGCGTATCCCCATGGCGCTTGATGGTGTCGACGGCATTGATCAGGCCTCCGAGTGGATTGTTGATCTCGTGGGCGATCACGCTCGACAAGCGTCCGAGGCTGGCAAGGCGCTTCTCTTCCGCCGATTTCAGCGTCAGGGCTTCGCGTTCCGCCACAGCCTGGGCCATCGCATTATAGCCCGCATAGAGCCGTCCGAACTCGCGGGTAGGGTCGCCGATCTCGACGCTCGAAAATGGCGTCAATTTGCCTGAAGTGCCGGCCTCCAACCGCGCGTTCAGCCCGCGCAACGGCTTGAGCATGCGCCAGACCACGAACCACCCGCCGGCGGCCAGGATCAATGTCAGAACCGCGTTTGTCCCAGCCAGCGTCCAGAGGACGGATCGCCGCTCGGACGCCAGGTGCTGCGTGTCGATCATCGCCCAGATGGTGCCGAGCGGGCGATCCTGGAAACTGAGGTCCCGCCTGACGATCACCACATCCGGCCATGGGGCGTCAGCGGCGGGGGAAGAGGCGCCGAAGGACGACGGCAGCATGTCCTCTGTCGGAAAGCGGGCAGGGTCTGTCGATGCGACGATACTGCGATTGGGTCGGGTGACGATCGTCCCTTGGACCTTGAGGCTGCGGTACAGCGCCTTCGCCCGTTCGAGATTGTCGAAGACCTCCCAGGTGTCGTCTCGGAGGAGGTGCGGGATGAGCGATGACGACACGCCATCGAGATAGGAACCGCTCAGGGCTTCCAGGTGACGGGCTTGGGTTTCCGACAAACGCGACAGCACCTGCGCCGAGACCACGACGCTGGCGATCAACATCAAGAGCGCGACGGACGCCGGGACCTTGACGACAAACGGCCAGCGGCGTGGGTTCAGGATCATCCTTTGCCCCCCAAACCCACCAACGCGACCTTCCTGGCGATGCCATCGAACAGCGACGGGCTCCCGGCGACAAAGCCGTCGAGCTTCAGGAGCCCAAGGACGCTCCGACCTTCCGCGCTGTCCGCCATCTTCTCGAAGGCGCGGCGAATGAGGGCTGTTCGACCAGGAACTGTTTCACGAGCGGGAGCAGCGATCGGCGGAAAGCCAAGCCATTCCGATCGACGGAGCACGGCGAGGTTGCGCGGCAGCTCCGGTTCGATTTCGCCCACGACGTCGTAGACGTAGCCGTCGACACTGCCGGATTGGGCGAGCCCCGATGCCACTGCACGAATAACGTTGCGATGCCCATAAGCGAAGAACGTTCGCCGGAAGAGATTTTCGGGAGCGAGCCCCTCTTCGACGAGCTTGGCGCGCGTCACCAGATAGCCGGAGTTCGAATCCGGATCTGAGAATGCGTGCACGTCGCCGCGGAGATCGGCCATGGCCGCGAACTCTCTCCCGGCATGACCGATGAGATACGAGCGATATTCCGGCCGGCCTTGCCAAACCGGCACCGCCACAAGCTCGAGGTCTTGGCGATAGACCACATAGGGAAATCCGCAAATCCATGCGCCGTCCAGTTGCCCGGAGACCAGCAGGGCTATGATTTCCTGATAGGTCCGCCGCGTAACCAACTGAACCGGCGCGCCGCAGGCCGCCGTGAGGTAGCTTCTCAGCCGGTCCAATAGCTCAAGGTCGTTCGTCAGAAAGACGGGGGTCAACCCGAAGCGCAGTGACGTGGTGTCGGCCGTCGCTCGGGCAGAGCCTGCAGCAACAGCGACGGCGCCCAAACCCAGAACGACACCGCGTCGGTCCAGGGCCGAGAGGCGCTCGCTACCCGCGGATTTTTGGACGCTGCAGTGCAATCTGCGTCCTCCCATTGGCCACGCTCTTGTTTGGAGTGGCTCTCAACAACAGTACCTCAACCCGGCAGATCCCGCGAGGCTCGGCCGGCATGGATCCCGCGCCGACGCCATCACACAATTGGTCATAGACATGTCACATAAATCCAATAGTTTGGATATATGGAATCAACAGCTGCAATCCTGGCTCTCGCCGCTCTCGCCCAATCCACGCGCCTCGATACGTTTCGGTTGCTGGTCGCGCGCCAGCCTGAGGGAGTACCGGCCGGCGAGCTCGCGCGCCTGATGGAAGTCCCGCAGAACACCATGTCGGCCCATCTCGCGGTTCTGTCGCGCGCGGGCTTGATCACCGGCGAACGGCAGAGCCGTTCAATTATCTATCGCGCGGACCTCGAGCACTTTCGCGAGGTCACACTCTTCCTGCTCAAGGACTGCTGCGGCGGTCGGCCGGAGGTGTGCGCGCCACTGATCGCAGATCTTACCCCCTGTTGCCCGCCCAAGGTCCTGGCTCATGACTGACCGCGTTTTCAACGTCCTCTTCCTGTGCACGGGCAACAGTGCCCGTTCGATTATCGCCGAGACGATCCTCAACAAGGATGGTCGCGGGCGCTTTCGGGCCTACTCCGGTGGCAGCGAGCCGAGAGGCCAGGTGCATCCGCTGACGCTTCAGATCCTCGAGTCCTTCGGCTATTCGACCGAGGGGCTGCGCTCGAAAAGCTGGAATGAATTTGCTCTGCCGGACGCGCCTTGCATGGATTTCGTGTTCACGGTTTGCGACAGCGCCGCGGGCGAAACCTGCCCCGTCTGGCCCGGGCAACCGATGAGTGCTCACTGGGGTATCGACGACCCGGCGGCGGTCGAGGGAACCGTCGTCGAGAAGACAGCGGCCTTCGTCACGGCAGCCCGCTATCTGCGCAACCGGATTTCGGTCTTCACGTCCCTGCCGCTCGATAAGCTCGACGAAATCGTCTTGCGTCCCCGCCTGATCGAAATCGGTCAAATGGAGGGCGCCTCGACGCCAAATCCCAAGGTCGCCTGAAGCATGTCCACGTTTGAACGCTATCTCACCGTCTGGGTCGCCTTCTGCATCGTTGTCGGCGTTGCCCTTGGCCATTTGTTGCCTGGCGTGTTCCAGACGATCGGGGCGGCAGAGATAGCCAAGGTCAACATCCCCGTGGCGGTGCTGATCTGGTTGATGATCATCCCGATGCTGATCCGCATCGATTTTGCCTCCCTCGGCAAGGTCGGCGCCTATTGGCGCGGTATCGGCGTGACGCTGTTCATCAACTGGGCGGTGAAACCATTCTCGATGGCACTGCTCGGCTGGCTGTTCATCGGCTACCTGTTCCGCCCCTATCTGCCGGCCGGCCAGATCGACAGCTATATCGCCGGCCTGATCATCCTGGCGGCGGCGCCTTGCACCGCCATGGTGTTCGTCTGGTCGAACCTGACCCGGGGCGAACCGCATTTCACGCTGAGCCAGGTGGCGCTGAACGACGCCATCATGATCGTCGCCTTCGCGCCCATCGTGGGGCTGCTGCTTGGCCTTTCCGCAATCACCGTACCCTGGGCGACGCTGGTGCTGTCGGTCGGTCTCTACATCGTCATCCCGGTCATCGTGGCGCAGGCCCTGCGCGGACGCCTCTTGGCGAGTGGTGGCGAGGCGGCCTTGGCCAACCTCTTGAAAACCCTGCAGCCGCTGTCGCTGGTGGCGCTCCTGGTCACGCTCGTCCTGCTGTTCGGCTTCCAGGGTGAACAGATCATCGCCCAGCCCGCGGTCATCGCACTGCTTGCCGTGCCGATCCTGATTCAGGTCTATTTCAATTCCGGTCTCGCCTATCTTCTGAATCGGATGACCGGCGAGCAGCATTGCGTCGCCGGTCCCTCCGCGCTGATCGGCGCGAGCAATTTCTTCGAGCTTGCCGTGGCCGCAGCCATCAGCCTGTTCGGTTTCAATTCCGGCGCGGCGCTCGCCACCGTCGTGGGCGTGCTGATCGAAGTCCCGGTCATGCTCAGCGTGGTGAAGATCGTGAACGCATCGAAGGGTTGGTACGAGGGCGGGGAGGCGGTTCGTCGGCAATCGGATCGAGCGATCCCGCTGACACCCCCGAACATTTCGCGTTGAATGACCGGCGCCGCCGCCCTGTTTTGCAGCCGGCGGGACCGGCTAACTGAGATATCGTCATGAAGATTGGTATTAGCGGCATGGGCCGCATCGGGCGCTTGGCATTGCGGGCGGCCATGGGAGCGGCGGAACGCTCCACGGATGATCCGCGCGCGGCAAATCGCCTGGATGTGGTTCACCTCAACGAGATCAAGGGTGGAGCCGCCGCGACCGCGCATCTGCTCGAATTTGACAGCATTCAGGGGCGCTGGCGGACCCCGATCTCGGCTGAAGGCGACGATGCGATCGCGATCGCCGGCAAACGCCTTTCGTTCTCGGCCATTGGAGCGCCCGCGGAGATACCCTGGGGCGATCTTGGCGTCGACGTCGTGCTCGAGTGCACCGGGAAGTTCCTGACGCCGGCCGTGCTGGAGGGGCACCTCAAGCGTGGCGCCAAGCGTGTGATCGTTGCAGCTCCAGTGAAGGACCCGTCCGTCCTCAATGTCGTCGTCGGTGTGAACGAGCACCTTTACGATCCCGCGAAACATCCGATCGTGACGGCGGCCTCCTGCACCACCAATTGCCTGGCCCCCGTGGTCAAGGTCGTTCACGAAGCCATCGGCATTCGTCACGGTCAGATCACCACGATCCACAATCCAACCAACACCAATGTCGTCGTCGACGCGCCGCACAAGGATTTCCGGCGGGCCCGTTCGGCGATGCTCTCGCTGCAGCCGACGACAACGGGAAGCGCTACCGCCATCGCGCTGATCTATCCGGAACTGAAGGGCAAGCTCGACGGCCATGCGGTCCGTGTACCCGTGCTCAACGCGTCTCTGACCGATTGCGTTTTTGAGCTGAAGCGCGAGACCACGGCCGAAGAGATCAACGCTCTGTTCCAGGCCGCCGCTGCCGGGCCGCTCGCCGGGATCCTCGGCTTCGAAGCGCGCCCTCTCGTCTCCGTCGACTTCGCCCGCGACACCCGGTCGTCGATCGTCGACGGTCCTTCGACACTTGTGACCGACGGAACGCTGCTGAAGGTCTATGCTTGGTACGACAACGAGATGGGCTATGCCTGTCGTATGGTCGATCTCGCCATCCATGTCGCGCGCGTGGGGTTGTGAGATGACAGCGCCAGCCTCCAACGGAATACGCAACTACGCCATCGTCACCGCAGCCTATTGGGGCTTCACCCTGACCGACGGCGCGTTGCGCATGCTCGTGCTGTTCACGTTCTTCAAGCTCGGCTATTCGCCCTTCACGCTGGCGCTGCTGTTCCTCCTTTATGAAGCCGCCGGCATCGGCGCGAATTTCATCGGTGGCTGGCTCGCGACCCGCTTCGGCATCACTCGGATGTTGACGATCGGCCTGTCGACCCAGATCGCCGGATTCCTGCTGCTGTCGGCCATGTCGCCGGGTTGGGACACCGCCTTCCTGGTCGCCTGGGTCGTGGCCGCTCAAGGGGTCTGCGGGGTCGCCAAGGACCTGACCAAGACGGCATCGAAATCCGCCATCAAGGTGACCGCCGCGCAGGCGGCAGGTGCTGCCGGCAGTTCGGACGGCCGATTGTTCCGCTGGGTCGCCTGGTTCACCGGCTCGAAAAACGCCATGAAGGGCTTCGGCTTCTTTCTCGGCGGATTGCTTCTCGAGCTGCTGGGTTTCCGCCTGGCGCTATGGGTCATGGCCGGCGCGCTCTTGATCGTGCTTGCCGGCGTGGTGCTGTCCTTGCCGCCCATGATGGGCAAGGCGAAAGCGAGCAAGAACGCGCGCGAGCTGTTCGGCAAGAGTCGGGCCATCAACCTGCTCGCCGCGGCGCGTGTCACCTTGTTCGGAGCGCGTGACGTCTGGTTCGTCGTCGGCCTGCCGGTCTTCCTCTATGCCAGCGGCTGGACCTTCACCATGGTCGGCGGGTTTCTCGCCATCTGGACGATCGGCTACGGGGTGGTCCAGGCCTCGGCGCCGGCCGTCGTTCGACGGAGTTCCGACGGCTTGTCGACCGAGGTGCCGGCGGCACGCTGGTGGTCGCTGGCCCTGGCTTTGGTGCCTGTCGCCATCGCCATCGCTCTCACACTGGCGCCGGTGCGTCCGGACTTGACCGTCGTCGTCGGCCTGGCGGTGTTCGGTGTCGCGTTCGCCGTCAATTCCTCGGTCCACTCCTATCTCATTCTTGCCTATGCGGGCTCGGAGAAGGCGGCGGAGGACGTCGGGTTTTATTACGCGGCGAATGCGCTCGGACGCTTCATGGGCACGCTGCTCTCGGGGTTCCTCTACCAGTTGGGAGGAATTCAGGCCTGCCTGATCGGGTCGGCCATCATGCTGGCGATCTGCTGGCTCGTGACACTGCTGTTGCCGACATCGAGGGCGGCAATGATTGCGCCCGTCGGCAAGCAAGCCTGATCCTGGGGCGAGACCCGCGCCGCCTTTTTCCTCAGCGGATTGATCCCCCATGACCGTCACGATCTATCACAACCCGGACTGCGGCACCTCCCGCAACACGCTCGCAATGATCCGCCAGAGCGGTGAGGATCCGGTGGTCGTCGAATATCTCAAGAACCCGCCCAGCCGTGCGCGGCTCGTCGAGCTCATCGCCGCCATGGGGATCACGCCGCGCGAACTGTTGCGCCAGAAGGGCACGCCGTATGCGGAACTCGGCCTCGACGATGTTGGCCTGAGCGATGAGGCGCTGATCAACGCCATGATGGCGCACCCGATCCTGATCAACCGTCCAATCGTCGAGACACCCAAGGGTACCCGGTTGTGTCGACCTTCCGAGACAGTACTGGATATCCTGCCCAATCCGGCCATCGGCGCATTCACCAAAGAGGATGGGGAAGTGATCACGCGGATGAGCTGACGCGCCTCGGGGGCACATCTGACGTTTGTTAGACCGGCCTGATATCCGGCACAGACCCAGAGGCGACCTTCACGTGAAGTTGGCTTCTGACTATCCGTGAGCCAAACGACCCTTCAGAGCGTGCGCTCTGGGGCCAGAGGCGAACACTATTTCGGGCGGATGTCCGCCAGGAAGTTGTCCGACTAGGCGAGAGTCACAGCATGAACGTTGTTCGTACCAAATAGACGGGCGGCGGTCGCCAAGGCGGTTTGGGGCATGGTCTGGGTTGCGAGGACTGCCAGGCGCTTTTGAGGACGCGAGATTGCGACGTAGAACAGATTCCGCGCGCGGTGAAAGCCCTTGGTGTTTCGATCAGTTATCGCGCCGGTCTCGAGGAGCTCGAAGAGCTGCGGCCAGTTGTAATGGTTCCAGCCGGGAGTGTCGGGAATTTTGTGTGCGGGGCCGGGTTGAGCCATCACGCCTGAACGAACCGTTCGTCGAACATGATGGCGAACTGGGTCTTTGCCTCGTACCACTCGCGCGGTGGCATTTTCCACTCGACCGTGACCTGGCGCAAGACAAGATAGATCAGCTTGGTGGCCGCCTCGTCGGTGGGAAAGTGGCCGCGCGTGCGCACCGCGCGGCGTAGCTTGGCGTTCAGGGCCTCGATCGCGTTGGTCGTGTAGATGATCCGCCGCACGGCCTCGGGAAAGGCGAAGAACGGGATCACGCGATCCCAGTTGCGCCGCCAGCTCTGTCCGATCGCCGGATATTTTTTGCCCCACGGCCCGGCCTCGAAGGTGTCGAGGGCGGCCTGGCCGGCGTCGGCGTCCTTGGCCCGGTAGACGGTCTTCAGCGCCGCCACGAGCCCTTTGCGGTCCTTCCAGGAGGCGAAGTCCATGGAATGGCGGATCAGATGGACGATGCAGGTCTGAACGATCGCCTGCGGGA
>JAFKKV010000070.1 GCA_017304475.1 Hyphomicrobiales bacterium | reverse complement strand
CACAGAACCTCGCCATCATGAGACGCCTCGGCCTCAATCTTCTCCGCACCGATCCAGCGAAGATCTCCATGCGCCTCAAGATCAAACAAGCAGCATGGAGCGACCCCTACCTCAAATCGCTCATCTGCCAAATGCGATAGCCCTGCCCTTTGGGAGAGGGTTGGTTCAGTTGCGCTTTTCCGGTTGGCGCCTCATCGCCTCACCCCTTACCCCTCACTCCCAGCTCAGCGCGCCGCCGTTCTGATATTCGATCACCCTCGTCTCGAAGAAGTTCTTCTCCTTCTTCAGGTCCATGGCTTCCGACATCCAGGGGAAGGGATTGTCGGTCTCGGCGAAGACCGGGGCGAGGCCGAGCTGGGCGCAGCGCCGGTTGGCGATGAAATGCATATATTGCTCGCATAGTCCGGCATTCAGCCCGAGGAAGCCGCGCGGCATGGTGTCCCGGCCATAGGCTGCCTCGATCTCGGCGCCGTCCCTCAGCATCTGCCGGATTTCGTCCTGGAAGGCCTTGGTCCAGAGATGCGGATTTTCCGCCTTGATCTGGTTGATGACGTCGATGCCGAAATTCAGGTGAATGCTCTCGTCGCGCAGGATGTACTGATATTGCTCGGCGATCCCGACCATCTTGTTGCGTCGGCCGAGCGACAGGATCTGCGCGAAGCCGGTATAGAACCACATGCCCTCGAACACGACATAGAAGGCGACGAGGTCGCGCAGGAAGGCCTGGTCGGCCGCCGGCGTGCCGGTCTTGAAATCGGGATCGTCCAGGCTCTGCGTGTGTTTCAGGGCCCAGGCGGCCTTGTCGGTGATCGACGGCACCTCGCGATACATGTTGAACAGCTCGCCTTCGTCGAGGCCGAGGCTTTCGACGATATATTGGAAGGTGTGGGTGTGGACCGCCTCCTCGAAGGCCTGGCGCAACAGATATTGCCGGCATTCCGGATTGGTCAGATGGCGATAGATCGCCAGCACGATATTGTTGGCGACCAGGCTTTCGGAGGCCGCGAAGAAACCGAGATTGCGCTTGATGGCGCGCCGCTCGTCCTCGGTCAGCCCGTCTTTCGACTTCCACAACGCGATATCGGCCTGCATCGACACTTCGGTCGGCATCCAGTGATTGTTGCAGCCGGAGAGATATTTCTCCCAGGCCCAGCGATATTTCAGCGGCAGGAGCTGGTTCACGTCGGCGCGGGCATTGATCATCGCCTTGTCGTCGACCGAGACGCGCTGGCCGCCGCGGTCGATGACGCCGAGGCCGGTGGCGTCGGCCGCCGGCAAGGCCGTCGCCGGCAGGCCGGGATGGAGGGCAGGGGTGGCTTTGGGTTCGGACCAGTCGAGCATGGCAAGGCCTTGAGACAGTGAGTCGCTCAGCGCCGCTGTCGCGCGGCGCCGGGACCGGGGATGAGGATGGGGAGGGGCCCGGGGCTCCGGCCCCGGGCGCGATGAGATGTGTTGGCGCTTACTGGCAGGCTTCGCAGGTCGGGTCGTCGATCACGCAGGCCTGGCCCCAGACCTCGCCCGCCGTAATCGCGATGGGCGCCGCCGCGGTCGGAACCGTCGCGGAAACGGCATTGAGCTTGCCGTCGGTTCCCTTCAGCGTCGACTTCTCGACATGGGTCGCCGAACGCGAGCGCAGGTAATAGGTGGTCTTCAGGCCGCGCTGCCAGGCCAGCCTGTAGAGCGCGTCGAGCTTCCGTCCCGAGGGATTGGCGATATAGAGATTGAGCGACTGGGCCTGGTCGATCCATTTCTGCCGGCGGGCCGCGGCCTCGATCAGCCAAGCGGAATCGATCTCGAAGGCGGTTGCGTAAAGCGCCTTCAGGTCGTCGGGAACCCGGTCGATCTGGCCGAGCGAGCCGTCGAAATATTTCAGATCCGAGATCATCACCGCGTCCCACAGGCCGCGCTGTTTCAGGTCGTGCACCAGGGCCGCATTTGCCACGGTGAAGTCGCCGGACATGTTCGATTTGACATAGAGGTTCTGGTAGGCCGGCTCGATCGACTGGGCGACGCCGCAAATGTTCGAGATGGTAGCGGTGGGTGCGATCGCCATGACGTTGGAATTGCGCATGCCGACCGTGGTGACGCGGGGGCGCAGCGAGGCCCAGTCGAGCTGCTGCGAGCGGTCGAGATCGAGCGCGCCGCGTGCGTTTGCCAGGAGCTCGATGGAATCGACCGGCAGGATGCCCTTCGACCAGAGCGAGCCCTCGAAACTCGGATAGCGGCCGCGCTCGGCGGCGAGCTCGACCGAGGCCGAGATCGCTTCGTAGGCGAGCGCCTCCATGCTGGCATCGGCAAAGTCGACGGCGGCCTGCGAGGCATAGGCGATGCGCAGGGTCTGCAAGGCATCCTGAAAACCCATCAGGCCGAGGCCGACCGGCCGGTGCCTGAGATTGGACCGGCGGGCCTCCGGAATCGTGTAGAAATTGATGTCGATGACATTGTCGAGCATGCGCATGGCGGTCGTCACCGTGCGCTTCAGCCGCGCATGGTCGAGGCCGCCAGCGGTGACATGCTGGGCAAGATTGACCGAGCCGAGATTGCATACGGCAACCTCGTCGTTCGACGTGTTGAGCGTGATCTCGGTGCACAGGTTCGATGAGTGCACCACGCCCACATGGCCCTGCGGCGAGCGGATGTTGCAGGGGTCCTTGAAGGTGATCCAGGGATGGCCGGTTTCGAACAGCATGGTGAGCATGCGCCGCCAGAGATCAGTGGCGCGCACCTGCCTGACGATCTTGATCTCGCCGCGCGCGGCCTTGGCTTCATAACCCTCGTAAGCGGTCTTGAAGGCTGGACCGTAGAGATCGTGCAGGTCCGGCGTCTCGTCGGGCGAGAACAGGGTCCAGGTGGCATCCTCCTCGACCCGCTGCATGAACAGGTCGGGCACCCAGTGGGCGGTGTTCATGTCATGGGTGCGGCGGCGGTCGTCGCCGGTATTCTTGCGCAGGTCGAGGAACTCCTCGATGTCGACATGCCAGGTCTCGAGATAGGCGCAGACCGCGCCCTTGCGCTTGCCCCCCTGGTTGACCGCGATCGCCGTGTCATTGGCCACTTTCAGGAAGGGCACGACCCCCTGGCTCTCGCCATTGGTGCCCTTGATATGGGCGCCGAGGCCCCGCACGCGGGTCCAGTCATTGCCGAGCCCGCCGGAATATTTGGCCAGCAGGGCATTGTCCTTGACGCTTTTGAAGATGCCGTCGAGGTCGTCGGGCACGGTGGTCAGGAAGCACGAGGAGAGCTGCGGCCGGAGCGTGCCGGCATTGAACAGGGTCGGCGTCGAGGCCATGAAGTCGAAGGACGACAGGAGGTCATAGAAGGCGATGGCACAGGCCTCGCGGTCGATCTCGCGCAAGGCCAGCCCCATGGCGACGCGCATGAAGAAGGCTTGAGGCAATTCGAAGCGGTTGCCCGAGACATGCAGGAAATAGCGATCGTAAAGCGTCTGCAGGCCGAGAAACTGAAAGGCGAGGTCGCGCTCGGGCTTCAGCGCGGTGGCGAGCCGGGCAAGATCGAAGCGGCCGAGTTCCGGATCGAGCAATTCATGCTTGATGCCGGTCGCGACATAACCGGTGAAATAGTCGCCATAGCGCGTGGCCATTTCGGCCTGGGTTGCCTGATCCGGGCGCCCGGCGACGAAGCTCAACGCTTCGCGCCGGAGCTTGTCGAGCAGCAGGCGGGCGCTGACGAAGGTGTAATTCGGCTCGGTTTCGATCAGCGTGCGCGCGGCCAGGATCGGCGCGAGCGCCAGCTCGTCCAGCGAAATGCCGTCATAGAGATTGCGATGGGCCTCGGCGATGACGGTTTCGGCGACGACGCCCTCGAGGCCGAATGCCGCCTCGGCGACGATGCGGGTGAGCCTGGCGGTATCGAGCGGCACCCGCTCGCCCAATGCGTTGATCATGCCGAGCGCGGGCGCGGCCGGCGCCGGCGCGGTTTCGGCCAGCGCCTGGGCCCGTTCCTTGGCGCGCTCGGCGCGATAGAGCACATAGGCGCGCGCCACCTTGTGGTGCTCGCCGCGCATCAGCGCCAGCTCGACCTGGTCCTGAACATCCTCGATATGGAAGGTCCGGCCGGCATCGGCGCGCCGGATCAGCGTGCCGACGATCTGGCCGGTCAGCGCCTCCACGATGTCGTGGACGCGCCGCGAGGCGGCTGCACCCGTGCCCTCCACGGCCAGGAAAGCCTTGGTCAGCGCCACCGCGATCTTGGCGGGGTCGAAGGGGGTGACGCCGCCATTGCGGCGGATCACCTGATAGCCAGGTTCGTTCGCCGCCTTGACGACGGCGGCGGGCAGGCGCGGCGGAGCACCCGGCGCGGTTTCGGTTTCGATCAACAGAGACATCGGCAGACCCCAAGAAGTGTGGGGGCTTGGGCCAAAAGGACGCCGCCGGAACGGGATGGCGCGACCGCCCTCCCGCTGATGCAAGCGACCCACCAGGACACCCCGCCCGTGGACGTTCAAGATGTCGGGGCAGGTCTCCTGGCTCACGGGTCGTCGGGCTGTCTGGCCTTCCCGGAGCCCTCCTGGACCCCAGTGACACGTCTCGACAGCGTCTCGCCGTTTACAGTTGCGGGGGCAGCTCCGGCTTCGATGCGAACGGCATCTCACCGGATTCCCTCTTAGCTCCCGGTGCGACTCAGGAGAACCTCGACCGCTACATATAGCGGGTGAGTCGCATTCGATGTCAATGGATTGTGGATCGGGTGGCGACTGCCTCTCACCGATGTGATGGCCCATATGACGTGACGACTTAACGACATAAAGATGTCTTTATGTCCTATTGACTTTCGTCGCCCGCCATTGCCAACTGATGCCGTCGTGGTTCTGCGGACCTGTCCGGGTCCGGAGCTAAGAGGGAATCCGGTACGCCCCAGGGCCAAGCCGGAGCTGCCCCCGCAACTGTAAGCGGCGAGCCGCTGTTCATCTGGAGTCACTGAGGCCTGAAGGTCTCGGGAAGGCCGAACAGCAGCATTGACCCGCGAGCCAGGAGACCTGCCTCGACCTGATAACGTCCACGGGCGGGGTGTCCGGTGTGTCGCTTGCAAAGCGGGGCGCCATGCGTCCCGGGAGCCTGCATGCGGCCGCTTGGCCTTCGCCCCAGCAAACGGGGTTTGCCAATGTCGTCTCTGTCTCTGCCTGTTGCCACTCTCGGCGTGCCGCGCATCGGCGCCCGACGCGAATTGAAATCAGCCTTGGAAGGCTATTGGTCCGGCAGGATCGATGGGCCGCAATTGCTCGCGGCCGCGGCCAATCTGAGGGCTCGCCATTGGGCGCTCCAGCAGGCGCAAGGCGTCACCGTCATTCCCTCCAACGACTTCTCGCTCTACGACCACGTCCTCGACACCAGCGTCATGGTCGGCGTCATCCCCGAAATCTACGGCTGGCGCGGCGGCAAGGTGTCGCTCGCCACCTATTTCGCCATGGCGCGCGGCAGCCAAGCCGGAACCGGTGAAGAGAGCCATCCGGCGGCTTGCGGATGTGCCGCGGCGGCGGCAGGCGTTCCGGCGCTCGAAATGACCAAATGGTTCGACACCAACTATCATTACATGGTGCCGGAATTCGAACGCGGTCAGGCGTTCTCGCTTGCCTCGACCAAGCCGCTGGATGAATTCCTCGAGGCCAAGGCGCTGGGCATCCAGACCCGTCCGGTGCTGCTCGGACCGGTGACCTATCTGAAGCTCGGCAAGGCCAAGGACGGCGCCTTCGATCCCCTGTCCCTGCTGCCCGACCTGGTGCCTGTCTATATCGATATCCTGCGCCGGCTCGCCGCCAATGGCGCCGAATGGGTGCAGCTCGACGAACCGTGCCTGGCGCTCGACCTCGACGATGCGGCGCGTCTCGCCTTGCGCAATTGCTACCAGACGCTGGCACGCGCGCTGCCCCACCTGAAGATCATGCTGGCGAGCTATTTCGGCGCCCTCGGCAGCAATCTCGACACCGCCTTCGGCATGCCGGTCGCCGGCCTTCATGTCGATCTCGTCCGCGCGCCCGACCAGCTCGACCGGGTGCTCGCCAAGGCCCCGCGCGGACTGGTGCTGTCGCTCGGCGTCATCGACGGCCGCAATGTCTGGCGCGCCGACCTGCCGCGCCTGCTCGACCGGCTGGAACCGGTGGTGGCGAAGCGCGGCACCGATCATATCGAGATCGCGGTCTCCTGCTCGCTATTGCATGTGCCGGTCGATCTCGCGCTGGAAGACAAGCTCGATCCCGACCTGAAGGACTGGCTCGCCTTTGCCGCCCAGAAAATGGCGGAGCTCGCGACGCTCGGCCGCGCGCTGGCCGGTGGCCGTGGCGCCGTCGCCGACGTGCTGGCGGCCTCGGCCGAGGCCTCGGCAAGGCGGCGCAGTTCCGCCAAGATTCACGATCCCGCGGTCGCGGCGAGGCTCGCCGTGGTGACGCCGGCCATGGCGAACCGGGCGCATCCCTTCGCCGAACGCCAGAAACTGCAGCACGCGCATTTCGCGCTGCCGGCCTTCCCGACCACGACGATCGGTTCGTTTCCGCAGACCGAGGAGGTGCGCAAGGCCCGCTCGGCCCATGCCAAGGGCACGCTCAGCGACCTGGCCTATGAAGCCTTCCTGCGCAAGGAGACCGCCGCGGCCGTCCGCTGGCAGGAGGAGATCGGCATCGACGTGCTCGTCCATGGTGAATTCGAACGCAATGACATGGTGCAATATTTCGGCGAGCAATTGTCCGGCTATGCCTTCACCCGGCATGGCTGGGTGCAGAGCTACGGCTCGCGTTATGTGCGTCCGCCGATCATTTTCGGCGACGTGTCGCGGCCGCGGCCGATGACGGTCGGCTGGTCGTCCTATGCCCAGTCGCTGACCGCAAGGCCGATGAAGGGCATGCTCACCGGCCCGGTGACCATGCTGCAATGGTCGTTCGTCCGCGACGATCTGGCGCGTGACCAGGTCTGCCGGCAGATCGCCTTGGCGATCCGCGACGAGGTGACCGACCTCGAACAGGCCGGCATCGGCATGATCCAGATCGACGAACCGGCGATCCGCGAAGGCTTGCCGCTGCGCCGGGGCGACTGGAAGGCCTATCTCGCCTGGGCGGTCGAATGTTTCAGGCTCTCGGCGGCCGGCGTCGCCGACCGGACGCAGATCCACACCCATATGTGTTACGCGGAGTTCAACGACATCATCGATGCCATCGGCGCGATGGATGCCGATGTCATCTCGATCGAGACGTCACGCTCGAAGATGGAGCTGCTCGACGCCTTTGTCGGTTATCGCTACCCGAACGAGATCGGCCCCGGCGTCTATGACATCCACTCGCCGCGCATCCCGGCGGTCGCCGAAATGACCGAGCTTCTCGGCAAGGCCAGGCGGAACCTCGCGCCGGGCCAGATCTGGGTCAATCCCGATTGCGGTCTGAAAACGCGGCGTTGGGACGAGGTGCGCCCGGCGCTGGTCAACATGGTCGAGGCGGCGAGGGAAATTCGCGCCCGCGCCGATTGAACGAAAGCCGGAGCGGGCATGGTGGCTCACGACCACCGTGCCCGCCACTCGCCGAACGGAATGCTCACGACCCTCCCGGAAGGAGCTGCGTCTCCGTGGCGGTGTGGGTCTGCGCCGTCAGGTCGATGCTCCGGCCGTGAAAGCGCGCCAATCCTGACCGGTGGCCTGCCGAAACCACCGCCGTGCCGGGCAATCGCTTGGCGATGATCGCATGGATGGCGCTTTCGGCCGCCTCGTCCAACCCCGCCGTCGCCTCGTCCAGCAGCAGCCAGTCGGGTCGGGTGACGAGCGCGCGCGCCACGGCCAGCCGCTGCTGTTCGCCGGCCGAAAGGATGCTGTGCCAGGTCTCCTGTTGGTCGAGGCGTTCGGCAAAAGCCGGCAGGCCGGCATCGCGGAGCGCGGCGGCAAGGGTTGCGTCGTCATGGGCATGCCCGGGCGCCGGATAAGCGATCGCCTCGCGCAAGGAACCGATCGGCAAATAAGGCTCTGCCGTCAGCAGCATCATGCTGGCTCTTGCCGGTACGGTGATCGCGCCGGATCCATGCGGCCAGACGCCGGCCAGGGCGCGAAGCAGCGTCGACTTGCCCGAACCCGAGAGGCCGGTGACGAGCACTCTGTCGCCCGGCCGGATCGTCACCGGCGGCACTGCCGTCATCGGCGTGCCGTCGGGACGAGCCAGGACGACGTGGTCGATGACGATGGCATCCCCGGCCGCTGACCGCGTGATCGTTGGCGGCGATGGGCGGGGAGCAGCCGTCATCGCCTGTTCGAAGCCGGTCAGCCGGTCGATGACGGCCTTGTAGTCGGCGAGCGGCCGATAGAATTCGGTGAACAGGGACAAGGCGTCCTGGACACGGAAGAAGGCGCCCATGGTCTGGGTCAGGCCACCCAGCTGGACCGCGCCGGAGAAATAGGCCGGCGCCAGCACGATGATCGGGAAGACGAGCGCGATCTGGCCCAGGGTGGAGGTGGCGAAGGTGAGCCGCCTGGTGTGCCGCATATAGGCGGCCCAGTTCGCCACCACGGGCAGGAAGCCGCGGTTCAGATTGGCCCGCTCCGCGGTGGCCCCCTTGAGCGAGGCGATCTGCTCGTCGTGTTCGCGGATGCGCATCAGCCCGAAACGGAAATTGGCCTCATGGCGTTGCCTGTCGAAACCGACGCGAATGAGCGGCCGTCCGATGAGATGGGCCAAGAGCGTCCCGACGACGGCGAAGGCCAGCGCGGCCCAGACGAGATAGCCGGGGATGGCATCGATCCGGAAACCGGCGATCGGCAGGCGCGACTGGGCCGAGAGTGTCCAGAGGATGATCACGAAGGCCTGCAGCGATATGCCTGCGGTGAACAGGCGCGACCAGAATTCGAGCGTCGCGGTGGCGAACAGCCCGATGTCCTCGGCGATGCGCTGGTCGGGATTGTCGGGCATCGCACTCTGGAGGCGCAGGCCGTGGATGCCGGCCTCGAGCCACCGCCTGGTCAGATGGGCCGTCGCCCACCGGCGCCAGCGCATTTGCGCGTATTGGACGAGATAGATCTCATAGACACGGGCGACGACGATGAGGGCGGCAATGATCGCCCAGATCCGCAACTCGGCCCAGAAGATCGATCCGTCGCGCTGCTGGAGGGCGGTGAAGAAACGGCCGTTCCATTGGTTGAGCAGGACGGTGAGGAAGACCTGCGCGATGTTGATCGCCATGAGCCCGAACAGCAGGGCATGCGCGATGGTGCGTTCTGTAACGGCCAGCCGGAGGCCGCCGGGAAATGCGATCGAGGTCTTGTCCGTGGCCGCGAAGAAGGGATCCGCGAGCCGGGTGATCTGGCCGATGACCGGGACGAACGAGGCGGCGAACACCAGGCCGGCGAAGACGACCGGCCATGCGGCGCTCGCCGGGGTTGGACAATAGGCCCGCCACGGCCCGGAGAGCGGAATTATCTCCGCGATGGCCAGGACCACGACCGATGTGAGGTGCAAGGCGATCAGAAAGCCGATGATGGCACGGATCAGATGGGATGCCGCGCGGGCCTGATAGGCGATCGCCGCCGCGCCGAGGCTGAGGGCGGAGATTGCCGGGGAGAGCGCCATCGCGCCTGCCAGCCATGCGGCTCCCAGCAGGGCTCCGGCAAGAGCGGAGGCGGTGGCGATGGGGAGCATCGGGGATCCTGGATGACGGGCCTAGCTGATGGTGGCGATGGTCGGGTCTACCGGCTGCTCAGCCGTCGTCGCTGCGCCCCTCGGTCCGGTCGAAGGCCGCGCGCCAGGCGTCGAGATCGCCGGAGCCGCCTGTCATCCGTCGTTGGCGCAAGGTGACGCGCAGGCTGGCCTTGGCCCAGCGTCCCGGCGGCGGCACGAAACGGTCCGGCGGATCGCCGCGATCGAGGGCGGCATTGACCGCGGCTTTCAGCGCATTCAGCTCGGGCCGGCCGAACCGCTGCAGGATCGCCTGGAACGCCCGGTGCTGTGCGAGGTCGAAGGCCTTCGCGCTGCCCGGAGCATGACGGGCCGGATGGGGCGGGAACAGATAGGCGCAGGGTACGAGGCCCGCGGGGATGGGACTGGTCCGCGCATGCGTAATGCCGCGGCCGAGGAGCTGCGGCATCAGTCCCGGCAGGAGTTCGTCCAGCCCGGTTCCGGGCGCGGCCGGGCATGTCGGAAAGACCTCCAGCCGTCCGAGCCGGGTCAGGACGACGCGGTGGTGGATGCTGCGTCTCAGCGCGTCCAGGACGGCGCTTCCGGCAGCGAGCAGCGATGTTGCGCCGGCTGCGCGCAGGGCTCGGATCAGCTCGGTATCGGCGGTCCGCAGGCAGATATCCGCCTGGTCGACCGCAAGACCGATATCGAAGAGGGTGCCGCCTCGGTCCTCTGCCCGGATGGCACCGATGTCCGGGCCGAGTTCGGTGATGGCTCCCCGGCTGCTCATCCGGCTGGCCTCGCGCGGCAGGCACAGCGCGACCGCATGGTTCCACAGATGCGGGTCCGAGCTGAGCAGCTCGAAGGCAACCGGGATCATCGTGTCGACGGCATTCAACCGGATGCCGCCGCTCCTTGTCGCGGCCGTCACGCCATCGGCGTCTCGCGTGTCGGCGCCGGCATCGTCTGGATGCCGGCGAAGACCTTCGATCGCTCCGAAGGCGCCCATGCTCCATTCGACCGCGGCGGTATCGATCTGTCTGGCCAGCCAGTCGAAGGTTTCCATGGGGCGGCAATCTCCGCGCTGGGCAGGAGTTCGGGCGCGGGCGCCGCGAGGAGCGCCCGCGCGGGTGCTCAGAACTTCACGTTCATCGAGGCCTGGAAGGTCCGGGGCTGGCCGAGGAAACCCTGCAGATAGCCATTGTCCGCGTCGTAGCGCAGGTAGGACGAATAGACCTTGTCGAACAGGTTCTTGATGCGGAAGTTGAAGGTCGTGTTCGGGTTCGGCTGCCATTTCAGGCCGACATTGACCAGCGCATAGGCCGGCCGAACGATGGTATTGGCGAAGTCCTCATAGGACTGGCCGACGAATTGCAGGCCGGCACTGGCTTCCCAGTTTTCCCGGAACGCCCAGGACAGCCAGAGATTGGCGGTCGCCTGGGGCACCAGGATCGGCACCTTGTTGGTGTAGTCGACCACCGAAAACGAGACGAAGTCGATATAGCGGAAATCGTCGTAGCGCGCCTTCAGGACGGCCGCGTTGGCATCGATCCGCCAGCCGCCGTCGAGCGTCAGCGAGACCGCCGCCTCGATGCCCCGGGAAGATTGCTGGCCGATCTGCTGCAGCGAGAAATCGGCCGGGTTCACGACCAGCAGGTTGTTCTTGATGATCTGGAAGGCGGCCAGGGTCCATTGCCCGCGCCCGCCCCAGAACGATTGCTTGACGCCGACCTCGATCTGCCGGCCGCGGGTCAGGTCGAAATTCTGGAAGCTCTTGGTGTAGTCGAGCAGTGGCACGTTGATCGGGTCGCTCGCGACCGCGTATTGGCCATAGATGGCGAAATCCGGCACGGGATTATAGACCGCGCCGACGCGCCAGCCGACCGAGGAGAAGGTCCGCTCGAAACTGCCCGAGGGGGTGCTCAGGTCCTGCCGGTTGATGGTCGGCCGGTCCAGGCGCACGCCGCTGACCAGGGTGAGATTGTCGCGCAATGACAGGCGGTTTTCGGCGAACAGCGATTGCTGGCTGATCGTCGAGCGGAATTTCGGGTCGAGCCGGTTCGGATCCGGGAAAGTGCCGGGATTGAAGACGTAGGGATTGACCGCGCTGGTATAGGGCAGGAAGGGCAGGGCGCCGGCCGGGAAATAGTTCGAATAGCCGAAATTGGCGCGGTTGACGTCAAAGCCGATGACGGTCTCGTTGCGCAGCCCGAACAACTGGTGGCGCAAGGTCAGGTCGGCCCGGTTCCCGACCTGGTTCTGCTGCTGCAGGATGTGGTTGTAATTGCTGCGCTCGACCTGATTGGTGCCGGTGTTCCAGAAGAAGGTCTCGGCATTGCGCCATTCGCGCCGGCTGGTCAGGTAGTATAAGACGTTGCGGAACGACAGGGCGTCGGACGGCGTCCATTCGGTCTTGAACTGGCTCCAGCTGTCCTCGAAGCGGATCAGGCTGTCGGACACATTGTAATTGCGCCGGCGGATGCTGGTGTCCAGCACGCCATCCCGATAGGGCGTGCCGAAATAGCGCATCGGGTTCTGGTTGCCGTAATCGGTGGAAATCGTGAAGGCGAGGTTGGGGGTCGCCTGCAATCGCAAGGCGCCAGACGCGGCGAAGTTCGACGAATTGCCGCGGTCGACCCAGCCGTTCGAGGCATCGGTGACGATGTTGAAGCGATAGGACAGGGCCTGCGAGATAGGCCCGCCGCTGTCGAGAGCGATGCGCCGGGTGAGGTTGGAATCGAAGAAGAGTTCCGCCTCGTTGCGGAAACCCGTGGTGATCGGCTTTTTCGGCACGACATTGATGACGCCGCCAATGGCGCCCTCGCCATAAAGGACCGAAGCCGGCCCGCGCAGCACCTCGATGCGCTCGACCGACCAGGTGTCGAAGGGAAAGGTGACGTTGCCACGGCCAGGGAACAGCCTGGTGCCGTCATAGAGCTGCATGACCGAACTATTGCCCTGGAAGCCGCGCACCGCGAAGCCCGAGCCGTAGACGGGGGCCGCAACCGACGAAAAACCCGTGCCGTTCTGCGTGACGGCCTCGGTGATGCTCAGTTGCCCGCGCTCCCGCGCGGTTTCGCCCCGGATGATCTCGACGCTCGCCGGTGTCTGCAAGGGCGTCAGGCCGAGACGGCTGGCGGTCGAAGCTGGGGTCGAGAGGTTGAGGCCGCCGCCCTGGTCGGCCGTCACCTCGATCGTCGGCAAGGGCAAGCCGGGGGTGGATTGCGTCGCGGGCTGCGCCAGGGCCAGGCCGGGCAGGGCGGTCGCGAGGGCGATGACGGAAAAGGACAACGCCCTGGGCGGGCGCGAATGGGACGGCAGCTGGTTCACCTTGGACCTCGGCGCGTGGCGACACGTCACCGCGAACGAGGCTTCCCAGCGGCCTTCGCAAGAAGGCCCGGCTGTTCGGCTACGATCAGGACACCCCGCCCGACGCACTCGCGTGTGACCACGACTGACGGCAGGTCTCCTGGCTCGCGGATATCGGTGCCCATCGCCTTCCCGAGGTTGCCCTCAGTGGCATGTGATGGGCGCCATCCGCTTACAGTTGCGGGGGCAGCCGCAGCATCGAGGCCGAGGCCTCTCACTGCATTCCCTGTTCGTCCCCGAGGGGAACCGTCCCGACCTCACTAGAAGC
>JAFKKV010000069.1 GCA_017304475.1 Hyphomicrobiales bacterium | reverse complement strand
GGGAGGGGGAAAAGCGCCACAAAACCAACCCTCTCCCAGAGGGAGAGGGTGGCGCCGTCAGGCGCCGGGTGAGGGGCGTGAGCTCTCAGAACTGATGCGGATGCTCGTCGCGCATGCAGGCCGTCCGGAGAGGGACGACCCCTCACCCGGCAGCTGACGCTGCCACCCTCTCCCTTTGGGAGAGGGTTGATTGCGTTGAGCTTTTCGTTCTGGTCCGCATATCGAAGCGAGATTCGCGCGCTTCGACCTCCCCTCCTTCACACCGCATTGTCGCGCGCGAACTCGGCCACCTGCGCATGCGTCGCGAACCAGACGTCGCCCTTGGTCTTGGCGTGTTTGATCAGTTCCTCGATGATCCAGATGCGCGAGCGGTAGCCGATAATGTGCGGGTGGGTGGTCAGCTGGAAGATGCCGCCCTCCTCGTAAGCCGCGTCGAACTCGCGCCTGAAAATGTCGAACACGGCCTCCGGCGCGGTGTGCGGGCGCAGCGACTGGAACCGGTGCATCATGAAATAGACCGCGTCGTCGCGCACCCATTCGACCGGCAGTTCGATGACGCCGGACGGCTCGCCTTCCAGCATCAGCTCGTAGCAGTCCTCGTCGGCCATCAGCGAGGAATCGTAGAGCAGGCCCATTTCCTTCTCGATCCTCAGCGTGTTCGGGCTGAAGTCCCAGGACGGCGTGCGCAGGCCGACCGGGCGGATGCCGGTGATCTTTTCCAGCGTCTCGGCCGAGCGCAGCATCAGGTCGCGTTCGGCCTCATAGGGCAGCACGGAATTGAGCTCGTGGATCCAGCCATGAATGCCGATCTCGTGGCCTTCGGCGACGACCCGGCGCTGCTCGTCCTCGTGCAGCAGGGCGGCCACCGCCGGCACGTAGAAGGTCGCGGGAACGCTGTATTTTTCCAGGATCTTCAGGATGCGCGGTACGCCGACGCGCGGGCCGTACTGGCCCCAGGCCATGCGGCCGATGGAATTGCCGCCGTCGCGCAATTCATTGGTCTCGTGATCGGCGTCGAACGACAAGGCGAAGGCGCAGCGCGCGCCGTCCTTCCAGCGCTCGGGCCGATAGCTGCGGCCGGCCCGCACCTGGCCGACCAGCTTGCGCCAATGCTCTTCCGGCCACTGCCAGGGTTCCATTTTCGGGGTCTCGGCCATCGATCGCTCCTTAGGGTTCGATCTGGAAACGGTTTGGTTCACACCAGCGGCGCGCCGGTCACCGGCAAGGTCTGGCCGGTGATCCAGGAGGCGAAGTCGGAGGCGAGAAAGGTCACGGCGTCGGCGATGTCTTCAGGCCTGCCCATGCGGCGCATGGCGATGCGTTCGGTGAAGCCGGCGCGGAATTCCGGTGTGTAGCTCGCCCATTGCCGTTCATAGTCCGGGCTGGTCGCCATGAAGCCGGGCGCCACCGAATTGACGGTGATGCCGGCGGGCCCGAGCTCCTGGGCCAGCTGCTTGACCAGCCCGACCTGGCCATGTTTGGCGGCGGCATAGCTCTGGATGCCGGTCAGGCTAGTGACGAGCCCGGCGCGGCTGGAAATCGTGATGATCCGGCCCGACCCCTTGGTCTTCATGCCCGGCGCCACCGCCTTGGCGAAGAGGAAGGCGCCCTTCAGGTTGACGTCGACCACGGCGTCGAACTCGTCGGCGCCGACATCCTCCAAGGGCTTCGGCCGCTGCCCGCGCACGCCGCCGGCGACATAGACGAGGATGTCGACCGCGCCGCCCGCGGCCTCGACCACGGCGCGGATCGAGGCCTCGTCGGTGACGTCGACCGGCAGCGCGTGGATCGCGCCGCCGGTCGCGGTCTTGCCGGTAAGCGGCGCGAGGGCCTCGACGAGCAGATCGCAGGCGAAAACCTCCGCACCGTCGCCGGCCAGCGACCGGGCGATGGCTTGCCCGATGCCGCGGGCGGCGCCCGCGACGATGGCGGTCTTGCCGTCGAACCGGATCAGCATGGCCGCCTCCTCGCGCTGCGCTCTCCGCGCCCCGTCACTGCAGGTCCTCGAAGGCCGTCTCGCGCAGCTGCCAGATGACGATGGTCGAGACGACGGCCGCGGCCACCAGGTAATAGGTATGGGCGATCGGCGAACCGAAGGTGCTGATCAGCCAGACCGAGATGAACGGCGCGAAGCCGCCGAAAATCGCCACCGCCAGGGCATAACCCGTGGTCATCCAGGTCGAGCGGTTGCGGGTCGGGAAGATCTCGGCGATCGCCGCCGGCCCGGCCCCGGAGAACATCGAGATCATCACGGCGAAGACGATCTGCACGATGATCAGCGAGGTCAGCGACACGCCGCCCGACAGGAGATAGCTGAACACCGGATAGGGCACGACCACGAAACAGAGGCAGCAGGCGATCAACAGGGGCTTGCGGCCGAACCGGTCGGACAAGAGGCCCATGACCGGAATCGACAGCATCAGTGCCAGCAGACCGATCGTATTGGCCCAGAGTGCCTGCGAGGCCGAGAGGTTCATGTAGCGCTGCGTCCAGGTCGGCATGTAGTTGAGCAGCACGTAGAAGCAGACCGTCCAGACGATGGTGAAGCCGAAGGCGCGGCCGGCGAGCAGCCAGGGACTGACGTGATCGTCGACCGCCTTGGCCGTGGCGGTGCCGTCGGACACCGCCTTGTAGGCCGGCGTCTCCTCGATGGTCCGGCGCATATAGAGGCCGATCGGGCCGAGAATGCCGCCGATCAGGAACGGCACGCGCCAGCCCCAGCTGTCCATCTGGGCCGTGGTCAGCACGGTGTTCATCAAGGCCGCGACGCCCGAGCCGAGCAGCAGGCCGGCGACCACGCTCATCTGCTGGAAACTGCCGTAGAAGCCGCGCTTGTTCTTCGGCGCCCATTCGACGATGAAGGCGGTTGATCCGCCCCATTCGCCGCCGGCCGAGAAGCCCTGCAGCAGGCGGGCGACGACCAGCAGCAGCGGCGCCAGGAAACCGATGCTCTCATAGGTCGGCAGCAGGCCGATCATGACCGTGCCGGCGGCCATCAGGAACATGGTCAGGAGCAGCGCGTTCTTGCGGCCGCTGACATCGCCCATGCGGCCGATGACGATGCCGCCGAGCGGCCTTGCCAGGAAGCCCAGGCCATAGGCGAGAAAGGCCGACAGCAGCGCCGCCACCTCGTCCTGGCCGGGAAAGAATTTGCGCGCGATGATCGCCGCGACATAGGCGTAGACGGCGAAATCGTACCATTCGAGGACGTTGCCGACGACCGCCGCCGATACCGCCTTCTGACTTTTTGCTTGATCCTGTGCCGACATGAAGTGCCCCCGCTCCGGTAACGGGCGTCCAGTCTCCGGCGGTTTCTTGTTCTCGGCAGATTGGCGCCCCACGGGCAGGATGGCGCGCCGGTTCCGGCGTGGCAACGGCGCAGATGGGCGGCAGAGCAGCGTTGCAAGACGAGCTTGCGCCAAGGCTGTCGTATCACCTGTATTGGCGCATGCGAAAGACGATCGGCCCTGGCTTTCGGGTCCTGGCGGCGCGGTGGATCAAAGTCGCCGCAAATGGAATCATCTCGATCATTCTTTGCTCTCGACGCGCCGGGAGAAAACCGGGACAGTGCGGTCCCGTGCCGGTGGTCGCCTGCCGCTCCATCGGCTCGAACGACGTTGGGGAACGAGGGCTCGAGGGGGCATGCCATGACATCAGTCGATCATATCAGGAGCGGCATTCTGGCCGTGGCGCTGGCGCTCGGGCTGGCGACCAGCGTCCAGGCGCAAGCGCCGGCCGCAGCACCCGCCACGCCCCAGGCCGACACCTTGCAGAAGATCCAGCGCGAGGGCGTGCTGAAAGTCGGCGTGCGTGCCGATTACCGGCCCTGGGGCTTCCGCAATCCGCAGGGCGAATTCGTCGGCCTGGAGATCGACATGGCCCGCGACATCGCCCGCACGCTCGGCGTGCGCGCCGAATTCGTGCCGGTGGTCGCCTCCAACCGCATGCAGTTCCTGCAGCAGGGCCAGACCGACCTGATGATCGCGACCATGTCCGACGTCGCCGACCGCCGGCGCGTGGTCGGCATCGTCCACCCGAACTATTATTCCTCCGGCTACAATATCATCATGCCGAAGACCGTCACGCCGGCGGCCTGGGAGGCGCTGCGCGGCCGCACGCTCTGCGCCATTCAGGGCGCCTGGTACAATCGGCCGGCGACCGAGCGTTTCGGCGTCGAGATCCTGGCCTTCACCGGCGTCTCGGAGGTCGAGACCGCGCTGGAGCAGCGCCGCTGCCTCGGCTGGATCTATGACGACAACCTGATCGCGGTGATGCTCGCCGATGCGTCCGGCCGCTGGAAGGATTTCCACCAGCCTTTGGCGAGCCAGAGCGACACGCCCTGGGGGCTCGCCGTGCGCCTGGAAGACCGTGACCGCGCCTGGGGCCGTTTCGTCGGCGGCATGGTCGCGGAATGGCACCGCACCGGCAAGCTCCTGGAATGGGAAAAGGCCGCCGGCATCGCCGAGAGCCCGTTCCTGCGTCGCATGCACGAGGCGCTGCGCGATCATATCAGGACCAATTGATCGCCCGGTTCCGCCATGCGCTCGATATCGCCGCCCGGAGCCGGACAGGCCGCTCCGGGTGGCTGCATCGTCATGGCCGCAGCCGCTTGAGTCCGATCTCCGATGCTTGACCTCGTCGCCGAGTTTTTCCGCAATCTGAAGGACACGGCGGGCCTCAATTTCACGGTCTTCTACGATCCGTTCGACCGCGCGCGCTTCTGGAACGCCTTCCTGACCACTATCCAGCTTTCGGTGTTCTCGGTTGCCGGCAGCCTGGTCATCGGCGTCGTCGGCGCTTTCGTGCAGAAGGCGGCGTTCCGGCCCCTGGCCTGGCTGGTCAACGGCTATATCGCGCTGTTCCGCAACACGCCGCCGCTGGTCCAGATGTATTTCTTCTATTTCGCGCTCGGCGCCATCACGCCGACCATGCGCGACGATATCGGCATGGAAGTGCCGATGGTGTCCAACTTCACCTGGGCGCTGGTCTCGCTGTCCTTTTTCGCCGGCGCCTTCAATGTCGAGATCTTCCGCTCCGGCGTCGAGGCGATCCCGAAGGCGACCATCGAAGCCGCGGAGGCGCTCGGCTATTCCCGCTTCAAGGCCTATCTGCACATCGTGCTGCCCTTGGCCTTCCGGGTCTGCCTGCCGGCGCTCAACAACAACCTGGTCAACCTGATCAAGACCACCACGCTCGCCTATGCCATCGGCGTGCCGGAAATGCTCTATGTCGCCAACCAGATCTGGTCGGACACGCTCAATGTCGCCGAGATGATGAACCTGTTGATGGTCATCTATATCGCGCTGGTCAGCCTGCTGGTCTGGCTCATGCATCGCTGGGAGAAGGCCATGCGCATGCCCGGCTACGGGAACTGACGGCCATGCGCGCCTTGCCGGACAAGACCGACCTGCCGGTCCTGCTGCCCGCAGCCGAAAGGCTCGCCGCGCGGGCCGCCGCCGATCGCGCCAGGGGCCTGCCCCGGCTCGAGCTCGACTGGCGTTTCGGCGCACTGCTGGCGGGCCTCGTCTTGCTCTGGTGCGGGGTTGCCGAGGCGCAGGCGCTCGCCGGCGGCCAGGAGAGCGTGCTCGCCGCCCTGTGGAAATGGACCCCGCTGATCGGCCGCGGCTTCGCGCTCAACATCGCCATCAGCCTCATCGCCATGGGCATCGGCAGCCTGCTCGGGCTGTTCCTCGGCCTCGCTCAGATCTCGCTGCTGCCGCCGGTGCGCGCGGGCTCCTGGGTGCTGACTCAGTTCTTCCGCAACGCGCCCTGGCTGGTGCTGCTGTTCTACTGCATCTATGTCCTGCCGTTCCGGATCACCCTGTTCGGCCAGGTCCACGACGTGCCGAACTGGCTGCGCGCCACCATCGGCCTGATCCTGCCGGTCATGGCCAATGTCTCCGAGATCGTCCGGGGCGCCGTCCAGTCCTTGCCTAGGGGCCAGTGGGAGGCGGCGGAATCGCTCGGCTACCGGCGCTGGGCCACGCTGCGTTCGATCATCCTGCCGCAATGCGTCAAGCGCATGCTGCCGCCCTGGATGAACCTCTATGCCATCGTCATCGTGGCGACGCCGCTGACCTCGATCGTCGGCGTCGAGGAGGCCATGGCACTGACCCGCGGCGCACTCAACGCCGAGCGGCGCGGCGACCTGCTGATCCCGTTCTACGGCTATCTGCTGCTGTGGTTCTTCGCCTATTGCTACCCGATCGCCCGGGCCACGCGGGTCATGGAACAACGCTACCAGGTGAAGATCTGAGCCGATGACAGACGCCTCCCCCCTGGTCTCCATCCGTGCCGTCCACAAGCGTTTCGGCGCGCTCGAGGTGCTGAAGGGGATCAGTTTCGACGTCGCCCGCGGCGAGGTCGTCTGCATCATCGGCCCCTCGGGCTCCGGCAAGTCGACGCTCCTGCGCTGCATCAACGCGCTGGTGCCGATCGAAGCCGGCACGATCCTGGTCGGCGAGACCGACGTGACCGATCCGAAGCTCGACAAGATCGCGCTGCGCCAGCGCGTCGGCATGGTGTTCCAGCAATATAATCTGTTCCCGCATCGCACCGCCCTGCAGAACGTCATGATGGCGCCGATCCAGGTGCTGAAGCAGGACCGGCGTGAGGTGGAGGAGCGGGCCCGTGCCTTGCTCGCCAAGGTCCGCCTGATCGACAAGGTCGATGCCTATCCCGGCGAATTGTCCGGCGGCCAGCAGCAGCGTGTCGCCATTGCCCGCTCGCTCTGCATGCAGCCGGAGGTCATGCTGTTCGACGAGGTCACCGCCGCGCTCGATCCGGAAACGGTGAAGGAGGTCCTGCACACCATTCGCGACCTCGCCGAGGACGGCATGACCTGCCTCCTGGTGACCCATGAAATGAACTTCGCCCGCGAACTCGCCGACCAGGTCTATTTCACCGATCGCGGCGTGATCGTCGAACATGGCGCGCCGGCCGCGCTGTTCTCAGCCCCGCGCGACCCGCGCACGCGCGAGTTTCTGGGGAAGATTTTGTGAGGGGAGGGGGAGGGCGAACAAACCCTCTCCCAGAGGGAGAGGGTGGCAGCGTCAGCTGCCGGGTGAGGGGTCGTCCCTCTCCTGATAGGGCGGCATGCGCGACGCGCGCTGCCTCAGTTCTGAACGCCTACGCCCCTCACCCGGCGCCTGACGGCGCCACCCTCTCCCTATGGGAGAGGGTTGATTTGTAGGCGCTTTTCACCGCTGCTCACGCGCTCGCCGCGTCCAGCCTGGCCACCGCCTCGGCCGGCAGCACCAGATGCGCCGCCTTCAGGATCTCGGTCAGCTGCGTCAGATTGGTCGCGCTGACGATCGGCGCGGTGACGCCCGGGCGGCCGATCAGCCAGGCCAATGCCACCTGCGCCTGGGTCGCGCCGATGCCGGCCGAAACCGTGTCGAGGGCGGCCAGGATCCGGAAGCCGCGCTCGTCGAGATATTTCTTCACGCCGGCGCCGCGCGGGCTCTTCGCCAGGTCGGCCTCGGAGCGGTACTTGCCGGTCAGGAAGCCGGCGGCCAGGCCGAAATAGCTGATCACGCCCAGGCCGTTTTCGATCACGACCTTGGCGAGAGCGCCTTCGAATTCGGCGCGGTTATAGAGATTATAGGCGGGCTGCACGGACTCGTAGCGCGGCAGGTCCTTGGCGCCGGCGACATCGAGCGCCGAGGCGAGGCGGGCGGCGGTGAAATTGGAGGCGCCGATGGCGCGCACCTTGCCGGCCTTGATCAGCTGCCCATAGGCTTCGAGCACCTCGTCCTGCGGCGTCTGATCGTCGTCCTTATGCGACTGGTAGAGGTCGATATAGTCGGTCTGGAGCCGCTTCAGCGATTCTTCCACCGCCGCCGCGATGGTTGCCGCCTTCAGGTTCGGGTGCTTCGCCCACATGCCGACCTTGGTGGCGATCACCACGTCGTCGCGCCGGCCGCGCCGCTTGAGCCAATTGCCGATCACCGTCTCGGATTCGCCGCCGGCATGGCCGGGCGCCCAGGCCGAATAGACATCCGCCGTGTCGATGGCGTTGAAGCCCTCGGCGACGAAGGCATCGAGCAGGCCGAACGAGGTCGCCTCGTCGGCGGTCCAGCCGAAGACATTGCCGCCGAACATCAGCGGGGCGATCGACAGGCCGGAACGGCCGAGCGGGCGATGGTTCATGGTGAGGTCTCGTCAAATCGAGCAGTGAAGCGGCGCCCGGGGCGCCGCCAGCGTTCGGCTGTCATCCTACCCTGGCATGGCGCGGGCTGCGGCACAGCTCATCCCGGCGCATGGCAGGGGCCGCGAAACCCCTTGTGTCAGGCCGCGCGCACCAGTGCGGCATGGATCGGCGTGCCGCCCTTGATGGTCTGGTAGACCACGCAATAGCGCTCGGTCAGCTTCATCAGGCTGGCGAGCTTGTCCTCCGGCGCATCGGTCTTCACCGTGAAGGTGACGCGGATGTCGCGGAAGCCGACCGCGGCCTCGCGATCGACGCCGAGCGTGCCGCGGAAATCGAGGTCGCCTTCGGCATCGACGGTGGCGTCGTCGAGCTGGATCTCGAGCGCGGTGGCGACCGCCTTCAAGGTCACGCCGGCACAGGCGACCAGCGCCTCCAGCAGCATGTCGCCGGAGCAGAGTTCCAGGCCCGTGCCGCCGGAGGCCGGATGCAGGCCGGCGGTCGCCAGCGCCCGGCCGGTCTCCACCTTGCAGGAGATCGACTGGTCGTCGATCCGGCCGTGGGCCTTGAGCACGATGACCGCGGCATCCGGGTCGGTCTTGTATTTGTCCTTGATCGGCGCCTGAAGCGCGCGCAGGGCATTGGCGTCCATGATCAGGTCTCCGGTGTGCTCAGCGCGCGCCGGCGGCGCGCGGCTCTCGGCGGGCATCTAGCGCGCCGGAAAGCGACCTGTCGAGCGCCGCCAGCACCTGCCGCCTGATGGCGTTGAACCCGTCGCTGGTGCGGTCGCGCGGTCGCGGCAGGTCATGGGCGATCTCGTCGAACAGCCGTCCGGGGCTCGGCTGCATGACGATGATCCGGTCGGCCAGCACGATCGCTTCGTCGACGTCGTGGGTGACGATCAGCAAGGTGGTGCGGGCCGGGCCGGCATCTTCCCAGAGCGCCGCCAGCTGGTTCTGCAGGTCGGCCTTGGTCATGGCGTCGAGCGCGGAGAAGGGCTCGTCGAGGATCAGAACCTCCGGATCGGGCGCCAGTCCCCGGGCGATCGCCACCCGCTGCGCCTGGCCGCCGGACAATTCGCGCGGCCAGGCACCGGCCTTGTCGGCGAGCCCGACGGCGGCGAGCCGTTCGGCGACGCGCGCGGCCCGGCTCCCGGCGTCATGGCCCTCCAGCATGAAGCCGGCATTGGCGGCCACCGTCAGCCAGGGCAGCAGGCGCGGTTCCTGGAACACCACGCCGATCTTCGGATGCGGCCCGGCAATGGTCTCGCCGTCGATCTGCAGACGGCCTTCGGTCGGGCTGTCGAGTCCGGCGATCAGCCGCAGCAAGGTCGATTTCCCACAGCCGGAGCCGCCGACCAGCGCCACCGTCTCGCCGCGCTCGATGGCCAGCGAAACGCCATGGAGCGCCCGCGTGCCGTTCGGATAGGTCTTGCCGACATCGGCGACTGCAAGCATGTCAGCGCGCCTCCGCCGTGACGTCCTGCCAGGCCAGGAACGGCCGGGCCACCGCCGAGACGAGGCTGTCGGTGAGCTTGCCGAGCACGGCGAAGACCAGGATGGTGGCGAGGATCTGGTCGGCCTTGCCGAGCTGCTGGCCGTCGACCAGGAGATAGCCGAGCCCTTCGGAGGCGCCCATGAATTCGGCCGCGACGACGAACATCCAGCCGAGGCCGAGGCCGGCCCTGAGCGCCAGGACATAGGCCGGCAGGATCGCCGGCAGCAGGATCCGCCGGATCATGCCGAAGCGCGACAGTCGTGCCACCCGCCCGACCTCGACGATCTTGCGGTCGATCGCCAGGATCGCGCCGGAAACGCCGAGATAGACGGGAAAGAACACGCCGACCGCGATCAGCGCGACTTTCGACGCCTCGAAAATGCCGAGCCAGAGGATGAACAGCGGCACCCAGGCGATCGACGGGATCGAGCGCAGGCCCTGCAGCGTCGGGTCGATCAGGCGGCGGGCGAGCGGCGAGGCGCCGGCGATGGCGCCGAGCAGTGTGCCGGCTGCGACGCCGAAGGCGAAACCGGCGCCCACCCGCGCCAAGGTCGTCACGATATGCAGCCAGAGGTCGCCGGATTGATAGAGCGCGGTGAGCGTTGCGGCGATCCGCGAGGGCGGCGGCAGCAGCCGCCCTTCGACCAGGCCGAAGCGGACCGCGAGTTCGAAGGCGAGCGCCAGCACCACCGGCAGGATCAGCCCCAGCGGCGCGGCCGACAATGTCAGCCGCGGCCGGCGCGGCCGCGTCGTGATGTTCTCCTCGGCGATCGGGAAGGTCACGCCGGGCCTCAGGCCGAGCGGGGCGCGAGCGAGGCGTCGACCAGGTCGCGGCTGACCGCGGCGATATCGACATTGGCAGCGATGACGCCGGCAGCCTGCAGGGCCTCGCCCGCCGCCCGGATCGTCGCGACCTGGGCCGGGCCGATCTTGGCATGGGTCAGGTCGGTGCGTTCCAGCTGCCTGACGATGATCGGATCCGCGAGCTTGGCTTCCTTGGCGAGCGTCGCGGCGAGCTCGGCCTGGTTTGCGAGCGACCAGATGCGGGCGCGTTCATAGACCTGCAGCACGCGGGCGACGAGTTGCGGGTGGCTCGCCAGGAAGGCTTCGCGCGTGTTGAGGAT
Source organism: Hyphomicrobiales bacterium (assembly GCA_017304475.1). GTDB lineage: Bacteria > Pseudomonadota > Alphaproteobacteria > Rhizobiales > Phreatobacteraceae > Phreatobacter. The sequence continues at coordinate 3,300 of JAFKKV010000069.1, read as the reverse complement.
GCCCCAGGTATTGGCCTCGGCGTCGCGGTGGAACAGCGTGGCGCCGTTCTCGAGCTCGGCCGCGGCCATGATCGGGTCGAGGCCGGCCCAGGCATCGACATCGCCGCGCACCAGCGCCAGCCGGCCGTCGGCATGCTGCAGCGGCACCACCTTGACGTCGCGCTCGGTCAGCCCGGCGGCGGCGATCGCCCGGACCAGGAAGATGTGCGGATCGGTGCCGCGGGTGACCGCGACGCGCCGGCCCTTGAGATCGGCGGGCTTGGCGATGCCGCTATCCGGCTTGGTCACCAGCGCGGTCCATTCCGGCTTGGAGAAGACGCCGACCGCACGCACCGGATTGCCGTTGACGCGCGCGACCAGGGCGGCCGCACCCGCCGTCGAGCCGATGTCGAGCGATCCGGCATTGAGGAATTCCAGCGCCTTGTTCGAGCCGGCGGAGAGCACCCAGCGGATGGCGATGCCGTCTGCCTTGAACTCCTCCTCAAGCCAGCCCTTGGCGCGCAGCACCAGGCTGACCGGGCTGTAGGTGGCATAGTCGACGCGCAGCTCGCGGACCTGGGCGGAGGCGCCGCGCCCGGCGACGACGAACGGGCTCGCCAGCAGGAACGAGGCGGCGGAACGGCGGGTGATCACGGACATGGCGGCCTCGAAAGCGCGGAAAACAGCGGCCGACTAAAATAATGTTCTCATCCAAGATCAATCTCTTGTGAAAAATAGAAAATAAAATCTCTCCTGCGCGATGCGTGTAGCATGAGGGTGCTGCCACCGCGCCATATCCGACCACCGCTTTCTTCGCTTGCGCGGCACGGTTTCGACGGCCGGCCTTTTGCCGGCTTCGCAGGCGTCTCGGGCGCTGTCCCGGCCTTGACCATGGCCGGATTTGCTTGCCACCTTGCCGGCCAATCCACGGCGCTTCCCGGCTCCGGATCATTGCCGGCAGACCGGGGCCGTAACCCGTCGCTCGCCCATTTCATGCGTGAGGTCATCAAGCCATGGCGCGTCAACTTCGCCTCGGCGCTTTCATGCGTCCGGTCAGCATCCACACGGCCGCCTGGCGTTATCCCGGCGCCTATCCCGATGCCAATTTCAACTTCGCCCATCTGAAGCGGTTCATTCAAACGCTCGAACGCGGCCGCTTCGACGCCTTCTTCATGGCCGATCACCTGGCCGTGCTGAACATGCCGATCCAGGCCTTGAAGCGCAGTGCTACCGTCACCTCGTTCGACCCGCTGACGCTGCTGCCGGCGCTCGCCGCGGTGACCGAGCATATCGGCCTCATCGCGACCGCTTCCACCACCTATGAACAGCCCTATCACATCGCCCGCAAATTCGCGTCCCTCGACCATATCAGCGGCGGCCGCGCCGGCTGGAACCTGGTCACCACGGCCAATCCGGACGTGGCGCTGAATTTCGGCCTGGACGAGCACATGGAACATGGCGAGCGCTACAAGCGCGCCCGCGAATTCTATGACGTGGTCACCGGCCTGTGGGACAGCTGGGCCGACGACGCCTTCATTCGCGACGTCGAGAACGGCATCTATTTCGATCCCGACCGGATGCATGTGCTGAACCACAAGGGGCCGGAGCTCGCCGTGCGCGGGCCGCTCAATATCGCGCGGCCGGTCCAGGGCTGGCCGGTGATCGTCCAGGCCGGCGCGTCCGAGGCCGGCCGCCAGATCGCCGCCGAGACGGCGGAGGTGGTGTTCACCGGCGGCGGCACGCTCGCCGACGGCCAGCGTTTCTATGCCGATGTCAAAGGCCGCATGCAGGCGCTCGGCCGGTCGCGCGACGACCTGAAGATCCTGCCGGGGGCCTTCGTCGTGGTCGGCGAGACGGTCGAGGAGGCGCGGGCCAAACGCGACCTGCTCGACAGCCTCGTCCATTACGACAGCGCCATCGCCTCCCTGTCGATCGCGCTCGGCACCGATGCCTCGCTCTTCGACCCTGAGGGGCCGCTGCCGGAAATCCCCGAAACCAATGCTTCGAAGAGCGGCCGGGAGCGGGCGATCAATCTGGCACAGCGCGACAATTTGAACGTCCGCCAGCTCGCCCAGCGGCTCGGTGGTTTTGCCGGTCTCGCTTTTGTCGGCACGCCGAAGACCATTGCCGATCAGATGGAGGAATGGCTCCTGACCGAGGGCAGCGACGGCTTCAACGTGATGTTCCCCTACCTGCCGGAAGGGCTCGACGATTTCGTCGACAAGGTGGTGCCGGAGCTGCAGCGGCGCGGCCTGTTCCGGCGCGAATATGAGGGCCGGACGCTGCGGGAAAATCTCGGCCTCGCCCGTCCCGGCAACCGCTTCTTTCCGGAATAGGACAAGGTCCCACCGACATTCCGCGTTGCTCGATCACGCGGCCGTGATCACCGTTTGCCTTTGCCGCATCGTAACAAACGATGCGAGCATGGGGCTGCGTCCTATCATCGACCCCGGCCGCCAAACGAGACGCCGTATGGAGGCCCCGGGATGCTGAAGTTCTATTTCAACGGTTCGCCCAATCCGACCAAGGTCGCGCTGTTCCTGGAAGAGTCGGGGCTGCCCTACGAGGCGGTGCCGGTCGACACCCGCAAGGGCGACCAGTTCAAGCCCGACTATCTCGCGATCAACCCGAACGGCAAGGTGCCGGCCATTGTCGACGACGGCGCGGTGGTCTTCGACAGCAATGCCATCCTGCTCTATCTCGCCGAAAAGACCGGCCAGTTCCTGCCCGCCGACACGCCCGCCTTGCGCGGCGAGATGCTGTCCTGGCTGATGTTCGTGGCGACCGGGGTTGGGCCCTATTCCGGCCAGGCGGTGCATTTCAAGCATTTCGCACCCGAGAAGGTGCCCTATGCGCTGAACCGCTATCAATATGAATCCGAACGCCATTTCGGCATTCTCGACGAGCATCTGGCCAAGCACCGCTATATGGTCGGCGACACCTATACGATCGTCGACATGGCGGCCTGGGGCTGGGCGCGCATGGTGCCGTTCATTCTGGGCGACGATGCCTGGGCGAGCTTCCCCAACCTCAAGCGCCTGTTCGACGAGATCAGCGCCCGGCCGGCCGCGGCCCGTGCCAACGACCTGAAGAACAAGCACGTGTTCAAGGCCGAGATGGACGATGAAGCCCGCCGCCACATGTTCCGCCACATCGCCAATAGCGCGGGGTGAGTGGGGGGCGGCCAGGCTTGTGAGCCGCCGGGTCAACCCTCGCCCAACGCAGCGAAAAAACCCTCTCCCAGAGGGAGAGGGTGGCGCCGTCAGGCGCCGGGTGAGGGGTCGTCCCTCTCCGGATAGGGCGGCATGCGCGACGCGCCGG
>JAFKKV010000025.1 GCA_017304475.1 Hyphomicrobiales bacterium | reverse complement strand
GGCATTGTCCGCCCGCACATCCGGCAGTTCCTCGAACAGATCCTGCAGCCCCTTCATCCAGCTCCTCCCGGTCAATCCCAGGAGACCTCATAGAATCCAGTTCGCTCCTCGCCGCTACTGCTGTTGTTCAAATGCGATTCCCCTGCCCATAGGGAGAGGGTGGCGGCGTCAGCTGCCGGGTGAGGGGCGTAAGCGTCCCGGACTGGTGCCGGCGCTCGCGGCGCATGCTGCCTCATCCGGAAATGGACGACCCCTCACCCGGCGCCTGACGGCGCCACCCTCTCCCTATGGGAGAGGGTTGGCCGCAGCCCGTTGGGGGGCGTCCCAGCCTTTGCCTCACCCGATCGGCAGGCTCAAACCCGCTTCCTTCATCACCCGTGCGGTGGCCTCGGTGAGGTCCCGCTTGCGTGCCTGCAGCACCTCCTTCGGGAAGGTCAGCTTGCCGCCGCGCTTGCGGGCGATGCCGTCGATATAGACGCTGTCGACATGGCCGCCGCTGGCATAACCGACAATGCTGACCACCGGATCGAAGACCGGGAACAGGTCGAGATCGCCAGCGTCGAGCAGCACCAGGTCGGCCTTCTTGCCGGGTGTCAGCGAGCCGATGCGATGGTCGAGCCGCATCACCTTGGCGCCGCCCATGGTCGCCCAATAGAGCACCTCGCGCGCCGTCACCGCGATCTCGCCGAGCGGTTTGCCGGCCGCGGCGCGCGCGATATTGGTGTAGTGGCGGTAATGCATCCAGGTCGAGCGCATCTCGCTGAACATGTCGCCGGAGCAGAGCGGTTCGGTATCGATGCCGAGCGAAATCACCGCGCCACGGTCACGCGCCCTGACGGTGAGCGGCGGATCGGCCTTGGCCTGCAATTCCAGCATGACGGTGGGCGTCACCGTCACGCCGTGGTCGAGGATGAAGCCGAGGTCGGCGTCCGACAGGGCGTTGCCGTGGCAGATATTGTGATCGGGGCCGAGCAGGCCGGCCGCGGCGAGCGCCGGCCAGCCGTTTTCCTGCACGCGCTGGCCGCTCGGATAGGACACGTGGCAGGTCGAGACGAGGCCGAATTCGCGCGCCAGCCGATAATCGGCAAGGCACACCTCGGCCGTCGAGATCTCCGGCCCCAGAACGGCCATGCCCAGCGTCACCAGCCGGTCGTCGCTGGCGAGCCGGCCGCGGCGCAGCGCCTCGACCCGCTCGCGCGGATGCGGGACTTCCGAATGGTGCTTTTCGCCGGGCGCCGGCACCGGCTTGGCGGTACCGTGGCCGAACAGGGCACGAATGCCGCTCTCCTCCAACGCGTCCACGGCGCGCTCCGCCATCGGCAGGTCGCGCAGGATGTGGCACCAGTCGAACAGCGTGGTGACACCGTTGTCGATCTGGTTCAGCGCGCCGACGAGATTGCCGAGATAGGTATCCTCGGCGGTGTAGCGCATGGCCATGTTGCCGTGGACATGGCGATGATAGGCGCCCGCTGGCCACTGCGCGCCGATGCCGCGCAGGCCGGCCTGCCAGGTGTGCATATGAGCGTTGACCAGGCCCGGCATGACGATCATGTCGGGGGCGTCCACCACCTCGTCGGCGCTGGCTCCGAGCGCCCGGCCGACGGCGACGATCCTGTCGCCTTCGATCAAGACCTCGCCATGCTCGATATCGCCGATGGCCTCGTCCATCGTCACGACCCATCCGCTGCGGAACAATGTCTTTTTCATCGTGCTGCCATCCATGCTGCTCGGTATCCTCGGCCGATCTTGGACCGATCCTCGGCCGGGCCGAAGGTCAGATAAAGGGGTTCTTGTCGTCGAGGCGCTTGCGTGCCTCCTCGGCGATGTCGAGTTCGAAGACCTCGGCCGGCGAGGGCACCTTCGGGATCATCTCGGCCCGGTGCCAGAAGGTCGCCTGTTCCATCACCGAATCCAGGTTCGGCATGCCGTCGGGCGCATAGCCGGACCAGCGTGGCCGCGAGGTTTCGATGATCTCCGGCGGCAGGCCGGTGGCTTCCGCCAGGATCTTGATGATCGCCGGATTGCCGTCGCGCGCGGCCTGCATGAAGTCCTGCGCGGCCTGCCGCTGCACCATGGCGAAACGCACCAGGGCCGAACGGCGGCGGGCGCGCGCTTCGCCGCTCGCCGCCCACAGCGCGATCTGGGTGTCGGGCGCGGCTTCGTCGCCCCAGAACAGGATCTTGGCCAGGCCGCGCTTCTCGGCGGCGAAACACATGGGCACCGGCAGATTGCTGATGCCGATGCGGTTGGCGCTCAGCATCTGCGGCGAGATATTGCTGGCGACGCCCCATTGCCACTCGACGTCCTCGGGCTTGAGGCCGCCCTTGGCCAGGGCCTTGGAATAAAGGAATTGCGAGATCGAGCCGCGCACGCTGATGCCGATGGTCGAGCCCTTGGCTCTGGCAATCTCGGCGATGCTCGTCAGTCCCTTGGCGTGCAACTCGTTGCTGACCATGAAACATTGCGAGCCGACGCCCGGCCGCTCGCGGCTGCCACCGGTGAACAGGCGGAACGGCGCGCCCTTGGCCAGCGTGTTGAACAGGCCGGCGGAGCAGGTCGATATGGTGATGTCCAGCTCGCCGGCGGTCAGGATCGGGATGGCCAGCCCGCCATCGGCGAAGCTCTTCATCTCGACCTTGAGATTGACCTTGTCGAAATAGCCGCGCGCCAGCGCGATGAAGGTCGGTCCGGCCGAGATATAGGGCACCGAGCCGATGCGCAGCATCTCCGGTGCCATGAAGTCCTGGGCGTGGACGCTCGGTGCGCCAACCGGTGCGAATGCGGCGATCCCGGCAGCCATCGCCTGCCGTCGTGTCAGTCGCATGCCGCTCATATCGTGTCTCCCCTCGAGATCGGGCCGCGGTCTTCGCCGCGGTTCCGCTCTCATTGTGTTCAAGTCTATTGTGCAATCGATTGCACGATTGCCTCTTCTGCATGCGAAGTCAAGTCCGGCGCGGGGGCGCGACATCGCTGGGCCTCGGCGCCGCGCGGTTGCCGCCGATGCCGTCCTGGCCCGCCTTCTTCGACCGGAACGCCCGCGGCGTCAGCCCGGTCTGTTTCTTGAACGCCCTGAGAAAGTACTTCTCGTCGTGATAGCCGACATCGTGCGCGATGCGGCCGACCGGTTCGTCGGTGAGGGCCAGGCGCTCGCAGGCATCCTCGATCCGCATCTCCGCCACCAGGGCCTGGAAGGTCTTGCCGGTATGGGCGCGGATCAGCGCGCAAAGGCGGCTGCGCGACAGGCGGGTGGCGGCAGCGGCCTGCGCCAGGCTGGTCGGGCCGGCATAGCTCTCGCCGATATAGTCGGCGATCCGGCGCATATGGTCGCCGTCGCGGCCGGGTGCAGGCAGGCTGTCGGCGAGTTCAAGGAAATCCCGCTCGTGATCCTGGCAGATGCCGGCCAGCAGCAGAGACAGCTCGGCGCGGATCACCGCGTCGGAGCAGAGCCGCGGGGCGTCATGCGCGGCCTGGATGGCGGCAAGGCTGCGCTCCAGCCGCGCCCGGGCCGCCGCGTCGAGGCCGAGTTCGACATGGTTCTGCCAGACGAAGGGATAGAGTTCCGGCGCGATGCGTGCGAGTTCGGCGGCCGGATAGGACGTGGTCAGGTCCGGGCGCAGGAAATCGAGGTCGAAATAGGTCACCACGCAGCGGGTCGAGCGGTCGAAACGCACCTGATGCGGCACCATCGGGCCGATGAAATAGATCGAGCCCGGCACGGGCCGGTCAGTGGTCAGGCCGATCCGGATCGTCGGCGCCGCCGTCCGGAAATAGATGATCTGGAAATAGTCGTGCTTGTGCGCGGGATAGAAGCCCTGGATGTGATTGGATTCCCGGATGTGGAAGCGCGGCCGGTCGGCGCGTTCGCGGGCATAGGACCGCACGGGAACAGCGGCGCTCCATTGTTGGGCGCGCCGGTCTGGGCTGTAGCGCGGCGGTTTTCCGATCGTCATGGTCGCGGATCTTGGCAATGGCTGTCGAAGGAGCCGGGACGGGGCATGGCTGCATCGGGTTTTGGATGATGCGGGCGTCTCCGCATCGTCTTGACCGGGCTTGTCCCGGTCATCCACGACTTCCCCTGCGCCTCACCCAAGCCGTGGATATCAGGGAGAGTATGGCCGGGGCGCGGCGAAGCAAGCCCATCCGGCGTCTGTCTGGCCCGGCCTTCAACCAGCCATTCCCAACTCACGCCGCGCCGAGAATGCGGCCGCGGGATTCCGCGACCATGGCCTTGGCACGCGCCGCGTCGAAATCTCGCAAGGCGCCGCCACGCATGCGGATCTTGCCGTCGACCATCACCGTGTCGATGTCGCGCGGGCTCGTCTGCAGCAGGAGATGGGCGCAGGCATCGGTCGCGACCGAGCCGCCGAACGGGCCCTTGCGCACCAGCAGGATGTCCGCGCGCTTGCCCGGCGTCAGGCTGCCGATGCGGTCGTCCATGCCGAGCACCCGGGCGGTGGTGATGGTGGCGATGCGGATCAGGTCGCGCGGTTTCAGCAGGGGCATGCCGGGCCCGACCGGCGGCCGTCGGCCGGCGACCGAACCGAATGAGCGTGCCATGGCGCCGTCGATGAATCCCTGGACATTGTACATCACGCGCAGCTGGCCGATCGGATCGGAGGCGACATGGCAGGGCACGTCGCAGCCGAAGACCACATCGACGCCGCGCTCCATGGCGCGCCGGACCACGTCCGCCGGCGTGCCCTGGACATCGGCCGAGGGCGTGAAGCAGATCGGCATGCCCACCTTGGCCATCATGTCCAATTCGCCATTGGTCAGGGAATTGCCATGGATCACCATCAGGTCGGGGCCGATCAGCCCGCGTTTGGCGAGCTCCGTCACGGCCTCGGGCTGGTGGACATGAATGCAGCTCGGCGCGCCGAGCTCGCGGGCAAAGGCGAGCTGGGCCTCCAGGCCGGGCGCGCCGAGCGACTCGACCCCGTAATTGATGGTGGTCAGGCCGGCGGGGTCGTGGAACCGCTCATGGGTGAGCCGGGCATCGGCGAAACGTTCCTCGGGGCTGGCAAAGCCGTCCGGCTGGGCGCTCATGAACGAATAGGAGAAGACGTGGCGGATGCCGGTCTCCTTCAGCGCACCGATGGACGCTTCCGCATAGCCTGGGCCGCGCACGTTGTGGCAATAGTCGACCACCGTGGTGGTGCCGTAGGACAGCATTTCGAAGCCGCCGAGATAGGCGGCGTTGAAATTGTCCTCAGGGCGAAATTTCGCGCGGAGCGGCAGGAACTGGCTGAAATAGCTGCCCGGCCAGAGATCCGGCACGAAGCCGCGCAGCACCGTTTGCCACAGGCAGTTATGGGCGTCGATGATGCCGGGCAGCGCGATCATTTCCGACGCATCCACGGTCTCCGCGCCGCCGGCATCGAGCGCGGGGCCGACCGCGCGGATCGCGCCGTTCTCGACCAGGATGTCGGCCTGGGCGAAATCGCCGAGCGCCTCGTCCATGGTCACCACCTGGGCCCCCTTGATCAGCAGCCGCTCGGTCATTCGATGTCTCCGTTGTCGCGGGCGCGCCGCCGCGTCGCCTGTCAGATGAAGGGGTTGTTCTCGGCCATGCGGCTTCTGGCTTCCTCCAGCACGCCGAGGTCGAAGAGCTGCTCGGGCGAAGCCGGCTTGACCAGCATGTCGGTGCGCTCGTGCCAGAAGCGCTGCTGGTCCAGGATGGCCTGCCGGTTTGGCGCGCCGTCGGCCGCCATGGTCGACCAGCGCGGCCGGATCCTGGTCAGCAGGTCCTCGGGCAGGCGGGTCTCGGCGGCCAGGATCTTGATGATCTCGGGTTTGTCGGTCTCGGCGGCCTCGTTGAATTCCTTGTAGCCCTGCAGCGTCGCCATGCAGAAGCGCACGGCGGCGGAACGCCTTTCGCGCAGGAATTTCTCGCTGGATGCGAAGGTCGAGAGCTGCATGCCCGGCGCGATCTCGTCGCTCCAGGTGACGATCCGGCCGACACCCTTGGCTTCCGCCGCATAGGCGCCGGGCATGGGATCGAGCACGATGTCGACCCGGCCGCTCGCCATCAATTGCAGCGCCGTCGCCGAGTTCATGCCGGTGCGCAGCTCCAGGTCGGAAAATTTCAGGCCGACGCGCTCCAGAGCCTGCGCATGCAGGTAATGCGCGACGCTGCCCATGACAGCGATGCTGAGCACCTTGCCCTTGGCCAGGCGATAGCCGTCGAGATTGGTGAAACCTGCCGCATGCAGCGCATTGCTGACCAGGATACCCTGCGAACCTCGGCCTTTGCCCTCATGGCCGCGATCCATGAAGATGCGCACCGGCATGCCCTTGGCCACCAGATTGAAGAAACCGGCATTGCAGGGCGCCGTCGAGATATCGATCTCGCCGGCGGCAAGCGAGGGCATGGCCAGGCCGCCATCGACGAAATTGCGCACTTCGACGTCGAGGCCGAGCTTGCGGTAATAGCCCTTGGCGAGCGGAACGAAGAAGCCGCCCGAGGAAATATAGGGCACGGAGCCGCAGACGACCTTGGCGGGAGCCATGAAGTCCTGGGCATTGATGCGCCGCGGTGCCGAAAGCAGGCCCGCGGAGGCGCCTGCGGCCAGCGCCAGCGCGCGCCGCCGGGTGAACGATGCCGCTGTCATGGCAACTCCTCCTGATGCCTTCTTGATTGTCTGGATGCGGTCTGGTGGCGCCCGATCATCCTTCCGGGACGACGGCGACGGCCTGGATCTCGATCATCATGTCGGGATGGGCGAAGCCGGCGGCGGTGATCGCCGCGCTGGCCGGAAAGTCGCGCTTGAGGATTTCCTTGCGCAGGTCGGTCATCGCCCGGGAATGGCGTGCGTCGATGAGGAAGACGGTCATCGAAACGATGTCGGCGAGGCCGGCGCCGGCCTGTGCCAGCGTCTTCTCGATATTGCGGAAGGTCTGGCGCGTCTGCGCCTCGAAATCGCCGGCGAGCGAACGGCCGTCATCGGCCTTCTGGCCAGTATGTCCGGCGAGCCAGACCGTGCGACCGCCACGCGTCACCACGGCGGGCGAGAAGGAAAAATCCTCCTGCCAGGTTCCTTTGATATGGTTTTTGTCCATGGATCACATCCGAATGGGGTGTGATCCATGCTTGCAACCGATTGCACAAATTGCAAGCGCAATCTTGACGGTCCCGATGGCCGGTCGGCGCGGTGACGCGGGGCGTGCCTCAGCAGGCGGCGGCGACGCCGTTCGGTGACAGCAGCCGGGCGCGCGGCATGGCCAGCGCGTGGCTGCCGGTCGGGGTGTCGGAAAAGCTCGCCGCGAGATCGGCGGCATCCATGAGCTTTGCCAGATCGATACCGGTCGCGACCCCCATGCGGGCGAACAGATAGGCGAGGTCTTCGGTGGCGATATTGCCGGTCGCGCCGGGCGCGAAGGGACAGCCGCCAATGCCCGCCGCCGAGCTGTCGAAACAGGCGACGCCGGCTTCGAAGGCCGCCAGCACATTGGCGATGCCGAAGCCCGCGGTGTCGTGGCCGTGAAAGGCCCAGCTGGCCGTGTCGCCGAATTCGGCGATGCAGCGGCGGGCGACCCGGCCGACATGGCCGGGCAGCGCCATGCCGGTGGTGTCGCTCAGCGCGAATTCGAGGCCGTCGCGCAGGCGGGCGATCTTGTGGATGGTGCGCAGCACCTGCTCTTCGTCCATCACGCCGTCGAAGGGGCAGTGGAAGGTGGTCGCCAGCCCGACGCGGATATGCAGGCGCTTGTCCGGGTCGATTTCCGCGAGCGTCAGCCGGAAGTCCTCGATGGAGGCCTCCACCGGCCGGCGGACATTGCTCATATTGTGGGCTTCCGACATGGAAATGACGAAGATCAGCTCGGTCAGGCCGGCCGCCACCGCGCGCCGCGCGCCCTTGCTGTTCGGCACCAGCGCCATGGCGCGCAGGCCGGGCAGGGGGCCGAGGCCGGCGACCACCTCGTCCATGTCGCTCATTTGCGGAATGGCCTTGGGGCTGACGAAGGAGCCGATTTCCATGCGCTTGATGCCGGCGGCGGCGAGGCGCCGGATGAAATCGATCTTGGCCGCGGTCGGCACCAGGCTGCCAATGTTCTGCAGGCCGTCGCGCGGCCCGACTTCGACGATCTCCACCTTGTCCATCGCGTGCTCCCGCTGGCTGCGCGCCGCGTCTTACGGCGTCTGTTGTTCGGGAGAATGAGTAGAGGCCTGGGTGCGACGCGACCATTATCGATTGGGAACGCCGCCCATCGTGGCAGGACAAGGCGAGGGGCGAATGGCGAGTGGGGAGTAGCGAATGGGGCGGCGAGGGTGGCGCACCAACCCTCTCCCACGCCTGCGTGGGAGAGGGTGGCCGCGGCAGCGGCCGGGTGAGGGGCGTTGCGTCCGCCCGATCAGTGCATTCCCGCCTGAATTGATGGGCCGGTCCTCTTCAGACCCTCACCCGGGTCCTGACGGACCCACCCTCTCCCGCGAAGACGCGGGAGAGGGTTTACGCGCGCGACGGGTTTCGCTTCATCCCCATTCGCCATTCGCCATTCGCCATTCGCTATTCGTCTCACCCCTCCGCCCGCTGCCGCAAATGTTTCAGCATCAGCCGGGCCGAGGCGGTGAGGCGGGCCTCGTCGCGCACGCAGATCAGGAGCTTGCGGCGCGCCCAGCCGTCGACCAGCCGGACGCTGCGCACATGCGGGTTGCCGCCATAGATGGTGGCGATGCCTGATGGCACGATGGTGATGCCGAAACCGACCTCGACCATCCGTACGGCGGCGGTGAAGGTCACCACTTCAATGCGCGGGCTGAGCGCGATGCCTTCGGCCGCGGCCGACCGCTCGACCAGGATCTGCAGCGAGCTGCCGGTTTCCAGGCTGATGAAATCGTCATGGCTGAGTTCTGACAGCCGGACCTCGCTGCGCGCCGCCAGCGGATGGCTCACCGGCAGCAGGACGTCGAGCTGGTCTTCCTTGTAGGCGATGAGCTGCAGGCCGTCGGGAACCTGGGTGTTGTCGGCGAAGATGCCGATATCGGCTATGCCGTCGAGCATCGACTGCAACACGTTCGGACTGGTCTCCTCGCGCAGGACGACGCGGATTTCCGGATAGGCTTTGCGGAACGCCGCGAGCTCCTGCGGCAGGTGCTGAACCGCGGCGGACTGGTGCGCGTGGATGCGCACCTGGCCGCGCTCGCCCGTGGTGAAGGCGCTGAGGTCGGCGCTCATCTGGTTGACGTTCTCGAACAGCCGGCTGGCATGGTCAGCCAGGGTTTCGCCGGCCGGCGTCGCGGTCATGCCGCGGGCATGCCGGTAGAACAGCGGCGCGCCGACCTCCGCCTCCAGGTCCTGGATACGCTTGCTGATCGCCGAGGGCGCGATGTGCTCGCGCTCCGCCGCCTTGGCGATATTGCCCAGCCGATGCACCGCCAGGAACATGCGCAGCGTGGTGAGGTCGGCTCGCATCACCATCTGACGTCGCTCTCCCGGTCTGTCGTTTTCCGGCCGGTCATCCGCGGGCGGCGCGGCGCCGGGCTTCACCGGAGGAGAAAGGTGGCATTCCCATTCGAGACTCCTCGCCTCCGCCACGTCAGCTAGGGTCGACACCAAGGCCGCGTTCGTCGGCCACAAGCACCACAAAGCACGGCCGGCGGCAAGCCGGGCCGGTCTCGGGATCGAAGCGTCTGGGTGAGGAGAATCGATGTTTTCAATCGATTTGAAGGATATCGAGTTCGTCGGAGACGATCTCGCGCGGGCTGAATGCGTGCTCTCGACCCAGTCAGGCGATTTGTTCATGCCTGACAAGCGTGGCGGTATCAGCATCCTGCGCGCCGATGGCCGCCGCGAGCTGCTGCTCGGCCGCAATGCGCCGGCGGGCTTCATGCCGAACGGCATCGCGCTCTTGCCCGACCGCAGCTTCCTGATCGCCGATCTCGGCCCCGAGGGTGGCGTCTGGCACATGGCGCCCGACGGCACGCTGACGCCGAAGCTGATGGAGATCGACGGCCGGCACCTGGAGCCGACCAATTTCGTCGGCATCGACGCCAAGGGCCGGACCTGGGTCAGCGTCTCGACCCGGTTGATCCCGCGCGAGGGCTCGATGCGTAAGGGCCATGCCGACGGTTATATCATCCTGATCGACGAGCGCGGCGCCCGCGTCGTCGCCGAGGGCATCGGCTTCACCAACGAGGCGATCGTCGATCCGACCGGCCGCTGGCTCTATGTCAACGAGACCATCGCCCGCTGCACCAGCCGCTTCGAGATCCGTGCCGACGGTTCGCTGGGGCCCAAGGAGGTCTTCGCGCAATATGGTGTCGGCACCTTCCCCGACGGCTTCGCCTTCGACGCCGAGGGCGCGGTCTGGATCGTCAGCGTGGTCAGCAACCGGGTGATCCGGGCGACATCAGACGGCCGGCAGGAACTGATCCTCGAGGATGCCGATCCGGTCGGCCTGGAGGCCGCCGAGACCGCCTTCCAGAACGACACCTATACCCGCGCCCACCTCGATTCCGGCGGCAAGCGCCGGCTCGGCAATCTCTCGGGCATCGCCTTCGGCGGCGACGACCTCAAGACGGTCTATCTCGGCTCGCTGTTCGGCACGCGCCTGGCGCGCTTCCGCTCGCCGATCGCCGGCGCCCCGCCGGTGCAATGGGCTTTCTAGCCCGCCGGCGAGCATCCGCATTTTCGTGAAGCAAAAGGGCGACCCGCAGAAGCGGGCGCCGATCAGGGAGACACGACATGGCAGGGACGATGATGCGACGCCGCACATTCCTGGGGACCGCCGCGGCAACGGTCGGTCTGGCCACGCCACTGCGGGCGCAGACGAAGACGCTGAAGATCGCCACCATCGCGGTGGCCAACAGCCCCTGGCACAAGGCCCTGCTGCGCTTCAAGGAGGTGGTGGAGACGCAGAGCCAGGGCCGTTACGCCGTCAATGTCTATACCGACGGACAGCTCGGCGACATCTCGCAGCTCTTGTCCGCCATGCAGCTCGGGACCATCGAGCTTTCCTATTTCGGCCTGTCCTCGATCAGCTATGTGCGCGGCGGCGAGGCGCTGAACGTCCTCTACGTGCCCTATTTGTTCAAGAGCGGCGAATGGGCCGAGAAGATCCTCAACAACGACGATTTCCAGGCCATGTACGCCAAGATCGGCGAGACCGCCGGCGTCCGCGTCTTCGGTGCCTGGGGCCAGCGCTCGCCGCGCGCGATCCAGAGCACCAAGGGCCCGATCATGAAGCCGGAGGATGTTCGCGGCCTGCGCCTGCGCATTCCGCCGATCCCCATGCTGAAGGCCACTTTCGATCGCCTCGGCGCCCAACTGACGCCCATGGGCATGCTGGAAATCTACAGCGCCCTGTCGCGCGGCACGGTGGACGGCCAGGACAACGGCTTCGACCTGTCGATCCCGCCGCGCTTCCACGAGGCGGCGAAGTTCTGGTCGGCGACCGATCACGTGCTCGAACTGGTCGGCTTCTTCGTCTCCGAACGGTTCTGGCGCACGCTTTCGGGTGATGATCGGGAGCTGTTCAAGAAGGCCTCGCGTGAGGCCGGCGCGGTCACCACCGACCTGACGCGCAAGCTCGATACCGACGGCATCGAGATCCTGAAGGCCGCCGGCGTGAACTATGTGGTGCCCGACCGGGCTGCCTTCCGTGCGGCGGTCGCCGGCGTCGAGACCGAACTCGAGGGCAAGATGTGGCCGGCCGGCCTGGTCGCCAAGCTGCGCCAGATGCAGGAAACGGCATGAGCGTGGCCGAGGATGTTCCCGCGCCACCGGCCGGGCAGGGGCGGCAGGCGGGTCATAGCTTGCTCAGCCTGCCGGTGCGCCTCATCGCCTGGGCGGCCAAGGCCAGCGTGGTCGTGGCGCTGGCGGTGGTCCTGGCCTTCACGGTCGGCCAGGTGGCCGACCGCTACCTGCTGAAGACCCAGTTCGACACCTACGACCAGTTCGCCCGCATCGGCCTGGTCTGGCTGACCTTTCTCGGCATGGCGATCGGCGTGCGCGAGCGGGCCAATATCCGCATCGAACTCCTGAGCCATTTCCTGCCCGCCGGCGCCCAGCGTGTGCTCTCGCTGGTGCTCGACCTGGTGATCCTGGCCGTCTCGGTATTTCTCGTCGTCAAGGGCTGGCAATTACTCGAGATCGGCGCCTTCCAGGCGATCATGGGCACCGCGCTCAGCTACGACGTCATGTATGGCGCGCTGCTCGCCGGCATGATCCTGCTCGCCTTTTTCGTAGTCCTGCGCCTTGCCGACGCCCTCGCGGGCGGTCGTCTCGGGGTCGACGCACCGGTGACCGATCATGATGATCATCATTAGCGCCCTGGTCTTTTTCGGCCTGCTGGTCCTCGGGCTGGATGTCGGCTTCGCCATGATCCTGGCGGCGCTCATGGGCATGATGCTCAACGGCGCCATCGATCCGGTCATGGCGCCGCTGACGCTGGTCTCCGGTGTCGACAGTGCCGCGCTGATCACCGTGCCGCTTTTCGTGCTGGCCGGCGAGATCATGAACCGGGGCGGCGTGACGCGCCGGCTGATCACCTGGTCGGCGGCCATGGTCGGCCATTTCCGTGGCTCGCTCTCGCAGGTGGCGCTGACGACGAACCTGGTCATGTCGGGCATTACCGGCTCGGCCGTGGCGGACGCGACCGCGACCGGCAGCCTGCTCATTCCCGACATGAAGAAGGAAGGCTACCGGCCGGGCTACGCCGCCGCGGTGATCGCCGCCGGCGCCATGCTCGGGCCGATGATCCCGCCGTCCATTCCCATGATCATCTATGCGATCATGGCCAATCTTTCGATCGGCAAGCTGTTCCTTGCCGGCATCGTGCCGGGACTGATGTTGTTCGCCGGCTATATGGTGATCTGCGCCATGATCGCGCGCCGCCACGGCTATGCCGCCAAGCCGCGCGCGACCTGGACCGAGCGGGCACGCGCCACCCGCCTGTCGATCTGGGCGCTGATGGTGCCGGTGCTGATCATCCTGGGCATTCGCTCCGGCTTCATCACCGAGACGGAGGCCGCCGGCGTCATCTGTGCCTATGCCCTGGTGGTCGGCATGGTGATCTATCGTGACCTCAAGGTCGGCCAGCTCGGGGCGGTCTTCTACTCGGCCGGCAAGACCTCGGCGGTGATCCTGTTCCTGCTCGCGGCGGCCGGACCATTCTCCTGGCTGCTCAACGAGTCGCACATCGCAACCCGTATCTCCCAGGGCATTCTCAGCATCTCCTCCGACCCCCTGGTGGTTCTGCTGGTGGTCAACCTGCTCCTGTTCGTCGTCGGCATGATCTTGGAGCCGCTGCCGGCGCTGGTCATGTTCGTGCCGACGCTGGTGCCGATCCAGGCCCAGCTCGGCATCGACCCGATCCATTTCGCCACCGTCGTCATCCTCAACCTGATGATCGGCATGCTGCATCCGCCCATCGGTCTCCTGCTGTTCGTCACCAGCGCGGTCGGGCGCGTGCCGCTCTGGCCGATCGCGGTGGCGTTGCTGCCGTTCCTTGCCTGGTCGCTGATGGTTCTGGTGCTGATCTCGGTCTTTCCGGGGCTGGTGACCTGGCTCCCCAATCTGACATCGTGAAGCGAGCAGACATGCCCCTCACCGGACTTCGCATCATCGACCTGACCCGGGTCATTTCCGGGCCGTTCTGCACCATGCTGCTGGCCGATCTCGGCGCCGACGTGATCAAGATCGAACCGCCCGAGGACGGCGATCCGATCCGCACCCAAGGCAGCGGCCGCGAGGGATTGAGCTGGTATTTCGCGGCCTTCAACCGCAACAAGCGCTCGGTGACCCTCGACCTGAAGACCGAGGACGGCCGCCTTGCCCTGGAAAAGCTGATCGCCGGCGCCGATGCGTTGATCGACAATTTCCGGCCCGGTGTCTTGGCGCGGCTCGGCTTCGACGCGGACCGCCTGCAGGCGATCCGGCCGGGCCTGGTCACCTGCAGCGTCACCGGCTTCGGCCCCGACGGGCCCTATCGCGACCGGCCGGCCTTCGACTTCATCGCCCAGGCGATGAGCGGCTTCATGAGCGTCAACGGCCGGCCGGGCGACCCGCCGCTGCGCACCGGCCTGCCGATCAGCGATCTGGTCAGCGGCATCTATGGCGCGCTCGGCGTCTGCGCCGCGCTGATGCGGCGCGAGCGCACCGGCGAAAGCGACCATGTCGATGTCAGCCTGACCAATTCGATGATCAGCCTGCTCGCCTATGTCGCCTCGCATTATTTCGCCACCGGCGAGGTGCTGCCGCGCACCGGCAACGACCATCCGATCGCCTCGCCCTATGGCCTGTTCCGCACCCGCGACGGCCAGATCGCCATCGCGCCGAGCGACAACACCTTTTTCGGTCGGCTGATGGACGCGCTCGATCTCTCGGCGCTGAAGACCGATGCCGATTTCGCCGACAACCAGCTGCGCGTGCGCCACCGGGCGCGCTTGAACGCCCTGGTCGAGGGCAAGCTGGGCGAACAGGATTCCGCGCATTGGATCAGCCTGCTCAACGCGGCGGGGGTTCCCTGCGGCCCGGTCTACGACATGGACGGGGTGTTTTCCGATCCGCAGGTGCTGGCGCAGGACATGGTGCTGGATGTGCCGCACGGCGCGCATGGCTCGGTGCGCATGCTGGGCTTCCCGATCAAATTCGCCAGCGCGCCCTGCACGGTGCGTCGCCCGGCGCCCGGCTTCGGCGAGCACACGGCGGAACTGCTCGGCGAACTCGGCTATTCCGCCGCAGACCAGGCGGCGCTGCGTGCGCGCGGCGTCACGCGTTGAGCCGGCGCCGGGGAGCCATTCGCCCGGCGGCCCTATCGCTTGGCCGAGGGGCTTCCCACATCAGGTCGAGCTGAGAGCTGCTCCGCTTTGCCGGACGGCTGGCTCAACGGTGCTCGATCATGAAAAGCCCTATCGACGACCGGCCGGAAGGCGCGGTGCGCAGGCACGTGCTCGCCAATCTGAAGGGAATGGTCTGCTGGTGCGAAGTCGCCGAGCTCGCGGCGGCAGCCGAGGTAAGCCCGGACGTGGCGCTGTCCTGCCTGCAATTCTACGAAGGCGAGTTCGCCCGCCGTCACGGCGATCTCTGGCGCTTCGAGGCGCCTTGCCGTCACGGCGTGACGCTCAATTGAGCTGAGCCGTCTTCGAAATGACGAAAGCCCTCGCCGGTGCGGCGAGGGCTCTTGTCTGCCGGGGGCCCGCGGCCTGACGGCCGCCGTGCCGATCAATCGGTGGCGAAGTTGGTATTGCCGCCCGAGACCGTCAGCGTGACATTGCTGACCTTGCACAGGTCGATGCCGCTCATGTCGGACTTGTCGCCGTCTTCATAGACGACGCGCAGGTCGAACATGCAGGCCTGGGTGCGGCGCGGGAAAGTGATGTTGCGGCGCGTGCCCGAGGGCATCACGCCTTCGCCGAGGATATCGCGGCCCCAGTTGTTGTTCGCCGAGGGGCTGACATAGACCTCGTTGATCTGGTGGCCGGTGCGGTTGATCAGCGAGAAGTTCTGCTGGGCCTGGGCGAAAGCGGCGCCGGTCGAGGCGATCGACAGGACGGCGGCGACGAGAAAGCTGCGGCGGATCATGGATGGTTCCGATCTGAGCTGGGAAGCGGTGGGCTGGAACGGTGACTGCGGATGCGGTTTTGGCGCGGGCGGCGGTCGATGCCGCCGCCGCCCGCATTCCGGTCTCTTATTCCGCCAGCGCCTTCTGCATGGCTTCGGCAAGCGGCGCGTTCGGGTTGCGCGTGCAATAGGCTTCGATCTTCGCATCCATCGGGTCGACCGGCGGCGCGGTGGTGCCGGCGGCGCGCAGCGCGGCCTTCATCTCGGCCTGGGCGCGCAGATAGGCCGCGCAGGTGTCGGCCTGGGCGAGGGCAGCGGTGGACATGACGGTGAGCAGGGCAAGCGACAGGAGCGTCTTCATGACAGGCAACCAATTCTGAGGGGGCGATGGGCCGCCGGCGGCGCCGCGAAGAGCCGGCCGGGGAGGGCACGGCAGCCGCGCCGCGAGCGGCAGAACCGCGCGGCGCACTGCATGCGTCCTGACCGCCATGTCGCATGGTAAGGGCCTGTTCCGCATTGACGCTATGTCCGGTTTTCTTGACCAGGCATCCCGCATCAACCGTCTGTTGATCCCTGATCAACCGTTTGTTGAACCCTGATCAACCGCGCGTTGAGGCCGGACCGATCGCCTGTCGATTCCGGACCAGCCGTCTGTTGATTCCGGATCAACCACTTGTTGATTCCGGATCAACGTCGCGTCGCGCATCGGCCGCGGTGCCCTGCAACCGCCATTTCCGCGTGAGGGGCTCGAATTGTCAGGGCTGAGTCAGGCTTGCCGATCCATAAAATTCTCCGCATAACCAGCGCGATAGAGCCCTTTCCTCTCAAAGGGCGCGCGGCGGTGTCGTTGCGCGGAGCAGTCGGAAATCTTGCCGGTCCAGTCCCTTACCTTTGCTGCCCAGGAGTGCGACGAAGCCAATGGTTTCGGCGCCTATCACGATCTCTATGCCAATGGCTCGGATGTCGGCCTGACCGGCGGGCCTTTCGCGGCGCGGGTACGTGCCCATCGCTTCGAGCGGATGATCGTGTTCGATCGCTACAATAGCGGCGTCAGCCATGGCCGCGATGCAGCCCGTGTCAGGCGCGACGGCTTCGACCATATCGCGCTGCAGCTGCTGATCAGCGGCCGGCTGGCGGGCGGCCGGCCCGGCGACGAACGTGCGCTGGCGCCCGGCGAGATCATCCTGTTCGACATGACCCAGCCGCAGCGCACCCGCGCCGACGATGCGCGGCTGATCACGGTCAGTCTGGCGCGCGAGGTCGTCGAGGCCGTCGCGCCGGTGACGGGAGGCTTGCACGGCACCATTCTGCCGCAGGTAACCGCCGGCCTGCTCGGCGACTTCATGACGTCGCTGGCGCGCCGTGGCGACACCTTGAGCGCCGGAACGGCCGCGCGCGCCGGCCGCATGGTCGCGGAGCTGTTGGCCGCGGCCCTTGGCGAAGGCGACCTGCGCCCGGCGGCCGCGTCGTCGGCCGACCAGATCCTGATGCTGAAGCGGGAGCGTGCCGAGGCGGTCATCGAGGCGCGCCTCGCCGATCCCGGCCTCGATGTCGAGGCGGTGGCTTCCGTGCTCGGCGTGTCGCGCAGCGTGCTCTACCGCCTGTTCGAGCCGTCTGGCGGCGTCGCCCAATATATCCAGCACCGCCGGCTGGAGCGGCTGCGTGCGGCGCTCAGGCGTCTCGGCGAGACCCGTTCCATCGTGGCGCTTGCCTATGATCACGGTTTCGCCAGCGAAAGCCATTGCAGCCGTGCTTTCCGCGCCGCCTATGGCTTGCCGCCGGGACAGTATCGCGCCGAGATGAACCGCGCTCGGCTGGCGCGCCAGAGCGAGGATGGCAGCGCCCAGGGCAGGCTCGCCAGCTGGCACAGCGAATTGTATTGAGCCGCGCCCGGATCAGCGCGGATCGCGCCGGGCCTGTGGATCGAACGCCATGCCGTCGCCGACCTGGTCGAGCGTCATCCTGCCGTGCTGGGGCGCGGCGCGCCACACCGCCCTTTCGGCATCGCTCGATATGGTCCCGGTGGTCAGCTTCATCCGGCCGGTCAGGTAATTGACTGAAATTCCGCGGGTCTCGCCGGAATTTCTGACGACCGTGATGCGGTCGTATCCGACGAGGTCGATACGGTTGCCGCGGGCCTTGAACGTATAGGTGACGGTGAACATCTCCCAGGATCCCGCCGACATGAAGGAACGCAGCGCCACCTTGAAGCTGCCGCCGGAAATGGTGATGCCTCCGCCGTCGAGATAGTCGTCGGCCACCGGGTCTTCCGTGCGTGGAATGAGCTGATGATTTTCCAGGACCAGCCGGTAGCCCGAGGCTTGCCCGACGGCGACCGCCAGAATGCGTGGATTGGTGTCGAGCTGCCGCTTGCCGAGGCCTTCGGTGTTGTCGACGACATTGCGCGGGTCGTCCTGGCGCAGCACGAGGACGAGATCGGCGATGCCGTCGCCGTTGAGGTCACCGGATTCGCGGGCTTCGAGCTTCCAGCCGGCCGGCACGAAGCCCTCCGCGCTCGCCGCGGTGCCGGCAAGACGTGGATAGTCGACCGGTGGAATGACGAGCTCGGCTGCGCCCGCCGGGACCATCGGTGTGAGGCAGGCTAAGACAAGAAGACTTTGGGCCAGGCGGCGCATGGGCAGGGGGTCCCGATTGAACAGGCCGCAGCTCTGACGGATCGCCGTTTCCGGGCCATGCCGCGGGATCCGCCCCGGGTTTCAGGCGCCGATATCGTCGAGAACCGTCTTCAGGACGTCAACCCCCTTGCGCAATGTGTCGGCGTCGAGGCCGGCATAGCCGAGAATGAAGCCTGCTCTGGCTGGCCGGGATTGGCCGGGGTCGTAAAGCGCGGAAACCGGATAGAGGCCGACACCCGCTGCGCGAGCGACGCCGATGATCTCGGCTTCGCGTTCGCCCGGCACGTCGCGAAGCCAGGCGACGACATGCAGGCCGCTGCCGGCGCCGGCGACCGTGATCCTGGTGCCGACCGATTGCGCCAGGGCTTCCAGCAGGACCGACTTTCGTTCCGCGTTCTTACGACGGATGCTGCGGACATGACGCTCATAAGCGCCGCTCTCGATGAGCGCGCACAGTGCCTCCTGCTCCAGCAGCGGCGAATGCCTGTCCGAGAGACGCTTCACCGCGCTGAAGGCCTCTTGCAGCGCAGGCGGGACGACGAGGTAGCCGAGCCGCAGGGTCGGCGAGAGCGTCTTGGAGAATGTGCCCGCGTGGATCACCTGATCGGGGGCCAGGGATTGCAAGGTCGGGATCGGCGCGATGTCATGGCGGTATTCGCCGTCATAGTCGTCTTCGACGATATAGGCGCCCGCCCGTTCGGCCCAGGCCAGGAGACTGCGCCGGCGGGTTGCCGACAACACGCTACCGAGCGGGAATTGGTGCGAGGGCGTGACATAGGCGAGCCGCGCCGGCGGCAAGGCGTCGGTCCTGATGCCGTCCTCGTCGACGTCGACGGCAATGGGGATGCCGCCCGGCGCGGCGAATGCCTGCCGGGCGAGAAGGTAGCCGGGGTTCTCGATGACGAAGGGGGCGCCGGGGTCGAGAAGCAGTCGCGCGCAGAGGTCGAGGCCTTGCTGCGAACCGTTGACGATCATGATCCGGTCCGGTGCCGCGCTGATGCCGCGGGCGCGCCAGAGATAGCCTTGCAGCGCATGGCGCAGGCGGACCGTTCCGCTCGGATCGTCATATCCCAGCAGTTTCGGGCGCCGGAGGACAGCCTTGTTCAGGGCGCGTCGCCAGGCCGGCAGCGGGAAGTCGGCGCCGGACAGATTGCCGTAGCGAAAGTCCGCGACCCGGACGGCCTGCTGCGTCGCAGGCGGTGGGAGGGCAAGGACCCGCTGCGCATAAGCGGACAGATGCCGCGGAGAGGCGGTTGATGGCGCCGCCGCCGCGGGCTGCATCGCCAAGCCTTGGGCAACGACGGCGCGCGCGCCGGGCCGGCTGCTCAAATATCCTTCGGCGATGAGCTGGCTATAGGCCGCGGTCACCGTCGTCCGTGACGCACCCCATTCCGTGGCGAAGGCTCGCGTCGAGGGTAGCCGGTCGCCCGGCAGATAGGCGCCTTTGTGGATCTGTTCCTTGATCGCGGCGATGATCCGCCGCGCCAAGCCTTTGTTTCCAGACTGGACCACGTCGAATCTTCGGAACTGGTTGTTTTTGCAGGGCCAGATTGATGGCACTTTCCGTCGGGAACAAGGAGCTCTTTCGATGTACACGCCGCCGGCCTTCCGGGATGACGACAAGGCAAGCCTGGTCTCCACGATCCGCGCGGCCCGGCTGGCGAATTTCGTGACCGCCACAGCCGATGGTCTGCTCGGCACGCCTCTGCCATTGTTCCTCGACAATACCGAGGGTGAGTTCGGTGTCCTTTATGGCCATCTCGCCAAGGCCAATCCGCAGTGCCGTACCTCGCCGATAGGCGACGCCCTGGCGATTTTCATGGGGCCGGACGCCTATGTGACGCCCTCGTGGTATCCGACCAAGCAGGAAACCGGGAAGGTCGTGCCGACCTGGAATTATGTCGCGGTCCACGCCTATGGACCCGTCGAGTTTTTCGACGACGCGAACCGGCTGCGCGCCGTGGTGGACCGGTTGACCAGCCTCCACGAGAAGGATCGGGCATCGCCCTGGACCTCGTCCGATGCGCCGGAGGATTTCATCCAGGCGCAATTGCGGGGCATTGTCGGCCTGCGCATGCCGGTCACGCGGATCGACGGCAAGCGCAAGATGAGCCAGAACCGCAACGCCGCCGACAGGGACGGCGTCGTCAGGGGTTTGGCCGGGAGCGAGCGGGATTCCGACCGCGCCGTCGCGACGCTCATTCCGCTGTGACATCGGCGTCGTGGTGATGGCGGCGGTCTTTTCCCGCGGCATGCCCAGACGCGATCGAACCGGGATGTTCCGGTTCGACGCGCTCTTCATCACAGGCCCTTTCGCACGCTGATCGATGTCAGGCGCCCGACTTGCGGGGGCCTCGGGGGCAGCCATTGCTCATCCGTGCCAATGCGAGCAGCGAATGACGCTGCAGAAATTGCCACGATGGAAATGCGGCTCCTTGTCGGCGATCACGTCGGCCTTGACGTTGCCGAAGGTCGTGCCCGGCCTGTGCCTGATGCCGTCATAGAAGGCCTGGATGATGTCTTCCTTGAATGCGGGCGTGCGCGGAAACGCGCTGACCACGGCTTCCCGCTCGGCGTCGGAATATTGGTCATAGGTGAGGCCGAGCACATCCATCTCGACGCCCGCCGTCACGAGCGCGACGACGGGATGCATATGCTGCGGCACGCCCGGCGTCGTGTGCAGCGCGATCGCCGTCCAGACGGTATAGGCATCGTCCTCGGCAATGCCGTGGCTGCGCAGGAAGTCGCGTGCGGCGTGGGCGCCGTCGACCTCGAAGCGCTCATCCTTGCTGCCGTGAGCCGGCATCAGGCCGATGTCGTGGAACATCGCACCTGCGTAAAGCAGCTCGCGGTCGAATGTCAGGCCACGGTGAAGTCCGGCCATGGCGCCGAAATGATAGACACGGCTCGAATGGTTGAAGAGTAAGTCCGTTTCATTGTCGCGGATATATTCGGTGATCGCGCGCGCCAGCTTGCTGTCGGGGATGGCGGCACCTTCGATGATCTTGCTCATGATTTTCTCCTGGCTGAAACCGATTGCCAGGAAGCGTAGTTTCGTGTGAGGTTGTCATCAATCGACGTAGTACGTCGATTTAAGACAATTTGCGCCTCGGACGGACGCGGAATGGATGGCGATCGATGACCCGGACCATAGCGATCCTCGCCATGCCCGGCGTTCAGCTTCTGGATGTCTCCGGGCCGCTCGATGTATTCGCCGAGGCGAACGTACAGGCGGGCATGGCGGCCTATCGCCTGATCGTCGGTGCCTGCGCCGCCGGGCCCTTGGTCAGTTCGTCCGGCCTGCGCCTGACGCCGGACTTCGTCGCCGGCGCGGGCGCGGATATGCCGATCGACACGCTGCTGGTGGCCGGCTGCCCGAACGCCACCGAAGTCGTGCTAGCGCCGGCGACGCTTGATTGGCTGCGATCCACGGCGACGAGAAGCCGGCGTTTCGGCTCGGTGTGCAGCGGCGCCTTTGCGCTCGCCGCTGCCGGTCTGCTGAACGGCGTACGCGTCACGACCCATTGGGCGGTCGCCAAGGCACTGGGCCGGGCGTTCCCAGAGGTTGAGGTGGACGAGGACGCCATCCACGTCCGCGATGGCAAGGTCCGCACCGCCGCGGGCGTGACCGCGGGTCTCGATCTGGCCCTGGCCCTTGTCGAGGAGGATCTCGGCCGCGCGATCGCCATGCGCGTCGCAAGCCAGCTCGTGATGTTCTTCAAGCGCCCGGGCGGGCAGCTGCAGTTCAGCCGCAAGGGCGAGGCCGCGCCGGTGGGGCGGTCCGCGCTCCAGGAGGTACAGCGTTGGGTGGCGGCCAACCCGTCGCTCGACCATAGCGTTGCCGAACTGGCCAGGCGCATGGATGTCAGCCCCCGGCATTTCTCCCGGATGTTTCGCGCCGAGGTCGGCATGACGCCGGCGGCATGGGTCGAGATTGCCCGTGTCGAGGCTGCCCGCCGGATGCTCGAGGATGGTCACGGCATGCCCAAGCAGATTGCGGCTCGCTGCGGCTTTGCCGATGTGGACGTGCTGCGCCGCGCCTTCCGGCGCAGGGTCGGCGTCACGCCGGCCGACTATCGCCGCAGCCACGATCGCGCCGAGACGGATGCTGCGCTTGCGCCACGCAATGCCAATGGCCGAAATGTCCCGTGACGAGCGCGGAGACATCCCACGCCATGTTTGAGCATCCGGGCTAGCCCAGTATGCCCGGGGCCATTTTCGTCGGGATGCAATCCTCACGCTGCCGCGTCTCGGCGTCCCCACCGTGCTCGCCCTCATCGCCCTCGGCCAGATGGAGGGCTCGATCCTCCTCGATCATGTCGGGCGGTGACGGCAAGATCACGTCCCTGCCTCGGGAGAGGCGAGGGCCTGTCGACCTGTCGTCGCGATCAGATCATGGCCGCCGCCGGCGACGCGTTGCGGGCGTCTAGTCGGGCGGGCCGCTCTCCATCTGCTTCAGCCAGCGTATCGCGTCCTCGAGGCGATCGTCGCCCCAGAACAGCTCGCTGTCGACGACGAAGCTCGGCGAGCCGAAAATGCCGAGCGCCTTCGCCTCCTCGGTCGCGGCCGCGAGGCCAATCTTGGCGCTGTCGGAATCGGCGTCGCGCAAGACGCGCCCCGGTTCAGCCCCGGCCTTTGCGATGCTGGCGGAAAGATTGGGTTCGCTGCCTGCCGGCTCGCCCAATTCGAACCAGCGCCTGTAGGTCTCCCGCGTATAGGCCGCGCACCAGCCTTCATTCGCGGCGATGACCGCCACGCGATTGGCACGTTCCAGTTCGGCCAGCGGGTAGGGCGCCGGCAGCCTCGGCGCCATCTTGTACATCGCCGCGCGCCGCTCGATGTCGCGCCACATATAGGCGGCCTTCGCCGGTTTCCTGGCGAAGGGAATATTGTCCATCTCGATCATGATGGCGCGCACGTTGAAAGGGCGCCAATGAAAGCCGACGCCGGCTTGCGCCTCGACCTGCGCCAGGCGCATCACCGAGAGATAGCTGTAGGTGCTGCCGATGGAGAACCAGAAGTCGATCATGGCATCGTCCCTTCGCGGGGCAGGATAGGACG
Organism: Hyphomicrobiales bacterium; assembly: GCA_017304475.1. Classification (GTDB taxonomy): domain Bacteria; phylum Pseudomonadota; class Alphaproteobacteria; order Rhizobiales; family Phreatobacteraceae; genus Phreatobacter. Next base: position 135,766 of record JAFKKV010000025.1, on the reverse strand, counting down.
GGTCCGCCTTGCCGACAATCGGCCGCCGGAGCGGCATCGCCTGGATATGGGCGCTGGCGGCGGGCGCCCGTTTGGTTCAATCCTGAACGTCGAGCCGTCGCCGCCTCGCTCTCCCTCGTGCCGGAAATGATGATGCTGACTTTGCGCCAGATCGAAGTGCTGCGGGCCCTGATGATCACCGGAACCGTTGCCGGGGCCGCCAAGCTTTTGAACGTCTCGGCGCCCGGCATCAGCCGCTCGATGAAGCATATCGAGGGCACGCTGAAGCTGAAGCTGTTCGAGCGGCGGCACGGCCGCTACACGCCGACACCCGAAGCCAATGAATTGTTCGAGCAGATCAACGGCGTCTACAAGAAGGTCGACGACCTGCATTTCACGCTGGCGCGCTTCCATCGCGGAACGGCGATCGAATTGCGGCTCGGCTCGGTGCCGAGCATCTGCCACGTCATGGTGCCGCGCGCCATCGAGAAGCTGAAGCGCCAGCATCCGGACCTGAAACTGGAAATCACCATTCTCAAGATCGAGGAGGTGATCGACTATCTGCTGCTGGGCAAGGGCGAGATCGCCGCCATGAGCTACCGGCTCGATCATCCCGGCATCGATTTCGTGCCGCTGGCCAATGGCGAGCTCTGCTGCATCGTGCCGGAAAACCATGCGCTGGCGGCGCGCACCAGCATTTCGGCGCGCGAAATGGTCGACTATCCCCTGATCGGCATCGATCCCAACGATCCCTATGGCCGGATCATGAGCGAGATCTTCCAGCGCGAAGGCCTGACCTATGACATGGAGATCAAGGCGCGTTTCGGCACCACGGTCTGTTCGCTGGTGGCCGCCGGTCTCGGCATCGCCGTCATCGACCAGTTCACCGTGGCGCACCAGTCGATGCGCGGCATCAAGATCCTCGCGATCGACGAACCGACGCAGTTCCAGACCTATGTCGCGGTCAAGAACGACCGGGCGCCGTCGCTCTACGCCGACAATTTCGTGCGCCTGCTGCGCGAGGAGATGAGCGCGGTGATCCCGAAGCGGGGGTGAAGGGGCAGGGCGGCGCGGCGCGTCAATTCCGGCGGAAATGCACCGCACGGGCACCCACCTCCTGACCGGCCGGTCGCCACCGATACCGGTTCGGCATATCTGAAAGCGGCGGCCATGCCTGGGCTGGAGCGCCGACGCCGCCTATGACCAGAATGGAACCATCACCATCCGGGAGCCCGCCATGCCGACCGCCGGCGACATCATCGTCGAGAGCCTCGTCGCCCAGGGCGTCGACCGCGTCTTCTGCGTGCCCGGCGAAAGCTATCTCGGCCTGCTCGATGCGCTGCATGGCCGCGCCGATATCGACACGGTGGTCTGCCGGCACGAATCCGGCGCGGGTTTCATGGCGCTGGCCGATGCCCGGCTCACCGGCCGGATCGGGGTTGCCTGCGTCAGCCGCGGCCCCGGTGCCAGCAATGCCGCCATTGCAGTACATACCGCCGAGCAGGACGGCGTGCCCTTCATCCTGCTGGTCGGCCAGGTCGCCGCGCGCGATGTCAGGCGCACCGCGTTCCAGGAGATCGATTACGGACAGATGTTCGGCGCCATCGCCAAATGGACCGCCGAGGTCACCGATCCCGATCGCATGGCCGAGACCATGCTCCGGGCGATCCAGGTTGCGACATCGGGCCAGCCGGGGCCTGTCGTCATCGCCGTGCCCGAAGACGTGCTGACCGCCGAGACCCGGTTGGCGCCCGCGCCGCGCCAGGCGGCGGTCAAGGCGGCGCCCGACCCGGAGGATCTCGCCACGCTCCGCCGCTGGCTCGCCGAGGCGCGGCGGCCGCTGGTCATCGCCGGCGCCAATTTCGACCGGCCTGGCGGCCGCGAGGCCCTGCGGGATTTCGTCGACCAATGGGAGGTCCCGGCGGTCGTGTCGTTCCGCAACCAGGACCTGATGGATAATGCCCACCGGCTCTATGCCGGCGACATGGGGCTGGCCAATCCGCCGGCCCAGATGGCGCTGCTGCGCGAGACCGATCTCCTGATCGTGCTGGGCGCCCGGCTGACCGACATCACCACCCAGGGCTATACCTTCCCGGAACTGGTCCGGCCCGGCATGCGGCTCGTCCATATCTATCCCGATCAGGCCGTCATCGGGACGCATTTCGCGGCCGATCTCGCCATGGCCTGCGGTGCACAGTCCGCGCTCGCAGCGCTTGGAACTCCGGCGGCGGCGGTCGCCGAGGTGCGCGACCATGGCTGGCTCACGCGCCTGAAGACCGAGCAGCAGGCGATCGCCACGCCCCGGCGCCTGACCGTCGATGACGGCGTGCCTTTCGAGGACGTCGTCGCGCTGATTGGCCGCCATTTGCCCGAGAACGCCATCGTCACGCTCGATGCCGGCACTTTCGCAGCCCCCGCCTACCGGATCATTCCGTTCCGGCCGCCGCAGCGCCTGCTCGCGCCGATCTCCGGCGCCATGGGTTTCGGCGTGCCCGCGGCGGTGGCCGCCGCCTTGCGCGAACCGTCGCGGCCGGTGATCTGCATGGTCGGGGACGGCGGCTTCCTGATGACCGGCAGCGAGCTGGCGGTCGCCATCGAGCGCCGCCTGCCGCTGAAAGTGATCGTTTCGGAAAACCGCATCTACGGCTCGATCCGCATTCACCAGGAGCGCGACTATCCCGGCCGGGTCAGTGGCACCGGTTTCGCCAATCCCGATTTCGAGCTGATCGGCCGGGCCTTCGGCTTCAGCGTCACGCGTATCCGTTCGACCGGCGAACTGGCCGGCCTGCCGGCGATCCTGGCGCGGCCGGGTCCCGAATTCGTCGTGGTCGATACCAGCGTGAAGGCCATCCTGCCGAAGCCGGCCTTGGCGCACCGCGCGGCGGAGTAGCGCTGTTCCGGGGCGCGCTCAGTTCTGCAGCGCTATCCCCGATGCCTTGATGATCGCGGTCCAGCGTTCGGTCTCCCGCGCGATGAAGGCGGCGGTCGAAGCGGGCGTGGAATCGGCGACCGGGATGATGTCGAGCTGTTCCAGCCGGCCGATGATCGCCGGGTCGCTGACGGCGGCATTGGCCGCCCGGTTCACCTGCGCGACCAGGTCGGGCGAGGTGCCCTTGGGCGCCAGGATGGCGTTCCAGGTCGAAGCCTCGTAGTCGGGCATGCCGGCTTCGGCGAAGGTTGGAATGTCGGGCAGCGAGGGCGAACGCCGGGCCGAGGTCACCGCCAGCGCCCGGATGGCGCCGGCCTTGATCTGCTGGGCCGAGGTCGAGATTGGGTCGATGATGAACTGGACATGGCCGGCGAGCAGGTCGTTCATCGCCGGCGCCGCGCCACGATAGGGCACGTGAACGACGTCGAGACCGGCCTGATGCTTCAGCAGTTCGACCGCCATATGCAGCACCGAGCCGACGCCGGCCGAGCCGTAATGCACCTTGCCGGGATTGGCCCTGACATGGCCGATGAACTCCTGCAGCGTCCGGGCCGGCACGGCCGGATGGAGCGACAGGACCAGCGGCGCGGTGGCGACATGGGCGACCGGCACGAAATCGGCGGTGGAATCATAGGGCAGGCGGCTGTTGAGCCCCGGATTGACCGCATGTGAGACGGTGGTGAACAACAGCGTCGTACCGTCGGGGTCGGCGCGCGCCACCGAATTGGTGCCGGTGATGACACCGGCACCCGGGCGGTTCTCGATGATCACCGCACGCCCGAGCCGGCTGCCCATGGCCTCGCCGACGATCCGGGCGACCAGGTCGGTGCTGCCGCCGGCGGCGAAGGGCACGACCAGCTTGATCGGCTGGCCGCCGGGCTGGGCTCGGGCCGTGGCCGCGCCGGTCAGGAGCGCGGCGGCGACGAAACCTCGTCTGTCGAGCATGGCGTATCGTCCCGGTTGTTTTTCTTGGCGCCTTCATCGCGGCGTCGGCACTGTCGGGGCGATGGCGCGCCGGGAGAACGATGCCGGCGCATCTAGCAGATATACCGGCGTGGCATATGAAGGCGGCGAGGCGGCCGGCGGGCAGCGCCGAGGACGCCGGGCAGGGCGCGCCGCCATCCGGTTTGGCCCGCGGTCGCGGTCCTTGCGTCATGTTCTGTCTTGCCCTAACAATCGGGCAAGCTCACTGATCTCGCGCGGCTGAGTACTTGCCGCCGTCATGTTCTCCTGGGACACATGAAATATTCGGGCGGCTGGAAGCTTGGCTGGAGCGTTGCTCGCGTCGCCTGGATGCGACCGCGCGCGGCTCCCGGACTTTCGTCGCAACGCCCGCCGCCGTGCCGGCGGCGGGGCTCATTCTCCCATCACGATCGGAGCCGGCCGCGCGCGCCGACAGCCCCACTCGTCTTGCCGACCACCCGCATCAGGCCGCGGCCGGATGCGGCGCGGTTGCGACATGTCCGACCGGCTGGCGTGATCGTCTTGTGATCCCGCCGGTCCCCGGGGCGGCGCAGGCCCGTTTCTTGCCCGCTTGTAGACGACCGCGGGGGGCATCCGCGGCGAGAGCGCTTCGAGGATGGAGATCACGATGGACAGGCATGACGACGAGGCCTCGGCCGGCGATCCGGTCTTGAATGTGGAACGGCGCAGCATGTTCGCCCTGGGGCTGGCGGGCGCGGCGCTCGGCGGCATCGCCGCCGGCGGCCTGGCGCTGCCGGCACCGGCGGCCGCGCAGGGCCAGGCCAGGAGCAAGCTGCACGTGGTCAAGGAGCGCGGCAAGCTGATCGTCGGCACCGGCAGCACCAATCCGCCCTGGCACTTCCAGGATGCCGGCGGCAAGCTCGTAGGCATGGATATCGACCTGGCCAAAATGCTGGCCAAGAGCCTGTTCGACGATCCCGAAAAGGTGGAGTTCGTGCTGCAGGGATCGGATGCGCGCATCCCGAGCCTGATCACCGACAAGGTCGACATCGTCGTGCAGTGGATGACCATCACGCCCGGCCGGGCGCAGCAGGTGGAATTCACCATTCCCTATTACCGTGAGGGTGTCGGCCTGATGCTGTTGGCGCGCGGTGCCAAATACAAGAATTACGAGGAGCTGAAGGCGGCCGGCAATGCGGTGACCATCGGCGGAATGCAGAACGTCTTCCTGGAGGAGTGGATCCACAAGGCCTTGCCGCAGGCCAAGGTCGACGCCTTCGAAAGCCCGGACGCCGCCATGCAGGCGCTGAACGCGCGGCGCATCGACGCGTCCATGCAGGACCAGTCCGCCATGCGCTGGCTCATGCAGCAGGCGCCCGGCCGCTTCGTCGATGCAGGTTTCGGCTGGATGCCCAATTCCTATGCGTCCGCGGTCAAACCGGGCGACCCGGTCTGGCTGAACTGGGTCAACACCGTCTACAAGGAAGCCATGATGGGCGTCGATTTCGACGCCTTCGCCGCCTCCTACAAGAAGTGGTTCGGCCTCGACCTGCCGATCCCGAAAGTCGGGTTCCCGCAGGAATTCGCGTGAGAATGTCGCAAGCCCGCGGGTTTCCCAATCTTCCCGCAATCTAGCCTTGCCATGCTGACGGCGGAGCCGGTGCGGCTCCGTCGTTTGCGGTGCAGAGTTCGCGAAGAAGACCCTGGCCGGCCGAGAGCCTGGCCGGGGCATGAGAATTCGGGCGAGGGCAGCGGCATTCCCCATGATCGATTATCATTTTGACTGGTCCGTCATCGCGCGGAACGCCGACCGGCTGGCCGATGCCCTGCTGCTCGGTCTCAGCCTTGCGGTCATCTCTCTCGTGATCGGCAGCATCATCGGACTGCTTGCCGCCTATGCCCGCGTCTCCGGCAAGAAGTGGCTGTCCGGGCCGGTCTGGGCCTATGTCGAGTTCATCCGCTGCACGCCGCTCTTGCTGCTGATCTTCTTCATCTATTTCGGCCTGCCGGAGTTCGACGTGAATGTCCTCAACAAGACGCAGAGCTTCGTGCTGTCGCTGTCGCTTTATGCCGGCGCCTATATGTCGGAGGTGTTCCGCTCCGGCCTGTCGTCCATCCCCAAGGCTTATGTCGAGGCGGCCAAGGCGATCGGCATGCGGCCCTGGCAAAGGCAGCGCTACGTGGTGCTGCCCGTGATGTTCCGCATCACCTTGCCGGCGATCAGCAACAACCTGATCTCGCTGTTCAAGGACACCTCGCTCGCCGCGGCCATAGCGGTGCCGGAACTGACCTTCGTGGCGCGCCAGATCAACGCCAATACCTTTCGCGTCATGGAGGTCTGGCTGACCGCCAGCGCGCTCTATCTCGCCACCGCCTATCTCATCGCCATCATCCTGCGGCAGCTCGAGCGCCGCTATGCCGTGATCCGCTAGAGGCCGACATGATGGATTTTTCCTTTGTTCCCGGCACCTTCCTGTTCGAAGCGTGGCAGGCTCGCTCGGCCCTGCTCACCGGCTTCGGCGTGACCATGCTGACTTCGGCGGTCAGTATCGTCTTCGCCACGCTCTGCGGCGTTACCCTGGGCGTCGCGCTGGCTTACGGCTGGTGGTGGCTGCGCCTCCTTGGGCGCCTCTATGTCGACCTGATGCGCGGCATTCCGCTGCTGGTGCTGATCCTCTTCACCTATTACGGGCTGGCGCTGTTCGGCATCAATATTTCCGCCTTCTGGGCCGGCGTCATCGCTTTGTCGGCCTTCGCCACCGCCCATGTCGCCGAGAACTTCCGCGGCGCGGTCGAATCCGTGCCGGCCGGCCAGATGGAGGCGGCCAAGGCCATCGGCCTGACCTTCCCGAAACGGCTCTATTACGCGATCCTGCCACAGGCGCTCCGGCGCATGCTGCCGCCCTGGGTCAATACCAGCCTGGAGATCGTCAAGGGCTCGACGCTGCTCTCGGTCATCGGCGTGGTCGAGCTGCTGCTCGCCTCGCAGCAGGTCATGGCGCGCAACTACATGATCGTCGATTTCTACCTGCTCGCCGGCCTGTTCTACCTGATCATCAATTTCGCCATCGCACAGCTCGGCGGGCTGCTGGAGCGGCGGTTTTCCTATCTGCGCTACTGACGGAGCCGCGGCATGAGCGACCAGACCTTGATGACGGGACAAGCCGCGACGACCAAACCGGCCGCTGCGGCCGACCTGCCCTTGCTGCAGGCGCGCGCCGTGCACAAGAGCTTCGGCCAGGTCGAGGTGCTCAAGGGCATCGACCTGACCATGCGCCAGGGCCAGGTGGTGTCGCTGATCGGCGCCTCCGGCTCCGGCAAGACCACCTTCCTGCGCTGCGTCAACCTGCTGGAGGAGCATGACGGCGGGGAGATCCTGCTCGACGGCGACCCGATCGGCTATCGCATGGTCAATGGCCGCCGGCGCCGGCTGAGCGAGACCATGGTCTCGGCCCAGCGCGCCCGCATCGGCATGGTGTTCCAGCAATTCAACCTGTTTCCGCACCTGACCGCCGCCGACAATGTCATGCTCGGGCTGACCAAGGTGCTGGGCAAGCCCAAGGCCGAGGCACGCGACATCACCGCCCATTGGCTCGGCCGCGTCGGCCTGGCCGAGCGGGCCGGCCATTACCCCTATCAGCTCTCCGGCGGCCAGCAGCAACGGGTGGCGATCGCCCGGGCGGTCGCCATGCAGCCGCGCCTGCTGCTGTTCGACGAGGTCACCTCGGCGCTCGATCCGGAACTGGTCGCCGAGGTGCTCGGCGTGATCCAGGCGCTCGCCGAATCCGGCATGACCATGCTGCTGGTCAGCCACGAGATGCTGTTCGTCCGTGACGTCTCGCACCACGTGGTGTTTCTCGAACAGGGCCGGGTCGCCCAGGAGGGCAGCCCGTCCGAGGTGTTCGACAACCCGCAGAACGACCGGCTGAAGAGCTTCCTCGGCCGGTTCCACGGCATTTTCGGCGGTGTCGGCGCCAAATCCTGACCGCGGGGCTTACTGGAAGGGCGGCGTGAACAAGACACCGCCGCGCGTCCACAGCGCGTTGCGGCCGCGCTCCAGCCCGAGCGAGGAGCCCTTGCCGAGCGTGCGCTCATAGCTTTCGGCGTAATTGCCGACCTGCCTGATGGCATTGAACATCCAGTCGTTGGACAGGCCGAGCATGGCGCCGAAGCCGCCATCGGCGCCGAGCAGGCGGCGGATTTCGGCATTCTTCGAATTGGCCCGCATGGCCTCGGCATTGGCCGCGGTGACGCCGAGATATTCCGCCGCGATCTGGCCGTTCAGCACCCAGCGGACGACGGCCTGCCAGCGCTCGTCGCCCCAGCGGGTGACCGGCCCCTGCGGGTCGTTGGAAATGGTCTCGGTCATGATGGTGTGTTCGGCCGGGTTCTTCAGCTTGACGCGCTGGCCGGCCAGGATGGCGAGGCCGGCGGTATAGCCGTCGCAGCGGCCGGCGTCGTAGGCGGCGATGGCGTCGTCGTTCTTCTGGAAATTGACGAGCGAAACCTTGATATTGTGCTCGCGGAAATAATCGGCGGCGGTCCTTTCGTCGCTCGATCCGGCGGCGACGCAGATCGAGGAGTTTTCGAGATCGGCCGGTTTCCTGGCGCCCGAGGCGGTGCGCACGATGAAGCTCTGGCCCTCGTAGAAATTAATGCCCTGGAAGGCCACGCCGAGTGTCGCATTGCGCGAGAAGGTGATGGTGGTGACGCGCGCCAGCACGTCGATCTGGCCCGACTGCAGCACCGGCCAGCGCTGCTGCGGCGAGGTCGGGGTGAAGCGCACTTTTGTGGCGTCGCCGAGGACCGCGGCGGCCAGTGCCCGGCAATAGTCGACATCGAGGCCTGACCATTCGCCCTTGTCATTGGCGAAGGAAAAGCCGGGAATGCCGAGATGCACGCCGCATTCGAGATGGCCGCGGGCGCGGATGGCGTCGAGCGTCGGGCTCGGCGCCAATTGCTGGGCGGAAGCCGGGCCGGCGAGGCCGACCAGAAGCAGGCCGGCAAACACTGTCGATGAAAAGCTGGATGTCACGGGCGATCTCCTCGCGGGTGTTGTTATGGGTTGCGGCCGGCGGTGCCGAGGCGGCCCAGCACCTCCGCCAGGATGCCCACGCCGCGGCGCGCGATTGCCTCGTCCATCGAGCCGAAAGGCAGGCGCAGGAAGGGTGTCGCCGGCCGCTCGATGAAAAAGCCGGAACCGTCGGCGAGATCGACGCCGGCGCGCCCGGCCTCGGCCAGCAAGAGATCGGCATCGACCGGTTCCGACAGCGTCAGGCCGACGAAGAAGCCGCCTTCGGGCCGCAGGAAGCGCTGGCCGGGCAGGAAGCTGTCGAGAGCCGCCAGCATCGACCTCAGGCGCGGTCCGTAGAGCCGCCTGAGGTGGGCGATCTGGGGTTCCAGATGGCCGCGATGCAGCCATTCGGCGGCCAGCGACAGAGCGAAATTGCCCGGCGTGACATAGGTCTGTTCGGCGAACCTTGCGACTTGCGCGACGATGGGCGCCGGCGCGATCAGATAGGCCGCGCGCAGGCCCGGCGAGATCAGCTTGGAGAACGAGTTGAGCTGGATGGTGACGTCGGGCGCGAGCTCCAGGAACGACGGTTCCGCCGCGCCTTCGTAGCGCAGCAGCCGGTAGGGGCTGTCCTCGATGATGGTGAAGCCGTGGGCGCGGGCGAGCGCGATGACCGCGTGTCGCTTCTCCGCCGGATAGACGGCGCCCGACGGGTTCTGAAAATCCGGCACGCAATAGAACAGCGCCGGGCGCCCGGCGCAGCCAGCCTCAATCGCCGCGATATCCGGCCCGTCGGCGTCGACCGGCACCGGGATGACGTGCGCGCCATGGGATCGTAGCAGATGCAGCACACGGTCATAGCAAGGCGCTTCCACCAGGACCGGCTGGCCGGGCTTGAGCCTACCGTGCTCCAGCCAGGTCCGGCAGAGCAGGTCGAACAGGGCGACCGAGCCATTGCCGACCATGACCTCGGCGGTGTCGACGTCATGATGGCCGGCCACCCATTCGCGCAGGCGCACGGGGCCCGACGCGGGCCCGTACTGGAACGCGGCCGGGTCGTTGGAGCGGCTCAGCGCCTGCGCGCAAAGCGCGATCTGGTCGCGCGGAAAGGCAGCCTCGGCCGGCACGCCGCGGGCGAAATTGATGCGAGGGGACATGGAACTCCTGGAGCCGCCAGCCGGAACGCGGCAGCTGTTGTCGTCATGGTCGATCGAAGGAGCCCGTGGCCGCGGGCTGTGTCGGGCCGCGTGGACCGCAAAGGCGACGGGCTGCGTCGCTGTATCGGCCGGATGATGGGCCGGCCTGTGGCGGCGCAATAGCGCGCGGGCATCGTTAGCAGCTATGCCGGCGTGCTATGGGACCGGGCGGCCGATCCGGGCTAACCATTTGGCGGCGCGGAGGCATGGACACCGGTGGAGCTGCGGCATCTGCAATATTTCCTGGGCGTGGCCGAGGCCGGCAGCCTGTCCAAGGCCTCCACCGTGCTCGGCATCGCCCAGCCGGCACTGAGCCGTGCCATCCGGCTTCTGGAGACGGAGGTGGCGGCGCAGCTTTTCTACCGCCACGGCCGCGGCATCCGGCTGACCGAGGAGGGCGCCCAGTTCCAGGCGACCATCGCGCCGCTGGTGCGCGATCTGCTGCTGGCCAAGGACGAATTGCGCAACACCGCCAGCGTCCTGTCCGGCTCGGTGACCTTCGGCATGCCGCCCTCGATGAGCGCCGCCATCGGCTCGCGCCTGGTCGAGGTCTTCCTGGAGCGCCATCCGCAGGTCAGGCTGCAGATCGTCGATGCCTTCTCCGGCTATGTGAATGAATGGCTGGTCTCCGGCCGGGTCGACATGGCGATCATCAACAATGCCCGCCGCTCGCCCTATGTCCGCATGGATCCCTTGATGACGGTGGACCTGTTCCATGTCGCGAAACGCGCCATGGTCGACCCGGCGGAATGGAACGACGACACCATTCCTTTCGACAAGCTCGCGGCGACGCCGCTCATCCTGCCCGGTCGCCACCACGGGCTCCGGCGCCAGCTCGACACGGTGGCGCAGCAGCGTGGCGCGGAACTCAACGTGCTGGTCGAGATCGACGCGCTGGAGGCGCTGAAGGACCTGGTCCGGCGCGGCATCGCCTCCACGGTGCTGCCGCACGGCACCATCCTGAAGGAGGTCCACGATCCCGACCTGGTGGTGCGCCGGGTGGTCGATCCCGACGTCACCACGCAGTTCATGATCGCCTATTCGCTCCAACGCCCGGCGACGCTGGCGATGCGCGAGCTTGCCCGCATCCTGAAGGCCGAGATCCACGAGGCGATTGTCGCGGGGCGGATGATCGGCCGGATCTGAAGGGCGGATTCGCGGCCGCCCGGCTCAGGCGCGGGCCGCGTTGCGGGCAATGGCGGCCGCCATGTCGGCCGGTTTGTGATCGCTCGGCAGGGTGACCTTGCAACGCTCGTCCGTGCCGTCATTGCGCAGGATATAGGTGATGTCGGGTGTCAGCGGCTCGGATTGGCTGAGCATGCCGAGCACATAGGACACCCAATAGGCGAGGGTGTAGTGCACCTGCTTCTTCTCGACGGTCCAGCCGTCCAATCCACCCAGATCCACCGCAGCAGCCATTGCCTGCTCCCGAAATCGCGCGTCCGCTCCGCCACCGCGGCCTTCGAGACGCATCTGCCTTGGGCATATAAGGACTGGACCGCCGCCGCGGGAGGACGCTTCGAGCCAATCTCCGCGCCATCGTCAACAAAGCGTTCGATCCTCGGAAGGTGCGAGGTGTGGACGGCAAGCAGCGCGCGCGGCCGGCCGGGCATCGGGACCATCGCCTCGGCATGATGCAGGATTTGTCCGACTGACGCCCCCGGGCAAGCTGGGATAGCGTTGTGCCCCGCGGCGGGAACGTCCGGTTGCGGCCATCATGAAGCACGGCCCGCGACGGGGACTTCCGGCACGCGGCCGCAGCGAGCGAGACAGAGCATGCGTTGGGCCCACATCACGGTGATCGCCATTTTTGTCGCGGCGACGCTGATTTTCGCGCTTCAGAACTTCCAGATCGTGACCGTCGCTTTCCTCGGCCTGAGGTTCAGCGCGCCGCTGGCCCTCTGGGTCGTCGTCATCTACCTGCTCGGCATGGCCACCGGCGGCAGCACCTGGGCGCTGATGCGCTGGGCTGTGCGTGGCCCGAAGCCGCCGGTGGAGAACAAGGGCGCATAGGGCGCCGGCTGTCCGTCGCGCCGCCCTGCGGGGCCGACCGGCCGGACATCACGCCGGAGCAGTGTCGCGGCGGGTCCGGTTCAGCAGACCCTCTGACGGCACGGCGATCCAGTCGCCCTTGGCGACCATGGTGGCGATCTCGTCGATCGCGAGATCGACCACGGCGCGGGTGGCGCGGGTGTCGGTGCGGCTCGCCGGCAGCGCCAGGATGACCTGCCTGACCACTTTGGGCTTTTCCAGCGGCGCGGTCCTGAACAGGCCGGCGCGTGCCTCGCGCTGGATCGCCGACATCGGCAGCACGGTATAGCCGAGGCCGGCCTCGACCAGGTCTTTCAGCACCCGGAAGGAATCCGCCTCGAAGCGGATGGCGAGCTCGATCCTGGCCTTCTGGGCGGCGGTCTCGACGACCGCGCGCAGCCCGTGCGGCCGGCTCGGCAGCACCAGTTCGAGGCCGGCGAGATCGGCCACCGGCACGGCTTTGCCGGGATCGAGCCCGCAGGTCGGCGGCCCCACCAGCACCAACTCCTCGAACATGAGGTCGGTGACCCTCAGATGCAGGTCCGAGCTCGGGCCGTAGAGCAAGGTGGCATCGACATCGCCGCGGTGCAGCCAGTCGACGAGATGGCCGGCATAACCCTCGACGATCCTGAGCGAAATGCCTGAGAGTTCGGTCGCCACCCGGCGCGCCAGACGGGCGGCCAGCACATAGGACACGGTCGGCATCATGCCGAGCGCCACCGTGCCGCTCGGCTGGGTCCGCAGTGACCTGACGTCCTCGACCGATTTTTCCAGCTGGTGCACCAGGCCGGCGACCCGCGCCAGCAATTCCTGGCCGGCCTCGGTCAGTTGCATGCCGCGGCCGTAGCGGATGAACAGCGGCGTGCCGATCTCGGCTTCGAGCAGCTTGATCTGGCGCGACAAGGCCGGTTGCGCCGTGCGCAGCCGGTCCGAAGCCTTGCTGAGCGAGCCGGTTTCGGCGACCCGGATGAAGGTCTTCAACTGCTTGAGGTCCACGAGCGTCTTCGGATTTCGCGATAGGGAGGATCGGAGAATTGCCGTTCTTCGAAGGCTCGGCAAGGCTGTGCCTTCGAGATTTGCGATAGGACCTATCGCCGGATTATCATTCTCAGGGGGGCTCGAGGCTGCGATTGAAGGCGCCGACATGGCCCAGGCCGGCGGAGACACAGGACATGACGGCGACAGCGGTTCTCGATAAGCCCGGGGCATCCGTGCCCCGCAACTGGCCCGACGACATCCTCGACATCTTCAAGGAATTCGGCGTGCGCCAGGTGCCCTATGTGCCCGATGGCGGCCATGCCCGGCTGATCGAGCGGGTCCACCAGGAGCCGGAGATGCGCGGCATCGCGCTGACCTCGGAGGAAGAGGGGATCGCGGTCGCCGCCGGCGCCTGGCTCGGTGGTGAGCGCGCCGCGCTGCTGATGCAGTCGAGCGGGGTCGGCAACTGCATCAACATGCTGTCGCTGATCAAGGTCTGCAAATTCCCGCTGCTGATGCTGGTGACCATGCGCGGCGAATGGGGCGAGTTCAATCCCTGGCAGGTGCCGATGGGCTCGACCACGGCGGCGGCGCTCGGGCTGATGGATGTCCAGGTGCAGCGCGCCGACCGGCCTGACGAGGTCGCCGACGTGGTCCGGCACGCCGCCACCATGGCCTATGGCGGCGGGTCCGCCATGGCCGTGCTTCTGTCCCAGCGCCTGGTCGGCGCCAAGGTTTTCACGAAATAGGAGCTCGCGATGTCTTCGAACCGCCTCAACCGCAGGCAGGCCGTCGCGCGCCTCCTGGAGAACCGTGGAAACGCCCTGGTCGTCACGGGCCTCGGATCATCCACTTATGACGTCGCCGCGGCCGGCGACGACCCGCGCAATTTCTACCTCTGGGGCGCCATGGGCGGCACCGCCGCGCTCGCCCTCGGGCTGGCGCTGGCGCAGCCGGATGTCCCCGTCGTCGCGGTCACCGGCGACGGCGAAATGCTGATGGGCCTCGGCAGCTTTTCCACCGTCGGCCTGGCCCAGCCGGCGAACCTGACGATCGTCGTGCTGGACAATGGCCTCTATGGCGAGACCGGCGCCCAGCAGAGCCACACCGCGACGACCGATCTCGCGGCGGCGGCGCGCGCCTGCGGCATCCAGGACGCGGCGGTTGTGTCGACAGGGGCCGAGCTCGAACGGCTTGCCGCCACCGTCGCCGCGCCGGGGCAGGGGCCACGCGTCCGCATCGTCAAGATCGACGTCGCCGAGAATGCCCGCCTGGTGCCGCTGCGCGAGGGCGCCCATGCCAAGGTGCGGTTCCGGCAGGCACTTGGCCTCAGCGCGGAGTGATGGAGGGGGATAGGGCGCCGATCAACCTTCTCCCATAGGGAGAAGGTGGCGCCGTCAGGCGCCGGATGAGGGGCGTAGGCCCTCAGAACCGATGCGATGCTCGTCGAGCATATCGCCTTGTCCGGACATGGACGACCCCTCACCCGGCAGCTGCCGCTGCCACCCTCTCCCTCTGGGAGAGGGTTGATTCATCTGCGTTTTTTTTTCGAGCAGTGTGCGTCGGCGGGTGCGGCGCCGTCCCCCACCTCACCACTCATACCTCAATCCCGCATTGGCCCTGACCGCCTGATGCCGTGTGCCGAGCTCGCCCTCGAGCGTAGACGAGAGGCGGAAGCCGCCGGCGAGCCTGAGCTCGGCGCCGACCGAGGCAAGCGCCGTGTGCATCGAGGGCCGGGCGCCGAACACGGTGAAGCCGGAATTCGACAGCGCCTGGAACTGCGCGTCGATCGAGCGCTCGGTATTGCCCTGATAGGCCCAGGCAAGACGGCCATAGGTGATCAGGTCGGCGGTCTCGGAGACACGGGTCTGGCCGTCCAGCCTGACGCCGAGTTCGCTGCGCACCGTCGCCAGGCTCTTCGCGGCGAAGCTCAGGCCGAAGGCGCCGCCGGCCGGGTTCGAGGTCTCGCTGTAGCCCGGCGCCGAATAGCCGATGGCCTCCAGCGCCGCATAGGGCGTCCAGCCGAACGCGCGCTGGCCGAACCGCCAGCCGGTCTCGAGCCGGCCGCCATAGGTCTGCGCGGTGACCCGCGACGAATAGGTCTCCGGCCCGGCCAGGTTGACGTTGCGCTTGATGTCGAAGCCGTTCCAGCCATAGGCGACCGCCGCCGAGACATAACCATTGCCGAAGCGGGTCGAGCCATAGAGGCCGACCTGGAACAGGTCGCCGGTGCCGCCGCCGCGGCCGCCGAGGCCGTAGCTGGTGCCGCCGCCGGCCAGCGCGAAGCCGATGAGCGTGTCGGCCGAGAGGCGTTTGTCGGCGCCCGCCGCCACGCCGTAGAGTCCGCCGGACGTGGCCGCCGAGCCGGTGGCGGCATCACCCTGGGTGCGGCCGGACTGGCCAAAGGCCTTGGTCCAGAGGCTCCAGCCGGCTTCGACCCGCGCGGCCGGCTGCGCCGCGGCATTCAGATCGGCCATCTGGATCAGCGACGGGCCGGCGCCCGAGGCGCTGGCGCCGCGGCTTCCGACCATCGGGTCGAGCATCAGGTTGAGGAACAGGCTGGACGCATTCAAGGCGGCGGTCTGCGTGCCGGTCGCCGCCTCGCCGGAGAGCGTCGACAGGCTCGCCGCCATCTGGGTCGGGGATTGCAGGTAGACAGCCATGAAGGCCGTCGGATTGGCCCCATGCGCGGTCGCACGGTCGATGCCGCCGGCGACATTGGCCGTGTTGGCCGGCGCGCCGGCCGGCAGGAGCGGCGTAAGCGCGTTGGCTTGCAGTGTCAGCACCGCGTCGGTCAAGCCATAGCTCAGCACGGTGGTGATCGCCGGGCCGAACGTGCCGGTGACGGCGACCGGGTTGAAGCTTCCCGAGAGCCCGCCGGCGGCCGACAGAAGCGTGTATTGCGTGCCGAAGGAAAAGCCCGAGCCGACCGCCACCAGGTGCAGTCCGCCGGCAAGGCTCGCCGTCCCCGTGACGTTGATCCGGTCGGCGGCCACGGCCGACACCTCGATGATGGTGGTGCTGCCGGCGGCGAGCGTCGCATGGCCGTTGACGGTGATCGTGCCGATCGAATTGCCCGGCGACAGCGTGCCGTTCATGATGAGATTGCCGACCGCGCCATGGCCGCCGAGCAGCGCGCCGGACTGCACGGTGACGGCGGAGGTGATCGAGCCATCGACGACGAGCCCGCCGGCACTGACCAGGGTCGGACCGCCATAGGTGCTCGCTCCCGACAGCGTCAGCGTGCCGGTGCCGGTCTTGGTGAGGCCGCCGCTGCCGATGATGGTGCCGGAAAAGGGAGTGCTGCTGTTGTCGCCGCCCGCTGTCAGCGTCGCCGCGCCGAGCGTCACGCCGCCGGCGCCGGAGAGCGAGGCGATGGTCTGGTTGAAGCCGGCGAGATCGAGGATGGCGCCCGACGCGACGGTGACGGCGCTGGAGGCTGAGAACGCATTGACGGCGCCGGCCCGCAAGGTGCCCGCATCGACCAGGGTCGCGCCGAAATAGCCGTTGGCGCCCGACAGCGTCAGCGTGCCGGTGCCGGTCTTGGTGAGGCCGCCGGTGCCCGTGATGGTGCCGGAAAAGGGCGTGCTGCTGTTGTCGCCGCCCGCCGTCAGCGTCGCCGCGCCGAGCGTCACGCTGCCGGCGCCGGTGAGCGAGCCGATGGTCTGGTTGAAGCCGTTGAGATCGAGGATGGCGCCCGACGCGACCGTGTAGGCGCTAGAGGCCGAGAACGCATTTGCGGCGCCGGCTCGCAAGGTGCCGACATAGATCAGGGTCGCGCCGAGATAGCTGCTGGCGCCCGACAGCGTCAGCGTGCCCGCACCCACCTTGATGAGCCCGCCGGTGCCGGTGATCGCGCCCGCCATCGTCGCGTTGTTGCCTGCGGTGTCGATCGCGCCGCCCAGGGCTTCCAGCACCATCGGCGTGGTGATGGTGCCGAGGCCGGCCGCGGCGATGACAAGGGTGCCACCGGTGAATGTGGCGGTGCCGCCGAAACAGCCGAAGGCGCCGGCGCTCTTGGCATAGAAGGCAGCGCCCATGGCGAGCATGCCGCTGCCATTGCCGCACATGCCCGGGCCGCCGGGGTTGGTGCCGGTCGCGTAGCTGCCGATGGCGGTCAGCATGCCGGTGCCGGCGGCGATGGTGTAGGCGGTCACGTTATCGGCGCTGCCGTTGCTCACATAAAGCGTCGTGCCGTCAGGACTGATCGTGACGCCGTTGGCAAGCGAACCGCTGGCGACCGAGCCGAGCAGCGCGAAGATGTTCGCATTGTAGATGCTGACGGTACCGGCAACCCGATTGGCGACGTAGAAGTGATTGCCGTCCGGGCTGACGACCACCCCGTCCGGGCCGTTGCCCGATGGCACTGTCGCGATCACCGTATTGGTGGCGACGTCGATGACCGACACGGTGTTGCTGCTGAAATTCGTCACGAAGAGGCGCGTGCCGGCAGGATTCAACGCCGCGAATAACGGCTGGTTGCCGACGGCGATGGTGGCGGTCACCGTGTTCGTCGTGAGGTCGATGGCGCTGATCGTATTGCCGAGCCGGTTCACGGCATAGGCGTGTCCGCCGTCGGCACTGATGACGACGCCACGCGGGCTGGTGCCGGTGCCGATGGTGGCCGTGGCGGTCAATTGGCCGGTGGCCGGGTCGATGCTGTAGACCCCCAGGCTGTTGCTGTTGGTGTTGACGACGACCAGGCGCGAGCCGTCGGCGCTGATGCTGAGGCTGAACGGGGCGGCGCCGGTAGCGATGGTCTGGACCACCGTCTGGGTCGCCGTGTCGATAACGCGGATGCTGTTGCTGAGCCGGGAGGTCACATAGGCGAAAGCCTGGTCGGGGCGAACCCAGGCATAGCCCGAGCCGGCTCCCGTGCCGATCGTCGCCGTCGGGTTCAGGCTGCCGTCGGCATTGGTGGTGAAGGCCGACGTCGTGCCGTCGCCGATGCTCGGCGCGTAGAGCAGCAAGCCGGTCTCTGCCCTGGCCCTGTCGCTCGTGCCGGCGGCCAAGGCCGCGGTGACGAACAGCGCCGTCGCGGCGCGCCGCAACGCGCGTGGCGCCGGACTGCGCAGATCAAGGCGGTTGCGCATGAATCCCCCGGGGCCCCGCCCTTGGATTTACCGATAGAGGGCGGTTTGCCGCGGCGGAAGGGATGGCCGGGTGGGAATGCAGTCGCATCGTGGAGAATCTGCGACTGGTGCTTGTATTGTCTCGCCGGTGCGACTTCTGGGCCACAGCCGGGCCGGTCTTCACGGCCGGTGGCGCCGGTGGCCGTCGCCGACACAGGCCGCCGCCGCAAGGCGAAACACGAATGCATCTCGCCTTCGCCCGATGCTTCGCAGGCGCGCGATGACTGGCCGCGGCCTCAGCGGCCGCCGATCTTCGACAAGTCGAACGGCGTGGTCTGGTAGAGCTGGTTGATCCAGTTGCCGAACAGCAGGTGCGCGTGGCTGCGCCAGCGGTTCTCGGGCCGGTGCGCGGGGTCGTCTTTCGGGAAATAGTTGTGCGGAATGGCGATCGGCTTGTTGGCCGCGAGGTCGCGGAAATACTCGTCGCTCAGCGAGTTCGAGTCATATTCGATGTGGTTGAACATGTGGAGCGACCGGTGCGCCGGATCGTCCAGCAGGCAGAGGCCGACCTCGTCCGATTCCATCAGCACCGTCATGCCGCTGTCCGCCGGCAGGTCCTCGCGCCGGACCTCGGTCCAGCGTGACACGGGGATCGAGAAATCGTCGGAAAAGCCGCGCAGATAGGCCGAGGCAGGTGCCAGATTGCGGTGGGTGTAGACGCCGAAGGCCTTCTCGGCCAGCTGGTGCTTGGGCATGCCGTGGAAATGGTGGACGGCGGCCTGGGCGCCCCAGCAGATATTGAAGCAGCCATGCACGTGGGTCTGGGTCCAGTCGAAGATCCGGCGCAGCTCGTCCCAATAGGTCACCTGCTCGAACGGCATGGTCTCCACCGGCGCGCCGGTGATGACGAAGCCGTCGAACCGCTCGGACCGGATGTCCTCCCAGTCGTGGTAGAACGAGATGATGTGGTCGCTCGGCGTGTTGCGCGCCACGTGGTTGGTCATCTTGACCAGCGTCAGCTCGACCTGCAGCGGCGTCGAGCCGAGCAGCCGCGCGATCTGCGTCTCGGTCTTGATCTTGTTGGGCATCAGGTTGAGCAGGCCGATGCGCATGGGCCGGATGTCCTGGCGCACGGCATCCGCCTCGCGCATCACCATCACGCCTTCGGCCTCGAGCGTGGCGCGGGCGGGCAGGTCATCGGGGACTTTGATGGGCATGGACTTGGGTCTCGCTCTGCCGGGTTTCGGACCCATTGCGGGTGCGGTCGCGGCCTGGTTCTGGACGACAATCATGGCACTGCCGGAATGGCGGTCTCATGATCGGGCGTCAGTGGAGCGGCAGTAGCAGAACCCGGGCAATCTCGTCCATCGCCGCCGGTGCCGCGCCGCCGCCCGGCTCAGCCGCTGCCGCGCACGAAGGCCCCGATCTCGGCCCAGACGACCGCCAGGACCCTGCGGACATAGGCCTCGACCGGCTCGCTCTGCGGCCGGTCGTTCCAGCCCTCGGCGCCGATCCGGATGGCGCCGATGGTCACCATGGCGATGAGCCGCGCGCGCAGCCGGCCCGCCTCGTCGCTCGCCCGCTCGGTCAGGGCCGCGGCCAGGGTCTGCTCCAGCCTGGTATATTTCAGCTGGTCGCGGGCGCCGAGCGCCGGCGCCGAATGGATCAGCTTGCTGATCGCCAGCGCGCGCGGCTCGGTCGCCGCGACGGCCGCCACCACCAGGGCCTCCTCGACCACGGCGATCAGCGGCTCAGTCGACGGCCGGGCGGCGACGGCCGCGGCCAGCGCCGTGCCGAAATTATCCTGCCAGGCGAAGACCACGTCTTCCTTGGTGGCAAAATAGTCGAAGAAACTCCGTTTGGAGACATCCGCCCTGACGGCGATATCGTCGACGGTCGTGGCCTCGAAGCCGTTTTCGAGGAACAGGCTCATGGCGGCGTCCGAGATGCGCTCGCGGGTCTGCCGGCGCTTGCGCTCGCGCAGGCCCTCGGCCGCCTCGGCCTTGCCCGTGATGACACCCGACTGAGCCAAACCGCCTCGTCTCCCACCGATCCGCCGCAGCGCCCGACCTGCATATAGCGCCGGCCGGAGCCGGAGGCAAAAGGCCGGCGCGGCCGGCCGCGGCCGCACTTGCAGGATTTTCCCACAGGCTCTCCCGCGGCTTGTCCCCAGCTGGCCGCGGGCTTTTCGACAAGCTGCCGGCAGGCTTGTCCCCTATCCTTCCGCAGGCTTGTCCACAACCTGCCGACAGGCTTCTCCCCATAGCGGGCACAGGCTTGCGCACCGGCAGCACCACCCGTCGTCCCAAGGTTCGGCAGGCGGTTGTCCCCAGGGCCTCGCGGCAGACGGTTGAGCGTCAGCCGGCATCGCTCCCGCCGACCAGTCCGCGCGTCTGGCCGAAGCCGCCGCGGGCGATGACGATCGGCTGGCGGCGGGTGATGCGATAGACCGCCGCTGGCGGCAGGTTGCGCACGGTGCGGCCGATGCGGGTCGCCTTCAGGCCCAACCGGTCGAGGATCGGCCGCGGCACCGGGCAGCGCGGCCCGTAGGTGAACTGGTAGAAAGCGCCGCCGGGCCGGACATAGCTGAAGGCGCCTTGCAGGATCGCCGCCACCTTGCGCGGCGACATGGACAGCAAGGGCAGGCCGCTGACCACCGCACCGACGTGCGCCCCCGCATAGAGGTCGAAGCGGGCGAGCTGGGCCGCATCCATCCACAGGATCCGCGCCCGTGGAAAGCGCAATTGCAGCATGCGGGTGAAGTCCGAGCCATATTCGATCAGCGTGAGATCGGCCTCGTCGACGCCGCGGCTGAGCAGCGCCCGGGTGAACGCGCCGGTGCCCGGCCCGAGCTCGATCACGGGGCCGGTCTCGCTCGAAACCTCCTCGGTCATCAGGCGGGCCAGCGCCTCGCCCGAGGGGGCCACCGCCGCCACCCGCAATGGATTGGCGATCCACAGGCGAAAGAACTGGAACGCATCGGAGCAGGTGGTGGCGTTGGTCATGGCGGGTCCGGGTGAAGGAGGGCTGTGGTTCACGCATTGCAAATTTGCATCTGGTGCAATGTGTGTTGGCCCGCCCGCCGGCACAAGAGCCGTCGCGCCGGAAATTTGCGGCGAAATCGCAGCACTCGCCGGCCCGCTGAGCCAGTCTCCCTGCGGCTCAGCGGATGACCAGTCCGGGAAACTCTCCAGGCTGCGCCCGGCCGAAGAAATTGACGACGAAGTCGCAATAGCCGCGCATGCCCTCGGTGGTGATGCGCGACCCGGCTTCATTATAGGCGATGAGATAGTCGCGCGCGTAGCGGCTGCGGATCTGGGTGACGCTCATGCCGCGCGGATCGAGCATGCGTGACATCGGCGCCGGATCGAAGCTGATACCCGGGCAGGCGCCGGCTTCGATGCGCATGAGGAAGGCGATGGCGCCGACGATGTCTCCCGGCTTCATCGAGGCCGCCGGGGCGAGAGCGGCTGTCGAGGCGAGCAGGGCGGCGGCGAGTGCGCCAGTGGTTCGCGTCATCACAAGGCTTTCTGTCTGTCGTCGGATGAGCCGAAGAGCTCGCAAGGATGATCAGAACCTCAAGGCGAAATTGCCGCGCAAGGTCTGGTCGGTGAGGCCCGAGCCGAACTGGCCGCCATAGGAAAGACCGAGCGTCGCCGAGGGCGTCAGGTTCAGGTCGAGGCCGGCTTCGACCGCGGCGGCGTTGCGGGCGATGGGCGCGCCGGCAATGCCGAAGGGCGAGCCGCCGGTGAAGGCCAGTGTCTGATAGGGCGTGGTGTCGCCGAAGGCGTGACGCCAGCCGAGCATGCCGCGGGCGGTGACGGTGATGCCGTTGCCGAGCACGATAGTGCTCGCGGCGCGCAGGCCGAGCGTGGTGAAGGTGACGCCGGTCGCGGCGCCGCGGGCGGTGAGCGCGGCGGCTCCGCCGGTCTCGGTAAAGCCGTCGGTCGCAACATCGACATGGGCGAGATTGGCGAAGGGTTCGAAAGCCAGCTGGCCGGCCCGGATGCGATAGCCGAGTTCACCGAAGGCTTGTGCGGTGCGCGCGCCGTAATGGCTCTTCAGCGTGTCGGCAAAACCGGCAAAGGCGATCGAGCGGCTGGCGCCGATGTCGTGCCAAGCATAAGCAAGGCCCGTGCGCAGCGCGAGATCGCCCCACTGCGTTCCGGCATAGAGGCCGACATGATAATTGTCGCTGGCGAGCGATGAATTGCGGGCGCCGACGCGGATTGTGCCGTGGCTGTAGCCGCCGACCGCGCCGACACGCCAGCTGTCCGCGAGCAGGCCGTCGGCGCCGATGAAGAAGCCGCCGATATCGCGCCGGAGCGCCGCGGCATTGCCATTGCCCGACACCGACCCCCAGGAGCCGAAAGCCTGGCCCCAGACCGCGAAACCGGTGCTATTGGCGGGCGCCGCCTGAGCGCCGCCGCGGTCATAGGCGACCACCGGGGTCGCCACCGCGCCGACGCCGTCGAAAGCCGAGCGCACCCGGTTGGTGACCGCCTCGCGGATGAAGCGGCTGTCCTCGATCATCACGCCCCGGGCCGAAGCATGGACCTCGCCCGACAGGCTGTCGAAGGCGGCGCGCGCCGCGGCATCGCTCGGCAGCAGCAGGACGGTGTCATAGAGCGAATGGCCACTGCCGAGGCTCTCGACGCCGCCGGCAGTGGCGATCTGGTTCGGCGTCTGGCCGGCCGCGGCGAAGGACTTCACCTTGGCGACGTCGAGATAGACATGGGTTGCGTCGTAGTTGGCGACGAGCCCGATAAAGGCCGTCTGCATGAAATTGCCCGAGAGCGCATAGGTGCCGGTGACCCCAGCATCGGCTTGCAGCACGGTGTAGTGGGTGCCCAGCACATAAGGCGCGGCATCGAGCTTCACGACATCAAGGACTGCGCCGCCGGCGATGGTCGCCGTGCCCGTCGCGTTGATCCGGTCGGCCTGGCCGGTCGAGGTCAGCTCGACCTGGTAGATCGAGCCCGCGGCCTGGACGACATTGCCGGCCACGGCGAGCGTGCCGATCGAATTGCCCGGGCCGATCGTGCCGCCGGCCTGGGCGAGGATGCCGCCGACAGTGCCGGTGCCGCCCAGGATGCCGCCGGAGACGGTCACCACCGAATTCGCCAGCGAACCGTTCACCGCCAGCCGCCCGCCGGCCACATGGGTCGCACCGGTGAAACCGCTCGAATCCGCCGTCAGGATCGTCGTGCCGGCGATCTGGTTGATCGTGCCGAGACCACTGACAACGGAGGTGAAGGTATAGCCCGCGCTGGTATGATTGAAATTGACCGTGCCGGTGCCGCCGCCGAACTGGACGGGGGCGCCGTTGAGCGTGCCGGGCGCCAGCGCTGCCGCGCCCGCCGCGCCGCCGATATTGAGCGTGCCGATGGAACCCGCCTGCTTGGCGATCTGCACCGGGCCGCCGGTCGATACCGCACCGCCATTGCTGACATTCAGCGTGCCGGTGCCGGCATAACCGACGACAAGGTCCGAGCTGTTGGTCCAGGTCGCGGCGGCGCCGCTGACGGTTACCGTGCCGAAGGAACCGGCGCCATTGCCCAGAACGCCGTTGGCGTTGCTGACCGTACCGCCGCCGGTAATCGTCAATGTGCCGAAGCCGGAATTGCCTATCGTCAGGCTGCCGCTATTGGTCCAGGTGGAATTGATGCCGCCGACGGTCACCGTGCCGGTGCCTGTATTGCCGATGATGCCGCTGGCATTGCTCACCGCGCCACCGTTGGCGATGGTCAGCGTACCGGTGCCGCCGGTGCCGACGAACAGCGTTGAACTGCTGGTCCAGGCCGAACCCGCGCCGTCCACCGTGACCGTACCGGTGGAGTTGAGCGAATAGCCGATATGGCCGACCGTATTGGTGACGGTGCCCGCGCCGGAGATCGTCAGCGTGCCGACGCCGCCTCCGCTGACGCCGACATAGAGAGCCGAGCTGTTGGTCCAGGTCGAGCCGGTGCCGTCGACGGTCGCGCTGCCGGCGGAGAAGTTTCCGAGATAGCCGACCGTATTGCTGACGGTGCCGCCGGCGCTGATCGTCAGCGTGCCGGTGCCGTTCTGGCCGACACGCAGCTCCGAGCTGTTGGTCCAGGCCGAACCGGCGCCGCTCACCGTTGCCGTGCCGGTCGCGCCCGCGATCTGGCCGACATAGCCGGTCACATTGGTGACCGTGCCGCCATTGGTGATGGTCAGAGTGCCCGTGCCGGCCTTGCCGACGGTGAGGTCGGCGCTGTTGGCCCAGGTCGAGCCGCCGCCGTCGACCGCCGCCGTGCCGGCGGAGCCCGCGGCCGCAGCGATAATGCCGGTCGTGTTGCTGACCGCGCCGCCATTGATGATGGTCAGCGTGCCGACGCCCTCTCGGCCGATGGTGAGGCCCGCGCTGTTCGTCCAGGTCGAACCCGCGCCGCTGACCGTCGCACTGCTGACCGAGCCGTTGAACGAGCCGATGATACCGGTCGTGCTGGTCACCGTGCCGCCATTGGCGATGGTCAATGTCGCCTGGCGGAAATTGCCGACGACGAGGCCGCCGCTATTGGTCCAGGTGGAATTGGCGCCTGTGACGGTCACGCTGCCGGCATGCGTGTCGGCCATCATGCCGTTGACGTTGCTGACCAGGCCGCCATTGGAAATGGTCAGCGTGCCCGTGCCGGCTTCGCCGACAAGGATGTCGGCATTGCTGATCCAGGCGGAACCCGCGCCGTCGACGCTGGCAATGCCGGTGGAGCCCGAAAAGAAGCCGACATGGCCCGTGCCGCTATAGACCTTGCCGCCGTTCGAGATCGTCAGCGTTCCGGTGCCTGATGTGATGTGGCCGACATAGATCGGCCCGACGCTGGTCCAGGTCGAGCCGGCGCCGGTGACGGTCGCGGCGCCACTGGTCGCGCCGGTATAGGCGATGGAGCCGATACCGTTGGTGATCAGCGTTCCGCCATTCGAGATGGTCAGCGTCGCGTCCCCGATCGACAGGTGACGGGCCGTGGCGTTCGGGCCGTTGATGACGGCCGGATTCGGCGTGCCGGAATTGATCAGGACATCGGTGCCGCCGGCCGGAACGGCTGCCGGGGTCCAGTTGCCGGTCACAAACCAGTCGCTGGAAATGGCGCCGGTCCAGTCGGCCGCGGCCGCCGGACCGGGCAGGCTCACCGAGACGAGCGCCGAGCAGCCGAGCGCGAGCGTCAAGGCGAGTGGACTGGGAGAGATCGAGGCGGGCTTGGCGTGGCGCGGTCTTTTGCGGTCGTGTCTCGAAAGTGCCGACGTCATGAATTCGCCCTGGCCGATGCCGATGAAACGGGGGCTCCTGTGTCACATTGCCGGGCGCGGCCGTCTTGGGCCGGACGGCAGTGGAATTGTCCTGCAGTGCGTTGCCCGCATTTCTTGTGATGTGTGGCCCACGCGCCGCATGGGAGGCCGTGCCGAATCCCCGCGCCGGCGCCATGTCGCCAAGGGGCATGCGTCGGCGGGGCCTGCCAATGCGTGGCCAGGGGCGCCGCTGCCGCCCCCCGCGCGCCCTCCGGCCGGTTAGCGCGCGCCGCCCGGTGTCGAACCGAACCGGCGGCGGAAGCAGCGGTTGAAATAGGACACGTCGCTGAAACCGCTCATCAGCGCGATCTCGCTGATCTTCATCGGGTCATAGCGCCGGTCCGACAGCATCCGGTGAGCCCGCTTGAGGCGCAGCTCGAGAACGCGCTCGGCGAAGCTCACCCCGGTTTCCTGCAGGAGGTCATGGACATAGCGTACCGACAGGCCGAGCGAGTGGGCGACCGTCTGGGCGGAGATGGTGGGGTCGGTGAAATTCTCGGAGACCTTGCCGAGGATCGCCTGGAGCCGTGCCGCGCGCAGGCCGCGCAGGCCGGCGAGCTCGGCGGCCTCACCCTTGGCACCGGTCGCCAGGCCGATCAGGTCGACGATGGTTTCGGTGGCATGGGTGATGAGATCGGGTGAGACGATGGCCGGGCCGGTCTCCAGAAAACGGCAATAGCGCCGCAGCATGTCGAGAGCGGCGTTGTCGGCCGCGATCGGCAGCGCCAGGCGATCCTCGACCCGGGCGAAGGCATCCTCCAGCACGGCGCGCGGGATCACCACATTCATCCAGATGTTCCTGTCGCCGCCGATCATCTGCAAGGGTTCGGACGCCGAGACCAGGGCGGCCTCGCCGCGGCCGACGCTATAGTCGCGCCCGATCTGGGCACCGCTCAAGGTCGTGTCGCCGGTATTGACCAGCAGGAGGTAACCGTCGCGGCTGTCATCGGCGATGTTGCGCGCCTTTCGCGAGGCCCGCTTGATGGTGCCCGCCATCTGGCCGAGCACCAGCTCGCCGACTGCGGTCGCCTCGATATCGGCCTCGAACGGCAGGTTCTCCGACGTGGAATATTCGACCGACCAGATTTCGGCGACATGAATGTCCTGCCAGAGCGCGAACCGGGCCTGTTCGTCGAGGTGCCCGGGCAGGTCGTTCGACGAGAAGACGTTCTTTTTGAGCAAGTAAAAGGCCTTTTCCGGATACGCGTCTTCCCCAGGAGAGATGAGTATTTGAGCCGAACAGGCTCTGTCTAGTCGGTGAAGTTCTTATGCGCGGTAGGTCAAATGCGGTGCGCTTTACGACAAGATTCGAGGTTAAGGTTCTTGGGTGGCCAAAGAAGTCGATGCGCTGGTGGGAAAGGCTGCGGAGATCGACCCTCTCCCATAGGGAGAGGGTGGCGCCGTCAGGCGCCGGGTGAGGGGCGTAGGCCCTCGGAACTGATGCCGTTGCGCGTCGAGCGTGCCGTCCCCTCCGGAGATGGACGACCCCTCACCCGGCAGCTGACGCTGCCCCCCCCCTCCCTATGGGAGAGGGTCGATTTCCGCACTTTTCGACACCAAGCGGAGGGTGCGTTTAGCGACGCGCCGCGCCTTGCTCCGCCGCCGCCCGCGCGCCTCAAAGATGCAGCACGCCGGTCCTCAGTGCATGCGCTACCGCATCCGTGCGGCTCACCGCGTCCAGTTTCTCCAGCAGGGATGCGACGTGATATTTGGCCGTATGCGCGGTAATGCCGAGCCGGCGGGCGATCAGCTTGTTGGATGCGCCCTCCGCCAGCAGGGCCAGCACTTCCAGTTCGCGAGCGGTGAGCGCGATGCCGGCATCCAGATCGGGCGTCGCACCCGGCGCGGCGACGATGAGCGCGTCGGGCTCATCGTCCTTGTCGACCAGATCGATCTCTTCGATATCGGCCAAGGCCGATGCGATCCGGTCGGCAAGCGCCGGAGCGGCCACGTCGACCGCCAGCCGCAACCGGTCTTTCGCGCGCGGGTCTTTCAAGCCGCCGGCCTTTCCCCGACCTGCAGCTTCGTCTGGTGCGATTGGCCGCCGCGTCGCAGCTCGATCTCGACGAGCCGTCCGACGCTGTCGGGGCCGAGCGATCGCAGCAAGGGCTGCAGCCGGGTGATGGGTTTGCCATCGAAGCGCACCAGCACGTCGCCCTGATGAATATCGGCGGCGGCCGCCGGGCCTTTCGGGTCGACGTTCATCACCATGGCGCCCGTGCCATGGCCCTCGGTCGACACCGGATGCAGGCCGAGGCCGAGATAGCCGCGCGGGATCCGTCCATGGCTCTCCAGCTTCGTCGCGACCCGCTCGATAGTGGTGGAAGGGATGACCAGAACCCGCCGGCGCGGGCCGAAGACCGCCATGCCGAAGGCCTGGCCGGCGGCATTGAGCACAAGGCCTCCTTCGGCCGCCCCGCGCAGGCGTGTGTCGAGTTCGATGCGTGCATCGATCTCGCCGCCGCGCATCGACTGCCAGGGGCCCGAACTGACCGAGACAACACCGAGGGCCGCGGTCGGCGCGCCGCTTTCCGCGCCCACGGTGAGCACGAGGGCGCCGGGCGAGGGCTGGGGCGCCGCCAGGGCGGCCGGTTGCAGGTCGGGCCGCTCGATCCTGAGCAGGGCGATGGCCGTGCCCGGGTCGCGTCCGACGACATGGGCGGCGATGCCCTCGCCGCCAGGCAAGGTCACGCGAACCTCGCCGTCCTCGGCAAGGCCCTCGTCCGATGTGACGACGAGCCCGGCGCGCCACGCGAAGCCCGAGGCCCGCATGCGATGGGAGACGACCGAAACGACGCTCGGCGCCAGATGGGCGACCATGCCTTCGAGTGCGGTGGACAGGTCTTGGATGGGTGTGCTCATGGGACCTCCGGAATGCGTTCTGTCGAAATGCATGCCGTAGAGATGTGCCCGGGGTTGCGTCGCGTCCACTAGCCAGATGGGCAGGCGTGATGGGGGGGCAGCGGTCGCCGTGCGCGGGCAAGAAAGCTTACCTCAAGGCAAAAGCTCAACCCGGCAAACCCTCTCCCAGAGGGAGAGGGTGGCAGCGTCAGCTGCCGGGTGAGGGGCGTGGGCGCCTAAAACTAACACAAACGCTCACGCCGCATGCTGCCTCATCCGGAGATGGACGACCCCTCACCCGGCGCCTGACGGCGCCACCCTCTCCCTCTGGGAGAGGGTCATTTTCATGGGCTTCTCCGACGGGTGGGGCGACGGCGGCTGCTTGCTACCCTCCGGCACCCCTTGGCCTGACGCCGTCGAGCACGATGCGCTGGATGTTGGCGATGGTCGCTTCGAGATAGGTCTCGTCCGTCAGGTCGCGGCCGATGACGGCGTCGATCTGCGCGGCAAAATCGGCATAGTGCTGGGTGGTCGCCCAGATCGAGAAGAGCAGGTGATGGGGATCGACGGCCGCGAGCTTGCCCGCGGCGACCCAGGCGCGGATGACCCCGGCCTTGGCATCGACGACCGCTTTCAGGACACCGCGCAATTCAGGTCCGAGCAGCGGCGCGCCCTGCACGATTTCCAGGCAGAACAGCCGCGAGGCATCCGGATTGTCGCGCGAGAAGATCACCTTTTGCCGGATATAGGCGCCGATCGCGGCGACCGGATCGGCCTCCGGCTTGAGGCCGTCGAGCGGCGCGAACCAGCTTTCCAGCAGCTGGCGCAGGATCGCGACATAGATCTCTTCCTTGGAGGCGAAATAATAGAAGAGATTGGTCTTGGAAACATGGGCCGCCTTGGCGATCTCTTCCATGGTCGCGCCGTGCAGGCCATAGCGCGAGAACAGCTTCAGCCCCGCGCCCAGGATAGCCGTGCGCTTGGCTGCGATCTTGCGGCCGCGCCCATGCGGAACGGGCTCAGCGGAACCATCGGCGGCCTCGGCCGGGGCGCCGGGGGCCTTTGCTGGCCTGCTGGCCTTGGCGCGTCGCGGCATCGCGCGACGCGCCTTGGCGGCGGGCGATGTCGGGCTGTCGGGTTTGGCCGGCGGGGGCATGTCAGCCACTTGGCACGGGCTGCCATCGGCTCGCAAGCGTCGCGCGCGGGCCAGGCCCTGTTGACCAAGAGTTAGGCAGGCTTGCGCTGATGATGCGGACTATCTAGTCTTTTCGGACCGATTGGTCCGAATTCGCCCAGAGAGGCTTTCTAAGCCTTTGTAAAATCAAGGGTCCGTGGCCTGGCACGGCGCGTGCATTTTCGTTGGACGAGCCCCTGGAGGCGGCCGCGGTGGACCATCCGCCCGGGAACCGCGCTCCGCCAAGCCCGAGGAGCAAGCGATGAATGTCGGCGTGTTCATACCGATCGGCAACAATGGTTGGCTGATCTCCGAGACCGCCCCGCAATACATGCCGACATTCGATCTCAACAAGGAGATCGTGTTGAAGGCCGAGCATTACGGCCTCGACTTCGCGCTCTCGATGATCAAGCTGCGCGGCTTCGGCGGCAAGACCGGGTTCTGGGACCACAATCTCGAATCCTTCACGCTGATGGCGGGCCTTGCCGCGGTCACCAGCCGGATCCAGCTGTTCGCCACCGCCGCCACCTTGACCATGCCGCCGGCGATCGTCGCGCGCATGGCTTCCACCATCGATTCCATTTCCAACGGCCGCTTCGGCCTGAACGTCATCACCGGCTGGCAGAAGCCGGAATATTCGCAAATGGGGCTCTGGCCGGGCGACGACTATTTCAGCCGCCGCTACGAATATCTCGCCGAATATGTCCAGATCCTCAGGGATCTCTGGGCCACCGGCCGCTCCGACCGCAAGAGCGAATTCTTCCAGATGGACGATTGCCGCGTCAGCCCGAAACCCCAGGGCGACATGAAGATCATCTGCGCCGGCCAGAGCGAGGCGGGCATGGCTTTCACCGCCCAGCATGCCGACTATAATTTCTGCCTCGGCAAGGGCCTGAACACGCCGACCGCCTTTGCCTCGGTCACCGACCGGTTGCGCGCCGCCACCGACAAGACCGGCCGCGACGTCTCCTGCTACGTGCTGATGATGATCATCGCCGACGAGACCGATGAAGCGGCCATGGCCAAGTGGGAGCGCTACAAGGCCGGAGCCGATACCGAGGCGCTGGCCTGGCTGACCGTGCAGGGCGCGGCCGACACCAAGTCGGGCGCCGATACCAATGTCCGCCAGCTCGCCGATCCGACCTCCGCCGTCAATCTCAACATGGGCACGCTGGTCGGCTCCTATGAAAACGTCGCGCGCATGCTCGACGAGGTCGCCACCGTGCCCGGCACCGGCGGCGTGCTGCTGACTTTCGACGATTTCATCAAGGGCATGGATGATTTCGGCAAGCGCATCCAGCCGCTGATGACCTCGCGCCGGCATGTCGCAACGCTCGCGGAGGTCGCGTGATGGCAGGCCCCGAGACGGTTGCCGCTGGTTTCGCCCCGGTCGGTCCGCCGGGCGCGGCCGTGACCTTGCCGGCGCGGCCGGAGCCGCTCCGGATCAACGTCAAGGAGACGGCGGTCATCGTCGTCGACATGCAGAATGCCTATGCCTCGCCCGGCGGCTATCTCGATCTCGCCGGTTTCGACATTTCCGGCGCGGCCGCGGCGATCGACAAGATCAGGATCACGGTGGAGGTCGCGCGTTCGGCCGGCATTCCCGTGATCTTCTTCCAGAACGGCTGGGACAAGGACTATGCCGAAGCGGGCGGGCCCGGCTCGCCCAACTGGTACAAGTCCAATGCCTTGAAGACCATGCGCAAGCGTCCGGAGCTTGCCGGCCAACTGCTCGCCAAGGGCGGCTGGGACTATGCTCTCGTCGATGCCCTGAAGCCCGAACCCGGGGACATCGTCATCCCCAAGACGCGCTATAGCGGCTTCTTCAATACCAATATCGACAGCGTCCTGCGCGCCCGCGGCATCCGCAATCTGGTCTTTACCGGCATCGCCACCAATGTCTGCGTCGAATCCTCGCTGCGCGATGCTTTCCATCTCGAATATTTCGGCGTGGTGCTGGAGGATGCCACCCATCAGGCGGGGCCGGATTTTGCCCAGAGGGCCGCGTTGTTCAACATCGAGACTTTTTTCGGCTGGGTCACCACGGTCGCGGATTTCTGCGGCACGATCTCGCAGCGCCCGGCCGACTGAACCCGTTTCCACCGGCGTCCATCATGATCCTGAAAACCGGAGACCTTCCATGCCCATGACCGCGATCATCCCGCCCGGCTCCGGCAAGCCGCTGGCGCCCTATTCGCCCGGCGCCATGGCCGACGGTGTCGTCTATGTCTCGGGCACGCTGCCTTTCGACAAGGACAACAATGTCGTTCATGTCGGCGATGCCGCGGCCCAGACCCGCCATGTGCTGGAAACCATCAAGACGGTGATCGAGGCCGCCGGCGGCACCATGGCCGACGTCACCATGAACCATATCTTCGTCACCGACTGGGCCAATTACGGCGCGGTCAACGCGGTCTATGCCGAGTATTTCCCGGGCGACAAGCCGGCGCGCTATTGCATCCAGTGCGGTCTGGTGAAACCGGATGCGCTGGTCGAGATCGCCACCGTTGCCCATGTCGGCCAAATCATTGTCGGAAAACCGGGCTGAGGCCGATGCAGTTCGAGCTTCACGGACGCAGCGAACCGGATGCCGAGACCGTCCTGCTTTCGGCCGGTCTCGGCGGCCTCGGCGCCTTCTGGAAACCCCAGATCGCCGCGCTGGCTGAGCATTATCGCGTCGTCACCTATGACCAGCGCGGCACCGGCCGGAACCGGGCCGAATTGCCCGAAGGCTATCAGATTTCGGCCATGGCCGACGACGTCATCGGGATCATCGACCAGCTCGGCATCGGCCGTTGCCATGTCATGGGCCATGCGCTCGGTGGCCTGGTCGGGCTCGAACTGGCGCACCGGCAGCCGCACCGGCTGCGGAAGCTCATCCTGGTCAATGCCTGGGCCAAGGCCGATCCGCATACCCTGAACTGCTTCGCCATGCGCAAGGACCTGCTGATCAATTCGGGCGTCGAGGCCTATGTCCGCGCCCAGCCGATCTTCCTGTTCCCCGCGCCCTGGCTGTCGCGCCATGCGGGCCGTGCGGCGACCGAGACCGCGGAGGGTGTCAGACATTTCCAAGGGGTCGATACCTTGCTCCGGCGGATCGGCGCGCTCAGCGCTTTCGATATGGCCGGCCGGCTCGGCGACATCCACGTGCCGACCCTGGTCGCGGCCTCGCGCGACGACCTTCTGGTGCCCTGGACCTGCTCGCAGGCGCTGGCCGAGGCCATGCCGGCCGCCCGCCTGTCGCTGACCGCGGAAGGCGGCCATGGCTTTACCGTGACCGAGCCGGAGGTCTTCAATGCCCTGGTTCTCGACTTCCTGAGGGAGCCGATGTCATGACCCAAGGCCCTGTCCACCAGCCTCTCGATCCGGCGGCGCTCGCCACCCTGTTCACCGAGGCGCGCACCCATAATGGCTGGCGCGACCTGCCGGTCAGCGACGCCTTGCTGAAGGACGTCTATGAGCTCGCGAAGATGGGCCCGACCTCGGCCAATTGCTCACCCGCCCGCTTCATCTTCGTCCGCTCGCCCGAAGCCAAGCAGAAGCTCGCGCCGGCGCTCAGCAAGGGCAATCTCGCCAAGACCATGGCCGCTCCGGTCACCGTCATCGTCGCTCACGATGCCGCCTATTTCGATGCGCTGCCCCGGCTGTTTCCCCATGCCAATGCCAAGCCATGGTTCACCATCAGTCCGGAATTCGCCGCCGAGACCGCCTTGCGCAACGGCGCGCTGCAGGCGGCCTACCTGATCTTGGCGGCTCGCGCGCTCGGCCTCGACACCGGCCCGATGTCCGGTTTCGACCGCCCGACGGCGGATGCCGCCTTTCTCCAGGGCAGCACCTGGAAATCCGACATGCTGATCAATCTCGGCCATGGCGATCCCGCCATGCTGCGGGAGCGGTTGCCGCGCCTCGATTTCGACGAGGCCTGCCGCCTCGTCTGAGGCGGGGCAATGCCCCCGCCGGTTCGTGACTCGCATGGCGCCAGCTATGGCGGTCTCGCCATCATCCCCAGAAATGAACATCATGTTAGGTATCCCTTCCATGTTGGTCATCGCGTTATGGCCGGTCTCATGGCAGCATCAGGCAAATCCCGCAAAGCAAGGCGGGGCCGAAGATCAGGGGAAAGCGCGTGGCCAAGGCCGGACCTCAGACCGGGACCAGACGGGTGCTGATCGGCCTGCTCGGCGCGCCGATCGCAAGCTCGGCTTCGCCAGCCCTGCATGAGGCGGCGGCGCGCGCCGCCGGTATCGAAGCCTATTACCATCTCATCGAAGTCGCCGGCGCCGACAAGGCGCGGCTGCGCGCCATCCTGGACGGCGTCCGCGCGGTTGGTTTTGCCGGCATCAACGTCACCTTTCCCTACAAGGAGGCGGTCGTCGGCCTGCTCGACGAGGTGGCGCCGGCCGCCGCTGCCATGGGCGCGGTCAATACAGTGGTGGTGCGCGACGGCAGGCTGGTCGGCCACAACACCGACATGACCGGTTTCCGCACCGCCTTTCAGCGCTTCGCGTCAGCTTCGGCGCCCAAGGCCGCGCCGGCAACGGTTGCGGTGATCGGCGCCGGCGGCGTCGGCCGGGCCATCGTCTTCGCCTTGCATTATCCCGGCGGGCCGAAGCTGCGCCTGTTCGACCAGGACCGCGCCAAGGCCGAGGATCTGGCAGCCCGGCTCAATGCCGGCGCGGGCCTCGTCGTCGCCGGTTCGGTGGAGGAGGCGCTGGCGGGCGCCGGCGGCATCGTCAATGCTACCCCGCTCGGCATGGCGCCGGATGTCAGGAGCCCGGTGCCATCAGAGCTGATCTCGGCGGCCCATGTGGTCATCGACGTCGTCTATTCGCCCTTGTTCACGCCGCTGCTCACCGAGGCGCACCGGCGCGGCGCGCGCATCATGACCGGCCGCGACCTGGTCATCCACCAGGCGCTCGACGGTTTCCGGCTGTTCACCGGGCTCGAAGGGTCGGAAAGCGCCATGAACGGCGCCTTCGACCGGGCCATGGCAGCACGCGGCATCTCGCCGTTGACGGCAAGCATTCATGCCGAGACAAAAGCCGGCTGAGTTCATAAGAGGGAAGCAAGTCCGGCCAACGGACTGGAGCGATCAACGGGAGGACCGAAGACCATGACACGACTGAACCTGAAATCCTGGCTTGCGGGCCTCGCCATGGCCGCGGCCCTGGTGCTGCCGGCCGAAGCCCAGCAGACCGTGAAGCTGATCGACGTCGCCGAACTGTCGGGCGCCGGCGCCACCGCCGGCACCAATTGGCGCAACGGCATCGATCTGGCGGTGGCCCATATCAATGCCCGCGGCGGCATTCTCGGCCGGCAGATCCAGATCGTCCACTACGACACCCAGACCAATCCGGGCGCCTCGCGCGCCGCCGTGCAGCGCGCCATCGACGAGGATACCTATGCCGTGCTCGGCCCGGTCTTTTCCGGCCCGATCGGCGCCTCCATGCAGATCGCCCAGCGCGCCGAGGTCGCCCAGTTCGTCGGCGGCGAGGCGGCCGGCCTCACCCGCCAGGGCAACCCCTATATCTTCCGCACCTCGCTCAGCCAGGCGGCGGCCATGCCGAAGATCGCCACCTATCTGAAGGACGTGGTCAAGGCGACCAAGGTGGCGGTGATCTTCGTCAATAACGATTTCGGCAAGGGCGGCCGCGACGCCATCATTCCGGAACTGACCAGCCGCGGCATGACCGTGATCGCCGACATCTCGTCCGAGCCGGGCCAGACCGACTTCGCGGCGGACGCCATCCGCATCAAGAATTCCGGCGCCGACGCGGTCTTCGTCTATCTGAACGAGGACGAGAGCGCCCGCTTCCTGCGCGCCGCCCGCCAGCAGGGCATTTCGGCGCCGCTGGTCGGTGAGACCACGCTGCTCGGCCAGAAGGTGATCGAACTCGCCGGTGATGCCGCCAACGGCGCGCGCGGCCATGTCGGCCTCTCCGTCGATGCGCCGGTGCCGGCCTTCCAGGAATTCGGCCGGCTCTATCGCGAGCGGTTCAATTCGACCCCCGACCATAATGGCATCAAGGGCTATATGGCGGTGTTCATGATCAAATGGGCGACCGAGAAGATGGGCCGCTTCGACAAGAAAGGTCTCGCCGATACGCTGCGCGGCGCCACCATCACGCCGGCCATGGAACCGGGCATCCTGATCACCACGCGGATCGAGCCGAATGGCGACCTCGATCGCGAGAGCTTCCTCGGCGAGGTGGTCAACGGCCGCCAGGTGATCAACGTCACCTTGCCGATGATCAACCCGACGGGCCGTCCTGGCGGTTGATACGAGGGGAGGGGCGCAGGTTCGGGGTGAGGACCTCGCGCCTTTCAGGCAGTACTCGCTCCACCTCTTCGGGAAGACACCACCTGCACCTCTCCCCGGCGGGGAGAGGTCGCCGCCGGGGAGAGGGGGGAGTAGATCTCGCAGAATGAGCCTCATCGGCTTCGCATGGTGACTTTCCGGCACGCGCCTCGCCCCCTCTCCCGACCGTCCCTTCGGTCCGGTCGACCTCTCCCCGCCGGGGAGAGGTGGGGGTGGTGCCGCGACGAGGTGGGGGCGGTGTCGACGTGAGGTGAGGGCGGTGGTTCAAGTGTGAGTTCGCTTCCGGTCTCACGCCCCTTGGCCGACTATTCGCAGACCCATTTTCGATCCAGAGGCCGCCCATCCGCGCCTCGCCAACCAAGGCTGTCCGGTCATGGCCGAACTTGTCCAGATCCTCATCGCCGGCCTTGCCACCGGCGCCATCTACGCCCTCGCGGCGATCGGTTTCACGCTGGTCTGGCAGACCTCGCAGACGATCAATTTCGCCCAGGGCGAATTCGTCATGCTGCCGGCGATCCTGGTGCTGGTGGGAACGCTCACCTTCGGCCTGCCGGTCTGGCTGTCGCTGATCCTCGGCACGGCCGCCTTCATCCTGCTGTTCGGCTTCGGCTTCAAGCGCCTGCTGGTCGACCAGATGATCAGCCAGGGCGTGCTGCCGCTGGCCTTCGCTACCATGGCGCTGTCGATCCTGATGAAGGAAAGCGCCAAGGACTTCTTCTCGGCCGAAGCCCAGGTCTTTCCGTCGCTCGCCCCCGCCGGCAACCTGAACCTGCTCGGCACCGCCATTTCCTGGCAGAATATCCTGGTCATCGCCGTGGCCTTCACGGCGATCGCCCTGCTGCAATGGTTCGTCACCCGCACCCGCACCGGGCGGCAGATGCAGGCGACCGCGCAGAACCCCTATGTGGCGCTGCTGCTCGGCATCCCCGTCGACCGGATGATCCTCTACACCTTCCTGATCAATGCCGGCCTCGCCGCCATGGCGAGCTTCCTGGTCTCGCCGATCTATCTCGCCAAATTCTCCAATGGCGACGTCATCGGTCTCTCGGCCTTCATCGCGGCGATCGTCGGCGGCTTCAACCAGGTGCGCGGCGCGCTCTGGGGCGGCCTCCTGCTCGGCGTCGTCGACGCGCTCGCCGCCTCCTATGTCTCCACCAGCTACCGCCTGGCCGTGCCGCTGGTGCTGCTGGTCATCGTCATCCTGGTCAAGCCCGAAGGCCTGTTCGGCTCGAAAGAGGAGCGCCGGGTATGAGCGTCGTCGATACCTCGGGCAAGCCGGCCTCCAGGCTCGGTTCGCTTTTCGCCGCCACCGACATGGCGCTGGTCACCCTGTTCGTTGGCGCGGTCGTCATGTGGTTCGTGCCGGTCAATATGGGCCGCTACGGCACCTATGTGCTCTCGCTCTGGCTGGTCACCTCGATCGCCGCCATGGGGCTCAACCTGGTGCTCGGTTATGCCGGGCTGAAGGCGCTCTGCCAGGCCGCCTTTCTCGGCATCGGCGCCTATACCACGGCGCTGCTGACCAAGGCCGGCGTGCCCTGGATCGCGGCTTTCGGACTGTCCGGCCTGATCTGCTTTCTGGTCGGCATCGTCATCGGTTTCCCGGCGCTGCGTGTGCGCGCCCACTATCTCGGCTTCGTCACGCTCGCCTTCGCCACTGTCGCCTGGCTGATCATGCGCAACGAGCAATGGCTGACCGGCGGCACATTCGGCCTTGCCAATATCCCGCGCCCGTCCGTCTTCGGGTTTTCGACCGATGGCGCGCTCGCCTTCCACCGCTTCGTCATCGGCGTCACCCTGGTGCTCGCCCTGGCGCTCTGGTGGCTGGTCAAGAGCCCCTGGGGCCGGGCCTTTCTGGCGCTGCGCGAGAACCCGGTGCGCGCCGCGAGCCTTGGCATCGATACCCGGCTCTATACGCTGCTGGCCTTCGCCATCGGCTCGGCCTATGGCGGATTTGCCGGCGCGCTCTATGCGCCGCTCGTCGAGTTCATCGACCCTTCGCCCTTTTCGCTCTCGGCGTCGTTCTTCCTGGTGCTGATGGTGATCTGCGGCGGCGCCGGCTTCATGATCGGCCCGTTCATCGGCGCGCTGCTGGCGGTGGCCCTGCCGGAATGGCTGCGCTTCACCGGCGGGCTCTATCTCCTGATCTTTGCAGCTTCCGTGCTGGTGCTGCTGATCCTGTGCCCCGGCGGCATTCTGGGCCTCGGCGAACGAGCCCTTCGCGCCGTCAGGAGGCGCTCATGAACCCGGTTCTCTCCGTTCGCAACGTCACCCGCCGGTTCGGCGGCATCACCGCGGTGTCGAATGTCTCCTTCGACGTGCAGCCGGGCGAGGTGCTCGGCCTGATCGGGCCGAACGGCTCGGGCAAGTCGACTTTGTTCAACTGCATTCTCGGCCAGATCCTGCCGAGCGAGGGCGAGGTCGCGCTCGACGGCAAGACCATCACGGGCTTGCGACCTTCCGAGATGAACCGGCGCGGCGTCGGCCGCACCTTTCAGCTCCTCCAGGTCTTCCCCGACCTGACGGTGAAGGAAAACCTGATCCTGGCGGGCCAGGAACATGTCGGCTCGCTGTTCTCCAGGCTCATTGGCCCGCGCGACGCGGGCTTGAGCGCCAAGGCCGAGACCATGATCGGCTTCTTCCGGCTCGGCCATCTCACCAATGAGAAGGCCGGCAGGCTCTCCTACGGCCAGCAGAAACTGCTCGACGCCGCCATGGCCTTCATGGCCGGCCCGCGCCTCGTGCTGCTCGACGAACCGGCCGGTGGCGTCAATCCGACCATGCTGGAGGGCCTGAAGGAGCGGCTCGCCGCCTATAACCGCGAGGTCGGCACCACCTTCGTCGTCATCGAGCACAATATGGATTTCGTCATGAGCCTCTGCACCCGGGTCATCGTGCTCGCCGAGGGGCGCATCATCGCGCAAGGCGCCCCGGAAGAGGTCCGGCGGAACCAGACCGTCATCGACGCCTATCTGGGAGGCTGACATGGACACTTCGAAAGCCGTGCTGACGCTCGACCAGGTGGTTGCGGGTTATGGCTCCATCACCATTCTCAACGGCACCAGCTTCGCGGTGAAGCCGGGCACCATCACCACTGTGATCGGTCCCAACGGCGCCGGCAAATCCACCGTGTTCAAGACTGTCTTTGGCCTCCTGAAGGTGCAGTCCGGCCGGATCCATTTCGACGGCAAGGACGTGACCGGCCGCACTCCGCGCGACCTCATCGCGCGCGGCATCACCTATGTGCCGCAGGGCCGCAACGTCTTCCCCGAGATATCCGTGCGGCACAATCTCGAGCTCGGCGCGGTGGCCATTCCCGGCGTCACCGATCTCGACGGCCGGATCGAGCGCGCCATGGACCGTTTCCCCATGCTGCGCGACAAGGCCGATGCCCAGGCTTCGACGCTGTCGGGCGGCCAGCAGAAGATCCTCGAGGTCGCCCGCGGCCTGCTGCTCGAGCCGAAGCTGGTGCTGATCGACGAGCCCTCCATCGGCCTGTCGCCCTTGATGGTGCAGGAGGTGTTCCAGATCCTGAAGGACCTGCGTTCGCGCGGCACCACCATCCTGTTGATCGAGCAGAACGCCAAGAGCGCGCTGTCGATCTCGGACGAGGCGATCGTGCTGGAGCAGGGCCAGACGCGCATGCACGACACGGCGCAGGCGATCTTGGCGGACCCGCGCGTCGGTCAATTGTTCCTCGGCGGCCATGTCGAGGCGGCGTGAGGGCGCTGAAATCAACCCTCTCCCATAGGGAGAGGGTGGGTCCGTCAGGACCCGGGTGAGGGGCGTGAGCGTTACGAACTGGGCACGAATGCTCGTTTCGTACACTGCCCCATCCGGAGATGGACGACCCCTCACCCGGCAGCTGACGCTGCCACCCTCTCCCTTTGGGAGAGGGTCGTTTCGCCGCTTCTTCTTGGCGCGGAGCGCAGGTGCGTCGTGCATCCCTTTGAATTTGCCATTCCAACGAGAGGCCACCTGACCCATGACCATCCTCTCCATCGCCACCGTCTCGCTGGCCGGCACGCTCACCGAAAAGCTCGAAGCCATCGCGCTGGCCGGCTTTCGTGGCGTCGAGATCTTCGAGGCCGATCTCCTGTCTTTTCCGGGCTCGCCGGGGGCTGTCCGCAAGATCGCCGCCGATCTCGGCCTCGACATCATCACCTTCCAGCCGTTCCGCGATTTCGAGGGCATGCCTGAGCCGAGGCGCGCCCGCGTCTTCGACCGGGTCGAGCGCAAGTTCGACCTGATGCAGGAGCTTAACTGCGACCTGCTTCTCGTCTGCTCCAATGTCTCGCCGGAATCGCTTGGCGGTATCGACCGCGCGGCGGCCGATTTCACCGAGCTCGGCCAGCGGGCTCAGGCGCGCGGCCTCCGTATCGGCTACGAGGCGCTCGCCTGGGGCCGCCACGTCAACGACTATCGCGACGCCTGGGAGATCGTCCGCCGCGCCGACCATCCCAATGTCGGCATCATTCTCGACACCTTCCACATCCTGGCGCGCGGCACGGATCTCTCCGCCATGCGGGCGATCCCGCGCGACCGCATCCCGCTGGTGCAGGTTGCCGATGCGCCGCTGCTCGACATGGACCTGTTGTCCTGGAGCCGGCACTGGCGCTGCATGCCGGGGCAGGGTGATCTTCCTCTCGACAGCTTCATGCAGGCGCTCGACGCCACCGGTTATGACGGCCTGTTGTCGCTCGAAATCTTCAACGACCGGTTCCGCGCGGGCTCCGCCCGCGGCATTGCGGTCGACGGCAACCGCTCGCTGATCAACATGATGGACCGGCTCGCCCGCGCCAGGGGCAAGCCGGTGCCGGGCGTGCCGGCCATGCCGGGCCCGGCTGAATGTTCGGGCATCGCCTTCATCGAATTCGCCATTGGCGAGGACGCGGTCGAGAGCTTCGAGACGGTGCTGGCAGCTCTCGGTTTCGCCAAGGCCGGCCAGCATCGCTCCAAGGATGTGGTGCTGTGGCGGCAGGGCGACATTCACATCGTGCTCAACTGGGACAAGGACGGTTTCGCCCACGCCCATTACATCACCCACGGCACCTCGGTCTGCGCCATCGCGCTGAAGGTGGCCGACGCCAAGGCGACCATGGAACGGGCGCTCGGCCTGCACGACCAGACTTTCGCGCAGGTCGTGCGGCCGGGCGAACTCGACATTCCCGCGGTGCGCGGGGTTGGCGGCAGCCTGCTCTATTTCGTCGACGAGACCTCCGGGCTTGGCCGATGGTGGGAGGTCGATTTCGAGCCGGTGGCAGGTACGGGCGAGGGCGCCGGCCTCGTCACTGTCGACCACGTCTCGCAGTCCATGCTCTACGAGGAAATGCTCAGCTGGGTGCTGTTCTAC
Organism: Hyphomicrobiales bacterium; assembly: GCA_017304475.1. Classification (GTDB taxonomy): domain Bacteria; phylum Pseudomonadota; class Alphaproteobacteria; order Rhizobiales; family Phreatobacteraceae; genus Phreatobacter. The sequence continues at coordinate 94,648 of JAFKKV010000025.1, read as the reverse complement.
ACCTCGCTTTTCGATGTCGGCAAAGGCCCGGTGCTCGACGTGCTCGACCCCGGCGGCATCGTGCAGAGCCAGGTGGTGGAGAACAAGGCGGGCACACTGCGCCTGGTGCTCAACGCCTCGCAGAGCCACCGCACGCTGTCGGCCCGTTTCCTCAACGATTTCTTCGGCTCGGGCGTGCAGCACATCGCGCTGCAAACCGACGATATCCACGCGACCATCGCCAGGCTCAAGGCCGGCGGCATCGCACTGCTGCCGATCCCGGAAAACTATTATGACGACCTGGAGGCGCGCACCGACCTGGAGCCCGCCGCGATCGACCGGTTGAAGGCCGACCACGTGCTTTACGACCGCGATGCCGGCGGCGAATTCTTCCACGCCTATACCGAGACGCTGGAAGGCGGGCTGTTCTTCGAGATCGTCGAGCGCAAGGGCTATTCCGGTTACGGCGCGGTCAATGCCGCGATCCGGCTGGCGGCGCAGACGCGGCTCGCGCCGACGGTGACCATGCCCAGGCATTGAGTGGGCCTTGCTGCTTCCGCGCGGTCAGCTGAAGAAGTTCGAGCCCGGCAGTTCCTCGTTCTCGGCGATCGGCGTGACCGTCCGGCCTGACGACCCGGTGGCGAAGCGCGCCGCCAGGATCGCCGGCGTCAGCAGCGGCGTACCGGCCTTGGCCATCCCCAATATGCCGCGATCGACCGCGTCGACATTGGCCGGATTGCCTTTCCTCGGAATGCTCGCGCCCGGGCTGTTGTCGGCCACCACCTGGTTCGTGCCGTTCTGGGTGTAGCTGACGACGTGATTGAACTGGATGGTCCAGGCAGTCGAGCTGATCGGCGTGAAATCGCCGGTCTTCTTCTCGCGGAAGCAGAAGATGGTCCGGAACTCGTTCTTGAAACTGACCTGCCGCACCAGGTTCGGCGCCGACGGGCCGTGGGTCGGATGGTCGATGGTGTGGGAAAACGACAGCAGCGGGTGATCGGCGCCTTCCACCCGCACTTTCAGGAAATTGAACTTGCTGGCGGCCTGGGTGACGTTGGCGATCTCGAAGCGCTCGGCCTCGACCCGGGTGAACGGCTGCGACAGCGGATGGGTATCGATCTCGAATCTGTTGGGCATGGAAATATGGGTGATGGTGCGCCCATGGCCCTTGAACCGGCCCCAGAACTCCACCCGGAAGTCCGACATCTTGATACCCTGGACGAAGCCGAAATCGAAGCGGTTGCGCAGGTCGATTTCGGGAAAGCGCGGCGCGCCGTCCTTGGGCGAGACCACGATGGCCTCGGCATTGAACAGCATGGCATGCAGCACCTGGGCATTGCCGAACAGCGCATTGCCGGCGTTGAGGCTCGTCTCCAGCTGGGCGATGTTCAGGCCGGGCGTCAGAGTGGTGAAAAAGCGCGTCGGCCCGAATTCCAGTGTCTGGCGCACCGCATTGGGCAGGATGTCGAACCGCGTATTGTCATCCAGGAACTGCACCATGACGACATCCCCCGTGGCGGCGGCACTTGGTGTTGCGGATCAGGTCAGCCGCTTCAGGATCGGCCGGAGCATGGCCACCCGCAGGTCGCCGGCCACGGGACCTGCCTCCAGCCTGGTCATCTCGTCGTCGAGGCTCTTGATGGTCATCCGTCCGACGATGTCGTCGGCCTGCTGCTGATAGGCCTTGTTGATGATCTTGCGTTTGGTCTTGTAGCGCAGCACGCCGGCCGCCGTCGTTGTGCCATAGGCCTCGCTCGTCAGTTCGGCCACCGCGATCGGCTCGTCCTCGAGCTGGATCAGCGCCTGCTGGATCAGCCCGACATGGGTGCCGTGATCGCCCGGCACGACATGGGCGGCGTCCCTGGTCTCGCAGTCCCTGAGCCGCTGGTTGCCTGACAGGAGTCTCGACTGAAGTGTCACTCGCGCTCTCCCTTGTCAGGCCAACCCATCGGGAGACTAGCAAATTTCGCGGCGCCGTGGCGTGTGCCGGCACACGGCGTGGAAAGGAAGCGGGGCTCAGCCCTTCTCGTCATCCCGCGTCGGATAGATCGCCTGACGCCCGCCCTTTGCGGAGCTCGGACACCAGCTTCGGCGCGCGGTACAGGCCATGGCCAAGCATGGGGCACGACGTTCCGTTCCGCTGGCGGTATCGATTCCGGGAATGGACGGGACCAGAGGCGAATGAGCGGCGAGGGGTGATCGTGTGCAGCTTTATGGTGTTTTGCGGCTTGACGCCTACTGCAAATTGCTGGGATGTTGCGCCCGTGGTGGGCCGTTGGGCCTTTCGGGGGCAACAATGACATCTCGCAGCCGACGCGTTGGCGCCGTTTTTGCGGGGCTATGCTTGCTCGCAGGGGCCTCTGGTCTTGCGCAGGCCGCTGCAGGTGACGGTTTGGAAACGGCGGGTGAAGCTCTTGCGGGCATTCGCGCCGGCGATCGGGAGCATATCGCCAGAATGGAGGGCATGGCGGACGGTCTCGCCGCGGCCAATTCGTTCTTGACCCTCAAGGGCCAGCAGCCGTTGTTTTGTCGGCAGCGCGGCAGCACTACGCAAGAGGATGTCGACATTCTCGCGGCCTATGTTCGCAAATATCCAAACCAGGCCACCACGCCGACCGTCATTGCCCTGACCTATGCCATGGTCGAGCGCTTTCCCTGCAACTGACCCGTGCGCCTCACCGCTTTCAGCCCCGTGCGTCATCCTGCGTCGGATAGATCGCCCGGTACCAGATCGCGGTGATCTCACGGGCGAAGGCGTTGGGGTCGTCGCGGGCGGTCGCCAGCGCCGGATTGCCGATGACGAAGGCCTCGCGCAGCACGTCGTCGACCATGCATTCCAGGCAGACGATGCGCAGTTCGATGGCTGCCTGCGACGCGATCAGCGGGCCCTGGCGCATGACATTGGCGAGGATGCGCTGGGCCCAGGAGGCGTTGATCCGCTGGCGCTCGCGCAGTAGCTCCGGCAGCGCGTCGCGCAACTCGCGCACCCGCTCCATCAGTACGGCGTTGCGGGCGAAATAGTCGATGTAATAGCGGTTGGTGCGATAGATCGCGTCGAACGGCGTCAGGCTCTGGGTGGCGGTGCGCGGAAACGCGATGGTCCGGTCGTGGAAATCGGTCATCACGTCCCGGACCGCATCCTCCTTGGAACGGAAATACTGGTAAATCGCCGCGCGCGACACCCCAGCCTCCACCGCGATCTGGTCCATGCTCAATTGCGCGAAGGTGGCCTGTTCCAGGCAGCGCGCGGTGGCGTAGCGCGCCAGCCGCCGGGTCCGCTCGCCCTTTCTCAAGCCCGGCGCATCGGCTTCCACCTTCAACAGGTCGACGAAACGCGGTGCGTCGGGCAGGCCGGCCTCGCCGCCGGGAGCGGTGGGCACAGCCGCGGGCGGGGCAACGGATTTCACTGATCTCGGCATGAAAACGCGGTCCCCTTCGGCGCCGGCCGTCCGAAAATAGCGGGCGCATCCGGCGCATGAATCGCACTTGCATATTTCTGACACACGTGTCACGTTTTCGCAAAACTGACACTAGCGTCAGAAATTTGGAGGTGACGTCATGACCGTGAATCTCGATCGCCGATCCGCCTTGAAAGCCGGGGCAGGGCTTGTCGCAGCCCCCTTCATCGTCACATCGGCCGGCGCCCAGGCGCGCCGCATCGTGGTGCGCGATCTCGGCATCGGCAGTTCCTTCACCGACGCCTATGCCCGGCCCTTCGAGCAGGCGACTGGCATCAAGGTCGTGCCGGTGACCGCCCAGCACGAGCCGGCCGGGCTGATCAAGCAGATGGTCGAGACCAAGACCTTCACCTGGGACATGGCGATCGTCAGCCGGGCCACCGCCGACCAGCTGGCGCAGGACGGCCAGGGTTATCTGGAACCCCTCGGCATCGAGGCCGCGGCCGGCTTCCAGGCTTTGCCGGACATGTTCAAGGCGCCGCATTACGCCGCCAATGACGTGGTCGCCACCGTGCTCGCCTATCGCACCGACAAGGTGAAGAGCGCGCCGAAATCCTGGGCCGATTTCTGGGATGTGCGCGGCCGTCCGGGCCAGCGCGCCATGCGCAGATTTCCCTTCGACACCATCGAGCAGGCGCTGCTCGCCGACGGCGTCGATCCGAAATCGCTCTATCCCTGCGATTTCGGCCGGGCCTTCGCGAGCCTCGACCGGATCAAGAAGGACATCGCGGTCTGGTGGACCTCGGGCGCCCAGAGCTCGCAGCTGCTGCAATCCGGCGAGGTCGACTACTGCCCGACCTGGAACGGCCGGGCGCAGGTCGCGATCAATGGCGGCGCGCCGGTGGCGCTGATGTGGGAGCAGGCGCTGTGGCAGACCGAGGGCTGGGCGATCCTGAAGGGCACGCCGAATGCCGCTCTCTGCCGCGAGTTCATCGCCTTCGCGCTGGAGCCGGCGCGCCAGGCGGTGTTCGCCGAGGCGACCGGCTACGGTCCCTCGCTCGCCAAGGCGATCGAATTCGTGCCGGCCGCCAAGGCCCGGGCCTTGCCGACCCATCCCGACAACAGCCGCAGCGCGCTGCTCATCGATGTCGCCTTCTGGGCCAGCAATCGCGACCGCGCCGCCGACCTGTTCAACCGCTGGATCGTCAGCTGACCCCTCTCTTTGAGGCCGCGCCCGCCGGCGCGGCTCGTCTATCCGGAACCCCTTTCATGCTGATGCCCAATCCACCGTCCGCCGCCGACACCAAGCTGTCGATCTCCGGCATCGCCAAGCGCTACGGCCCGACTGCGGCGCTGGAAGCGACCACGCTCGACGTCCGCCGCGGCGAGTTCCTGACCCTGCTCGGGCCTTCCGGTTCGGGCAAGACCACGCTTTTGATGATGATCGCAGGCCTGGTCGAGCCCTCCGCCGGCCGCATCCTGCTGGAGGGCGAGGACATCACCGAGCGTCCGGCCTATCGGCGCGATATCGGCCTGGTGTTCCAGAACTACGCGCTGTTTCCGCATCTGACCGTCGCGGAGAACGTCGCTTTTCCCCTGGAAATGCGGCGCATGGCGCGGCCCGATATCGCGCGCGCCGTGGCCGGGGCGCTCGAACTGGTGCGCCTGCCGCATCTCGGGCAGCGCTATCCGCGTGAACTCTCCGGCGGCCAGCAGCAGCGCGTCGCCTTCGCCCGCGCCATCGTGTTCAAGCCGGCCTTGGTGCTGATGGACGAGCCGCTCGGCGCGCTCGACAAGAAGCTGCGCGAGGAATTGAAACTCGAATTGCGCAAGCTGCATCGCGAGCTCGGCGCGACCATCGTCTATGTCACCCACGACCAGGACGAGGCCATGCTCCTGTCCGACCGCATCTGCCTGATGGCCAATGCCCGCATCGCCCAGGTCGATGCGCCGACCGATCTCTATAACCGGCCGCGCTCGCGGTTCGCCGCCGAGTTCATCGGCGAGTCCAACATTGCCCGAGGCGTGCTGGATCAGGCCGATGGCGCCTGGCACGTGACGCTGGAGGACGGGCCGCGGCTCGCCTGCGCAGCGCCCGCGGCACCCGCAGCCGGGTCGGTTCCGGTGCTGATCCGCCCTGAGCGCATCCGCCTCGCTCCGACGGGGCCGGGTTTCCCCGCCGAGGTCGAGACCGTGCTCGATCTCGGCGGCATCAGGCGCTTTTCGCTGCGCACCCCGGGCGGCCTCGCCTTCAACGCGGTCGAACTCGGCAGCGCGACGGCCGGCTTTGGGGTCGGCGACCTGGTCCGCTGCGAGGTCGCCGTCGCCGACGTGGTGCCGTTGAACGAAGGGGCGCCGTCATGACCGCCGCGGTCCTTCGCCGGCGGGCGTCCACGCTGGTCCTGCTTGCCCCGGTCATGCTGCTGCTCGGCTTGTTCTTCCTGCAGCCGGTGCTGAGTTTCCTGGCGCGCGGGCTGACCACCGAGACGGGCGCGCTCAGCGGCGTCCATGTCGAACGCCTGTTCGCCAGCGCCGCCTATGGTCAGGTGATGTGGACCAGCATCAAGCTGTCCTTCTGGGTGACGCTCGCCTCGATCGTCATCGGTTATCCCGTCGCCTATCTGCTGGCGACCACCGACAAGAGCCGGCGCTCCTATTGGGCGCTGTTCGTGCTGCTGCCGTTCTGGTCGAGCTTTCTGGTGCGCACCTTCGCCTGGATCGTCATTCTCGGCCGCAACGGGCCGGTCAATGCCATGCTGACCGGCAGCGGGCTCACCGAGCGCTCGCAGGAACTGCTCTACAGCTGGTTCGCCGTGGTCGTCGGCATGACCAATGTGCTCGCACCCTTCGCCATCCTGACGATGCTGGGCGTCATGGAGGGCATCGACCGGCGCGTCGTGCGCGCCGCCGAGACGCTCGGCGCCCGCCCGGTGCAGGCCTTCTTCCGGGTTTTCCTGCCGCTCTCGATGCCCGGCGTCACGGCGGCGGGGCTGATGGTGTTCATCACCGCGCTCGGCTTCTTCATCGCCCCGGCACTGCTCGGCTCGGTGCGCCAGACCATGATCGCCCAGCTGGTCATCCAGCAGATCCTGGAACTGACCAACTGGCCCTTCGCGGCGGTCCTCTGCCTGATGCTGCTGATCGCTGCCTTCGCCATCTTCTGGCTCTATGACCGGCTGGTCGGGCTGTCGAGCCTCGCCGGCGAGGTCCGCGCTGGCGGCCTCGGCGCAACGGGGCTTGCCGCACGTGCCGCGCGGTCCGGGCGGCGCCTGATCGACGCGACCGGCGACGGCCTGGCGCGGCTCGCCGGCTGGACGCTGGGGGAGGGCCGGCCGGCCTCGCGCGGCCGCGGTACCGGCATCGCCGCCGTCGCGGTCATCGTTTTCCTGCTGGCGCCGCTCCTCTTCCTGATCCCGGTTTCGGTCTCGGAGCAGAGCTTCGTCGCCTGGCCGCCGCGCGGGGTGACTTTCAAATGGTATGCCGAGATCTTCGCATCCCCGCTCTGGATGGGGGCGGCGGGCCTCTCCTTCCTGGTCGCCTTTCTCACCGCCTTGCTCTGCTTCGCGGTGGCGGTGCCGGCGGCTTTCGCCTTCCTGCGGCTGACCGGCTGGAGCGCCGGCGCGCTGTTCGCTCTGATGGTCTCGCCCCTGATCGTGCCGCGCATGGTGGTGGCGGTGTCGCTGTTCTACCTCTATGCGCGCTTGGGCCTGGTCGGCACAACGCTCGGCCTGGTCATCGGCCACACCGTCATCGCGCTGCCGTTCTTTTTCATCGCCGTCGTCGCCGTCCTGAAGACCTATGACCGGCGGCTCGACCAGGCCGCCGCCTCGCTCGGCGCCTCGCCCTGGGTCACTGCACGGCGCGTGACGCTGCCTTTGGTCGGCACCGGCCTTGTCTCGGCGGCGCTCTTCGCCTTCGTCGTCTCGCTCGACGAACTCAACATCGCGCTGTTCGCCTCCGGCGGACTCAACGCGACCTTGCCGAAACTGATGTGGGACGAGGCGACGCTGCGCTTCTCCCCGCTGCTCGCCGCGGTCTCCACCCTCGTGCTCGTGGTCATGAGCATCCTGGTGATTGCCGCCCTGCGTCTGCGCACGCAATCAACGGAAGCCTGATCATGCCCCTCATCTACGCCAAGGACGGCGCCATCGCGACCTTCACCATCGACAACGGCAAGGTGAACGTCTTCACGCCTCAGATGCACCGCGAGCTCTTCGATGCGCTTGAGGATTTCGTCGCCGATCCCGATATCCGCGTCGGCATCCTGACCGGGGCCGCCGGCCGTTCGTTCTGCGCCGGCGACGACATCAAGACGCCGCTGCCCGAGCTGACCCCGCATGAGGCGCTGGAGGCTCACTTCTTCCCGCATGTCCATGAGGCGCGCACCGGCCTGACCCGGCCGGGCTGGGAGCAGGATGTGATGCGGCTCAAGCGGCTGAAGCCGATCATCGGCGCGGTCGACGGCTATTGCCTGGGGCAGGGGCTGATCTATCTGCTGCTCCTGACGGATATCCGGCTGGCGACGCCGGAGGCCGAATTCGGCTTCCCCGAGATCGCCTATGGCATGGCCGGTGCTGGCGGCCTGACCCGGCTCGCTGCCCTCGTCCCCCAGGCGGTGGCCATGGAAATGCTGCTGCTCGGCGAGCGGATCGCCGCCGATCGCGCGCTCTCGGCCCATTTGATCAACCGGGTGGTGGGGCGTGACGGCCTGATGCCGGCGGCGCGCGCGATGGCGGAGCGCATTGCCGGCCACCCCCCGGTGGCGGTCCGGCTGGAAATGGAAGTCACCGAGCGGGCACGCGACATGACCCGCGACCAGGCCGTCGACTATGCCGCGACCCTGTTCCGCTTCCAGCGCGTTGCCTATCAGGGCTATGGCGCCGGCACGGGTTTCTTCGGTACCAATCATGAGGCGGCGGAATGAGCATGATCGATCCCGGCAAGGTCGCGGCGGCCAAGGCGCGCACCCGCGCGCTGGAGTCCGAATTCGAGGCGACCACCATCGGCGCCTTCGTCACCCGGCGCTGCCGCGAGCTCGGCGATGCCGTCGCCATCGAGGTCTTCGACCGGCAGGAGCGGATGACCTATGCCGAGGTCGAGCGCGCCACCAACCGCATCGGCCATGCGCTGCGCTCGCTCGGCATCGCCAGGGGCGACCGGGTCGCGGTCATGCTGCCGAATCGCATCGCCTATCCGCTGACCTGGCTGGCGCTGGCCAAGATCGGCGCCGTCCATGTGCCGGTGAACACCCGCTACACGCCGCGCGAGATCGACTATGTGATCCGCGATTCCGGCGCCCGCGCCATCGTCATCGACCGGCAATTCCTCGACACCTTCCAGGCCATGGACAGGCGCCCGGAGGGACTGGACGATGCCCGTGTCGTGGTGGTCGATGGGGCCGTTCCCGAAGGCATGGCCTCGTTCGAGGCGCTGGTGGCGGCCGCCCCGGAGACCTCCTGCCTTGACGAAGCGGTGACACCGGATGATCTCGCCAACCTGCAATATACCTCGGGCACGACGGGTTTTCCGAAGGGCTGCATGCTCAGCCACGACTATTGGCTGATCCTGTCGTTCACCGCCCTGCATTGGGACCATATGCGCGCGACCCGGCTGCTCACCGCCCAGCCGTTCTTCTACATGGATCCGCAATGGCACCTGTTGAAGAGCTTCCGCCTGGGCGCCACGCTGTTCGTCGCGCCGCAGCTTTCGGCCTCGCGTTACATCGGCTGGGTCAAGCAGTTCAGGGTCGACTGGTGCCAGTTCCCGCTGCTCGCCACCCGCCAGCCCGAAGCGCCCGACGACCGCGACACCGCGCTGAGGCAGGTGGCGGCCTTCGGCTGGGACGGCGAGACCTGCCGCGCCTTCAAACGCCGTTTCGGTGTGATGGCGCGCGAGAGCTTCGGCATGACCGAGATCGGCCTGGGCACCTGGATGCCGCCCGAGCTCGAGGAGATGTATGATTCAGCCTCCGTCGGCATCGACGGTCCGTTCCGCGAGACCACCATTCGCGACGAGGCCGGCGCTCCGGTGGCGCAGGGCGAACGCGGCGAGCTCTGGGTGCGCGGCCGCTCCATCCTGAAGGGCTATTGGAACAAGCCGGAGGCCAATGCCGACGCCTTTCGCGACGGCGGATGGTTCCGCACCGGCGACGTCTTCGAGGCCGATGCCAACGGCTTCCTCTGGCTGGTCGGCCGGATCAAGGACATGATCCGCCGCTCCCAGGAGAACATCTCCGCCCGCGAGGTAGAGGCGGTGGTGCGCGAATTGCCCGAGGTCGAGGACTGCGCGGCCGTGCCCGTGCCGGACGCCAAACGCGGCGAAGAGGTCAAGATCTATATCCAGCTGAAGGAGGGCCGCGTTCCGGACGACCTGCCGTTCCAGCGTGTGCGCGACCATTGCCGGCGCGGCCTCGCCGCCTTCAAGGTGCCGCGCTATTACGCCTTCGTGCCGGGCTTCCCGCGCACCGTCTCGAACAAGATCGAGAAGCGCAATCTGGTCGCGGGGGTGGCCGATTTGCGGGCCGGCGCCTGGGACGACGAGGACCAGGTGATGCGGTGAGGGCAGGGCGCGAGGGCGGCGCGTCAACCCTCACCGGTCCAGCCGCGCCACACCCATGCCGCCGCCACCATTGACCTTTCAACCCGCTTCGATGCTGATCATCCCATCGTGCTGAACCGCCTGCGCCATCCCGACCTGCGCCCCGTCATCGCCGCGCTTTATGCGGTGGCGATGCTGTGGCTCGGCCTGGCGCATCGGCCGCCGGTTGTGGCGGCCCTGGGTCATGCGGGAATCCTATCGAGCTTGTCGCAGGACAGCTCGCCCGACGCATGGTGCCTGAACGACCCGGGGCAGCCGCCCGTCCACGCGCCCGGCCGGGGCAGCGGGCCCTGCGATGCCTGCCTGCTGACCGCGGCGATCGGCCTGCCGCCGGCTGCGGCCGGCCTGCCGGTGCCGGCCGGTGTCGCCACCGGGCGCGCTGTTGCCGGGCCGGCGCTTGCCGTGGCCACGCGGGCGGTCGACCAGCCGCGCTCGCGCGGGCCGCCGCTTCTGGCCTGACCGCCCGTCCGACGGGCTCTCGCCGTTCTCACCGGTCGCCAGGCGCGATCGCCTGCCGGTGCCCTATCCCCCAACCGCAAGGCCTGATCGGCCGCGCCCGGCGCGGCCGGCTCCGCCTGACGGAGATTTCCATGGATCGTCGAGACTTTACCGGTCTCGCGGCGGCGGCCCTTGTGGCCGGCCCCGCCTTTCTCGCCTCATCCCGCACGCTATCGGCCGAGACCACCCCGAGAGAGCAGGCACCCGACATGACCACACGACAGCCCATGAGCTGGCAGGACATGGCCAGACGCAACGACCAGATTCTCATGCTGGTCTATCCCGAGATGACCGCGCTCGACCTGGTCGGGCCGCAATATGCCTTCGCCTGCACGTTGGGGGCCAAGGTGCATCTGGTCGGCAAGACGCGCGACCCGGTCATGACCGACACCAAATTCGCCATCCTGCCGACCATGACCTTCGACGAGGCGCCGGCCGATGTGGCCGTGCTCTTCGTGCCGGGCGGCACCACCGGCACGCTCGCCGCCATCGGGGACGCGGCGACGCTCGACTTCGTCGCCGATCGCGGCGCGCGGGCGACCTGGGTCACCAGCGTCTGCACGGGATCGCTGGTGCTGGCCGCCGCCGGCCTGCTCAGGGGGTACAAGGCGACCTCGCACTGGGCTGCGCGCGACCTGCTCGTCGCCGGCGGCGCCGAGCCGGTCGATGCCCGGGTGGTCATCGACCGCAACCGGGTGACCGGAGCCGGCGTCAGCGCCGGCCTCGATTTCAGCCTGACGCTGGTCGCCATGATGCGCGATGAGGCCTATGCCAAATCGGTGCAATTGCTCGCCGAATACGCGCCCGAGCCGCCGTTCCGGGCGGGCACCCCGGCCGAGGCCGGCCCCGTCATCACCGCGCCGCTCGCCGCCATGTTCACCGACTTCCGGCGCGACGCCGCCACGGTGGTCGCATCGGCTGCCGGGCGGTCGCGTTGACGGGCGGGAACGGACGGTGGAGTGATCGGATCATGACAGCGATAGCCTGTGCAGGCCGGATCCTGCTGGCGCTCGTCGGGCTCGCCTTGTTCGGGCCGGGCGGCGCGCTCGCCCATGCCACGCTGGTCAGGGCCGAGCCTGCCGACGGAAGCATGGTGGCGGTGGCGCCGAAAGGGCTGGTGCTGAGTTTCAACGAAGCGGTGGCCCCGGCGCTGATCCAGTTGATCGATGCCGATGGCCGGCCGCGTGCCGACATCACGGTGACGGCCGACAACGACACGTTGCGCATCGGCCTGCCGGCCGATCTGCCGCACGGCACCCAGGTGGTGAGCTACCGGATCATCTCGTCGGACGGTCATCCGGTCAGCGGCGCGGTGCAATTTTCCATCGGACGCTTCTCCGGTGCTGCTGGCGCGGGCGCCCATGCCGGCCTGTTCGCGGATCCCGGCGCCGGCCTCGGCTGGGCCATCTGGCTCGGTCGCCTCGGCCTCTATCTCGGCCTGTTCGCCGGTGTCGGCGGGGCCTTCTTCATGGCCGTGCTGGCGCCATCAGGCGGCCGGGCGAGATCGGTCGGGGCGCTGCTCGGCCTGGGCCTTGCGGCCGCGGCGCTGTCGCTCGGCCTGCAGGGGCTCGACCTCCTGGGGCTCGGCTTTGCCGATCTGGCGTCCCTGGCGCCCTGGCGCGCGGCGGCGGCCACCACGCTTGGGCCCGCGCTCGGGCTCGCGGCCGTCGCCATGCTGGCCGGGCTGGCGGCGCTTGCCCTTCGGCCGTCCGGCCGCGCCCGTGTCCTGGCGTGCCTTGCGATGGTCGGCGTCGGCCTGTCGCTCTGCGTCACCGGCCATGCCGCCCATGCCGCGCCGCAGGTGCTGACCCGTGCCGCGGTGTTCCTGCACGGGTTCGCCGCCGCCTATTGGATCGGGGCGCTGCTGCCGCTGGCCTTGATGGCGCGCCGTCCGGGCCCGGAGCTCGGCGCCCTGCTGTGGCGGTTTTCCCGGCTGGCCGTGCCACTCGTCGCGGCGCTCGCGCTGACCGGCCTGATCCTGGCGGTCATCCAGGTCGAAACTCCCCTTGCATTGATCGAGACCGGCTATGGCCGGCTTCTCCTGGCCAAGCTGGTGCTGGTCGCGGCGCTCGTCGGGCTCGCCGCGCTCAACCGCTACAGGCTGACGCCGGCTTTGGCACGGGCGCCGGCCGAGGGCCGCGCGCTGGCACGGTCGGTCGCCGTGGAGATCCTGCTGGTCCTGGCCATTCTCGGGCTGGTTGCCGGCTGGCGCTTTACCCCGCCGCCGCGCGCGCTTGCCGCGGTCGCCCACGCGCCGGTGAGCCTGCACATCCACACGGATAAGGGCATGGTGCAGATGGCCGTGAGCCCGGGCGCGGCCGGCCCGAACACGTTCGACCTGCAATTCCTGTCGGCCGATTTCGGCCCGCTCGAGCCGAAGGAGGTTCGCCTGACGCTGGCCCAGTCCGATCGCGGTATCGCGCCGTTCATGCGCCGTGCCGTCAGGCTCGCCGACGGCAATTGGGCGGTCCGTGACGTCGTCGTGCCCTTTGCCGGCCGTTGGCAGGTGACGGTCGACGCCTATGTCACCGATTTCGAGCTGGTGACGCTCGACGGCGAGCTGGAGGTGAGGCCGTGACGGCCTCGCCGAGGTGATCCCGCTCGCGGCGCCTCGCGCTCACCTGTTCGTGATCGTGTTTTCGTCGCCCGACTGCATGTCGAGGTGCGCCTTCGTGAGATGGTCGCTAAATTACGTAAGGTAATGCTATTTTACTTTCCCGATAATATTCAAGTTTTATTCAGGAGTATTTGCAACGCTCACGTGTGAACGGCCCATGAGAGCCGCGAGCCCTGGGGTTCGAGATGTTGCAGGTCTATGGCTGCTTTGTCACGCAACACGATTTACGGCTGGTCGTACTGGCGGCCGCGGTCTGTGCCTTTGCCTCCTACACCGCGGTCAATCTGGTGCATCATGTCCGGGCGGGCGAAGGCCAGGCCTCGCACCACCGCTTCTGGTTGCCGGTGGCGGCGATCGCCAGCGGCTTCGGCATCTGGTCCACTCATTTCATCGCCATGCTGGCCTTCCAGCCGGGCCTGCCGAGCGGTTACAACATCACGTTGACGCTGCTGTCGCTGGCTGCCGCCATCGTCCTTACCGGCGTCGGCCTTGCCATCGGCATATCGCGCATCGGTCACGGCCGGGCGATCGGCGGGGCGGTGGTCGGCGGCGGCATCGCCGCGATGCATTATACCGGCATGGCGGCTTTCGAGATCGCCGGCCGCATCGAATGGGACCCGGCGCTGGTGGCGGCGTCGATCGTTCTCGGGGCCGTGCTCGGCGCGGCCGCCCTCGAGATCGGGCTAGGTGCCGGCACGCTCAGGCGCAAGATCCTCGGCGCCGCCGTTCTGACGCTGGCGATCTGCAGCCATCATTTCACCGCCATGGGCGCCGCCGTCATCGTGCCGGATCCGACCATCGTGGTGTCGCCCCTGGCGCTGCCGGCGGAATGGCTGTCGATCGGCGTCGCGCTGGTTTCGGCAACCATCATCCTGCTGGCTCTGGGAGGCCTTGCCTTCGACCTGCGCAACCGCCGCGAGGCGGCCATGGCCAACCGGATGCGCGAACTGGCGGATGCCGCCGTCGAGGGGCTGATCGTCTGTGACGACGAGACGATCGTCGCGGCGAACCGGAGCTTTCGTGATCTGGCCGGCGCGGATGGCGAGGCTGCCGTCGGCCGGCCGTTCGCGACCTTCTTCCCCGAGCCCGGCATTGCCGGGCGCCTGGCCGTGACGGCGGGCCGCCCGCTGGAGGCCGCCATGCTGACGCCGGGCGGCGAGACCATTCCCGTCGAGCTGATCCGGCACATGGTGACCTATGCCGGGCGGCCGCATCAGGTGATCGCCGTGCGCGACCTGCGTGACCGCAAGAAGGCCGAACAGCAGATCCATTTTCTCGCCCATCACGATGCCCTGACGGCGCTGCCGAACCGCACCAGCTTCAACCGCAAACTGGAGCTGGAGCTTGCCGCCCACCGCCTCTCCGGGCGCTGTTTCGCCGTCATCTTCCTCGATCTCGACCGGTTCAAGGAGATCAACGACCTGTTCGGCCACCTGGCGGGCGACGCCGTGCTGCAATTCGTTGCAAGCAGGGTCAAGGACGTGCTCGGTGCCGACCAGATGGTGGCGCGGCTCGGCGGTGACGAATTCGCGGTCATCGCCCCCAATCTCGGCGCGCCGACCGAGGCCGGCGGGATCGCCGAAAAGATCCTCGGCGCGCTCGAACAGCCCGATGCCAGCCTGCCGGCCGGCGTCACCATCGGCACCAGCATGGGCATAGCGATCTACCCTTACGATGCCGACGACCGCAGCACGCTGCTGAGTTATGCCGACGCCGCGCTCTATGAGGCGAAGGCCGAGGGCCGTGGGGTGTTTCGTTTCTTCGAGGCGGCCATGGGCAGCCACCTGCGCGAGCGGCGCCAGATCGAGCACGACCTTCGCCAAGCCATACCGCGTGGCGAGTTGAGCCTTGCCTTCCAGCCGCAGGCCCGCCTCGATTCGGAGGAGGTTCTGGGTTTCGAAGTGCTGCTGCGCTGGCGGCACGGCACGCGCGGCGACATGTCGCCGGCCACCTTCATTCAGGTGGCGGAGGAGTGCGGGGTCATCCTGCAACTGGGCGAATGGGTGCTGCGGGCGGCTTGCGCGGAGGCTGCCTCATGGCGTCAGCCGCTGGCCATCGCGGTGAACATCTCCCGGGTGCAGCTCTATAACGGCAATCTGCCGCAACTGATCAAGGACGTTCTCGCCTCGACCGGACTGGCGCCGCATCGGCTCGAGCTGGAAGTGACCGAGACGGCGCTGATCAAGGATTTCGACCGCGCGCTCGCCACCTTGCAGCAGATCAAGGCGCTCGGCGTGAAACTCGCGATGGACGATTTCGGCACGGGCTATTCCTCGCTGTCGAATCTTAGGGCCTTTCCGTTCGACAAGATCAAGATCGACCAGTCCTTCGTGCGGGCGGTCGATTCCAACGCGCAATCGGCAACCATCGTGCGGGCGATCGTCGGCCTCGCCAAAGGCCTGGATCTGCCCGTGCTGGCCGAGGGCGTCGAGACGTCGGGCGAACTGAAGTTCCTGTGCCGCGAGGATTGCAACGAGGCCCAGGGCTATTTTCTCGGTCGTCCGGGGCCGATCGGCCAGTTCAGATATCTGGTCGATCAGGAGGGCGGAGACGCCAAGGTGGCCTGGGCGCCGCATCTCAGGGTGGTGTCGTTCAACGCCGGCTAACCCGTCGGGGGGGCGGCGCATCGTCCCCCGCGCGGCCACTGGCCTTCGGCGGCACCCGGCATCATGGCCTGCATGGCGGCTCAGTAGCAGACCAGCGCGCGGCGGGCGACGACATAGCCCCAGCGGTTCACGTGCCGCCGCAGAACATAGTAACAGCCGTCATCCGCATAGTAATTGCTGTAATAATAGGGAGCGCCATAATAGTACGGCACGCCGAATCCAAAGGCCGGGCCGAAGAAGAACCGGCGATGATGGAAACGGCCACCGACGAAGCCGGGCCGCCCGAAGCCGGGGCGGACAAAGCCGGGGCCGGCGAAACCGGGGCGCACGAAGCCGGAGCGGGCGAAACCCGGTCCCGCGAAGCCGCCACGGAAGCCACCCATGCCACCACGGAACCCGCCGCCACCGCCGCCGCCGTGGAAGCCGCCGCCGCCGTGGCCGCCCATGCGGGCTTCGGCCGGTGCCGACCAGGCCAGGGTCGCCGCGGCCGTCAGCGCGACGGCAAAGGCCGTCGCGGTCATCATTCTGATCGGAGATTTGGAGGTCATGACGATACTCCCATCATGAGAAGCCTCACCATGGGTCAAGTGTTTCATTAACCACCTGAACTGTCGATGAATATCCGGCCCGGCCACCCGCGGGCACGGCGCGCGGCCATCACATCTCGGTGTTTGTCCGCGGGCCCGCGGGCTCGGGGAGTTCGCGGCTGGAGCCGGCAGCGAGCCGCGCGCGGTCCTTTACCTCCCCCCGGCGGGGGGAGGTCGACGCGAAGCGGCGGGAGAGGAGGAGCCGCGTTTCCCGGCCGGAAGCTTGCCCGACGTGGATGCGGGCGCCTTCTGAGGGCGCCTTGCCCCCTCTCCCGGCTTTCGCTGCGCTTCAGCCGACCTCCCCCCGCCGGGGGGGGGTGAGGGCAGCGCCCTTGACGTCGCCTGAGCCGTCACGTCCAGGGGCGGAAGGCCGATCGGCGCCTTGGCCGTCTCCTTCTCTCCGCCTTTCACCTCCAGGCTCGCCGCGGCGAGCGTGATCCAGGCTTCCAGAAGCCGGTCGTTGACCGTGTCGTCGAGGTTGAAGCTGGCATGGATCGCCATGCCGCGCAGCACGCTGAGATTGAGGTGCAGGAAGTTCTCCCGGCCAATGGCGGCGCCGAGCGAACCCATGTCGTCATAACCGATGACATGGGCCCACAGCGCGTCGCGCTTCCTCACCCATTCCGCCAGCACGATGCGCAACCGCTGCTGCAGCACGGAGTCGCTGCGCGCCGCCATCATCAGCTCGATGGCGGCGACATAGGTCGGCTTGGAAAACACATCGTACCAGAGGTGGCGCAGGTAGTCGGCGAGCGGGATGGGAGTGGCATATTGGCCGACAAAGGCGAGGCGGCCGGCCTCCCATTGCCGCAGGAGGTGCTCGAAACCGCCGACCAGCATGTCGGCCTTGCTCGGGAAATGATGCGACAGGGCCCCCCGCGACACGCGGGCATGCGCCGCCACCAGGCCGGTCGACAGCCGGTCGTAGCCGGTGGCGCAAAGCGTCTCCAGCACCGCGTCGGCGAGCCTCAGCCGCATGGCGGCGGTTCGTTCGGCCTGGGTGCGCCTCAGGCGCTTCGGCGGCTTCTGCTCGGTCATCTCGGTCTCGATCTGGCCCGTGTCACGCCCGGCTGACGATCGTCGTCATGCCCGGCTGACGATCTCCATCAGGGCGGGAACCGTCATCTGGGCGAAGGCGGAGAGCGCGGGCATGTCGTCTTCGCGATACCATCCGGCCTGGTGCAGCAGGTTCAGCGAGCCGATGGTCCGGCCGTTCCAGCGCACCGGATAGTTCACCGCGCTCTCGCAGCCGAGCGAGCGGATCAGCTCATGGTCGAAGAAGGCGCGCTTGACGTCGTCATAGTCGCGGCAGATGCGCGGCCGGCCGGCCATGATCACCTCGCGATAGAATTCGCCTTCCTTCACCAGCGGCTTGGCGCCGCCGGTCGGATAGGGGCCCGGCTGGTTGGTGTAAAAGCGCTGGTTTTCGTTTTTCGCCCAGTTGATCACCAGCACGGTGAACAGCTTGTGGCCGATCGCGGCGGCCAGAGCCTTGTCGAGCGCGGCCAAACTGGCATTGGGCTGGCCCTCGGCCCGGGAGGCGGTGGCGACATCGATGAGATGGGGCAGGGCGGGGGATCGGGCTGGCGTGGCTGGCGCTTGGGTCTGGGCCAGAGCCGGCATGGCGAGCGCGGCGGTGCCGATGAGAGGCGCGCCGAAAGCGAGGCTGCGGCGGCTGAGGGGCTGTTCGGTCATGGTCGTTTCCTCGTTCTCGTGTCTCGTGAACCGCTGTGCGCGATCAACCCTCTCCCAGAGGGAGAGGGTGGCGCCGTCAGGCGCCGGGTGAGGGGCGTAAGCGCCGAGAAAGGTCGCCAACGCGCGCGCTGCGTGCTGCCTATTCCGGAAATGGACGACCCCTCACCCGGCAGCTGACGCTGCCACCCTCTCCCTTTGGGAGAGGGTTGATTCAGGACGCCGTCGTTCCCTGTCGCTCTTCGCAGTCTCCTCAGTTGATCGTCTGGCGCGCGATGTCTTTCGGCGCCTTGGTGAGGATTTCCGGCGTCGTGCCCACGACCACCGTGTCGTCGTGGCGGAAGCCGCCGAGGCCCCATTCGTAGATGCCGGGTTCGGCCGAATAGACCTCATTGGCGATCAGGGGCCGTGTGTTGAAGGCCATGTCCTCGGGGAATTCATGGCCGAGCGTGCCCATGCCGTGGCCGGTGCGGTGCAGGATCAGCTCGGCGACGCCCTCGCGCTCCAGCACGGCCTGTGCCGCGGCATCGATGGCGCAGACCGGCTGGCCGGTGACGGCCGCCTCGCAGGCCGCCTCATTGGCCGCGCGCGAGGCTTCGTAGAGCTTGACCTGGCGCGGCGACGGCTTGCCGCAGAACCAGGTGCGCTCGTTTTCCACCACCAGGCCGTTCACCCGGGGGATGACGATATTGACCAGGCCATGACCGGTCTCGATGCGCGCGCCGGACGAGCGGCCATCGCCATGGGGCGCGCAGCTCGCCGGCCCGGACAGGGTCCAGCAGCGCAGGATTTCCAGCGCTTCGCCCGGAAAGCGCCGGGCCGATTCCTCGGCCATCAGCGCCGCCATGCTCATGTCGAGCTCCTGCACCAGCCGACCGGGGCGGATGTTCTCGCGATAGCGGTCCTGCACCCAGTCGGTGAGCCCGGCGATCTCGCGCATCAGCTGGATCTCCTCGGCATGTTTCACCCAGCGCAGCCGGCGGCATTCGGCGGTCGCCGCCTCGATTTTCAGGTGCGGCAGCAGGCCTGAGACCTTGCCGAAGGCGCCGCCGCCGGCATCAACCCCGATGCGGCCGCGGCCGAGGCCGGCTTCCTTCAGCTTGGCCGCGACGATCTCGGCCCACTGGCTGGCGAGCGGCAGGCGCTGGCCGATGCGCGGATGCTCGGCATAGAAGCTCGCATCGCTCACCCACAGGTGCCCCGCCTCGCGCGAGAAGCGCCAATGGTTGGTCGACAGCTCGTTCAGGATGGCGAAGGGCTCGCCGTTGCGCGGCACGACGCAGACGATCGGCCGCTCCCAGGGCTGCACGTCGGTGGCGAAATTGGTCACGAACTGGAAGAAGTCGCCCTGGGTGAAGGCGAGCGCGTCATAGCCCTCGCGATCCATCATGTCGCGCATCAGGCTGTAGCGGTAATCGCGGACGGCGTTGCCGAGAAAGGCCATGGGCTGGGTCCTTGGAATGCGGTGGCTCAGATGGAACGAGGAGGGAAAGAGGGGAGAGACCTAGAAGCTGCGCGGAACCCTCTCCCAGAGGGAGAGGGTGGGTCCGGAGGACCCGGGTGAGGGGATGTCCGCTGCCCGAGAGGGCAGCGCCGATAACGCGCGAATGGCGTGGCCGCCGGCCTGACGGGGCACGCCCCTCACCCGGCGCCTGACGGCGCCACCCTCTCCCAGAGGGAGAGGGTTGATAGGGGCAGAGCCCTTCATGAGCCCCATCCTCATGCGTCACCGCCGGTAGCGCCGGGCGAGCACGGTGCTGCCGACCGCGGTCAGCGTCAGCGTCACGAACAGCAGCAGGAAGGCGAGCGACGCGCCGAACGGCCAGTTATTGCTCTTGACGAACTGGTCGTAGACCGCCGGCGCCATCATCTTGAACTGCGGTCCGCCGAGCAGAACCGGCGTCGCATAGGCGTTCATGCAGAGGATGAAGACCAGAACGGAACCTGCCGCCACGCCCGGCATGGCGAGCGGCAGCACCACGCGGCGGAACACTGTCATGGGCCGGGCGCCGAGATTGGCGGCGGCCTCCTCGGTCTGGCGCGGAATGCCCTCGATGACGGCTGCCAGCGTCAGGATCATATAGGGCAGCACGACGGCGACGATGCCGACCACCACGGCGCCGGTCGTGTACATCATCTGGAACGAGGAGGAGATGATGCCGGTGCCCTTCAGCGTCGCATTGATCGCCCCGTCGGTGCCGAGCAGCGCCAGCCAGCCGGCCGAGCGGATGACATTGCCGACGAACAGCGGGAACAGCGTCAGGATGGTGACGATGCTCTTCCACCGGCTCTGCATCCGGGCGAGCGAATAGGCCGCGGGAAAGCCGATGGCGAGCGCGATCAGCGTGCAGGCAAGCGCCATCAGCAGCGTCGAGCTCAGCACGTTCTGGTAATAGGGATCGCGGAACGCCTGGGTGTAATTGTCCAGCGTCAGCGCCTCCACCATCAGCTCGGTCGGGCTGAAGCGGTTGAGCGAGATGCGGAACAGGATGGCCATGGGCGCCGCGAGCAGCGCCAGGACCAGGAGACCCGCGGGCAGGACGAGGAGGGCCATCAGGTCACCGGCGCGTGGCGAATGGTGAGTGGCGAGTGGTGTGTGTTCGGCACATCGGTCGGTCGTCCTTCGTGATCGGCCCTGCTGGCATCTCACGCGAGCCTCGAATGGGGGGCTGCCCCCATTCGCAATTCGCTATTCGCTCTCAGCCTTTGAACTGCTTGTTCCAGAAATCCAGGATCTGGCTCTGGCTGCGCGTCACATAGGCGAAGTCGGGGGTCAGCAGGCGTGCGCGCTCGGCATCCGAAAGCGCCAGCTGCTGGGCAAGCTCCGGCGGCAAGGTGGCGGTGGTGACGGTGGGCACGTAACCCATGCGGTCGGCGAAGCCGGCCTGCGCCTTCGGGTCCAGCATGGCGTCGAGATAGCGCCAGGCATTGTCCTTGTTGCGGGCGTTCTTGGGCACGCCCGCCTCGAACACGATGGTGGTGGCGCCTTCGGCGGGCACCACATGCTTCAAGGGAATGCCGGCCTTCTGCCACATGAAGCCGCGGGCCATCCACATGACGGTGAGCCAGACCTCCTCGGCCTTCAGCGCCGCGGCCAGCGCCTCGTTGGACGGATAGACCTTCACGTCCAGCGAGCGCCATTCCATCAGCTTCTTCTGGGCCGGCTCGTAATTGGACGGGCTGCCGCCGCCGGCGAGCGCGGCGGATTCGGTATTGGCGAGATAGAGGATGTCGGAGAGGCCGACGCGGCCGCGCCATTTTGGGTCGAACAGGTCGGCATAGGATTTCGGCGGAACCGGCACCTTGCTCGGATTGTAGAGGATGACGCGGTAGGAATAGATGTGCGGAATGGCGTAGCTCTTGCGCAGCGCCGGGATGATCGCGCTCGCGCCCTTGACCTTGTCGAGCGGCACCTCGTCGAACACGCCCTGCTGGGCGATCAGGTACATGTCGCTGTCGGACAGGCAGGCGACGTCCATGGCGCCGCGCCGGCTCTGCCGCTCGGCGATCAGCTTGGTCTTGCGGGGGTCGGCATTGGCCAGGTCCTGCAGGATCTCGACGCCCTGCGGCTTCATCAGCGGCGTGTCGATCATCTGGCGCAGCAGCTCGCCATAGTCGCCGCCCCAGGTGCCGACGATCGCCTGGTTGGCCTGGGCCTGGGCAAGCCCCGGCAGGCCGGCGGTATAGGCGGCCAGCGCTCCGGCGCCCAGCAATGCATCGCGACGGGTGAGGCTCATCATCAGGCTCCTTGGTGGATCAGGTCGGTCGGGGGCAATATGCGGGCGGCGGCCTGGTCCCAGCTCACCGTCACCGGCTCGCCCGGGCGCAGGGCCTTCAAGGGATCGTCGCCGGCCGGCGTCGCCTGCACGGCCAGCAGGCTGAGGCCGCCGAGATCGAGGTGATATTCGGTCTGGGCACCGAGATAGGTCACCGCTGCAAGGCGCGCGGCCACACCGGGCTCGGAGCCCGACTGCGTTCCGGCCTTCAGCAGGATGCGCTCGGGCCGCAGCGCGATGGTTCCGCTGGCGGTCTTCGCCGTATCGGTGGCGCAGGGAATGAGCACGCCGGAACCGGCGCGGAACCGGCCGTCGGCTTCGATCGCGCCTTCGATCAGGTTGCAGCGGCCGACAAAGCCGGCGACGAAGGCATCCGCCGGGCGCTCGTAGAGGTCTTCCGCCGTGCCGATCTGGCGCACCCGGCCGCGATCCATCACCACCAGCCGGTCGGCCATGGTCAGCGCCTCCTCCTGGTCGTGGGTGACGATCAGGGTGGTCAGACCGAGCCGCTGCTGCAGGTTGCGGATTTCCAGCCGCACCTCGCCACGCAGCTTGGCGTCGAGATTGGACAGGGGTTCGTCGAGCAGGAAGACGGCGGGATTGATGACCAGCGCGCGGGCCAGCGCCACGCGCTGCTGCTGTCCGCCGGAGAGTTCGCGCGGCAGCCGCGCGGCCAGGTGGTCGAGCCGCACCATGCGCAGCGCCTCGGCTATGCGGGTATCGCGCTCGGCCTTGCCGACCTTGCGCATTTCCAGGCCGAAGGAGATGTTTTCCGCCACCGTCATATGCGGGAACAGCGCATAGGACTGGAACACCATGCCGGTGTCGCGGGCATGCGGCGGCCGGGCGGTGACGTCTTCGCCGCCGATGATCACCTTGCCCTGCGTCGGCTTGATGAAGCCGGCGACCATGCGCAGCGTGGTGGTCTTGCCGCAGCCGGACGGCCCGAGCAGCGCCACCAGTTCGCCCTCGGCGACGTCGAGGTCGACACCGGCGACCGCCAGGGCCTCGTTGTAGCGCTTGGACAGTTGTTCGAGCCTGAGATTGCCCACTTATTCGTCCTTCGGACCTAGAGAACCCTGGAGAGCTTCACGAACCGGTCGGTGATCAGCATCAGCGCGCCGATCAGCACGATCTGCACGGTGGCGACCGCGGCGAGCGTCGGGTCCATGCGGAACTCCAGGTAATTGAGCATGGCCACCGGCAGCGTGGTCAGGCCCGGGCCGACCAGCAGCAAGGTGATTTCGAGGTTCTCGAAACTGGCGATGAACGAGAAGATCGAGGCGGCGACGATGCCCGGGCGCAGCATCGGCAAGGTGATGCGGGTGAACACGGTGAGCGGCCCCGCGCCGAGATTGGCGGCGGCTTCCTCCGGCGCCCGGTCGAGCCCCTGCAGGCTCGCGGTCGCGAGCCGGACCGTCCACGGAATGGTCAGCAGCACATGGGCGGCGACCAGGCCGACTATTGTTGCGTTGACGTCGTGGTCGAGCGCGTTTTCGAGCTTCAGGTAGAACATGTAGAGGGCGGCACCCGCCACCACGCCGGGCATGGCCAGAGGCCCGAGCAGCAGGCTGTTGATGGCGGCCTTGCCGCGCAGGTTGGAACGCACCAGCGCCAGTGCCGCGGCGGTGCCGAGCGGCACGCCGATGACGGTCGCCGCCAGCGCCACCTTCAGGCTGGTCTCGAAGCCGCGGGCGAATTCACGTTTCGACCAGGCATTGATGTACCACTGGAAGGTCAGGCCGCTCGGCGGGAAGGAGACGATCTCGTCTGCGAAAAACGAGGTGACGACCACCAGAACGACCGGCGCGAAGATCAGGAGATAGGCGGCGATCACGGCGAGCCGGAAGGCAATGCGGCCGGCGGCCGCGGCAAGCGGCGGCGAGGCCGAGGGCAGGACGCCCGTCGCGGCGGCGCTTACGGGCGCCGCTCCGGCAAGGCGCAAGGGATCGTCGGATGCCCTCATGAGATGGCCCATCCTGCCGCGCGGGCGGGCCGCGGGTTCGCTGCGAAATGTCGGGATTTGCAATGGCCGGCGCGTGGCCGTCATTGCCTGATACATTCAGACTGACCGGCTTGTAAGTGCGAGTCAAGCGGGGGTGGAAGGCAGCGGAGAAGAAAATTTCGGGGGTGGGGGGCGAGGTGACGGATGGGGAACGGGATGAAGCGAAACCCGTCATGCGCATAAACCCCCGCCCGCGAGCGCGCGAGGGCTGAGGCCCATAGCCTCGCGTGGAGCCAGCCTCAGAACCCGGTCATGATCGATTGGGTGCGCTGGGCCTGGCCGTGGCGCACCTGATCCAGGGTCTGGCTGCACAGCGTGAAAGCCTCGCCGGGCGGCGGGCTGCCGAGCCTGGTGCAATGGGCAATATTCTCGCGCGCCATTTCGGCAAGGTGTGCCTGGTCGGTCGTGGCCCGGTAGGCGGGGCCGGCGACGAAGGCGACATAGCCGAGCAGGCCGAGGAAAATGGCGGCCAGAAGTGCCTCGGCGATCGGCACGGCATGGGCACGGTCGAGGTGCAGCGACTCCATGGTTCTCATTGGGTGCTCCATCGTTTCCAGGCCTTGTCCGCGTGGAAGGCCCGCTCCTATGCTGCGCCGGAGGGAAGCCCTACGCGTCATACGTTGGGAGGAGGGCCCGACGATTTGCCGCCGTCTGCGCCGCCGCGGCCAAGGCCGCCCGGGCGGCTCGTCGGGAGAACAGCGATGCCGGACGCCAGCGCGGCCAGGACGGAGCAGTTCTCGGTGGTGGTCGCCGCCATCTATGACTGCGCGCTGGCGCCGGGCAAATGGCCCGAGGCGCTGCGCCTGATCGCCGCCATGAATGGAGTTGCGGCCTCGCGTGGTTGCCCCGGCCAGGGTTTCGACGACGGCGATCCCGGCATGGTCCGCCTGTTGGCGCCGCATATCCGCAGGGCCTTCGCGATCTCGGGCGTGCTGGAGCGTCAGCTGCTCGCGTCGCATTTGCTGGAAGCGACCCTCGACGCCCTGGCGCTCGGCGTCTTCCTGGTCGCTGCCGATGGCCGGATCGTCCATATGAACCGGGCGGCCGAGCGACTGATCCAGTCGGGAGCCGCGCTGCGCGTGGCCGATCACCGGATGGCGCCGGCCGACGCCGCGGCGGCCGGCGCACTCGCCGCCGCCGTCATTGCGGCCGTCGGCCATGCCGGCGAGGCGTTGGCGGCACGGGCCATCGCGCTGCCGGACGGGCAGGGCGGCGGCCTGGTCGCGACCGTGCTGTCGCTGGTTCGGGACGAGGCGCCGGATCGCGCCGGCCCGGCGGATGCCGCGGCCGTGGTCTTCGTGCAGCAGCCGGGCGCGTCGCGGCCCTTGCCATGCGCGGCGCTGGCGGGGCTTTACGGCCTGACCCGGGCCGAACTGAAGGTGCTGCTGGCGCTGGCGCCGGGCCTCGGCCTCAAGGAGGCCGCCGCGACGCTCGGCATCGGCGAGACCACCGCCAAGACCCATCTCCAGCATGTCTTCGAGAAGACCGGCACGGCGAAGCAGAGCGAATTGCTGCGCCTGCTGATGAGCGCCGCGGCGCCGGTCGGCCCGTCTTGATCCGGGTGGCCATGGCCGGCCACCCGCCCTGGCCTCAGTCCGGCGTGATGCCTGCGGCGGCCACCACCTGGCCCCATTTCTCCACCTCCTGGCGGATATAGGCGGCGAAACGTTCCGGCGGGCCGCCCTGGATCTCGATGCCGAGGGTTGTCAGTGCCGCGCGCACGTCGGGCGCTTCGAGCGCCGCATTGATCTCGCGGTTCAGCCTGAGCACGATGTCGCGCGGCGTGCCGGCCGGCGCCAGGATGCCGCCCCAGGTATTGGCGTCATAGCCGGCAAGGCCGGTCTCGGCGAGCGTCGGAATGGCTGGCAGCGAGGGCGAGCGGCTGGTGGTGGTCACCGCCAGCGCCCTGACGCCGCCCGATTGGACATGCGGCAGGATGGCGGTGATCGTGTCGAAAATGACCTGGGTGCGGCCAACCAGGAGGTCGGCATGGGCCGCCGTGCTGCCGCGATAGGGTACATGCAGCATGCGGGTGCCGGTCATCGCCATGAACAGCTCGGCCGCCATGTGCAGCGAACTGCCCTTGCCGGACGAGGCATAGGTGGCGGTGGCCGGATTGGCCTTGATCCAGGCGATCAGCTCGGGAACCGTGGTCGCCGGCACGGAGGGGTGCACCGCCAGCACCAGCGGCACCACATGGGTGAACGCGACCGGCTCGAAATCGGCGATCGGGTCATAGGGCAATTGCCGGAACAGGTGTTTGTTGGTGGCGTGGCTGGAGGCGACGATGACCAGCGTGTAGCCATCGGGCGCGCTCTTGGCGACCACGTCGGTGCCGAGATTGTTGGAGGCGCCCGGCCGGTTCTCCACCACCACGGCCTGGCCCATGGAGACCTGCAGCTTGTCGGCGACGCGCCGCGCAATGACGTCGATCGCGCCGCCCGGCGTGGCCGGCACGATGATCTTGATGGTCTGGTTCGGATAGGCCTGTGCCTGTGGCCGTGACGGCCAGAACAAGGTCGTTGCGGCGAGGAAAAGCCCCAAGAGAATATGAGGTATCGGCATGCGAGATTCCTCCGTATTCGTTTTTATGATTGGCGCCTGCTCTTGGGATGAATTGAGCAGGTTCTTGGAGGAATACTCTGGAGCGCAAGCGCGACAAGTCAATGCGCGGCGGCGAGCGAGCATTCAATCGACCCTCTCCCAGAGGGAGAGGGTGGGTCCGGAGGACCCGGGTGAGGGGACGTCCATGTCCGGATAGGGCGGCATGCGGCGCGAGCGTCGGCATCGGTTCTCGGCGCCTACGCCCCTCACCCGGCGCCTGACGGCGCCACCCTCTCCCTCTGGGAGAGGGTCAATTTCACCGCGCCTTTCGCATCATGCCCTATTCGCCACTCGCCCCGTCACCGCTCCCCGGCCTTGGCCGCCCGCAACTCGCCCGGCGTCGCGTCATAGGCCGAGCGGAACGCGCGGTAGAAGGTCGCCAGGCTGTCGAAGCCGCAGGCGAAGGCGATCTCGGTCAGGCGCCGCTCCGGCGCGGTGGTGATCAGGCGGAAGGCCTCGGCGAGCCTGGCGGTCTTGATCATGCGTGCGACGCTGACGCCCGAGGGTTCGAAGATCATGTGCAACTGGCGCGTCGATATGCCCATCAGGCCGGCCACCCGCGCGGCGTCGAGACCCGGCCGGTGCAGGTTGCGCAGAATGATCTCGCGCGCCACCGTCAGGCGCCCCTCGCGCAGCGCGATGCGGTTCTGCTCTTCCGCGGCTGGCGCGAGGCCCCGCGCGGCGAGCGCGAGCTGGGCCAGCACGCTCACCGCGGCCTCCGCCGCCGCGCCATTGAGGTAGGGGGCCTGCGCCGCGAAGGCGGCGAAATAGGCCGAGAACAGCATGGTCGCGCCGGGCTCGCCTTCGACCGGCCGGGCGGCCAGCAGGCCGCGCCCGTCCTGCCGCAGCAGCGGCCGGCACAGCGCAAAGGGGATCTTGACGATCCTGAGATGGAAGCCGCCATCGGCCGGCACGGTCCGGTAGGGCAGGTCGGAATAGCTGGTGGCGAGCGCGCCGGCGCCGATCACGAAGTCGTCCTGACCATCGATGCCGAACCAGCCGCGACCGCCGCGCTGCTGGTAGACGCACAGGCTGTCGACCGGCGCGCGCGCGATATCGACGGCGCCGCGCTCGACCCGGTAGGCCGAGGCCTGCATGTCCACAAGGATCGCGCCGCCGAGCGGGATGGCCTGCAGCTCAGCCCGGAAGCCGGCGCGGGCCGCCGGCTCGAGTTCGGCCGTGACACCGAAAATATGCCGGGCGCGAAGCTCGCGCCAGGCGTCGAAGCGTTCGGTTTCGGCAAAGCGGTCGGTCGACCAATGGATCATCGCGGCGCTATCGGGGGGAAGCGTGAGACGGACTCAAGACCGTCCCATGATACCCGATGGCGCCTGAATGCAATCAGGACTTTGCGGCGGCGAGATGCCGCGTCGCCACGGGTTCGCTCCCGGTCTCCTCGGCAGCCTCCAGCGCCTTGCCGCCGAGCCGCTTGACCAGCAGCACCGCGACCGTATTGCCGTAGACGTTCACCATGGTCCGACCCATGTCCATGAAGGCGTCGACGCCGGCGATGATGGCGATGGCCTCCACCGGCAGGCCGATGGCCGTGGTGACGGTGGCGAGCGCGACGAGACCGCCGGAGGGCACGTTGGCGATGCCCTTGGAGGCGATCAGCGTGGTGAGCAAAATGGTGGCGAGCCCGGCCCAGTCGAGGTGCAACCCATAGGCTTCGGCGAGGAAGGTAACGGCTAGCGCGATATAGAGGCTGGAGCCGTCGAGATTGAAGCTGTAGCCGAGCGGCAGCACGACCGAGACCACCTTGTCGGGCGCGCCCATGGCCTTCAGCTTTTCCATATGCACCGGCAGCGTCACCTCGGACGAGCGGGTGGTGAAGCCGAGGATCAGGGGTTCCATCACCTTGGCGGTGACGCCGAGCGGGCTCTCGCCGATCAGCCAGAGCGCCAGCCAGGACAGCAGGATGGCGAGCGCGATGCCGAGATACATGACGCCGATCAGCTTCGCGAGCGCGGCGATGGTGGCTATGCCTTGGGTGGCGAACAGCCAGGCCATGATGGCGAAGACCGCGATCGGCGCGAAGCCGACGATCCACTGGGTCAGCTTGAACATGGCGTCGAGTAGGGCGGCGAGCGCCTCCGTGATCGGCCGGGCGCGCGGCCCGATCGCGGCCAGCGCCATGCCGAACAGCACGGCGAAGACGATGGTCGGCAGCACCTTCTGGCCGGCCATGGCGGCCAGCACGTTGGACGGGATCAGGTCGAGGACATATTTGGTCCAGTCGACCGAGGCCGCGAGATTGGCCGGCAGCCGGCCGGTACCGGCAAGGCTCGCGCCGGCGCCGGGATGGAAGATGCCGTTCAGCGCCAGGCCGATGACGATGCTCACCAGCGTCGCGAAAAAGAACCAGGCGAGCGCGATTGCCGCGACCCGGCCGAAGCGGTGGAGCTCGCTGCCCATGCGGGCCACCCCCAAGGTCACCGCCGAAAAGACCAGCGGAATGACCACCATCTTGATCGCCTCGATGAAGGCGGTGCCGGCGGGTTGCAGCGCGGCGCCGAGCTTCGGCCAGATCAGGCCGACGGCGAGCCCGCCGATCAGGCCGAGCACCATTTGGACGGGCAAGGGCAGAAGTTTCCGGCCGACAGGTCCGGTCGCAGCGTGATCCATGGTTCCCCTCGTGACTGGCGTGCCCGTATCGGGGTTGTCCCCCCGCTTGCCGGGCACTGAAATGCGGCCGCGAGCCTAGCCACATGGCGGGGCTCGACGGCATGAGGAATGCGCGGCACATTATTCGCGAATGGAATAGGGGCGCCGCATGGACCATGCCTGGCTGCTGGACTTCCTGGCGCTGGCGCGTTCGGGCAGCTTCTCCAAGGCGGCGCTGCACCGGAACACCACGCAATCGACGCTGAGCAAGCGCATTCGCGCGCTGGAGCAATGGGTCGATGCCGAATTGTTCGACCGCTCGGCGCTGCCGATCCGCCTGACCGATGCCGGCCGCGCCTTCGAGCCGGGCGTCCAGGACGTCACCGAGCGGCTGGTGACCTCGCGCAACCGCGCCCGCCAGGCGGCCGGCCGGATCCAGGCGGCGCTGGCCTTCGCCGCCACCCATGCGGTCGCCTTCTCGTTCTTTCCCGGCTGGCTGCAACGGGTCGAACGCGATCTCGGCCGCTTTCCCCTGAAACTCGACTGCCATAGGGCCGACCGCTGCTTCGAGGCGCTGGATGACGGCAAGGTGGAGCTCGTCATGTGCCACGTGCCGCTGCGGCCGATGGAAGGGCTGGGCGCGGCGCGTTTCGCCTCGGTGCTGCTTGCCGCCGACGATGCCGTGCCGGTCTCCGCGCCCGATGCCGCCGGCCGCCCGGCCCATCCGCTGCCCGGCCGCGCGGCCAGGCCCACCGCCTATCTGTCGCTGGCGCAGGGCTCCTGGATGGGCAGCGCCGTGCGCGTGCTGATCGCCGAGCGCGAACCGGCGCCGGTGCTCGACACCGTGTTCGAAAGCCCGTTGACGGAAGCGGTGAAGAGCATGGCGCTGCACGGCCACGGACTGGCCTGGCTGCCGCGCAGCATGATCGGCGGGGAGCTGGCGAGCGGCCGGCTGTGCCTGGCCGGCGATGCCGACTGGCTGGTGCCGATGCAGATCCGGCTGTTTCGTTCAGGCCGGACGATGACCCCGCGCGCCGAGGCGCTATGGAACCATGTGAGGGCGGCGGGGGCGGGCGGTGAGTAGTGGGACGGAGCCCGATGTCGCGGGTCACGTCATCCGTCGAAAAGCTCAACGCGATCAACCCTCTCCCAAAGGGAGAGGGTGGCGCCGTCAGGCGCCGGGTGAGGGGTCGTCCATCTCCGGAGAGGGCGGTATGCGGCGCGAGCGGCGGCTTGAGTTCTCTGCGCTTGCGCCCCTCACCCGGCAGCTGACGCTGCTACCCTCTCCCTTTGGGAGAGGGTTTTGGGCGCCCTGGCCGGATAGGTGGCTCGCTCTCCCTTCTGCTTCATCCCTACACGCCCGTTATTCCAAAATCGCATAACCTTGGGCGAAATCGTCATGGGCCTCCTGGTCCTTCCCGCCGTAAACACCGCCGCATCGGCATGAAGGAGTTCTCGACGTGACCAGCCAGGGTGACCGCACCACCGCACCGGCCTATCTCGACATGGACACGGGCGCCCATCTGCCGCTCGACACACCGGTCTGGCGCTCGGCCTCGGGCCGTCCCTTGATGATCACGCCGCTTGCCGGCATCACCCGCGCCGAGATCGACACCTCCCGCCGCTCGCTCTGGCGTTATGCCAAAAGCCTGCCGCTTGCCGTCGCCGATCCGATCAGCCTGGGTGAGGGTTGCACGCCGCTGATCGAGCGTCCGGTCGATGGCGCCACCGTGCTGTGCAAGCTCGAATGGGTGATGCCGACGGGCAGCTTCAAGGACCGCGGCGCTTCCGTCATGCTCTCGGTGCTGCGCCAGCAGGGCATCACAGCCGTGCTGGAGGACAGTTCCGGCAATGGCGGCGCGGCGATCGCGGGCTATGCCGCGGCCGGCGGCATGGCGGCCAAGATCCTGGTGCCGGCCTCGACGCAACCCGGCAAGACCGTGCAGATGCGCGCCTATGGTGCCGAGGTCGAGCTGATCGAAGGACCGCGCCAGGCCACCGCGGATGCCGCCGTCAGCCAGTCCGACGCGATTTTCTACGCCAGCCACAACTGGCAGCCTTTCTTCCTGCAGGGCACCAAGACGCTTGCTTATGAGCTCTGGGAGGATCTGGGTTTCCGCGCGCCCGACAATGTCATCATTCCCTTGGGGGCCGGCAGCAATGTGCTCGGCTGCGACATCGGTTTCGGCGAGCTGCAGCGCGCCGGCGAGATCGACCGGCTGCCGCGGCTCTTCGGCGTCCAGCCGGAACGCTGCGCGCCCATCCATGCAAGCTTCGTCGCGGGCGTCGACACGGCCGTGCCGGTCGAGACCGGCCCGACCATTGCCGAGGGCACGGCGATCGCCCGGCCCGAGCGGCTGAGGGAGGTGATCGCAGCGCTGCGCCGCTCGGGCGGGGCGACCGTCGCGATCTCGGAAGCGGCGATCGAGGCGGCACTCTGGCAATCGGCGCGGTCCGGGCTCTATGTCGAGCCGACCTCGGCCGGCACCTTCGCCGCCTACAGGCAATTGCTGGCGTCTGGCGCCATCCGGCGCCACGAGACCACGGTGCTGGTGCTGACCGGTTCCGGGCTGAAGGCGACCCAAAGGGTGGCCGGACTGATGGGCGTGGAGATGTGAAGGGGCGGGCGGCGAGTGGTGAATAGCGAATAGGGCATGATGCGAAGAGTTTTGCGCGAACCCTCGCTCGCGTCTTCGTGGGAGAGGGTGACCGCGCATAGCAAGTGCGAACGCATCCCCATTCGCTATGCGCCACCCGCCCCACAACCGTTGCCCCTGCGCCACACTTCCTGACGCTACGTGAATACCCCTGGTCTCGCGGTTGCAGGGACCGCGCGGCCTTGCTACGGCTGAATTTCCGCATTCGGTTGCAATGCTCGCGGATTCCCGCGAAGGGCGTTGCACCGGTTGCCGGGCGGGGGCGACCAATCATGTTTTCATCCAAACGGTCCGGCGGACGGCCACAGCGCGGCTTGCTGCTCGTCTCGGTCTCCGCGCTGGCGTTGTCGGCGGCGGCCGTGCGGGCGGAAACCTGGACCAGTTCCGGCGGATCCGACTGGAGCAATACCGCGTTCTGGAGCGGCGGCACCGTGCCCAACGCGGTGGACGCGGTGGCGACCTTCAACATCACTCACACCAACAGCTCCGGCAGCATCGGCCTGGGCGGCGCGTCCTACACCGTCGGGACGCTGAACCTGCTCGGCGCGCAGACCAATGGCGGCTATTCATTCGCCAACGGCACCTTGATCCTGGACTCGGGGTTCGGTTCGGCCGCCATCAATGTCGACCCGAACAGCAATAATTTCGCGCCGCATTTCACCTCCACCGCGACGCTGCAGCTGAACGTGAGCACTGTCGTCACCGTCGGCGCCAATTCGAATTTCGTCGTGGACGGCACCATTACCGGCGCCGGTGACCTGACCCTGCAGGGCGGCGGCACGGTCACGCTGAATGGCAGCAACACATATGTCGGCACGACCTATCTCTATGCCAGCACGACCCTGAGTGTCGGCAACAGCAATGCGCTGAGCACCGGCGCGCTCTACACCTCGTCCGGCAGCACGCTGGATATCCAGAACGGCGTGAATATCGCCAATTCCATTTTTCTGTGGGGCCCGCTCACCATCAATGTCGCGGGCGGCGCCACCGGCACCGTCTCGGGCGTCATCGCCGATGCCGACGATCCCTTCGGCCTGGTCAAGACCGGCGCCGGCACGCTGGTGCTCAGCGGCTCCAATAGCTTCGGCGGCCAGAGCGAGATCCGCGCGGGCATTGTGCGGGTCGACAATGTCAAGGCGCTCGGTACCAACCAGCTGACCATCAACGGGGGCACGCTGCAGGCAGGCCTCAGCGGCACGCTCGCCAACAATCTCATCGTCATCGGCGCGGCCGGCGGCACCATCGACACCAATGGCTTCAACCTGACCATCGCGGGCGACATCATCGATCTGCCCCCTCCGGCCGGGGCGCTGACGAAGTCGGGCGCGGGTACGCTGACGCTGACCGGTCACAGCACCTATACCGGGGCGACCCTGGTCACGGCCGGCACGCTGCAGGCCGGTGTCACCAACGCCTTTTCCGCTTCCAGCGCCTACACGGTCTCGTCCGGCGCGACGCTGGATCTCGACGGCTTCAACCAGGTGATCGGGTCGCTCGCCGGCGCCGGCCAGGTGACGCTCGGCACGGCGACGCTGAAGGCCGGCGCCGACAACAGCGCGACCACGTTCGACGGCCAGATCACCGGCACCGGCAGCTTCGTCAAGCAGGGCACCGGCACCATGACGCTGGGCACCACCGGCAGCATTGCAGGGCCGGCGACGGTGGAAGCCGGCGGCCTGGTCGTCAACGGCACGATCGGCGGCCTCGCCACCGTGCAGTCCGGCGCGTCGATGAGCGGCATCGGTTCGGTTGGCGGCCTGGCGCTCAACGGCACGCTGGCGCCGGGCAATGCCGGCATCGGCACCTTCACGGTGACCGGCAATGCCGCCTTCAATGCCGGCAGCACCACGGTCATCGAGCTGACCAGCGCCACCGCCGACCGCATCAATGTCGGCGGCACCGCCAATCTCGCCGGGGGCCTGAGCCTGGTCGGCATCGGCTCCGGCTTCTCATTCGGCACCCAATACACCATCGTGTCGGCGGCGAGCCTCACCGGCACGTTCAGCACGGTCGGCGTGTCGGGCACTTTGAGCCCGGGCATCCGGACGACCATGAGCTACACCGGCACCGCCGCGATCCTGACCCTCGATCCCAATATGCTGCAGCCGCTGCTGCCGGCGGGCAGCGGGACCAACCCCGCCAATGTCGCCGGTGCGCTCGACCGGGCGGTGACGGGCGGCGCCAATGTCTCGGCCTTCTTGCCCATCTATCTGCAATCGCCGGCCGGCATGGTGGCAAGCTTCAATACGCTGTCGGGCGAGGCGGCGACCGGCACGCAGAGCGCGGCGCTGAATGCCGCGGGCCTGTTCCTCAACCTGATGCTCGATCCGATGGCCGGCGCCCGTGGCGCCCAGGCCAGCGGAGCCGGCCCGTCGCTGATCCAGATGGCCGATCTGAATGCCGGCCGGGCGACGCCGGCGGCCCGCGTGGAGCAGGGCTGGAGCCTGTGGACCAAGGCCTTCGGCCAGTCCGGCCGCACGCAAGGCGACGCGGCGACCGGTTCGGCGGCGAGTTCGGCCGGCCTCTACGGCGTGGCGGCCGGTGCCGACCGGCGCCTTTCGGCGGATACCCTGGTCGGCTTCGCGCTGGCCGGCGGCGGCACCAGCTATGGCCTCGGCGCCCGTGGCGGCGGCACCGGCGACCTCTTCCAGATCGGCCTCTACGGCTCCACCCGCTTCGGCAACGGCTATGTGTCGGCGGCCGTCGCTTATGGCTGGAACGGCTTCGACATCAAGCGCAACGTCAATATAGCGGGCCCTCAGGTCTATTCCTCGAGCGTCACGGCGCAGACCTATGGCGGTCGGATCGAAGCCGGCTGGCGCTTCGGCCAGCGCAGCTTCGGCTGGACGCCTTATGCCGCGCTGGAGGCGATCGGCTATTCGGCGCCCGGCTACAGCGAGGTCTCGACGCCGGCCGGCGGCGCCTTCGGGCTGACCTTCGCGGCCAAGAATACGGCCTCGCTGCGCAGCGAACTGGGTGTCCGGCTGGACGGCCAGACCCGGGTGTCGGAGACCGCCGACCTCATCACCTATGGCCGGCTCGCCTGGGCCTATCAGGCGCGCACCGACCGCTCGATCGACGCGCAGTTCCAGACGCTGGCCAATTCGGCCTTCACCGTCTTCGGCGCAAGGCCGTCCATGCATACGGCGCTGGCGACGCTCGGCGCCGAATTGCGGCTCGCCGGCGGCGTCAGGCTGTCGACCTCGGTCGAGGGCGAAGTCGGCGAACGCCACCATGCGATCCGGGGCAATGCCGGGCTGCGGTATGAGTGGTAAGGGCGAATAGCGAGTGGCGAATAGGGCATGATGCGCAACCCTCGCCCACGTCTGCGTGGTAGAGGGTGGCCGCGGCAGCGGCCGGGTGAGGGTGACTGCATCGGAGCTATCGGTGCATTCCGCCGGACTTGATGGGCCGGCCCTCTTCAAACCCTCACCCGGCGCCTGACGGCGCCACCCTCTCCCGCAAGCGGGCGAGGGTTACGAGCGCCTCATCGGAGAGTGGCGGGGCGCTGCCTGTTTCGCATCATGCCCCATTCGCCACTCCCCATTCGCTCTTCGCCGCTCGCTACTTCCCGAAACTCGCGGCGCCGGCCAGAAGCCGCACCAGGTCGGCCTGGCGGCGCGTGCCGGTCTTGGCCATGGCGCCTTTCAACTGGCTGCGGATGGTCTCGCGGCCGAGGCCGTAGCGGCTGGCGATGCCGTCGAGCGTATCACCCGAGGCCAATCCCTTGGCGACCCGCGCCTCGGCGGCGGTGAGATCGAACAGGCCCTGCAGCACGCCGGATTCGATCCGGCCGGCGCGCGCGACGGGGGCGCAGACCAAGAGCCAGCGAGTCGACGAGAAAATGTCGTTGGCGGCGCCTGCCACCGGCACAAGATGCACCACCATGGGCGCGCTGTCGGGGCCGGCCGGCACCGGAAAGGTCAGGCCGGAGACGCCGGAGCGCAGCGCCTGCAGCCCCAGGCCGAAGAGCTTGTCGGCCTCCCGGTCGGTGAATTTCAGCCGCTCGCGCCAGTCGCGCGCGACATCCGGCAGCAGCGCCTGGAACAGGTCGTTGGCGACCTTCAGCCGGCCCTCGGCGGAGAGCGCGGCGGCCGGCAGGCCGATCGCCGCCAGCGCCTGCACCGCGGCGCGCGCCTGTTCCAGCCTGAGCCGGGCCGCCAGGAAGGCGGCGCGCGCGATATGCGGCCGAAGCTGGGTCAGCCGGTCGATCCGGTCGCGTTCCACCGGCCCCATGACGTAGGGCCGATGCACGGAGACGGTGATATGGGTGTCGGTTGGCCCGGAAATCACCGTGCCGGCAGTCCAGGCCAGGCCGTTCGGCCGCATGAATTCGAGATAGAAGCGCGACCCCTCGAGTTCAGTCTCGTCGAAGACGTCATATTCGCCGATGAAGTCCGGCAGGCCGCGGGCGATGGCCCGGTCCGACAGGGGATTGCGCGCGCCCCAGCCGTCACGCGTATAGATATCCATGGCCTCGGCAATCATGGGATTGCCGATCCAGCCATTGACCTCGGCGCCGTCGGTGGAGATCAGCACCGCGGCCCGGCAATCGGCGAGCGTCGCCAGCGTGTCCAGCGTGCGTGGCCACAGCTCCGGCACAGCCGCTGCTTCATAGATCCGGTCGATCAGTTCGCCTTCGTCATCAGGCGACGCGTCCCGTGCCAGCATGTCCAGACCTTTGACACGCCGGCGCTACATATCCGGCTCGCGAAAGGCTGCCATGGACCCACCAGGGCGTCGTCTCATTTTGTGCAAACTACCGAAGTTTTTTGCGAATGGGAGTGAATGGCGAATGGGGCATGATGCGTAACGTAGCGCGCAAATCCCGCTATTCGCCCAACACCCGATCCATCCTGTCCAGCGCCTCGCTCCAGCCGCGGCGGTGCCGGTCGCGCGCCTCCTCGTCGAAGAACCGCGCGTGGGTGAGCGTCAGCAGCGTGCCATCGCCATCGGAGGACAATGTCACGGTGACCAGCGATTCCCGCTCGGGGGTCGAACGCCAGGCCCAGGTGAACACCAGTTTTTCCGGATAGACCACTTCGCGATAGAGGCCACGGACCTGGTGCTCCTCGCCATCCGCGGTGCGGGTGACGACACGGAACCGGCCGCCGACCCGTGTGTCCAGTTCGGCGCTGGAATTGACCGCACCGGCCGGGCCCCACCAGCGCATCAGCAGGGCCGGATCGGCGAAGGCACGCCACACCGCGGAGGGCGGCGCCCTGAAGTGCCGGCGCAGCGTCAGGCTCGGCTGCTCCATCACGCCTCCTCGCCGGCCTTGCCGGGAGGGGTTTCGGTTTCGTCGAGCAGGACCGCCAGCCGGTCGAGGCTCTCGGACCAGAAGCGCTCGTAGCGGGCAAGCCAGGCCATGGCCTCCTCCATCGGGCCGGGGGTGAGCCGGCACGCCACCGTGCGCCCGGTCTTTTCGCGGCTGATCAGCCCGGCATCGGAGAGCACGTCGAGATGTTTCATGATCGCCGGCAAGGAGACCGGAAAGGGCCGGGCGAGTTCCGAGATCGACAGACCGTCGGCCTGTTCCATGCGGGCCAGCAGCGCCCGCCGCGTCGGATCGGCAAGCGCCGAAAAGGTACGGTCGAGAGCCGCGTCGGATAACTTAACCATAGAGTTAAGTGTCTTCGCTGGGAGGCGGGTTGTCAAGAGGCGAATAGTGAACAGGGCATGATGCGACGAGCGCCAACGAACCCTCTCCCATAGGGAGAGGGTGGCGCCGTCAGGCGCCGGGTGAGGGGCGTAGGCGTTCAGACCTGATGCCGCGCTCGTCGCGCACATGGCCGTGTCCGGAGAGGGACGTCCCCTCACCCGGCAGCTGACGCTGCCACCCTCTCCCTCTGGGAGAGGGTTGATTGTGTTGAGCTTTTTCGGACGGCGGCAGCCCATGCCCCGCCCGCCACCCGCCTACCTGATGCCGATCGCCTTATGCGTCTGCACGCTCAGCCGCCATTGCGGGTGATCCTGGCAATAGGCCACCGCGGCTTCCGTATTTGCGGCGGCCTCCGGCCCGTCCATCGGCTGCAGGCAGAAGAAGCCGAAATCGAGCCCGGCGAACTGTTCGGGCATGGCCTCGGCCTGCGGGAAGACCAGTTTCAGCTCGTCGCCGCGGCGCTGCTTCAGCGCGTTGGCCGCCTTGGGACTGACGCAGATCCAGTCGAGGCCGGCCGGCGCCTCGATCGTGCCGTTGGTTTCCACCGCGATGGTGAAGCCCTCGGCATGCAGCGCGGCGATCAGGGCATCGTCCACCTGCAACAGAGGCTCGCCGCCGGTCAGCACGCAGAAGCGCCGCTCGCGTGCGCCGCGCCATTCGGCCGAGAGTGCGGCGGCCAGATCCTGGGCCGTCGCGTAGCGGCCGCCCCGGGTGCCGTCCATGCCGACGAAATCGGTGTCGCAGAACCGGCATTGGGCGCTTGCCCGGTCTTCCTCTCGGCCGGACCACAGGTTGCAGCCGGAAAAGCGGCAGAACACCGCCGCGCGGCCGGCCTGGGCGCCTTCGCCCTGCAGGGTCAGGAAGATCTCCTTCACCGCATAGCTCATGGCTGACGATCCGGGGCGACATGAAAGGGCATAGGAGAAACGGGCCTGTCCTGCAGGATGCGCGTTGGCGTGATGGGGATGGGGGCGCGCCAGCTTCGGTCCGCGCCGGGGCCTTCTAGCAGCAAGGCCGCGCCGGCGCGACCCCAAAATGGAGCGGGCCTGGCTGCGCTCCCGTCGCGCTGCGCCACCCACCATCGGCCAATAAGCAAACGGGCCGCCCGAGGGCGACCCGTTCACGGCGCTCACCTGGAGGGGAAAGCGGTCAGTAGCGTGCCGAAAGCGGGACGCCGCCGGTGTTGAACAGATAGTTTACGCCGAGCTTGACGGTGTGGATGTTCTGGCTGACGCGGTCGCCGGTCACGAAGACGTTCGAGCGGTCGCCGAAGCCGTAATAGAGATATTCGAGCTTGGCGGTCCAGTTCGGGGTGAAGGCATATTCGACGCCGCCGCCGACGGCATAGCCGACGCGCGTGGAATTGCTCGCGATATTCAGCGCCGGCACGGCGATGGACGAATAGCGGTCGTTGAAGGTGGCGACGCCGAGACCGCCGGTGGCGTAGATCAGCGCGCGATCGAAGGCATAGCCGGCGCGCAGACGCAGCGAGCCGAGGAACGGCGTCGACGAACGGCGCGCGTCACCGGCGAAGGCTCCCGCCGGATCGGCGAACACCGTCTTGCTGTTGCTGGCAAGCGAAAGGTCACCTTCGACGCCGAGGACGAACTGGTTGATCTGCCAGTTATAGCCGGCCTGGACACCGCCGAACACGCCACTGGTGCTCAGTCCGCTGCTGAACGCGGTCAGCGAAGGATCGGTATAGTTCGAGCGCGCGCCGGCCCAGCCGATATGCGCGCCGACATAGAAGCCGGTCCAGGTGAAGGCCGGCACCGCGATGATCGCCTGGGGCACCTCGACGCGCCTGACGCCGAGATCGGCGGCCTGGGCGCCGGAAGCGAGCGCTGCGAGAGCCGTGCCTGCGAGGAGAAGCTTCTTCATGACGTCGTCCCTTCTGTGACCTCAACACGAAAGCCGGCGGCACTGTGGCGACACGCCTTCGGCTGAACCTTGTTCCCGTGGACCCGGAAGCGGCCCGGCGCGGGGCGAATGGGCCCCCACGACAGGACCGGATCTGGAACCCGGAATGTGCGGACAACGCGGGGATTGCGTGGCGGTTCCGTGGCGGGGCAGCTTCAAAGTGTTTCGCCGGAGACCGTGGCCGATGGGACACGGCAGGCCGTTTCGGCCACCATTCGGGCCGGATCGGCCCGTTTCACTGCGCGAACAGCGCGGAATTGGCCTTCGCCGCCGGCCCGCGCGGCAGCCGTGCCCCCCATGGCCTTGGCCGGGCCGGGCGGGCGCGGCACCATCGGGCTCCTGTTTCGCGCAAGGCCAGGAGATGCCGATGACCCGAGATCTGCCCCCCGAGCCGGACGCCGGGCCCCGCGCCGCGCGCCACTCTGGCCTTGTCCCTGGCCCTTCGCCACGCCGCCGCAACAGCCTTCGGACCGCAGCCCGTACCGGCCTGATGCGTCTTGCCCTCGGGCCGATCCTGGCGGGATCGATGCTGGTCCTGCCGACCTTGGTCCTGCCGATCCTGGCCGCCCCGGCGCTCGCGGCCGACGCCGCCCTGCCGCTGGAACCCGGCCTTTATCTCCCCGCCAATGTGCGCTGCGGCCACCAGGACGCCGCCACCGAGGTGTTCAACATCGACACCCGCGGCGTCTCGACCAACCGCATGGCCTGCACCGTGCGCGCCGTCGCCGGCCGCCCCGGCGCCTATGAAGCCACCTGCCGCGAGGGCGAGGACGCCGCCGCCACCGACCAGCCCGCCATCACCCGCGCCATCCGCGTGCTGTCGCCGCGCAGCCTGACCCTGGACGGCGAGAACTACCGGTTCTGCCAGGCGCTGGACGATTAGGGGGAGGGGGCGCCCCCGCAGCGCGCAAACCCTCTCCCGCTCCGCGGGAGAGGGTGGCGCCGTCAGGCGCCGGGTGAGGGCGGCCGCGCACTCCGCCCCATCCCCTCAATTCAACCCGCAACACCGCTTGTATTTCTTCCCCGAGCCACACGGACAAGCATCATTGCGCCCGGGCTTGGCGCCGTGGCGCTTCACCTTCGGCCGGCTCTCACCAGCACTCCGCTGGGCCTGCCGCCACGCGTGGATCGACCTGACCAATCCTGGAATGAGCGCCGGCGCCTCCTCCGCCAGGGCCTCGACCTTCACCTCTGGGGCCGCCCGGCGCTGGTTGATATCGGCGAGCGTGATCAGCACGGAGAGCGCATGGCTCGCCTCCACCTCCGCATCGATGAGTGGCACCCAGGCTTCCGGCTTCAGCCGCATCGCCGTCTCGAAACCGTCGACCCAGACCTCCCATAGGATCTCGCCGCTCGGCTCGTCCGTGTAGATGATCGGCTCATAGGCTTCGGGCTGCTGGTTCAACAGCGCCGCCGTGCCGTTGCAATGCTCCAGCACCAGCCTGACAAGCCTTTCGGCCTGGCCCTCGTCGTCGAAAATCCGCTCCTGGTCCCCGGGCGGCGCGCCCCAGACCATCGGCATCCACTCACTCGCCTCGATCTTTTCGGGACAGATCACGATGGCGGCCAGAAAGCCGTCCAACTGGCTGAGGCTCATCGCATCACGCCCGCCATCGAGCAGCACGTAGAGCTCCTGCTCCAGCAGTTCCAGACGGTTCAACGGCTCCGGCATGCGGTGTCCAGGGGGAGGAGGAGGGGGCCGGTACGGGGGGCGGCGAGGGGGGACGAAGCAGAGAGGACGGCCGAGATCGGCGGCGAGGTCGAGATGGGCGAGGGGTGAAGTGCGTTCTGGGCGGCGCCGCCGACGGCACGGCCGTCCCCAATCGACCGGGGGCTAAATCGCACGGGCGGCAGGCGAGCGCAACCAAACCAACCTTCTCCGATGGGGAGAAGGTTGCAGCGTCAACTGCCGGATGAGGGGTCGTCCCTCTCGG
This sequence comes from Hyphomicrobiales bacterium, assembly GCA_017304475.1. Classification (GTDB taxonomy): domain Bacteria; phylum Pseudomonadota; class Alphaproteobacteria; order Rhizobiales; family Phreatobacteraceae; genus Phreatobacter. The sequence continues at coordinate 53,512 of JAFKKV010000025.1, read as the reverse complement.
GTCGAGACGCTGCCTTCCGGGACTGCTTCAATTGCCCCTGTGCGACGAGCCGCCACTCCAATGCCGAAGCGGTGACCTGCAGGCGGCATTGCCTCCGGCCTGCAGTTGATCGCCCAAGCCGCATGTCAGCGGACACAAACAGCATCGGATGGTAGATCGCGCATCTACCCACTTGCAAAAGTGTCTATAACGGCGACCAAGACCAGTGCATGATTCCGGGATTTCGCGAAATGAACGCTGTCGAGATCGAAGAAGCAATTTCAGCGCTCGCAGAGCGGCCCTTCGACGCCGAAGAGTTCCCGTATGCGTTCCTCGAAGCCTTCGGGAATAAGGAGACCACGCTCAAGCGCCTGCGCAAAGGCGAATCCAACAAGTCCGATCTGGGCGGCGTCCTTCAGACCAACAACATTCACATCGCCACTTGCAAGCCTGGCGACGTCACACGGACGCTTGCGGCGCTGAAGGCGAGCCCTGCGACAGCAAGGGCGAACGCGCGCTTCGTGCTGGCGACGGACGGCGATCTCTTCGAGACGGAAGACTTAACCTCCGATGATCCGCCGGTCGCCTGCCGCTATTCGGATTTTCCCAACCATTTTGGCTTTTTCCTGCCGTTGGCCGGGATTACGACGGTCAAGCAGGTCCGTGAAAGCTCGTTCGACATCCGGGCGACCAGCCGCCTGAACCGCCTCTATGTCGAGCTGCTGAAGGACAATCCCGAATGGGGCGCCTCGCAGCGCCGCCACGACATGAACCACTTCATGGCGCGGCTGATCTTCTGCTTCTTCGCGGAGGATACCGACATTTTCAACGGCAGCCGCGCATTCACGTCGGCAGTCGAGAGGATGAGCGCGAAGGATTCGGTCAACACCCATGAGGTGATCAGCACGCTGTTTCGCGCCATGAACACCAATGCGACGGAACGGGCCGCTGCGGGCATCCCGCGCTGGGCCGATGGCTTTCCCTATGTGAACGGCGGGCTGTTTTCCGGCAGCACCGATGTGCCGCGGTTCAGCCGCATCGCGCGATCCTTTCTGCTGCACATCGGCAGCCTCGATTGGAAGAAGATCAACCCGGACATTTTCGGGTCGATGATTCAGGCAGTGGCCGACGATGATGAGCGCGGCGCGCTCGGCATGCACTACACCAGTGTGCCGAATATCCTGAAGGTGCTGAACCCGCTGTTCCTCGACGACCTACGGCAGCAGCTTGACGAAGCGGGGGAAAATGCGCGCATGTTGCTGAACTTGCGCAAGAGGATATCGAAAATCCGGGTGTTTGATCCGGCCTGCGGCTCGGGCAATTTCCTCGTCATTGCCTACAAGGAAATGCGGGTCATCGAGGCCGAAATAAACCGTCGCCGCGACGAGGCGGACCGGCGCACGGAAATTCCTCTGACCAACTTTCGCGGGATCGAGCTGCGCGACTTCCCGGCCGAAATCGCGCGCCTCGCGCTTATCATCGCTGAATACCAGTGCGACGTGCTATATCGCGGCCAAAAGGAAGCTCTGCGGGATTTCCTCCCGCTGGATGCACAGAACTGGATCACCTGCGGCAACGCTCTTCGGCTTGATTGGCTGAGCATCTGCCCGCCCACGGGAATAGGCGTGAAGCATCACGCTGACGATCTGTTCCACACACCGCTCAATCAGGCGCAGATCGATTTCGATAACGAGGGCGGCGAGACTTACATCTGCGGAAATCCGCCCTACATCGGCGGAAAAAAGCAAAGCGCTGAACAGAAAAGCGACCTTGCCGCCATTTTTTCAGGAGGGCAGCACAAAAACTTGGATTACGTATGCGGGTTCGTTTTTAAAGCTTGCAGATTTATAGATTCTTTTGACAAGGCTGCATTGGTTACTACTAACTCAATCAACCAGGGCACGCATGTCCCCGTGCTTTGGCCAGAGGTATTCCGAGCCAATTGCGAGCTGGAGTTTGCATATGCGCCCTTCAAATGGGCGAACAATGCCGCAAATAACGCCGGTGTTTCCTGCACAATTCTAGGTCTGAGAGTACGCAAGCCAGGCTCCAAATATATCTATCATGGAGATACGCGACGCGAAGTATCCAATATAAGTCCTTATCTGGTCGAGGGGGCGGACAGGATCGTACAATCGGAAACGAAGCCGATATCCTGCATCTCGAAAATGATCACTGGTAACGCTGCATACGATGGCGGCCATCTTTTCCTAGATAGCGAACAGGCCCATTCGCTTAGAAGAAACTTCCCAGAGATTAGCAAAAATATCCGACCTGTCTTGGGGACTTCGGAGTTTATTGACGGGGTTTTGCGGTTTTGCCTTTGGTTTAGAGACGACGAACTTAACTTTGCCGCTTCACATCCTGCCGTGGCGCCTCGCATCAAATCTGTGCTCTCCTATCGCGAGACTGGTGGCGACGTTGCCAGAACATTAATTTCTCGGCCCCACCAATTCAGGTATCGCCACGAAGCAAAAAACTGCCAGATACTTGTGCCGCAAGTTTCATCCGAGCGTAGAGATTATATCCCAGTTGGATACCTGAGCAATGAAGCTATAATAACACATCTCGGCCACGCAATTTACGATCCAACCCTGGTCGACCTGGCGGTACTGAGCTCAAAGCTGCATTTGACATGGGTTTCGACGATATGTGGGAAGCTGGAAACGCGACTGCGCTATGCTAGTAATTTGGGCTGGAATACATTTCCGGTCCCGATACTGACTGAAAAGAACAAAGCGGATCTCACTCGCTGCGCCGAAAATATCCTGTTTGCCCGTGAGGCGCATTTCCCAGCGACAATCGCCGAGCTCTATGACCCGGCGATCATGCCCGACGACCTCCGTGCAGCTCACGAGCGTAACGATGAGGTGCTCGAGCGCATCTATATCGGCCGGAGATTCAAGAACGACACCGAACGGCTCGAAAAGCTGTTCGAGCTTTACGCCAAAATGACTACAGCACCGAACAAAGGCGCCAAGATCCGTACGGTGGCCACAGCATGAGCGACTATGTGTTGTTCCAGATGTGGGGGCCATTCCGGCAGTCTTTGATTGCCGGTCATCTCTTCTATGTTGAGCAGGCGCGAAAGCGCTTGCTTTCACAGTTTGAAGACATCGAGGCCGAGGCCGACAAGGCTGTCGAGGACTGGCTTCAGCCAAGCAGCGAAAGATTTGATCCTGATCGGCATGACCCCGGAGACTTCTACGAAGCTGCCAACGACGCCGGCATCGAGTTCTATACCCTTCTCAGTGACATGCGGGACCAAACGCGCTTGAGCGTCGTCGCGGGTATGTTCCATGAATGGGACAAACAGCTGCGCGATTGGCTGGTTCGAGAAATTCAGCATTGGCACCATGGCGATACCGCTGCGCTGAAAGTGTGGTCGGCTGACTTTGTGCAGATCGCCGATTTGTTGGAAAGCATTGGTTGGCCGATTCGCAGCGCGGACTACTTCCAAATGCTTGATGCCTGCCGTCTTGTGGTCAATGTCTATAAGCACGGTAAGGGGAAGTCCCTCGAAGATCTGAAGCAAAAGCATCCTGAGTATCTCGATGACCCGTTAGGTGGCGCTGGATTCTCAGGCGTGGAGTACCGCGACCACACGTACCTAAAGGTGAGTGACGAGCAGTTTCAGGTATTTTCAGATGCGATCGTCGCGTTCTGGCAAGCGGTGCCGGAAAACATATTCAAGTCAAAGGTCAATGACGTGCCCGACTGGTTTGGCAAGGCCATCCTGAAAGACCGCACCGGCCACAAACAGGCGAGCGAGCAATGATCGACAACAAGCCAAAATCAGTCCCCTCCGTTTCGGTTTCCTATGCCAGCAACGGCAGCTCGACCAAGGCCAATGAGTTCGGCATGCGGCCGATGCAGGAGCGAGCCTTTGAGAAGCGCGGGGAGCAATATTTGCTGATCAAGTCGCCGCCGGCCTCGGGGAAGAGCCGCGCACTGATGTTCATCGCGCTCGACAAGCTCACTAACCAGGACGTCAAACAGGCCATCATCGTCGTACCGGAAAAGTCCATCGGCTCAAGCTTTCATGACGAGCCGCTGAGCAAGCATGGCTTCTGGGCGGACTGGCACGTCGAGCCGAAATGGAACCTGTGCGACGCGCCCGGCAACGACAATGGCGGGAAGGTCAATGCGCTCGGGGCGTTCCTTGAAAGCGACGACAAGGTGCTGGTCTGCACCCATGCGACCTTCCGTTTCGCCGTCGACAAATTCGGGGTCGGAGCGTTCGATGATCGGCTGATCGCAGTGGATGAGTTCCACCACGTCTCGGCTAATCCCGACAACAAGCTCGGTACCCATCTGGGCGATTTCATCACCCGCGACCGCGTGCATATCGTCGCGATGACCGGGTCTTATTTCCGGGGCGACGCCGAGGCCGTGTTGGCACCCCAGGACGAAGGCAAGTTCGACAGCGTCACTTACACCTATTATGAGCAGCTCAACGGCTATCAGTATCTGAAGCAGCTCGACATCGGCTATTTCTTCTACTCTGACTCGTACGCCGACGACATTCTGAAGGTGCTGAACCCAGCCGAGAAGACGATCATCCATATCCCGAACGTCAATTCGCGTGAGAGCACGAAGGACAAGATCAAGGAGGTGGAGCACATCATCGAGACGCTGGGCGCTTGGCAAGGGGCCGACCCCGCCACCGGCTTCCAACTCGTCAAGGCCGCGGATGGGCGGGTCTTACGTATCGCCGATCTGGTTGACGACGACACCGCCAAGCGGGATCGCGTTTCCGCCGCTCTGAAAGATCCGGCGCAGAAGAACAATCGCGACCATGTGGACATCATCATCGCGCTGGGCATGGCGAAGGAAGGCTTCGACTGGATCTGGTGCGAGCATGCCCTGACGGTCGGCTATCGATCCAGCCTCACCGAGATCGTTCAGATTATCGGTCGCGCGACCCGCGATGCGCCGGGCAAGACCCGCGCCCGTTTTTCGAACTTGATCGCCGAACCGGCTGCCGCAGACGACATAGTGACCGAGGCCGTCAATGACACGCTGAAGGCCATCGCGGCCAGTCTGCTGATGGAGCAGGTGTTGGCGCCCCGCTTCGAGTTCAAGCCGAAGAACCCGCAGAGCGGCCCGACGCCGGGATTTGACTATGGCGACGGTGGATACGATCCGAACAAGTGCAACGTCGGCTTCAACGAGGAGACCGGCAAATTCCAGATCGAGATCAAGGGGCTAGCCGCGCCCAAGAGCGAGGAAGCGACACGCATCTGTCAGGAGGATCTGAATGAAGTGATCGCGGCCTTCGTGCAGGACAAGACGACGATTGAGCGCGGCCTGTTCGACGAGGAACTGGTGCCAGAGGAACTAACCCAGGTGCGAATGGGTAAGATCATCAAGGACAAGTTCCCCCACCTGGACGAGGAAGACCAGGAGGCAGTTCGTCAGCACGCCGTGGCGGCGCTGAACCTCACTCAAAAGGCCAAGGAGCTCGCGTCCGGCAGTTCGCTCGGCGAGGAATCTGCAAACACCGCCTTTGTCGATGGCGTGCGCAAGTTCGCGATGGACGTGCGGGAGTTGGACATCGACTTGATCGATCGGATCAATCCTTTTGGCGAAGCCTATGCGATCCTTGCCAAGACGATGAGCGAAGACAGTCTTAAGCAGGTGGCCGCGGCGATTGCCGCCAAGCGCACGAGCTTGACCCCAGAGGAGGCGAAGGATCTGGCGGTGCGTGCCTTGCGGTTCAAGAAGGAGCGCGGCCGACTTCCGTCCATCAGTTCAGCGGACGTCTGGGAAAAACGTATGGCCGAGGGGGCCGCCGCATTCGTCCGCTTCAAGGATGAGGGCCGCTATGAGTGACCTCGACCTCGACGAACTGCGCTCGGAGCTCGACGATTTTGCGCAGGCCGAAAAGAAAGGCGGTCGTTCACCACGCGAAGAACGTATCATCGCTGGCTTCGAGGAAGTTCAGCGGTTTGTCGAGAAGCATGGTCGCGCGCCTTTGCACAATGAAGATCGCGATATTTTCGAACGGCTCTATGCTGTGCGCCTCGATCGGCTGCGCGCGCTCGATGAGTGCCGCTCCCTGCTTGCGCCATTCGACCACCAGGGCCTTTTGACCGGGGGGGAGATCGCGTCCTTCGCGCCGTCGGACACGATCGACGAGGATGAATTGCTCGCTGAATTGGAGGGCGCTGCCGGTTCTTCTGACATCACCAACCTGCGCCATGTCCGCACCAACGCTGAGAAGCGGGAGGCTGAAGAAATTGCGAGCCGGGAAAAGTGCTTGGATTTTGAAACGTTCCGGTCGCTATTCGAGAAGGTTCAGCGCGACCTGGAAAACGGCCTGCGCACGACGAGACGGTTCGTCAAGGATGCAGGCTTCCTCAAAGCGGAGATTCAGACCGGCCAGTTTTTCATATTGGGTGGTCAGACCGCGTATGTGGCTGAGATTGGTGACGTATTCAAAGCGCCAAATGGCGAGTCGGATGCGAGGCTCAGAGTCATTTATTCCAATGGCACCGAAAGCGATTTGCTTTTGCGGTCACTTCAGCGGGCGCTTTACAAGGATGAGGCTGGCAGGCGGATAACCGACCCGACGGCAGGGCCTCTGTTTGCGGACCACACAGGCGATGGTGATGAAGCCAGTGGCACGATTTATGTGTTGCGAAGCAAGTCCGACGATCCAACTGTCGCCGCTCATCGCGAGCTTCTTCACAAGATCGGTGTCACCGGTGGAAACGTTGAGCGCCGCATAGCCAACGCGCGGCTCGATCCGACATTCCTGATGGCGGATGTCGAGGTTGTGGCCACTTATGAACTGTACAACATCAACAGATCGAAACTTGAGAACTTGATTCACAGGATATTCGGCACGGCCCGACTGGATGTGGAAGTCAAGGATCGTTTCGGGAAGCCAGTTTTACCGAAAGAGTGGTTCCTTGTGCCCATCTTCGCCATCGATGAGGCTGTCGAGAGGATCAAGGACGGGACAATTGCGGGATATCGGTATGACCCGCAGCTCGCGCGTCTTGTAGAGCAAGGGGAAGGTCGCTCGCTGCCGACCTAGTCAGAGGGGAGTAAGTCCGCCGACGTTATCGACGGTTTCTTGCGCTGGCCGTGAAGGGCGGGACAGGACGAGCTGGGAATTACGGCGACACGTACCGCATTCCCCATTTCACCGCACCGGCTCGGCTTAAGGGCCATGAGGCACGTGTCACCGTAATGCCCGGACCGGTTCGGTGAGGCAGGAGCCGATGAGTTCCGCAAAGCAGGTGAGGCGCGTAAGCCCAGTCGTTTTTTGGAACGGTTGAGATTGACACCTCCCGGCCAGTCAAAGCATTCGATGCAATCCTGCACGCTGTGGTGATGGAACTGCAGCGCGGTCAGGGGACAAAGGTCAGGCTCACACTTGATATCGAAGTCGAGTCAGCGATGGGCCTCGATGAGGTTGACATTGGTGTCGTGCGGGACAACGCACGCCAATTGAAGTTCAAGCCTGAGTCGACAGGCTTTGATTGCGCGCCTACGCCTCTCCTCTTGGAGAAGGTGAATTCGTCACCGCGCAATCTATTTCACAAGACGTAAAAGCGGCGCATTTCTTTCTGGTGAAGATGGTCCGGTAGCGCTTGGATCGTACATTTGTTGAAAATCGCGCATGTTTAAGTGGAGCATGTCAGCCATTTCCTGTATCGAATACCCGAGTTTCTTTATATGAAAAGCCACCATATGGCGTAGTAGCTTTGCCTTTTCTTTCGGTGGTTCGTTTGGTTCTCTCTTGCGATAACCGAGTTTCCCCATTTCAATCCAAAAGTGCTTCTTTTGATATGGTGTGATCAGATTTAATCTGTCGGCCCTTACCGCAAGCGCGGCCATCGAAACCTTCCAGTACGTCTTAAGGTTTGCAAGTTGGCGCAGATCGAACCGGCGCAATTGAGTCCGAATTTCGTCGGCTGGGACCAAGAAGGCTCCAGCAAAAGCATCGGCTTCCTGCTCCATCTCATCGTCGTCGGCAAACGTGATCGTGTGCAACACCATGTGACCCAACTCGTGGGCAAGAGTATGCCGAAGCCGGTCAGCGGGGGCGTTGACGTTCACAAAGAAGAGTACAGGCATCCCGTCGATGCGCTGGCTCATCGCGTCGATCAGGTCTGTCCCAAAATCACAAGGCACTACAATCCCACCGTGTTCCTCGATAAGATCAACCATGTTGTCGATAGGGCCGCTCGGCAGCATCCACATTTCTCTGATTTGCCGTGCGACGTCTTCTGTATTAAGTCGCGCGTTGCCGCGGCCCCTGTAATCGTCCCTATCAATTTCAGGAATAAATGCATTTGATTGGAGAGGAAACGACAGCGACAGCTTTAGAATATGCATCCGTCGGATATTCATTTCAGCAACAATTCTGCCAAGAACTTTTGACGAAAGCTTTTTTCTTTTCCGATAATGAAATGGTGGGAATCCGTAGGGCCTGCCATCTTGAAAGAAGAATGATGCGGGATAGCCCAATGCGCCGCCAAGGTCGGACACGAACTCCTCTGTCGGTTCAGAGAAACCAGTCTCGTATTTCGACAGCGTACCCTGCGCTACGGACATGCGCTCTGAAAGCTCGGCCTGCGTCAGCCCGCGCGAATCGCGGGCGAGCGTAAGCATGTGGTGATTGAATTTCGGCATGGTAGTCGCGGCTCAAATTATCGTCCGAAAGACCCTTGACGCGTCACATCCCGCCAGGCGCGTTTGCCCGCTTCGCGCTGTTCTGTGGGGATGATTGCTGCGCACCAAAGTGCCTTTCGCCCATGGGGGCGCGCGATCTGCGACCGAACAAATTGCGTCCCGGTGGGGTCGAGCAGGTAGCCAACGCTGAGCCTCGTCGGCGCCAGCGGTAGGCCCGGAAGTTCTTCACCCGCATCAAAGTCCTTGGCCTGCTTGGTGGGGTAATTGCGGCTGACGCCGTCCTCATCCATCTTCTTCAGCCTGACCACGGAATGGTCGCCAACCAACCAAAGCTTCAGACCACGCATGTCGATAGAGCGAACGTCAGGCCGGCCGAAAAACCGCCGATCGGCCTCTGCCACCATGTGATCATACGTGCAGGTCGCTGCAGCGCGGGGGCTATGTTCGATAAGAATTGCGGGGGGATAGGCCCGATAGCGCTCGTGCGCCGAACGCGCAACGCTATCAAAATCGTCGAGCAAATGGCTCAACGAGTCCATCACATCGTCCAGTGTGCGCTCGCTCATGGTGGGCCTCGCAGGGGAGGAAAGTGTGCCGCCGCGACGGACAAAAATCAAGAAAAATATTCCGAAAAATATTTCCTATTGCCCATCCATCATATCGTCTCGTCGTTCCTGACGATGACCGCAGGGGCTTCTCGCGTCACAGTCACCCCAATCGCTCCCCTCAAACCACATCCACCACCGGAAATGCCCCCACACCCCTCCCGCAATCCCAAAGATACACCGCCAGCCCGATATCCCCCGTCCACAACGAATATCGCCCCCGCCCGACCGCCTCCCGCGCTTCCCGCCACTGCCCGATCGCGTTCATCGCGAACACCCGCGCCCGCTCAAGCCACAGCTCCTCTCCGGTCCGCTCGTAAAGCCTGAGGAAGGCATAGCCGTTGCCGCCGGTGCCGTGGCAGAGGTTGGAGCCCTTGGCGAGCGGGCCGGCGGCCCAGGTGAAGGCGCCGCCGGCCGCCATCAGCGCGTCCAGCGCGTCCAGCGCAGCCGAGCGGAAGGGCGCGGCGGCGAAGGTGGTCACCATGCCGGGGGCGCCGTGGCAGTGCTGGCAGAGGCTGACGGGGCGGGTCGGCCGGGTTTGCGGCGGCCAGGTGGCGCCGGTCTCCGAGGTGATGGCGGTCAAGGCCAGCGTGCGCGTCGCGGCCTCCGCCACCGTTGCCTGCTGCGCCTCGCTCAGCCAGTGCCAGCCGCGCAAAAGCGGGATCATGTTGCCGGCGAAGCCGTGCACGGGGCCGAGCCATTGCCGGTGCTGGCCATAGAGGTCCTGGGTCCAGAGCCGGCCGTCGGGCGTGTCCTCGAGCGCGTCGATGAGGCGCGCGGCCTGCGCCTCGAACAGCCGGCGCCAGCGTGGCTCGCCGGTCAGGGTGTGCATGTGCAGTGAGGCCAGCAGGGAGCCGGGCAGGCCCCACATCAGCTCGCGGATCGGCAAGGCGGTGTTGGCCTCGGCGCGGGCGAAAACGAGGTCGGCGGTGGCGGGTGAGGGCGCGATCCGCATGGCCACCAGCGCCGTGCCCATGTCGCCGAACAAGAGCGAGCCATGGGCGGCATAGTTCATGCGGGCGAAGGCCGCCGTGTTGGCCGTCAGCAGGCGCGGCAGCACGGCGCGGAAGTCGGGTCGCGCCGTGGTGGCGCCGACCCGCGCGAGATAGTCGAGCGCCCAGACCATGCCGGCGGCGCCGAAATAGAGGCTGGTCTCGCCATCCTCGACGCCGTCGTCCTGGGGATGGGCCGGCCAGAAGCTTATCGGATCGAAGGCGCCGAGCGCGTCGGCGACGATCTCCTCGATCGCGGCCTCAGCGGCCGCCGCGTCCCAGGCGAGCGGCAGCAAGGGGCGGTGGCGGGCGGGATCGATCATGACGGGCGGCCTTGGCTCACGGGCGCCGCATCATCGGCCTTCGCCGGCCCGACACAAGGCCCTCAGCCGCGCGCCCTCAAGGCCCAGGCGAGCCCGACGCCGGCCGCGCCCGCCAGCGCCACCGGCACGGCGGCGGCCGGCCAGCCGAAGGCGGCCACCGTGCTGCCCACCACCACCGGGCCCAGCACCTGGCCGAGATTATTGCCCTGGATGATCAGGCCGAGCGCGATGGGCGCGAGCGCGGGCGTGGCGCTCACCGTGGGGGCGGCGCCCAGCACGGTCGGCGGCAGCAGGCCGCCGACGGCGGAAAAGACGACGAAGAGCAGGAAGACCAGGAGCGGCGGGGTGGCGGGCAGGAACAGCAACAGGCCGGTCAGCCCCATCACGCCGCTCGCCACCGCGATCAGCGCGGCGCGCGAGACGCCGCGGGCGAGCAGCGGGCCGCTCGCCACATTGCCCAGCGTATTGGCGCCGATGGCGACAGCGCTGAGCGCGCCGGCCGCGGCGATCGAGACGCCGAGCCGCTGGGTGAGGAGAATGGGCAGGAAGCCGACGGCGGCGAAAAACTGCAGGTTATAGGCGGCGAAGGCGAGCGCCAGCAGGCCGGGGCGGCCGTCGCGCAAGGTGGCGGCGGTGTCGCGTGCGAGCCGTGCCGGCGACAGCGGCTCTGTCGCCTTCGGCCCGGGCTTCACCGCAAGCGCGAAGACGAGTGCGCTCGAAAGCACCAGCGCGGCATTGGCGAGCCAGAGGCTGCGCCAGCTCGGAAAAAGCGGGCCGGCCAGCATGGCGATGACGATGCCCGCCGCCATGAAGGTGCCCCAGAGGCCGAAGGCGAGGTCGCGGCGCGCCGGCCCGGTCACCCGGCCGAGCAGAGTGGGCGCCGCCGTCACCACCAGCAGGAAACCCAGGCCCTCGACGATACGGCTTGCGATCAGCCAGGCGAGGCCATTGGCGAAGGCGCCAGCGGTGCTGCCGAGCGCCAGCGCGGCAAGGCCCGCGAGCATGATGCGCCGGTCGCCGAACCGGCCGGTCAGCGCCCCCACGGGAATGCCGCCGACAACCCCGATCAGCGCGAACACCGCCATCACCCAGCCGCCTTCGGCGAGTGACAGACCGAGATCGGCCTGCAAGGCGCCGAGCGCGATCGCCGCCTTGCCCACCTGCAGCGCCGCCACCACGCTGACCAGCACGGTGAGCGCCACCGCCGGCCAATGCGTGGCGGCGGCCGACGCCGGGGCGCGGGCCGGGATTGTCGTGGCGGGGGAAGGCCTGTCCATGCCCATGCCGGTCGGTCCCTGGTTCAAGGCCGGGCAGTCAACACGGGATGGCGCGCCGGCGCATCGGCGCTTGGCGTATACGGGCCATCCTGTTTCGTAGGGGGCAGGGGGCTTGCGCCGGGGCCTCAGCCCACACTGGCCCAGCGCCGGATCGCCGCCTCCAGCGCCGGCCGGTCGCGGCAGACCAGCGCGCCGGGCAGCGTCTCGGATTTCACCTCGCCCCTGAACTCATAACGGAAGGCGCCGCCGCTCAGACCCCGGAAGGCCGGACGCGGGATGACGGTGGTCTGGAACAGGCTGTTGCTGACGAGGCTGTCGCCGGTCAGGAACAGGCCGTAGCGGGTGCGCTCGCCGGCCTTCTGCCGGCCGATCAGTCGGTAGCGGGTCTTCAGCGAGCCGAGCATCATCCAGCCGGCGAACAGGAAGGTGAAACCGGCGCCGCCGAGCCACATCTCCACGGTGAGCGAGTCATAGACCGTGTTGCGCCGCAGGGTGACCAGCATGACCAGCGCCATGACCAGCATCAGCGCGCCCAGCACGGCCAGGGTCACACCGATGAACGCTGGAAACAGCAGGCCCTGGAGCGAGAAGGCCTGCTCGAAGAAATCCGTGTCGGCGGGCACCGGGTGCTGTGCGTCGACCAGCGCGCGGATCTCGGGCGGCAGCTTTTCCGGCTCTCCAGTGATCAGCACGTCCATGGCGCGTATTTCCCTAGCGTTACCTCGGGGGAAACTGCTGGATGGCGGCGCCGCGCGATAGTCGGGGCAGCTGCTTATGCCGCGCCTAGCGCCGGGCCACGGCAAGGGTGGTCGAGAGGACGTGCGGCGGCCTCATCTGGACGACCGTGCCGGGCTGGCCACGGAGATATTTGCGCAACGACAGGAAGGTGACCTCAATCACCCCGTCGACCACCTTCAAGGACAGCGAAACCTGGTAGAGACTGTCCGTCGTCCGGAGATCCGCCCGGCAGGCGCGGCTGCCGTCACGGCTGTCGCCATTGGCTGTCGCGCGTTCCATGCCGGTGGTCGGCTCCCCGGCTTTCAACAGTTCCGGTATCATGCCCGCGAGCCACGTCAGTTCGCGCAGCAGGACGGGTTCGTGGCAGTCGGGCAAGGCCTCGAAGGTCGCGCTGGGGCGCCATTGGCCGGGGAGGCTCGGGCCCCCCGACCCCAGGGCCGCAGGCCCGGTCGGGAATGGGTCATCCGGCCTGGTGTCCACTTGAGGCCCGGGGCCAGTCCGCAGCTCGGCCAGCGGACGGCGGGCCGGAGCGGGCGTCGTGCCGGGGGCGGCCGTGGGGGCCGTGCGGAGGACCGGCGGGGCGACGCGGGGCTGCGCCTGCGGCGATTGCGCCGGGGCGGCCGCCAGCCGCGGCGGGGCCGGCGGATCGGGCGGCCCGGACAGGCTGACGCTATAGATCATCGCGCCGGCCAGCGCCGCCAGGATCATGGCGAGGCCGATGGTCAGGAGCTTCTTGCGTTCGGGTTCGGGGGCGCCGATCCGCGAGGGCTTGGGTTGCGGCGCGGCGGCGGCCGGCGCCGGGCTCTCCGGCGTGCTGCGGATCTCGGCCCAGTCGCCCATCGGATCGGGCGCTGCATGCTGCGGCACGGACCCGGTCATGCCGCGGCTCCGCCGGCCCGCCCCTCAACGCCACCAGCCCATCGTCCCATTCGCCACGGCCTTCCGCATGCATCCCACCGCCGGCCGGGCGAGACGGCCCGGCCAAGGGCGACGACAAGCATTTAAAGTTGTCGCGATGGCGGGCGCAACTGTCGCCAATGGCGCAGGCAAGGCGTCATGCCTCATCGGCATCCGACGGCCCGGCCTCGCAGGTTGGTGCTCAAGCTCATTTGGCTTCGCATGGAACCACCTGACGTCACCCCAAGGCAAAGCAATTGCTTTGCCGGGGCGAGCCGGAGCAGAAGCCCTCGCTTCTGCGGAGGCGAGGGAAGGGGGGCCAGGGGACGCTTCACTGCGCCATCAGCGCATGCGTTTGGGTGATTTCGCTGTGCCGCGGCCGGAGCCCTGCAACCCCTGGACCCCCTTCCCCTCGCTTCGCTCCGCCCCCGGCAAAGCAATTGCTTTGCCTTGGGGGTGACGTAGTGATTCCCGTGCGCGGCCTTACCGGTCCAGCGCCGGGGCCTCGGCGGCCGCTGCCACCTGTGCTTCGCTCGCCGGCGCCACCGCCGGTTTCGGCTTGGCCCAGGGCTCGCTCTTGTAGAACCGGCTGATCCAGGCGGCGGCCACCACACCGGCGAGGCCGGCGAGATTGACCAGCGCCACCGTGCCGGCATCGCGGCCCCAGATATCCAGCGCGATGCCGCCGATCCAGGCGAGCGCCGTGCAGGCGAGGAAGGCCGGCAGCGATTGGGTGCCGACCAGGGTCAGCACCTTGGCGAGCTCCGTGTCGAGCAGGAAGCGCGCGCGCTCCAGAAGCGACAGGGTGAGATAGGCGAGCGCCAGGAAATGGATCAGCCGTACCGGGTGCAGGTTGGTCCAGGTGTTGAGCGGCAAGGTCGCCACCTGGATGTCGACGAGCCAAGGCAGGTGGTCGGTGAAGGCCCAGAAGTTGAACGGCACGGAGAGGATGACGATCGCCGCGGCCAGCGCCACCAGGCGCGGCCGGTTCAGGGCCGGCGGTGTCCACCAGCCGAGCCCGATGGCGAAGCCTAGGAAGAAGCAGAGCTGCCAGGCGAAGGGATTGAAGAACCAGGGCTGGCCATTATCCGGCCGGCCGGGCATGGCGAGGCCGAAGGTCCAGGTGGCGAGATAGAGCGCGGCGGAGAGCGCGAAGGGCACGACCGGGTGCAGGCGGTGGCCGGCGATCATCACGGGCACCAGCGCCAGCACCACGATATAGAGCGGCAGGATGTCCAGCAGCATGGGCACGTAGCTGAGCGTCACCAGCCCGCCGATCGCCTGGGCCGGCGCGCTCACCACATAGGCGAGCGCCTGCATGGCGTGGCTGCCCGGTGGCGCCGCCAGTACGGTGATGCCGGCCAGCACCACGAACAGGCAGAGATGGGCCCAGTAGATCTGCCACATGCGGCGCGAGATCTTCAGCGTGCCGTTCCAGAAACCGGCGGTGAAGAAAGTGCGGCCGAAGGCAATGGCGCTGGCAAAGCCCGAACCGAAGATGAACAGCTCGGTCGCCGAGGAAAAACCGAAGCGCGCGGGGATCCAGGCGAGCCAGGGATTGTCGGGCGTATGGGCGATGAAAATGATCAGCATGCAGAGGCCCCGGAACAGGTCGAGGCGTCTGTCGCGCGGTCGTTTTGGCGGCGTCGCGGAAAGGGATGTCATGAGGCCGGCGGTGTCCGATGCGGCTCGAGGCTGAGCTTAAGCCGGTTTCGCTGACGGCGGGCTGATCGTTACGGGGGAGGTGAGCGCGGCGGTCTATTGAATTCAAACACCCCGCTCATCGCCAAAAGCTCAACGCGATCAACCCTCTCCCAAAGGGAGAGGGTGCCGGCGGAGCCGGCGGGTGAGGGGCGTAAGCGTCGAGAACTGATGCCGATGCTTGCGCGGCATGCAGCTCAATCCGGAGATGGACGACCCCTCACCCGGCAGCTGACGCTGCCACCCTCTCCCTTTGGGAGAGGGTTGATCGCGTTGAGCTTTTTCTGATGGAAGGGGGGCGGTGCGGGAGCTGCCACGCCCGCTTCGCCTCATCCCCACTCGATATTCCCCACTCTCCATTCGCCCGGCCCCGCCACCCCTCACGTTTTGGTGATGGCCCTCCCGGTAACGCCGGCCTCCGCCCAGCGAATGGCATTGCGACGGCGCAAGCGGCGCCGCGGCCAAGGGGAGAGACACCATGAGCGCCGAGACCAGCATGAATTCAGGCCTGGACGCCGTGGCCGCGGCGCCCCCCCGTTTCGCCGGCTTCGTCATTCCCACCGGCTATCAGCTTTATGCGCTGGCCATTGGCGGCCTCGCCGGTCTCGGGCTGTGGGAGATCTGGGCGTCGGTGCCGACGCCGCTGGTCGCCGGCGGGCCGCTGGAGCCGCCGGCGCTGATCAAGGCGCTGTTCGCCTATCGCCTGGGTTTCGAGCCGTCCGACGTGGTCGCCAAGGCGCTGCATTACCTGACCGGCGTCATCGGCTATCCGCTGGCTTATTTTCTGCTCACCCGCAACGGCGTCGGCATCGGCCGGCCCGTCGATGGCTGGCTCTGGGGCCTGTTCACCACCTTCATCGCGCTGGGCATTTTCGCGCCGCTCGCCGGCCTGCCGTTCCTGCTGCTCGCCTGGGGTGGCCAGCTCACCTTGATGAGCACCATCGGCCACACGCTTTACGGTGCGCTGGCGGCCTATGTCTTCGAGCTGTTGAACGAGCGGCGCTAGGGGAGGGAACCAGGGCGCGGGCCGGCCGGTTGTTCCGGCAGCCGGCCTCGGGTCGGAGGGCTCGAGGAGGAGCGCGTCATGGCCACCAAAGGCGCGAACAGCAACGACAAGACCACCCGCAAGACCGACGGCCAGCAGCCGGAAAGCCTCGCCACCTTCGGCGCCGCCGCGCGCAAGGGCGGCAAGAAACCCGCCGATCTGGGGCTGGTGGCGACGCGGGAGACCGCGCCCATCGCCACCTCGTCGAAAGCCAAGGACCAGGCCGCGACCAAGGTGCTGCAGCGCGGCGTCACCGGCAAGGACCGGGGTGCCGACGCGGCGGCCAATGCCCTGCCGGAC
The DNA here is from genome assembly GCA_017304475.1 of Hyphomicrobiales bacterium. GTDB lineage: Bacteria > Pseudomonadota > Alphaproteobacteria > Rhizobiales > Phreatobacteraceae > Phreatobacter. The sequence continues at coordinate 37,006 of JAFKKV010000025.1, read as the reverse complement.
CGCACGCGCAAGGGCGCCAAGGCGGCAGTGAAGGCGGTTGCCAAACCCTAGGCCCCGGGCCATCCCGCGGCGGTCGTGACGAAGGTCACCAGGCCTGCGGCGAGCAGCGCCCCGATGATCGCCCACATCCAGAAATGCAGGCGCTGGCGGCGCGACACCGGCAGCCGGCCGAGGCCGAGCGGATTGCGTGGCTGCGGCGCCGGCGCGTGGTGGGGGTGATGCAGCGGAATCGGCCAGGACATGTGGGGTCTCCCTAAGCGGTACCAGCGGGAGTCCATTGGCGGACCATCGTTTTACGTGGTGAGCGCCGCGCCGGATTGAACCGGCCGCGCGGTCACAGCTGCGTGTCGCCGCGGCACCCTTCAGGGCATTGGCGGCGCGGTCAGGAGGGTGAACAGCCCCGCCGTGAGGGCCGCCGCCACGATGGCGAAGGCCCAGAAGCGCGAGCGTTCCATGCGCGAAGGCGGCATCCGGCTGGTGCCGGGGCGGAAATGGGAATGCGGATGCCAGGCCATGTCGGTTCCATCGGCTATTGGTTCGGGCGCGGCCATCACGACATCTACGCGGCCACGCCCCTTTTGGATGCGCTTCATTGCGCCAGGCTTGCAGAGGCGAATGAGGGGTAGCGATCGGCGAATGCGGGGTAGGGGGTGAGTAGCGAATGGCGAATGGCGAATGGCGAATGGGGCATGATGCGAAAGGCCCGGCGCGAACCTTCTCCCGCGAGCGGGCGAGGGTTTACGCGCGACGGGGTCTCCCATTCACCCCTTCCCGCGCCATTCCCCGATCTCGGCCTCCACCCGCTCGCTCAGCGCCCGGCGGATCGCCTGTTCGATCAGCGCCCAGTGCGGCGCGGCCGGCTCCACCCGGCTGAAGCGGCGGCTCAGGCGGCCGCCGGCGAGCGCCAGCGCCTCCGAGGTTTCCAGATAGATATCGGCGACCTGCCAGCCGCCCTCGGCGTCGACGATGACATCGGCCGAGCCATGGGCGAACAGATGGACGTCATGAACCCGGCCGTCGCCGCCGGTCACCTGCGGCAGCACGGGCAATTCGTCCAGGGCGAGCTCGAGGTGGCGGCGCATCCGGTCTCCGGAGTGATGGCGTCTTGATGGAAATGAAAGCATTGCTTGAATTTTTGATCAAGAGAAACTTTGGTGAACATGCGGAAAGGCCAGTCGTCCGCTGTCGTTGCGGCGCTTTCATCGCGCTTGCACCGTGGTCCAGGTCATCCACAACCCCAAGCTTTGTTCTTGATCTGTTCCCTTCATCGGGGTCATGATGCGAACCCTGATGCGAGGAACGCGAGATCAAGACAGCGGTGACATTGCAGGCAGAGAGGATGGCATGACGGTGGCGACCTGGTTTGTGGTCCAGCCCTACGAGCGGTCGAAAAAGGGCCGGATGATCCAGCGCGATGCGCGCGAATGGCAGACCGCCGAGGCGGCCTGCCGTGAGGCTGAGCGGGTGGCGGCGCAGGGCGGGGCGGCGGTCGCCTTCGCCCGCACCGGTGACCCGGAGACCGGCGATTTCGCCGCGGTGATCTTAGGGGTTTACGGCGCGCCACCGGACGAGGTTCTGGCGGCGTGAAGGGGGAGGCTTATGGGGTCGGGCGCTGAGATGTCGCGCGGGAATGAACACCGGAGCGCATGGCATGTCAGTCGCCGGTCGTTGCGGCGCACCATACGTCATCCCCGGCCGAGTGAGCCCGCCAGGGCGAGTGAGGGCAAGGGGATCCAGGAGCCGCCTCACTCTGCGCTCGGCGCATGCGTCCAGGTGGTTTCGCCGCTTTGGGGGAGGTGGCCTGCAACTCCTGGCTGCCCTTCCCGCCCTCGCGACGCTCGGGCGCCGGGGGTGACGTCGAGGTTCCCGGCGCGATCCGAGAATCGTCTCCCCATCCCCATCCCCATCCTCACCCGCGCTCGCGGCGCTCGATCTCCAGCGCCACGCGTTCCCAGTGCCAGGCATCGCGCGTCTCGTCGGCTTCCGCCGCGGCCTCCGCCGCCGCGGCGCGCGAGCGTGCCTCTTCCACGGCTTTCGCCTGGAAATCCCGGATCAACTGGTCGGCATCGGCGCGGATCCGCCGTTTCGCCGCCTGGCGCTTCTTGAACGATGACAAGGTTTGCAAGCTCGCGTGCCGCCGGCTGAAGCGACGCGTCGCTGCCGGCGCGTTCCCGTTCGCCCAAGCTGCCCGCGCCGTCAAGCCCGAGGGCAACAGGTCATGGGCCGTTTTGGCCGAGAAAGGCCAGGAAGCGCGGGTCGTCGGCATAGGCGACATTGATGCGCATATGGCCTGCATGCGCCGAACGGTCGGGCGAGAACATGGTGCCGGGCGCGACAAAGATGCCTTCCGCCGCCGCGGCCTTGGCAAAGCTCACATCGTCCCGGCCGGCCGGGATCCGGCACCACAAATAATAGCCGCCGGTGGGGGCGGAAAACACCTCCAGGCCGAAGCGGCCGAGCTGGTCGACCGCCACCTCGGTCGCCTGGGCGATGCGGCTCTTCAGCCGCTTCAGGTGGTGGCGGTAATGCCCCGAGATCATCAGGTCGTGCACCAGGCGCTCGACATAGCCCGAGGAGTTGACGACGGTCAGCATCTTCATGTCGCGCAGTGCCGTGACGGTGCCGGCGGAGGCGGCGATATAGCCGACCCTGAGACTTGCCGAGAGCGTCTTGGCGAAGGTGCCGAGATAGATCACGCTTTCCAGCTGGTCGAGCGAGGCGAGCCGGTAGAGCGTCGGCGCCAGGACGTCGGCGAAGGGATCGTCCTCGACAATGGTCACGCCATGGCGGGCGGCGATCTGCAAGAGGCGGTGGGCCACCGCCACCGACATGGAACTGCCGGTCGGGTTATGCGCCAGGCTCTGGGTGAAGAAGATCTTGGCCCGGCCGCTCGCCGCCTTCTCGGCGAAATCGTCGAGATCGGGCCCGTCGGCGAGCCGCTTCACCCCCAGCATCTCGACCTTGGCGAGCTTCAGCTTGGCGAAGAGCGGATAATAGCCGGGATCGTCGACCATGGCGGCATCGCCCGGCTCCAGCGCATGGCGGATGATCAGGTCGAGCGCGTGATTGGCGCCGTGGGTGAGCAGCACCTGGTCCGGTCCCACGGGGATGGAGCGTTCCGCCAGCACCAGCGACAGCCTTTCGCGCAAGGGGCCATAACCCAGCGCGCTGCCATAACCATGCTCGATCGGCTCGCCGCCGCGCGCGCCGGTCAGCCGCATGTGGCGGCCGAGCTCGGAGCCCTCCATCCAGGAGGCCGGCGGCCGGCCGTCGCCGATGCGCACCTCGAAATGCTGGTCGAGCTGCTCGCGCAGCAGGCCCAATATGTCGAGCGCTTCGGCGACATGGGGCGCCCGGGCCTCGGCCGAGACACGTCTCACCGGCGCGACGAAAAAGCCGGCGCCGCGCCGGGCTTCCACCAGGCCGAGGGCGACCAGCCGGTCATAGACTTCGACCATGGTGTTCTTGGCGACGTCGTAATGCTCGGCCGCCGCCCGGATCGACGGAAGCTTGTCGCGCGGCTTCATCAGGCCGGTGTCGATCGCCCCGGCGATCTGGCCGACAATGGTCTCGGCCTTGCCTTTCGACGGCGCCGCGCTGGGCATTGCTGTTCCCTGAATTTGATTGGTACAGTGACCTGCTGTCGCGCCGAACTGTACCTTGATGAAAGGGCACAGCAGCTTGATTGTCCCGGTCAAGATCTGTCAAGGGAGGTGGTTCGCGCCAACCCTTGAAGATGGCAGGAGGACGTCAAGGTGGCAGCGCAAGCCGCGCGGGCTCTCAGCTCGCGCCTGGAAAACTATCGCAATCTCGCGCCGGCCGACCGGCTGGCCGGCCTCGTCGCGGCGGCGGATCTCAGCCCGGCCGACCACGCGCTGCTCGCCTCCGCCGGCGCGCTGCCGGTGGAACGCGCCAACGGCATGATCGAGAATGTCGTCGGCACCTTCGAGCTGCCCTTCGGCATCGCCACCAATTTCACCGTCAACGGCCGCGACTATCTCATCCCCATGGTAGTGGAGGAGCCCTCGGTGGTCGCCGCCGCCTCCTATATGGCGCGCATCGTGCGGCCGCATGGTGGTTTCGAGACCTCCTCCTCAGCGCCGATGATGCGCGCCCAGGTGCAGGTCATCGGGCTCACCGACCCGCATGGCGCCCGCCTCCGATTGCTCGGCGCCCGCGAGCGCATCATCGAAGCGGCCAATGCCAGGGACAAGGTTTTGATCTCGCTCGGCGGCGGCTGCCGCGACATCGAGGTGCATGTCTTCACCGAGACGCCGCGCGGCCCGATGGTGGTGCTGCATCTCCTGGTCGACGTGCGTGACGCCATGGGCGCCAATACGGTCAACACCATGGCCGAGACGGTGGCGCCTGTTGTCGAGGAGGTCACCGGCGGTGAGGTGCGGCTGCGCATCCTCTCCAATTTCGCCGACCTGCGGCTCGCCCGCGCCCGCATCGCCATTCCCGCTTCCGCGCTGGCGACGCCGGACTATTCCGGCGAGCGGATGATCGAGGGCATGCTCGACGCCTATGCGCTTGCCGCGATCGATCCCTACCGCGCCGCGACCCACAACAAGGGCATCATGAACGGCATCGACCCCGTGGTGGTCGCGACCGGCAATGACTGGCGGGCGATCGAGGCCGGCGCCCATGTCTGGGCCTGCCGCAAGGGCGTCTATTCGTCGCTGACCACCTGGGAGGTCGACAAGGCGGGCCATCTCGTCGGCACGCTGGAAATGCCCATGGCGCTCGGCCTCGTCGGCGGCGCCACCAAGACCCATCCCCTGGCCCAGCTCGCGCTGCGCATCCTGAAGGTGGAGACCGCCCAGGAGCTCGCCGAGGTGACGGTCGCCGTGGGCCTTGCCCAGAACATGGCGGCGATCCGGGCGCTCGCAACCGAAGGCATCCAGCGCGGCCACATGGCACTGCATGCCCGCAACATCGCCATCGTCGCTGGCGCGACGGGCGCGGAAGTCGACCAGGTCGCGGCGGAACTCGCCAAGACCCACGATGTGCGCGTCGACCGCGCCAAGGAATTGCTCGCCGGCCTGCGCGGCCAGGGCTGAACCATCCGACACGCAGAACCGCAAGCAGAGCCGAACCTATCGGCCATTTTCAACGGGACCCAAGGAGAGACCATGACGACGCCCAAATTCACCCGCCGCGACGGCCTGATCGGCGCCGCGACACTTGCCGTGGGCTTCGGCCTCGGCGCCGCCCCGGCGCGCGCCCAGGGCGATATCAAGATCGGCTATAATGCCGACCAGTCGGCAACGGGAGCGGCCGAGCTCGGCCTGTCCGGCCGCTACGGCTTCGAGGCGGCGATCGAGGACGTCAACGCGGCCGGCGGCGTGCTCGGCCGCAAGCTCGTCGGCGTGATCAGGGACGATGTCGGCGCGCCGCCGAAATCGATCCAGAACATGCTCGAGCTGATCGACAACGAGAAGGTCGCCGCCGTCGTCGGTCCGACCAATTCGGGCAATGCGCTCGCCTGGCTGCACCTGCCACAGCAGAAGACGACGCCGGTGATTTCCCATGTGGCGACCGCCACCGAGATCACCACGCGTTATGCCTCGCAGCCGAAGAACTATATTTTCCGGGTCTCGATGGTCGATCGCGAACAGCTGGCTTTGCTTGCGGCCTATGCCGTGCGCGGCTCGAAGGCGGGCAAGATCGGCATCATCGCCGACACGACAGGTTATGGCCAGGCGGCGACCAAGGACCTCACCGAGATCCTGGCATTGCACGGCACGCGTCCGGTGGCGGTGGAGAAGTTCGGCCCGCGCGACACCGACATGACCTCGCAGCTCGCCAAGCTGCGCGATGCCGGCGCCGACATGGTGATCGCGGGATCGCTGGGCGATGCCAATGCCCATATTCTCAAGAGCATGGAGAAGATGGACTATTTCCCCGGCCTGCTCGGCACCTGGAGCAGCATCAACACGCCGCTGCTCAACATTGCCGGGCTGAAGCTCTCCGAGCGCATCGTGTTTGCCGCCTCGACCACCGAGAGCTCCAACCCCAGGGCCGCGGCGCTCAACACCCGCCTGGTCGCCAAATATCCGAACATGCCGGCCTTCGTTTCGGCCGCCCAGGGTTATGACGCGCTGATGCTGATCGCCGCGGCCATTCGCCAGGCGGGCTCGACCGAGGGGCCGAAGGTGCAGGAAGCCTTGGAAAATCTCGGCAAGGTCGAAGGCATCATCAAGACCTATGAGCGGCCGTTCTCGAAAACCAATCACGAGGCGCTCGGTGTCGCCGATTTCAACCTGGCGGTCTGGCGCGACGGCAAGGTGGTCAAGCTCGACGACGCCGTGACGAGGGCGCTGACGCCGGCGGATTTCAAGCGCTGAGGGGAGGGGCCGAATAACCCTCTCCCAGAGGGAGAGGGTGCCGGCGTAGCCGGCGGGTGAGGGGTCGTCCATCTCCGGATGAGGCGGCCCACACCCCGCGCATGGGTGACAGCTCCGGGAGCTCACGCCCCTCACCCGGCGCCTGCCGGCGCCACCCTCTCCCTTTGGGAGAGGGTTCCTGGCGTCCCCGCTTGAGATGATGCGCCGCAGGTGACCATGACCAGCCTCCACGCCATGACCCGGCCTCACATTTCATCCACCCTGAGGGGAGGGCACGCATGACGGCAATCCTGCAGGCGCTGGCGAGCGGCCTGGCGCTCGGCGCCATCTACGGCCTGGTCGCGCTCGGCTTCAACATCACCTATTCCACCACCAAGACCTTCAATTTCGGCCAGGGCGAATTTCTGGTCGCCGGCAGCCTCGCCGGCATTTCCATCCTGCTGGTCAGCGCCGGCAGGCCGCATTTCGGCAATCTCAGCCCGGCCGAAATGTCGATCCTGGGCTATTCCGCCGCGTCCCTTCTCGCCATGGCGCTGGTCGGCCTGCTCGGCGTCGCGCTCTATTACGGCGCAGTGAAACCTTTTGTCGGCTCGGCCGGGCTCAACTGGGTGCTCTCGACCATCGGTTTCGGCATCATCATCCAGAACGCCGCTCTGGCCTTCTGGGGCCCGGCCTCGATCGCCGTGCCGTCGCCGCTCGGCAATGGCGTCATCCGCGTCGCCGGCGTCGGCATCAGGCCGCAGGAAATCCTGATCGCCGGCACTGCCATCGTGATCATGGTGGCGCTCGACCTGTTCCTGAACCGCACCCGCTACGGCAAGGCCCTGCGCGCGGTCGCCTTCAATCCGCAGGCGGCAGCCCTTGTCGGCATCAATGTCGAATGGATCGTCATCATCGCCTTCGTCTTGAGCTCGGCGCTCGCCGGCCTGTCCGGCATGCTGATCGCGCCGATCGTCACGGCCTCGGTTTTCATGGGCCTCGGCATCGCGCTGAAGGCCTTTTCGGCGGCCATTGTTGGCGGCCTGACCAATCCGCGCGGCTGCGTGCTCGGTGGCTTCCTGCTCGGCGTGGTCGAGGCCATGGTCGGGCTCTGGCGCGCCGAATTGCGCGAGATCGCCATTTTCGGCCTGATCATCCTGGTCCTGGTGTTCCGCCCGAGCGGGCTGATGGGCGCCCGCACGGTGGAGAAGCTCTGATGCGGCGCTTTCTCCCGGTTGCCCTCGGCGCGCTGATCGTCGCTCTGGCCTATGCGGCCTCGCGCAGCGGCCTCAACGGCTTCTACCTGCATATCCTCTTCATGATCGGGGTGAACTATCTCGCCGCCGCCGGTCTCAACGTACTGGTCGGTTATGCCGGGCAGAAATCGCTGGGACATGCCGGCCTGTTCGCGGTCGGCGCCTATGCGGCGGCGCTGGGCGGCACCGAATGGGGTCTCGACCCCTGGATCGCGCTGGCACTGGCCGGCGCCTTGGGCGGCCTGTTCGGCCTGGTGATCGCCGCCCCCGCCGTGCGCGTCGCCGGCCCGAGCCTCGCCATGGTCACCATCGGTTTCGGCATCGTCATGGAGAAGATCGCCACCGAATGGACCGACGTGTTCAAGGGCCAGGCCGGGGTCTATGGCATCACCCCGCCAAGCCTGCTGGGGTCGAGCTTTTCCAGCCAGGACTGGGTCTGGTTCGTCGCTCTTCTCGGCGTCCTCACCCATCTCATGCTCAGCTCGCTGCTGTCGGGCCGTTTCGGCCGGGCCTTCCTGGCGGTGCAGCTTGCCGAGCCGGCGGCGGCCTCGGTGGGCATTTCCGTGCGCGCCGCCAAGACGCTCGCCTTCGTCATCAGCGCGGTCACCTGCGCGGTTGCCGGCGCCCTGGTCGCCCAGGAAAATCAGTATTTCAACTCCGACTTCATCTCCTTCAACCTGTCGGTCTTCCTGCTGGTCGTGGTGATCTTCGGCGGCTCCGGCCACCTCTACGGCCCGCTCCTGGGCGCCGTCACGCTCACCCTCATCGATGCCTGGCTCGCCCGCTGGCCGGCCTTGCAGCATTTCGCTTATGGCGGCCTGCTGCTCTTCGCGCTCTATGCCATGCCCAAGGGATTGGCCGGTGCGCTGCAGGGCCTCACCGACCGGCTCGGCTGGACGGGCAAGACACCGGCCACGCCGGTCGCGGCCGTCGCTTCGGTGGCGCCGTCCGTGCCGACGCCCGCGGAAGCGGGACCACTGATCGAGACCCGCGACCTGGTCAAGCGTTACGGCGGCGTGGTGCCGACCGACCATGTCAGCCTCACCGTCGCCGCCGGCCGGGTGCATGCGCTGATCGGCCCGAACGGCGCCGGCAAGACCACCCTGCTGAACCTGCTGTCGGGCCATGTCGCGCCCGATTCCGGCACCATCCTGTTCCGTGGCCGCGACATCACCAAGGCGCCGGCCCATGCGGTCGCCGCCGCCGGCATCGGCCGCACCTTCCAGAACCTGAGGCTGTTCGCCGACATGTCGGTCATCGACAATGTGCTTGTTGGAGCCCACCTGCACATCAAGGCAGGCTTCCTGCCGAGCCTTCTCGGCCTGCCGGGCCAAGGTCGTGCCGAAGCCCTTGCGCGCGCCGAGGCCATGGCGCTGCTCGACAGCCTGGGCCTTGCCGCCCATGCCGAAAGCCCGGCGCAGAGCCTGCCCTATGGCCTGCAGCGCCGGCTCGAAATGGCCCGCGCGCTTGCCTCGCGGCCGAAACTCCTGCTGCTCGACGAGCCGGCCGCCGGCCTCAACCCGCAGGAGACCCACGAGCTCGGCGCCGTCATCAAGCGCATCCAGGCCTCGGGGGTCACCATTCTCCTGATCGAGCATCACATGGACCTGGTCATGGAGGTCTCCGACCATGTCATCGTGCTCGATTACGGTGCCAAGATCGCCGAGGGGCCGCCTGCTGCGATCAAGCGCGACCGTAAGGTCATCGCCGCCTATCTCGGCACCGAGGCCGCCGCGCCCGAACCCGCGGGAGTGCAATGACGCCATGCTGACCATTTCCAACCTGTCGGTGCGCTATGGTGCGATCGAAGCCCTGCGCGGCATTTCGCTGCATGTCGGCAAAGGCGAGGTGGTGGCGCTGATCGGCGCCAACGGCGCCGGCAAGACCACCACCATGCGGGCGATTTCCGGCCTCGCGCCGGTCGCCGCCGGCGATATCAGCCTGGACGGCCGCTCGCTGAAGGGCGTGCGTCCGCATCACTGCGTCAGCCTCGGCATCGGCCATGCGCCGGAGGGCCGCATGGTGTTCGGCGACCAGTCGGTGCGCGACAACCTGCTGCTCGGCGGTTTCACCCGCAAGGACCGGGAATTGGAGGCCGATATCGAGGGGATTTTCGAGATTTTCCCACGCCTCGGCGAGCGCCAGCACCAGCTCGCCGGCACGATGAGCGGTGGCGAACAGCAGATGCTGGCGATCGGCCGTGCGCTGATGGGCCGGCCGAAGCTGCTATTGCTCGACGAACCCTCGCTCGGCCTCGCGCCGCTCGTGGTGCGCGAGGTCTTCGCCGTCATCGGCCGGCTGAAGGCCCAGGGCATGACCATCCTGCTGGTCGAGCAAATGGCCAACCAGGCGCTGGCCATCGCCGACCGCGCTTATGTCATCGAAACCGGCCGCCTGACGCTTGAAGGCACCGGCGCGGAACTGCTGGCCGACCCGCGCGTGCAATCGGCCTATCTCGGGGCGTGAAGGGCAGGGGGTGAGGGCGAATGGCGAATAGCGAATAGGGCATGATGCGACGAGCGCGCCAACCCTCGCCCACGTCTTCGTGGGAGAGGGGGTGCCGCGCATAGCGAGTGCGAACGCATCTCGCGTTCGCTCGATGCTATGAGCGGCCGGGTGGCTGCGTCCGCCTTCACCATGCATTCTCGCTGGACCTGAAGGGCCGGCCCTCTTCAAGCCCTCACCCGCCGGCTGACGCCGGCACCCTCTCCCGCAAGCGGGCGAGGGTTGATCGCGCAGCTCGTCGCGTCATGCCCTATCCGCTATTCGCTATTCGCCACTTGCCATCAGCCATCCGGAGCCCCCCAATGCCCGCCGTCACCCTCGTCGAAGTCGGACCGCGCGACGGCCTGCAGAACGAAAAGGCCCTGGTCTCCACCGAGACCAAGCTGGCGTTGATCGCTCGCCTCGCCGAGGCCGGGTTCAGCCGCATCGAGGCGACCGCTTTCGTCTCGCCGAAATGGGTGCCGCAAATGGCCGATCATGCGGCGGTCATGGCCGGCGTGCCGCGCCGGCCGGGGCTGATCTATTCGGTGCTGGCGCCCAACGAGAAGGGCGCGGAAGCCGCGATCGCGGCCGGGGCCGACGAGATCGCCGTGTTCACCGCCGCCTCCGAGAGCTTCGCCCGGAAGAACACCAATTGCTCGATCGCCGAGAGCCTCGAGCGCTTCTCGCCGGTCATGGCACTGGCGCGGCGCGCCGGCATTCCGGTGCGGGGCTATGTCTCCTGCGTACTCGACTGTCCCTATGAAGGCGCGATCGCGCCGCAGGCGGTGGCCGGGGTGGCGGCGAGCCTCGACCGGCTCGGCTGCGTCGAGATCTCGCTCGGCGACACGATCGGGCGGGGCACGCCGGAGGCGACCGCCGCCATGGTCGAGGCGGTGACGGCGCTGGTGCCGGTCGCGCGCCTTGCCGGCCATTTCCACGACACGACGGGACGGGCGGTCGCCAATGTCGCGGCGGCCTATGAGCGTGGCATCCGGGTGTTCGACGCCTCTGTCGGCGGCCTCGGCGGCTGCCCCTATGCGCCCGGCGCGGCCGGCAATGTGGCGACCGAAGCGCTGGTCGATTTCTTCGAGGGCCAAGGGATCGCAACCGGCATCGACGCGGCGAAGCTCGCCGCGGCGGGGCGCTGGATCCGGACCGAACTCGGCCGCAGCGCCCCGGCGGCCGGGGCGTAGCCGAGGCGGATCAAATGCTTATGCGCGTCGCCTGATTCACATCGGGAACCGCGGCTCAGCGCGCGTGCGACAAGCCGGCGCGCGGCGCGACGCCGACACAGGCGCGGTCATGGGCCGAGCGCGGCCGGTGCAGATAGCCGCGTTGCGCCATGCATTGCACGCCGCTTGCCTGATAAGGCTCGGCGGCGACGCCGCAAACCTGCTTGGCATTGGCAAAATCGTCGATCAGGTCCTGCCGGCCGGCGGCGCGCTGGCAATCCGCGCGGCCCCAGATGGCCGGCTCGGACGGGGGCGGAGGTGGCGCGGCGGTCTGGCAGGCCGAAAGGCCGAGGGCGGACAGGCTGAGGCAGGCGAGAAGCGGGGCGGTGGTCAGGCGCATGAATGGGTCTCCTCGTCGAGCAACGTCATGGGCGGCTTCAGGTTCCCGGGGCCGGGCCGGTCAGACGCGGCGAGATGTGGGAAAGCGTGGATCCTGTAGGGTCGTCTCCATCTCTCGCCTGCCCGTGTTTCAGCGCGGGGCGGCCAGGCGGGGTCTCGTGTTTCGTTCGGGCGCGTCCTGTCGCAGGCCGTGACGCGCAACCCAGGATAAGCGATTCCCTCGGCAAGTCGCCTCAACCATGGCGCAGGTGCGTTCAGCCGTCGCGATCGGGCCGGCCGAGCCAACGGGCATGGCGCCGGAGCCGGACGAGAATCCGGCCCTCGGCGCGCAACTGGCGCAGGCCCGCAAAGCCAAGCCCGGTGAGGGATGCCAGCAATCCCAGCGCGACCAGCAGGGCGCCGTCGATATTGACGTCGATCGGCAGCGCACCGGCGATCAGTTGCGGCTCCATTACGGGCCGCCCCGCCGTCCGGCCCGGCCGATCGCCCGTTCCCAGAACACGGCGGCCGGCGGTTCGCCCAACGCGTCCAGGACGCGTTGTTCGACGCGCACGACCCGGCCACGCAGCGTCGCGATGGTGCGTCCGCGTGTCTCGTCGCGTTCGGCGGCCTTGCGCAACGCCTCCTCGATCGCCTGCAAATGGGCACGGTGGCCGGCCAACCCCACCACCTGCATCCAGAGCGCGACGGCAATCGTCAACAAGAGTAAAATGAAGAGAAAAATGACGACATCGATTCCGATGTCCTGCAGTAGCCAGCTATTCATCAGAACCTCCGATCGAAAGGCTGAATTCAATAGCCCGGATCTCTGGACGATGAGTGAGGGAATAAGATGTAGAGCACAGGAATATCGAATTATGCCGGGCGCCTGTGGATGGTGGCATCAGATGTATTGACGTTTCGACTTGTCGCGAGCTGCTTCATCGAGCGGAAATATCTGTGGCCCGAATGGGGCGGCAGGGCGAAGGTGCCGGGCTGATGGTCCCGTCGTCAGTCCCGCGCCAGGAAATGCCGGATAAGCCGGCCGACGTCGGACGCGTCGGCTGAGGGCAGCGTGAAATAGCATGACGCATCGCCCTCCCTCACGATCTGCACGGCATCGGTGAAGAGCTCGATCGAGATGATCCGCTCATAGGTTTGCGCCAGTGAACTGGCATTGCCGGCGAACAGGATGCGCCGGTCGGTGACCACGAAACGGCCGGTGCTGACGGTTGCCGGCTCGATCACCTCTTCATAGCGCGCGCGCAGCGTGTCGACCCAGTAAGTCAGCCGCCCGATCACCGGGATCGCCAGGATGAAGCCGGATCGACCGATTTCCTGGCGGATCCAGCGCTTCTCGGTCCAGGTCGAGCCGCAGGCGTAATAGGCGCTTTCGCCGCGCTGCAGGTTGACCTTGGCGAGCTCTTCCGCCAGCGCCAGGGGACTGCCGCCATTGGCGAGGTTCCAATTGGTGACGAACAGCGTCATGGCATAGGGATCGAGTTCGGCGCCTTCACCGATCGATGCCGAGATGCGGTTGATCGCCGCGACCGCTTCCGGCGAGAGTTGGCGCCGGCGGGCCGCCTGCTTGCCGATCCGCGCCATCCGCGCTTGGGCGCGCTGGCGCCGCAGCAGGGCGAAGCGCTCCGGCGCGACGCCGGCGGCCTCTGCCGTGGCGGCGAGTCCGGCCAGTTCCTCGGCCGTCAATTGGGTATCGGAATAGGCGCGGTCGAGCGCGAGGCGCAGCGGCCGCTCCCTGAACCAGCGGAAAATCATTCCCCCTCCACGGCCCGGATCGGCTGCTCAGCGCCGGTTATATTTGCCCACCACCCGGTGGCAGATGGGCCAGTCGACACGGGCCACTTCGAATTGCTTCTCGGGGCGGAACTGCTCGAGTTTCCACAGCCGGTCGTTCCAGCCGGTCAGGTTCTTGATGATCGCCTCGGCCTCGCCATTCGGGCCGTGGTCGTAGAACACATGCACTTCGTCCCGGGCCGGCTGCATATGCGGGTTGATCAGCGCCATGTCGCCCCAGCGATAGGCCGGCGACATCGAGTCGCCATAGACCATGATGCCATAGGCGCCCTTGACGCCTTCCAGGATCGCCGGGCGCTTGACCACCTCGATCGGGTCGAAGGTGACGATCAGGTGGCCTTCGCCACCCTGCGCCGCGGCATAGATTGGAAAGTCGCGCGCGCCGACGAGATCCGCGCCCGGTATGATGGCCGGCGCGAAGGGGGCGATGACGGGGCTGGCTGCTTGCGCTTCCAGGCGATCCGGGCCGAGGCCGGAGGTCAGCCAGTCGCGCTGCACGCCGAGCAGGTCTGCAGCCGCCTGCAGCCGATCGATCTCGGGATCGGTGCGGCCCTGTTCCCATTGCGACACGGCCTGCGAAGACACGCCGAGCGCTTCGCCGAGCTGGCCCTGGGTCCAGCCGCGCTGCTTGCGTGCCGCCCGGATGCGGGCGCCCCGGCCGCCCGGACCTGTGGTCTGATCTGTTGCCTGAGCCGTCATGGAAGCCGCCGTCGAGCCTGTCGCACCGGCCACAATAAAGCATTGCTTGATTGAGTCGACAAAGTGATGCTTGATTATTTTGAAAGCATCACTTAAGTTTCGATCATGAATGAAATCGCACATGAGGCCGCCACGGACCGCGCCCAGCCGCCGGCGGGTGATCCCATCGGGTTGGGCGGGCTTGCCCCTGCCATCGCCGCGGCCGGCTCCGTGCCGGGGCCGACAAGCCGCCTCTGCTTCAGCCCGCAGGTCCTGCCGCAACACCGCCGCGCGCGGGCCGTGAAGCTTTCTGCGGCCCAGCGGGTGATCGCGGCGGCCGGCCACGACCAGCGGCCGGATCTCCGTTCGGCCGGGGAGGCGCGGTCATGACCACACCCAATGCCCGACAGAGGGCCTCGGCCGCACGGCTGGTGGCGGCCGGCTTCGCCCTGCCGGCGGCGGCGCGCCTGCTCGGCGTGACCGAGGAGAAATTGCAAGAGTTACTTGATACTCTGCCGGCGCCCTTGATCCGCACCGGATGGGCGACGGCATCTTCTCCTCTCCTCGCCGGGGAGAGGCCGGCGCGCCGCGCCGGGAGGGTGGGCAGGAAGCTCTCCGGGCAAGCGCCATGCGACACCGGCGGTGCCTTGTCCGGACATGCCGACGCCCCGTCTCCCGGCCCTCGCTTCGCTCGCGCCGACCTCCCCGCGCCGGGGGGAGGGTGGGGCGGTGCCGGCACGGCGGTCATTCAAAACCGCGGAGACCGGCAAGACGCCGGCCCTTCAACTCCCACCCCGTCAACCGAGGACATGTGATGGGCCTCACCAAGCGACAGGCGGATCTCTTCGCCTTCATCAAATCCGAGCTCGATCGCGACATGCCGGCACCGTCCTATACGGAAATGGCCGGCCATCTCCGGCTCACGTCGCTCTCCGGCATCAACCGGCTGGTCAAGGGCCTTGAGACACGCGGCCTGATCCGCCGGATCGCCGGCTGCGCCCGCTCCATCACCATCGTGCCGGAGGGACCGAAGCCCGGCACCATTACGGTTGCCCTGCCGGAATATACCTACCGGCGGGCCGAGGCATGCGCGGCCGCGCAGGGTTTGCCCGTCAGCGAGCTGGTGGCCGCGCTGATCCTGGACGCGACCAGGCCGCGCCCTGGAACCGCCGCCACCGATCCGCATTCCCGCGGTCAGCCCGTGAGCCTCTCCAACGCCCCGCGCTCGCCCCAAGGCGTCGCCCACTTTGCAACAAAGGATGTCCCCTGATGGCGAAACTTCGTGGTCGCAAGCGCAAGGACGTCAGGCGGCAGCCGAATGGCCAGCCCTCGCGTGCCGGCCGGCAGGACGAGATCTTCGCGGTGGCGCGCAACCAGCCGCATCGGCGTGGCCTTGCCAATTTCCGTGACGAGCGTGCCGCCGATCCGCTCGGCCGGCTCGCCATGGCCGGCCTGATCGACACCGAGGCCTATGAGGCCGGCAAAGCCTGGCGCATCCTGGTCGCTGCTTGCCGGCGCGCGCTGGATGCGCCGGCGCCCGATCCCAAAAGCCGCCCGGCGGGCCCCATGGCGGCGACGGCGGGCACAGCCGAGCCGGGGACGGGCGGTATCGACACGCGTACGCCGGAGGAGCGCGACCGCGCCACTCGCCGGCGTTGGGCCGAGGCCAATGGCGTGCTTCGCGACGAGGGCTACCAGGTGGCGGCCGAGGTCGAGAGTGTCGTGGTCGATGGCCGCGAGGCACGCAATCTGCCGAATCTCGCGCGCGGCCTTG
The DNA here is from genome assembly GCA_017304475.1 of Hyphomicrobiales bacterium. Classification (GTDB taxonomy): domain Bacteria; phylum Pseudomonadota; class Alphaproteobacteria; order Rhizobiales; family Phreatobacteraceae; genus Phreatobacter. The sequence goes on along the minus strand of JAFKKV010000025.1, from coordinate 21,117 downwards.
CCGTGCTCGCCTGGCATTTCGGTATCGCCGCGGGGCGGCGAAGGACGGGCTGAGGCGAATAGCGAATGGCGAGTGGCGAGTGGCGAGTGGCGAGTGGCGAACAGGGGATGATGCCGCGAACGCCGCGCATCAACCCTCGCCCATGTCCGCGTGGGAGAGGGTGGCCACGGCAGCGGCCGGGTGAGCATCGTTGCGTCGGCGCGATCAGCGCATTCCGGCTGAAAATGATGGGCGGCCCGCTTCAGACCCTCACCCGGCGCCTCATAGCATCGAGAGAACGCGAGATGCGTTCGCGCTCGCCATGCGACGCCACCCTCTGCCGCAAGCGGGCGAGGGTTGATGCGCACGACGCGTTTCGCGTCATCCCTATTCGCCACTCGCCACTCGCCACTCGCCACTCGCCATTCGCCGTTCTCCGCCCCGCCTTGCCGGCATTGGTCCCATCCGCCTGGGGCCATGACGTGCGTGTCATCCACCGCTAGACTGGGCTTGTCGGTTCATTCCCCTGCCCAAAGGTTTCGCCATGCGCGCCGTTTTCGCCGTCTTGCTCCTCTCGGTGTCGCTTGGCGGCTGCATGAGCACCCAGAATTATCCGTCCAATCCGACCCGGATGTCGCCATCGGAGCAGGACGCCGAGCGCAACCGCGAGATCGGCCTGCGCGGCGTCGAGCCGGGTGTGGCGCACCGCACGGTCGCGTGACGGAGAACGGTGGCCGATCCCGGGCTGAGCTGTTCCTGGTCGTTCGCGTCATCTCGCCGCAGCGCCATGCCCGCCTGAGGCGCCTCGATCGTGCCGACAGCCGCCGAAACGATGCGGTCGCGGCAAGTCTTACGCCTTGGCTGCAGCCGGAGGCCGGGCGCGGCGAGGCTGCCTTGTTCGCGACGGACCGCTTGGCGGCGCGGCACGACGCAGGCTAGCCTTGGAGCTACAGGCGGCCGGACCTTGCCAGGCCCGGTCGGACGCGGTGTTCCTGGAGATCCAGGGGGAGGCCATGAGCGCGGTTGTCTTCACCTCGGATGATCTTCCCGCCCACCTGGACGACAGGGCCCGACTGGCGCGCTGGAACGAGACTTTCGAGGAGCTGACCTGCTCGGCGGACTATTGCCGCGCCGATGACCAGCCGTTTCGCGCGCATTTTCATTGGGCGCCGCTGGAGGGCCTGTATGTCACGCAGTTCGGCGGCACCTTCAGTCGCATCGCCCGTACCAGCAGCGCGATCGCCCGTCGCCCGGACGATGATTTCTGCATCCTGTTGAATCGCGGCACGGCGCCGATCGGCGTCTGCCAGCGCGGCAGCGACCTGGTGGTCGCGCCGGGCCAGGCCCATCTGTCGACCAATGGCGAGGCCGCCGAAATCCGCGCCGGCGCGCGTTGCGATGCCAATACCGTCACCGTGGGACGTGACCGGCTGAGAGCACTGGTTGGTGATGCCGAGGATCTGCTCGCCCGGCCCGTCGATGCGGGCCACCCCGCGGTGCGCCATCTCGGCCGCTATGTCGAGAGTGTCGTCGGGCTCGGCGATGCCGGCCGCGACGCGGCGCTGGACCGGCATGTCGCCACGACCTTGCTCGACCTCGTCGCATTGTCGCTCGGGGCGGGGCGCGACGCAGCGGCGCTGGCCCGGGCGCGTGGGCTGCGAGCGGCACGCCTGCAGGACATTCTGTCCGGCATTCGGTCGGGTTTCATCGAACCGGATTTCTCACCCCGCGTGCTCGCCGCCCGGCTCGGCCTGTCGCCGCGCTATATCCAAGACATTCTCCATGAGGCGGGGCCAAGTTTCAGCGAGCGGGTGCTGGACCTGCGCCTCAATGCAGCGCGCCGCATGCTGGCCTCGGCGGCCGGGCCGCGATTGAAGATCAGCGAGATCGCGCTCGCCTGCGGCTTCAGCGACGTGTCCTATTTCAACCAGGCCTTCCGCCGCCGCTTCGGCGCATCACCGAGCCAGTGCCGCGGCTGAGGCGGCGTGGGTGTGGCTGGTTGCGTCGGTGCCATCAGTGCATTCCGGTCACCGCGCCCGGCGCCTCATCTCCTGTTCGCCATTCGCCATTCGCCATTCAGGCTCGGCTCCTTGCCGCTCACCCCCGGCCGGCCCGCCGGTTGACGAGGACGGCCGTCGCCAGGCCGGCAATGCCGCCGGCGGCTTTGACCGCGAAATCGGCCAGGCGGCCGTGCCGCCCGGGTGACAGGTGCTGCATCAGTTCGAACGCCGCGGCGCTGCCCAGTACCAGGGCCAGCACCAGCGGCCAGCGCTTCGGATAGGCCAGTCCGAACAGGCCACCGATGATGGCGAAGGCGAGGAACCGTTCGAGGCCGACCGAATGGCCGGAGATCGGCCGCAATTGTATCGGTCCGACAGTGGCGACGAACACCGCGGCCAGCAGGCCCCAGGCCGCGATGGGCAGGAAAAAGGTCGCGGCGCGGATGAGGCGAGCTGGCAAGGCGGTTGTCGTCAAGATCGTTCCGGAGATTGGAGACCGGCGCTTGATAGCATCGGGCATGGGGCGGATCCATGGCGGTGCGGCCGCGTGGAGCGGGCAGGGCAGGCGCCGGCTCGATGGGGGCGGCACGGAGCACCTCGCATCGGCGTCCGATCGCCGGCGATCGCAGCGCCGGCCGCACGGACCGGGCGCCAGGCTCCGGCGAGGTGAGCGGCTGAGCGCGCCGCGCTGGCGGCTGTCGGCACGATGACGGCACCCCAATGGGGCGCGTCGAGCCCGGTGACCGGAAAGCCAGAACCGGTGGCGGCCGAGGCGATCGCGCTCGCGAAAAACGCCAATGTCAATTGATGGGGCAACTGCGCACGGAACATGGCATCCTGCACGAGACGCGGGAGATCAGGGCTGTAAGGCTGTGAGCAATATGATCTCATGCAAAAAAGAAAAGTCGAGTAACGGAAAAGCTTTATGAATTGGCCATGTCTTGCGAATTTATGTGATTTTTGGCCGATTTTTGATAGTGATTGCTCATTGTTTTCTCAGTGCAGGGCCCATGTTGCGTGAGGGGTGCGTCGGTTCGTAGTGAGATTTGTTTGGTTTTTTGACGAAGTCTTTCGGTCAATTGGTTTGGGCGGGGCCGTCGCGCTGAGGTCGCTTGCGAGCACTCTGGCCCCGACGCGAACCGTGTCGCGCCAGTCGGTGTCCGGATCGCGAGCGGCCACACGTCGCATGGCTGTGTCCCACGCGACATTGTCATGGCGAATACAACCGATAAGAGTGTCATTAGCCGGCGCGATAAATGCCCGCGGGTGATGCCGCTCCGGGAGGTTCGGCCGCCGCGTCGATGGGGCAGCCGGCCGGCATCACGTTGAAATGATCGGTGTGGGACGGAAATGATCGCTTAATGCTTTCGCGGGATGCTTTTCATCAACGGGTAACCCTCGCCCGCAGTGCCTTCGAAGCCTATTGTGTTCGCGTTATCGAAAGGCAGTCCGCATGGACGAGGCTCACCAGGTGCGCTCCTTCTCCGTCGCCGACCGCGCTGCCATGCGGACGATCTATCGTCGCTGCTGTGTCGAGCTGGGTGTCGGCGGCGGCTCCACCCGCCAGCACCAGGTTATCGCCCGCACCATTCTGGAGCGCTATGCCGCCGGCGCCACCGACCCTGAGCGCCTGGCGGTTCTCGCCCTGGCCGGCGCACGCAAGGCCGCTCGCCGGCGTTCCCTGTGGGCAAGTCTCACGGCACTGCTGGCGCGTCACCAGGCCGGCGTCAGCCGGGCCTGACGGCCGGTATCGGGGGCGGTCGGCGCCCGCTCAGAACCAGCGGCGCGGCGCGGGCGGCTTGACCGAGGGCCTGAGCGCCATGTCCTCGCCCTCGCCGGGGCTGACGGTCGCGACATAGGAGGGCATGACGCCGACGCTGATCTGGGTGCCGGAAATCTTCGGTTCGAGCAGGGGCCGGTAGCCCATGGCATTTTGAGGCAATGACGCCGCGATGATCTGGTCGGGCGTCAGGTGGCTCGCGGCCAATCTTTGCAGCATGCGGACGATACCCTTTTCGGTGAGCGTCCCGAGCCTGACCTCGGCCGTGTAGATGCGGCCACTTCTGCCAGTGCCTTCGATCGTCAGGATGCGTTGGCTCGGGCAATCTCGCATGGCGATTCACCTGCAATCAAACCGCTGAGTTCAGATGCTGCTACAACCGTTGTGGTGTGCAAGAGGTATTCGGGTCACGTTTATGTGATGCATTAGTATCGGGGTTACCTTACGTGGTGCGGCAGCCCGCCGCGGCTTCGCGGTGCGCTTGGGACAGCCGGCAAATGCCAGACTTCTGATGGCGGGCGCAGCCATGATCGGCCGGGCCCGTCGCAAGCAGGCGGGCCGGCTGTACCGGTGCGCCTTCCCAATGTCCGTCGGCTCAGTAGATCGCCCAGTTGCCGGGCGTCATCAGCTCGAGCAGGTGCCCGTCCGGATCGCGGAAATAAATGCTCTGGCCGCCGCGTGGCCATGTCGTGCGACCTTCGACCGGGGTGTCGTGCGCCGCGAGGCGGGCCTCCCACCAGGCGAGAGCGTCCTGGTCGATCGCGAAGCAGATATGGGCGGGGCCGGCGCCGTCATGGGGCGGGATGGTGCCACCGGGCAGGGTCTGGGTCCTGAGCGAAGCGCCGCGCTGGAAGATCAGCAGGACATTGGCCCCGCCGACGTCATAGGAGAACAGGGTCTTGGTCTTCAGCAGCGGGTCTAGCTGCATGACGATCTCGTAGAATCGGGCGGCGCGCGCGAGATCGTCCACATAAAGCGCGGTCTCGATGATGCGATTGAGCCTGGCCATGATGTCTCTTCCGTGATGCCCGTCTCATGACAAGGGGCGACCGTGCCGGCCATGACTGCATTCCGCACCGAGGCGGCAGCCATGGGCTGCGGCGCAGAGGCCGTCGCAATTGGGTATTTGCCGGCCTTTCACCAGTTGTGGCCGCGACCCCGGCCGTGGCCCCAGCCTGGGCCGCGACGCGGCCGCCTGTGGCCGGGCGGTACCCAGCCGCGACCGCGCCTTTGGCCGGGCGGCCCCATGCCGTCCGGACCCCAGCCGCGGCCCTGGGCCGAGGCTTCGGGCGCGAGGCTGGCCGCGCCGGCAAGTCCGACCAGCCCGGCGAGCGCGCCGAGGATCAATGTGCGGCGGTTCTGAACGGTCTTGGACATTGTCGCCTCCCGTTGACTGTCGCCTGCCAGGTTAGTCCGGCGGACAGGGGGCCGCAACGCGGCCACGCCAAGCGGGCGGTCGCAGGTCGGGCTTGTCGATTTTCGCTTGCATTTGAGAACAGATCAGAACATAACAAGAACATGGGCGTTGGCCAGGAGATTCGACTTCATGACTCAGGCAGCCAGGATGCAGGTGGTGCCGATATTCGCGGCGACCGAAGATCAGAAGCGCCAATGGCCGGTGGAAGGCCAGTTCCGCGAGGACGGCGCCGGTTATGACGGCGGTTCGGGTTACGATGTCGGCCTGTCACCGCCGGGCGTGCCCTATGTGCCGACGGACGAGGACGTCGAGGCTGTGCTGGCGGAATTCGACGGCGACCCGAAGCGGGCGATCCGGGCGCTGTTGGAGGATATTGGCGTGCTGGCCGATGACCGGCGCAAGAACGTCTCCTATGGCTCCATCTATGGTCACCTCGAAGTGGTGAAATAGCCCGCCTGCGGCGACTGCCGGCCCGGCTGCGAAGGCGCAGCCTCCTCCCGTTCCCATCATGCGACGCGACGAAGGTCACCTGTTGCCAGGTGACCTTCGCGGTGTCTTTTCGTCCTCGGGCGCATGGACGTTCAATGGGGGGCCGCTGACAGTCCTTGCGGGCTGCGTGGACGACGGTGACGCGGGCCGCTGGCCTTCGGGGGGGCCATGCGCGTGCAACGACGTTCCCTAAAGAAAGTTCCTGCGGTCAAGTTTTTGTGATGTGTGGTCCGCCGGGCCGGCCTTGACGCATTTTGTTGCGTCGCGGGAAGCGCCTGATTCGATTGCCTTAGAACCGGCAGGGACGAGGCTCGCGTGGCGGGGGAACGGCAGCTTTGACCGCCGCATCTTCGCTTGACCCGCGACGTCTGGCTGTCACATTGCATCATCAATTGTCTGCTAAGCCTCCGCCGTCACGCGATTCACCGCCTTCGTTGCAACCCGAAACCTGATGCCATCGAAGAGGAGCCGACCATGCGGAGCGCTCTCGCCGATCTCGACATCGACGACATCTTCGGGCCGGAGGTTCTGGCTCAGATGCAGCAGGTGTTCGACGCCACGACGCGTGAGCTGGGCGGCGCCGGCAGTGAGCCGCGTATTCGCCGGGCTATCGCGCTGGCGATCGTGCAGCACTATGAGCTCGGGATTCGCTCGCCGCGCGTGGTGACCGAATCGGCCATCAATACCGGCCGCAGTGCCCGTGGTCATACGCCCGAGGGGCCGTTGGTCTGGTGGCGGCCGGAACAGGCCGCGGCTTGAGCTGGGGGCGCCACCGGCAATCGACAGATAGGGTCTGCAAGGCCGGGTGAGGGCGTTTGCCTTCGCCGCGGCTTTCCGCCGTCGTGCCGCATGTCGGCAGGGGCCGCCGATCCCGGCATTGCCCAGCGGGTCTTTGCCGATGCGTGCTGGGGGACATAGACTTCCAGGCGAGCCGGTTCGGCGACCCGCGGCGGCGTCCGCGCGGCCTTGGGGGCAATGACAGCATGACCATCGATTTCATTGGTGCGCCGGCGGCCGGATCGGCTCGTCCTTACAGCGCCGCGACCCGGGCGGCCGGCCTGGTCTTCGTGTCCGGCCGCACGGCGCCGCATGATCCCGCAAACGGCATCCATCGCGGCGCCACCGCGGCCGACGAGGTGCGCGGCGCGCTTGCCGTCATTGCCGAGGTACTGCGCGAGGCCGGCAGCGGTTTCGACAGGATCGTGCAGATGACCATGCTGATCACCGACCCCGCCGATTACGATGCCTGCAACGCCGAATATGTGAAGCACTTTCCAGCCGGCCTGCCGGCCCGCCACACCGCCCGTTTCGGCGTGCCGACCGAGGCCAAAGTGGGTTTCGCCTGCATCGCGCTGGGGTGAGAGGCGAGTGGCGAATGGCGAATGGGGCGTGATGTGTGGAGCGCGCAAACCCTCGCCCATGACTGCGTGGGAGCGGGTGGCGCCTGCATGGCCGCTCGCTATGCGGCGCCACCCGCTCCCGCAGGCGGGAGCGGATTTGCGCGTAGCGTTTGGCATCATGCCCTCACTCGCCACTCAATATTCGCCATTCGCTCCTCACCCTTTCCGCGTCGCCGCCCAGAACACGAGCGCTGAAGCGCTGATCGCCGCGCCCAGCAGCGAGACGCCGGTCCAGCCGGCGGCGGCATAGGTCAGCGTCGAAGCGATCGAGCCGAGCGCGCTGCCGATCGAATAGAAGATCATATAGCCGGCGGTCAGCCGGCTCTGCGCCTCCGGCCGCTCGGCATAGATCATGGCCTGATTGGTGACATGCACGGCCTGCAGGCCGAAATCGATGATCACCACGCCGATGATCGGACCCCAGAGCGACCAGTGCATCAGACCGATCGGCAGCCAGGCGACCAGCATCAGGCCGAGGCCGATGAAGCTCATCCGCTGCGCGAGGCCGCGGTCGGCCAGCGCGCCGGCCCGTGAGGCGCCGAGCGCGCCGGCCGCTCCCGCCAGGCCGAACAGGCCGATTTCGGTATGGCTGAGCGAGAAGGGCGGGGCGCTCAATGGCAGCACCAGCGGCGTCAGCAAGGTGACGATGGCCGCGAAGATCAGCATGGCGAGGGTGGCGCGGACGCGCAGCACCGGCATCTCCACGAACAGCGTGAAGACCGAGCCGATCAGCCCGCCATAGGAGGTGGCGGCCGGCACCCGCCTCTCGGCCGGCAGCACGCGGGCAAGCAGCAGGGCGATGGCGAGCGTCAGGCCGGCCGAGACGACATAGACCGACCGCCAGCCGGCGAGATCGGCGAGCGTGCCCGAGGCGGTGCGGGCGAGCAGGATGCCGATGACGATGCCGCTGGTGACGGTGCCGACCACCTGACCACGCTCGCCGGGGCGGGCGAGACCGGCGGCGAAGGCGACCAGCACCTGGGTGACGACGGCGAGCAGGCCCATGGCGGCGAGGCCGGCAAGGAACACGATGCTGTTCGACGCGGTCGCCACCACCATGAGCACGGCGGCGGAAGCGATCGACTGGCCGACGATCAGCCGGCGCCGGTCGACCAGGTCGCCGAGCGGCACCACCAGCAACAGGCCGATGCCGTAGCCGACCTGGGTGACCGTCATCACCATGCCGACCGCGCCGTGGCTGATCGCGAACTCCTCGGCCATGCGGTCGAGCAGCGGTTGGGCGAAATAGACATTGGCCACCGCCAGGCCGGAGGCGACTGCGAAAAGCAATGCGATCGCCCGCGACAGCGCAGGGGTATCGGTCGCCTGCGTCGCCTCACCACCCGCACCGGCGGGAGCTGCCTCTGTCTCGACCCGCATGGGACCCTCCTGTTCGCAATGTGGTTTAAAAACGAAACCTGTTGTTGGATAGGCCGATCGGTTTTATCTTGCAACCGCAAAAGCCGGAGGAGCGCGATGCGCCGCCGACCGAGGAGCCGGATGTGAAGCGCAAACGTCTCGAAGCTGACCCATGCCCGGTGGCCCGCTCGCTCGACGCGATCGGCGACTGGTGGTCGCTGATGATCATTCGTGACGCCTTTGACGGGCTCTCGCGCTTCGGCGAGTTTCAGAAGAGCCTGGGCCTGGCCAAGAACATCCTCGCTGCCCGGCTGCGCACGCTGACCGAGCGCGGCATCCTGGCGGTGGAGCCGGGAGCCGAGGGCGGCGCCTATCACCATTATGTGCTGACCGAAAAGGGCCGCGGCCTGTTCCTGGTCATGGTGGCGCTGCGGCAATGGGGCGAGGCGACGTTCTACGCGCCCGGCGAGCCGCATTCGACGCTGCGCGACACGCAAACCGGCGACGAGGTTCGACGCCTCACGCTCTATTCAGCCGATGGCCGGGCACTCCGGGCGGGAGATGCGGTGGTCAGGAAGGTGTGAAGGGGGCGAATAGCGAGTGGCGAATAGCGAATGGGATGATGCGAAACGCCGCGCGTAAACGCGCCTGAGAGGGATTTGCGCCGATCGTTCCGCATCATCCCCATTCGCTATTCGCTACTCCCCATTCGCCCCGCCGTGTAATCTCGGCTCGGCTCGCAGGGACCCCGCCGATGACGATCAGCTTCACCATCGCCGACATGACCGTGCACCGGATCATCGAGCAGGAGGTGCCGTTCTTTCCGGCGCTGCAGGTGCTCGACGGCCTGACGCCGGAGCTGTTGGCGGAGAACCGGTCCTGGCTGCGGCCGAAGGCGCTGGACGCCGAGGACATGTTGATCTTGTGCTTTCAGTCCTATGTGGTGCGCACGCCGCATCACACCATCCTGGTCGACAGCTGCATCGGCAATCACAAGCCGAGGCCGACCCGTCCGACCTGGCACGACAAGACCGACGACCGCTATATGCGCGGCCTCGCCGCGGCCGGGCTGACCGTCGACGATATCGATATCGTCATGTGCACGCATCTGCATGCCGATCATGTCGGCTGGAACACCCGGCTCGACAATGGCCGCTGGGTGCCGACCTTCTCGAAGGCGCGTTATGTCTTCGGCGAACAGGAATATCGCCACTGGGCGGCCGCCCACGCCAAGGCGCCGGTGGCCGCCTTCGGCGACAGCGTGCTGCCGGTGATGGAAGCCGGCCGGGCCGATCTCGTCGGGATGGCGCACGAGATCGGCGATCATGTCCGGCTGCTGCCGACGCCCGGCCACACGCCAGGCCATGTCGCCATTCGCTTCGGCCGCGGCCGCGACGAGGTGGTGATGACAGGGGACCTCATCCATTCGCCGCTGCAGGCGCGCTTTCCCGCAATGTCGATGCGTTTCGACACCGACCCGGCTGAAGCCGCGATCACGCGGCGCGCCTTTCTCGAGCGCTATTGCGACACCGCGACGCTCTGCTGCACCGCGCATTTTCCCTCGCCCTCGGTCGGCCGCATCAAGCGCTGGGACGACGGGTTCCGCTGCGAGGCGGTCGGGTAGGGGGCGACCCGCGAATGGCGAGTGGGGCATGATGCGAAACGCTATGCGGCGCCACCCTATCCCGCAGAGCGAGCGAAGGTTTAAGCGCGCCGCGCTTGCCGCTTCACCCCCATCCGCCACTCTCCCGGGAACCTTCTCGCCGCTTCATGCGTTGCATCAACGGGATACCCCCGGCCGACCCCAGTGGCGTCCCTTGTGGGCGCGTGGGCCGGGTCGTCCCGACACTCTCCATTGACTGCCCCGTCGTGTCTCGCGACGGGGCTTTTTTAGGCGCCCACCATGCACCGGCGGCCTATTTGCGCAGCAGCGTCTGCGGTGCCCGCCGCTCCCAGCCGAGGCGTTCCAGCTCGGGCACCTCATGGTCCTCCATGGGATAACCGAGACAGAGATAACCGATGAACTGCCAGGTCGCCGGCACGTCCAGCGCGGCGGCGACCCGTGCCGGCTCCAGGATCGACACCCAGCCCAGCCCGATGCCTTCGGCGCGGGCGGCGAGCCACAGCGTGTGCACCGCCATGACCACCGAATAGGCCATGGTCTCGGGCATGGTGCGCCGGCCGAGGCCATGGCCCTGGGAGGTCGCCGGATCGGCGAACACGGCAAGATGATCGGGCGCCTGGTCGAGCCCCTCGAGCTTCAGCCGGGCGTAGCCGGCCTGGCGCTCGCCGGCCTGGGCTGCGAGCGCCTCGGCATTGCAGCGGGCGAATTCGGCGCGGATCGCCGCGCGCCGCGCGGGCGTTTCCACGCTGACGAAACGCCAGGGCTGGCTGAGGCCCACGGACGGGGCCAGCGCGGCAAGCTCGATCAGCCGCTCCAGCGTGCCGGCGGGCAGCGGCTCGGGGCGAAAATGGCGGACGTCGCGACGCCATGCGAGCAGCCGGGCGAGTGCGGCCTGGAAAGCAGGGTCGAAGGGCGCGACGTCATCGATCAAGGGTTCTTGTCTTTCGCGGATGGTCCAGGCGGGCGTCGCCCGCCGGCGCGTGTCTGTCAATCGCCGGCTTGACGAGGAGGTTTCTCCAGGCGCCTCGCTCAGCCTGAATCGGAGCTTCCGAGGCCCGCCCCAAGCCGCTGGCATGACTCATCAATATCACGGGCGGCCAGTCCAACTCGCCGTCACCAGCGTATCGGAATAAGATGTCCGGAGCATGCGGAGCCGAGGGCGGATGGGTGGTGCCGGCGCAACTTTCGCGGCCGTCGCGGAGGCCTTTCCCGCCAGGCTGTCACATGCGCCGGTGCCGGATGTTCGGCGCCGGGGACCCGGACGCCCAATCGCTGTCGAACCCTGAGAGGAGACAGTCATGCAACGTTTCCAGGATGTTCCGGCCGCGCGGCCCGACCCGCATCTGCCGATGCGCCGTATGACCGGGGCGGCCACGCCGTCGATCAAGGTCCCCTCGACGGGACCGACGATCGTCTTGCCGGATCGCTCCGCCGAGCATGTGGCCGAGCCGGAGGACGGCGACGCCAGGTGTTTCGAGAAGAGCGTCACCTGAGCTCCTGCGTCTCAGATCATCGCGAGCTGGCGCTTCGCTCTCGGCGGCGGGAAGGCGCGGTCGAGATCGGCCAGGTCCTGCTCGGTCAGGACGAGATCGAGCGCCGCGCGGTTCTCGGCGACATGGGCCGGCGTTCCCGCCTGGGGAATGGCGCAGACATGGGGCTGGCGCAGCACGAAGGCGAGCGCCACCTGAACCGGCGTGGCCCCGGGATGCCGCGCGGCTATGGTGTTCAACACGGGATGCATGGTCAGCCGGCCCTGCTCGATCGGCGAATAGGCCATGACCGGCAGGCCTGCCTTGGCCGACCAGGGCAGGAGGTCGAACTCGATGCCGCGATCGGCGAGATTGTAGAGCACCTGATTGGCGGCGACGCCGTCGCCGCCGGCCGCCTCGTGAAGTTCGCGCATATCCTCGACATCGAAATTGCTCACGCCCCAATGCAGAATGCGTCCGGCGGCGGTGAGGTCCTCGAAGCCCTGGATCGTCTCTTCGAGCGGCACGCCGCCCGGCCAGTGCAGAAGGTAGAGATCGATGCGGTCGGTGCCGAGCCGCCTCAGGCTCGCCTCGCAAGCGGCCCGCGTGCCGCGGCGCGTGGCATTGTGGGGCAGCACCTTGCTGACCAGGAAAACCTCGTCGCGCCGCCCTGCAATGGCCTCGCCGACGAGCACTTCGGCGGCGCCGTCGCCATACATTTCCGCCGTGTCGATCAGCGTCATGCCGAGGTCGAGGCCAAGCCGGAGCGCGGCGACCTCGGAGGCCCGGCGGCCGGCCCGGTCGCCCATGTGCCAGGTGCCCTGGCCGAGCACGGGAATCGGCGCGCCCGAGGGCAGGGGCGTGGTGCGGACGACGTGGGTCATGGCGGCACGGACCTCGGCGGCAAGGCGGTGACGCATCATAACCTGATGTCGGCTGGCTTGTGAGGGGTGGCGCCTGGGCCGTGAGGTCGCAGTGGGGGAGAATGGCTGATGGCGAGCCGCTGAGGGGGCATGATGCGACGAGCGGCCCGGAGAGGGTTTACGCGCGTCGCACTCCGCGCGCGCTGAATCGGAACCTTCACGCGGCCCGGCAAGCCTCTGGCCGGACTCGCAAAAAGGCTCAGCGCGGCATCTGGCGCAGCAGCAGGAGGTCGCGCTCTTCCAGGAGGCGTTCGCGGTCGGCGGCGCTCGGGGGCGGGCCGGCCGCGGGCTCGCGCGGAGGCTGCGGGTCGATCCAGAAACCCAGCCTCGCCTTCATCGCATTCAGGCCTTGCGACACCATGGCGATCATCTCCCGCATCAGGCGCATCGATCGGACACTCCCCAAGCAATGCCCGGGCCAACGTGCCTAACCCTGGCGCGTCCAGGCGGCCTCGCCCACGGCATCGCGCAGGTGCAGGTTGGCGAGCGGTGCGGTCGGTTTGGCGGCGGCGGCGGTCAGGCGCTGTGCGAAGGCGTCGAGATAGCCGGCGCGCTCCTCTGCGCTTATCCGCGGGGCGGCATAGGCGACGAAAGGCTCCTCCACCGCATAGCCCATATAGGCGAGCAGCAGATGCTTCACCGGATAGAGCACCTGGTCGATCTCGCCATAGCTGCCGCCGGCGGAGAAGCGCTCGGGCGTGCCGCCCGTCGTCACCGACATCAGGGCCCGCCTGCCGCGGAACAGCCCGTTGTCGAAACGCGCGCCGTCGACATAACCGAAGCCATAGGCCAGCACCCGCTCGAACCAGCCCTTCAGGATGGCCGGCGGGCTGCCCCACCAGAGCGGGAATTGCAGCACCAGAAGGTCGGCTTCCGCGACGCGCGCCTGTTCGCGTGCGAGCTCGGTCGAAAAGGTGCCGGTCTTGGCCGCATGGGCCTGTTCGGTCTGGTAGTGAAAGCGGCCCGCTTCGGCCATCTCGGTGAAGTCGTGCCGGCCGGCCACCGGATCGAAACCCTCGGCATAGAGGTCGGAAACGGTGACGGTGTGGCCCGCGCCGGTCAAAGCCTCGACGGCGCGGCGGGTGAGCGCGCCGTTGAACGAGGCCGGTTCCGGGTGGGCATGGACGATGAGCACGTGCATGTGGGGGTCCTGGGGGCAAAACTGACCCTCTCCCAGAGGGAGAGGGTGGCAGCGTCAGCTGCCGGGTGAGGGGGCGTCCATGTCGGGATGGGGCTGAACCTCGTCGCGCGTCGGCACCGGTCCTTCGAGCTTACGCCCCTCACCCGGCGCCTGACGGCGCCACCCTCTCCCTCTGAGAGAGGGTTGGTCGACAGGGCCTTTGCGCCGATGGTGCACGCTAGGAAGAGGGGGTGCTTCGCCGGAGAGGGGTGGCATCGCCCCTCAATTCACCGCAATGCCCAGAAGCTTCGCCGCATTGGTCGAGGTGATCTTTTTGATATCCGCCCGCGAAATCTGATGGTCGAGCATCTGGTCGACGATCATGCGGTAGCCGTCGACGGGGCGCGGCGCCTGGGTCAGGCCGAGATCCGAGCCGAGAATGGTGTGGTCGACGCCCGCGACCGCGATCAGATGGGCGAGGTCATCCATGTCGTGCTGCTTGGCGCGGCTTTCGACGAACATGCAGATCGAGTGCTCCATATAAGCGCCGAGCGCCACCAGGCCGCGGATATCCGCGTCGCTGCAGCCGATGACATAGCTCGGGTGGTTGACCATCAGGCGTTTGACGCCACGCTTGCGCGCCTCCTCGAACAGCACGAACAATTCGCTGACATGCAGGTGGCCGCCGGCCAGGATGATGTCGCCCTCGGCGATCAGGTCGAGGATCTGCAGCGTCTCGTCGGTCAGCTTCTTGTTGGCGTCGAGCACGCTGAGCGCGGTCGGATCGAGCATTTTCTGCGCGGTCTTCGGGAAGGTCTTGGCGGCGCCGGCATAGGCATTGATGTGGTTGGCCGCCGCGAAGGTCGGCATCCAGACGATCTTGCCGCCGAGCTTGATGGCGTGGTCGACGGCATAGGGGTTGAGGCCGCCGACCGCATTGTTCAGCGCGACGCCGGAGAACAGCTTGACGCCGGTGTCCGGAAACAGGCCTTCGAGGATCTGTGCGTGGGCCATGCCGGGATAGAAATGGTCCTTGTAGAGCACGGCTGCGAATTTCGCCGCGGCCGCATCCATCAGCGCCTCGTGATGGTTGAGAATGCGCGGCATGGCGGCCGGGCCGCTATGACAATGCAGGTCGACGGCGCCGACCAGCAGCTCCGCGATCTCCGCGGCGCGTTCGGGCGCGAAGGTCGGGCAGGGGACGACAGTGGGCAAGGTGGACGGAGCGGCCATGGCGGGAACCTCCATTTGGCTGTGAACGGGTGATTGGGACGGCCGATTATTTCTCGGTCGCATGTCCAAGTGCGGCGACCTCGGCAAAGGCTTTGGCGGCGGCGGCGCGCAGGAAGCCGAGATCGGTCGAGACGATGAAGGCCGAGGCGCCGCGCGCCTGGAACGCGGCGGCTTCCGCGGCGGCGCCGACCATGATGCAGACCGGTTTGCCGGCCCGCCTGGCGGCGGCGAAGATCTTGGCGCAGGCCTCCTGCACCTCCGGCGCGTCGGGGCCGCTGGCGCCGAGCGCGACGGTGAGGTCGCCGCGGCCGATGAACACGCCGTCGAGCCCTTCGACCGCCAGGATGGCGTCGAGCTGGTCGAGCGCCTCGGGGTCCTCGATCATGCCGATGACGGTGACCTCCGCGTCGGCCTGGTCGACATGCTGCCAGAGCGGCCGGGCGCCGTAGCCGCCGGCGCGCGGCGAATTGGAGAAGCCGCGTTTTCCCCCGCGATAACGGGCTGACGCCACCACCGCGCGCGCGGTCTCGGCCGAGGCGACATGCGGCACCAGGATGCCGGTGGCGCCGTCGTCGAGCACCGACAGGATCTTGGCCGGCGTCAGCTCGGCGACCCGCACCAGGGCGGCGGTGCCGACTGCGCGGGCCGCCAGGATCGCCCCGTCGATGGTCACCCGGTCGAAGGGGGCGTGTTCCTCGTCGATCACGACGAAGTCGAAGCCGAGCGACCCGATGATCTCGACCGTATGGGTCACCGGCGTCTTGATGAAGGTGCCGATGAGGTGGTCGCCGGCGGCAAAGCGCCGGCGAAAGGCCTGGGGGTGGGGGCGTTCTGACATGGCATTTGCGGTCATGGCTTGGCTCGATCGGTGCTCAGCGGGCGCCGAGCATGAGGTGGGGCAATGCCATCGTGACGGCGGGAATGGTGGCGACCACGGCCAGCAGCACGAGGCAGATGAAGAACATGGGCAGCACTTCGCGGCTGACCTCGAGCACCGACTTGCCGGCGATGGCGCAGACCACGAAGAGGCAGACGCCGACCGGCGGGGTGACCATGCCGATGACCACGTTGAGCGTGACCATCACGCCGAACTGCACCGGGTCCATGCCGATCATCGTGCAGACCTTCATCAGGATCGGCATGGTGACGATCATCACCGAGATCGGCTCGAGGAACTTGCCGAGCAGCAGCAGCATGATGTTGAGCATGAGCAGCACGACGAACTTGTTGTCGCTGATGCTGAGCAGGCTTTCGGCGAAACGCGTGGGCACTTCCTCCACGGTCAGCGCGAAGGCGACGATGCTGGCCATGGCCAGGATGAACAGCAGGCCGGCGGTCGTGATGGCGGTGGTGCAGAGCGCTTCCCACAGCCGCTTGAAGGTGAGCTCGCGGTGCAGCGCGCCGACGATGAAGGCGTAGCCGACGGCCACCGCCGCCGATTCCGTCATGGTGAAAATGCCGCTCTTGACGCCGCCGACGATAATGACAGGCAGCATGAGAGCCGGGATGGCGGCGATCAGCGCGCGGCCGCGCTCGCCCCAGCCGGCGCGCGGCATGGACGGGAAATTATATTTCCAGGCCTTCCAATAGGCATAGCCGAGCAGGGCGATGCCGAGCAGCAGGCCGGGAATGATGCCGGCGATGAACATCTGCCCGATGGAGGCGCCCGACAGCACGCCATAGATGATCATGGTGATGCTGGGCGGGATCAGCGGGTCGATCACCGCGCTCATCGCCACCAGCGCCGCGCCATAGGCCGCAGGGATCCCCTGGCGCGCCATGGCCGGGATCATCAGCGAGCCGATCGCCGAGGATTGCGCGATGGCGCTGCCGGAAATGCCGGCGAACATGATGCTGGCGAGCACTGTGACCAGCGACAGGCCGCCCTTCATATGGCCGACCAGCGCATTGGCGAACTTGATCATGCGGTCGCTCAGGCCGCCGAGATTCATCAGGTTGCCGGCGAGCAGGAACAGCGGGATGGTCAGGAGCACGAACTGGTCGACGCCGGCGAGCATGCGCTGCGGCAGCGCGCCGACCAGCGACCAGTTGTCGGTGAGCGCGAGATAGAGCATGCCGCCGACGCCGAGTGCGAGCGAGATCGGCACGCCCAGCAGCAGGAAGGTCATGAACAGACCGAGGAAGCTGAACATCGCTTAAGCCTGGGCGTTGGAGGAGGGGGGGCGGGGCGCGTCCGAAGGGGCGTTCGAAGCGGCGGCCGGCGTGCCGCGCACCAGGGCGATGACCTCGTCGACGAGGCCGACCACGACATGGGCGAGCAGGATCGCGCAGCCGACCGGCACGGAGACATAGACCCACCAGACCGGCAGCCCGGCCGGCCGGCCGGTGAGCGAGCCCCAGATGAAGTCGATGGCCGGAATGGTCTGGGATTTGAACCGGCCGGCATGGACGAGGCCGGTCTCGATCAGGAGGTAGAGAAAATAGCAGACCGGCAGCGACACGATCAGCCGGATCAGGAAGCGCAGGGGCCGCGACAGGCGCGTGCCGATCAGGTCGAGCGCCACCAGCTCGCCCTGTTGATAGGCGATGCCGATGAGCAGGAAGGTCTGCCAGATCAGGATGTAGCGGCAGAGCTCCTCGGCCCAGATGAGCGACGAGCCGAACAGGTAGCGCGCGGCGACCTGGACCAGCATGATGCCGACGATCGCCGCCATGGACAGGCCGGCAAAGGTCCAGAGGACCCGGGTATAGAGCTGCACGAAGCCGTTCCGCGGCGGTGCGGCGGATGGTTCTGGCGGTGTCATGGTCTCGGGTCTCGGCGTCGCGGGAAATGATGGTCTTTGGTCTAAGGGCCGGGCTGCGTGGCGGTCCGGCCGCTTTCCTTCAAGGTTCAGGCGCGAACCTTCTCCTCAACCTCCCCCCGGCGGGGGGAGGTCGGCGCGGATAGCGAGTGCGAACGCATCTCGCGTTCGCTCGATGCTATTGCGCCGGGAGAGGGGGAGCTCAGGGTTCCAAGCAAGGCGGTGCCCGACTCGCAAGGTGACTTTCCGTCTTGCGCCACGCCCCCTTTCCCGACCTTCGCTGGCGCTTCGGTCGACCTCTCCCCGCCGGGGAGAGGTGAGGGGCAGTGCTTCAGGCGCGAGCCGCGTCCTGCGACGAGCTCTTAAGAGAACCGCCAACCCGCCGGGCCCTTACTTCACGCCGCCGCTTGCGCTTTCTCGACGAATTCGGCGATCAGCGGCGACTGCTGGGCATATTGGGCGATCAGCGGTCGCATCTTCTCGCGCATGGCGGCAAGATCCTCGAGCTCGGAGATCTGCACGCCCTTGGCCTTCAGGAGGTCGCGGGCGGAGAGGTCCTGGTCACGGGCATAGTCGAGGGCGGCCTGGGTCGAGCTGCGGCCGGCCTCGCGCATGGCGGCCTGGATCTCGGCCGGCAGCTTGTCGAAGAAGGTCTTGTTGGCGGCGATCACCGCGTGCCAGGGGTAATGGCCGGTCAGCGTCAGGTTCTTGCCGACCTCCCAGAGGTTTTCTCCGAGGATCGAGGAGACATTGATCTCGACGGCGTCGATGACCTTGGTCTCCAGCGCGCCATAGACTTCGCCATAGGGCAGGCCGACCGGCGAGGTGCCCGCCGCCTCCCAGATCGACTTGTGCAACGGCACCGGCACGATGCGGGTCTTCAGGCCGGAGAAGTCGGCGACCTTCTTCACCTGGCGGGTGGCCGAGAGGAAGTGGCGCTGGCCGATATCGGTCACCTCGAGGCCGACGAGCCCGGCGGGTGCGAGGTCGTCGAGTATTTTCTGGCCGATGTCGCTGACCGCCATCTTGCCGAAATGGGCATAGTCCTTCAGCAGGAAGGGCAGCTGGAACGCGTTGAGCGCGCTGCGCCCGGTGACCAGCGGAAACAACACGCCGCTCGCCATGCACAGCTGGGTAGTGCCGGCGATGGTCGATTCCAGGTTCTGCTTGTCGTCGCCGAGCTGGCGGTTGCCGAAAATCTGGACGTTGACCCGGCCCGGAACCAGCTTCTCCAGAGCTTCCTTGAATTTCACCGCGGTGACGTGGCCGGGATGGATCTCGGCGGTGGCGTGAGCCAGGCGCATGCGGATCGGGCTCTGGGCGCGCACGACGAAGGGGCTCGCGAGCGCCGCCGTGGCTATCCCGACGGAGAGAGTGCGTCTGGTCAGCATGGTGTTTCCTCGTGGGTGTTCTTGTAGACGAAACGATGTTCTGTGAATCGATTATCTACAGCCGACCGGAGGCGTCAAGACCCATTCGACCGCTGTACAATCGGGAGGAGGGTGAGGGGGCTGGGAGAGAGCCGGGTTGGCTAGGTCATCCGGCAAATGCGCAAGACGACGCGTGCGGGGATGCAAGCGGCAGCCGACCCCGACTTCCGAAGCGCTCGACGTCATCCCCGAGGCAAAGCAATTCTTTGCCGGGGAAGCGCAGGAACCTCTACGTCACCCCCGGCCGAGGCGAAGCCGAGGGGAAGGGGGGCCAGGGGCCGCCTCAATTGCGCTTTCAGTGCATGCCGGTGGGGAGTTCCGCAGCTTCGAGGTTCAGTTCTGCAGCTCCTGGACCCCCTTCCCCTCGGCTTCGCCTCGGCCGGGGGTGACGTTGTGTTCCCAGCGATAGCCGAGAACGGTGCCGGCATCATCAGCGGCGGGTTTCGCTGCGTTCACCGATCGCCGCCCCTCCCATCTCCCGAATGGCAGACATGCTGATTAGGTCAGCATTATTGACATAATCTGTCGCCACGCTCATGGTGTGCGCAACAAACCGACCTCAAGAGGATGCCATGGGCTGGGACGCCTTGTTTGCAAGCCGCGCCGACAGGATGCGCGCTTCGGAAATTCGCGAATTGCTGAAGCTGCTCGAGCAGCCCGACATCATCTCCTTCGCCGGCGGCATTCCCGACCCGGCTCTGTTCCCGGACGAGGCCTTCCGCGATGCCTATCAGGCGGTTCTCGCCAAGGACGTTGCCGGCGTCGCGCTGCAATATTCGGTCAGCGAGGGCTTTCCGCCGCTGCGCCAGTGGCTGGTCGGCCAGATGGCGGCGATCGGCATCCCCTGCGGCATCGATAATGTGATGATCACCTCGGGCTCGCAGCAGGGTCTCGACTATCTCGGCAAGCTCCTGCTGTCGCCCAAGGACACCGCGCTGGTGACCTGGCCGACCTATCTCGGCGCGTTGCAGGCCTTCAACGCCTATGAGCCGCGTTACGACCGGCTGACGCCCGGCCTCGGCAATGTCACGCCCAAGGCCTATGCCGATGCCGCGGCCGAAGCCGGCGGACGGGTGAAGCTCGCTTATCTGACGCCGGATTTCGCCAATCCGACCGGCGAGACCATGGACCGGGCCGCGCGCGAGCGCATGCTCGATCTCGCCGATGAGCTCGGCATCGCCGTCATCGAGGATTCCGCCTATCAGGCGCTGCGCTACGACGGCGAGCCGGTGCCCTCCATCCTGGCCCTCGACATCGCCAGGCACGGCGACATCGAGAAGACCCGCACCATCTATTGCGGCAGCTTCTCCAAGACGCTGGCGCCGGGCCTGCGCGTCGGCTGGATCTGTGCCGCCAAGCCGGTCATCGCCAAGCTGGTGCTGATGAAACAGGCGGCCGACCTGCACAGCCCGAGCATCAACCAGATGGCGATCCACCATGTCGCCGAAAACCACTTCCCGGCCCAGGTGGCGAAGATCCGCGCCGCCTATCGGCACCGGCGCGACCGCATGCTGGCCGAGCTCGCCCGCCACATGCCCGCGGGCGTGACCTGGTCGAAACCCGAGGGCGGTATGTTCGTCTGGCTGACCTTGCCCGAAGGTATGGACGGCGCCGAACTGCTGGCCCGATCGATCAAGACCGCCCGCGTCGCCTTCGTGCCGGGCGGGGCCTTCCACGCCGATGGCACCGGCCGCAATACGATCCGCCTGAGCTTCTCGCTCGCCGGCGACGAGGCGATCAGCGAGGGGATCGGCCGGCTGGGACGGTTGATCGGGGACGTGACGAAGGGAGCGTAGCAGGGGGCGAGGGGCGAGGAGAAGCGCCGCCTTATTGACCCTCTCCCAAAGGGAGAGGGTGGCGCCGTCAGGCGCCGGGTGAGGGGTCGTCCATCTCCGGAGAGGGCAGCACGCAGCGCGAGCGCCGGCACGAGTTCTCGGCGCTTACGCTCCTCACCCGCCGACTACGCCGGCACCCTCTCCCTTTGGGCAGGGCTATCGCATTTGGCAGATGAGCGATTTGAGGTAGGGGTCGCTCCATGCTGCTTGTTTGATCTTGAGGCGCATGGAGATCTTCGCTGGATCGGTGCGGAGAAGATTGAGGCCGAGGCGTCTCATGATGGCGAGGTTCTGTGC